>NZ_CP054916.1:4275000-5715000 GCF_013364155.1 Streptomyces sp. NA02950 | reverse complement strand
TACTGGCCGCCCGGGTAGGTGCCGTATCCGGCGTCGGCGTACGTCTGGCCGTCCCACTGCTGCCCGTAACCCTGCTGGTGCGGCACCGCGTACGGCTCGCCCCCCGCGGGTGCCTGGCCGGCGTACGGATCACCGGCGGGCGGCGGCACGGTCGGGGGCGCGGGCGGCGGCACGGTCGGGGGCGCGGGGATGTCCGCGGCCTCGCCCGCGGCCACCGCGGCCTCGTCCGGCTGCCCGTGCTGGGGGCCGGGCTGCCCGGCCGGATCCGCCGGTCCCGCCTGCGCGGCCTGCGCCTCGGCGGCGGCCCGCAGCCGCCGCGCCCGTCGCCCGTCGCCCGCCAGATCCTCGGCGGTCACGGTCGTCGCGGCCACCGTGCCGTCCGCCTCCGGCAGGTCGTCGTCGACCCGGCGGCGGCGCCCCGGCAGCGCGAGGACCAGCAGGACGACCGCCAGCAGCCCCTGCGCCCAGAGCCAGGCGCTGTGGGTCATCGGTGTGTCGTAGCTGAGGTCCAGCCGGCCGCCGGTCGCGGGGAGTTCGAAGCCCTGCGCCCAGCCGTCGACGGTCTTCGCCGTCAGCGGCTTGCCGTCCAGCGTGGCCCGCCACTCCGGCGCGGCCTTGTCGGCGATCCGCAGCACCCGTCCCGCCGCGCCGTCGGGCACGGTGGTGTGCGCCTCGACCGGGCCGGAGGCGACATGCACCGGTGCGGCCGCCGAACCGGGCGCCGCCGCGGCCCCCTTCGCGGACTCCGCCGGGACGATGGAGACCCGCGAGACCCGCTGGTCGACCCGCCACAGCACACCGCCGCCCGCCTTGCTGAGCTGGGTGAGCCCCGGGGTCGCGTTCAGCACCCGCGTCATCTCGGGCGGCGCGCCCTTCTGGACGTACACATAACGGACCGCGTAGCCGCCGAGCTGACGGGTCTGGTCGGCGCCGGAGCCCGCGATCAGATGGGCCACCACACCGTCGAGCCGGGTGTCGGAGCCGCCCTGCGCCGCGAGTTCGGCGTCACCGAGCCGGGCACCGGAGCCGCGCACCAGGACGTAGTCGGCGTGTGCCGTACCGCCGCGGCCGCTGAGCACCAGGGTGCGGGCCTGGTCCTTGGTGGCACTCTCGGCCGCCACGAACGCCGGGACCTGCGAGGTGCCGTGCCGCCCGACCGGACCGTCCGCACCGCCGGTCATCCAGGCGACGGCGGCGAGCAGCGGGGCGGCGGCCGAGGCGACGGCGATGAGCAGCGCCACCGGCTGGCGCCAGCCGAAGCTCTGCGCCGCCACGCGCTCCCGCGCGCCCTCGGCGCCGACCACGGCGGCCGTCAGCAGCGCCAGGCCGTAGACGAGGGTCGCGGGTCCGGCCCAGGCCGAGCCGTTGGTGAGGGCCGCGAAGAGGAAGCCGGTGAGCGCCACGGCCCAGGCCGTGCGCACCACGAGCTGCCGCTCACCGCGCATCAGGGCGGCCAGCGCGGCCAGCACGAAGCCGATCAGCAGCAGACTGCCGCCGCCGTTGGGGCCGCCAGGGCTGAGCGAGAGCAGGTCCAGGGCGGAGGCGGAGCCGCCCGCACTGTCGAGTCCGGCCTCCTGGAAGAACCGGCCGGGGTCCGTGAACAGACCGAGCGACCAGGGAGCGAGCACCACGACCGGGGTGGCCACCGCGACCAGGAAGCGCAGTCCGTACGGCAGCAGCAGGTCGGGGTTCTCCAGGGCGCGCAGGACGACCACCCCGATGCCCAGGACCAGTGCGATCGGCCAGACGACCGGGGTGAACGCCATGGTGAAGGCGAGCAGCAGCGCATGGGCCCACGCCGCCCGCCAGCTCGGCAGCCGTCCGCCCGCGCCGCCCGCGCGGAGCCCGGCGGCGGCCGCGGCGGCCCGCGCCATCAGCGGCAGCAGTACGGCCAGTACGGCGGTGCCCAGCCGGCCCCCGGCCAGCGCACCGGTGGCGGCCGGGAGGAAGGCGTACGCGACACTGCCCCAGGCGCGCAGCAGCCGGGACTCGACCAGCGGCCGGGAGGCGAAGTACGCGATGAACCCGGCCAGCGGCACCGAGCACACCAGCAGCAGGGTCAGGGTGAAGCCGGTTGAGCCAAGGAACAGCGTCGCGAGCGCGGCCAGCGCGGCGAGGTACGGGGGTGCGGTCTGGCTGCCGCCGGTGCCGACCGGATGCCAGCCTTCCGCGTAACTGGCCCACAGACCGGAGACGCCCTCGGGCGCCGGGAGCAGTACGCCGCCGGACAGGGCGCCGCCGCCGAACAGATCCCGGCACGCGACCAGCGAGACCACCAGCAGCACCACGAAGAGCATCGGCCCCGGTTTGCGGGCGATCCGCTTGAGCCGCGCGAACTGCTCGACCTCCAGGAAGTCGGCGTCGTCGTCGCCCGGTCCGGATTCGACGGCGCCGTGCCGTCCACCGGAGGACAGCTCGGGCTCCGCCCGTCCGCCGAAGTTGCTGGCGACCTGTTCCACGGTTGCCCGTACGGTCGCGCCGGGCGGCGGGAACAGCGGCCGCAGTTCGCTCTTCTCCAGCGCGGAGCGGCCTCTGCGCTTGCGCGCGGCGAGGATCCGCTCCGGCCGCAGCAGGACGCCGAACAGCCCCGCGACCTCGTCCAGCGCCTGCCCCGGCACCTTGCCCACCAGATAGGCCAGGGTGCGCAGCAGGGTGCCGAACAGCAGCCGCAGCATCACGTACGGCAGCAGCGCGCCGCGGGTGTTGACCAGCAGCGTGTAGACGGCACCGGCCTTGTCGACGCGGTGCGGTGACGAACCGCGCGACGCGAAGCGTCTCCGTGCGGGGTGGTGGTCGGGCGACGGGCGGGCCGAACGCCCCACGCAGTCGATCGGCCGCCGCTCGCGCGCCGACGCCTCGGCGTGGCGCAGTACCGCGTCCGGCGCGATCAGCACCTGGTGACCGGTCTCATGGGCGCGCCAGCACAGGTCGACGTCGTCGCGCATCAGCGGCAGCTTGGGGTCGAAGCCGCCCAGCCGCTCCCACAGGTCGCGGCGCACCAGCATGCCCGCGCTCGACACCGACAGCACCGGCCGCACCTGGTCGTGCTGGCCCTGGTCCTGTTCGCGCCGCTCCAGCCCGGTCCAGCGGCGGCCGCTGCGGGCGATGCTGACGCCGACTTCGAGCAGTTGTCTGCGGTCGTACCAGCCGCGCAGCTTGGGGCCGATGATCGCGGGCTGCCGGTTGGCGGTCAGCTCGGCGTCGGCGACCTTCAGCAGTTCGGCCAGCGCGTCGGGGGCCGGGGCGCAGTCGTCGTGCAGCAGCCACAGCCACTGGACGGGCTCGCCGTGGGGCAGCTCCGGCATGTCGTAGGCGTCGTCCCGCCAGGTGCGGTTGACGGGGTCCCAGCCGCTGGGTCGCTTGAGATACGTCAGCTCCTCGGGGCCGAGTACCGGGGCGGTGCGGACCGCCTCGGCGACGGCCGTGCCGAAGCCGCTGCGGCGCGCGAGGTGCAGCACCCGCTCCTCGCCGAGGGCCTCGGTGAGCAGCCGGGCGGAGTCGTCCGCGCTGCCGGTGTCGGCGGCGATGACGCTCTGCACCGGGCGCTCCTGGCCGAGCAGGCCGGACAGCGCGTCGGGCAGCCATCGGGCGCCGTCGTGGGCGACCAGCACGGCGGTGACGACATGACGCGGGTACGCCGGTGCCTCGGCGGAAGCGGACGCGGCGGTGGCGGCCGGGTATTGGGCCGCCGGATGGCTGTGCACGGACATCGAGGTACGGGCCCCGGTTCGCTGGACTGCGGTGGACGCGCGCGCCCCGTGGGAACGTTGGCGCGTCTCGGACGGGCCCCCACACTAACGGCTGTGCAAGCAGGCGGTCCGCCGCCCGTCGCCGAGGCGCGGGAGGCGGACCGTCGTCCTGCGGCCGCTTCGTCCAAGCGGTGTGGATATGTCAGACAGCGGCCTTCTTCAGCCGGCGGCGCTCCCGTTCGGACAGGCCGCCCCAGATGCCGAAGCGCTCGTCATTGGCGAGGGCGTACTCGAGGCACTCGGAGCGGACCTCGCACGCGAGGCAGACCTTCTTGGCCTCACGCGTGGATCCGCCTTTTTCCGGGAAGAACGATTCGGGATCGGTCTGGGCGCACAGCGCGCGCTCCTGCCAACCGAGCTCCTCGTCCGCCTCTTCGACCAGCAGTTGCTGGAACAACTCGGTCATGTGCGCCCCTCGTCTGTTTTTGCGTCCCCATGTCCGTTGCCGTCGTGAAGCGGCAGAACGACACGAGTGAAATTACAAGTGTGCCGATCCAGGCCAGTCAAGCCGAGATCTGCTATTGGGCCTCTTATTCACTCTGCGGAACCAAGGCTGCGCGGAAAGTGTTCAAATCGGCCTAAACAAGACACTTCCCCGATTGCCGCCCCGGGCCGCTCTCCCTGACTCATCAGAGAGGACGTCCCGGACGCCGATCCCGTTGCATGCCACGGGCGGGTGCTGCGCCACTTCTCGGCATAACGCATGCACAAACCTTTCTGCCCGCAGCGCTACCGAAAGAGGTGAAAGATTGCGCCAAACGAGAGATCAAGTTGACAGGACGGCGCGGAACCCGCTCTCCTTGTCCCCATGTCAGTGACCCACGCGCCCCTCGCGACCCGTGCCCACGGGTTCCGCTGCGCTGTGCAGGCTCGCTGTCGCTGTTCCAGCTGTTGATGCCCCGAGCTCCAGCTATCTCTGCGCCCTTCCCGCATCTTTTGCCCGCTGAGGAACTCCGCACATGAACAGCGACGTCCAGATCGCCGGTGACCCGCTCGCCCTTCCGCATCTGCTGCCGCCCGTACCCGCCCACCCCTCCACCGTCTCCGCCTTCGCCGGGCTCGCCCGCACCATCGCCGCCGACCGCGACAGCTGGGCGCCGCTCATCCGGTACGACGCCACCAGCCGCTGGTACCACCGGCTGCGCACCGGCCCCGGCTATGAGATCTGGCTGCTCAGCTGGGTGCCCGGGCAGGGCAGCGGCGCCCATGACCACGGCCGTTCCTCCGGAGTGCTCACCGTTCTCCAGGGCGAGCTGACCGAACGCGTCGGCCACCACGGCGAACGCCACACCCTCAACCCCGGCGCCCAGCGCGTCTTCGCGCCCGGCTATGTCCACAACGTCGTCAACGACTCCCTCGAACCCGCCGTCAGCCTCCATGTCTACTTCCCCGGACTGACCGAAATGCCACTGCACCCCACCCAGAGCGCCGGCTCCACCGCCGCACCCGCGCTCGACGGCGTCAACGCGCTGGACGCCCTCGGCGGCTGAGCCACCACCCTCCGACCTCCGCCGACCGCCCCGAACCTCCCCGGCGCTCCGGGCGACTGCAAGACTGTCCCCCATGCGCATTGTGGTTCTGGCAGGTGGCATCGGCGGCGCCCGTTTCCTCCGCGGTCTGAAGTCGGCGGCCCCCGACGCCGACATCACCGTCATCGGGAACACCGGGGACGACATCCACCTCTTCGGGCTCAAGGTCTGCCCCGACCTCGACACCGTGATGTACACGCTCGGCGGCGGCATCCATGAGGAGCAGGGCTGGGGCCGGGCCGACGAGTCCTTCGCGGTCAAGGAGGAGTTGGCGGCCTACGGTGTGGGACCCGAGTGGTTCGGCCTCGGCGACCGCGACTTCGCGACCCATATCGTCCGTACGCAGATGATGGCCGCGGGCTATTCGCTGAGCGCCGTCACCGAGGCGCTGTGCGCGCGGTGGCAGCCGGGGGTGCGGCTGCTGCCGATGACCGACGACCGCGTCGAGACTCACGTCCTCATCGACACGGCGGACATCAGCGGCTCCGCCGCGGGCGAAGGCGACGGCCGCAAGGCCGTCCACTTCCAGGAGTACTGGGTGCGGCTGCGCGCCTCCGTACCCGCCCACGCCGTCGTCCCCGTCGGCGCCGACCAGGCCAAGCCCGCGCCCGGTGTCCTCGAGGCCATCGCCGAGTCCGACGTTGTCCTCTTCCCGCCGTCCAACCCCGTCGTCAGCGTCGGCACCATCCTCGCCGTGCCCGGTGTGCGCGAGGCCATCGCCGACGCCGGGGTGCCGGTCGTCGGCCTCTCGCCCATCGTCGGCGACGCGCCCGTGCGCGGCATGGCCGACAAGGTGCTCGCCGCCGTCGGCGTCGAGTCCACCGCCGCCGCCGTCGCCGAGCACTACGGCTCCGGGCTGCTCGACGGCTGGCTCGTCGACACCGTCGACGCGGGCACGGTCGACGATGTCGAGGGCGCCGGGATCCGCTGCAAGGCCGTCCCGCTGATGATGACCGACACCGAGGCCACCGCCCGGATGGCCGCGGAGGCGCTGGCGCTGGCCGAGGAGGTGCGGGCATGAGCGACTCCCCTCGGCCCGGCGAGGCACCGTCGTACCGGGTGTGGGCCCTCCCCGGGATCCCCGAGGTACGGCACGGCGACGACCTCGCCAAGCTCATCGCCGACGCCGCGACCTCCGACGGCCTGCCCGGGCTCGCCGACGGCGATGTCCTGGCCGTCACCTCGAAGATCGTCAGCAAGGCCGAGGGGCGCGTGGTCGAGGCCGACGACCGCGAGGCGGCCATAGACACCGAGACGGTACGCGTCGTCGCCCGGCGCGGAGCCACCCGCATCGTCGAGACCCGGCACGGTCTGGTCATGGCCGCCGCCGGGGTCGACGCCTCCAACACCCCCGCCGGAACCGTGCTGTTGCTCCCCGAGGACCCCGACGCCTCCGCGCGCGCCCTGCGGGACGGACTGCGGGACGCGCTCGGTGTCGAGCTCGGCATCATCGTCACCGACACCTTCGGGCGGCCCTGGCGCACCGGGGTCACCGACGTCGCCATCGGCGCGGCCGGGGTTCACGTCCTGGACGATCTGCGGGGCGGCTCCGACACCCACGGCAACCCGCTGAGCGCCACCGTCGTCGCCACCGCCGACGAGCTGGCCGCCGCCGGTGAGCTGGTCAAGGGCAAGGCGGGCGGACTGCCGGTGGCCGTGGTGCGGGGGCTGCCGCACGTCGTCGCGGACCGGGAGGACCCGGGCCCGGACCCCGGTGCGCGGGCGCTGGTGCGCAATGCCGCCGACGACATGTTCCGGCTGGGCACCTCCGAGGCCGTACGGGAGGCCGTCGCCCTGCGGCGTACGGTGCGCGAGTTCACCGACGAGCCGGTGGATGGCGCGGCGGTACGGCGCGCCGTGGCCGCCGCCGTGACGGCGCCCGCGCCGCACCACACGACGCCATGGCGGTTTGTGCTGCTGGAGTCGGAGGAATCGCGGCTCCGGTTGCTCGACGCGATGCGGGACGCGTGGATCGGGGACCTGCGCGGCGACGGCTTCTCCGAGGAGAGCATCGCCAAGCGGGTACGGCGCGGGGATGTGCTCCGCAAGGCTCCGTACCTGGTGGTGCCGTGCCTGGTCGCGGACGGGGCGCATGCGTACCCGGACGCGCGGCGCAACGCGGCCGAGCGCGAGATGTTCGTGGTGGCGGCGGGGGCCGGGGTGCAGAACCTGCTGGTCGCGCTGGCGGGCGAGCGGCTGGGGTCGGCATGGGTGTCGTCGACGATGTTCTGCCGCCCGGTGGTGCGGGAGGTGCTGGACCTGCCGGAGGACTGGGACCCGATGGGCGCGGTAGCGGTCGGCCACGCGGCCGCCCCGCCGAAGGAACGGCCGGAGCGGGACGCGGCGGGGTTCATGGTCGTGCGGTAGGTGACTGCCGTTCCCGGGGGCGCACGACTGCGGTGCGCACGCGGTGGGCGGGGGCGCGCGTTGTGCGGAGGGGGTCGCGGGGGCGGTGGTTGTGGGCCGGACTCACGCCGCGCCCTTGCCGCGCACGGGTGGCCCCCGCATCGCCCGGCCACCTTCGGCTGTCCTGGGGGAGTCGTAGGGTGGCGGCGTGTCTGTCAGTCGTACCTGGACCCCCTCGGGGCCCTATGACCTCGCGCGCAGTCTGTGCGTGCTCCAGCGGGGGCCGGGGGATCCGGCGTTCCGGGCGGACGGGGCGTTCTGGCGGGCGAGCCGGACCCCGGAGGGGCCCGGCACCATCCGTATCGCGCGCCGCGGCGGCGACATCGAGGCCCACGCCTGGGGGCCGGGAGCGCAGTGGCTGCTCGACGGGCTTCCCGCGCTCCTCGGCGCGGACGACGACCCCTCCGGCTTCACCCCGCGCCACCGCCTCGTCCACGAGGCACACCGCCGCCACCCCGGTCTGCGCCTCATCCGCACCGGGCTGGTCCTCGAGTCGCTGATCCCCTCGATCCTCGAGCAGAAGGTCACCAGCGACGAGGCGTACCGCGCCTGGCGGTTGCTGCTCCAGCGGCACGGCGAGCCCGCGCCGGGTCCGGCCGAGCGGATGCGGGTGATGCCCGATCCGCGCGCCTGGTCGCTGATCCCGTCCTGGGAGTGGCACAAGGCGGGCGTCGACTCCAAGCGCTCGGCGACGATCCTGCGGGCCGTCCGGGTCGCCCGGCGGCTGGAGGAGGCCGCGGCCATGGATCTCGCCGCCGCCTCCGCCCGCCTCCAGCTGATACCGGGCATCGGGCCCTGGACGGCGGCCGAGACCCTTCAGCGCAGCAACGGCACCCCGGACGCGATCACGGTCGGCGACCTTCACCTGCCGCGCATCGTCGGCTACGCGCTCACCGGGCAGCGCGGTACGGACGACGCGGCGATGCTCGAACTGCTGGCCCCCTACGCGGGCCAGCGCCACCGGGCGGCCCGGTTGATCCTGCTGTCCGGCCGCACCCCTCCGCGCCGTGCACCGCGCTTCGCGGTCAGGGACTTCCGCGCCATGTAGTCGGGGAGGCCGGCGACGAGACGGGAGGGGCGGGGGCGCAGGGGTGGGTCCTGGACGCTGCGGGGTCCCCCATGCCGAAGGCCAGGGGCGTATGTGTGGCGCCTCATCTCCGGCCCACCCGACGTCTCCGGGCACCGGCGCCAGAAATACACGGTCCAGGGCCCGCCCCGGAGGCCCCGCACCCGCACCCGACCACCCAGCACCCCCGCCCCACGCACCCGGGTACGCCGCGCGGCTCAGCCGACCGACGGTACGCGCTTCGCGCGGCCGCGTGACACCACGTCGAACCCCGCGTCCAGCACCGCGTCCGGAAGCATCCGGGCAAGCAGGTTGGTGGCTCGTGCGTCAGAGCCCACGCTGTAGCGTGTCCTGGGCCGCACGGCCGTGAGCGCCCGCGTCACGGCCTTGGAGAAGTTCTCCGGACGCGTGGAGCTGGTCAGGGCCCGGTTCTCGTTCATCTCGAGAAACCGCAGGAACGGTTCGCGGTACAGATCCGCGATGTCACGCGAGGATGCGCTGAGGACGTCCTGGCCGACCTGGGAGACCTTCCCCCAGATCGGTGTGTTGATCGCGCCTGGCTGTATCACCGCGACATCGACGCCAGTCGGTTTGAGTTCACGGCGGAGTGCGTCGCTGAGTCCTTCCTTCGCGAACTGCGATGAGGCGTAGGCACCCAGAAACGGACTGGATATCCGCCCGAGTCCGGAACTGACGTTCACAATCCGCCCACGTGCCGCCCGCAGCTGGGGAAGGAGTGCCTGCGTCACGGCGAGGTGACCGACGAGATTGGTTTCCAGTTGCCAACGCATCTGCGCGGGCGTGACGCACTCCAGCGGTGCCGACACACAGATTCCCGCATTGTTGACAAGGCCCCACAGGCCCTTCCCGTCCACCGCGTCCGCGACCACCTCGGCCGCCGTGCCGATCGAGTCCTCACAGGTCACATCCAGCATCAGGGGGTAGAGCGCGCCGGACTGCGAAGCGACGGCGAGCTCCTCGGCGTCACTCGTCCTCCGCACCCCGGCGAAAACCTGGAAGCCGAGCCGGTCCAGGTGGAGTGCGCATGCCCTGCCGAGCCCGGATGAGGCCCCTGTGACCACGACGGTCCGGCCTCGCGGAGAGATCCTTTTCGAGCTTGCGAACATCAGGCGTCTGCCCTTCTCAGGTGTTTCCAGGATGAGTACGGAGTTCCGCGGTCTGCTTCACGCCTCAGGCGTGAACAGCGGACATCAGCGTGTTCAGGCATCCGGCGGCGAGCTTCTCCGCACGGGCTTTCGGCACAATGCCGTCGACATAAGTGAAGTTGCAAAAGAGGTGACCGTGAGTCGTGTTGACCGTGGCCACGAAGTAGCCGGAGACCGAGATGCCCGCGATGAACTGCGCGTCAGAGATCCGCCAGGGTCCCACGGCGCTGGGAAATTCATGGCGACCGAGGTTGGACAGGCACAGATTGCCCGGGCCCTGTGCCTCCACGCGCCGGAGGAACGACGCGCTCGTCTCCGGTGTGCGCGGCCCTGCCCACCGCAACAGATTGATCATGGAGAGGTGTTCGCCGCGCTGCCTGCGCCGGGCCAGATCCCGGCCGATGGCGCGGGCCATGGGCCACATCGGCGCACCGGGCCGGTAGTGGGCGAACGACGGGAGGGTCGCCACATAGGCACCGACGGCGTTACGGGGCACCGGCGGCACGAGTTCGCCGCGGAAGTCGACGGGGGATCCGATCGTGAAGTGGCCCGGTCCGTCCTCGCCCGTGTCGCACGCGGCGGCGGTGACCATCGCCGCGCTGAGCGCCGCGTGCACCGTCACGCCCTCCTGGCGGCACCTGCGGACGAGCCGGTCGAGCTCAGCAGGACGCAGCGACCGGTGCAGGAGCCGGGTGCGCCGCTGGGCGAACGGCACCTGCTGCGTGGGCATCATCCTCCTCGGGCGGTAGCGCAACCGTGCTCCCTGATCACTGAGTTGGTGCCGCAGGGTGGCAGCGGCACCGGCCGGCCCCCGGTGCCGGAGCGGGAACATGTCCTCGGGCGCCGGGAGGAAGGGCGCCTCGACGACGGACAGCTCCGGGTGGCCGGGCGCGGGCGGTGAGCCCGAGCGGAGCCGGGCGGCGAGCCCGATCCACTCCCGCAGCAGCGAAAGGGCCGTCGTCCCGTCCGCGATGCAGTGGGAGAGCGTGAGCAGCAGGTCGTGGACATCGTCCGATGTCCCGTCAGCCCCCTCTTGGGTGAGGACGACCGCGCGCGCCAGCGGACCGGTGCGCACATCGATCCGCGACGGGAGCTCCCGCTCGTCGACCTCCCGCTCCCAGGGCGCGGGTTCCCGGTCCGCCGCGATGGCCCGGGCGTGACGCAGCGGAATGGCGCTCCTGGGACAGGGCACGAACACGGGCCGTCCCCGCGCGCCGTCCGCGGCGATGGCCACGCGCAGCAACGGATGCCGGGCCTGCAGCGCGTCGAGCGCACGCCGCAGCAGCGGCTCCGGCAGCGTTCCCCGCACCCGGGTCCGGCCGATGACGTTGAGGGGCGAGGTCTGGTCGGCGATCCAGTACCAGCGCTCCAGGGGGCTCAGCGGCCGGCCCTGTTCCCCGGGCGCGCTCATCCGTCCCGGCCCTGCGTGCGCTGGAAACGCCTGGGATTGAGGGCGCGCAGGACCTCCATCGCGGCCTGCTCCCGGAAGGTGCCCAGGAGGGCGCCGACGTCGTGGGGCACCTTTACGCTGCTGATGTCGGCCGGTGGGTCGGGCAGTATCTCGGGGAAGAGCGGGCCGCCCATGGGATCGCCCTTGGACAGCCCGTGTTTGCGCAGCAGCGGCATGGTGTGGGGGCGGGGGTCGTAGCGGGCGTCGTCACCGGTGAACCGGAGGGCGACGGCCCGGCGCCCCCGGGTCAGGGAGGCTCCGCCCGCGCCGTGGACGATCTTCGGCCCGAAGACGAGCACGTCGCCGGGCTCCATGTCCCACCGGATGATGTCGTACTCATCCCGGTTGGCTTCGACGTCCGGGCACCAGTCGAGGTCCGCGGCGAGCAGGTTCGCGTTGTACTCGGCCGTCTCGACGCGGTACTTCTTGCCCCATCGATGGGAGCCCCGCACGAATTCCAGGGCGCCGTTCTCCTTGGTGACGCGGTCGGCCGTGACCCACACGTTGATGATGTGCTCACCCGACACCGGCCATGCCGCGGCGTCCTGGTGCCAGGGCGTGGGCAGGGTGCTGCCCGGGAACTTGCAGAAGACCTCGTCGTAGAAGAGATTGACGCGCCGGGAACCCATGGCCTGCGCCGCGATGTCCGCGAGAGGCGAGCGGAACCACAACTCCCGGATCACCCGGTTCTTCAGCCATACGAAATGGTCGTGGTAGAGCCCCTCCTTCCGCCGCGAGATGTAGCGGCCGATCCACGTCGGATCCGCGGCCGCCTGATCGAGCGCGTCCCGGACCCGCTGGACCCATACGGCGTCAAGGGCTCCGCGGAGGCAGATGACACCGTCCTGGTCCAGCGCCTTGGACTCCTCGCCGGTGAGGGCACGGCCGGCAACCGTGCCCGGGTGATGCTTCATGACTCACTCCAGTCTTCGAGAATGCGGCAGGTTTCGTTGAGGACACGTGCGGCGAGGGCACCGTCGAGCGCGGCGTGATCGAACGCGAGGACCAGTTCCATCACCGGGCGGATCAGCACGTGCCCGTCCCGGGCCACGGGCGTGTCCACCGTCGCCGCGCCGACGAAACTGAGGGTGTTGACGGTCTGGGGGTAGGCGGCGGTGATCCGCGGATCGCCGAGCCTGGTGACGGCGAATCCGCCCTCGATCGCTCCACGCCTCTTGGGGTCCCTGGTGACGAGGTGGTGGACGATGCGACCGAGCCACAGGGGAAGCCGGTGCAGGGCTCGTAGTCCACGGAGCTCTTCGAGCTGCTCGTACGGGGTCTTCCGATGATGGTCGAGAGCCCGCTGGATGTCGACGAGGTCCATCTGGTCGGTTCGCGGCAGCACGGCAGCGCTCACCGAGGCGACTCCCCTGATCTCCTTGTCGAAAAGCACCTTGCAGTCGATGGTTTCGTACGCATGGACCTTCGGGACCCAGGTACGGCGAACGGCCACGTTCGCCTCCGGGTACTTTCGAATCGCCAGCGCCGCCGCCTTGGCGATGAAGGAGGTCGTGCTGATGTGGTGACCGCGTTCCCGGTAGGTCCGCTGTGCCTCCCTGACCCGGGCCATGTCGACCCGGGCGAGGCAACTGCAGGGCGCCAGCTGCCTGGACTGCCGCACGAAGTAGTAGATGTGGCTCCGCCCCTTCGGAAAGCCACGCGAGGGTGCGGCGGGAGATGTCTTCTCCGAATGGCTCATCACGCTGATGTCACGTCGGGTACCCAATAGATGTCCTGCGGCCCGCCCCGGGCGCCCCGCCCTCATCAGGCGGCGGCCCGGTATCGCAGGACGGACTGGTTCTGGCGATACAGCACGGACTTCGGCACCCAGCGGAAGTAGGCGTCGCGCAGCGCGCGCGGCAGGGGGCGCTCGAACTGCTCGATCAGACTCAGGGTGCGCGACTTCTGCACCAGCTGCCGGGTGCGCTCGCGGCGCCTGCTCTCGTAGCGGCGGAGCGCGGACGGCACGTCCGCCACGGTGGCGAGGCTCTCCGCCAGGACGACGGCGTCCTCCACCGCCATGCCCGCCCCTTGCCCGAGGCTGGTCAGCATCGGATGTGCCGCGTCCCCCAGGAGCGTCACCCGTCCCTGGCCCCACCGGTCGAGGAACCGCCGATCCTGTGCCGGTACGCTGATGATCGCCTGTTGGGGTGTGGCCCGGATCGCTGCCTGCACCTCGTCCGCCCAGTCCACGAAGGCCAGGGCGATATCCCGCCTGTCCCCCTGCCAACCGCGTGCCGCGGCAGGCGACATGTTCTTCGTCCCCCACCAGTAGGTACGGCCATGGCCGATGTCGATGAGGCCGAAACGCTGCCCCGGCCCCCAGTAGTGACGGACAGAGCCGCCGGGCTCTTGCGGACAGGCAGCGGTCGCCAGCCAGCAGATGTACCCCGCTTCGCGCGCCTTCTCCGGCCCCGCCACCTGCCGTCGGATCACCGAATGGAAACCGTCGGCGCCCAGCAGCACATCGCCCCTGGCTTCGCGGCCGTCCGCGAAGTGGACCCGGACACCGTCCGCGGTGGTCTCGAAACCGGAGGCGGCAGCGCCCAGTGTGATCGGGCGGTCCCCGAGCGCGTCGAGCAACGCGTGCTGGAGGTCGGCGCGGTGGATGTTGACGCTGGGCGCCCCGAGACGGTCACCGATCTGTTTGAGCGGGAGCGTTCTGATCGGACGGCCGTCACTGGTCAGCAACTGGAAGGACTCGATGGCCCGGCCGCGCCGGTCGAGCCCGAGGTCGATCCCCAGGGTGCCCAGGGCGGAGAGCGCGTTGCTCATGATCGACAGTCCGGTCCCGGCGGTGCGAAGGGCCCGCGCACGCTCGTAGACCTCGACGTGGATCCCGATTCGGCGCAGCGCGACGGCGGCGGTCAACCCACCGATGCCGGCACCGATAATGATCACTTTGGGGGTACGGTTCGGAGCCATGTCACTCTCCCGGCATCGGAACAGGTCGGGGCCTGCGGAAACCTCAACGGGCCGTGGTGGCCGGGTCATGTGGTCAGCTCGGCGATGCGCTGGGCGACGGCTGCTATGTGCGGCTCCGCCATGATCTGGAGGTGGTCGCCCGGTACGCCGACGGTCTCGATGCGTCCGGTCGTCCAGGCGCGCCAGCCGTTCGCCGGGTCCAGGTGCGAGCTGCCGACCGCACGGTGTGCCGACTCCAGCACCTCCGGCAGCGGCGCTGTCGCGCGCAGCAGGGTGAGGTCCTGGTCGATCGCCTCCGGGTGGTAGTCCAGCAGCGCTTGCCAGTTCGCCTCGAACACGCGGAACAGGCGGCGCACACAGGTGCTCGGAGAGCCGGGCGGGAGGACGCCCGCGTCCACCGCTCGCTGGAGGATCAGATCGAAGGCCGCGTCCTCGTCCAGCCCCTGGGGAAGGGCCTCGGCCGGGGCGTCCGCGCCACGATTCAGCCAGAGCAGCTCCCACATGAACCAGGTCAGCAGGGAGTCCGGTGCGGTATCCCGGCCCGCCCCCGCCGTCGGGGTGATGGCATCGAGCAGGACGAGGTGGTCCACCTCCGCTCCGGACTGCCTCAGCTGCCGTGCCATCTCGAAGGCCACGATGCCGCCGAAGGACCAGCCACCGACGCTGTAGGGACCGTGTGGCTGAACCCGCCGGATGGCTTGCACATAGCTTCGCGCGAGTTCGGGAACGCTGCGCAGCGGCTGGGTTCCCAGCTCGCTCCCGGCTGCCTGCAACGCGTAGAACGGCCTGTCGCGGGGGAGGTGTTTGGCCAGCTGTACGTAGCACAGCACGTTGCCGCCGATGGGATGGACGAAGAACAGCGGCGGGCGCGAGCCGGTGGCACGGATCGGCACCATGGGGTCGAAGACGGTCTCGGCGCTCTCCGCGCGCAGGCACCGCGCGAGCTTGGCGACCGTGGGCGCCTTGACGAAGGTCGCGAGCGGCATGCTCACCGAAAAGCGCTTTTCGATCATCACCACGAGCCGCATCGCGCTGAGCGAGGTGCCGCCGAGATCGAAGAAGTCGTCGTGCACGGCGGGTGTGGGGATCTCCAGCAGCTCGGAGACCATGTCGGCCAGGTCCCGCTCGTAGTCGTCGCGCGGCGGCGTACCGTGGACCCGGGCGGGCCTCGGGGCCAGCGGTATCTCGCGCAGCGCCGCGTCGTCCCGCTTGCCGCTCGGTGTCAGCGGGAGGCTCGGAAGCCAGAGGTAGTGCGACGGCACCAGATGCTCCGGCAAGGACGAGCGCAGGCCCGACCTGACCTCCTCCAGATCGGTCGACGACGCGTCACCGACCAGGAACGCGGCCAGGACCGCCTCGCCGTTCTCGCGTTGCCGGGGCACCACGGCGACCTGGCGGATACCCGGATGCCGCCCGCCCAGGAGGGCCAGTTCCACCTCGCCGGGCTCCACTCGGAATCCACGGATCTTCACCTGCGTGTCCGCGCGGTCCAGGCACACGATGTCCCCGCTGGGAAGCGCCCGGCCCAGGTCGCCCGTGCGGTACAGGCGCGCCTTGAGCGGACGGCGCGGATGGGGGACGAAGCGTTCCCGGGTCAGTGCGGGCAGGCCCTCATAGCCGTGCGCCAGACAGGCGCCGCCGAGGTAGATCTCCCCCTTCGCGCCGTCGGGCACCGGACGCATCCGGGAGTCCAGCACCTGGATCTCCACACCGTCGATCGGGGTGCCGATGGGGGGCAGCGTCGGGAATCCGCTGGGATCCCCGCTCATCGAGTAGCTCGTCACCACATGCGTCTCGGTGGGCCCGTACTGGTTCTCCAGGAGCACACCGGGCAGCGCGTGGCACAGCCGGCGGATGTCCTCGGTCACCCGGAGCTGCTCCCCGGAGGAGATCAGGACCCGGAGTCGGCGCGGATGAATCCCCAGCGATCCCGCGGTTTCGGCGAGCTGCTGCAGTGCGACATAGGGGAGGAAGACCCGCTCGACGTCCTCCCTGTCGAGCATGCGCAGCAGTGAGGGCATATCGCGTCGCTCCGCTTCGGATATCAGACGCAACGTTCCGCCGCCGCACAGAGTGGAGAAGATCTCCTGGAAGGAAACGTCGAAGCTGAGCGGGGCGAACTGCAGCGTCGTCCCACCGACGGCTCCGCTTGGCACGCGGTTCTGCCAGGCCACGAGGTTGGCCAGCGCGCGGTGCGGCATGGCCACGCCCTTGGGCCGGCCCGTGGAGCCGGAGGTGAACAGCAGATAGGCGGTGCTCTCCGGAGAGATGGCCGGCAGCGGTGGTGCGTCGCCGGGGGCATCGTGGTCCGCGAGGGCCGCTTCGGCCGACAGCAGGAGTGAGGTGTCCGCCACGAGGTGGGCGTGGGGCGGGTGCGCGATGACACGGAAGGGCCGGGCCTGTTCGAGCATCGCGGCCAGCCGCTCGCGCGGGTAGCTGATGTCGAGCGGTACGCAGACCGCGCCCGCCTTGGCGATGCCCACGACCGCGGCGATCATCTCCGGCGAGCGGTCCATGGCGATGCCGACACGGGCACCGGGCCGTGCGCCGAGGCCCAGCAGCCGCCGGGCGACCCGGTCGGCCGCCCGGTCGAGCTGTTCGTACGTCCACGGCCGGCCGGAGGAGGCGACCGCGGCCGCCCGCGGCCTGAGCAGCGCCTGGCGCTCGATCAGGCGTACCACGTCGCCCGGGTCGTCGGCGAGAAAGGCGAAGTCGATCGGGTCCAGCGGACGCTGGACCATCCTGTGCAGGATCTCGGCATAGCGGCGCCCGAACAGATCGGCCTGCGAGGCGCCGAACACGCGGCTGTCGCAGTCGATCCGCAGCTCCACGCTCCCGTTGCGGGGATCGGTGACCGCGTTGACCAGGAGCGGGAAGTTGGTCCTCTCCCACACCTGGAAGCCGGACAGTCCCACATCCGCTGTATTGGTCAATGGCGCGAACACATGGAAGTTGACGTAGTTGAACGCGGTCTCCACCAGGGGGGTGCCCCCGCGATCCTCCTGCATGGCGCCGAGCGGGTAATGCCGGTGCGGGTGGCTGTCCTGTTCCTCCTGGAACACCGCGCGGACGGCGTCGAGCCAGGTCGCCGAAGCGGTCCCGGGCCGTATCGGAAGTGTGTTGAGGAACAGGCCCGCGACCTGTTCCGTCTCGGCCTGCTCGGGGCGGCCGTGGGTGACCAGGCCCGTGGTGATGTCGTCCGTGCCCAGCATCAGCCGGAGGGTCAGCCAGTGCGCCGCGAAGAGCACGGACTTCAGCGGAAGCCGGTGGGTGTAGACGAACTGGTGAACCGCCTCGGTCAGCCGCTGGGGCAGGGCCACCGTGCGGACGATGAACGCGTCCTCGGCCGGAGGCTCATGTGGCCGGAAGGACTCGATCGGGGCGGGCGCGGCATCGCGGAGCTTGTCCCGCCAGTAGGTTCGCGTGGCCTCACTGGACAGGGCGCGCCGCTCCTCGCGTACGTAGTGCGCGAAGGACGGCAGCACGGTGGCCGGTACCGGTGCGCTGTCCGCACCCAGGTGGTGGAGATAGCTCTGGAGCAGTTCCGCTATGAGGTTTGCCACGCTCCATCCGTCCAACAGCGCGTGGTGGAAGCTGAAGACCAGATCGACCGTGGAAGCGCGCACATGCGCGCGGAAGAAATGGAGCGGCGGTTGGCCGAACGCGTAACGGTGGTGGCTCCGCTCGGCCACGTGCGCACGCACCTCGGCCTCGGCCTCCTGGGCGGACACCGAGCGCAGATCGACGATGTCGAGGTAGTCCGTGGCCTGTGGGTGAACGATCTGGAGGGGCTGTGAGAAGCCCGCCAGGTCGAACGACGAGCGCAGCACCGGATGACGGGCGACAAGGTCCGCCGCGGCACGGCGGAACGCCGACTCCTGCCAGCGCAGCGTGAGCGTGTAGCGGAAGACGTCGCGATAGACGGCCGACTCCTCGTGCTCATGGCTGTGGTACAGCATGCCCAGCTGGAGGCGCGTGAGCGGGTAGGCGTCCTCGGCCGTGGCCAGACCCATCCGGTCCACGCCCGACACCAGCGCGAAGGGCTCAAGGGCGGGCGGGTCGCCGGCCGGCGGGCCGGCGGAGACACAGGTGCCCAGCTCCGCGATGGTGGGGTGGCTGACCAGGTCCGTGAGCGAGAAGTGCAGCCCGCGGTCCGCGGCCCGCGCGCGGATCGTGAGCATCAGGATCGAGTCGCCGCCCAGCGCGAAGTAGTTGTCGTGGATGCCGACCGGTGTCACCTCCAGCACGTCGCTCCAGATCGCCGCGAGCGTCGCTTCGGTCCGGGTGCGGGGTGCGGTCTTCGCGGGGGTGCCGGATCCGCGGGACCCAAAGGACGGTGCGGGCAGGGCCTTCCGATCGGTTTTTCCGTTCGGTGTCAGCGGAATGTGGTCGATGCGCAGGAAGTGCGCGGGGATCATGAACTCCGGCAGGGTGGCGCCGAGGTGTGCGCGCAGACGCGCGGGATCGATGGGGTCGTCGGCGACGTAGTACCCGACCAGGTGCACTCCGCGAGCGGCCGAGGTGCGGTCGATCACGACGGCGCCGCGCACACCGGGGAACGCGGACAGGCAGTTCTGCACCTCTCCCGGCTCGACGCGGTTGCCCCGGATCTTCACCTGCTGGTCGATGCGCCCGAGGTATTCGAGGGTGCCGTCGGCGAGCCACCGGGCGAGATCGCCCGTGCGGTACATGCGCTCGCCCATACAGAACGGATCGTCCACGAACTTCTCGCGGGTCAGCTGGGGACGGTCGAGGTATCCGCGGGCGAGGCCGGCACCCGTCACGCACAGCTCACCCGGAAGGCCGACGGGCTGGAGCTCCCCGTGCGGGCCGAGCACATAGAGCCGGTGGTTGTCGATGGGCCGGCCGATCGGGACGCGCTGGACGGGCCGCGCCGGATCGGCGGGGCACTCGAAGTACGTCACATCGACGGTGGCCTCGGTCGGGCCGTAGAGGTTGACCAGCCGGGGCGCTGAGGCGCCGCGCGAGGAGAAGAGGCGGTTGAACCGGTCGACGAGACCGGGTGGCAGTGCCTCACCGCTGCAGAAGACCAGCCGCAGGGAGGCGGCGTGACCGAGCGCGTCGGGTGAGCTCTCCAGCAGGTCCAGGAACGGGCCGAACATCGAGGGCACGAAGTGCAGGACGCTCACGCCCTGTTCGGCCACCGTACGCAGGATCTCCCGGGGCTCCTTTTCGCCGCCCGCCGGCAGGAGCGCCACGCGCGCGCCCGCGATGGCCCACCAAAAGAGCTCCCACACCGAGACATCGAACGAACTGGGTGTCTTGTGGAGCACCACATCCGTGTCGCCCAGAGGGTAGCGCTTGTCCATCCACACCAAGCGATTGATCACTGAATGGTGTTCGACCATCACACCCTTGGGCTGTCCGGTCGAGCCGGAGGTGTAGATGACATAGGCAAGGTGGCGCGCGGTGGCCTCCTCGCCGCTGTGCTCCGGCGGTGCGGCCGACTGGTGCTGTACGGCCTCGGAGTCCACGCGGAGCACGTGGGTGGCGGCGTCACAGGACGGCTGCTGTGCTCCGCTGCCGGTCAGGACGGCCTTGGCGCCGCTGTCCTGGAGCAGGAACCGGATGCGGTCCGCCGGGTAGGAGGGGGCGATGGGCACATACGCGCCGCCGGCCTTGAGCACCCCGAAGAGCGCGATGAGCATCTCTGGGCTGCGCTCGATCAGGACGGCCACGCGGTCATCTGGCCCTACCCCCAGATCACGCAGCGCCCGGGCGACCTGGTTGGCACGCGCGTCGAGCGCGGCGTAGGTGAGCGGCTGGTCCGTTCCGTCCGCCATGACGGCGACCCGGCCGGGCGTCCTCGCAACCTGCTGGGCGAACAAGCCGTGCAGCGTCTGGTCCTCGGGGTAGTCCGACGCTGTCGCGTTCCGGCCTCGGACCATCTCCTCGTACTCGTCGGGGGTAAGAACCGGAAGGTCGGCCACCGGCTCATGGGTACGATCGATGCCCGCCTTCAACAGGGCCTGGAGATGACGGGCCGCCGACTCGATCGGAAAGTCCTCGTCGAACACGTCGAGGGCGTAGTCGAGATCGACCCGGACATCACCGAAGTCGTCGTACTCGCGGATGTAGACGGTCAGTGCGTCCTGGTCATGGCCGTGCGGAAGCGCGACCTTCTCGACGAGGACTCCGGGAACACTCTCCTCGTTCGGCAGGCGCAGATAGGAAACGGTCACATCGAACAGGCGACGCGGGCCGTCCGTGCGCGACGGCAGCGCACGGAGCACGTCACCGAGCGACAGACGCTCATGGCGCTTTGCCGCGATGGTCGCCTTCTCGAGTTGGCGTGTGATGTCGTGCAGTGACCTCTTGCCGTGCGCCGTCGCACGCAGTGGAAGCATATTGACGAAGTGTCCGACCGTCCGCTTCTCCGTAAGCCCCCGCCGGTTGAGGAAAGGGGCGCCGAGCACGACATCGTCGGCGCGGTGAACGCGGGACAGATAGGCCGCTAACGCAGCCGTAACGAACGCAAACACGGAGTACTCGCGCTCGCGGATCCTCCGGATGAGCTTTCGGTCGAGCATGAAGGTGTGGCGGGCACTCCGCCGTCCCTCATCCGTGGCACCACGTACCGCCTTCGCGGGGAAGAGCGGTGGGGAGATGTTCCCGAATTCCTGGCGGTAGAACTCCCGGTCCTGCTCCCAGCGGGACGAGCCGTGATAGCGGCCCTCTTGCTCCGCACACGCGAGGTACGAAGGCGCGTTGATCTCCAGGGGGGCGCCCGCCCGAATGACGTGTGCGTAGTCGGAGAGCACCTGCCGCAGAAACTGGTCCGCCCCCCACCCGTCCACGATGATGTGATGCATCGTCCCGTAGAGGTATGTGACGGAATCACTTTCCCGAAGCATGGCGATATCAAACAACCGACCGCCCGTGAGGGGGAAGGGCCGGCGTGCGGAACGCTGCATCCAAGACAGGCAGGCCGCTCGAGGGTCGGCTGACTCCCGGAAATCGAGAACCTCGATGACAGGTGGCTCGAGTTCTGCCCACTGGCATGGGGTACCGTCCCGCTCGGCGAAACGCAGATGGAGGGCGTCGTTGCGCTGGACGGCTCGGGAGCAGCAATCCTTCAGAACATTGAGATCGACATCCCCGGAGAGCTGGACCGAGGCGCCGATGTTGAATTTGGGACTGTTCGGCATTTGAGCACTCGCGGTCCAGATATCCCGCTGGCAGGCGGTCAGTGAAGTCGGCGAGCTGGTCATGTACATCCTTCCAGGTGGCACGGCTGCAAGAGGGGGATTACCGGACCCGGCGGTCCATTCGACAGCCGCGGTGTTTCTGCCATCAACTAATCGCTCCGTGGCTTCCGTTGGGCTTGCGAGAAAAGAAAATCACGCCCGGAATGGCAGGTGCAAATCTCAAAGGAAAATGTGTGGTCGGTACGAGACTTCTGTTCGGTGCCCGTAACGACCAGGCCCGAAGGGACTGCGACCATTCGGTGACAGCGGTCACACCGCCATGCGCCATGAGCCGACCGATCAGGAGGCTGTGCGCGCCGAAGCCTGTCGCGAGAAGCCGCGGCAAGCGTGCGTCACCTGGGTTTCAGCACCTCGGCCAGTGCGCTGCGTCCGTTGACACCGAGCTTGCGGTAGACACTCGTCAGATGGCGCTCCACCGCCCGGGCGGTGACATGCAATTCCGCCGCGATCTCCCGGTTGCGCGCGCCGGCGGCGGCCAGCCGGGCCACCCGGAGCTCCCCGGGGGTGAGGGAGGACAACCTGTCACTTCCCGAACGGCGCGGACGGGCCCCGGTCTTGGACAGCTCGGTCGAGGCCTGCTCGACCAGCTTGGACGCACCGCACAGGCGCGCCAGGTCCACCGCGCGGCGCAGGTTCATCCGCGCATGGCGCAACTGACCCGCCCGGGACTCGGCCACGCCGTAGTCGATCAGCGTCCGGGTCAGCTCCAGCCTCGCGCCGGCCTGCTCCTGGTGCGTGACCGCGGCCGCCAGCAGACGACGACCCTCGTCACCGCCCCTGGCGATACCCTCGGTCCACAGCGCACGTCCGATCACCCGCGGTGTGCCCCACCGCTCAGCGAGGCGCATCTCCTCCTCGGCCAGGCGGCGGGCACGCTCCCGCTCCCCCAGCCGGGTGTGCAGGATCACCGCGTCGGGCCGCCATGACAGCAGTCCCGGATTCTCCGACCCGTAGCTGTGCAGTCGGCGCCCGCAGTCCAGGAACTGAGCGAGCGCACCGTCGACATCATCGGTCGCCGCGCGCAGCCGGCCGCGGACCAGGCTGAGCATCGCGCTCTCCCAGCCGTCACCGTGGGATCCGTTCATCCGGCATCCGAGGGCGTGTGCCTCCTCCAGCCGGCCGTCGTCGAGCAGCAGCGTGACCATATGGGCGACCGCGCTGCCCCGAAAGCAGCTGGGTGGTAACGCGAAGAGTTCGTCCACCACGCTCTCGCCCAAGCCCAACGCCTCGCGCAGTTCCCCACGACGGCGATGCACCATCGAACGGCCGAGCCCGGCCGCCGCCTGTAAAATGCGGGCCCCCGAACGTTTCGAGCCGGTCCAGATCTCGCCGAGGGCCCGTTCCGCCTCATCCAGTCCGTCGGTGCAGATCAGGCTGAACGCCACAAAGAGCGAAAGCTCGGCAGAGCCTTCGTGCGTCTGCAGGCCGGAGCGGAACGCCTCGGTGGCCGCCTCGCGCGTCTGCGCCGCCGAGCCACCGGTGAGCATGGTCTCCAGTGCCTGGACGCCCAGTCGCCACGCCGCATCGCTGCGTGTCCTGGCCGCCGCGGCACGGTCGGCGGTGGGCCGCTCCGCCGTCGTCGGTTCCCGGCCCCATGGCCCGATCACCCTGGCCAGCGTCCGCTGGACGTTCAGATGCAGCTCGATCTCGTGGCGCGCCTGGACGGCGATGTCCTCATCGCTGGACCCCAAAGCCGCCGCGGCGTTGACGAGCACACTGATGGCAGCGTCCGGCCGTCCGCTCAGCCGATGGGCGGTGGACAGCCGGATCGCCGCCTGTGCGCGCCGGCCGAGCCCGTCGGCTGTGGCCATGACCTCGCTGAGGTGCCGGCAAGCGGCGGCCGGATTGCGGTAGAGCAGGGCGGAACCGAGTTCCATGAGCAACTGCTCACGGATTGGGCCGGACAGCGGCTGGCGCAGCGCACGACGAAGGTAGGCGGCGGCGTCCTCGGGGGCACGGCGCCGGAGAGCGTCGTGGGCCGCTGCGTGCAACGCGTGCGTCACCCATTCCTGAGCAATCGGTTCGGCGGTCTGCAGCAGGTACTGGGCCACTTGCTCGTTGCCGGCGCCGGCATCGTGGCTGATCCGGGCAGCCCGGGCCAGGAGCACGGTCCGCTCCTCCGCGGTGATGTCGCTCCCCAGCGCCTCGCGCAGACGGGGGTCGGCGAAGACGACGCCCGGCCCGCCGCGCCGCAGCACACCCATGTCTCGCAGGACCTGGACCGCCAGCACGGCGGTGCGCTCGTCCAGACCGGCCACGACGGCGGTCAGTTGCAGGTCGGCTCCCTCCGCGAGGACCGCCGCGATCCGTGCCAGCGTGGCGACCTCGGTCGCCTCCCGCTGTACTCGGGCGTGGATGGTGCGTACGCGAAGCCTGCGCACCAGATCGGTGATGTCGTCGGCCGAACGGGACCGCACGCCCGGCCGCGGGCCGCGTAACGCAGTCAGGACTTCCTGCAGCAGCTGTGGATTGCCCCCGGTGGCCGACCAGCAGGCCTGGGTCACAGCGGGCTGGGGGGTGTGTCCCAGACCCTGTTGCAGGAACTGGCCGACACCCTCCGCGGTCAAGGCAGGCAGCCCCACCCGCCGACAGCGAGGATGATCGACGATCTCGGGGACGACCCGCCGCCCGAGCGTCGGCGTGGCAGGGGTGGTCATGGGAGAGGTGGCGGCGAGCAGGACGGGCAGCCCGCTCAGCCGCCGGACGAGATAGCCCAGCCACTGGGCGGACTGCGCGTCGCACCAGTGGAGATCATCCACGGTGAGCAGCACCGCCTGCTCCGTGCACAGCGCTCGGACCGCCTGGTGCAGGGCGTCGAAGATCTCGAACAGCGCCGAACCGGACGGCTGTGAACGAGGCGCCGGGACATGGACGGCACCGGGTGTCCCGTCGAAGAGCTGACGCACCGCACCGAAGGGCAGGTCGGACTCGGCGGCGGAGCACCACCCCTCCACGATCTTCATTCCCCGGCCGCGCTCCCGCGCGGCCCACGTGGCCAAAAGGGCCGTCTTGCCCGAACCAACGGCCCCCTCGATGAGGACGACCCCGCTCACGCCCCCTCGGGCGCGGGACGCCATGAACTCAAGTTCTGCCAGCTGATCGACACGCTCGACCAGTTTCACCGAGGACATCTTCTTCCTTCCCAGGGGACCCACAGCCACAATTCCCCCATAGAGAAGACGATGACGATGGAACTTTGTTCACTGCTCGGGCGGGATTATCCACTTGCGCGTCTTCTGCCCCGCGCCGAGTTGTCTTTTGTGTGGCCGGTGTCCAGTCTCCGGCGCCGGAGGAAATGTGGAACGATCTTCGGTCGCCGACCGCCTAGGGCTGAACTTCACCAGGCGATTTCTCGGCGAGCGCGATGGCTCGGGGGATGGCGTCGCGGCGGAGGGCGAACCGCTCGGTGACATAGCGGAGTACGCCCGGTGCCATCGCCTGCTGTGGGGATCTTCGGGACCACGAGCATGTCCGCACGGCGTTCGACGCCCCAGCTGGGCGGCTTTCCTCCGCGCCGCCTCCGCTCAAGGTCGGGGAGAGCGAGTCCGGCCCCCTTGCCGCGCAGCGCCGCAGCGAGCGTCGAGCCCAGCCCGCCGAGCCCGTGATCAAAACGACGCGTCCATGCACCGCAGTGCCGGACATGACAGTTCCTTCGCTGACTTGACGATGAACGGCGCGACACGACGAAGGGCCTGGCGGCGCCCTTCGGACGGACACCGGCTAGACGGACACCGACAGCACGTCCAGGCCCCGGAGGTTCATCCGGCCGTTCTGCCGCGCCTCCTCCAGGGCGAGGCCCGGGAAGCGCCTCACGACAGCGGAGATCGCCACCCGTCCCTCCAGCCGGGCCAGCGCAGCCCCGAGGCAGTGGTGCATCCCCACGCTGAAGCCCACGTGCTGCTGGGCGTTGGCTCGGTCCAGACGCAGTTCGTGGGCATCGGCCCCCCAGAAGGACTCGTCCCGGTTGGCGGAGGCCAGGCTCAAGATCACCATGGCCCCTCGCGGGATCACCTTGTCGCCCACGCACACGGGCTCAAGGGTGATGCGCTTGGCCATATGACTCGGACCGTCGTACCGGAGAAACTCCTCGACCGCGTTGGCGATGAGGTCCGGCCGCTTCCGCAGCACGGCCAGCTGGCCGGGATGGTTCAGCAGCGCGAGGAGTCCGTTGGAGATGAGGCCCACCGTCGTCTCATGGCCGGCCATGTAGAGCAGCATCACCTGCGCGGCCAGCTCCGCGTCGCTGAGGACGTCGCCGTCCTCCTCCGCGGCGATGAGTGCGGTGAGCAGGTCCTCGCCGGGCCGGTTCCGCTTCCAGGCGATCGCTTCGTGCGCCATGGCGAGCAGTTCGTCTTCGGCTGCGGCGACCTCGGCCAGGAGCTGGGGATCGACGGTGAGCTCTACCGCCCGCATCATGACGCTGGTGAGCTCTCGCAGCCGGATCTGGTCGATCGGCGGCATGCCCAGTAATTCGGAAATGACCAAAGACGGCAGGGGGAAGGCCAGCTCGGCGACGAGATCGGCTCGCCCCGCCTCGGCGACCCGGTCCAGTGCCTCCCCCACACGTGCCGCCACCCGGGGTTCCAGCGCGCTGACCGAGCGCGCGGTGAACGCCTTGGAGACCAGGCGGCGGAGCCGTGTGTGGTGGGGCGGGTCCTGGTCCAGCATGGACAGGCCGTTCATGCGCGGGGCCTTGTCCCCGTATACCGACTGGATGATGTCGGCCATCGGGCCCGGTGCCAGGTGCCGGTCATCCACGGAGAGCTTGGACCGCAGCAGCCCGCATACATCCTGATACCTGGACACGACCCAGAAGCCGATCGGATGCTCGTGGACGGGGTCCTTGGCACGAAGCTCCGCATATTGAGGGTAGGGGTCCTCACTGAAGCCATCAGCAAACGGATTGAAAACGTATTCAGAAGCCGCGCTCACCTTGCCAGATGCCATTTCCATGGATACCTCTATTCCCTCGGTGTGGGGCTCGAATGGTGCGGCCGGCCCCGATATGGGGGGTGTCTATTTCACGCTCCGACCGGTACCGTATTGTTGTCGAGATCGAGGAAACACGTTCGAAAACTGAAAATCAAATCGAGGGGGAAAGTGTGTGGTTCGGAAAACCACAGTGTTCGGTACCGCGAATCAGGCACGCCGGTACGCCGAACAACCACGCGCGTCCGCACAGGCACAAGAGGTACGGTGACCGGCCCCGCCGGCCAGTCATCGGCACAACAAACGAGCCCCCGCCCCCCGCTACCGCACACACGCGCGCGGGCGCGCACGCGCAACTGCGCGCACACGCCCGCGGAACCTAGCGGAACCTACTGGTCGGAAGAGAACCGGACCGCCCCCGGCGGGATGTCCACACCGCACCAGACCCGTACGCCGTCGCGCAGTTCGTTGTCCGCGCCCACCAGCGCGCCGTCGCCGACCACGGCGCCCTGCAACACCGTGCGCGCCCCGATCCGGGCGCCCGCGCCGACGAGGGAGTCGCGCACCTGCGCGCCCTCCTCGACGATCGCGCCCTCCAGCACCGCGCTGCCCTCGATCCGCGCCCCCGCGCCCACCCGGGCCCGGGGGCCGATCACCGTGCCGCCGGACAGCTTGGCGTCGACCGCCACCGACGCGCTCTCCAGGACCAGCCGGTCGCCGCAGCGTCCCGGCACGGCCGGGGAGGGGGCGCGGCCGAGGACCAGGTCGGCCGAACCGCGGACGAACGCCTGCGGGGTGCCGAGGTCGAGCCAGTACGTGGAGTCGACCATGCCCTGGAGGTGGGCCCCCGCTTCGAGCAGTCCGGGGAAGGTCTCGCGTTCGACGGAGACCGGGCGGTCGGCGGGGATGGCATCGATGACCGAGCGGTTGAAGACGTACGCGCCCGCGTTGATCTGGTCGGTGACGATCTCCTCGGGGGTCTGCGGCTTCTCGAGGAAGGCGGTGACCCGGCCGTCGGCGTCGGTCGGCACCAGTCCGTACGCACGCGGGTCGGTGACCCGGGTGAGGTGGAGGGAGACATCGGCGCCCGCGGTGCGGTGGGTGTCGATGAGGGCGCGGATGTCGAGGCCGGTGAGGATGTCGCCGTTGAAGATGAGCACGGGGTCGTCGGGGCCGGAGTGCAGCCGGGAGGCCACGTTGCGGATGGCCCCGCCGGTGCCGAGCGGCTCCTCCTCGGTGACGTACTCCAGGTGCAGCCCGAGTGAGGACCCGTCACCGAAGTACGGCTCGAAGACCTCGGCGAGGTAGGAGGTGGCGAGCACGATGTGCTCGACCCCGGCGGCACGGGCGCGGGCGAGTTGATGGGTGAGGAACGGCACGCCCGCCGCTGGGACCATCGGTTTGGGGGTGTGCACCGTCATGGGTCGCAACCGGGTCCCCTTGCCGCCGACCAGGAGGATCGCTTCTGGCGTTGATGGCGCTGTGGTCACGTATCGTCTCTGCTTCCTACTGGGGCTCCGGGCCGGGCAAGTGTAGGCAGATCCACGGACCGCGCCTGGTCAGCGCCCCTGGAGCCGGGCCGCTGCCCGGCGCACCGAGCCGAGCTCGTCGTAGAGCCGCTGCCCGGGGCAGTCGGTGGCGAAGCCGTCGCGGTGGCCCGAGATCACGTTGAGCCTCACACTGGTGCCCTCTGTGTACTTGTTCCCGCCACCGGACACCAGGTGGACCACGGCCTTCGGGTTCCTGTTGAAGAGGCCCAGTTTCCACGCGGTGAGCTCGGCGATCGCGTTCACCGCCTTCTTGGACGGCTTCCTGGCGTCGAAGGTTCCGAGAACACCGACGCCCATGCTCTTGGTGTTGAATCCGCGGGTGTGCGCGCCCATGACGGCCCTGGCCACCCCGCCGGAGCGGCCCTCGTAGATGTTTCCGCACTTGTCGACGGTGAAGTTGTAGCCGTAGTCGCGCCATCCCATGCTCTTGACGTGGTAGCGGTAGATACCGCGCAAAAGGGAGGGGACTTGTGAGCACCGGTAGGCGTTGCCCGTCACGGTGTGGTGGATGAAGGCGACCTTGACGGTCTTGCTGTAGACGTGGCCCTTCTCACGGATCGTCTCGTCGGCGCCCCAGGCGGCACGGGTGATGATGCGGGGCTTGGGGGCGGTGTGCGACGTGGCGGTGGCCGTGGGGAGTTGGCGCGTGGGGACCGCGGGCTGCCGGGGTTTCGCGGGCCTCACGGGTTTCAGGGGTTGGGCGGGCTTGGCGAGTTTCGGCTTGACGGACGGGGTGGGGGCGACGGCCGGTCCGCGGGTCGGACGCACGGGGAGGGCCCGGGGGGTGGTGACCGCGGGGGTGCTGGGGGCGGCGCTCGCCGCCTCGCCCGGGTCCACCAGTTGCAGCCGCGTCCCCACCGGCAGCGCCGCAGCGGCCGCTCGCATCGTCGCGGGCCGGACACGTGCCTGCACCCCGTCGGCGTCGCCGACCCACAGCGGTGCCGTGCCGCCGTGCGCGCGGGCGCCGGTGCGGTCGGGCGAGACGGGGTCGGGAGCCTCGTCCCCGTACGGTTCGAGGTCCCGCCAGGGGGACCACAGACCGGTGGCGGTCGCGCGCGTACGGACCTGCACCCGGGCACCGAGTTCCGCGTCGGCGTCGTCCCAGACCACGCCGACCAGCGAGAACGGCCGTACACCCTGGGCGACCACGCCGGGGGCGCCGCCGGGGGCGACCGCGCTCCGCGCGAGTCCGACGCCCGGCGGGCGCAGGGGCAGCGACTGGGTACCGCCCGGCAGGACGCCGCGGGGGTGGGCGGAGGCGGTGTGGAGGGTGAGCGGGAGGGCGAGGGCGACGGTACCTACGACGCCGATCGAGGATGCAAGAAGTGCGCGCATGTGGAAAATCGTGGACATAGCATGACAAAGCTGTCCATTCGGGAGCTCGCCCGGCGCCCGCCCGGTCCGGTGGCCGAACCTTCGCGACCCCGCCCGGGGCCAGGGGCGGCCGCGTACGCTTGCGCGGGTGAATGCCACCGATCGCACCCCTGCCGACCTGCTGCGATCCGCGCTCGCCGCGGATCCGGCCCGCCCGCTTGTGACCTTCTACGACGACGCGACGGGTGAACGCGTCGAACTCTCCGTGGCCACTTTCGCCAATTGGGTGGCGAAGACGGCCAATCTGCTCCAGGACGATCTGTCCGCCGCGCCCGGCGACCGGCTGGCGCTGCTGCTGCCCGCCCACTGGCAGACCGCGGTGTGGCTGCTGGCCTGCTCGTCGGTGGGTGTGGTCGCGGAGGTCGGGGGCGACCCGGGCGCGGCCGATGTGGTCGTCAGCGGCCCGGACACCCTGGAGGAGGCGCGGGCGTGTTCCGGGGAGCGGATGGCGCTGGCGCTGCGCCCGATGGGCGGGCGGTTCCCGCAGCCGCCGCCGGGGTTCGCGGACTACGCGGTGGAGGTGCCGAGCCAGGGCGACCGCTTCACACCGTACGCCCCGGTGGACCCGGACGCGCCCGCGCTGGCCGTCGGCGGGCTGGAGCTGACCGGGGCCGAGCTGGTGGCGCGGGCGCGGGCGGACGCGGACGCGCGGGGGCTGGGGCCCGGCTCCCGGGTGCTGTCCGGGCTGGCGTACGACGGCTGGGAGGGGCTGTCGTACGGACTGTTCGCCCCGTTGGCCTCAGGCGGCTCGGTGGTGCTCTGCCGCCATCTGGACCAGCTCGACGAGCGGGCGCTGGCCGAGCGGCGGGAGAGCGAGCGCGTCACCGAGAGCTTCTAGCTGCGGTCCGGGCGGTCCTCCGCGGCCGCCCGGACCCCCTCTGACCCGTCCGGCGGACTGCGGGCCGAGCCCACGAGCCCCGCCGCCCACCCCGCGCGATGATCGACGGATACGTACAACCATGTGCGGGGTTCGCATGTCTGTCCCAATAATTCGGGACCCCAGCACGCGACGGCAGTCCGCCCGCCGGGGTGGACCACGGGTGGGAGGACGCGGACGTGACGACAGACAGCCCGGACACGGCGCCCAGCGGCGGGCGTCGCTGGCTGCGTGTGCTCGCCCTGGGCGTGGCCGTCCTGGTGCTGTCGATCGCCGGTACGGGCTGGTGGTTCTACGAACGTCTCAACGGCAATATCCGCACCGACACCCGCACCGCGGACGAGCTGCGGAAGTACGAGGCGGAGCGGCCGGTGTCCATGGTGCGGGACGCGCAGAACATCCTGCTGATCGGCTCGGACAACCGCGGCGGGAAGGGCAACGGCAAGTACGGCCGGGACACCGGCACCCAGCGCTCGGACACCACGATCCTGCTGCATCTTCAGGCGAACGGCAGGGGCGCGACGGCCGTGTCGATCCCGCGCGATCTGATGGTGGACACCCCCGGCTGCGACCGGGCGAACGGAAAGCGGATGGCGCCCCGGTTCGTCCAGTTCAACTGGGCGTTCGAATACGGCGGGGCCGCCTGCACGATCCGCACGGTGGAGAAGCTGACCGGTATCCGCGTGGACCACCACATGATCGTGGACTTCGCCGGCTTCAAGAAGCTGGTGAACGCGGTCGGGGGCGTCGAGGTCTGTCTGAAGGAGTCCGTCGACGACCCGGACGCGCATCTGCGGCTGCCCGCGGGTCGTCGCGTCCTCCACGGCGAGCAGGCACTCGGTTACGTACGGGCCCGGTACAGCATCGGTAGCGGAAGCGATACCGAGCGTATCGAGCGCCAGCAGGAGTTCCTCGGCTCGCTTGTGAAGAAAGTGCAGAGCAATGGTGTGCTGCTGAACCCGCGAAAGCTGTATCCCGTACTGAGTGCGGCGACCTCCTCGCTGACCACGGATCCGGGTCTTGATTCGCTCAAGGACCTGTACGACCTGGTCCGGGGCGTCCGGAACATCCCCCGGGAGAAAATCCGTTTCCTTACGATTCCGCGACAGCCCTATACGTACAACAAGAACCGTGATGAGCTCGTCCAGCCCGACGCCGACCGCTTGTTCCGGCAGTTGCGGCTCGACCAGCCGGTCTCGGTGACCCGTTCCGTCACGTCCACGGCGGGGGACGACCCGAAGGCCGTGGACCGCGACCCCTACCGGGGAACGACGGCGGCGCGTGACATCTGCGACTAACCGCACGAAGTGTGGGGGCACGGACTCGTGAAGGACGGCGAAAGGATTGGGCAGAATGCCCAGTTGTAGGGAAGTGGAATTTGTCACCGGCGTCGCTTGGCGCTGAACTGGGCGGATAGTGTGAGCGATCCGGTGCGCTCTACGAGGTGGCCGCGCACTGCAAGGAAGACGGATGGGAGCGCCTTGAGGGGGAGGCGCCGCGTGGCACCAACGGAGGACACAAGCGACCGTGGACGCGCAAGGCCATGGTGCGGGCGATTTCGACCCCGCCGATCAGTGGGTGTTCGACCCGAACACCGGGAGCTACGAGCTGCGGCTGAACCACGCCGGGACACCGGCTGACGCCGCCGAGCCTCCGCAGGCCCCCAGATCCGCGAGCCGTCGTCGCGCACCCGAGTCCGAGCCGCGGGGGCGTCGTCGGGCGGGAGGCAAGCGGGAGCCGGAGGGCCCGTCGGGCCCGGTGAGCCGGCGCAAGCCGAAGCCGAAGAAGTCCAAGGGGAAGAAGATCCTCTACTGGACCAGCGGCACACTGGCGTTTCTGCTGGTCGGCGGGGCGGCGGCGGCGTACTTCGTCTATCAGCACCTGAACAACAACATCAAGAAGGTCGATGTCGGCGAGAACAACGCCGCGGTCTCCGACGGCCCGATGAACATCCTGCTCATCGGCACCGACCGGCGGGACGGCAAGGGGAACGAGGGCTACGGCGACGCGGGCAGCGTCGGCCACGCCGACACCACGCTGCTGTTCCATGTCTCCAAGGACCGGTCGAACGCGACGGTGCTGAGCTTCCCCCGCGACATGATCACCGACATCCCGGACTGCAAGACGAAGCAGGACAACGGCACGTTCAAGAAGATCCCGGGCGAGAAGGAAGTCCGCTTCAACACCAGCCTGGGGCAGGAGGAGCGGGACGCCGGCTGCACCTGGCAGACGGTGGAGAAGATCACCGGCCTGAACATCAACCACTTCATGATGGCCGACTTCAACGCGGTCAAGGAGCTGTCCTCGGCGGTGGGCGGAGTGGATGTCTGCCTCGGCAAGGACATCAACGACCCCAAGTCGCATCTGAATCTGAAGAAGGGCCGGCACACCGTCGAGGGCGAGGAGGCCCTGGCGTTCGTCCGGACCCGGCACGCCGTCGGTTACGGCGGCGATCTGGACCGGATCAAGTTGCAGCAGCAGTTCCTCAGTTCGCTGATGCGCAAGATGAAGTCGAGCGGCTCGCTCAGCAACCCGGGCAAGACCTGGAAACTGGCCCAGTCGGCCACCAAGGCGCTGACGGTGGACACCGGCATCGGAACGGTCAGCAAGCTGGCCGAGCTGGGGAAGAACCTGAGCAAGGTCGATCTGAAGAACATCACCTTCGCGACGGTCCCGGTGGTCGACAACACCGACGGCGCCACGGTGCTGCTCGACAAGACCAAGGCCGAGCCGCTGTTCTCGATGGTCCGGCAGGACGTCTCGCTGACCGAGGTCAAGAAGAAGGAGAAGGCGGCCAAGGACCGGCAGGCGGCCCGGCTCAAGGGCCCCAAGGCCGAGCCCGCCGACGTCCGGGCCAAGGTGCTCAACGGCAGCGGGAAGTTCGGCGCCGCCCAGGAGACCGTCGACTGGATGCAGAACACCGAGGGGATGCTCCGCACCAGCAACGGCGGCAACGCTCCGTCGGAGTTGAAGAAGACCACCCTGGAGTACGCGCCGAACCAGGCCGACCAGGCCCGGCGGCTGGCCGACAGCATGGGACTGCCCGCCTCCGCGATGAAGGAGGGCACCAAGGACGCCGAGCCGATGGCGGAGATGACGCTGACCCTGGGGGCTGACTTCAAGGGGGCCGGTACACCGATCGCCGCCCCGGCGAAGGCGCCGAAGGACATCCAGCGGGTCGAGGCCGACGACAAGAACATCTGCGCCAAGTGACCGTCGCCGGCCGGCGGAGCAGGCTCGCCCCTCGGACCGGCCCACAACTGAAGCAGGAACCGGGGAGGCCCGATGCGGCAGAGCAACGTGCGGGGGGAGAGAGAGCGGCACGCCGCCGTGCCCGAACCCCGCGAACCGGGTGAGGATGACAGCCAGCCGGAAGGGGAGGGCCCCGCGTCGCGTGGCGCGGGGCACCGACGGGGCGGCCCGCGCCGTCCCAAGCGCAGCCGGGGTGTGCGCATACTGCGCTGGACCGCACTGACGCTCGCCGTACTGGTGCTGGGCGCGGCCGGGGCCGGATATCTCTACTACCAGCACCTCAACGGCAATCTGCGGAAGGAGGAGCTGGACCTCGGCGACAGCAAGATCGGCAAGCCCGAGCCCAACGCCGCGGGCCAGACCCCGCTGAACATCCTCCTCATAGGCTCCGACAGCCGTAACAGCGCGGAGAACGTCAAGCTGGGCGGCGCCAAGCAGGACGCCGACCGCAAGCCGCTGGCCGATGTGCAGATGCTGGTGCACGTCTCGGCCGACCGCAGCAACATGTCGGTGGTCAGCATCCCGCGCGACACCCGGGTCACCATCCCCAAGTGCACGGACCCCAAGAGCAAGAAGGTCTACCCGAAGACCGAGGCGGCCATCAACCAGTCGCTCCAGCACGGCGGTCCGGGCTGTACGGTCGCCGCCTGGAAGGAGCTGACCGGGGTCTACATCGATCACTTCATGATGATCGACTTCTCCGGGGTGGTGTCCATGGCGGACGCCGTCGGCGGGGTCCCGGTGTGCGTCCGGAAGAACGTCTACTCCCATGACAGCAAGGGCCATGGCTCGGGTCTGCGGCTGACCAGGGGCACCCACAGCGTCAAGGGCGTCCAGGCCCTCCAGTGGCTGCGCACCCGCTACGGATTCGAGGACAACACCGACATCGGCCGGGCCAAGGCCCAGCACATGTACATGTCCTCGATGATCCGGCAATTGAAGCAGGGCACCAAGCTCACCGACCCGGGCAAGCTGATGGACCTGGCGGAGGCCGCGACTGACGCGCTGACCGTCGACCACGGTCTCGGCACCGTCAAGAAGCTCTACGACCTGGGCAATGACCTCAAGCAGGTGCCGACCAAGCGGACCACCATGGTCACCATGCCCTGGGAGTACGGCGGCGGCGGTGAGTATGTGAAGCCCAAGCCGGACGAGGCGGAGCAGACCTTCTCCCTGCTGCGCAACGACATCGCGATGGACGGCAGGGACAAGAAGAAGCCCGATCACACCCCGGCGCCCACCGCCCCCAAGGGCGAGCTCCCGGTGGTGGTGCAGAACGGTACGTCCAGCACGGTCCTGGGGCCGGTCTCCGGCCGGGCCCGTGTCATCACCTCCGAGCTGATGCGGCTGGGCTACGCCAAGGCCACCGCGAACACCGTCCTCACCTCGCAGGCCGACACCACCGTGCTGTACCCCGGCGAGGCCCGGCAGGGTGACGCGCTGGCCGTGGCCAAGGCGCTGAAGCTGCCGAAGTCCGCGGTGAAGTCGTCGAAGTCGGTACGGGAGGTGACGCTCGTGGTCGGCAACGACTGGCGCGAGGGCACCGTGTATCCGAAGCCGGCGACGCAGGACGACGGCAAGACGCCCGAGAGCGCCGACGCCCTCAACGGCGAGGACAAGAAGGCGTGCATGAAGGTGAACCCGCAGTACACGTTCTGATGCCGCGCGAACAGAAGCGAACAGAAGCGGACAGAAAAGGAAGGGGCTGGACCCAGTCGCTGGGTCCGGCCCCCTCGTTTGCGGTTCGGTCGCGCCCCGAAGGGGCACGGGGCTGTGTCGATGCGCGGCTCCGCCGCGTGGGCGCGACCAGCGCGACGCGGCCGCGGACGAACGACGGCACCCCGCGGCACTTCCCGCGGAGCCGCTCAGCCCTGAGCCATGACCGCCGGGCGGCGGCTGGCGATGACCTTCTTGGCGAGCGACCGCGGGCTGGTCAGAAAGCCCCAGCCCCACGACATGTGCATGGTGGCCAGCGCGACCGGGATCCGCAGCCGGGCCGCGAGCGGCAGCCCCTTGCCCGCGGGGACCGAGCCCGCTGCGATGGCCGCCAGATAGCCGCCGGGGATCACCAGACCCCACGGGGTGACGGCCGCGCCCACGACCAGGCCCGCCGCGATGGCGACAACGGCGATCGGCGGGGCGAGATAGCGCAGATTGATCGAGCCCTGGTGGAAGCGGGCCACGACATGGCGCCAGCGGCCGTAGTCCTTGTACTGCTTGGCCAGCGCCCGCACGCTGGGCCGCGGCCGGTAGGAGACCTTCAGCTCGGGCGAGAACCAGATCAGCCCGCCCGCCTCACGGATCCGGAAGTTCAGCTCCCAGTCCTGGGCGCGGATGAACTCCTCGTTGTAGCCGCCCTGTTGCTCCAGCGCCTCGCGGCGGAAGACGCCCAGATAGACGGTCTCGGCCGGGGCGGCCTCGCCGCCGGTGTGGAACGCGGCGTTGCCGACCCCGATCTTGGAGGTCATGGCCGCGGCGACGGCGTGCTCCCAGTCGTTCTCGCCCTCGGCGTGCATGATGCCGCCGACGTTCTGCGCGCCGGTCTCCTCCAGGAGCCGCACGGCCGTCGCGATGTAGTCCGGGGACAGCATGCCGTGGCCGTCGACCCGGACCACCACCGGATGGCGCGACGCCTTGATCGCGGCGTTGAGCGCGGCGGGGGTACGGCCCGTGGGGTTGGGCACGGTGTGCACCCGGGGGTCCTCGGCGACCAGCTCGGCAGCGATCTGGTCGGTGCGGTCGGTGGACGGGCCGAGGGCGATCACCACCTCCATCTCACCGGCGTACTCCTGCTCCAGGATGTGCCGCACGGAGTTGCGCAGATGGCGTTCCTCATTGAGCACCGGCATGATCACGGAGACGGCCGGGAGCTGATGCGGGGGCATGGCACCTCGGGATACGTGGGGGTCGGCCCCCCAGGAGACTGCGGGTATCGGGCCCACGGTACCGCGTATGGGGGACACCGGAGCGCGCCGCCCGGGTGGCAGCGTGCGGCACCGGCGGCGTGGGGCCGCCGGGGCGCTCATCGTATGGGCCTACGGTGGGGCGATTTCGCCCCCCGCCCGTCCGTCACGGAGGTCTTACGTCAGTGAGAGCACCGGCCCGTCTCCCCCACCCGCCGCGCCCCCGCTCCGGCCGCCGTCCCCGCTGGGGGCTGCGGATCGCCGCCGGGGCCTCCGGTCTGGTGCTGGCCGTCAGCGGTATCGGACATCTGCTGGTCCGGGAGCTGGAATCCGGTATCCACCGGGTCGATGTCTTCGACGACCTGGACAACCGGCCGCAGGGCGGCGGCGGGGGCGTCAACTTCCTGGTGGTCGGCACGGACGGCCGGGACCGGATCACCCCGCAGGAGAAGGCGCTGTACCGGCTGGGCGGCGCGCCCTGCCACTGCACCGACACGATCATGCTGGTGCATCTGTCGGGCGACCGCCACCGCGCCAGCGTGGTCAGTCTGCCCCGGGACTCCTACGCCGAGATCCCCGCGTACACCGACGCCGCCGGCAGACGGCACCCCATGCATCCGCAGAAGCTCAACGCCGCCTACGCCGAGGGCGGCCCCGGTCTGACGGTGCGCACCGTCGAGCAGCTGACCGGTGTCCACGTCGACCACTACCTCGAGGTGGACTTCACCAGCTTCATGAAGACGGTGGACGTGGTGGGCGGAGTGAAGGTCTGTACGGCACGGCCGCTGAAGGACGACCACACCGGTCTTGACCTGCCGGCCGGCAGCCATGTGCTGAACGGCGGCCAGGCGCTGCAATACGTGCGCTCCCGGCATATCGACGGCACCTCCGACCTGGGCCGGATCCAGCGCCAGCAGCGGTTCATGGCGTCGGTGATCCACCAGACCACCGCCGGGGGCATCCTCTTCAACCCGGTGAAGTTCAACAAGGTGGCCTCCACGCTGCTGGGCTCGGTCCGGGCCGACCACGGTTTCGGGGCGGAGGACCTGGTGGAGCTGGGCCGGGCGATGCACGGCTTCACCCCGGCGTCCTCGGAGTTCGCCTCGGTCCCGGTGGATCTGCCCGGCACCCCGGTCAGGGGGGTCGGCTCCACCCTCCGCTGGAACGAGGAGAAGGCCGGCCGGCTGTTCACGGCCATCCGCGAGGACCGGCCGCTGACCGTGCACCGGCCCAGGAAAGCGGGCGGTGTCCCGGTCGATGTGGCTCCCGCCCGGATCAAGGTCCATGTGCTCAACGGCACCACCGAGTCGGGACTCGCCCGGCGCGCGGACCGTGCCCTGCACGCCTCCGGGTTCGCCACCACCGGTTCCCCGGCCGACGCGGCGGTCTCGGACGTCAAGCGCACGGTGATCACCTACGACCCGGTCTGGAACCGTTCGGTGCGCTCACTGGCGGCCGCGCTGCCCGGTGCGGAGCTGCGGCCGGTCGCCAAGCAGGGCGCGGTGATGCAGGTCACGGTGGGCAGGGACTACAAGGGCGTGCGGAAGGTGCGGACCGAGGAGCCGCGTCCGGACAAGAACGGCATCGAGGCGGTCACCGGCGACGAGGTCGCCTGCTCCTAGGCGGCCGGTTGGCCCCCACGACCCGGGCCTGCCGCCCGGACCGGCCGCCGCGGTCGGCGGGCTGGGGCTGGGTCTGGGGCTGGGCCTGGCCGCCGCGGCCCGCGGAGGCCAGCCCGATCAGCGCCGTGGCCAGCCCGATGAGCTGGGTGATCACCCCGATCCAGGTGGTCAGCAGGGCCGGGGCGTTGCCCGTCAGCTGTTCCTGGGCGATGTCCCGCCCGGCCGGGCGGCGCGGTCCGGGCATCCCGGTCGGGCTCTCGCCCGGGGGCGGCGGGCCGGAGGTGACCGGCGAGGTCGGCGGGCTGGTGGGCGGGGACGGGGGTGTGGTGGGCGGGGAGGTGGTCGGCGGGGACGGTGAGGTGGTCCCGGTGTCGGTGACATCGGGCTTGGGGGTGACCGTGCGCACCGGTTTCACCGTCAGTACGGTCAGCCCGCCGGTGGAGAGGAGGGTGCCGGCGATCAGCAGCCCGATGGCTGTCAGCAGCACGGTGGCCTGGATCCTGAGGACGGCGACGGTACCGGGTCGCGGGGGGCGCCACATGGGCCCCACTGTAGGAACGCGGAGCGCCCGGACGATAACCCTCCGTTACGCGTGTCGGGGCACAACGAGCGGCTACAGCTCCTCGCCGCCGTCGGCGGAGCGGCGGGCGCGCAGCTCCCGGATGGCCCGGCGGCGGGCGAGCCGGTGGGTGCGCCGGATCTCGGCCTCCTGGTAGCGCCGCCTGTCGCGTTCGGTCTCGGGTGTCACCGGGGGGACGGGCCGGGGCTTGCCGTCGGCGTCGACCGCGGCGAAGACCAGATAGGCGCTGCCGACCTGGGTGGCGGGGGTGGATTCGTTCCACCGCTCGGCCAGCACCCGCACCCCGACCTCCATGGAGGACCGTCCGGTCCAGTTGACCTGAGCCTTCACATGGACGAGGTCGCCGACCCGGACCGGCTCCAGAAAGGCCATCTCGTCCATCGACGCCGTGACCGCGGGGCCCTCGGAGTGGCGTCCGGCGACCGCTCCCGCCGCGTCGTCCACCAATTTCATGATCACGCCGCCATGTACGGTACCGAGGAGATTGGTGTCACCGTGGGTCATGATGTGTGACAGCGTGGTACGGGATGCGGAAGTCGGCTTGCCCGGAAGCTCCGGTTCCGCGTCCTGGGCCTGAATGGTCATGCCGTCCACCTTATGCGGACCGGGATTCTTATCAGCTCTGCAACAGCCGTGCCCCGATCCCGCACCCTCCCTGTATGGGGACCCGTCCGACCAGGCACACTGCCTTGCATGAGCGATTGGCCCCAGGGATGGACCGGCGACCGGTACGGACGTGGCAGCGGAGGCTCCGAGCCGGAGGGGGCCCGTGCGATGCCGCAGGTCAGGCGTGCGGCGCCGGGTGCGGGCGGCCCGCCGCCGCACAATGAGCCGCCGCTGCCGCCGAGCATGTCTCCGCGCGGCACGGTGCCGCAGCAGTCCCAGGGCCATGACGACTACGACGATGGTTACAACACCGGTCAGGTCTACGGCCGCGGCAGCGGCGGACCGGGGAACGGCGGCCCCGGTGGCGCCCCCCGTCCGGCCAGGCCCAAGAACTGGAAGCGCCGGATAACCATCGGCCTGGTGACCTTTCTCGTCCTGCTGCTGGCCGTCGGGATCGGCACCTACTTCTGGGCCGACTCCAAGCTGCGCCGCGAGGTCGACCTGAGCAAGGTCGAGGACCGGCCCGAAGGCGGCAAGGGCACCAACTACCTGATCGTCGGCTCCGACAGCCGTGAGGGGCTGTCCGCCGAGCAGAAGAAGAAGCTGCACACCGGCTCCGCCGAGGGCCGCCGCACCGACTCCATGATCCTTCTCCATGTCGGTGAGAACGGGAACACCATGATCAGCCTCCCGCGTGACTCCTATGTCACCATCCCGGCCTTCACCGGTTCGGAGAGCGGCAACCGGATCCCGCAGAGCCAGAACAAGCTGAACGCGTCGTACTCCTCCGAGGGCCCCTCGCTGCTGGTCCGCACGATCGAGTACAACACCGGCCTGAAGATCGACCACTACGCGGAGATCGGCTTCGACGGCTTCGCCAAGCTCGTGGACGGGGTCGGCGGTGTGGAGATCGACATCCCGCAGGACATGAAGGAGAAGAACTCCGGGACCGATCTGAAGAAGGGCAAGCAGACGCTGAACGGCAACCAGGCGCTCGCCTTCGTCCGGCAGCGCTACGGCCTGGCGGGCGGCGACCTGGACCGCACCAAGAACCAGCAGAAGTTCCTGTCGGCGCTCGCCAACAAGGCGGCCGCGCCGAGCACGCTGATGAACCCCTTCACGCTCTACCCGACGATGGGCGCCGGGCTGGACAACCTGGTCGTCGACAAGGACATGAGCCTGTGGGACGTGAAGGACATGTTCTTCGCGATGAAGTCCGTCTCCGGCGGTGACGGCAAGCAGATGAACATGCCCATCTCCAACCCGGGCCTCTCCACCCCCAAGGGCAGCGCGGTCCAGTGGGACATGCCCAAGGTCAAGGAGCTGGTGGGGCAGCTGAAGAACGACGAGAAGGTCACCGTCTCCGGCAACTGAGCCACATGACGAAGGCGGGGCATCGCATGCGATGCCCCGCCTTCGTCGTCCTCCCCGCCGGGCGCCCTACGGCAGGTTCCTGGCCATCACGATCCGCTGGACCTGGTTGGTGCCCTCATAGATCTGGGTGCTTTACAGGTCACATGGCGTTGACCTGCACGAACATACCCCTCAGGAGGTACTCCCCCAGCATTTCCCCATGATCACTACCGAGGGGTGCACCGACATCGCTTGTCACGTGAGGGAGGCCACCGCATCCGCTATCAGGGAACGTGCTGCTGCTCCCCTCGCGGCCCCTTGCGACAACCGCTCAAACGCTCGGGCGTACAGCTCGACCTGGCTTGGCTGCGTGAGGGTGGCAGCAGCATCCAGCGTGTCCGCGTGCACCCTGCTGTCGTCGAAGATCGTGAAGGTGGGCATCGGCCACATCGTCCGCTGCGGCGAGAACGGGACGATCCCCACGGCAACGTTCTGGAGATCCATGACCCCGAGCAGATGACCAAGCTGCGCTGCCATCGTCTCTGCGCTGCACAGCCGGTACCGCAACACCGACTCCTCCACTACAAACGAGAACCGGCGTGTGCCATTGCTCAGCACCCCGTTACGCCTCATGCGGGCCGCCACAGCGTCACTCACGTCATCCGGGGTTCCTCGGAAGTCTGCGATGGCTGACAGCAGCGCGGTGGCGTATCCGGGCGTCTGGAGGAATCCGGGAATCACGTCGGAGACGTAGATCCGGAATAGCTTGGTTTGTTGGTACAGATCGCCGGTCGACTCTTGCAGGCGACGTAGGCCGCTCCGCTGGAGCCCTTTCCACTGCACATGAGCATCGGCGGACTGTCTGTTAGCCGCGATCAAGTCGGGGACCTGGTCATCAGCGGCGCAGGCCCGGCACCACGCTCCGATGTCTCTATCGGATGGAGGGGTCTTCGCGTTCTCGATCCGGGATGACTTCGACTCTGACCAACCGCACCTGACGGCCAGCTCCCGCCCGCTGATTCCCGCGTCCTTCCGGATCTCGCGCAGACGGCCGGCCAGCTCTTCGCGGGCCTTCTGAACGCGTGAGGAGGGGTGTGGGGGCACGGAGCTGGCTTTCGTCAGATCTTGTACAGGTGGTGCGGGATCGCTCGCTCCCAGACCGCTTCGAAGGCGGCGGAGCACAGCTTCACGGCTTCGGGGTCCGTCGTAATCTCGTCCTCCACCACCACGCCGTCACCTGAGAAGTGGTGCACCCGGAGCAGCGCACCATCGAACAGCCAGAAGTCATTCCCCGGCAGGGCGATACTCGTGGCCCGTCGCCGTGGCAACCACCGCACTTCCTCACCCGCCGTGATGTTGGCGCGGGTGACGTAGTGCTCCCACCGGATGTAGTCCGATACCGGCTCGGAAACCACCCGGGCCCGACGGATCACCACACCCCGGGCCACAGTGTCCGTGATCAACTGGTCATAGGGGTGCCACCAGGATTCGCGGTCCTCCCACTTGATCCGCTCGCCCCGCTTCCATGCCTCGAACCGATCCGTTGGCGCGTAGGAGTCACGCAGCTCCAGGTGGACGGCGGACCGCTCGCACTGGCCAAGCAGCTCAGCGAAGCTGGGCACGCTCGACGGCATCACACGCCTCCCTGATCATCGGGATCATCCGGGCCGGAATCCTCACGATGGCTTCGCTCTCGGGCACCGGACCGTTCGCGGGGCTGCTTGCCTCGCACTCCGCCTGAGTCTCGGTGCTCGGTTTCCACCCCTGCAACAAGATCTCCTGAGCTTCGGCATCGGCCCACACGGTGGGGCAGTGGTCCCGGTCCGTGTCGGGGTCAATTCCCATGAACTCTACGGCCATGGCTGGCTCCCTGGTCTAGGTGCTTGCTCGGGCTTGCATCAGCTTCGTTGAACTGCGGAGACAGCGTCAATACCGCTACCAGTCATGCCAATTGGCGTGCAAGCTCGTGCAAGTTTGTGGAGCCTGACAGTCGCCACTTCCTACGGTCGGCACATCGACGCGGAATCGATCGGGAGGGCGCGGTGTGATGGGCGACAGCAGAGCGTTGGGCACCGAACCGGCTGATCATCTCGGCAGCAGTGAGGCCCGACAGTTCCTCTCCCGTCTCTCCGGAGCATTCGGCGTAGGGGGCGTGCTCATGGTGCAGAAGAGCGACCCTGGCCCCGGAGGCGCCGACATGGCGCCCAGTTCGGCCTTGCGCTGGCCCCGGTGCGAGTGTGGGAGCCCGAAGTGTCCTGACTACAAGGCCCCACCGAATGGGCCGATAGAGGGACTGAGCAGCAGAGTTGCCGAGGCCAACGCGCGGAGCCGTAGGGGCGGCCTGTGAGCATCAGAACGGCGATGCGGTACGTGATGCACAGGATCACCGAGCACCCGGATACGGACGTGACCTTTGAGGCTGAGTGCCTGCACTGCAAGTGGAAGGCGACACCTTCCACCGAGTCGGCGTCCATCGATGTGGAGTGCATGAGCCACACGGGCCGCTCCGGTCACGCCGGTTTCCGACGCATCAAGACCTCGTTCGCCATGGTCGTTCGCGCCGAGTAGAGCCCCGCCGCAGGTTGTGTGGGGGAACTGGACTCCCGCCCGGTACGGGCGGCGGCGGTCAGTCATGGCCGCGATTAGTTGAGCAGGAAGGTGCAGTGATGCAGAACGGAACCGACCTGTACGCGCTCGACATCAGCGGGGCCTCGTTCGTCCAGGCGTGCGGCGGCCCCTGTACCGAGGGATGCGTGACCCTGGCCCAGATCGGTGATGGCCTCTGGGCGCTCGGTGACAGCAAGCGGCCGGACGCGCAGCCGCTGCGGTTCACCACGGAGGAGCTGGACGCGGCCGGTATCGACCCGGCGCGCTTCGGCCTGAACGTCTGATCCTCCCCCTCCCGCCAGTTGGGCCGGGTCCATCCCCCGTCCCTGGGTCCGGCCCGGCTGGCACTCCTCTGAACGGAACGACTGGTGCACCAGCACAGCTATCTATGGACTGGCCCGAAAGAGCGTTTCGACAATGAGGCCCTACGGCGGCCCCCTCATCCAGATCCGCCCCCGGCAGAGAGCAGGTCGGAACTGATCCTTCGTTACCGCGAGGTGGCCGCAGAGTTCCCTACGTCGGATCTCCCTCCGCTGGAAACGGCGTACTGGCTCGTCAAGCCCCGTTCACTGGTTCGGGGCACGTGGGATGAGGCGAAGGAAGCGGCGGCCTGGCTCGGTGAGCGTCTGTCCGAGTACACCCCCCGTTTCGCATCGGAGAGGGACCGAGACACCACACGCCTGGCCCGACTGGTGAACGCCGCTGCCGAACAACTGCACTCGGGTGCTGATGTGTCGTACGGCTTCTACCTCGAACGTCCCTCGTATCTGTCCCTGGCAGTGGTGACGTGCTCCCCGAATCGTTCGCACCCTGAACTGGCCTGCCCAGTCGCGTAGTCCAAGCAACGAGAGAGAATCGAGTAGGAGGGACGGGTCGCCCGTCCCTCCTCTCACACCACCGGACATGCGGGCCACGCATCCGGCGGTTCATCCAGCTGATCTCAACCGTTGCCAGGTCGGCTTGAGCGTGCGCAGACCAAGATCGTCCCAGTAGGCATTGGGCAGTGCCCGCGCAAGGACGGGAGACCCCGCGACCCGCCAGTAGCCCTTGCTGGTGCCTCCCCATTCACGGGAGAGCCGCTCGCTGATGCCGAGCTTTCGCAGCATGGCCTGGCGCGTCCTGGGACGCTTCCATTCCTTCCAGCGGATCTGCCGCATCCTGCGGCGGAACCACTCGTCCAGGTCCCGGAACGCCCTGGAGGCATCCGAGATCCGGAAGTAGCCCATCCACCCGGTCATGAACCGGTCGATCTTCGCGATCCGTTCGTCCATCGCGATGCTCCACCGGCGTGAGGTCAGCTCCCGGATCTTCGCCTTCCAGCGCGCCAGCGCCTTCGGGTCAATCCGGATCCTGACCCCGTTCCGGGTGAAGTAGAAGCCGAACCCCAGCAGCATGGCGGCGGACGCTCGGACAACTCTTGACTTCTCCCGGTTGACCTTCAGTTTCAACCGCTGCTCGACCACGGCCGTGACCGAGGCAAGCACCCTGTGGGCGGCCCGTTCGCTCCGCACGAAGACGCGCACATCGTCGGCGTAACGCACGAACCGGTGACCGCGCCTGAACAGCTCCCGGTCCAGGTCGTCGAGCATGACGTTCGACAAGACGGGCGAAAGCGGCGACCCCTGCGGGGTTCCCTCCGCACTCGGCATCTTCACGCCGTCCACCATGATCCCGGCTTCCAGGTACCTGCGGATCAACTTCAAGACCCTGCGGTCACTGACTTTCCGCGCGACCCGCGCCATCAGGACATCGTGCTGAACCCGGTCGAAGAACCGGTCCAGATCAAGGTCCACGACCCACCGGTGGCCGTCCTCGATCGCCCGCCTCGCGACCCTGACCGCCTGATGAGCGGACCGGCCGGGACGGAACCCGAAGGACGACCCCGAAAACTGCGGGTCGAAAACGGGCACGAGCACTTGCGCGATAGCCTGCTGGATCAAGCGGTCCAGCACCCGCGGCACCCCCAGCATCCGCTCACCGCCGCCAGGCTTCGGGATGATCACCTGACGGACCGGCGCCGGCCGGTAAGTGCCCGCATCGAGCTCAGCCCGGACAACGGGCCAGTGCACCAGCAACCACGGACGAAGCTCCGCCGTGGTCATCCCGTCCACCCCGGGAGCCCCCCGGTTCGCTTCGACGCGGTTGAGCGCCGCGAGCAGGTTCTCCTTCGAGAGCATCAACTCCCACAAGGCGGGTTCCTGTTCGCGGTGAACGTCTTCCGTGAGACGCGCCGACCGGACACTACGCTCCGCCAGGACATCGCCGGAATGCACCGGTCCCTCCCCGGACGGCACCACTGACGCGGACTTGCTGCGGTCATCGTGCCCGGCACGAGCAGACATCACATCACCCGTTCCACTCGATGTTCGGCCCTTCCCAGCCCGCCGCACTCACGGCCACCCCGGCTGGTACTACGACCTCTGCTGACTTCTGCCCGGTCAGCCCGCACCTTCCAGTGCGGACCGTCGGCGCGGCGGCACCTCAGCACAACCGACACCCGGACAGACCTCCCCGGATAAGAACGATCACTGTCCCTGGACCGCTGCCGCGTTTACGCACTGGCCTTCTTGGCAGTGACGGGCTTCACCCTCGTCGGCGGGCTCACCCGACCAGCACGCCTCATACACGGTTCGTGTTCCTCAGTGCCCAGGTCTCGCCTCGGGCTTCCTCCCGACCCCACCTCACGATGACGCCGTTGCCTCCGGCTCGGGGTTAGCACCACCTCTTCCCCCAGGGGACTTCCACCCCCAAGCAATCGCCCATGCCGGGCATACCGACAAAGGCGCCCCCGGCGTCGCGCCGGGGGCTGTGTTGTTTGTGCAGGTCAGTGGCTGTTTTCAGTCCGGTGTCGGCCCAGCATTCCCCCAGCATGACGCCCAGGAACGGCCCTGATCGGGCCGCAACGAGCAGAAAGCCGAAGGTGTCCCTGCGGACCCTCGAAACAGCTCCTGACCTGCAAAAACCCTGCTAGGGAAGGTTCCTTGCCATCACGATCCGCTGAACTTGGTTCGTGCCCTCATAAATCTGGGTGATCTTGGCGTCGCGCATCATCCGCTCGACCGGGTAGTCACGGGTGTAGCCGTAGCCGCCGAGCAGCTGGACGGCGTCGGTCGTGACCTCCATCGCGACGTCCGAGGCGTAGCACTTGGCGGCGGCGCCGAAGAAGGTGAGATCGCCATCGACGCGCTCGGACTTGGCGGCGGCCGCGTAGGTGAGCTGGCGCGCGGCCTCCAGCTTCATCGCCATGTCGGCCAGCATGAACTGGATCCCCTGGAAGTCGGCGATGGCCTTGCCGAACTGCTTGCGCTCCTGGACGTACCCCTTGGCGTAGTCCAGCGCGCCCTGGGCGATACCGATCGCCTGGGCGGCGATGGTCACGCGGGTGTGGTCCAGGGTCTTCATCGCGGTGGCGAAGCCGGTGCCCTCGGCGCCGATCATGCGGTCGGCGGGGATCCGGACGTTGTCGAGGTAGACCTCGCGGGTCGGGGAGCCCTTGATACCGAGCTTCTTCTCCGGGGCGCCGAAGGAGACACCCTCGTCGGACTTCTCCACGACGAAGGCGGAGATGCCCTTGGAGCGCTTCTCGGGGTCGGTGACGGCCATCACCGTGTAGTACTCGGAGACCCCGGCGTTGGTGATCCAGCGCTTCACACCGTTGAGCACGTAGAAGTCGCCGTCGCGGACGGCCTTGGTCTTCATGCTCGCCGCATCCGAGCCCGCGTCCGGCTCGGAGAGGCAGTACGAGAACATCCCGTCGCCCTTGGCGAGCGGGCCCAGGTACTTCTTCTTCAGCTCCTCGGAGCCGGAGAGGACGACCGGCAGCGAGCCCAGCTTGTTGACCGCGGGGATCAGCGAGGAGGAGGCGCAGACCCGGGCGACCTCCTCGATGACGATCACGGTGGCCAGGGCGTCCGCGCCCGCGCCGCCGTAGGACTCGGGGACATGCACCGCGTGCAGGTCATTGGCGACGAGGGCCTCCAGCGCCTCCTGCGGGAAGCGGCCCTCCTCGTCGATCTCCGTGGCAAAGGGCGCTATTTTCGCCTCGGCGAGGGAGCGGACCGAATCGCGGAGCATGTCGTGCTCCTCGGACGGCCGGTACAGGTCGAAGTCGTTCACCGAGGACGCCAAGGTCTTCCACTCCCCTGAGTGCGCTAACTACCGTTAAGTAACTGAATTCTAGGGGCGCCACCGCGAGAGGTATACGTGAGGTAGCCGACAGACGTGACTCGGACCTGGTCCGCTGCCCGACTATGCTCAGTCACCGCATCTGCGACCGACCGCTCTGGAGCTTCCCAATGCCCCCCAAGATCACAGTGATCGGCACCGGCTATCTCGGCGCCACGCACGCCGCGGCCATGGCCGAGCTGGGGTTCGAGGTGCTGGGTCTTGACATCGTCCCCGAGAAGATCGCGATGCTCTCGGCGGGCACGGTGCCGATGTACGAACCGGGCCTGGAGGAGCTGCTGCGGCGCCATGTCGCGGGCATCGGGGGCGCGACCGGGCGGCTGCGCTTCACCAGCTCCTACGAGGAGGCGGGTGAGTTCGGTGATGTCCACTTCATCTGTGTGAACACCCCGCAGAAGCACGGTGAGTACGCCTGTGACATGAGTTACGTCGACTCCGCGGTGGAGTCGCTCGCCCCGCATCTGCACCGTCCGGCGCTGGTCGTCGGCAAGTCCACGGTGCCGGTGGGCAGCGCGGACCGGCTGGCGGCCCGGCTGGCGGAGCTGGCCCCGGTCGGCGGCGACGCCGAGCTGGCCTGGAACCCGGAGTTCCTGCGCGAGGGCTTCGCCGTCCAGGACACCCTGCACCCGGACCGGATCGTGGTCGGCGTCACCAGCGAACGGGCCGAGAAGCAGCTGCGCGAGGTGTACGCCACACCCATCGCCGAGGGCTCGCCGTTCGTGGTCACCGACTACCCGACCGCCGAGCTGGTGAAGACCTCGGCGAACTCCTTCCTCGCCACCAAGATCTCCTTCATCAACGCCATGGCCGAGGTCTGCGAGGCCGCGGGCGGCGATGTGGTGAAGCTGGCCGAGGCCATCGGCCATGACGAGCGCATCGGAAAGAAGTTCCTGCGTGCCGGGATCGGCTTCGGCGGCGGCTGTCTGCCCAAGGACATCCGGGCGTTCATGGCCCGCGCCGGTGAGCTGGGCGCGGACCAGGCGCTCACCTTCCTGCGCGAGGTGGACTCGATCAACATGCGGCGCCGCGGCCATATGGTCGAGCTGGCCCGCGAGGCCATCGGCGGCAGCTTCCTGGGCAAGCGGGTGGCGGTGCTGGGCGCGACCTTCAAGCCGGACTCGGACGACGTACGGGACTCCCCCGCACTCAACGTCGCCGGGCAGATACAGCTCCAGGGCGCCCAGGTCACCGTCTTCGACCCCAAGGGCATGGACAACGCCCGCGCCCTCTTCCCGACCCTGGCCTACGCGCCCAGCGCGCTGGAGGCGGCGCGCGGCGCCCATGCGGTGCTGCACCTCACCGAGTGGCGCGAGTTCCGTGAGCTGGACCCGGCCGGGCTCGGCGAGGTGGTCGCCGAGCGCCGCGTCCTGGACGGGCGCAACGCCCTGGACCCGGACCGCTGGCGCGAGGCGGGCTGGCACTACCGGGCACTCGGCCGCCCCCTGGCCTGACCTGCTGAACGCGCGGACGGCGCCGCCGGGTTCGATCCCGGCGGCGCCGTCCGGCTATCGGGCCGCGACGCCGTCCAGCTGCTCGATCGTGGCCACCGACGGGCCCCGGGACTCCCGCAGCCCGCGCGCCACGTCCTCCGCCGAGCGCAGCGTACGGACCGCGTTCTGCCAGGTCAGCTTGGCGAGGTCGGCCGGTGACCAGCGGCGGTCCAGCAGTTCGGCGATGAGGTTCGGATAGCCCGCGACATCCGCGAGGTCGTCGGGGGTGAAGGCGGTGCCGTCGAAGTCGCCGCCGATGCCGATGTGGTCGATGCCCGCCAGCTCGCGCATATGGTCCAGATGGTCGGCGACGGTGGCCGCGGTGGCCCTCGGGCGCGGATTGGCCTCCTCGAAGGCGCGGTGGACCGCTATTCCGGCCTCCGACATCTCCAGCGGATGCAGTCCGTGGGCGCGCATGTTCTCGTCCGCCGCCTGGGTCCAGGCGACCGCCTCCGGCAGCACGAACTTGGGCACGAAGGTGACCATCGCCACCCCGCCGTTGCCGGGCAGCAGCTCCAGCACGTCGTCGGGGATGTTGCGCGGATGGTCGCAGACTGCGCGGGCGGAGGAGTGCGAGAAGACCACGGGGGCCTCGGTGACCCGGAGCGCGTCGCGCATGGTGTCGGCCGAGACATGGGAGAGGTCGACGAGCATGCCGAGCCGGTTCATCTCCCGGACGACCTCCTCGCCGAAGCGGGTGAGGCCGTTGGCGCGCGGCTCGTCGGTGGCCGAGTCCGCCCAGGGGACGTTGTCGTTGTGGGTGAGCGTCAGGTAGCGCACCCCGAGGTCGTACAGGGCGCGCAGGGTGGCCAGGGAGCAGTTGATGCTGTGGCCGCCCTCGGCTCCCATGAGGGAGGCGATCCGGCCCTCGGCCCGTGCGGCTTCCACGTCGTCGGCGGTGAGCGCCGGGCGCAGCTGGTCAGGGTGGGCCGCGGTGAAGCGGCGGACCACATCGATCTGTTCGAGGGTGGCGCTGACGGCGGTGTCCCCGCTGAAGTCGGAGCGGACGTAGACCGACCAGAACTGGGCGCCGACGCCTCCCGCGCGCAGCCGCGGGAGGTCGGTGTGGGTGTGGGCGCTCAGATCGGCGGCGATGTCGCGCCGGTCGAGGTCGTAGCGGACCTGCTCACGCAGGGCCCACGGAAGGTCGTTGTGGCCGTCGACCACGGGGTGGGTGGTCAGCAGTTCACGGGCTTGCGCGAGACGATCGGTCATCGTCACATCTTGCAATGTTGAATGACCGAAGTCACGCCCCATCAGATTGATTGCCGTATGGCTCCTGATCGGCCGCTGAGCGGTGTTTGATCAGCGGCCGATCAGCGGCTCATCGGCGGATGCTCACTTGCCGAAGCCGAAGGCGCCCGCCCCGTTCACCTTGGCCCGCAGCCGCTTGCCCTTCTCCGTGGCCTGCTTGTTCAGCTCCTCCTGGAACTCCCGCATCCGGGCCTGGAGCTCGGCGTCGTGGGCGGCCAGGATCCGGACGGCCAGCAGCCCGGCGTTACGGGCGCCGCCGACCGAGACCGTGGCCACCGGCACCCCGGCCGGCATCTGCACGATCGAGAGCAGCGAGTCCATCCCGTCCAGGTACTTCAGCGGCACCGGGACACCGATCACCGGAAGCGGGGTGACCGAGGCGAGCATGCCCGGCAGATGGGCGGCGCCGCCCGCGCCCGCGATGATCGCCTTGAGGCCGCGGGGTGCCGCGTTCTCCCCGTAGGAGACCATCTCGTGCGGCATCCGGTGGGCGGAGACCACATCCACCTCGTAGGGGATCTCGAACTCGTCGAGGGCCTTGGCCGCCTCTTCCATGACGGGCCAGTCGGAGTCCGACCCCATGACGATGCCGATCGCAGGAGCGCTCATTCGGTGATGGTCCCTCTGAGGTAGTCGGCGGCGTGGCGGCCGCGTTCACGCACATCGGCCAGATCGTCGCCATAGGTGTTGACGTGACCGACCTTGCGTCCGGGCTTCACGTCCTTGCCGTACATATGGATCTTCAGCCCTGGATCGCGCGCCATGCAATGGAGGTACGCCCCGTACATGTCGGGGAAGTCACCGCCGAGGACATTGGTCATCACGGTCCATGTCGCGCGCGGGCGCGGATCGCCCAGCGGCAGATCGAGCACGGCGCGCACATGGTTGGCGAACTGCGAGGTGACGGCGCCGTCCTGGGTCCAGTGGCCGGAGTTGTGCGGGCGCATCGCCAGCTCGTTGACCAGCAGCCGCCCGTCCCGGGTCTCGAAGAGCTCCACCGCCAGATGCCCGACGACACCCAGCTCGGACGCGATCCGCAGGGCCAGCTCCTGGGCCTGGGCGGACAGCTCCCCGGACAGCCCGGGGGCGGGGGCGATCACCGTGTCGCACACCCCGTCGACCTGGATGGACTCCACCACGGGGTAGGCCACGGCCTGGCCGTGCGGGGAGCGCACCACATTGGCCGCCAGCTCACGGCTGAAGTCGACCATCTCCTCGGCGAGGACGGGCACCCCGGCGCGGAACGGATCGGCCGCCTGCTCCGCGTCGCGGACCACCCACACGCCCTTGCCGTCGTAGCCGCCGCGCACCGTCTTGAGGACGACGGGGAAGCCGTCGCCCTCCTCGGCGAACCGCGCCACGTCCGTGGGATCCGTCACGATGCGATGGCGGGGGCAGGGCACCCCGGCCGCGCGCAGCCGCTCCCGCATCACGCCCTTGTCCTGGGCGTGCAGCAGGGCCTCGACCCCGGGGCGGATGATCACGCCGTCCGCCTCGAGGGCCCGCAGATGCTCCGCGGGGACATGCTCGTGATCGAAGGTGACCACATCACAGCCTTGTGCGAACGCACGAAGGGTCGCGAGGTCGCGGTAGTCACCGATGACCACATCGCTGACCACCTGGGCCGCCGAGTCCTGGGGGGTGTCACTGAGCAGCTTGAACCTGATACCGAGGGGGATGCCCGCCTCATGGGTCATACGGGCGAGCTGGCCGCCGCCGACCATGCCGACTACCGGGAATGTCACCCTCACAGGGTAACTTCCTCCGTCGGCCACCTCCGACCCTCATTGGAGGATCATCCAGAATTCCGGGTTTGCGCCAAGACTGCGCCTTGCGGGCGGGCGGGCGGGCCGCTGGTTAGCATGGGCCCGATGATGAATGCCGACGGACGGGGCTGAACGATCACCATGAGTGAACGGCGCACACTCGGCGGGCTGCGTGCCCAGGTGGGGCAACTCGCCCGCGAGATCGCGAAGTTCGGGGTGGTCGGCGGTGCCGGCGTCTTCGTCAATCTCGCGGTCTTCAACGTGGTCCGGGAGTTCACCGAGCTGCCGGTGGTGCGGGCGTCCATCGTGGCCACGGTGGTCGCGACCTGCTTCAACTACCTGGGCTACCGGTACTTCACCTACCGGGACCGGGACAAGCAGGGACGTACCAAGGAGCTCAGCCTCTTTCTGCTGTTCAGCGCGATCGGCCTGATCATCGAGAACGGTGTGCTCTACACGGCCACGTACGGCTTCGGCTGGGACAGCCAGCTCCAGAGCAATGCGTTCAAGTTCCTCGGCATCGGAGTGGCCACCCTCTTCCGCTTCTGGTCCTACCGGACCTGGGTGTTCCGGACACTGCCCGCCCGGGAGGCCGTGGTGCGGGCGGAATCCTTTCTCTCCGACGCACCGCCCGCCCAGCCCACCCGTAAGCAGCCGATCCGGAAGTAGCGCGCCCGGGAGCAGCCGGTCCGGGGGCAGCCGGTCCGCACGCGGCCCGGAGCGGCGCTGACCGGCCGGTCAGGAGCCGCCCTGCCCCTCGGCCTCGCGGCTGAGGAAGAGCGCGAAGACCGGCGGATGCTGTTGCAGCAGCTCCAGCCGTCCGCCGTCGGCCTCCGCCAGATCGCGGGCGACCGCGAGCCCGAGCCCGGTGGAGTTGCGTCCGCTGACGGTCCGCTCGAAGACCCGCGCGCCGAGGTCGGGCGAGACGCCCGGACCCTCGTCGGAGACCTCGACCACCGCCTGGTTGCCGGTGACCCGGGTGCGCAGCGCGACCGTGCCGTCCCCGTGCATCAGTGAGTTCTCGATCAGGGTGGCCAGCACCTGGGCGACCGCGCCCGGGGTGCCGACCGCCCGCAGCCCCTTCTTGCCCGAACGCACGATGGCGCGCCCCTCACTGCGGGAGGCCGGGCGCCACTCCTCGATCTGCTGCTTGACCACCTCGTCGAGGTCGAAGGCGACCGCGGAGCCGCTGCGCGGATCACGGGAGTTGGTCAGCAGCCGCTGCACCACATCGGTGAGCCGCTCGACCTGGCCCAGCGCGATGGTGGCCTCCTCCTTGACCGTCTCCGGGTCGTCGGTGAGCGTGATCTCCTCCAGCCGCATGGACAGCGCGGTCAGCGGGGTCCGCAGCTGGTGCGAGGCGTCGGCGGCCAGCCGCCGCTCGGCGGTGAGCATCCGGGCGATGCGCTCGGCGCTGGAGTCCAGCACATCGGCGACCCGGTCCAGCTCCGGCACCCCGTAGCGGCGGTGGCGCGGCCGCGGGTCGCCCGAGCCCAGCCGCTCGGCGGTCTCGGCGAGATCGGTGAGCGGGGCGGAGAGCCGTCGCGCCTGCCGTACGGCGAGGAGGACGGCGGCGAGCACCGCGAGCAGCGCCACCGCCAGGATGATCAGCATGGTGCGGCCGATCTCCCGGCTCACCGTGGAGCGGGACGCCTCGACCCGCACCACTTCGCCCTGCTCACCCTTCTCCTCGGAGGAGATCACACTGCCGCCGGGCCGCTTGCCGATCTCCACCGTGGGGTGGTCGGGGATCCTGATGACGGCGTAGCGGCCGGGCTCGATCTGTTCGCGCAGCACCCTGGCGGTGACACCCTCACCGCCCAGCAGCCTGCTGTCGACGATGCTCACCAGCCGCACCGCGTCGGATCTCACGCTCTCCTGGGCGCTGTTCTCGATGGTCCGCGTCTCCACGACGACCAGCGACAGCCCGAAGACCGCGATGACCACGAGCACCACGGCGAGTGTGGAGTTGATCAGGCGACGGCGCACGGTCCTACCGTCTCAGCCACCGTCAGCTCTTCTCGAAACGGAATCCGACACCCCGGACGGTGGCGATATAGCGGGGGTTGCCGGCGTCGTCCCCGAGCTTCTTGCGCAGCCAGGAGATGTGCATGTCGAGGGTCTTGGTCGAGGACCACCATGTGGTGTCCCACACCTCGCGCATCAGCTGGTCGCGGGTGACGACCCGGCCCGCGTCCCGGACCAGGACGCGCAGCAGGTCGAACTCCTTGGCCGTGAGCTGGAGCTCCTCGTCGCCCATCCAGGCGCGGTGCGACTCCACGTCGATCCGCACCCCGTGGGTGGAGGGCTGCTGGGCCTGGGTCTCGACCGCGCCGCGCCGCAGCAGCGCCCGCACCCGGGCGAGCAGCTCGGCGAGACGGAAGGGCTTGGTCACATAGTCGTCGGCGCCCGCGTCCAGCCCGACCACCGTGTCCACCTCGTCCGCGCGGGCGGTGAGCACCAGTACCGGGAAGCCATGGCCCTCGGTGCGCAGACGGCGGCAGACCTCGAGACCGTCCATCCCCGGCAGGCCGAGATCGAGGACGATCAGGTCGACGCCCCCTTGCAGCCCGGCGTCGAGCGCGGTGGGTCCGTCCTCCCGCACCTCGACCTCGTACCCCTCACGGCGCAGGGCGCGAGCGAGCGGCTCCGAGATGGATGCGTCATCCTCGGCGAGCAGTACTCGGGTCATGGGGTGATGGTAGTCCGCCGAGGTCGGAGCACGGGGCGCGCACGGGACCACGGCCGGGGCTCATATGGTTGTGCGCTTGTGCGCTCCCTCCGTGAGCTATATCTCATCGCCTCCGGAGGGCGGGACAGGCGTGTGTAAAGTGAACATTTGTCTGTAGCTCCTCTCGGGACCTTTGGCCACTACACGCCGCCGAAGGTCTCTGTCGTGTCCGGAGCCGGACAAGGCGACCGAACCAACCACACGAGCGCCACCTGACCACACAAGGAAACCCCCCATGGCGTCCAGCCTCACGAAGGGCGCCACCGCGCAGGCAACCCCTGCGAGCGGTGACGATAGGGCGGCTCCACGATGTCCGCCTTCGCCGAGACCAAGACCGCCGACAACATCTTCGGCGCGCACTTCCCGTCCTCGTGGTTCCAGTCGGTGAACCCGCTGTGGGTGATGGCGCTCGCCCCGGTCTTCGCGTGGCTGTGGCTGTGGCTGGCCCGGCGCGAACGGGAGCCCAACACCACGGTGAAGTTCTCGATGGCCCTGGTCCTGATAGGCGCGTCCTTCTTCGTCTTCGTGGTGCCGATGGCGATGGCGTCGGACGGCAGCACGGTCAGCCCGATGTGGCTGGTGTCGATCTACATGATCCAGACGATGGGTGAGCTGTGTCTGTCCCCGGTCGGTCTGTCGGTGACCACCAAGATGGCTCCGGCGAAGTACGCGAGTCAGATGATGGGCGTGTGGTTCCTCGCCGTGACCGCCGGTGACTGCACCACGGGCCTGCTGTCCATCGCGGGGGTCGACCTGAGCGGTACGGGTGTCATCGCGCTGGAGGCGAGCCTCGCGGCGCTGGCCGGATTCGCGGTCTCCATGTACCGCAGGAAGATCGTGGCTCTCATGGCCGACGTGCGCTGAGGCCGTACACGGCCCCTCATCCGTTCCCGTGGTCGGTTCCCGTGGTCCGTTCCCGGGATCCGGTCAGCCGATCCGGTCAGCGGGTGCCGCGCAGCTTGCGCCACGGGGTGAGGGTGAAGACCGCACCGCCGAGCAGGACCGAGGTACCGGCGATCAGGGCGAGCGCCTTCAGCCCGCCGTGGTCGCTCGCGCCGGTCTCGGCCAGTCCGCCGCCGGTGCCGCCGGACGAACTGCCGCCGGTGCCGCCGGAGGTGCCGCCCGAAGTGCCGCCGGAACCGCCGGAGGTGCCACCGGACGTGCCGCCGGGCTGGGCGGTGGTGTCCAGCTCCAGCGAGGCGCCGGGGTCCTTGGCCGGGGTGCAGGTGGTGGTCGTACCGAGCGCCTTGACCGTCAGCACACCGGGAGTGAGCGTCGCCTTGCCGCTCGCGCCCGGTGTGTAGGTGCCGGTGAGGTCCGGGATCTCGATCGGTTCACCGGACTTGATGGGCCCCTTGTTGGTCGGGCCGGCCACGGCGACCGTGCCCTTGTCGGCGCCGCCGACCTTCACGGCCATGGAGGGCTTGACGGAGTCGGCGGGGATGTCGGCCGGGCTGTCCATCACGGACTTCCCGAACTTCACGGTGAGATCGAAATCGCCGCCCTTCCTGGTCGCGTTGATCTGGACCGGGGAGGTGGCTTCCTTGTCGCCGATGGGGGTCTTGCAGCGGTAGTCGACGTTCACCTGCTGACCGGTCCGGGTGTCACCGCCCCCGCCACCGCCGCCGGTCGTCGAACCACCGGTCGTGGAGCCGCCGGTGGTGGTCCCGCCCGTCGTCGTACCGCCGGTGGTCGTACCCCCCGTGGTCGTACCGCCGGTGGTCGTACCCCCCGTGGTCGTACCGCCGGTGGTCGTACCGCCGGTGGTCGTACCGCCCGTCGTGGTGCCGCCGCCGTCGGTCACCTTGATGGTGGCGGCGGCCTTGACCGTCTCCTTCGCCGAGCACTTGGTGTCCGTGGAGATCGGCTTGCTGACGTTGATGTTGTACGCGCCGGGCGTCAGCGTCACCTCCCCCGCCTTGGTCAGTTTCAGCTTGGCCTTCATGTCGGACAGCTTCATCGGGCTGTCCTTCGGGATCGGCGGGTTCTCCCGCGCCCCCTCCATCACCAGGTCTCCGGTCTGCGCCCCACCCACCGTGATGGTGCCGGTGGGCTTCACGGTGTCCTTCTCCAGATCGAGGATGGGCGGGTTCTTGGAGGCGGCCCGCACCGTCTTCCACACCACCTCGACCTCGTCGCCCACCTTGGCCGTGGCCGGGGCCTGTACGTCCACCGTCGTGGTGCCCTGCACCGGCGGCATTCCGGAGATCGGCGGCGGCAGACACTCGGTCTTGTACGAGACCTCGGCGCCCTGTGCGGTGCCCGCGCCGATCAGCACGCCCGCACCGCCGAGCACCAGCGCGACGGCTGCCGCACCCACTCTTCGTTGCGTACTCACGTCGATCCTTTCGGGGTCGGTCGGTTGTTCTCGGACGGTGCGGAAGGGTGTTGCGTCTGTGGCCCCGGCAGTGTGTCCGGGGTGAACCAGGGCAGGGGCGTAGCGTCGCGGGCGCGGCGGCGGGTAGGGGCGGTACGGGCGGGGGCGGCCGAGACCGCCGGGCGCGGCCGCACCTTGTCCACCACGGCCATGCCGATCCGGAAGACCGCCGCGGGGATCACCACGCACAGCAGGATCCAGAAGAACGTGACCCCCCAGGGCCGGCCGACCGTCCACGGCTGCTCGACCAGCAGCGTGCGGCCGTACTTCAGCGAGACGACATAGTCGCCATGGGCCCCGGCCGACAGCTCGACCGCCAGCTTCACCTGGGCCTTCTTCCCCGGTTCGAGGGTCCCTCGCCACTGCCGCTCCTCCCACGAGGGCGCGAAGACACCGTGCGAGGCGCCCACCCGGAAGACCGGGTCACGGGCCGGGGTCGAGCCGAGATTGGCGACCGTGACCACGAGCGTCCGGCGCGGGGGCGCGCCGAACCAGGTGAGCGGCCCGCTCGAACCGTCGAGCCGTGCCGAGAGCACGCTGAGCCGCTCACCGCCGGTGCGCTCCGTGGGCAGGGGCTTCACCGGATGTCCGGCGACGCGGAACGCCACGTCGGCCGCGGCGGCGTCACCGGTGACGGTCGCGACATGGACGACGCAGGGACAGGGCTTGGGCGGATCGACGACCGGCAGTTTCCGGCGGAACGTTCCGTCAGCTCCGGTGGTGACCGCCCTGCCGTCGGAATTGGCACAGGAGTCGGTGCCGCCGATCATGTTCTGTCCGCAGATGAGCAGGGTGAGCAGCGCCCGCGGCCGCCAGCCGCGGCCGGTCACGGTGGTCGAACCGCCGGTGCCCGCCTCCCGCGGGGAGACCGCGACGGTCGGGCCGTCGGCCGCGGCGGCGCGGCCGGTGAACGGTACGGCGAGGGTGCCCAGGAGCAGGGCGAGGACGAAGAGCGCGGCGGGTGCGGCGGACGGGTGCGCGCTGTGTCGTTTCATTCGTCCGCTCCCGCCTCCGCGACGGCTGTTCGCGGCTCCGGCCCGTCCGCTTCCGGCCCCGCGACGGCCGCTTGCGGTGCGCGGCGCCGCCGCCGCAGCAGCCACGCGCCCGCGCCGGTGCCCGCGCCCAGCACCGCGACCGCCGCCGGGACGAGCGGCCACAGGGGGACGGCGGTGTAGGTGGTGGACGCCGCGTCATGCGCTCCCCCGCCCGCGGTCACCGTGAGCTTCACCGCCACCGTGTCGAGGGCGGGCGGATCGGGCCAGGTCTCGGTGAGCCGCACCCGGCGACCGGGGGCCAGTTCGACCGGCAGGGTGCGGGCGGCGCGGCGCAGCACCGCGCCGTAAGAGCCCGTCGGCGTGTACCGCCAGCCGTGGAGTGAGCACGGTGGTGCCGCGGTTGACGAGGGCGTAGCGGATGGCCGCCCCGTCGCCGTGCCGTTCGACGTGGACGTCCTCGACCGAGAGCGCGGCCAGCACGGGCCCGTTGACCCGCAGATGCGTCCGGACCGCGATCTCGCGCCCGCCGCCGGAGACCCTGACCGCGCCGGAGCGGTCGCCGGGTGGCGCGTCGGCGGGGACGGTGACGGTGAGCGGGACATCGGCGCGGGTGCGGGGCGGCACGGTCACGCTGCGCTCGACGAGCGCGAGCCAGGTGCCGCCGGTGCCGCGCAGCCGGACGGTGCGGGGCCGGGTGCCCTCGTTGGTGACCGCGAGGGTGTCGTGGAGGACGGCACCGGGGGCGCCCTCCAGATAGAAGTACGCCCGGTCGCCCGCGCCCGGCGCGTTTCCGCCACCGGGCGCGGGCTCCGCCGACCAGCTGTGTCCCCCGGGCCCGGCGGGGGCCGCGGTGGCCGCCGCCGTGGGGAAGAGCACGAGGGTCAGCACAGGGGCGGTCAGCAGCGCGACGGCGCGGGCGCGGACGGCGGTGTGGGTACGAGACGGCATCGGCGGCTCCTTGGGGGCTCGTCCTCGTGCGGCCCGGCCGGGGCGGAGGCGGCGCTGGTTGCCGCGTCAGCCAAGGTGTGCCCGGTGGCGAGGCGCCTTGGTGCGTGCGATCGCAAGGCGGCGGGGAAGCACTCGTAGTGGGCGTGCCCGGGCTTTCGGCCAACGCGGCGAGAGGGGGCACCTCCCAGCGGTAGCCGGGGGAGCGTGCCAGGGCGGCGAGCGGGGCGAACCTCGGCTGACGCGGCACTAGGCGGGCTGACCGCGGCGCCGGGTCAGCCAGAGGGCTCCGGCCACTCCGGAGAGGAGCACGGTGCCGCCGAGGGTGCCGAGCGCGAGGGCGGAGTCGGCCGGTCCGGTCTGCGGAAGCTGGGAGCCGCCGCCCTGGGAACCGCCCGTGCCGCTCGTACCGCCCGTGCCCCCGCCGCCTCCCGTACCACCGCCGGAACTGCCGCTTCCGCCGGAGGATCCGCTTCCGCCGCCGGACCCGGAGCCGCCCGCCCCCTTGACGTCCAGCGTCAGCGAGGGCTTCGGGTGGTTACCGGGGGTGCAGGTGGTGGTCGTCCCCAGGGCCTTGATGGTGAGGGTGGAGGCGGTGAAGGTGACCTTGCCGCTCTTCTTCGGCGTGTAGGTGCCCGTCAGATCACGGATCCTGATCGGGGCGTTGGCGGGGATCGCCTTGCCGTTGGCGGGCCCGGAGACCGACACCGTCCCGGTCTCCGCACCGCCCAGCTTGATGAGCGCGCTGGGGTGCATGGCGCCCTTGCCGAGTTCGACCGGACTGGAGGAGACGCCCTTCTCGAAGGACATGGTGAGCCGGTAGCCGCCGCCGCTCTTCACGCTCTTGATGTCGATGGGCGAGACGGCGCTCTTGTCGCCGATCGGCGTCTTGCACCGGTAGTCGACATCGACGGTGATGGCGTGGGCGGACGGGGCGGCGAGGAAGACCGCGGAACCGGCCACGGCCGCGGCGAGCGTGAGGGCGCCGCCACGGCCGGCCGTACGGCGTTGTGCGTGGGACACCACGAGATCCCCTCTCGTCGAGCGCCGCAGCCGGAGAACTGACGGCACATCAGATCGGGCGCCGACAGTACGCCCGGGACCGTGGAGAGGGAAGACAGAAAACACGCCCGATCGGCGTGAAGAAGGTGGAGCTTCCGGGTGAAGCGGATGGTGCGGACGCGGGCGGCGGCGGGCTCGGCGGACCGCGGAGGCGGCTTGCGGAAGCAGGTGACCGCGGGGGCGGCGGGCGGGGGGTGCCGCGGCGGGTCAGCCGGACCCGAGGGCGCGGAGCGCACGGGGGGTGCCGGGCCGGGGCCGTGCTCTTCAGGCCGGAGCGGCGAGATCCGCCCAGACCGTCTTGCCGCTTCCTTCCACGTTCCGCACGACGCCCCAGTCGAGGCACAGCCGCTGCACGATGAACATGCCGTGGCCGCCGGGGCGTCCGGCGCGGTGCGGAGTGCGCGGCGCGGGCGTACCGGTGCCGAGGTCGACCACCTCGAGGCGGAGCACCTTGGCGTTGCGGCTGACGCGCAGTTCCTCGGGACCGTCGGCGTGCAGGCAGGCGTTGGTGACCAGTTCGGAGACGACGAGCAGCACGTCTTCCGCGGCAGCCCGCTGGTCGGCGGTCGCGGCCGGCAGCCAGCCCCAGTCGCGCAGCGCCTCGCGCGTGAAGTCACGGGCCCGGGGGACGGCTCCGCTGGCTCCGATCAGATGGAGCCTGCGGACCTGGCGGCTCCGCCCGGCGGATGGAGCGCCCGGTGGGGTGGCCGGAGCGGCGGGGCCGTCCGAGTCCGGGCTGCGGTCGCCCGGCGGGTACGGCCGGGTGGTGCTCATCAGCGCTTCACCTCACCGATTCGCCGATTCAGGGAGAAGGGTTACCTGATCTCTTCAACAGTTTCAGCCTGTCTCCTGCCCGGCCAAAGCGTGAGAACACCCACTTCTTCGACACCACTGGTGTGACGCGGGCAACGCATGGACGGCCCACTCGGGCCACAGCGGAAACAGGGGTGACGCAGATCACTCGACGAGCGCTGCATCGAGCGAGTCATGCAGCGTGAAGACGGCTTCCGCTCCGGTGATCTCGAACACGCGGGCAACGATGGGCTGCATCCCGGCCAGGTGGACTCCACCACCCTCGGCCTCGGCCTTGAGGCGGGCACCCAGGAGGACATTCAGCCCCGTCGAGTCACAGAACTCCAGCTTGGAGCAGTCCACGACCAGCCGTACGCGCCCCCCTTCCACACACCTCTCCAGCGGCTCGCGCAGCACTTCGGCGGTGTGGTGATCCAACTCACCCGCCGGTGTGACGACCGCACTCGCCCCGTGGTGCCGAACCTCGACCTGGAGCCGGCCCTTGCTGGCGCTGCCGACCATCCCGCGGTCCATGTGCGCACCTCTTCTGGCGTCTCGTTGCTTTCGATTGCGCGCGTCGAAGCCTACGCCTTTTACCCGGTCCTCCGGTAGCCGAACATTTCGCATACTTCGGCAAATATGGACAACGTGGACTTGCCACGCGGTGGCCAATACGGGTAGGCGTAGTAGTGACCCGCTCGAACACGACCCGGCTTTGGAGGCGCCGCTTCCCGGAGCAGCACGTTATGGCACCGGCAGCCATATGCCGAGAACGACGGAGGAGACTATGTCACCCCAGCTCGACGAATCGCGTACCGACGCTTCTTCGCGTACCGACCCTTCTTGGAGTACCGGCGCCTCGTCGACCACCGTGCCCCAGCAGTTCACCCCTGACACGGACGTCCAGGCTCTTGTCGAGACGTCCTTCGAGGAACTGCCGGAATTGTCCGATCTGCCGGAGATACCCCCGTATGAAACGGTTGGCCCGGTAGACGCAAGGGCTCTCTCGAAGACCCTCTTCGAACGCCTCGAGGTGCTGGACGAAGGCACCCATGAGTACGCGTACGTCCGCAACACGCTCGTCGAGCTGAACCTGGCACTGGTCAAGTTCGCCGCCTCGCGCTTCCGCTCCCGCAGTGAGCCGATGGAGGACATCGTCCAGGTCGGCACCATCGGACTGATCAAGGCGATCGACCGCTTCGAACTCGGCCGCGGCGTCGAGTTCCCCACGTTCGCGATGCCGACCATCGTCGGCGAGATCAAGCGCTTCTTCCGGGACACCAGTTGGTCGGTGCGCGTCCCCAGGCGGCTCCAGGAGCTGCGGCTGGACCTGGCCAAGGCCGGTGACGAACTGGCGCAGCGGCTCGACCGCGCCCCCACCGTCGAGGAGTTGGCCGACCGGCTGGACATATCCACCGCCGAGGTCGTCGAGGGCATGGCCGCGAGCAACGCGTACACCGCCAGCTCGCTGGACGCCCAGCCCGAGGAGGACGACACCGAGGGCACCCTGGCGGACCGGATCGGCTACGAGGACCACGGCCTCGAGGGCATCGAGTACGTGGAGTCCCTGAAGCCGCTGATCGCCGAACTGCCCCCGCGCGATCGGAAGATCCTTTCGCTGCGCTTCGTGGCGAACATGACGCAATCGGAGATCGGTGAGGAGCTGGGCATCTCTCAGATGCATGTCTCCCGGCTGCTGTCGCGCACCCTCCGTCGGCTCCGCAAGGGACTGATGGTCGAGGAGTGAACGCCGCCGCAGACGGATAAGGGCCCGCCCCCGCTCAGCCGGGACGGGTCCTTATTCGCGTCCGCCCCCCGGCCGGGGGCGTCAGCGGCTCGGCGGACGTCAGACGAGGGTGCCGCCCCGCCAGACGGCCGACACCAGCGGAACCCCGGGCCGATAGGCGAGGTGGACATGGGACGGGGCGTCCAGCAGCGCCAGATCGGCGCGGGCGCCCGGCGCGATACGGCCCACATCGGTACGGCGCAGGGCCCGCGCCCCGCCCGCCGTGGCCGCCCAGACCGCCTCGTCCGGGGTCATCCCCATGTCGCGTACGGCCAGCGCGATGCAGAACGGCATCGAACTGGTGAAGGACGAGCCCGGGTTGCAGTCCGGGGAGAGCGCCACGGTGACGCCCGCGTCCAGCAGCCGGCGCGCGTCGGGGTACGGCGAGCGGGTGGAGAACTCGCAGCCCGGCAGCAGGGTGGCCACGGTGTCGCCGTGCGCCAGCGCGTCGATGTCCCCGTCCGTCAGATGGGTGCAGTGGTCGGCGGAGGCGGCGCCCAGCTCGACGGCAAGCTGCACGCCGGGGCCGTGGGAGAGCTGGTTGGCGTGGACCCGCGGGATGAGCCCCGCCCGCTGGCCGGCGGTGAGCACGGCCCGCGCCTGGTCGCCGTCGAAGGCGCCCTTCTCGCAGAAGACGTCCACCCAGCGGGCGTACGGGGCGCACATGTCGAGCATCGGGCCGGTGACCAGGTCCACGTACGCGGCCGGGTCGTCGGCGAACTCGGGGGCGACGACATGCGCGCCCAGGAAGGTCACCTCGTCGGTGTGGGCGGCCGCGATGGACAGGGCGCGCGCCTCGTCCTCGGAGGTCAGCCCGTAGCCGGACTTGATCTCCAGGGTGGTGGTGCCCTGGTGCAGAGCCTCCATCACATAGCGGGCGACATTGGCGTTGAGCACGTTGTTGGAGGCGGCGCGGGTGGCGGCCACGGTGGTGCGGATCCCGCCCGCACTGTAGGGCCGCCCGGACATCCGGGCGTTGAACTCCTCGGTGCGGTCGCCCGCGAAGACCACATGGGAGTGGGAGTCCACGAAGCCGGGGAGAGCGGCCCGCCCGGCCGCGTCGACCCGGTTGTCGGTGGCGGGTGCTTTGCTGGACTCACCGACCCAGGCGATCCGGTCGCCGTCGATGACGACGGCCGCGTCCTGGATCAGACCGAGGGGGCCTTCACCGAGGGAGGGGTCGTTGGTGACAAGTCCGGCGATATGGGTGATGGCGGTCGTCGTGGGCGTGGCGGCCGCGTCCGTCGCGGTGGTCATCGTGGGGGTGTTCTCCTTCGTGGGCCACCGGAGCGGCCCGTTGTCGCTCAGCCGTGCAGGGCTGCGATGGACGCGGCCAGCGCCTCGGGGACGCGCGGGACGAGCTGATGGGCGCCGTCCCGTACGACATGGCGGCCGCCGACCACGGTGTGCCGGACATCGGCGCTGGTCGCCGCGAATACGGCCGTCTCGGCGCCCAGCCGGGGCGGCGGTCCCGCGGTGCGCACCGAGTCCAGCGCGATCGTGGTGAGGTCGGCCAGCGCCCCCACCTCGATGCGGCCCGCGTCCTCGCCCCAGCCGAGCGCCGCATGACCGTCGGCGGTGGCCGCGCGCAGCAGTTGGGGCGCGGTCCAGTGGCCGCGGGCGCGGGTGTGCAGCCGCTCGTCGAGCTCCATGCCGCGGGCCTCTTCGAGGATGTCGATCACGGCGTGGCTGTCGCTGCCCAGCGACAGCGGTGAGCCCGCGCGCTGGAGTTCGGCGGCCGGGCCGATGCCATCGGCCAGGTCCCGTTCGGTGGTCGGGCACATGCACACCCCGGTGGCCGAGTGGCCCAGCAGCCGGATGTCTCCGGGGGTGAGATGGGTGGCGTGCACGGCGGTGGTGCGCGGCCCCAGCACCCCGTGGTCGGAGAGCAGCCGGGCCGGGGTGAAGCCGTGCGCCTCCACACAGGCGTCGTTCTCCGCGGTCTGCTCGGAGAGGTGCACATGGAGCGGGGCCGACCGCTCCTCGGCCCAGCCGGCGACGGTGCCCAGCTGGTCGACGGGGACGGCGCGCACCGAGTGGACGGCCGCGCCGATCCGGGTGTTGCCGTTGCCCTTGAGCGCGGAGACCCGCTCGGCCCAGGCGTCGGCGGTGCCGTCGGAGAAGCGCAGCTGGTGCTCGTCGGGCTCGGCGCCGAAACCGGAGGAGAGATAGCAGGTGTCGAGGAGGGTGATCCGGATCCCGGCCTCGGCCGCGGCCGCGATCAGGGCCTCCCCCATCGCGTTGGGGTCGCCGTAGCGGATGCCGCCGGGTGCGTGGTGGAGGTAGTGGAACTCCCCTACGCAGGTGATGCCCGCCATGGCCATCTCGGCGTAGACGGCGCGGGCGAGTTCGAAGTAGCTCTCCGGGGTGAGCCGGTCGGCCACCTCGTACATCACCTTGCGCCAGGTCCAGAAGGAGTCCGGGGCGCCCTGCCCGTGGTGGTCCGGGTCCGCCGCGCTCCCGGCCTGGACGAAGCCGCGCAGCGCCCGGTGGAAGGCATGGCTGTGCGCGTTGGCCAGACCGGGGACGGTGAGGCCGCGCAGGGTGACCGAACCCGCGGGCGGTACCGGACAGCCGGGCCGCACCGTGGTGATCCTGCCGTCCGTCGCGGCCACGATCACCACGTCCGACCGCACGCTTCCGTCCAGCCAGGCGTACTCCGCCCAGTAGGTCTGCGCCGTCAGCGACACGCCAACCCCTCCAGTACCTGCGCGAGCGCGGCCACACCGGCGAGGCAGTCATCCTCGCCCGCCGTCTCCGCGGGTGAGTGCGAGACGCCGGTGGGGTTCCTTACAAACAGCATGGCGGTCGGAACCGACGCGGACAAAATGCCCGCGTCGTGCCCGGCGCCGGTGGGCAGCACCGGAACCCCGCCGAGCAGGCCCGACAGCCGGTCCCGCAGATCGTGGGCGAATTCCACGACCGGTGTGAAGGACTCCCGGGTGACCCGGACCTCCACCCCGTCGCGCCGCCCCCGCTCCACGGCGGCCCGCTCGATCTCCTCGACGACGGCGGCGAGGGTCTTCTCGTCGGGGGCCCGTGAGTCCAGCCAGCCGCGCACCAGGGAGGCGATGGCGTTGACCCCGTTGGGCTCCACGCCGACCTTGCCGAACGTGGCCAGGGCCCCGGCCAGCCGGGCCTTCTTGCGGGCCGCGAGGACGGTGTTGGCGTAGGTGAGCATCGGATCGCGGCGGTCCTCGATCCGGGTCGTCCCGGCGTGGTTGGCCTCGCCGTGGAAATCGAAGCGCCAGCGGCCGTGCGGCCAGATCGCGGAGGCGACGCCCACCGGGGTGTCGCCCGCGGCGGAGCCGCTGTCGGACAGCGCGGCCAGGGCGCGGCCCTGCTCGACGTGGAGCTCGACGAAGGCGCCGATCCGGGCCAGCCGCTCGGGGTCCGGGCCGATGGCGTCCGGGTCGTACCCGGCACGCTCCATGGCCTGCGGCAGCGAGATCCCGTCGGCGTCACGCAGCGTATGCGCCTGGTCGACGCCGAGCTGTCCGGCGGTGAGCCGGGAGCCGACACAGGCCAGCCCGAACCGGGCGCCCTCCTCGTCGCCGAAGTTCACGATCGCGAGCGGTTTGGCGGGGTGCGCACCGCGGGCGCGGAGCTCGTCGAGGGCGGCGAAGGAGGACACCACGCCCAGCGGGCCGTCGAAGGCGCCGCCGTCGGGCACGGAGTCGAGGTGCGAGCCGGTGACCACGGCGTCCCCGGCGGCCGGGTCGCCGAGCCAGGCCCACTGGTTGCCGTTGCGGTCCACCTCGTAGACGAGGCCGCGGGTCTCCGCCTGGGCCCGGAACCAGGCGCGGCAGTCGGTGTCCGCTCCCGTCCAGGCGTAGCGGCGGTAGCCGTTGGTCGTGGCGTCACGGCCGATGGGGGCCAGGTCGCGCCACATCTCCAGGAACGACGGGGGCCGGTTGGCGGCCGCGGTCACGCCGTCCCTTCCTCGCGCATCGGGACGCGCACATCGCGCTCCTGTGCCACCTCGTCGGCACGGTCGTAGCCCGCGTCGACGTGGCGGATCACGCCCATGCCCGGGTCGTTGGTCAGCACCCGGCGGATCTTCTCGTCCGCCAGCGCGGTGCCGTCGGCCACGGTGACCTGGCCCGCGTGGATCGAGCGGCCCATGCCGACGCCGCCGCCGTGGTGGATGGAGACCCAGGAGGCGCCCGAGGCGACATTGACCATGGCGTTGAGCAGCGGCCAGTCGGCGATGGCGTCCGAGCCGTCGAGCATGGCCTCGGTCTCGCGGTACGGGGAGGCCACCGAGCCGCAGTCGAGGTGGTCACGGCCGATGGCCAGCGGGGCGGCGAGGGTGCCGTCGGCCACCATCTCGTTGAACCGCTCGCCCGCCTTGTCGCGCTCGCCGTAGCCGAGCCAGCAGATACGGGCGGGCAGCCCCTGGAAGTGCACCCGCTCCCCCGCCATCTTGATCCAGCGGGCCAGTGACCCGTTCTCCGGGAACAGCTCCAGGATCGCCTTGTCGGTGGCGGCGATGTCCTTGGGGTCGCCGGACAGCGCAGCCCACCGGAACGGGCCCTTGCCCTCGCAGAACAGCGGGCGGATGTAGGCGGGGACGAAGCCGGGGAAGGCGAAGGCGCGCTCGAAGCCCGCCAGCTTGGCCTCGCCGCGGATGGAGTTGCCGTAGTCGAAGACCTCGGCGCCCGCGTCCATGAAGCCCACCATGGCCTCGACATGCCGGGCCATGGACTCCCGCGCCCGCCGGGTGAAGTCGGCGGGCTTCTCGGCGGCGTACGACGCCATCTCGTCGAAGTCCACGCCGAGCGGCAGATACGCCAGCGGGTCGTGGGCGCTGGTCTGGTCGGTGACGATGTCGATGGGGGCGTTCATCGCGAGGAGCCGCGGGACCAGCTCGGCCGCGTTCCCCAGCACACCGATCGACAGCGGGCGGCGGGCGTCCCGCGCCTCGGTGGCCAGCTGGACGGCGTGGTCCAGGCTGTCGGCCCGGACGTCCAGATAGCGGTGCTCGATCCGGCGCTCGATGGCGCGCGGATCGCAGTCGACGCAGATCGCCACACCGTCGTTCATGGTGACGGCGAGCGGCTGGGCGCCGCCCATGCCGCCCAGGCCCGCGGTGAGCGTGATGGTCCCGGCCAGGGTGCCGTTGAACTTCCTGGCCGCCACGGCCGCGAAGGTCTCGTAGGTGCCCTGGAGGATGCCCTGGGTGCCGATGTAGATCCACGAACCCGCGGTCATCTGGCCGTACATGGTCAGGCCCAGCGCCTCCAGGCGGCGGAACTCCTCCCAGGTGGCCCAGTCGCCGACCAGGTTGGAGTTGGCGATCAGCACCCGCGGCGCCCACTCGTGGGTCTGCATCACCCCGACCGGACGGCCCGACTGGACGAGCATCGTCTCGTCCTGCTTGAGCGTCCGCAGGGTGCGGACCATGGCGTCGAACGAACGCCAGTCGCGGGCCGCCTTGCCGGTGCCGCCGTAGACGACCAGCTTGTCGGGGTGCTCGGCCACCTCCGGGTCGAGGTTGTTCTGGAGCATCCGGAGGGCGGCTTCCTGCTGCCACCCCCGGGCACTGAGCTCCGTACCGCGCGGTGCCCGTACGGGTCGCGGACCTGACATGGGCCGTGCCTCCCTGCCGTCGACTGGATCGAGATATTCACATCTTGGCTTCGATGAATAGAGCTAGTCAATAGCGCCGCGTGCGGTGGCCCGCCGCATGCACCCGGGTGGTTCACCGCGGCTCCGGGCGCGGACGCGTGGCGGCCTCACGTCCGGGGTCCGCGCCGGGGCTTAGCGTCACGGAGTCCCCGCCCGACGGGGTCCCCTCCCGACGGGTCCCCCACGACGGGGTAGCCGCCCGCACCGGGCCTCGTGCCCCGGACCATGCCGAGGAGCCCCCGTGCCGCCATCCGCCGCCGGACCGGTCCCGCCGCCCGCCACCCACCGCGAGGTCCGGCTGGCCGCCCGGTTGTCCGACGGGGCGCTCACCACCGCCCACTTCGAAGTGGTGACCGCCCCGCTGCCCGTCCCCGGCCCCGGCCGGCTGCTGGTGCGCAACCGGCTGATGAGCGTCACCGCCGCGATGCGCCCGCTCCCCCGGACCGGCCTGGCCGCCCTCGGCCTGCCTCGGCCGCTACCGGTGGCCGAACCCGGTGCGCCGATGCGCGGCCCCGCGGTCGGCGAGGTGATCAGCGCGCCGGACGGCGGCCCCGCCCCCGGCACGCTGGTGCGGCACTCCCTCGGCTGGCGCGAGTACGCCGTCGTGGACGCGGCCGACGCCCGGCCGCTCGACGGCGACGGGCTGCCCGACCCCGCCGCCCAGCTCTCCCAGGGCTTCCCCGCCTGGCTGGGGGTGGTGCGCGGGGCGGGCGTACGGCGCGGGGACACCGTCTTCGTCACCGGCGCCGCGGGCGGGGTGGGCTCGCTGGCCGGGCAGTTCGCCCGGCTGCACGGCGCGGTGCGGGTCATCGGCTCCACCGGCTCCCGGGAGAAGGCCGCCCGGCTGGTCGGGGAGCTGGGCTACGACGCGGTGGTGCTGCGCGGCGCCGGGCCGATCGAGGAGCAACTGCGGGCGGCGGCTCCCGACGGCATCGACGTCCTCTTCGACACCGTCGGCGGTGAACAGCTCCAGGCCGCGCTGGCGCTGGCCCGCCGCAAGGCCCGGTTCGCGATCGTCGGCGCGCTGGCCGCCCAGCTGTCCGACGACATCCTGGCCCGCACCGGCATCAGCACCCTGGCCCTGGTCGCCCGCGGGGTCACACTGCGCGGCATCAGCGGCTACGACCACCAGGACGCCCTGCCCGAGTACGCGCGCGAATTCGGCCGCGCGCTGCGCGAGGGCACGGTCGTCTATCCGCACACCCGGCTGACCGGGATCAGCCAAGCGCCGCGCGCGCTGGCCGAGTTGATCGAGGGACGGTACTTCGGTGCGGTGCTGGTGGAGTTGTAGGCGGCTGGCCACGACCATGGCGCTCACCCCGGAAAAGAACCGGAAAAGAACGGAAGGAACGGGACCCATGCGGATCGGGGACGCGGACGCCGCCGGGCCGACGGGGCCCGGACCGACGGGGAGCCCGGCCCGCGCACCCTCCCCAACATGATCGTCCGGCGCCGGCCGGCGTATCCCGACGAGCGCATCGAGCGGCTGACGGAGCTGCGAGACGGGCTCGCACAGCGGATCGGCGGCCCGCTGCACGGCCTCGGCCGCGACCTGGTCGCCGCACACACTCCGACGGCAGACCCGCTGAGAGCCCCGCTCAACGCCTGCCAAAACATTGAACGGGGCCTTGGGGGTGCGGCGACAGGGCCTGGAACCTCTCTTCGAGGTCAGCGATGCGCTCGGCCCGTCGGCCCATCAGGTAGACCCGGTTGTTCGTGCGCTGCACTTCGTGCACCAGGCTGAAGCCCTGGGTCTCGTTGTACCTCACCAATCCGGGGAAGTTGCAGCCACGACGGACCCATGCCTTCCCCTCCCGGGCGGCCCGGTCCACCGCCCACAGTCCCATGACGGCTCCCGGCTTCTTCTCGCAGTGTGCCGGGTCGGTGACCGTGGAGTAGAGGTAGTGGGCCGACTCGTTCAGCTCGTCATGCGTCCAGCCCCAGGGTGGGGTCTGTTCCCGCACGGTGGTGAAGCCGATGATCTGTCCGCCCTCCTCGGCGAGGACCCACACATCACCGTCAGAGTTCTCTGCCTGCTGTGCGAGTTCCGTAGCGTTCTTCCGCCAGCTCGGATGCCCTCGCTCCTCCAGCCACACAGAGCGGGCGAGGATCATGTTCTCTACGGCAGGGATGTCGTCGGCGGTGGCCGGGCGCATGGCGAACACGTTGTCTCCTGGGGTCGGCCGGCGACAAACCGGTGTGGATACCCGCATGGTTCACAGGAAGGCTTGGGCGGCGAAGTGCAGATCCAGCACTTCGAGGAGCTGCGCGTCACCGTCTTCGCGGTAGGGCTCTTCGGCCAGTCGTCGCACGGCCAGGCGCAGGCCGTCACGATCGACCAGCTGTTCATCGAAGAGCGGCGAGCCGTCGATGAGCATCCGGGCGAACAACTGCCTAGCGTGCGTGGTCAATGAGTGTTGGACGACCTCCGCGAAAGACTCCCGCACGCGGGACTCGGTGACGTCCGGGCCCAGCCCAAGTGAAGCGAGGCGTCGCCGCTGAAGTTGCTTCAGCTCGCGCCAGTGCATGGGAAGCCACTCGCCGAGTTGCACCATGCCGGGGTCGGCGAAGGGGTGCAGGGGCCAGATGCCGGCTCGCATCAGCACGGGGGCCGTGGTCTCCAGAGACAGCAAGGTCATGCTGTTGACTGCGGCCGGCGGTGCGATGCCGTCGTCCGCGTAGGCGAGCGCCTCCCGTGCTCGTTGGCCGACCCAGGGAAGGGCGTCGCTGATCTCGCCCATGGACTTGTGTGGGTACTCGTCCTGCGAGAGGGCCACCATTTCATCCCCGCCGAGTCCCGTCACGACCACCCGGGCCCCGTGCTCGGCCAGCACTTCGGTCAGTCGGGTGAACGGGCGGTGCAAGGGTTCCTCGTACGGGCTGATTCGCTCGCCCCGGACACGGGCGCAGTCGGCCGTCAGCGGAGCGTACTCGATGGCGTCGATCAGGTGATCCGGCTCGGCGAACGGGAGGGTCTTGAGGATTTCGGTACGCCGCCGGATCTGGTGAGCACGCCCGGGGCCGCCGATGAGGAGCGCGGCCGTGGGGAACCGGTTCGGGTAGCGCTCCGCGAGACGGGTCCCCACAGTGCCGGAGTCGAACCCGCCCGTCAGATGAAGCGCTGTCTCCACAGAGTCGAGCGGCCGGAGGTCAAGGGCGTCGTCCATTGCGTTGACGAAGGCGCCGAGCACATCGGCATCAGGCCTCAGTTCACGTGGGCCACTGTGCAAGGCGGGTTCGGGGTAGTGCAGGTACAGGTGACCGCCGAAGACCGCCGTCGTGCGCTCGTCACTCGGTGAATGCCTCGGAAAACGGTTTCGGCGCTGTACCGGGGCCGGTAGATCAGCAGCCGCGCGACTTCGCGAGGGCTCAGCCCGACAGCGTATTCGGCGAGGTCGGCCATGTCCCACGACCCGTGCAGGCTCGTACGGTCGTGCGCGACGTAGAGCGGTGCGATGCCTCCGGGGCCTGCGGTGACACGGCAGGGGTCACCGGGGGCGGTCTCCACGAGCACGTAGTCCGTAGGCCACTGTTCGGCCAGCGTGCGGGCCTTGTCGAAGTCTCCCGGGGGGAGGTTGCGGGGGCTCGGATCGGTGGTATCCCGGCCTGCGACGCGGCGCATCGGCGAACTCGGCTTCTCTCAGGCAGAATTAGCGCGTCAGATCAATGCTGAGATCGAACTCCTGACAGGCAAGCCAGGCAACGTCACCGATGCCGACATCCGGCGATGGCTGCGCGGCGAGACCAAGTGGCCGCAGGACCGCATCAGGCTGTGCCTGGAGAAGGTTCTTGGAGCCAGCGCCGAAGACCTGGGGTTCGCGCCCCGCAAGAAGCGCATCGTGCCACCGGAGGAGGATCCCGTGCACCGACGTGCGTTCCTGACCGCCACAAGCGGTACGGCCCTGGCCGTTGCCGCTCCCTACGCACCCGCCCAGGGGCGCCTTGGCGTCAACGACGTCCGACGATTCCATGAGGAATACGTGGCCATCCTCCAACGGGACCAAGCGGTAGGAGGATCACGGAAGGTGGAAAACCTTGCCGTAGCACTGGCTTCGCGAATTCAGTCCACCCTTGCCGTCTCATCACCCTCAACTCGTGTGCGAAATATGCTGCATAGGCTTGCCGCAGATGTCATCAGCTCTGCGGCTTTCGCGGCCATCGACGCAAGCTCTCCGCAGCGTGCACGCGCTCATCTCGACAAGGCTCTGACCCTCGCCGGCCTGTCCCGCGACAGCGAGACGATGTATCACGTCTGGAACCATCTGACTCTTACTTCCAGCCAGGGCGAGAACCACGCCGAGGCCGTCGCCGGGGCAGAGGTGATGAAGCGCTCCTCCATCGCCCGGAGAGACCCGTTGTACGCCTCTCTCGGGCACATCCGGAACGCCAACGGACTTGTGCGCATTCGGCATCGCTCGGAGGCTCTGCGAGCCCTCGCTGACGCGGAGCGTGCCTTCGCCCGTTGCGCCGACGAGCAGCGGCCAGAGTGGATCAAGTTCTTCGACACCAGCGAGATGGACGCTCTGTCCTCGTTCATCTGGTCGGCCCTGGGCGATCATGGCCGGGCAGATTACTGGCTGCATCGCACGCTCGCCGCCATCCCGGACGGCATGGCCCGCAACAAGGCTCTATATACAGCCCATCTGGCGCTGGCTCAGGCCAGGCAGGGAGACCTGGAGCTGGCCTGTGCGACAGGCAGGCAGACTCATGCATTGCTGCCGCCCTCTTCCGGATCGCGGAGAACCGCTCACACTCTGGCCGCCACCCGAAAGCTGATCGTAGCCTCGGGCTCAAAGAGTCCCGAAATCGTCGAGTGGATCGAGGAGTCCAGCCAATGGATCTGAAGTGCTACACGCATGCTGATGCTCGGGATGTCAGGTCCCTGCTGCTTGACATCCACGACGAGGCGTACGCGAATGAACCGAACCCGTTTTATTCGCGTGACCGCTTCTCGTACTTCCTCGACCTGTGGTCCTCACGTGAGAACTGGCAATGTATATCAGGGTGGGAGGACGACGTGCCTGTCGGGTACGCATACGGCTCCATACTCAAGCCGGGTGGATGGTGGAAGGGGCATCGGCGGCCTGCCACTACCAGGGGATCAGTCTTCGCGCTGTCAGAATTGATGGTGGTCCCCCAATGGCGTGGGACCGGCCGGGCAAAGCAGATCCATGACGCACTGCTCGAACCGGTCGAAGCCGATGTCGTAACGCTCCAGGTTGACTCCGCTCACCACAAAGTCAAAGCCTTGTATGAGAGTTGGGGATACAACGAGGCGGGTGAAGCGAAGCCGTCAGACGACTCGCCTCTGTTCGCCGTCATGGCCAAAGATCTGAAGCGCGGCTGAGTAGCTGGACGCGCAGTGGACACGGCGCCCCCTGGGCGGCAGATCAGGGCCATGTCCGTCACGGTTCCCCCAGGCGGCAGGGACGGACAGGGCAGGAACCGCCCCCGCACCGTGAGTATCGTGGGCCCCGCAGCGAGCGTCTGCGGAGCGGGGGAAACATTGCCACAGCCATTACAGGCGGACGACCCTGCGGCGATCGGCCCGTACCGGCTGATCGGCCGCCTCGGCAGGGGCGGGATGGGCCAGGTCTTCCTGGGCGAGTCGGGCGCCGGGCGGCGGGTCGCGGTCAAGCTCGTACGGCCGGAGATCGCCAACGATCCGGGTTTCAGACAGCGCTTCTGAAGCCCTCCAACGTGTTGCTGCTCGACGACGGCCCACGCGTGATCGACTTCGGGATCTCCAAGGCGCTCGACGGCGGCGGAGGCACGGCCCTCACGGCGACCGGAACCGTGATGGGCACGCCCGGCTTCATGTCGCCCGAGCAGGCGACCGGGCGGGAGGCCGGGCCGCCGACGGATATCTTCTCCCTCGGCGGCGTGCTGTACTTCGCCGCGACCGGGCGCGGCCCGTTCGGCGAGGGCTCGACGCACGCCCTGCTGTTCCGCGTCGTGCACGAGCCGCCGCACCTGGGCGGACTGCCGCCGAGCCTGCGGTCGCTGGTCGAGGCGTGCCTGACGAAGTCACCCGAGTCCCGGCCGCGGGCGGCGGAGGTGGCGGCGGCGCTGACGGACGGGGTGCCCACGGTGCTCGACCCCGCCGCGGCCCGCACCCCACGGCCCTCGACCCGCGGACGCCCACCCCGCCGCACGCCCAGCCGACCCACCACGCTCCGTCCGCACCGTCCGACCCGCGGGCCCCGTCCCACGACCGGCAGGTCCCGCCCCCGGGCCGGGAGGCCCCGTCCCACGAGCCGCCCGGTCGGCCCACCCAGCCTCGCCCGGGCACCACTCCCACACCGGCCACGGACGCGTTCGTCGTCGACGACGGCGGCCGGGCCGCCTTCTGGCGGCGTATGCGTCGGCCGACGCTGCTGGCGGCGCTCGCCCTGGTGGTGGTGGCCTCGGCCGGATCCTCGGGCGAGCTGCCGATCGGACTGGCCCTCGGCGGCGTCCTCGCGGCCGCCTGCCTGCTGACCGGCCTGTCCCACGCGCTGCCGTACCTGCACCGCAGCGCCATTCGGGTGAACAGCGACCGGCTGACGCTGCAACTGCGCCAGACCGTCTGGGACGTCCCGTGGCAGGACCTGTCGTACGTGACCTACGCGCCCACCCGCACCGGCTGCACCCTCACCGTGCGGGCCCTCCTCAGGCCCGACGTACCGAGGTCGGTGCCGGCTCCGATGCTGCCCTCCGGCTCAGGGGACCCGCGAGAGGTCGAGTACCACCTCGTCTCGGAGAACAAATCCGTACGCGACGCTCGCGCGCTCCGGCTGCACATCGCCCTGGAATCCTGTGCGAGCACCGTGTACAGGCCGACGTCCGGCACGTTCCGATGTCTCTCACCGCCGGTCTGTGAGCCGGGCGGGCTGGGCGGGCTGGGCGGCGTGGTGGTTGGCTGAAGGCATGACATCGAATCCGGTCGCAGCGGGGGCAGGGGCGGGGGCCGCTTCGGCCGCCCGGCGGGAGAGCGCCGTACGGGCCGCGGTGGAGCAGGGGCTGATCGAGGCCGATCAGCCCGTGGTGGGGCTGCTGGACGTGGCCGGAATCCGCTCCGCCGCGGCGGAGCTGCGCACGGCCTTCGACGAGGTCGTCGCCCCCGGCACCCCCGTACTGCACGCCTTCGCGGTGAAGGCCGCCGCGCTCGTCCCCGTACTGCGGCTGCTGGCCGACGAGGGGCTGGGCTGCGAGGTGGCCAGCCCCGGTGAACTGGCGCTGGCCCGCGCCGCGGGCGTACCGCCCGAGCGGATCGTCCTGGACTCCCCCGCCAAGACCACCGCCGAGCTGCACGAGGCGCTGCGGCTGCGGATCGCCCTCAACGCCGACAATCCGCAGGAGCTGGACCGGCTCGGCGCGCTGATCGAGCCCCGGGGCGAGGCCGCGTCCCGGGCCCCGCACGGCCAGGTGGGGCTGCGGGTCAATCCGCAGCTGGGCGGAGGCAGCATCGACGCGCTCAGCACGGCCACCGCGACCTCCAAGTTCGGCGTCGCCCTCCAGGACCCGGGCGCGTGGAACCGCGTCGTCCGCGCCTTCACGGAGCGGCCGTGGCTGACCCGGCTGCACGCCCACGTCGGCTCCCAGGGCATCCCGCTGGAGCTGATGGCGGCGGGCGTCCGGGCGACGTACGAGCTGGCCGAGGAGATCAACGCGGCGGTCGGCCGGCGGCAGGTCGACACCCTCGACATCGGCGGCGGGCTGCCGGTGAACTTCGGCTCCGAGGAGTTCACCCCCGGCTACCGCGAGTACGCCCAAGCGCTGCTGACCACCGTCCCCGGGCTCTTCGACGGCCGGTACGCGCTGGTCACCGAGTTCGGGCGGTCGCTGCTCGCCAAGTCCGGCACGGTGCTGGCCCGGGTCGAGTACGCCAAGTCCGCGGGCGGCCGTCCGATCGCGGTCACCCACGCGGGCGCCCAGCTCGCCACCCGCACGGTCTTCGCGCCGGAGTCCTGGCCGCTGCGGATCGCCGCGTACGACGCCGCGGGCCGCCCCAAGCCGACCGCCCCGGGCGGTCTGCTCGCCCAGGACATCGCCGGACCGTGCTGCTTCGCGGGCGACCTGGTCGCCCGCGACCGCCCCCTCCCGCAGCTCGCGGCGGGCGATCTGGTCGGCCTGCTGGACACCGGGGCCTACTACTTCTCCAACCACTTCGCCTACAACAGCCTGCCGCGACCGGGGATCTACGGCTTCACGACGGACGGCGAGGAGGTGCGCTTCGCGACGGTGCGCTCGCCGCAGACGATCGAGGAGATCGTCACGGAGAGCGGCGGCGACTACGCCGGGGGGCTGCTGGACCTGTAACCCGGGCCCGGACGGCCGGGACGGGCGTCCGGACGGCGCACGCCGGGGCCGCCCCGCGGGTCATCCGGAAGCCCGCGGGCGGGGATCCGACTCGTCGGGGGGCTAGGCCCTGTCCGGTGGTTCTCATCGGGCCCGCGACGCCTGGCACCGCGCCCCCGGCTACCGCTGGGAGGTGCCCCCGGCTGCGTTGTCGGAGTCGCCCAAGTACGCCCAGCACGAGGGCGATCCTCCGCCTTGCGATGCTCCCCCGGCTACCGCCGGGAGGTGCCCCCGCACCAGACGCCGCGGGCTGACCCTCAAAGATCCACCGGACAGGACCTACTAGTCGACGAACAGGCCGCGCGCCGCCGCCTTCGTGTCGAACTCCTCCAGCCGCGCCTGCGCGTCCGGCAGGGCGTCGCACATCGCCTCCAGCAGCACCCGCCCCAGCAGCATCGGTGCGCAGGCGGTGTCGAAGGCCAGACCGGTGCCCACCGCGGCGGGGAGCAGCAGATCGCTGTGACGGGCCACCGGGGCGAAGGCGCTGTCGGCGACGGTGACCACGGTCAGGCCGGACCCCCGGGCGTACTCCAGACCCTCCACGACCTCGCGCGGATGGCGCGGCAGCGCGAAGCACAGCAGGGCGGTCGCGCCCGCGCGCTGGGCGGCGTCGATGCGGTCGGCGAGCATCGTGCCGCCCTCGTCGAGCAGCCGGACGTCCGGGTGGACCTTGCGCGCGAAGTAGGTGAAGCCGCCCGCCTGGGCGGAGGCGGCGCGCAGCCCGAGGACCGGCAGCGGACGGGACGCGGCGAGCAGCCGGCCGGCGCGTTCGACCGGGGCGGGGTCGGCCAGCAGGGTGGCGAGATGGCGCAGATTGTCGATCTCGGACTGCACCGCCTGCTGGTACTCGTTGTACGCGCCCTCGGCCACCGGCGGTTCGGCGGGCGCGACATCGCGCAGATGCTTGCGCAGCGCGGGGTAGCCGTCGAAGCCGAGCGCAACCGCGAAGCGGGTCACGGACGGCTGGCTGACGCCGGCCAGCTCGGCGAGTTCGACGCTGGAGAGGAACGGGGCGTCCGCCGCCCGCCGCACCATGCAGTGGGCGATCCGCCGCTGGGTCGGGGTGAGCCGGTGGCCCTCGAAGAGCGCCTGGAGCCGGGCGGCGCCGCCCCCGGCGTCCGTCCCCGCGGCGTCCGGCGCCGCGCCGTTGTCGGTCCTCATCGCGTCCGTCCTCCTGGCCTCACACTGTCCGGCATAGGGGACGTCCTCCAGGGTGCTCAGGCCCCAAACCGCCCTCCGCGGGCGGCAGCCCGGCGTTCCGTCCCATAGTGCGAACAGAAGATACCGCCGATCAACGCAGACCTCTTGACTTCTATTCACTCACCTATGACTGTGCATGACTATATGCAGGCAGGGCAAGGGGAAGCGAATGTTCGGCTTCGCTTCACGCGCCGCGCCGGCGCCCGCGCCCCTGCCCGAAGCACCAGCCGCAGGAGCACCGTATGCCCGACTCCCTGGTCGAAAGACGCTCCATCGACGTCGTTCCCGACGCGGAGCGCCACGGCACCGCCTTCAGCCAGTTCACGCTGTGGGTCGGTGCGAACCTCCAGATCACCGCCGTCGTCACAGGCGCCCTCGCCGTCGTCTTCGGATCCAACGCCTTCTGGGCGCTTGTCGCCCTGCTGCTCGGCAACGTCCTGGGCGGAGCCGTCATGGCCCTGCACTCCGCCCAGGGGCCGCGGCTCGGGCTGCCCCAGATGATCTCCTCCCGGGCCCAGTTCGGGGTGCGCGGCGCGATCGTCCCGCTGCTGCTGGTCATCGTGATGTACGTGGGCTTCTTCGCCAGCGGCAGCGTCCTGGCGGGGCAGGCGGTCGGTGAGCTGACCCATCTCGGCGACACCACCGGCATCGTGCTGTTCGCGCTGGTCACCGCCGTCACCGCGACCGTCGGCTACCGCCTGATCCATGCGCTCGGCCGGATCGCCGGAGTGGTCTGCGCGCTGGCCTTCGTCTACCTCGGCATCCGGCTGCTGGACCGCGCCGACCTCGCCACCCTGCTGCACGACCGGACCTTCGACATCCCGCTCTTCCTCCTCGCGATGTCGCTGTCCGCCTCCTGGCAGCTCGCCTTCGGCCCGTACGTCGCCGACTACTCCCGCTATCTGCCCCGCTCCACCTCCGCCCGGGCCACCTTCTCCTGGACGCTCGCGGGCACCGTGCTCGGCTCCCAGTGGTCCATGGCCTTCGGGGCGCTGGCCGCCGCCGCGGCCGGTGACGCCTTCATCGGCCACGAGGTCTCCTACGTCGTCGGCCTGGGCGGCGGCGCGGCCGTCGTCACCTCGCTCCTGTACTTCGTCATCGCCCTCGGCAAGCTGACGGTCAACGTCCTGAACACCTACGGCGGTTTTATGTCGATGGTGACCAGCGTCAGCGGTTTCCGGGGCCGCACCACCCTCTCCCCGCGCGGCCGCGCCGCCTACATCGCGGTGATCATGGTCGCCGGTACGGCCGTCGCCCTGCTGGGCAAGGACAGCTTCCTGTCGTCCTTCAAGGACTTCCTGCTGTTCCTGCTGACCTTCTTCACGCCGTGGAGCGCGATCAACCTCGTCGACTACTACGCCATCGCCAAGGAGCGCTACGACATCCCGGCGCTCAGCGATCCGGGCGGCCGCTACGGCGCCTGGCGCTGGAAGGCCCTCCTCACCTACGCCGTGGGGGTCCTCGCCCAACTGCCCTTCCTCGCGACCCACTTCTACACCGGCCCGCTCGTCGAACCGCTGGGCGGCGCGGACATCTCCTGGATCGTCGGCCTCGTCGTCCCCGCCGCCCTCTACTGGCTGCTGGCCCGCAACGACACCGACCGCATCCCGGACCGCATGATCCTCGCCCCGGAGCGGGCCGGGTCCTGCCCCTCCCCCGTCGGATGAGGCGGACCGGGGGCGGGCCGGCCGGGGGCGGCGCTCAGGCCGGCGGCAGCAGCTTCTTCTGGGGCTTGCCCATGGCGTTGCGCGGCAAGGCCTCCAGGAAGCGCACCACGCGGGGCCGTTTGTGGACGGAGAGCTGGGCGGCGACGAAGTCGATCAGGGCCTGTCCGGTGACGCCGTCGGCGACGACATAGGCGACGATCTGCTGGCCGAGGTCGTCGTGGGGGGCGCCGACGACGGCCGCCTCCCGGACGGCGGGGTGGTCCAGCAGGGCGTTCTCGATCTCGCCCGCGCCGATGCGGTACCCACCGGACTTGATCATGTCGGTGGAGGCGCGGCCCACGATGCGGTGGAAGCCGTCCGGCTCGACGGTGGCGATGTCACCGGTGCGGAACCAGCCGTCCTCGGTGTAGGAGCCGGAGGTGGCCTCGGGACGGCCCAGATAGCCGTCGAAGAGGGTGGGGCCGGTGAGCTGGAGCTCACCGATCCCGGCGCCCTCCTCGGCGGCGATCCGGGTACGGATACCCGGCAGCGGGGTGCCGACGGAGCCCGGACGGCGCTCGCCGTCGGCGCGGGTGCTGACGGTGATCAGGGTTTCGGTCATGCCGTAGCGCTCGACCGGCCGCTGACCGGTGAGCCGCTCGAGCTCCCGGAAGACCGGGGCGGGGAGCGGGGCGCTGCCGGAGACCAGCAGCCGGGCGCCGGACAGGGCGCGGGCCGAGTCCGGGTCCTGGACCACGCGGTTCCAGACGGTGGGCACACCGAAGTAGAGGCTGCCCCCGGCCGCCGCGTACGCCGCCGCGGTCGGCCTGCCGGTGTGCACCAGGCGGCTGCCGGTCCGCAGCGCGCCCAGCACGCCCAGCACCAGGCCGTGCACATGGAACAGCGGCAGCCCGTGCACGAGGGTGTCCCCGGCCGTCCAGGCCCAGGCGTCGGCGAGCGCGTCCAGATCGGCGGCGACGGCCCGGCGGGAGATCAGTACGCCCTTGGGCGCACCCGTGGTGCCGGAGGTGTAGAGGATGAACGCGGTGGACTCCGGGGCGGGTTCGGACTTGGTCCACTCCGCGCGTTCGGACGGATCCACGCGTACGGTCTCCACCGGCACCTCCGCGGCCTCGGCCGCCGCTCCCGCCCCCGCCCCCGCTCCGGCGAGGAGCAGCGCGGCGCCCGAGTCCCGCAGGATGTGGTCGCGTTCGGCGGGGCCGGAGTCCGGCGGTACCGGGACCACAGGCACCCCGGCGAGCAGCGCGCCGACCACCGCGACCACCGTCTCCGCCGTCGCGGTCGCGTGGACCGCGACGGCCGGGGCACCGGCGATACGGGCGGCGACCGCGCCCGCGGCGCCGAGGAGTTCCTCGCGCGAGAGGCGGTGCCCGGCGACGGTGAGCGCGTCGGGGCGGTCTCCGCCGGACGCGGCGAGGGACGTGAGGAGAGGTGCGGTCACGGATGGGACTCCTTCCACGGCGGGCCGGGGCACCTGTCGCCCCTCCCCGGTTGGGGGGCCAGCCCTACCGACACAGCCTCCCCGCGACCGTACCGTCATCAAGCATGGACCCCCATGGCCCCGAGCTGAAGAAGGAACTCGACGCGACGCTCCAGACCCGCGAGGAGCAGGGCGCGGAGTACGAATCGGAGCCGGTCGACTCCTTCATGGAGAAGGTCGGGCAGCGGTTCGACAACGCCGCCGACCGCCATCAGCGGCGACAGACGGCCGAGCGGCAGATGGCGGCGGCGCGCGGCACCCGCGGTTACGGGATCGACGCCCGGGGGCCGGCCGGCGGGCTGGGCATGGACGGCTTCGGAGAGCGGTTCGCCTTCGTCGGCGTCTCCCTGGTGCTGGCCATCCCGCTGTCGGCGATCGGCGCGGCCAACGAGGGGCTGGCCGGGCTGCTGGTCACCTGGGCGGGGATCGTCGGGGTCAACGCGGTGCACGCGATGGGCGGTTTCTCCCGGCTGCGCCGCGGAAGCCGGGGAGACCGCGAGGCGGCGGCGAGCCAACCCCATAACGCGGGGGACGAGGAAGGCGCGGGAGACGCAGAAGAGGCGGGACCGTGAACCTGCCACGGGACCGCGAAGGGGATGCACGCGGGGACCGCCGCACCCCGGTGTGAGCACCGAGGGCGGGACGACGGCGGTCCCCGCGGGGACGCGGGCCGAAGTCAGGACGGCCGCCGCGCCCGGGCGACCGTGGAGTCCGGGAGCCGCTCCGGAAGTCCTGTCGCCGCTGTGGGGTGTCGGGGTCGTCCGTTCCCGACACCCCTCAATCTGCCGGAGCCGTGTTAACCCTGTGCTGCGAGCGCGTGACACATGCGTACCAGTTGCTGAAAACCCCATCCGGCCCGTGCCATGCGCCAGTTGGAGCCCTCGCGGACCGCGCTACTTCGGGGTGCGGGCCAGGTACGCCAGCAGGTCCTGACGGCTCACCACACCCGTGGGCTTGCCCTCCACCAGCACGATCGCCGCGTCCGCCCGGCCCAGCACCGCCATCAGGTCCGCGACCGGCTCACCGGAGCCGACGTGCGGCAGCGGCGGGCTCATGTGCTTCTCCAGCGGGTCGCTGAGCTCGGCGCGGTGCGCGAACAGCGCGTCCAGCAGCTCGCGTTCCACCACCGAGCCGATGACCTCGGCGGCCATCACGTCCGGGTGTCCGGCACCGGGCTTGACGATCGGCATCTGCGAGACGCCGTACTCCCGCAGCACCTCGATGGCCTCGCCGACCGTCTCCTCGGGGTGCATATGGACCAGCGAGGGCAGCCCGCCCTCCTTGCCCTGGAGGACGTCGCCGACGCGCACGGCCGAACCGTTCTCCTCGAGGAAGCCGTAGTCGGCCATCCACTCATCGTTGAAGATCTTGGAGAGATAGCCGCGGCCGCTGTCGGGCAGCAGGACGACCACCACGTCGTCCGGGCCCAGGTCCTTCGCCACGCGCAGCGCGGCGACGACCGCCATCCCGCAGGAACCGCCGACCAGCAGCCCCTCCTCCTTGGCCAGCCGCCGGGTCATCTGGAAGGCGTCCTTGTCGGAGACCGCGACGATCTCGTCCGCGACATCCTGGTCGTAGGCGGTCGGCCAGAAGTCCTCACCGACGCCCTCGATCAGATACGGGCGGCCGGAGCCGCCGGAGTAGACGGAGCCCTCGGGGTCGGCGCCGATGACCTTGACCCGGCCCTCGCTGACGTCCTTCAGATAGCGGCCGGTGCCGCTGATGGTGCCGCCGGTGCCGACACCCGCCACAAAGTGGGTGATCTTGCCTTCGGTCTGCTCCCACAGCTCGGGACCGGTGGTCTCGTAGTGCGAGCGGGGGTTGTTGGGGTTGCTGTACTGGTCGGGCTTCCAGGCCCCGGGCGTCTCGCGCACCAGGCGGTCCGAGACGTTGTAGTACGAGTCGGGGTGCTCGGGGTCCACGGCGGTCGGGCAGACCACGACCTCGGCGCCGTAGGCCCGCAGCACGTTGATCTTGTCCGTGGACACCTTGTCCGGGCAGACGAAGATGCACTTGTAGCCCTTGCGCTGGGCGACCATCGCCAGACCGACACCGGTGTTGCCGGAGGTCGGCTCCACGATCGTGCCGCCGGGCTTGAGCTCCCCGGACGCCTCGGCCGCCTCGATCATCCGTACCGCGATGCGGTCCTTCACCGAACCGCCGGGGTTGAAGTATTCGACCTTGGCCAGGACGGTCGCCCGGATGCCTTCGGTCACGGTGTTGAGCTTCACCAGCGGGGTATTGCCGACCAGCTCAATCATCGATTCGTAGTACTGCACACCTGCTCCTGGTCCGGTTCCGCGGGATCTCCGCGTCGGGGCGGCCGCCGTCGCGGGCCCGTGCAATCAGCTTATTGCGCCCCCGGACCCTCCGACCGGCGCGTTGCGAGGGAGCCTCCACCGGGAAACAAGGTGTTAGCAGGCCGTACCGACGGGCCTGCGGCGCGTGTGGACGGAGGTGGGCTGGACCCATGTCGATGTCGAGGGCGAGGGTGGCGCGGCGGATCGCGGCCGCGGCGGCGTACGGGGGCGGCGGGATCGGGCTGCTGGGCGGGGTGACCGCCGTGCTGGTGCTCACCGAGGTGTCACTCGCGAAGCGGGTGGTGGGCGGCTCCGAGGCCGCCCCACCGCGGGCGGACGGCCGCTACGGCTTCGCCTTCGCCCGCAGAACCGGCCAGCCCCCTTTGCGGCTGGCCTTTCTCGGCGACTCCACGGCCGCCGGGCAGGGCGTCCACCGCCCTAGTCAGACGCCGGGCGCGCTGCTGGCCTCCGGGCTCGCGGCGGTGGCGGAGCGCCCGGTGGACCTGCGGAACGTGGCGCTTCCCGGCGCCCAGTCCACCGATCTGGAGCGCCAGGTCACGCTGGTGCTGGACGATCCCGAGCAGCTCCCGGACGTCTGCGTGATCATGATCGGCGCCAATGACGTCACCCGGCGGATGCCGCCCGCCCAGTCGGTGCGGCTGCTGTCGGAGGCGGTGCGGAGGCTGCGCGAGAGCGACTGCGAGGTGGTGGTGGGCACCTGCCCCGACCTCGGCACCATCGAGCCCGTCTACCAGCCGCTGCGGTGGATCGCGCGACGGCTCAGCCGCCAGCTGGCCGCCGCGCAGACCATCGGGGTGGTCGAGCAGGGCGGGCGTACGGTCTCGCTGGGCGATCTGCTGGGCCCGGAGTTCGCGGCGAACCCGCGGGAGCTGTTCGGCCCGGACAACTACCACCCCTCGGCCGAGGGCTATGCCACGGCCGCCATGGCCGTCCTGCCCACGCTGTGCGCCTCGCTGGGCCTGTGGCCCGAGGAGACGCCGGAGACCCGCGACGAGGGCATCCTGCCGGTCGCCACGGCCGCCGCGGAGGCCGCGGCGGAGGGCGGCACCGAGGTCACGGCGGCCCGCGGCCCCTGGGCCCGGCTGCTGCGCCGCGACCGCCCCGCCGGCGCCGACACCGCCGAGGGCCCCGTCCCGGCCCCCTCACCCCCGCCGGTGACCCACTGAGGGGGGCGCGGCCCGCCGGGACCGGGGGGCGCCCGGTCCCGGCGGGCCGCGAAGGAAGCGCGCCGGAGGACCGAGGACGGCCCCCGAGTACCGCGCCGAGCCGCGATACCGCCGGACGGCGACCGCGTCACGCCGGGCGTACCCGGGGCCCGGGCACGCCCAGCCGCGCGCCCGCCCGCGGTACGCCGGACGCCAGCGCCAGTCCCGGGGGGCGACGCCCGCCCCCCTTGTGGGCGGCCCAGGGACTTCACCCGGGATCGGGTCCGAGCCAGGTCCGAGCCACTGAGCGTACGCTTGGAAAAAAGAGTTCCGCGTCACAGGCCGGATCCCGTGACCGCCGAGGTACGTGCAGGTAACTTCCCACACAGTCCAGCCACCTTCCGCCCCATGGAGCCGTGATGCCCGAAGCTGTGATCGTCTCTGCCGCCCGTTCACCCATCGGCCGAGCCTTCAAGGGGTCGCTCAAGGATCTGCGGCCGGACGACCTGACCGCCGAGATCATCAAGACCGCGCTCGCCAAGGTGCCGCAGCTCGACCCGCGCGAGATCGACGACCTGATGCTGGGCTGTGGTCTGCCGGGCGGTGAGCAGGGGCACAACCTGGGCCGGATCGTGGCCGTGCAGATGGGGATGGACCACCTCCCCGGCTGCACCGTCACCCGCTACTGCTCCTCCTCGCTCCAGACGTCGCGGATGGCCCTGCACGCCATCAAGGCGGGCGAGGGCGACGTCTTCATCTCGGCGGGCGTCGAGATGGTGTCCCGTTCGGTGAAGGGCACCTCGGACGGGTTGCCGGACACCCACAACCCGCTGTTCGCGGACAGCGAGGCCCGTACCGCCGCGCGCGCCGAGCAGGAGGGCACCGACTGGCACGACCCGCGCGAGGACGATCTGCTGCCCGACCCGTACATCGCGATGGGCCAGACCGCCGAGAACCTCGCCCGGCTCAAGGGGATCACCCGCCAGGAGATGGACGAGTTCGGCGTGCGGTCCCAGAACCTCGCCGAGGAGGCCATCAAGAAGGGCTTCTGGGAGCGTGAGATCACCCCGGTGACCACCCCCGACGGCACCGTGGTGGCCACCGACGACGGCCCGCGCGCGGGCACCACGCTGGAGGGCGTCCAGGGCCTGAAGCCGGTCTTCCGCCCCGACGGCCTGGTCACCGCGGGCAACTGCTGTCCGCTCAACGACGGCGCCGCGGCGCTGGTGATCATGTCCGACACCAAGGCGCGCGAGCTGGGCATCACCCCGCTGGCCCGGATCGTGTCCACCGGCGTCTCCGGACTCTCCCCCGAGATCATGGGCTACGGACCGGTCGAGGCGTCCAAGCAGGCGCTGAGCCGCGCCGGGCTCTCCATCGGCGACATCGACCTTGTGGAGATCAACGAGGCGTTTGCCGCGCAGGTCATCCCCTCCTACCGCGATCTGGGCATCGACCTGGACCGGCTGAACGTCAACGGCGGGGCCATCGCCGTCGGCCACCCCTTCGGCATGACCGGCGCCCGGATCACCGGCACGCTGATCAACTCGCTCCAGTTCCACGACAAGCAGTTCGGTCTGGAGACCATGTGCGTCGGCGGCGGCCAGGGCATGGCCATGGTCATCGAGCGGCTGAGCTGAGCCGCGCACCGCGTCCGGCCGCACCCGGTGTCGCGGCGGCGCCGCGCCGGGCCGCGGCTGGGCCGTGACCGAATCTCCCCCAGGATGTGACAAAAGTCCTGGGGGAGGGGTGTCTCCCCAGCTCAGCCACGGTCATCCTGGCCCTTCCGGCCCCGGATTCCGTCCCTTTAGTGATGTTATGCACTGACGCCAAGAGGCGCCGCGCGTCAAGCTGAGGTAGGAATTCGGGGGATCCATAGCAACCGGGAGTTAAGTCAGTGAGCCCCATGACCCTTGCCGTCCTCCTGGCCGCGGTCACCGCCACGGCCGTGGGCGCCGCAGCCCTGCACACCGCGCGCGGTGTGCGCCGGCAGATCACCGAGTTGCGCGCCGACCTCGCCGCGACGGGCGCCGCCGCCGGTCAGGCTGCCCGGGACGGCCGGGGCGACGCCGCCGCGGTGCCCACTGCCCGCACCACCCCCGCCGCCGAGATACGCGCCGCCGTGGCGGACGCGCTCGCGGAGGAGCGGGAGCGGGAGCTGGCCGAGGCACGGGCGTTCTGGGCCGCTCAGGAGGCCAGGGACTCCGCCGGGCCGTCCGACGCCCACTCGCTGCTCGGCGGGGTCTCCGGCCCCGGCGACGACTCCGCGCAGGACAGCCAGCTCTTCGTACCCCGCCAGGCCGATCTGGCCGGGCTGGAGCCGCTGCTCGGCCTGGACGCGCTGGGCCACGACCCGCTCGACCCGGCCGGGGACCCGGAGCCCGAGGCGGAGGTGGAGCTCGAGGTGGCCGCCGAGGTACGTACCGAGGTGGAGCTGGAGGCCGAGTCCGTGGAGTCCGCCGAGCTCGCGGCCGCCCGCCGCCGACACCCCTCGCACCCCGACTTCACCCCCTCGTCGCCGGTGGCCGACCACGACCGGACGGTGAACCGGCTCACCGAGCTGGCCGACGACCGCGTTCCGCTGGCCGATGTGCGCCCCGGCCCGCTCGGCACCCTCGATGTGTACGTCTTCGCCGACGGCACCACGATCTGTATGACGCCGGGCCACCGCGAGACCGCGGAGCGGCTGGCGGACGCGCTGCGCGAGGGCACCGCACCGGTGCTGCTCGGCGGCTCGGGCGTCTCCGGCGCCTATGCGCTCACCTTCGGCTGCGGCACCGAGAAGGTGTACGTCCTCGCCGACCGCGTCATCGCCTCGCTGTGACCGCGGCCTCTCGGTAACCGCCGCATCCCGGCCCGGCGCACCCCCGCATCCCCCAGCGCACTCCCGGACCCTCCGGCCTCGCCGCAACGCCGTATCCCCGGGTCCCCCCGGCCGCGTATCCCGGCCGCTGTCCGGACCCGCCCGACGGCCCCGTCAGGCCCCGCAGCGCTCGGCCGTCTCCGTCACCAGCGTGACCGCCTCGGCGAGCTCCCCCGCGCCGTTGTCCGGCGCGCGCTCCAGCGCGTGCACCAAGTCATGGCCTGCCACCGCCAGCTGGTCCGCGACCGCGAACATCCCCACGTCCGGCATGATCCTCGGCGGTGCACCCGGCTTCTCCAGCCGCTGGGCACGCAGTGACAATTCCCTTGCCAGCGCCAGTCCTTCCGCCGCCGCCCCCTGCCGCAACCGGGACTGGGGCAGGGTGCGCAGCCGGTCGGCGAGCCGGTCGACGGCCGTGAGCAAGGGGGTCACATCATCCACGGCCGAAGCGTATGCGCCACCGACGGCCTGTTGCCAACAGCCGAACACTCAGGCACGGTGAGCTGAAGGACCCCACCCGGGTGATGAACCCGGGTCCGGCATGGACGCGTCCGGAGGCGCCGATGTCCCAAATCTTCTCCGACGAGACTCACCGGAACCTACTCTCCCGCATTCCCCAGTGCACAGGCCGCGAAGTCGCCGACTGGCTCCGCACCGTCGACGAAGGCCCCGCGTTCTTCCGCTTCGAGGAGAAGGTCAGCTGGCTGCGCGGTGAGCACAAGCTCGCCTACGGCCATGCCAAAGCGATCATCCATGAGCACGACTTGAGGCGCGCGGCACGCAAGCTGCTGTAGCCGCGCCCCCTGCCGGGAGGCACAGGCGTGTATCCCAGACCGACCGCACGGACCAGACGGACCCAACGGGGTGGCTTACGCCGCAGAAGAAGGGCCCGCGGAGGCGATCGCCTCCGCGGGCCCTTCGCCGCTCACCACCGGCCGTGTGACCGGTGATGACGGCACTAGTCCCGGAAGATGGAGATCAGCCGCAGCAGCTCCAGGTAGATCCAGACCAGCGACAGCGTCAGACCGAACGCGGCCAGCCAGGACTCCTCGCGCGGAGCGCCGTAGGCGACGCCGTCCTCGATCTGCTTGAAGTCCATGGCCAGGAAGGCCGCGCCGAGCACCACGCCGATGAGGCCGAAAACGATGCCGAGGCCACCGCTGCGGAAGCCCAGACCGTCACCGCCGCCGAAGGCGGCGAAGAGCAGATTGACCGCCATCAGCAGGACGAACCCGATGGCCGCCGCGAGCACAAAGCGCTGGAAGCGTGCGTTCACCCGGATGAGCCGGGTCTTGTACGCCACGAGCACACCGACGAAGACGGCCATCGTGCCGAGCACGGCCTGCATCGGGATGCCGGACCAGCGCTCGTTGTAGACCTGGCTGATGACACCGAGGAAAAGTCCCTCGAAGAGGGCGTAGCCCATGATCAGCGCGGGCGAGGCGGTGCGCTTGAACGCCTGGACGAGGCCGAGGACCATCGCCACCAGCGCGGCGCCGAAGCCGACGCCCACCGGGAGCTCGGCGATCCAGGCGGCCGCGGCGGCGACGATGACGGTGCCCAGCGTCATACCGGTGCGCATGACGACGTCGTCCATCGTCATACCGCCGGTCCGCGGACCGGCGGCCGGAGGCGCCCCGTACATCTGCTGGAGCTGCTCGGGCGTCAGATTCTGCTGGCCACCGGCCGCGTAGGGATTCGTCGGCGCCTGACCTTGCGCGTACGGGTTACCACCGGCGTACGGGTTGCCCTGACCTGCGGCGGGGCTCCCGGCCTGCGGCGCCCCGCCGAAGCCGGCGTAGCCGCCGCTGCGGCTGAATCCCCGTCGCGAGAAGACCGGGTTGCTGCTCCTCATCTCACTCCTCCATGGCCGCCCTGCGCGGCCTTGACTCGAGGGTAATGGGTAAGCAAAGACTGCACCCTAGTGCCCAAGGAGGATCTTTTCATGCATGGCGGGCGCGCGCGAGGCCCCTGCGGGCCCGGCGCGGGAGCAGCGGGCAACCGTCCGCGCACGCTGAGTGCCGTCCCGCGATCTGGAGGTGCCCGGAACCGGACTTGAACCGGTACGCCCGCGAGGGGCAGCGAGGTTTAAGCTCGCCGTGTCTGCATTCCACCATCCGGGCAGCGGCTCCCTGGGCCGTACCATCCGCACACGGCCCTCCCCATAGGAGAGCAGCACGAGCCTATCCGGGGACAAGCCCCCGAACAGCGAATCCCCGGACCGAGGTTGTCTTATTTTATTGGCAACTGAGTGTCCATCAGCGGCGGGGCGGGGTACCCGTGGATGCCGTTGGCGACTGGACCTGGCCATATGCCGGGCACCGCCGTGATGAGCGGAATGACGCAATCTCGATGCCCCCGTATGGGGGCCCTCTCCTACCCAGGGAGGACACGGGCCGCGGCGCCTACGACCCGAGTCGCGCGCGGAAACCGGAGCACGGGTTGATCCCCTGCGCCCGGGCGGCAAGGACCATGGAGGGACACCCCGCCCGGTCCCGCAGCACGGGACCAGTCCGCCCGTGGCGCGGGGACCGTCCCGTACCGCATGACAGGAGCCCTCCACCGTGACCACCACCACCCCCGGCGTCGAGACCGCCACCCGCCCCACCACGGCGGCTGCCCGGGCCACGGACCTCTCCAAGGTCTACGGACAAGGCGAGACCCAGGTGATCGCCCTGGACGCCGTCTCCGTGGAGTTCCGGCAGGCCGAGTTCACCGCGATCATGGGGCCTTCCGGATCGGGCAAGTCGACGCTGATGCACTGCATGGCGGGTCTGGACACGGTCTCCAGCGGCTCCACCCGGATCGGTGAGGTCGAACTGACCGCGCTGAAGGACAAGAAGCTCACCCAGCTGCGCCGCGACAAGATCGGCTTCATCTTCCAGGCGTTCAACCTGCTGCCGACGCTGAACGCGCTGGAGAACATCACCCTCCCGATGGACATCGCGGGCCGCAAGGCCGACCGGGCGTGGCTGGACCGGGTGGTGGAGACCGTCGGGCTGTCCGGGCGGCTCAAGCACCGGCCCAACCAGCTCTCCGGCGGTCAGCAGCAGCGGGTGGCGGTGGCCCGGGCCCTGGCCGGCCAGCCCGACATCATCTTCGCGGACGAGCCCACCGGCAACCTGGACTCCCGGTCCGGTGCCGAGGTCCTGGGCTTCCTGCGCAACTCGGTCCGGGAGCTGGGCCAGACGGTGGTGATGGTCACTCACGACCCGGTCGCCGCCTCCTACGCCGACCGGGTGGTCTTCCTCGCCGACGGCCGGATCGTCGACGAGCTGCGCGACCCCTCCGCCGAGGCGGTCCTGGACCGGATGAAGCGCTTCGACGCCAAGGGCCGCACCAGCTGACGCGGGACGGGCACCCGCCCCCCGGCCGCCGCCCCGTAAGCCTCCCGAACCCCTCTCAGGACTGACACCCCATGTTCCGTACCGCCTTGCGCAATGTGCTCGCGCACAAGGCCCGGCTGCTGATGACAACGCTCGCCGTGCTGCTCGGCGTGGCCTTCGTCTCCGGCACCCTGGTCTTCACCAACACCATCTCCGACGCCTACCAGAAGAGTTCCGAGAAGGGTTTCTCCGGCGTCGACGTGGCCATCACGCCCGACAGCGGCGCCGACGACGACACCGGCAAGCCCGGCGAGGCGCCGCGGCTCGGCCAGCGGGTGCTGGACCGGGCGGCCGAGGTGCCCGGCGCCGCCTCCGCGACCGGCACCGTCTCCGGCTACACCGCCCTGTCCAAGAAGAACGGCGACCTCCTCGGCAGCGGCTTCTCCAACCTCGGCGGCAACTACTACCCGGGCAAGGACGGCAAGGACCCGCGGTACACGATGACCGACGGACGCGCGCCCAAGGCCGCGGGCGAGGTGGCGCTCGACGCCAAGTCCGCCGAGCGCGGCCACTACGCGGTCGGCGACACCATCCGGGTGTCGGTGGACGGCCCGGTCCGCAAGGAGAAGGTCGTCGGCGTCTTCACCACCGACGACGGCAATGTGGCGGCGGGCGGCAGCCTCGCGCTGTTCGACACCCCCACCGCGCAGCGGCTGTTCGCCAAGCCCGGCCAGTTCGACGAGATCGATGTGAAGGCCGCGGCGGGCACCTCGCAGACCGCGCTGAAGTCCGCGCTCGACAAGGTCCTCCCCGAGGAGGCCGAGGCCGAGACCGGGCGGAAGCTGGCCGACGAGCAGGCCGAGAGCATCAAGTCGAGCATGAGCGGGATGCAGACCGGCATGCTGGTCTTCGCCGGTATCGCGCTCTTCGTCGGCATCTTCATCATCGCCAACACCTTCACCATGCTGGTCGCCCAGCGCACCCGGGAACTCGCCCTGATGCGCGCGGTCGGCGCGACCCGCCGTCAGGTCACCCGCTCGGTGCTGATCGAGGCCACCGTCGTGGGCGCGGTCGCCGCCGTCACCGGTCTCGTGGCCGGTGTGGGCATCGGCGCCGGGCTGCGCTCGCTGCTCAACTCCACCGGAGCCACCGTCCCGGACGGCCCGATCATCGTGGACGCCACCACCGTGCTGGTCTCGCTGGCCGTCGGCATCGTGGTGACCGTGCTGGCCGCCTGGCTGCCCGGCCGCCGCGCCGCGAAGATCCCGCCGGTCGCCGCGATGAACAGCGTGCACGCCCCGCCGACCACCCGCGGTCTGGTGGTCCGCAACACCATCGGCGCGATCCTGGCCGCGGCCGGTATCGCACTGGTGCTGGCCGGTGCCGGTATGGGCACCGACGGCAAGAGCTACATGGGCCTGGGCGCCGCTGTGCTGGTGATCGGGGTGTTCGTCCTCACCCCGCTGCTGTCCCGGCCGCTGATCGCCGCCGCCGCGCCGGTGCTGCGGGTGTTCGGCATGCCCGGCAAGCTGGCCCGGCAGAACGCGGTGCGCAACCCGCGCCGTACCGCCGCCACCGCCTCGGCCCTGATGGTCGGCCTCACCCTGATCACCGGTATGACGGTGATCGCGGGCAGCGTCCAGAAGGGCATCGACAAGATGGCCACCGACGCGCTGAAGTCCGACTACGTCGTCAGCATGGGCGGCTTCGACGGCCAGCGTCCGCTGTCGCCGGACGTGGCCCGCACCATCGGCGAGCTGCCCGAGGTCACCGCGTACAGCCCGCTGCGCCAGTCCGCCTCCCGGATCGACGGCGACATCGAGTACCTGACCGGGGTCAACGGGAAGTCCATCACCGACCTGGTGGGCCTGGACTTCTCCGCGGGCTCCTTCTCCGGGCTCTCCGGAACCAAGGCGGTCGTCGACGACAAGACGGCCGAGGACCGCGGCTGGAAGCTGGGCTCGAAGATCCCGGTGACCTACGAGGACGGCCGCCGTGGCACGCTGACCGTCCACGGCGTCTACACGGGCAACGAGATGATCCACGGCATCATGCTGGACTCCGCGACACTCACCCCGCACATGACCACCGTCACCGACATGCAGGTGATGGTGAAGACCAAGGGCGGCGCCTCGGAGGAGACCAAGGACGCCCTGAAGAAGGCGCTCGGTGAGAACCCGGCCATCCAGGTGCAGAACAAGAAGGACATCTCCGACGGGATCGCCCAGTTCTTCACCCTGATGCTGAACATGCTCTACGGACTGCTGGCCATGGCCGTGCTCGTCGCCGTGCTGGGTGTCATCAACACCCTGGCGATGTCGGTCTTCGAGCGGTCCCAGGAGATCGGGATGCTGCGGGCGATCGGCCTGGACCGGCGCGGCATCAAGCGGATGGTCCGGCTGGAGTCGCTGGTCATCTCGCTCTTCGGCGGAGTGCTCGGCCTCGGCCTCGGAGTGTTCTTCGGCTGGGCGGCCGGGGAGATGATCTCCAACGGGATGCCGACGTACGAGCTGGTGCTGCCCTGGGGCCGGATGGCGGTCTTCCTGGCGCTGGCCGCCTTCGTGGGCGTGCTGGCGGCGCTGTGGCCCGCCCGCCGGGCGGCGAAGCTCAACATGCTGGCGGCCATCAAGGCCGAGTAGCGCGGCGCAGAAGCCGACGTCCCCGTCCGCCCCTCACCGGGGCGGGCGGGGACGTCCCGTTTTCACTCCCGCCAGTCGCGGGCGCGCAGCGGCAGCCCGGACGCCCCGTCGTCGGGGGTGCGCACGGCCAGGACCTGGTTGACGCCGATCCGGTTGCGCTCGAAGGAGAGGGCGCACGCGGCCATGTAGAGCCGCCAGACCCGGGCCCGGCCCGGGGAGATGAGCCGTACCGCCTCCGTCCAGTGCCGCTCCAGGTTGGCCACCCAGGCGCGCAGGGTGAGCGCGTAGTGCTCGCGGATGGCCTCCACGTCGCGCACCTCGAAGCCCGCCTCCTCCAGCTGGCTGACGGTCCGGCCGAGCGGGGCCAGCTCGCCGTCGGGGAAGACGTAGCGGTCGATGAACTCGTCCACCCGGTACGCCTCTTCGTCCGGCTCCGGGCGCCGGGCGATCTGGTGGTTGAGCAGCCGCCCGCCGGGCTTCAGCAGCCGGTGCAGGATGGCGGTGTACTCGCCGTAGCGCACGGCGCCGACGTGCTCGGCCATGCCGATGGAGGAGATCGCGTCGAAGGGCCCGTCGGTGACCTTGCGGTAGTCCTGGACGCGGATCTCGATCCGGTCGGTGAGCCCGGCGTCCGCGATGCGCTTGCGGGCGTACGCCGCCTGCTCCTCGGAGAGGGTGATGCCGACGGCGCTCACCCCGTACTCGCGCACCGCGTGCAGCACCATCGAGCCCCAGCCGCAGCCCACGTCCAGCAGCCGCTGCCCGGGCCGGAGGGCCAGCTTGCGGCAGATGAGGTCCAGTTTGGCGTGCTGGGCGTCCTCGAGCGTGCCGCCGGATCTGTCCCAGTAGGCGCACGAGTAGACCATCGAGGGGCCGAGCACCCGCTCGTAGAAGTCGTTGCCGACGTCGTAGTGGTGGCTGATGGCCGCCTTGTCGCGGCGCAGGGTGTGCAGCGGTCCGCGGCCGGGGACGCGGGCCTCCTCACGGGGCGGGGGCGGCGGCAGCCCCGGTCCGGCGAGCGCGATCAGACCGCGTGCGGCGGAGCGCAGGGCGGGGTCGCGCAGCGCCTGGAGGGCGGCGGCGGTCCGGGACTGCCGGGAGCCGGGGCCGCGCTCCCACAGCAGCCCGGCCAGCGCTTCCAGGGCCTGGTACAGATCGCCCTCGATATCGAGGTCACCGGCCACCCAGGCACGGGCCAGGCCCAGTTCGCCGGGCTTCCACAGCAGCCGGCGCAGCGCCCGGCGGCGCCGTACGACGAGGGTGGGGGTGCCGGGCGGTCCGGCCTCGCTGTGGTCCCAGGCGCGGATCCGGAGCGGGAGCGGGGCTCCCTGCGCCTTCTCGGCCAGGGCGGCCAGTCGCCCAGCTGCTTCGGTCATGTCGCACACCTCCGTGATGGCGAGTCAGCGAAGATTCACTCACCACGTAAACACCATGGAACCATCCGTACAGTCCCGGCGACACGTCTGGAATCGGCAAAAGTCATCCCGCGATGGCGGACGACGGGGTGTGCGCATGACGAAGGGCGTCCGCCCCACGGATGGCGGACGCCCTTGGCGTCAGTTGTGCGTACCGGACCCTGGGGTCAGGACGCCTTGGCCTTCTCGGCCGGGGCCGGTCGTGCGGCCGCCGCCGCGGAGACCGGAGCGGCCGCCTCGTAGAACTCCTCGCGGGGGTTCTCGATGGCGCCCAGCGAGACGACCTCGCGCTTGAGGAACATCCCGAGCGTCCAGTCGGCGAGCACACGGATCTTGCGGTTGAAGGTCGGCATCGCCATGCCGTGGTAACCACGGTGCATGTACCAGGCGAGACGGCCCTTCAGCTTGATCTTCATCTTGCCGAAGACGATCATCGCGACGCCCTTGTGAAGGCCGAGGCCCGCCACGGCGCCCTTGTTGGCGTGCTTGTACTCCCCCTGCGGGAAGCCGCGCATACCCGAGATCACGTTGTCGCCGAGGACCTTGGACTGGCGCAGCGCGTGCTGGGCGTTGGGCGGGCACCAGGCGCCCTCACCGGCGGCGAGGTCCGGCACCTGGGCGTTGTCACCGGCGGCCCAGATGTAGTCGGTGCCCTTGACCTGGAGGGTCGGCTCGGTGTCCACGTGGCCGCGGGGGCCGAGCGGGAGACCGAAGCGGGCGAGGGCCGGGTTCGGCTTGACGCCGGCGGTCCACACGATGGTGTTGGAGTCGACCTCGAGGCCGTTCTTGAGCACGACGTGGCCGTCGACGCAGGAGTTCATCGAGGTGTTGAGGTAGACCTCGATACCGCGCTTCTGGAGGTGCTCCAGACCCCACTGGCCGAGCTTCGGGCCGACCTCGGGGAGGATCTTGTCGGCGGCGTCGACGAGCACGAAGCGCATGTCCTCGCGCGTGACGTTGGGGTAGTACCTGGCCGCGTCGCGGGCCATGTCCTCGACCTCGCCGATGGTCTCCGCACCCGCGAAGCCGCCGCCGACGAAGACGAAGGTGAGCGCCTTGCGGCGGATCTCCTCGTCGGTCGTGGAGTCCGCCTTGTCCAGCTGCTCGAGGACGTGGTTGCGCAGCCCGATGGCCTCCTCTATCCCCTTCATACCGATGCCGTTCTCGGCGAGACCGGGGATCGGGAAGGTACGGGAGACCGCGCCGAGGGCGACGACCAGGTAGTCGAAGGGCAGCTCGTACGCCTCGCCGACGAGCGGCTGGACGACGGCGACCTTGCGGTCCTGGTCGATGGTCGACACCCGGCCGGTGAGGACCTCCGCCTTGGGGAGCACGCGCCGCAGCGGAACCACGACGTGGCGCGGGGAGATGCTGCCGGCCGCAGCTTCGGGGAGGAAGGGCTGGTACGTCATGTACGAGCGGGGGTCGACGACCGTGACGGTCGCCTCGCCGTATCGCATCTTCTTGAGGATGCGGCGTGCCGCGTACAGGCCTACGTACCCACCGCCTACAACGAGGATCCTGGGACGCTCCGTGGTGCTCATGTTTCGAGTATCCAGCACCCCCCAGGGGGGAGCTCGTGAGCCCCTTCACAAGCATTCCGGGGGTGTCTGCTACACTCCGCGGCCCCCGTGACGGACGCCATAGTCCGGGCGGCGAACCGCCCGTCGTTTCAGGCCGCTCACACCCCGCTGAACAGGGCTTGTGAGTGAACGCGGGAGTAGACCAGAGTCGCGGGACGGGGGCGGGCACTACGACCCGAACCCGCCATGATGCGGTCAGCGGCCGGGCGCGGCCGCCGAAACCGCCCCGGACCGCCGCCGTAGGCGGCGACCAGGGCCCTTTTTCATGTGAAGGATTTCACGAACTTTCTTCCGGACGGCTCGCGGAGGCCTCCCGGACGGGCCTCCGCGCCCGCTCATACGTTGTTCCCGCCGCTCAAGCGATGCTCCAGGCAATGCCGTCGAGGATGTCGTGTTCACTCACCACAACCTCCTGGGCGCCGGTCCGTTCCGTGATCGAAAGCAGCACGAGCGCCCCCGCGGCGATCACGTCGACCCGCCCCGGATGCATCACCGGAATCGCCGCCCGCTCGGCGTGGGTGGAGGCCAGCAGCTTCGTGGTGATCTCCCGGACCCGGTCGACCGGGATCCGCGCGTGGTGGATCGCGGTGGAGTCGTACGCCGGCAGGTCCAGCGCGATCCCGGCGACGGTGGTGACCGATCCGGCGAGACCCACCAGCGTATGGCCGTCCGCGCCCGGCCGGCAGACACCGCTGAGCGGCACGGTCCGCTCGGCCTCGTCCAGCGCCCGGGCGAGGTCGGCCCGTATGGCGCTGATCTGATCCGGTGTCGGCGGGTCGCCGATGGTGCCGCCGGAGACCAGATGGCGCTCGGTCATCCGGACACAGCCGATGTCGACGCTGCGGGCCGCGCGGACCGCGGTGTCCCCGGAGACGAACTCCGTGGAGCCGCCGCCGATGTCCACCACCAGATACGGACCGCTCAGCCGCTCGTGTCCGGACAGCTCCTTGGTGGCGCCGGTGAAGGAGAACTCCGCCTCCTGGTCGCCGGTGATCACCTCGGGCTCGACACCCAGGACGGCCACGACGCCGTCCACGAACTCCTGGCGGTTCTCGGCGTCGCGGGAGGCGGAGGTGGCGACGAAGCGCACCCGCTCGGCGCGCAGTTCGCGGATCACCTCGGCGTACTCCCGGCAGGCCGCGAAGGTGCGCTCCAGCGCCTCGGGGGCCAGCCGGCCGGTGCGGTCCACGCCCTGGCCCAGCCGGACGATCGTCATCCGGCGGTCCAGCTCGGTCAGCTCACCGGTGGCCGGGTCGGCGTCGGCCACCAGCAGCCGGATGGAGTTGGTGCCGCAGTCCACGGCCGCGACGCGGGTCATACGCCGTCCTCCCGCTCACCGGACGCGCCGGACTCGCCCGGCTGCTCCGATCCGCAGGGCGCGACGCACGGGCCCTTGCGCCACCACTCGGGCAGCATCCCGATGGCCTCGTCGCCGAGCGGATTGACCCCGGGACCGACCGCGAGCGCATGGCCGACCAGGACGTGCAGACACTTCACCCGGTCCGGCATCCCGCCCGCGCTGGGGAAGCCCTCCAGCACCTCGACGGCGTCCCGCCGGGCGATGTAGTCCTCGTGGGCGGCACGGTAGGCGGCGGCCAGCTCCGGATCGGCGGCCAGCCGGGCCGTCATCTCCTTCATCACGCCCTCGGCCTCCAGCGTGCCGGTCGCGGAGGCGGCGCGCGGGCAGGTCAGGTAATAGAGGGTCGGGAACGGCGTACCGTCCTCGAGCCGCGGCGCGGTCTCGACGACATCGGGGTTGCCGCAGGGGCAGCGGTGGGCGATCGCGCGCAGCCCGCGCGGCACCCGGCCCAGCTGGCTCTTGACGGCGGCGATGTCCGCGTCGGTGGGCGCGGTGGGCTCCGTCTGCGGAGGGGGCGTATCCATGAGTGGGAGTGTTCTCTATCGATCGGTTCGGACCAGGTGCGACCGGAGCGCGGACGGTGCCGACATCAGCGGTCCGCGTGGGCCGCCTTCGGCGCGTCCGCCGTGTCCACGGCGTCCCAGAGGTTGATGTACCAGGGGCGTCCGGCCACGCCCCGGTCGGTGGTGGGCTCGCTGTAGCCGCTGCCGTCCACCACGCTGAAGCCGGTCTCCCCCGGCATCAGGAAGTGCAGCCGCTCCCGGGCCTGCTGCTCGGTGTAGGCGGGATCCTGGAGCCGGGCCTTCTTCTCGCGCAGCTTCTTCACGTCCTCGCGCGCCTGCTGGGCCTCGCGCCGCTGGTCGGCGATCTGCGAACGCTGGGAGATGTACTGCCGCATCGGATACGCCAGCGCCACCACCAGCGAGCAGACGACCAGCGCGAGCAGGGCGGCACGGCCGGTGAGCCGGCCGCGGCGGCGGCGGGCGCGCACACGGTAGACCCGGGCGGCGGCGTGCTCGCCGAGCGCCTTGAGTCTGCTCGCGGTGGAGAACCGGTCCCGATCCGCCGGCACATCGCCTCCCCGGTGATGGCTTCGCTTGAGTGACGCCGTCCCCGGCCACGGTACGGGACCGCGGCCGGGGACGTGTGTCAGACGTGTCTGCTACTCAGGTCGAGCGCGTCGGTGCGTCCTCGGGCGGACGCACGGCGGCGGTTCAGCCCTTGAAGCGCGGGAAGGCGGAGCGGCCCGCGTACACCGCGGCGTCGTCCAGGATCTCCTCGATGCGCAGCAGCTGGTTGTACTTGGCGACGCGCTCGGAGCGGGCCGGGGCACCGGTCTTGATCTGACCGCAGTTGGTGGCGACGGCCAGGTCGGCGATGGTGACGTCCTCGGTCTCGCCGGAGCGGTGGGACATCATGCACTTGAAGCCGTTGCGCTGGGCCAGCTCGACGGCGTCGAGGGTCTCGGTCAGCGAGCCGATCTGGTTGACCTTGACCAGCAGCGCGTTGGCGGTGTCGTTCTCGATGCCGCGGGCGAGACGCTCGGGGTTGGTGACGAACAGGTCGTCGCCGACCAGCTGGACCTTGTCACCGAGCTGGTCGGTGATGGTCTTCCAGCCGTCCCAGTCCTCCTCGTTCAGCGGGTCCTCGATGGAGACCAGCGGGTACGCGGCGACCAGGTCGGCGTAGTAGGAGGTCATCTCGGCCGCGGTGCGGGCCTTGCCCTCGAACTCGTAGGACCCGTCCTTGTAGAACTCGGACGCGGCCACGTCCAGGGCGAGCGCGATGTCCTGGCCCGGCTGGTAGCCGGCCTTCTTGATGGCCTCGACGATCAGGTCCAGGGCCTCGCGGTTGGAGTCGAGGTTCGGCGCGAAGCCGCCCTCGTCGCCGAGCCCGGTGGACAGGCCCCGCTCCTTCAGCACGGACTTCAGGGTGTGGTAGACCTCGGTGCCCCAGCGCAGGGCCTCGGAGAAGGACTCCGCGCCCACCGGAGCGATCATGAACTCCTGGATGTCCACGTTGGAGTCGGCGTGCGAGCCGCCGTTGAGGATGTTCATCATCGGGACCGGCAGCAGATGGGCGTTGGGGCCGCCCAGGTACCGGAAGAGGGGGAGGTCGGACGCCTCGGAGGCGGCGTGCGCGACGGCGAGGGAGACGCCGAGGATGGCGTTGGCGCCGAGCGAGGACTTGTCCGGGGTGGCGTCCAGGTCGAACATCGCCTGGTCGATCAGCCGCTGCTCGGTGGCGTCGTAGCCGACCAGCTCGGGGCCGATCTGCTCGATCACGGCGAGGACGGCCTTCTCCACGCCCTTGCCGTTGTAGCGGTTCTTGTCGCCGTCACGGAGCTCGAGGGCCTCGAAGGCGCCGGTGGAGGCGCCGGACGGAACGGCGGCACGGCCGGTGCTGCCGTCGTCGAGGCCGACCTCGACCTCGACCGTGGGGTTGCCTCGCGAGTCGAGGATCTCGCGAGCTACGACGACGTCGATGGACGGCACGAGGTTCTCCTTCGTATGTGTCTGCGGTAGCAGCACGAGCCTAACCGGACCGGAGGGCTGCACCCGCCGTTCGCCCGCCCCGCGAGACAGTACGTGGCATAAAAAGCCAGATTTGGGTGCCCATATCTACATTTTCCGCGAACCAACGGGCCCCGGCCGGGACACGCCGCGGGGGCGGCGCGCCCGGCCGGGGCTCGCGGTCGGGAGGTGACCCGGATCCGGCCGGTTCAGCCGGACCGCGCTCAGCTCAGGTGGAGCTGCTGGCCCGGGTAGATCAGGTCGGCCTGCTCGACGATGTCCTTGTTCAGCTCGAAGAGCTTCTTCCAGCCGCCCTCGACCTTCTCGGCCTTGGCGATCCCGCCCAGCGTGTCACCGGCCTTGACCTTGTACTCGCCGTCGCCCTTCTTCACCGGGCCACGGGCCTCGTGGCGCGCGGCGCGGTCGGGCTCGGAGCGGGTCTCGGCCTTCGGCTGCGCGGGCTTGGCCGCGGGCGCCGGGGCCTGGGACTCCTGCTGGCCGGAGTCGGACGGGGTGGAGCTGGAGGGGGTGCCACCGGTGGTCAGGCCCGTGCCGCAGACCGGCCAGGCACCCTTGCCCTGGCTGGCGAGAACCTTCTCGGCGACCTGTATCTGCTGGCCCTTGCTGGCCTTGTCGGCCGTGGGGGCGAACGAGGTGCCGCCGTAGGCGGCCCAGGTGGAGCTCGAGAACTGCAGTCCGCCGTAGTAGCCGTTACCGGTGTTGATGGACCAGTTGCCGCCGGACTCGCACTGCGCGACCTTGTCCCACTGGGCGGTGGTGGCGGCGGAGGCGGAGGTGGCCCCGATGAGCGGGGCGGCCACGGCGGCGCCCGCGAGACCGGCGAACGCGGCGATACGGGTGGCCTTGGACGGGCGGCGGTGCTTGCCGTTGGACTTGAGCATCGTTGGTTCGTTTCCTCACCGACGCCTACGAGGTGAGCTGTCGGGTTCGGACGTGAGTTGCCCGGCCGGTCATGAACGATCGGCGATCGATCACACCCGGCTTCACCCCAAGCCGACGAGCCCGCATCCACAGGCCATTCGGCACCTACCTTGGGTCCCCCGCTCCTGCCTTCGGCGCTGACGCGTCGGTTCCCCCCGACCGCCGGCAGGATTCGGCGTGCGATCGACGGTGCCCGCGGTGGCGAGCGGGAAGACCGTAAACACACCCCCCGAGAAGGTTCAAACGCCCCATTCGCAGCGAGAGGTGCTGTATTTGATCTCACCCGGCCCACATCTACGCAGGTAGGGCCGGGTGAGGAGAGATCGGGCAGGGGGTGCGCACCGGAAAATGTGACGAGATGTATGTCTCACCGGAGCCAGATCGGGCAATTCACCCCGGACTACCGTCCCTTGGCGCCGAGGTCCAGACGCTGACCAGGGAGGATCAAATCCGGATTGTCCCCGATGAGGCTTTCGTTGCTTTCGTAGAGGCCGTGCCAGCCGCTCGTGAGGTCCTGGCTGTCGGCGATGCCTGAAAGGCTGTCACCGGGCTGCACCGTGTAGCCGTCCTCCGAGGGCTTCTCGGCGCGGTCCGCGCCGTCCCGCGAGGCATGCCGTCCGGAGGGCCGCCGGGGCTCCTCGTCGCCCTTCGCCTCGGCCGGGTGCTCGGCACCGCGGTGCCGTCCGGTGGGCGCGTCGGCGCTCTCGTCCGGGGCGTCCGGGGACGCCGGGGCGTCGTCGGACTTCGTGGTCGAGGGGGAGGGCGACGGGGAGTCCTCGCCCTCTCCGCCGGGGGAGGCGGACGGGGAAGGCGTTCCGCTCTCCTCGTCGTCGCCGGGCGTCCGGCGCTCGTTTGACGCGTCCGACGAGCCGGAGGAGTCCGATGCGCCGTCGCGCTCCTCGGCCGAGGAGCCGTCGTGCTCACGATCCTCCCCGTCGTCCCCGCGCTGACCCGTGGGCGGCGCCAGGGTGAAACCGGGGTCCACCTCGGGGGCGTCACCGCCGTCGGTGAGTCCCGCGTTCACCGCGCAGCTGGGCCAGGCGTCCGGGCCACGGTCGTCAAGGATCGACTGGGCCACGGATATCTGCTGGGAGCGGCTGGCCAGATCGGGACGCGGCGCGTAGGCGGTGCCCCCGTACTCCTTCCACATGCCCAGGGTGAGCTGGAGGCCGCCGTAGAAGCCGTTGCCCTCGTTGGCGCTCCACATCCCACCGCTCTCGCACTCGGCGACCTTGTCCCAGTGGGCGGTGGAGGCGGCCTGGGCGCCGCTGGCGCCGAAGAGCGGGATGGCGAGCCCGGCACCTGTGATGCCCGCCGCGACGACGATGGCCGGAGCCTGACGGGGGCGGCGGTGTCGACCGTTCCCGGAACGCATGTGGTGGCCTCTCGTGTGGGCGTCGAGTTGTCGGTTGAACATAGCGACGGCACTCGATCATCACAAGCCGGTGTATCCCAGGTCACGCCCCGGTCACATCGCTGAACATTCGTCACCTATGTCGCCCGCCACGGGGCTTCGGCGATTCAGCGGCCGGGGGAATTCCAGGTCACGGGGAGGGTGCGCAGCCCGCGCATGATCAGCCCGCCGCGCCAGCGCAGATCGTCCGAATCCACCGCAAGCCGGAGATCGGGCAGCCGCCGCAGCAGGGTACCGATGGCGGTCTGCGCCTCCAGCCGGGCGAGCGGGGCGCCCAGACAGTAGTGGATGCCGTGTCCGTAGCCCAGGTGCTGGTTGTCGGTACGGCGGAGGTCGAGCACATCGGGGTCGGGGAACCGCTCGGGGTCGCGATCGGCGGCGGCGAGCACCACCAGCACCGGTTCGCCCTCGGCGATCCGCTGCCCGCCGATGGTCAGCGGCTCGGTGGCGAACCGCCAGGTGGCGATCTCCACCGGGCCGTCGTAGCGCAGCAGTTCCTCGATACCCGCGGCGAGGAACCGCTCGTCCCCTTCTTCCAGGGCCCGCTGGAGCCGGGCGCGCTGAACCGGATGGCGCAGCAGTGCGTACATCCCGTTGCCGATCAGATTGACCGTGGTCTCGAACCCGGCGAACAAGAGGATGAAGGCCATCGCCGCGGCCTCGTTCTCGGTGAGGTGCTCCCCGTGGTCGCTGGCCCGGATCAGCCCGGAGATGAGGTCCTCGTCCTCCCCTTCCGCGCCGAGCGTCTCCCGTTTGCGGTGGATCAGTTCGGCGAGGTAGGCGCGGATGTGTTTCACGGCGCGGGCCACTCCGCCGCGCGGACCGCCGCCGTGCCGGATCATGGAACCCGCCCAGTCCCGGAAGTCGTCCTGATCTTCGCGGGGCACCCCGAGCAGATCGCAGATCGCGTAGATGGGGAGGGGGAAGGCGAACTCGTGGATCAGATCCGCCTCTCTCCTTTCCCCCTCCCCCAAGGTTTTTTCGGAGTTCTCCTCAAAGGCGTCGATGAGCCCGTCGGTCAGCTCCCGTACCCGCGGGGCGAACGCGGCGACCCGGCGCGGGGTGAATGCCTTTGACACCAGCCGCCGGAGCCGGGTGTGGTCCGGCGGATCGATATTGAGCAGATGTGTCATCAGATCGGCACGTTGCTCACCGGGGATGCCCACCTTGCCGCGGACATGGGCTGACTCGCGGTGGGCTTGCGGGTTCTTCGACAGCCGGGGATCGGCCAATGCCTGCCGGGCGTCGGCGTAGCGGGTCACCAGCCATGCCTCGACACCGCTGGGGAGTGTGGTCCTGCGGACCGGGGCATGATCGCGCAGCCAGGCGTACGCGGGGTAGGGATCGGCGGCGAACTCCCAGGTGAAGAGGGTGGGAGCGGGAATGTCACGGGGCTGCTCGGGCACCCCTCCGACGATACCGGCCGACTGCTCCTGCCTCTCCGATACGCCCCTTACCGGCTATACCGGATGAATGGGCATCAATAGCAATGAATGGAGATAAGCACCGAGAGCAATCCTCGGGATATCTCCACATTCCCTCCACGAGTCACCCGTGGCCGGGGTTGATTGCCCGGATATGAGGCGGCTACGGACGGCGCCTCTCGGATGTTGCACCGAACGGCGTATGACATGGCGTTACACCCGCTGACGTCGGTCAACGCGCGTAAATAGCGGCATGGCTGAAATGCCGTCAGATGGCGAATGGGACTGAGGCACATGCACGGGGCCACCCCTTGCTGGTGATACGATCACCGCGCTTGCCAGGCGAGCCAAGGGCGCGTAAGACACACGGCGATCCGGTAAATCAGCCGGGAAGGTCCCCACTCTGAGGAGCATTATGCCGCCAGTCGGGCATACGGAGCCGTTTAGGCGCACCGACGCCTACGCGCTGCCGTCGGCAACACGGCTGCGATGTCCCCGGACCTTGCGGGCGCCGTACGGGCGCTGAATCACCGCCGCGCGGGCGGCTATTCACTGCCGCCCCACCGCCCATCCGGAACCACCAGACGCGCAACACCTCCTTTCAGTCCCTGGCGGTCTAGTCGTTAAAGAGAGTCTCATGACGCAATACATACAGGATCCAGCATTCTGGGCCCTGATCGCAGGCACGCCTCTCGCTGCAACTGCCATATTCCGCGGGCGAAAGGCGCAAGCGAAACTGCGCTCCGAAAAGGCGGAAGTCGAAAACCGCTGCACGGACCTTGAGAACCATTACTCCTCGGCGGTCCAGGAAGCCCAGGTCCGCGCGGAAGAGGCCACCAAGAGCGCGCTCAAGTCGGCCATGCGAACGCTTCAGGGTCTCGCCAACGAACAGCAGCTGGCGATTTCCAAGCTCCAGGACAGATACGGCGAGCACCATATTCTCCAGGATCTGCTGGAAATCGACCACATGAACTCGCAGTTCGGTCGGCGTGCCCAGTCCATCGCCGTCCTCTGCGACGGCTGGCTCGGCCGTCAGCGGGCCGTCGCCTCAGTGTACGACGTGGTGCGTTCCGCGAAGGGCCGCATCCGTCACTACACGCGTGTGGAAATCCGTTCCCAGAGCAATTTCGCGCTCACCAGCCGGGCCGTCGAGCCGGTCGCGCTGGCCCTCGCCGAGCTGCTGGACAACGCGACCAGTTACTCGGCGCCGGACTCACCGATCGACATCACCATCCGTACCGTTCCCAAGGGCGTCTGCATCATCATCGACGACGCCGGTGTCGGTATGAACGAGGAGGAGAAGAACCGGGCCGATCAGCTGCTGTCGGCCCAGCGTGCGACGGGTGTGACGGGTCTGGGCAATCCGCCGCAGTTCGGCTTCGCGGTCATCGGTGTGCTGGCCGCCCGGTACGGCTTCAACGTCTCCGTCGACTCGGCCTCTCCCTACGGTGGTGTGCGCGCGGTTGTGCTTCTTCCCGAGGACCTGCTGACCAATATGCCCGAGCCGGAAGAACCGCCGGTGTCCCGTACCCCCACCGCCGACGTGCCGGAGGAGCCCGCTTCCACCGCCGGCGGCCTGCCCAAACGTCGCCGAAAGGGATCGATCTCCATCGTGCCGAGAGAGGATTCCGCGACTGCCCCCGCCCGGTCGAGCGAGGAAACCGCCTCGATCATGGGTGCCTTCCAGCGCGGCACACAGTCCGGTCGTTCCGCAAATCCGAACAGGGAAGGGCATGATCCTCAGTGAACAACGACCTGTCCTGGATGCTTGACAGCGCCCTGGAAGTGCCGGGTGCACGTCATGCGCTCCTGGTGTCCGCCGACGGTCTGCTGATGGCCCGTTCGCAGGAGGTCCGGAAGGACGAGGCCGACACCGTGGCCGCCGCCATGAGCGGCATCCAGTCGCTGAGCCGCACCATGGGCGGCTTCTGCGGTGATCCGCAGATGAACTGGCGCCAGACCCTGGTCGAATTCGACGGCGGCTGGGTCTTCCTCATCTCCGCCGGTGAAGGCGCGTATCTGGCGGTCTCCTCCGCTCCCGATGTCGACATGGCCGACATCACCTTCCGCATGCAGCAGCTCGTCGGGCAGCTCGGCAAGGTACTGACCACTCCCCCTCGCGAAAACACGAGTATCCAGGCATGACGGCACCAGAAGAGCAGGAACCCGAGTCGGCCCGGTTAGTGCGGCCGTACGTCATCACCAACGGCCGCGGCCGGCTGGACAACGATCAGTTCAATCTGATCACTCTGGTCACCGCGTCCGACCAGGTCCGTCCGGGGCACCTCGACCCTGAGAAACGCCGCCTGCTGGACTTGTGCGGAGGAGGCTATCTCTCGGTTGCCGAGATAGCCGGACACATGGGACTCCCCATCGGCATCGTCAAGATCCTGCTGTCCGATCTGTCGGCCGACGGCTATCTCCTGACCCGTGCTCCGGCGCCTCCCGCCCAGCTTGTCGATGTTTCGCTCCTTCAGGAGGTACTGGATGGGCTCCAGGCCCGTTTCGGATGATGACGTCTATCTCGCCGACCAGGTGCAGATCGCGGCCAAAATCCTGGTCGTGGGGCATTTCGCGGTCGGCAAGACGACCTTCATCGGCACCATGTCCGAGATTCCTCCGCTGCGCACCGAGGAGCGTATGACGCAGGCAGGTGCCCATGTGGACGACCTGATGGGCACCCGGGGCAAGACGACCACCACCGTGGCCATGGACTTCGGCCGCCTCACGCTCAGCGAGAGGCTGGTCCTGTATCTCTTCGGAACACCGGGGCAGGAGCGCTTCGTCCAGGTATGGGAGGACATGACGCGGGGTGCGCTCGGGGCACTGATCCTGGTCGATCCGGAACGGCTGAAGGAATCCTTCCCCGTGATTGACCTGGTGGAACAGTACGGGCTGCCCTATGCGATTTCCGTCAACCATTTCGACGGCACTCCGGTCCGCCCCGATCACGAACTGCGTGAGGCTCTGGACCTGTTGCCCGAGACCCCGATCGTCACCTGTGACGCACGTGACGAGAAGTCATCGGCCAACGCGCTGATGGCCCTTGTCCGCTATCTACAGGAACGTACCCGCTAGGAGCAAGTATGGACACTCAATCGGACTTCACGACGCCTCCCCCCGGCTGCCCCGCCCACCACACCGGCGAGCGGGTGCCGCTGTACGGGCCGGAGTTCGCGGCCGATCCGGGTGCCTTCTACGCGCATCTGCGGTCCTACGGGCCGATCGCGCCGGTTGAGCTGTCCCCCGGCGTGGACGCCATGCTCGTCACGGACTACGCGGCGGCGCTCCGGCTGCTCCAGAACCCCGACACCTTCCGGAAGGACGCGCGCCGCTGGCGCGAGTTCAACGAGGGCCGGGTCAGCCGGGACAACCCGGTGGTGCCGCTGCTGGAGTACCGGCCGAACTGCATGTTCACCGATGGCGCGGAGCACATGCGGCTGCGCCAGGCGGTGACCGACAGCCTGGCCCGGGTGGATTCCCACCGGCTGAGCCGGCACGTCGACCGCGTCGCCACCTATCTGATCGACCAGTTCATATCCCGCGGCTCGGTCGATCTGCTCAACGACTACGCCAAGCTGCTGCCGCTCTTCGTCTTCAACGAGTTGTTCGGCTGCCCGGCGGAAATCGGCGACCGGGTTATCTTCGGCATTTCCGGAATCTTTGACGGAGTCAATGCCGAAAAGGCGAACGAAGTACTGACGCAGAGCGTTATCGAACTGGTCGCGCTCAAGCGCGCCAAGCCCGGGGAGGACGTCACCTCCTGGCTTATGCAGCACCATGCCCAATTGACCGATGAAGAGCTGGCGCATCAGCTTGTGCTGCTGCTCGGCGCCGGTGCCGAACCGCAGCGGAACCTCATCGCCAACGCACTCCTGCTGTTGCTCGCTGACGAGCGCTACGCGGGCGGCGGCATGCTGGTCGAGGACGCCATGGACGAGGTGCTGTGGAACAGCCCGCCCATCTCCAATTACGCCCCGCACTATCCCGTGTCGGACGTGGAGTTCGCCGGGACCACACTGCGCGCGGGTGACCTCGTGCTGGTGAGCATCGCGGCCGCCAATACCGATCCCAGCCTCTCCGCCTCCCGCCAGGTGCTCAGCAAGCGCGCCCATCTGGCCTGGAGTGCGGGACCGCACGCCTGCCCGGCCAAGGACCCCGCTCAACTCATCGGTCTGGTGGCCATCGAGAAACTCCTCAACCGGCTGCCCGATATCGAGCTGGCGGTGCCCGAGTCGAGCCTGACATGGCGCCCCGGGCCCTTCAACCGCGGGCTGTCCACATTGCCCGCCCGTTTCACCCCTGTAGCGCCCAAAAACCAGCAGCCCATACCTTCTGTGTCTGAAACCTCCACGACGAACGATTCCCACGGCCAACAGCGGAACAAGCCCGAAAAAGGCGGCTTGTGGAGCTCCTTCCTGGCTTGGTGGCGTGTATGACCCACGCCACGTAGCGGCACCGTTTCACGCTGCATGAATGTTCAATCGGTCGGGTATGCCATAGCGCGAAATTCACGTTGGCCTAAATTCCATAAGGAGCTGTCGTGGGGCCTGTGGCCGTCGGCAACACCATCGATCGACGTCGTTCAGCGGTTTCACTCACATCCTGGCCGAGCGCACTCAACAATCGAACTACTATTCCATCCACGGCGCACTCCATACGGGCGGAAGCACCACCCGGTACGAACGTCAGTGCGATAGGGATAGCCGGAGCGCACCCCTTTCCCGCATGGTGAGCGCGGCACATTCCGGATTCCATCCGGACAGCCACGGAGAATCGCGGACGCACACCGGACTGCTCGGCGGCCTCGCTGCCGAGCAACTCCTCCGGCTGTGCGATGCGGTGGAGATGAGCCCCACCGACGCGACGGCCTACGCGCAGGTGCTGACCGACGCTCTCGGGCCGGTGGCCGAACGGCCGTTGGCGCTTCCGCCCGCCCGGAGCTTCCTGTCCGACGACCACACCCCGGTCGAGTTCTCGCTCGCCTTCCTGCCCGGCACGACCCCGGGGCTGAGGGTGCTGCTGGAGCCGGGAAGCGGAAGCGACGACCTGGTGGCCAACGGCCGGATCGGCCTCGGCGCCATCCGGACGATGGCGGACCGCTGGGGGTTCGCCACCGGCCAACTCGACCGCCTCGAGGACCTGTTCTTCCCCGCCTCACCCGAAGGGCCGCTGGCCCTGTGGTGCGCGCTGGAGCTGCGCCCCGGCGGCGTCCCCGGCGTCAAGGTGTACCTCAACCCCGCCGCGAACGGCCGGGACCGGATCGTCGAGACGGTGCGCGAGGCACTGGGCAGGCTCGGCCACCGCCGGGCGCTCGACGCCCTGCCCCCGGCCGACGCCTATCCGTTCCTCGCCCTGGACCTCGGGGACTGGGACGCGCCGCGGGCGAAGATCTACCTCACCCACCACGGGCTGTCCGCCGCCGAGGCCGGTGTCCTCCCCCGGACGACACCCCATCCGGGCCGGGAGCGGGTCGAGGAGTTCTTCCGCACCGCCGGGGGCTTCCCCGCGGACGGCGGGGGGCGGCTGAGCGGACGTCCGGCCCTCTCCTGCCACTCCTTCACGGAGACGGCGACCGGTCTGCCCAGCGGGTACACCCTCCACGTCCCCGTCCGCGACTACGTCCGGCACGACGGACAGGCACGGGAACGGGCGACGGCCGTGCTGCGACGGCACGGCATCGACAGCACCTGGCTGGACCGGGCGCTGGCCGCCATTACCTCGCGCCGGCTGGAGGACGGCGTGGGCCTGATCGCGTATGTGGCGCTGGTCCACGAACGGGGCCGGCCGCCACGGGTGACCGTCTACGTCTCCTCGGAGGCGTACGAGGTCCGCCCGCCCCTCGGGGCGGTTCCCTCCCACGAGCGCGCGGGCGCGGCGCTGTGACACATCACCAGCACACCGAGCAAGAGAAGGACAGGAGCAACGGTCAGCGTGGAACCGTACAGGATCAAGGTCGTCGAACCCATTCCCGTCACCACACGGGAGCAGCGTGAAGCAGCGCTGAAGCGCGTCAACCACAACCTCTTCGACCTGCGCGCCGAAGAGGTCACCATCGATCTGCTCACGGACTCGGGCACCGGTGCGCTGTCCGCCGCGCAGCTCGCCGCGGGCATGGCCGGGGATGAGTCCTACTCGGGCTCCCGGTCGTTCTACCGGTTCCATGAGACGGTCACCGAACTGACCGGCTACGCCCACGTCCTGCCCGCCCATCAGGGCCGGGCAGCCGAGCGCGTGCTCTTCTCGTCGCTGCTGAAGCCGGGCTCCATCGTGCTGGCCAACACGCACTTCGACACCACGCGCGCCAACGTGGAGCTGAACAACTGCGAGGCCCGGGACCTGCCGTGTCCCGAGGCCAAGAACCTGGACAGCACCGAGCCGTTCAAGGGCAATATCGACCTGAACGAGCTCCACCGCCAGCTGACCGGGCCGGACGCCTCCCGGATCGCCGTGGTGGTCATGACCATCACCAACAACGGCGGCGGTGGTCAGCCCGTCTCCATGGACAACCTCAAGCGCACCGCGGCCCTCTGCCGCCAGTACGGCGTACCCCTGTTCCTGGACGCCGCCCGGTTCGCCGAGAACGCCTGGCTGGTGACCCGCCACGAGGAGGGCTACCGCGACCGCACCCCCCGTCAGGTCGCTGAAGAAGCGTTCCGCCTGGCGGACGGCTGCATGATGAGCGCCAAGAAGGACGGCATCGTCCACATCGGCGGCTTCATCGGGATGAACGACCCCGATCTCGCCCAGCGGTGCGAGCTGCTCCTCATCGCCACCGAGGGGTTCGCGACCTACGGCGGGCTGGCCGGGCGCGACCTCGACATGATGGCCCAAGGGCTGTCGGAGGTGACCGAGCCCGCCTATCTGGCGGAGCGCGCGGACATCGCCGCCCACCTCGCCCACCGGGTCCGCTCCGCGGGGGTCGACATCATCGAGCCGCCGGGCCTCCACGCGCTCTATCTCAACGCCGGGCGGCTGCTGCCGCACATACCGCCGCACCACTACCCCGGCCACGCCCTCGCCTGCCGGCTGTACCTGGAGGGCGGCATCCGCTCCGCCGAGCTGGGCTCCCTCTACCTCGGCGAGGAGGACGAGGACGGCAACCCGATCAAGAGCGCGCCGTACGAGCTGGTCAGGCTGGCGCTGCCGCGCCGGGTCTACACCCGCAGCCACTACGACCACGTCGGCGAAACCCTGGCGAAGATCGCCAAGGAGGCAGACACGGTGCACGGCTTCCGGATCACCGACCAGTCGCCGATCCTGCGCCACTTCCGGGCCACCCTCGAACCGGTGCCGGTGGGGCGCTGACCCTCCGTCGCGACACGGCCCCGTCGCGGCACGGCCCGGCCCCGGTGGACTCCGGGTCCGGGCCCGTCCCGTCGGATCCGGTTCAGTCGGACTCGCGGGTGCCGGATCCGCCCAGTTCGTGCGGGCGGCGGCGGGCGCCGTCGCGGGGCAGTGCGTCGGGCTCACGGTGCTCGGTCACATAGCCGACCCCGTCGTCACCGTTCTGGTGTCCCGGGCCGTGGCCCGACTCCCGGGCCGCGCGGTCGGTTTCGCCGGGCTCCTGCCAGGCGCCGGAGCGGGGTTGCGAACGGCGGGACGCCATCGGCTCACGGGCCCGGAGCCGGATACCCCACCAGACGGCCGCGACGCACAGCACGACGATCACCAGGCCGACGACCAGCGGCCCTGTCCCGATGAGCAGGTCACGGTCGGCGGCGAGTTCCACAGCGTAAGCGGACATGGCGCCCGGGTACCCTCCGGCAGCTGTCTCACGCCCGCGCGCGCCCGCCTCAGCGCGCCGCGGAGTCCTCCGCGGCGCGTATCGCGTCCCGGTAGGCGCGGGCCGCGGCCCGCAGGGCGGTCTCCGGCTCGATGCCCTCGGCCTCCGCGCGCACCGCCAGCGCCAGCAGTTCGTAGCCGATGCCCTCGCCCTCCGGGAGCGGGACACCGAGCCCGGCGGTCCGGGCGCGGGAGGCCAGCTTGGCGGTGAGCGCCAGCGCGGGCTGACCGAGCGGCACCCCTTCTGTGACCGAGGTGCGTTGCTTCTCGACCGCCTTGGTGCGCAGCCAGTGCGCCTTGACGTCCTCGGGTGTCTCGGCGGCCTCGTCGCCGAACACATGCGGATGGCGGCGGATCAGCTTGTCCACGATGCCGCCCGCCACGTCGTCGATCGAGAACGGCAGCTCCGGGTCGTCCTCGGCGATCCGGGCGTGGAAGACGACCTGGAGCAGCACATCGCCGAGCTCCTCGCGCAGCGCCTCGCGGTCGCCGTCCTCGATGGCCTCGACGAGTTCGTACGCCTCCTCGATGCCGTACTTCACCAGCTCCGCGTTGGTGCGGGTACCGCTCCACGGGCATTCGGCCCGGATCCGGTCCATGATCTGCACCAGGTCGAGCAGCCGGGCGCCGGGGAGGTCGTAGGAGCCGGGCAGCAGTTCCAGGTCCGGCATGGACTCACGGCCGGAACCGGCCAGCCGGGCCAGCCCGTCGGTCAGCTCGGACTCCCCGTCCGCCGAGGTGATCACCACGACACCGCGGCCGCCTCCGGACCGGCAGTGGTCGACCAGTTCGCGCGCGGTCGGCACCGCCCGCTCCACCGTGATGCCCGCCTCCCGCAGATAGGGCAGCTGCGGATGGCCGCCGTCGCCGCACAGCACCCGGTCGGCGGCGCGCAGCGCCTGCCACGCGGGCCAGGACAGCAGCCCCGGCGCCACCCGGTGGCTGGTGGTGAGAAGGACGATACGGCCGGTGGCGGCGGCGTCGGCCGGGACGGCTGAGTCTGGTGCGGTCACCCTTGCAACGTAACTTACGCAACCTCCGGGGAGCCGCCCGAGGTGCGCAGCCATGCCTCCTTGGCGAGGACCGCGGTGCCCTGGTTGTCGTCCCACTTCCCGTAGCGCGGGTTGACCTCGATGTCGAGCGCCTTGGAGGTGCGGGCGAAGACCGAGTTGACCTTGGTGGTGCCCAGCTTGCGCAGCAGCGCGCTGCGGGTGAGGTCCATCCGGACGGCCTCGTCGATCCGGTCCGGGGCGATGCCCTGCTCCAGGTAGAGGGCGCGCAGCGCGGCGCCGCTGCCCGCCTGCTGCTCGGCTTCGCCGCGGGCCCGCTGCACCTCGCGGCGGGTGACGGTGACGCCGTTGTCCTTGCCCGCCCGCTCGATGACGCGGAACTGGATCATGCGGATCAGGGTGTCCTGGCTCAGCCGGCCGCCGGCCGCGAGGAGCTGGTCGGCCTTGGGTGAGCCGCGCTGCGCGTCCCGTACGTCCTTCACCTGCGCCTGGAGCTGCGAGACGGTGATCCGGTCGCCGTCCACCACGGCGGCGGCACCCGGGCGCGGGGCCTCGCCGCAGGCCGTGAGGAGCGGGGCGGAGAGCAGCAGGGCGGACGCGGCGGAGACGGAGAGCGCAGTACGGCGGCGGATCATTGAGCCTCCCGGCAGAGATCGTGCGGCGCGACAGACGATCTGGCGTTGATCGATGGTATGGAGTCGGCGCGGCCCAGGCCACTGCTTGGACAACGATTCACCGGCGTCTTGGTCAGCCTCCCGCGGGATCCGCCGGGATCCGGCTACCGGACCTGACCGAGCCGGCGCAGGGTGCGGCGGATCTCGCCGGGGAGCGGATGGTGCGGCCCGCGCACCCGCTCCGCGTCGTGCGGCAGCCGGACGAGGGTGTCCTGCGCGGCCGGGCGGTCGCCGAGGGAGAGCGGCAGATGGCCGATCCGGCGGCGGATGTCCAGCGGCGGGCCCGGCTCGGTGGCGGCGCAGCGCTCGAAGCAGGGCAGCTGGGCGGCCTCGTAACCGGCCCGGAGCGACCGGTGCGTGGGCCGGACTCGGCGGCGTACTCGTCGGCCGACCGCCGCAGTCCGGGCAGGGCGCGGCGGTACTGGCCGTCGTCCATGAGGGTCGACGCGTACTGCGCGCGCAGCGAGCGTACGACGGTGGAGTGCTCACCGTGCTCGGCGGCCGCGACCGGGAGGACGGCCCCGAGCAGGTCCACGGCCTGGGTGAGCCGGCCCTGGTCGAGCTGCCGCTCGACCTCGTCGACGGCGGCGGCGACATCCGGCCGCCCGGCCGGTCCGGCGGGGCGGGGCAGCGGTACGGGGACGGGCGGGGCGGCCACCGGGCGGTCCGGGCGGTCCGGGCAGGGGGCGCCGGCTGACCTCCCCGGCCCCCCTGCCCGCGCCCGGCGTACGCCTAACGGCCGCCGCGCGCGGGCAGCTTGGCGTCCGGGCACCGGTTCAGCACCCGCGTCATCGCGTCCTTCTCGGCCCGGGTCACCCACACCCCGTACTTCTTCTTCACCGCGACCTGGTGCGCCACATAGTCACAGCGGTACGCCTTGTTGGGCGGCAACCAGGTCGCCGCGTCCCCGTCGCCCTTGCCGCGGTTGGCGGAGGCGTCCACCGCGATCAGATTCAGCGGATCGTTGGCGAACGCCACCCGCTTGTCCCGGTCCCACTGCCCCGCCCCCTTCTGCCAGGCGTCGGAGAGCGCCACCACATGGTCGATGTCGACCTTGCTGTGGCCGCGCACGAACCGCATGCTGCGGCCGGTGTACGGATCGTCGTCCAGCGTGCCGGAGGCGACCAGGCAGTGCCCGCCGCGGAACCGCACCTTCGCCAGATCCCGCTTGAGGATGTCGTCGCGCGTCCCGCAGCCGTTGTCGTCGGTGTCCACCCACGAGCTGCCGAAGGCACTGCGTTCGTAACCCGTCTTCGGCGCCCGCCCCTTGACCGTGAGCGACGCCACAGCGGAGAGCGCCGGTCCGGACGGCCGCCCGCTCCCCGGCCCGCCGCCCTCGTCCGACCTGCCCGCGTCCCCGCCCCCGCCGGGCCGGCAGCCGGCCACGGCGAGCAGCGCGGCCAGCACCACCGCGGTTCCCCGCCCCACATCCCGAAACCGTCCCTGCAACCGTCTCGCCCCCTTCGCGTATCTTTTCGCACAGACCGCCCACACGATAAGGACCCTGGATGGACACGGCCGCAGCACTCCCGCCCGGCAGCACCGCGGACGGGGCGACCGCCACCACGGGCCGTGCCCGGCTGCTCAGCCGGGCGAGGGGGCTGCGCGGACCGCGGCTGGACCCGTACTGGCTGGCCCTCGTCCTCTTCGCGCTCTACGCGGCACTGTCGGTCTGCCGCTACCGCCGCATGGCCAGCATGTCCTGGGACCTGGGCATCTTCGAACAGGCGATACGGGCGTACGCGCACTTCCAGGAGCCGGTGGCCGATCTCAAGGGCCCCGGCGCCAATATCCTCGGCGATCACTTCAGCCCCATCACGGCCCTGCTCGGCCCGGTCTACCGGGTCTTCCCCGGCCCCGTCACGCTGCTGGTGGCGCAGGCGGCGCTGTTCGCCGTCTCAGCCGTCCCCGTGACCCGCGTCGCCGCCCGGCTGCTGGGCCGCGGCCGCGGGCTGGCGATCGGCATCGCCTACGGGGCGTCCTGGGGCGTCCAGCGCGCCGTGGACTTCGACTTCCACGAGATCTGCTTCGCCGTCCCGCTGCTGGCCTTCTGTCTGGAGGCGGTGCTGCGCGAGCGCTGGTACGCGGCGATGCTGTGCGCCGCCCCGCTGGTCCTCGTCAAGGAGGACATGGGCGCCACCGTGGCCGCTATCGGCGCCGTCATCGTGATCCGCACCTGGCGGACCCACTCGGTGCGGATCACCCCGCTCGCCATCGGCCTCATGGTCTTCGGCGTGCTGGCCTCGGCCCTCGCGCTGGGCGTCATCATCCCCGGCTTCAACGGCACGGGCTCGTACGACTACTGGAACAAGGTCGGCGGCGGCGGCGACCAGACCGGCACCATCCCCTTCGGCACCGTGCTGCGCACCCTGCTGTGGATCCTGCTGCCGACGACCGGACTGCTGGCGCTGCGCTCCCCGCTGCTGCTGGTGGCCGGACCCACCCTCGGCTGGCGCTTCCTCTCCCACGACGACCACTACTGGGGCACCGACTGGCACTACAGCGCGGTGCTGATGCCGGTGGTCTTCCTGGCCCTGACGGACGCCCTGGCCCGGACCCGCGACAGCCGCCGGGCCTGGCTCGTCTCGTACTCCCGCCAGCTGCCCGCCGCGGTGTGCGGGGCCGCCCTGGCGCTGTCGTCCGCCCTGCCGCTGTACGACCTCACCAAGGAGGCCACCTACCGCAAGCCCCCGGAGGTCAGGGCGGTGGAACGGCTGCTGGGCCGGATCCCGGACGGGGCGTCGGTGGAGGCCAACGTGGGGCCGATATCCCGGCTCACCGACCGCTGCAGAGTGCTGTGGGTGGGCGCGGCCCGCGGTGTCGAACCGGACTACATAGCCCTCCAGGAGCCGGAGCGCAGCATGGACGAGGTGGTGGCCTACGCCCGTCAGCTGCACCCCGGCGCCACCTACGAGCCGTACGGCTCCACCTCGGGCTACTTCGTCGTCAAGCGGCGCTGACCGCCGCCCGCCCCTCGATCGGGAGCGCTGGTGCCGCGTCAGCCACGGTTTGCCCGGTGGCGAGGCGTCCTGGTGCGTGCGATCGCAAGGCGGCGGGGAAGCCCTCGTAGGGGGCCTGCCCGGGCTTTCGGCCAACGCAGCGAGAGGGGGCACCTCCCAGCGGTAGCCGGGGGAGCGTGCCGCGGCGGCGAGCGGGGCGGACCTTGGCTGACGCGGCACTAGCCCATCGGCTTCGGGGCGATGACGGAGAACGCGGCGCCCTGCGGGTCGCGCACCACCGACATCCGGCCCGCCACCATGTCGAACGGCGGCTGCAACACCGCCCCGCCCTCCGCGGAGAGCTTGGCCACCGTCCGGTCCACCTGCTCGACCGCGAAGTACACCATCCAGTGCGAGGGGGTGTCGGGCGGCATCCCCTCGCGCAACGGCTGGAGCCCGCCGACGGTACGGCCGTTGACGGAGAGCGAGTAGTAGTCCTCGGCGCCCTCCATGGGAGCGGTCTCCAGGCCCAGCGCCTCGGCGTAGAACGCGGACGCCGCTTCGCGGTCACGGGTGTTGAGCTCGTTCCAGATCAGCGCGCCCGGTTCGTTGACCAGCCCCGCACCGGCGAACTCCAGTGGCTGCCAGACGCCGAAGACGGCCCCGGTGGGGTCGGCCGCCACCAGCATCCGCCCGAGGTCCATCACATCCATCACCGGCAGCAGCACGGTGCCCCCGGCGCGGCTGATCGCCTCCGAGGTGGCCTGGGCGTCGGCCGAGGAGAAGTAGGTGGTCCACACCGTCGGCGGCGGGGGCTCCTCGCCCGCTGCCTGGGCCGACATGATGCCCGCCACCGGCTTGTCCTTCAGGGCGCACAGGGCGTAGCCGCCGGTCTCCGGCGGGCCGACCTCCCCGGACCAGCCGAAGAGCCCGGAGTAGAAGTCCAGGGCGGCCCGCTGGTCGGGGACCATGAGATCGATCCAGCACGGCGTTCCGGGCTGGTAGGACGTGACGTCGGGCATGGCCGCCTCCCGGGTGCGGTCCGGCCGGCCCGGCGCCGGACGGGACCACCCGCTTCACCCACCCTTCCCCCGATCCGTCCCGGCCGCCACTCGGCGCGGGCGGGCGGGACGGACCGGGGGCTGATCTGCGGCGGACCCCCTTTGACAGAATTCCTTCATGATCGCCCAACGGGGGCAGCAACCGCCCTACGGACCCATGCCGTCCAGTCCCCACCTCTCCCCGCACCCCCCGCCGGGGCCCCACCCGCCACCGGCACCGCGTCTGCCCGAACCGGCCGGTGACGAGCGCCGCATGCTGGCGGCGACGGTCGACTTCCTCCTCGCCTTCGGCGTCGGCACACCGCTCGCCCTGCGGGTGCTCCCGCAGCTCAAGGTCGAGGCGAACGCCCTGGTCCTGTTCCTGGTCTGTGTGTTCGGGCTGTCCTTCGCCAACCAGATCCTGGGGGCCTGGGTGTTCCGGGCCTCGGCCGGCAAGTGGCTGCTGCGCATGCGGGTGGTGCGCGAGCCGGACGCCGGCCGGCCGGGCTTCTGGCGGCTGGTCCACCGCTGGCTGCTGGGGATGACCTGGCTGCCGATGCAGCCGGTGCGCGGCCTGTTCTGCGCCGACGGTGACCCGTACGAGGATCACTGCAAGGTGGTGTACGTGCGGGTGAAGGATCTGCGGCGGCTGGGGTACCCCGGCTGAAACGCGCCGGGCGGCGGTCGGCCTTCGAAGGCCGACCGCCGCCCGGCGGTGGTGAGGAGAGGGGGTGTCAGGCGCCGACAGCGCTGCCGGCCACCCACTGATCCCAGTCCATGTTCCATCCGTTGAGGCCGTTCTCCGGCTGGACGGTGCGGTCCGCGGAGTTCTTCACCACCACAACATCACCGACCTGGGAGTTCTCGTAGAACCAGGCGCCGTCGGTGTTCGGGTCGCCCGCGCCCTTGGTGTCCGACAGGCCCACACAGCCGTGGCTGGTGTTGACGTTGCCGAAGATGGACTTGGCGCCCCAGTAGTTGCCGTGGATGAAGGTGCCCGAGGTGGACAGGCGCATGGCGTGCGGCACGTCCTTGATGTCGTACTCGCCCTTGCCGTCGTCGTCCTTGAAGCCGACCGTGGCACCGTTCATCCGGGTCTCCTTGAACTTCTCGGAGATCACCATCTGGCCGTTGTAGGTCGTGTTCTCGGGGCTGCCCGCCGAGATCTTGATGGTCTTGAGGGTCTTTCCGTCCCGCACGACCTTCATCGTCTTGGCCTTGGCGTCGACCGTGCTCACCTGCGAGTGGCCGACCCTGAAGGTGACGGTCTTGTCCTGGACGCCCTTGACCCCGGGCGACGCCTCGACGCCGTCCAGCTTCAGCTTGAAGGTGACGGTCGAGTTGGCCTTCCAGTACTCCTTGGGCCGCAGGTCGAGCCGGGTCGGGCTGAACCAGTGGCCGACCACCTGCTGGCCGCTGGAGGAAGTGACCTTGATGTGGGACTCGACGGCCTTCTTGTTGGACACCTGCTTGTCGAAGTTGATCGACACCGGCATGCCCACACCGACCTTCGAGCCGTCCTCCGGCGTGAAGTTGCCGATGAAGCTGTTGGAGGGCGAGACGGTGGTGAAGGACGAGTGCTCCGTGGCCTTACGGCCCTCGGAGTCCTTGGCCGACGCGGTGATCTTGTACTGGGTGGACCGCTCCAGCTGACCGTTCGGCTTCCAGGACGTCCCGTCGGACGATATGGAGCCCGCCACGGTGGAGCCGGTGGCCGGGGCCGTCATCTTCACGGAGGTGAGCTTGCCGCCGTCGACCTTGACCTTGGTGTCACTGTTGATGCCCGCGTTGGTGGCACCGGTCTTCGGGGTGATCTTGATGTGGGCGTCGGACGCGTCCTTGGCCGCCGCCTCGTCGACCTGCGACTGCGACTTGCCGTGGCCGTCGTTCTTGCCGTCGCCGCCGTCCTCCCCGCCGCCGCACGCCCCGAGCGTCAGTACACCCCCGAGCAGAGCGGCCACGGCCGCCAGCCCCCTACGGCGCTTGCCGTCCGTCATCACACGCTTCTCCATTTGACCTGGTCTTGATCTTGACCCCAGAACCCCGGACCTATCCGACAAGAACGCCTGTACCTTTTGGCCGGTTCCTCGCACAGTAAAACTGTGTGCAAGGCCACTTAGCAAAGGCGCCGGTCAAGCCTACGGCCCGCCGGTACCCATACCCGGGCGGCTCAGTCCACCCGGCGACACATCAGCGCGATCGGACGACCCACCCGCTCACAAAACCGGACAAAATGTGAACTCTCGGTACACGTCTTTTAGCGGAGCGTGCGCACCCGTCCGGACTCGCTTCCGCCCGGCCCGCCCTTGTCACTACGATCGGGCCGACGGGGGTCAAGTCACCGCAGCCTCAAGGAGGATGCCGCTGTGTCCGCACGCAGACCGCTGCTGACCGCCGCCGCTGCCGGCTCGCTGCTGTGCGCCCTGTGGTTCGTCCCGTCGGCCAACGCCACGGTCGAGCGGACACAGCCGTCGGCAGCCTCCGAAACCCAGCCACGGTCCGCGGACCGGGCCGGCCAGTCCGCGTCCACTCCTGGGGAGGACCTCGCCGACACCGGCAGTGTGGACGTCACCCCGTATCTCGTCGGCGGCTCCGCCTTTCTGGGGCTCGGGGTCGCGATGGTGACCGCATCCGTGCGCCGGGCGCGCCCGGAGGCGTACTGACCGTCCGTCGGCCCGTCCACCGGCCGCCGGTTCAGGCCAGCGGCCCGGTCACCGTCTCGACCGCGTCGGCCAGCTTCCCGGACCGTACGAAGGCGTCGGCCGCGGCCAGGTCCGGCGCCAGATAGCGGTCCCCGCCGGGCCCCTCGACCCCGGCCGCGCGCACCGCCGCCAGCACCGCGCGGGTCGCGGGCGCGGGCACCAGCCCCTCGCGCAGTTCCACCGCGCGGGTCGCCGCGACCAACTCGACGGCCAGCACCCGGGAGAGGTTGTCCACCGCCGTGCGCAGCTTGCGCGCCGCGGACCAGCCCATGGAGACGTGGTCCTCCTGCATCGCGGAGGACGGGATGGAGTCCACCGAGGCGGGCACCGCCAGCCGCTTCAACTCGCTGACCAGCGCGGCCTGTGTGTACTGGGCGATCATCAGCCCCGAGTCCACACCCGCGTCGCCCGCCAGGAACGGCGGCAGCCCGTGCGAGCGGTTCTTGTCCAGCAGCCGGTCGGTGCGGCGCTCGGCGATCGAGGCGAGGTCGGCGGCGGCCACGGCCAGGAAGTCCAGGACGTAAGCGACCGGCGCCCCGTGGAAGTTGCCGTTGGACTCCACCCGCCCGTCCGCCAGCACCACGGGGTTGTCCACGGCGGCGGCCAACTCGCGGTCGGCGACCAGCCGGGCGTGCGCCAGGGTGTCCCGCCCGGCGCCCGCGACCTGCGGGGCGCAGCGGATCGAGTACGCGTCCTGCACCCGCGGCGCGTCGTCCTGGTGATGCCCGGTGAGCCCCGAACCGGCCAGCACCCGCAGCATGTTGTCGGCACTGGCGGCCTGGCCCGGATGCGGGCGGATGGCGTGCAGCTCGGGGGCGAGCACCCGGTCGGTGCCGAGCAGCGCCTCCAGCGAGAGCGCGGCCGTCACATCGGCGACGGTGAACAGCCGGGCCAGATCGGCACAGGCCATGACGAGCATGCCGAGCATCCCGTCGGTGCCGTTGAGCAGCGCGAGCCCCTCCTTCTCCCGCAGCTCGACCGGCGCGATGCCGTGCTCGGCCAGCAGTTCGGCGGCTGGCCGCACCGCGCCGTCGGGGCCCTCGGCCTCGCCCTCCCCCATCAGCGCCAGCGCACAGTGGGACAGCGGCGCGAGATCGCCGGAGCAGCCCAGCGACCCGTATTCGTGCACCACCGGGGTGATCCCGGCGTTGAGGAGCGCGGCCATCGTCTCGACCACCAGGGGCCGGACCCCGGTGTGCCCCGAGGCGAGGGTCTTCAGCCGCAGGAACATCAGCGCGCGCACCACCTCGCGCTCCACCCGCGGTCCCATCCCGGCGGCGTGCGAGCGGACGATGTTGCGCTGGAGCTGGGCCCGCAGCCCGGGGGTGATGTGCCGGACGGCGAGCGCGCCGAAGCCGGTGGAGACCCCGTAGACGGGCTCGGGCTTGGCGGCCAGATCGTCGATCACCTGCCGGGCTCCGGACACGGCGCTCAGCGCCTCGGCCGACAGCTCCACCCGGGCGCCGCCGCGCGCCACGGCCACGACGTCCTCGGCGGTCGTTCCGGACGTCCCCACCACCACAGTGTGCATATTCATATTCAGGCACCCTAGAGACTGAATCGCGACCTGTCACCTGTCGGATCGAAGGACTTTGCGTCCGCCCGTCCCATCCGGCCCCGGGCCACCGGTTCACGGCCGGCGGCCGCGGAAGCGGCGGCGCTCCGGGGGGTGGTCGGCGGCGGAGTCGGCGAGGCGGACCACGGGGTCGTCGGGGCCGCCGTCCCGCCCGGCGACGACCGGTTTCGCGGAGCGCGCGGCCTTGGCCCGGTACTGGGCCGCGTCGGCCAGCCGGAACAGCCGGCGGGCCGACCGTACGGGGCCGATCGGATCGCCGGTGGACGCGACACCGCAGGCGACCCCCTCGCCCATCTCCAGCTCGGCCGCCCTGCGGCACAGCTCGTCCGCCACCCGCACCACCTCGTCGGCCGGGGGGCCGATCCCCAGCAGACAGAACTCGTCGCCGCCCAGCCGGGCCACCAGGGCGCCGGGCAGCATGGCGCCGCACAGCGAGAGCACCGAGCCGAAACGTTCCAGCAGACGGTCGCCCACGGCATGGCCGAGGGTGTCGTTGACCCGCTTGAGGCCGTTGACGTCGCACACCACCAGGCTGACCACCGTGCCGTGCGACCGGTGCGCCTCCAGCGCCTCGTCCAGCCGGATGTCCACCGCGCGCCGGTTGCCGAGCCCGGTCAGCGGATCGGTGAAGGCCAGTCTGCGGACCTCCTCGAGCCGCTCGGTCTGGGCGAGACCGGCGGCGGTCACCGCGGCCAGCACGGTCGCGAAGTCCGCGTCGTCCCGGCCGAACACCTCGCTCCCGGCCGGGCGCGCCACATACAGCTCGCCCCACGCCCGCCCGTGCAGCACGATCGGCGCCACCACACAGCTGCCGCGGCCGCGCCGCCGCAGGGCGGCCACCCTCCCCCGGCTACCGCCGGGAGGTGCCCCCTCGTGGCAGAACGAGGCCGAACCGGCGCGGCGGCCCTCGGCGGTCTCCACCCAGGCGTGCGGCTCACCGCCGGAGGCCCAGCGCTCGTGGAGAAACTCGGTGATCTCCGGGAACTGGTACACCGGATACGACTCGTCCTCCGGCAGCGGCTCCTCGCCGTGCATCAGCTCGCCCACGTTCACCAGGACCCGCAGCCGTCCGCGCTCCCGCTCCCACACCGAGACCGCCGCGAAGGTGCCGTCGAGCGCGCGCCGGGCGCTGTCGGCGGCGGCCCCGACCGCCTCGCGCGGGGTCTGCGCCGCCGCCATCGCCTGGGCGAGCCCCACCACGGCCCGCAGCCGCCCGTCGACACCGCCGGGACGCCCGCCACCGGCCGCGCCGCCGGATCCGCCGCCCCCGTGGACGCCGTGGACGCCATCGTCGCCGTAGTCGCCGTTGTCGCTCACGACGGCCTCGCATTCTCACCGCACCGCAGCTCTCGCTCTGTCCTCCAGCGTAAGAACGTCGGGGACAATCCGCTGCGGGCCGTTCACCGCGGGTAGACGGCGGGCTACTCCCCCGGCCAGTCGGGGGTGCGCTTCTCGTTGAACGCGGCGACGCCCTCGGCCCGGTCCCCGGAGAAGGCCACCGTGCGCCAGGCCGCGTCCTCGGCCTCCAGACCGGCCTTCAGGTCCAGGCCGTGGCCCAGCCGCAGCGCCCGCTTGGCGGCACGCAGCCCGACCGGCGAGTTGGCGGCCATCCGCCGCGCCAGCTCCCGTGCCTCGGCGCGGTCCTCGCCCTCCCCGGTCAGCCGGTCCACCAGACCCAGCTCCCGGGCCTCCTCGGCGGGCACCCGGCGGGCGGAGAAGATCAGCTCGGCGGCGCGCGCGGCACCCACCCGGCGCGGCAGCAACTGGGTGCCGCCCCCGCCCGGGATCACCCCGACCGAGACCTCGGGCAGCCCCACCACGGCGGTCAAGTCGGCGACGATCACATCACAGGACAGCGCCAGCTCGTAGCCGCCGCCCAGCGCATAGCCGTGCACGGCGGCGACGGTCGGCATCGGCAGCTCCAGCACCCCGGTGTACGCGGCGCGCGAGCCCGGCCGGTGGCGCACCAGCTCGGCGTCGGTGAGGGAGTTGCGCTCCTTGAGGTCGGCGCCGACACAGAAGGCCCGCTCATGGGTGGAGGTCAGCACCACCACCCGGGCGTCCCGGTCCTCCGACAGGGCGGCGCAGGCCGCGGCGATACAGCGCGCCATCTCGGAGGACACGGCGTTCATGGCCTTCGGCCGGTCCAGGACCAGTTCCGCCACAGGACCGTGGCGCCGGACCGCGACCCATTCGCCGTACCGCACCTCACTGAGCTGCTCGCCCATCGGAAACCCTCCCGGTTAACGACCGTGAACCTGTCGCGAGCGATCATCGCAGCTCGGCCCGTCATCCGGAACCGCCTCGGCGTACCGCCTCAGCGCGGGCGGACCGACTCCAGATAGTCCACACAGCGCCCCAGCAGCGCGACCAGCCGCTCCCGCTCCTCCTCGCCGAACTCGGCGGAGAGCCCCCGCTCCACCCGCACCGCACGGGCGTCCGCGTCGGCCAGCACCTCCTGGCCCCGTTCGGTCAGCCGGGTCTCCAGGACGTTCCTGTGCCACTCGTGCGGAGTGCGCTCGATCAGCCCGCGCTCCTGGAGGTTCTTCAGCAGCGTGTTCATCGTCGGCGGGGTCACCATGCACGCCCGCGCCAGCGCGGCGGCCGAGATGCCCGGGTTCTCCGACAGGTGCAGCAGCGCCGCGTACTGCGGAACGGTCAGACCGGCGGGCTTCAGCACGGCGTGCTTGGTCGCGTTCAGCGCTTGCTCGGCTCGCTTGAGGTGGGAGCCCAGCCGCTCGCTAGCGGGCATCGAGGTCATCTCCGCATCGTACGGCGGCATCGAAGAAAAGTATCTTGACGAGGATTAGTGTTCTAACTATCGTTCGTACACATCCAAAGCAGAGGGTTCTTTCATCTGCTGAGCCGGTACAACCGAAGTGAGACCTCCATGTCCCGCGCCCTGTCCCGCGTCCTTCCGCACCGCACGCTGGCCGTGGCCGTCACGGCCCTGGCCGCCGTCCTGCCGCTGGGCCCCGCCGCCCACGCCACCGACCGGCACGGCACCCCGTCCGTCCGCCCGGCCGCGCACCACCCCCTCCAGCCCCGGATCTCCGCCGCGTACGAACTGCCCGGCGGCCGCGTCTACCCCGAGGGCATCGCCGCCGACCCGCGCACCGGAACCCTCTACGCCGGGTCGTACGCCGACGGCACGGTCTACCGCATGACCCCCGGCCACCGGGTGGCCGAGGTGCTGCTGCCCGCGGGCACCGACGGCCGCACCACCGCCAACGGGTTGAAGGTGGACGGCGCGGGGCGGCTGTGGGTGACCGACTCCACCGCCGGTGTCTCCGTCTACGACCCGCGCACCCGCCGCCTGCTGGCCCGCTTCGACGTCCCCGGGCAGGACGCCCGGTTCGTCAACGACCTGGCCATCGCCCCGGACGGCAGCGCGTACCTCACCGACAGCGTCCGCGCCGTGGTCTACCGGGTCACCCCGGGGCAGATCGCCCGCGCCCGCGCGCACGGTGGGCACGCGGTCCTCACCCCCCGCTTCGACCTCAACGACGCGATGGAGCCGCACGATCCGGGCACCTACACCCTCAACGGCATCGTCGCCGACCCGACCGGGCGCTATCTGCTCACCGTCGACATGACCGGCGGCGACCTCTACCGGCTGGACCTGTCCTCGGGCCGGATCCGGAAGGTGGCCCTGCACGGCGGCGATCTGCGCCTCGCCGACGGCCTCGAACTGCGCCACGGCACCCTGTGGGCGGCACACAACACCAGCAACGCGATCAGCCGCTGGCGGGTCGCGGCGGACGGCCTCGCGGCCCGCCAGGAGCGCCGGTTCACCGATGAGACGCTCCAGGTCCCGACCACCCTGATACGCCGCAACGGCACGCTCTACGTGGTCCGCTCCCAGTTCGACAAGGGCGGTCCGCTCGGCGACGGCACACCGCAGACCCCGTTCACCGTCGCGGCCGTGACCGGCATCTGAGCGGGAACCGGTCCAGCGGAGGCGGCGCCCGGGCTCATCGGCGGGCGCCGCCGAAGCCTCGGCCGGGGCGGGCGGAGCCCACGGGCTGCCGCGCCCACGGGCACGGACCACCGGAGGCGAGGTCTACCGGAGGCGGCGCCACCTCTTGAGCGCGGCCAGCACGGTCGGCCTGCCCCGGGCCACGGAGGCAACCGGATCCGGCGCGTCCGCCCCCTCCGCCGTCTCCTCCGGCGTCTCCGGCTCCGCCGCGCCGGGCTGGTCGCCGGGCTCATCGGCGGGCCGGTCGAAGGGCTCGTGGCCAGGGCCACCCGCCGTTCCCGGCTCCGTGGTGGCCGGGCTCCCCGCCTCGGCCGGTCCGGCGCCGGGCGCCGTGTTCCCGGCCGGGGCCCCCAGGTCCGCCCCCGCCGGGGCCGGGTCCGCCGCGGGGGCCGCATGGTGCTCGGCGGACGTCTCCGCCGCCGGGAAGCGGGCCGGGAGGGCCACCAGACCGCGCTGGTAGATACCGGGACGCCACAGCAGCTCCTCCGGCGGGACGGCCAGGGCCAGATCCGGGAGGCGGTCCAGCAGCCGTTCGATGGCCACGGCCGCGATCAGCCGCGCCGAGCTGCGCCCGGGGCACATATGCGGACCGGCGCTGAACGCCAGATGGGCCCGGTTGCCCTGCGGGCTTCCGGCCACGCGCAGCGCGTCCTGGTTGGCCCCGGCGAAGCTGATCACGACGGGCTCGCCCTCGCGCAGCCGCACCCCGGCCAGGTCGATGTCGTGCCGGGGGAAGTGCACCGCCAGGTTGGCCAGCGGCGGATCCGTCCACAGCACCTCGTCCAGCGCGTCCTCCACGAGCATGCTGCCGCCGGAGAGCCCGCCCGCGAACCGGTCGTCGGTCAGCAGCACCCGCAGCGCGTTGCCGATCAGGTTGATCACCGGCTCACTGCCAAAGGCCATCAGCAGACCGAGCTGCTCGACCAGCTCCACGTCGGTCAGCCGCTCCGGGTGGGCGATCAGCCAGGAGGTGACATCGGCTGCCGGGCGGACACGCTTGAGATCGATCAGCTCCTGGAGCGCGTCGGCCACCATCCGGTCGGCGGAGCCGATGTCCGTGCCGTCGAGCATGTTCGCCAGCCCGGTGAAGAGCCGGTCGGCGATCCCCCGCGGACAGCCGAAGAGTTCGCCGAGGGCCAGCAGCGGCAGCAGCGCCCCGTAGTCGCCGACCAGATCGGCCTCCCCGGCGGCGCAGAACTGGTCGATCAGCGAGTCGGCGATGCGCTCGACATAGCCGCGCAGCGCGCCCGGGTCGATCCGGCTGGTGCTGTCGTCGATCGCGGCGCGGTAGCGGCGGTGCTCCTCGCCGTCCACCGCCGTGGCCATCGGCCGGTACCGGATCATCTGCCCGGCGTGGCTGGTGCCGGGCACCCGGCCCTCGTTCCTCGCCCGCCACCGCCGGGGGTCCTTGGAGAACGCGTCGGGGCGCCGCAGGATCTCCAGCGCGGTCTCGTAGCCCACGCACAGGGTGGCGGTGACGCCCGGGTCCAGCTCGACCGGGACCAGCGGGCCGTGTGCCTCCCGCAGCCGCTGGTAGACGGCGAACGGGTCCCGGCCGAACTCCGGGGTGTCCAGCGGTACCGCCCCGGTGCCGCCCTCCGCCCCCGCGGGGCAGCCGGGCGCCGGTACCGCTCCCGGCTGCGGCTGAGGGTCCGGCTCATCAGGCTCGGTCACACATGGCTCCTGGCATCCAAGGGCGGGTCGGACAGGCGGCGTACGGCACCGGGGCGGTCAGCGCACCCGGGCCCGCCCGCTCGCCGGGACCCACTCATGGATCTTGGCGCGCACACTAGCCGACCCGGCTTCCGCGCCGGGGCCAGTTGTCACATCGCACACACGTCAGCCGCGGCGGCTCAGCAGCCAGGGCTCCACGACCCCGAGACCACGCACCGGCCGCTGCCACATCGGCTGGAGCGCGAAGCGGTAGCCGGGGGGCTCCTCGCCCTCCTTCTCGGCCGCGGCGGCGGCCTCCGCGGCCTCCGCCTCCGACACCGGGGCCTCTCCGGTGCGGCTCAGCTCCTCCGCGAAGGCGCCGTCGACCAGGACCGCGTTCTTGGGCGCTATGGAGGTGAGCCTGGCCGCCAGGTTCACCGTGGTGCCGAAGACGTCGCCCATGCGGGTCGTGACGGTGCCGAAGGCGATCCCGACCCGCAGTTCGGGCATGGTCTCGTCATGGGTGAGGGTCTCGATCAGCCGCAGCCCGATCTCGGCGGCGATGCCCGCGTCGTCCGCCGCGTACAGCACCTCGTCGCCCAGGGTCTTGATCAGCCGTCCGCCGTGGGCGGCCACCAGATCGGCGGCCGTGGTCTCGAACGCCTCGACCAGCTCGCCGAGCTCCTCCTCCTCCAGGCGCCGGGTCAGCCGGGTGAAGCTCACCAGGTCGGCGAAGCCCACCGCGAGCCGCCGGTCGACCATCTCCGCGTCGTCCGCGGCCTGGACGACCCGGCCGGTCGCCGCCGCGAGCTGCCGCCGGTAGACATAGACCAGGAACTCCTCCAGCTCCGGCAGCAACAGCTCGACCAGCGGATACGCGATCTCGGTACGCGTCATCCCGGTCTCCTGCGGTTCGGTGAGCCCCTCCAGGAACGAGTCGATCTGCCAGTCCGCGAGCCGGGCGGTGGTCTGGCCGGTGGAGCGGGCCACCTGGATCGCCATCGGCTCGCTCAGCAGCCCGGCCTCCACCAGACCGGACAGCCGCCGCAGCGCCAGGACGTCGGCCTCGGTGAGCGCCTTGGCCTGCCCGATGTCGGCGAAGCCCATGGCCCGCCAGAAGCGGGTGGCCAGCTCGACCGAGACGCCCGCGCTCCGGGCGGCCTGGAAAGGGGTGTACTGCCGCTCGGCACCGAGGATCAGCTGCTCCAGCCGGAGCGCGATCGGGTCCGGAGCGTCGGCGTCGTCGGTATCGGCGGGATCTACGGGGTCGTTCGCGGCAGCGTGCTCCCGCACCCCGGGGCCCCGTACGGCCGCGTCGGCGGCGTCCCGCACACCGCCCTCCTCGGCCGTGCCGGAACCCGCGTCGTCGGCGGTCACCGCCCGCCCCCTGTCCGATCCCTGCGCAATGCCCTTCCGTTCCCTCTTCCGGTTCGGTTCCGGCTCGCCCACGGCCGCCCCGAACTGGACCGACCGCGACAACGATACGTCAGGTGTGCCGTAGCTCACTCTCCACTTGAGTGCTCATTCATCCGTCGGTGCGGAGCGGAGGTGCACGATGTCCCCGGCGGAGACCGGCTCCTGCACCCCGCCCTCGGTCGCCAGCACCAGCCGTCCGTCGCCGTCGATCGCGACCGCCTCGCCGACCCGCTCCCCGCCGCCCGGCAGCTCCGCCCGGACCCGGCGGCCCAGGGTCGCGCAGCCCCCCGCGTACGCCTCCTGGAGCCCGCAGGGGCCGGGGTCGCCCTCGAACCGGCGCCATTCGCCGTACCACTGCTCGATGGAGCGCAGCACCACCCGCAGCAGCGGGTCGCGGTCGGTGGTGACGGCGTTCGCCAGGGCCAGCGACCCGGCGGTGGGCACGGGCAGCTCCTCGGCGCGCAGCGTGACGTTCAGGCCGACCCCGATCACCACCGCGTCCCCGGCCCGCTCGGCCAGGATCCCGCCGCATTTCCGCTCCTCGCCGCCGATCTTCACCAGCAGGTCGTTCGGCCACTTCAGGGCGGTGTCCACACCCGCCGTACGGCTCAGCGCCCCGGCGGTGGCGACCCCGGCGAGCAGCGGCAGCCACCCCCAGCGCGCGGTGGTCACCCCGGCGGCGCCGGGCCGCAGCAGCACCGAGAAGAACAGCCCGGAGCGGGACGGCGCGGTCCAGGTGCGGTCCAGCCGGCCGCGTCCGGCGGTCTGCTCCTCGGCGACCAGTACGGTGCCCTCGGGAGCCCCGGCCGCGGCCTCGGCGACCAGGTCGGTGTTGGTCGAACCCGTCGCCCGCACCACGTCGAGAGCGGTCCACAGGCCGCCGGGGCGCACCAGCGCCCGGCGCAGCGCGGCGGCGCTCAGCGGCGGCCGTTCCAGATCGGACCAGCGGCCGTGTGGATCTTCCGGGCTCCCCGGGGTGTCAGAAGGCGTCATACGGGCCAGCCTAGGGTCAGGAGGTGTGGCCAACGACGCAGTGCCACCACGCAGTCCCGCCGATACGCTACGAGCCGGTAGCCCAGCCAGCTCAACAGCCACCGAACCGGTCCGAAACCCCTATCGACCCCCCGTCTGTTCGCTGAATCCCCTGAATCAACCCCCAGGACGAGCAGGAGCCGCATCCCGATGTCCGAGCCGGAGATCGCCCCCGAGATTCCAGACCGTCACACCACCGCGGGGAAGCTCGCGGACCTGCAACGCCGCATCGAAGAAGCGACCCACGCGGGCTCGGCGCGGGCGGTGGAGAAGCAGCACGCCAAGGGCAAGCTGACCGCGCGCGAGCGGATCGACCTCCTCCTCGACGAGGGGTCCTTCACCGAGCTCGACGAGTTCGCCCGGCACCGCTCGACCAACTTCGGGATCGAGAAGAACCGCCCCTACGGCGACGGCGTGGTCACCGGTTACGGCACGGTCGACGGCCGCCCGGTCTGCGTCTACTCCCAGGACTTCACGATCTTCGGCGGCTCCCTGGGCGAGGTCTACGGCGAGAAGATCGTGAAGGTGATGGACTTCGCGCTGAAGACCGGCTGCCCCATCGTCGGGATCAACGACGGCGGTGGCGCCCGGATCCAGGAGGGTGTGGTCGCGCTCGGCCTGTTCGCCGAGATCTTCCGCCGCAATGTGCACGCCTCCGGGGTGATCCCGCAGATCAGCCTGATCGTCGGCCCGTGCGCCGGCGGTGCGGTCTACTCCCCCGCGATCACCGACTTCACGGTGATGGTGGACCAGACCTCGCACATGTTCATCACCGGACCGGACGTGATCAAGACGGTCACCGGTGAGGACGTGGGCTTCGAGGACCTGGGTGGCGCCCGCACCCACAACACCACCTCCGGGGTGGCGCACTACATGGGCGGTGACGAGAAGGACGCCATCGAGTACGTCAAGACGCTGCTGTCGTACCTGCCGTCCAACAACCTCTCCGAGCCCCCGGCCTTCCCCGACGAGGCCGACCTCGAGGTCAGCGACGAGGACCGGGAGCTGGACACGCTCATCCCGGACTCGGCGAACCAGCCGTACGACATGCACAGGGCGATCGAGCACGTCCTCGACGACAACGAGTTCCTGGAGACGCAGCCGCTCTTCGCGCCGAACATCATCACCGGCTTCGGCCGGGTCGAGGGCCACCCGGTGGGCATCGTGGCCAACCAGCCGATGCAGTTCGCCGGGTGTCTGGACATCGACGCCTCGGAGAAGGCCGCGCGCTTCGTGCGCACCTGCGACGCGTTCAACGTGCCGGTGCTGACCTTCGTGGACGTGCCGGGCTTCCTGCCGGGTGTCGAGCAGGAGTACAACGGCATCATCCGGCGCGGCGCCAAGCTGATCTACGCCTACGCCGAGGCCACCGTCCCGCTGATCACCGTGATCACCCGCAAGGCCTTCGGCGGCGCCTACGACGTGATGGGCTCCAAGCACCTGGGCGCGGACCTCAATCTGGCCTGGCCGACCGCGCAGATCGCGGTCATGGGCGCCCAGGGCGCGGTCAACATCCTGCACCGGCGCACCATCGCCGCCGCGGACGACCCGGAGGCCACCCGCACCGAGCTGATCGCCGACTACGAGGACACCCTCCTCAACCCGTACATCGCGGCCGAGCGCGGCTATGTCGACGCGGTCATCATCCCGTCGGAGACCCGCCGCCACATCGTCCGGGGCCTGCGCACCCTGCGGAACAAGCGCGAGTCGCTGCCCCCGAAGAAGCACGGCAACATCCCCCTGTAGGAAGGGCTGTTTCCATGATCCGAATCGTCCGGGGCAATCCCACCCCAGAGGAGTTGGCCGCCGCACTCGCGGTGGTCCAAGCGCGCGCGGCGGCCGCCGCGGCTGTCGCGCAGGGCGAAGGCGCACCGGAGGAGTGGTCCGATCCGGCCCGCACCATCCCCAGCCGCCGGATGCCGCACCCCGGCCCCAAGGCATGGCGCACGACGTACTGGCCGGCCTGACCGAGCCGCCGGGCCACCGGACATAGTGTCCGCGTGCCGCCGCGCCTGAGTACGCGTACTCAGGCGCGGCGGCGTTCCGCGCTCCAGTATCGAGAGCATGCTGTGGTCCGATCCGCCCGAGGAGCCGCCCGAGGAGCTGCGGCGGGCGCAGGCCATGCTCCGGCGCGCCCGTGCCGTTCTGGCGATCGCCGTGATGATCGCGATGTGTGTCCTGGCGCTGCGGCCCTGACCGGTCCCCGGCGGCCCCCGGCGGCCCGGTGGCGGGACGGCCTACTCTGGTGCGCATGACCGCACAGCGCACCCTCGTTCTCGCGTCCGCCTCCCCCGCCCGGCTCGGGCTGCTGCGCCAGGCCGGGTTGGCGCCGAAGGTGATCGTCAGCGGGGTGGACGAGGACGCGCTGAGCGCGGGCACCCCCGCCGAACTGGCCCGGGTGCTGGCGGAGGCCAAGGCGGACGCGGTGGCGGCCCTTCCGGAGGCGGCCGGGGCGCTGGTGGTCGGCTGTGACTCGGTGCTGGAGCTGGACGGTCAGGCGCTGGGCAAGCCCGCGGACGCCGAGGAGGCCACTGCCCGCTGGAAGGCGATGCGCGGCCGGGCGGGGGTGCTGCGGACCGGCCACTGTGTGATCGACACGGCGAGCGGACAGCGCACCGCGGCCACCGCCGCCACCACCGTCCGGTTCGGCGAGCCGAGCGACGCCGAGGTCGCGGCGTACGTCGCCAGCGGTGAACCCCTGCATGTGGCGGGCGCGTTCACGCTCGACGGCCGTTCTGCGCCGTTCATCGACTCCATCGAGGGCGACGCGGGCAATGTGATCGGGCTGTCCCTGCCGCTGCTGCGGCGGCTGCTGGCCGAGGTCGGCGTGGGCATCACCGACCTCTGGACCGGCTGACCGGCCGGTGTGGTGCGGTCGCGCCCCGACGGGGCGCGGGACCGTGCCGATGTGCGGCTCCGCCGCGTGGGCGCGACCAGCCACGGCGCGGGCGCGGACGGAGACGGAACCTCGCGGCTCTTCCGCGGAGCGCTAGGCGGGGCTGGGGGCGTCCTGGCCGTTGCCCGCGGACTCGGCGGGCGCGGCGTCCTCCTCCGGCCCGTACGCCAGCAGCGTGAGCACGATCAGCCCCAGCACCACCATCATGAAGCCGAACGCGGGCCAGCCGACCAGACCGACCGAGAAGGCGCCCAACAGCCCGTGCACCACGGCACAGGTGATGAGCAGAATGCGACCGAAGCGGCCGGGCGCGCGGTCGCGCACCGCGACCCGCAGCAGCACCACACCGCAGAGCAGCAGATAGAGGCCGAAGACACCGCCCGCGACCCAGGTGCCCACGGACATCGCGTCCGTGTCGAGCCCGCCCATGGACATCTGCTGCCGGTCCACGACCAGGCCCAGGATCCAGTTCAGCAGCGCTATTCCGGCCGCTTCCAGCATCAGCGTCACAGCCGCTATCGCGGCCACTGGTCTGCGTGCCACCCCGCCCACCCTCTTCCGTTCGATGGCGTGAACGCTACTAACGGGTAAGCACGGCCGACAAGGGGTGTGCAGCAGGCGGCGTCCACGGCGCGGACGAGCGCGACGACGCGGCAAAGTTTCCGCCGCTCGTTCGTAGGGATTCCACAAAGAAAGCCGAAGCGCCGCAGCACGGCGGGACAGAGATCTAGCCCACATCAGGGACCGCGCCGCGGCCCCGAAAACCGGGCGTACCGTGGATCGACGGGGGATTTGGCTTCCTGTTCGCGCCCGGGTTAACGCTCCGTGTGGTCAAGCTCACCCCCGGGGTCTTCTCGGCGCGAGGTGTGGTCAGTACCTAAACTCGGCTTGTTTCAAGGAGGGAGTCATCGTGCGCAAGGTGCTCATCGCCAATCGTGGCGAGATCGCTGTCCGTGTTGCCCGTGCCTGTCGGGATGCCGGGATCGCGAGCGTGGCCGTCTACGCCGATCCGGACCGGGACGCTGTGCATGTGCGCGCGGCCGACGAAGCCTACGCGCTGGGCGGTGACACCCCGGCGGCCAGCTATCTGGACCAGGCCAAAGTCCTGGCCGCCGCGGCCGAGTCCGGCGCGGACGCCATCCATCCCGGCTACGGATTCCTCTCCGAGAACGCCGACTTCGCCCAGGCCGTCCTGGACGCCGGGCTGACCTGGATCGGCCCGCCCCCGCAGGCCATCCGCGACCTGGGCGACAAGGTCGCCGCCCGCCACATCGCCCAGCGCGCCGGCGCCCCCCTCGTCGCGGGCACCCCCGACCCCGTGAGCGGCGCCGAAGAGGTCCTGGACTTCGCCCGCGAACACGGCCTGCCCATCGCGATCAAGGCGGCCTTCGGCGGCGGCGGACGCGGTCTGAAGGTCGCCCGCACCCTGGAAGAGGTCCCCGAACTCTACGACTCCGCCGTCCGCGAGGCCGTGGCCGCCTTCGGCCGGGGCGAGTGCTTCGTCGAGCGCTACCTCGACAAGCCCCGCCATGTGGAGACCCAGTGCCTGGCCGACACCCACGGCAACGTGGTGGTGGTCTCCACCCGTGACTGCTCCCTCCAGCGCCGCCACCAGAAGCTGGTCGAGGAGGCCCCGGCGCCGTTCCTGAGCCAGGAACAGAACGCCGAGCTGTACGCCGCGTCGAAGGCCATCCTGAAGGAAGCCGGGTACGTGGGCGCGGGAACGGTGGAGTTCCTGGTCGGCAACGACGGCACGATCTCCTTCCTGGAGGTCAACACCCGGCTCCAGGTCGAACACCCGGTCACCGAGGAGGTCACCGGGATCGACCTGGTCCGCGAGATGTTCCGGATCGCCGACGGCGAAGCCATCGGCTACGACGACCCGGCGGTGCGCGGCCACTCCTTCGAGTTCCGCATCAACGGCGAGGACCCGGGCCGCAACTTCCTGCCCGCCCCCGGCACCGTCACCACCTTCACCCCGCCCACCGGCCCCGGCGTACGCCTGGACGCGGGCGTGGAGTCCGGCAGTGTGATCGGCCCGGCGTGGGACTCGCTGCTGGCCAAGCTGATCGTCACCGGCGCCACCCGCACCCAGGCCCTCCAGCGGGCCGCCCGTGCGCTGGCCGAGTTCCAGGTCGAGGGCATGGCCACCGCCATCCCCTTCCACCAGGCCGCCGTCACGGACCCGGCCTTCACCAGTGACCCGTTCACGGTCCACACCCGCTGGATCGAGACCGAGTTCCACAACACCATCGCCCCGTACACCCCCACCGGCGCCGACGAGGCCGAGGAGACCGGCGCCCGCGAGACCGTCGTCGTCGAGGTCGGCGGCAAGCGGCTGGAGGTGTCGCTGCCCGCGTCCCTGGGCGTGGCGTCGGCTCCGGCGGCCGCCGGTGCGAAGAAGCCGAAGCGCAAGGCGTCGAAGAAGTCGGGCTCGGCGGCGTCCGGCGACGCGCTGGCCTCTCCGATGCAGGGCACGATCGTCAAGGTCGCCGTCGCCGAGGGCGACACGGTGGCCGAGGGCGACCTCGTGGTGGTCCTGGAGGCCATGAAGATGGAGCAGCCCCTCAACGCCCACCGGGCGGGCACCATCAAGGGCCTCAGCGCCGAGGTCGGCGCCTCCCTCACCTCGGGCGCGGTCATCTGCGAGATCAAGGACTGACGCCGCGCCAACAGCGTCGCGGGCCCTGGCCGGTGTTCCGGCTGGGGCCCGCGACGCTATGTGTCAGCGGCCGTCAGTGACGCGGGATGGGCCTGCTGCTCGTCCGCGTCATGGTCGGGACGAGACGGCCCGCCTCGCGGCTGTGGTGTTCACCGCGAGGGGGGCCGTCCGGTGTCCTACTCATCCACTCCGTCGCCGGGAACGACATCCGTGTCAGTGGTGTGCCAGTTGGTGACGATCGGCTCGTCGACGGTGGTGGCGGAGATCGACAGCTGGGCCGGGTTCGGGTCGTCGTCGCCGATGGCGAGGATCATGCTGTCGAATTCCGTGCCACCGTTGCCGTCGGTGGTCTTCGGGTTCACCCCGGCGTAGACGGTCTTCCCCGCCTCCATCTCGATCGGCTCGCCTACGGCCTGCTCCGCGCTCTCCGCCTCGATGCCGTTGGACCCGAAGGCCACCCCGGGGAGATCGCCGGGCAGCGTGCAGGCGGTGCCTTCCTTGGCCGTCGCGCTGATGAGGAAGTACCCGCCGGCCTGCGACTCCTCCCTGACGTTCCAGGAAAGGTCGTCGGCGACGCAGGTGTTCTCCTGGACCGGCTCCCGCACGCCGTCGCCGTCCGTGTCAAAGCCGGAGCCCTGGCCGTTCTCGGTCCCCGTGCCCGCTGAGCCGGAGGCCTTGGCGGTGCCGTTGCCCGCTGAGCCGGAGGCCTTGGCGGTGCCGTTGCCCGCGGCGGGCGAACCGGATGTGGTGTCCTTGTCGGACGCGGCCGGGGCGGAGGACGAGGAGTCACCAGCACTTACCGCGTCCTCGGGCTGGCAGGCGGTGGCCAGAAGAGCGGCGGTCACCAGCAGCCCCGCACTGGCGATGGTACGGACTCGGGTGCGGAGAGTGCGCATGTCGAGAACCTTCTTCGTGAAGTGGAACGGTCTTGGCCCGGCGTGGTTTTCGCTCGGCGTGTGCCTCATAGCGTGCCGACGACGGCTGTCGTTCCGCTAACACGTTGCTAACGCACCGCTGTCGCCCGCGCCACCGCCCCAGTGAACGCCGCGCACGGCGCTTGCGCCCTGTCGGACGGGCCACGCGTGAACCGCGCTGCCCGGCAGGGGCGTTGTCTTCCCTTCGGGCTCCGACCAGGCGACCCGGACCGCCACCTCATCACGTGATGGCATGCTTGACCTACAGGCAGGTACGGCCGGGCACGGCAGGGAGGACCGCGATGGCGATCGAGACAGCCACGGCGCAGACGCCACCGCGCCCCATGCGCGCCGACGCGCGCCGCAACTACCAGCGGCTGCTGGCGGAGGCCCGTACGGCCTTCACCCAGCACGGCACGGACGCCTCGCTGGAGGACATCGCGCGCCGCGCGGGCGTCGGCATCGGCACCCTCTACCGCCACTTCCCCCATCGCACGGCGCTGATGGGCGCCGTCTTCCAGGGCGAGATGTGCGCCCTGCTGGCGCACTCCCGGGAGCTGGCCAAGGCCCCGCAGCCGTGCCGTGCGCTGGTCGACTGGCTGCGTGCGCTGGTCCACCACGCAAGCACCTACCGCGGGCTCGCCCAGGCCCTGATGGCGTGCTCGGCGGACGAGAGCTCGGAGCTGTCCCGGGGGTGTGGTCTGCCGCTGCGCGAGGCGGGCAGCGAGCTGCTCGCCCGCGCACAGCAGGCCGGGGCCGTGCGGTCCGATGTGGTGATCGCCGACCTGATGCAGCTGACCAATGCGATCGCCCTGGCCGTGGAGCAGTCGCCGGACGACCCGGAGCTGGCCGACCGGCTGCTGGCCCTGACCCTCACCGGTCTCAAGGCCCGCTGAACGGGCCCCACGACACGGTCCACCGACCGCACGGCCCCACCGGCCCGACGGCCGCTTCCCGCGACCGCACGCCCTGTCAGCGGCGGCGCGGCGCCAGGTCCGCCACCCGGCCCGGCTGCTGCTCCGACAGCGGCACCGCGCTGCGCAGCTGGGGGCTGGGCGGATGCGGGTGGTTGCGGCGCGGACCGGGCAGCGGCAGCCCGTCCTCACCGGCTCTGGGTGGATGGCCCAGCCGCCCCTGGCGCCCCGGGCCACCGCCCTCACCGCCCGAGCCCGCGCCCGCGCCCGGCCCGGCCACGGAGATCTGCACCCCCTGGTCGGCCAGGGCCTGGAGCTCGGTCAGCGCCCGGTCGTCATGGGCGGGCGGCTCATCGGTGACCAGTCGCGTGATCACATCGGTGGGCACCGTCTGGAACATGGTGTCGGTGCCCAGCTTGGTGTGGTCGGCGAGCACCACCACCTCCGCCGCGGCCTGGACCAGGGCCCGGTCCACGCTGGCCGAGAGCATGTTGGAGGTGGACAGCCCGCGCTCGGCCGTCAGCCCACTGCCGGAGAGAAAGGCGCGCGAGACCCGCAGTCCTTGCAGGGACTGCTCGGCACCGCTGCCGACCAGGGCGTAGTTGGAGCCGCGCAGGGTGCCGCCGGTCATCACGACCTCGACCCGGTTGGCATGCGCCAACGCCTGTGCGACCAGCAGGGAATTGGTGACCACGGTCAGCCCCGGGACCCGCGCGAGCCGGCGGGCCAGCTCCTGCGTGGTCGTACCGGCGCCGACCACGACGGCCTCGCCCTCGTCGACGAAACCGGCCGCGAGATCGGCGATCGCCGTCTTCTCCGCGGTCGCTAGATGGGATTTCTGCGGGAAGCCGGACTCCCTGGTGAAACCGCCCGGCAGCACCGCACCGCCGTGCCGGCGGTCGAGCAGTCCTTCTGCCTCCAGCGCCCGCACATCACGCCGGACGGTCACTTCGGAGGTCTGGACGACGCGGGCGAGCTCCCGGAGCGACACCGCTCCGTTCGCACGCACCATTTCAAGGATCAATTGGCGACGTTCTGCAGCGAACACGAAACTGACAGTAATGCCAACGACCGTCTGTTTTCAGCAGCTTGCACCAATTAGCAGAAGTTGTTCATCTGCGTGGCCAAGAGCTGCTATAAGGGGCCAACTACGCCTCGCCCTGCGTCTTCCGGGTGTGCAACTGCCGCGCCACCTCGGCGATCGATCCGGACAGTGACGGATAGACGGTGAAGGCGTTCGCGATCTGCTCGACCGTCAGATTGTTGTCCACCGCCAGCGACATCGGGTGGATCAGCTCGCTCGCCCGCGGCGAGACCACCACACCACCCACCACGATGCCGGTGCCCGGACGGCAGAAGATCTTCACAAAGCCGTCCCGGATGCCCTGCATCTTCGCCCGCGGGTTCCGCAGCAGCGGCAGCTTGACCACCCGGGCGTCGATCTTCCCGCAGTCCACGTCCGCCTGGGAGTAGCCCACCGTGGCGATCTCGGGGTCGGTGAAGACGTTGGCCGAGACCGTCTTCAGATTCAGCGGGGTGACCGCGTCCCCGAGGAAGTGATACATCGCGATCCGGCCCTGCATGGCCGCCACCGACGCCAGCGCGAACACCCCGGTGCAGTCACCGGCCGCGTAGACGCCCGGAGCGCTCGTCCGCGACACCTTGTCGGTCTTGATGTGGCCGGACTCCCTCAGCCGGACCCCGGCCTCCTCCAGGCCCATGTCGGCCGTGTTCGGGATCGACCCGACCGCCATCAGACAGTGGCTGCCGGTGATGACCCGCCCGTCCGCGAGCGTGACCTCCACCCGGTCCCCCACCCGCTTGGCGGCCTGCGCCCGCGAGCGGGACATCACGTTCATCCCCCGGCGCCGGAAGACGTCCTCCAGCACAGCGGCCGCGTCCGGGTCCTCACCCGGCAGCACCCGGTCCCGGCTGGAGACCAGCGTGACCTTCGAGCCCAGCGCCTGGTACGCGCCGGCGAACTCGGCACCGGTGACACCGGAGCCGACCACGATCAGCTCCTCGGGGAGCTCGTCCAGGTCGTACACCTGCGTCCAGTTCAGGATCCGCTCACCGTCCGGCTGCGCGTCCGGGATCTCCCGCGGATGGGCACCGGTCGAGATCAGCACCGCGTCCGCGACCAGCGTCTCCTCGGAGCCGTCCGCGGCCCGGACGACCACCCGCCGCGACCCGTCGAGCGACTGCGCCGGCTCCAGCCGCCCGCGCCCGCGCATGACGCGCGCGCCGGCCCGCGTCACCGACGCCGTGATGTCATGCGACTGCGCCAGCGCGAGCCGCTTGACCCGGCGGTTGACCTTGCCCAGGTCCACCCCGACCACCCGGGCCGCCCGCTCCAGCGGCGGGGTGTCATCGGCCACGATGATCCCCAACTCCTCGTACGAAGAGTCGAACGTGGTCATCACCTCTGCGGTGGCGATGAGCGTCTTCGACGGTACGCAGTCGGTGAGCACCGACGCCCCGCCCAGGCCGTCGCAGTCGACGACCGTCACCTCCGCGCCGAGCTGCGCGGCGACCAGCGCCGCCTCATAGCCGCCGGGTCCGCCACCGATGATCACGATCCGAGTCACATGCCCCATTGTCCCGCACGCGCTCGCCCGGCCGCCCCGGGGGTACTCCCCCCCTCTCCCGTACCCTCTGAGCCATGTCGCTCTACGCCGCGTACGCCGGCAACCTCGACGCGCGGCTGATGTCCCGCCGCGCACCGCACTCGCCGCTGCGCGGTACCGGCTGGATCACCGGCTGGCGTCTCACCTTCGGCGGCGAGCAGATGGGCTGGGAGGGCGCTCTCGCGACCATCGTGGAGGCCCCGCGCTCGCAGGTCTTCGTGGCCCTGTACGACATCGCCCCCATGGACGAGGACTCCATGGACCGCTGGGAGGGCGTCGGACTCGACATCTACCGGCGGATGCGGATCCGTGTCCACACTCTGGACGGCGACGAACCCGCCTGGCTCTACGTCCTCAACGGCTACGAGGGCGGCCTCCCCTCGGCCCGCTACCTCGGCGAAATCGCCGACGCCGCCGAGTCCGCCGGGGCACCCCACGACTACGTCATGGAGCTGCGCAAGCGCCCCTGCTGAGCGCTCCGCGGGAAGTGCCGCGAGGTGCCGTCGTTCGTCCGCGCCCGCGCCGTGGCTGGTCGCGCAGGCGCATGCGCGAATCACAATCCGAACACCGCGCCCGAATACGTCTACGCGCGTAGGCAGTAAGCGGCTACTCTCGACCGCGTGAACGCATCAGTTACTTGGGACAGCCAGGGCGACCCCCACGCCGCCGCCGACGCCGCCGCCGCGCGCCTGCGCGAGCTGACCGGCGCGGAGACCCACGACGTCGCCCTGGTCCTGGGCTCCGGCTGGGTCCCCGCCACCGACGCACTCGGAACGCCGGACCACGAGTTCCCCGTCACCGAGCTGCCCGCCTTTCCGCCGCCCGCCGTCGAGGGCCATGCGGGCACGATCCGCTCGTACAAGATCAACAACAAGCGGGTTCTGGTCTTCCTCGGCCGCACGCACTTCTACGAGGGCCGCGGTGTCGCCGCCGTCGCACACGGCGTCCGCACCGCCGTCGCCGCCGGCTGCAAGACCATCGTCCTCACCAACGGCTGCGGCGGCCTCCGCGACGGTATGCGCCCCGGCCAGCCGGTACTGATCAGCGACCACATCAACCTCACCGCCAGCTCCCCGATCATCGGCGCCAACTTCGTCGACCTCACGGACCTGTACTCACCCCGGCTGCGCGCGCTCTGCCAGCAGATCGACCCCACCCTCGAGGAGGGCGTCTACGCGCAGTTCCCCGGCCCGCACTACGAGACCCCGGCCGAGATCCGTATGGCCCGCACCATCGGCGCGGACCTCGTCGGCATGTCCACCACCCTCGAGGCGATCGCCGCCCGTGAGGCGGGCGCGGAGGTCCTGGGCATCTCCCTGGTCACCAACCTCGCCGCGGGCATGACGGGCGAACCCCTGAACCACGAGGAGGTCCTCCAGGCGGGCCGCGACTCCGCCGCCCGTATGGGCAGCCTCCTGGCCAAGGTCCTCGACCGCGTGTGACCTCGCCGGTCGGGCGACCGGGCGGCGGGCGGGCCCCACCCCGGGGACCCGCCGCCCGGCGTCAGCTCGCCTCCGGCGGGTACCCAGAGCTCAACCGAGGGGCACGGCCCCTCCGGGGACAAGCACCCCGGACGGACGACCCACCGCGGCACAGTCGCCCGGCCCCGCCACCGGGGGCAGCGCCAAAGCCAAGACCAGCATCCCGAACCAGCCACCGCAGGAGCGCCCACCGACAACCCACCGCGGCACAGTCGCCCGGCCCCGCCACCGAGGGCAGCGCCAAAGCCAAGACCAGCATCCCGAACCGGCCACCGGAGGCGCGGCCGCCGACGAGACGGGAGGGGACGGGGGCGCAGGGGTGGGGTCCTGGACACTACGTGTATTTGTGGCGCCAATCTCCGGGTGACCAGACCTCCCCGGGCACCGGCGCCTAAATAGACGGTCCAGGACCCCACACCGGAGCCCCCGGCCCCGCACCCGCCCACACACCCCCGCACCCACCCCCCACCACCCACGCACCCACCCACCCAGCCAGCCAGCCAGCCAGCCCCAGGAGACCCCATGGAGCCCGTCCTCATCACCCAGGCCCGCACCTGGCTCGCCGAGGACCCCGACCCCGACACCCGCGCCGAACTCAGCGAACTGCTGCGCACCGAGGCGCTCGACGAGATCGCGGACCGCTTCTCCGGCACCCTCCAGTTCGGCACCGCCGGTCTCCGCGGTGAGCTCGGCGCCGGCCCCATGCGCATGAACCGCGCCGTCGTCATCCGCGCCGCCGCGGGCCTCGCGGCCTACCTCGCCCAGCAGGACACCACCCGGGGCGGCCTCGTCGTCATCGGCTACGACGCCCGCTACAAGAGCGCCGACTTCGCCCGCGACACCGCCGCCGTCATGACCGGCGCCGGCTTCCGCGCCGCCCTGCTCCCCCGCCCCCTCCCCACCCCCGTCCTGGCCTTCGCCATCCGCCACCTCGGCGCCGTCGCGGGCATCGAGGTCACCGCGAGCCACAACCCGCCCCGCGACAACGGCTACAAGGTCTACCTCGGCGACGGCTCCCAGATCGTCCCGCCCGCCGACACCGACATCGCCACCGCAATCGCCGCGATCGGCAGCCTCAACGACGTCCCCCGCCCGGACAGTGGCTGGGAGACGCTGGGCGACGACGTCCTGGACGCGTACCTCGCCCGCACCGACGCCGTCCTCACCCCCGGCTCCCCCCGCACCGCCCGCGTCGTCTACACCCCGATGCACGGGGTCGGCCGCGACACCCTCACCGCCGCCTTCGCCCGCGCGGGCTTCCCGGCCCCGACCGTGGTCGCCGCACAGGCCGACCCCGACCCGGCGTTCCCGACCGTCGCGTTCCCGAACCCGGAGGAGCCGGGCGCGATGGACCTGGCGTTCGCCACCGCCAGAGACCTGGGTGCCACCACCGACCCCACCGCCGGCCCCGACGCCGTGGACGTCGTCATCGCCAACGACCCGGACGCCGACCGCTGCGCGGTAGCCGTACCGACCCCCGCCGGAGCGCCCCCGGCCCACGGCTGGCGCATGCTGCGCGGCGACGAGGTCGGCGCGCTGCTCGCCACGCACCTGGTGCACAAGCGGGCCCACGGCACCGTCGCGACGACGATCGTCTCGTCCTCGCTCCTCTCCCGGATCGCGGCCGCCGCCGGCCTGGCGTACGCCGAGACGCTGACCGGCTTCAAGTGGCTCGCGCGGGTGGACGGCCTGCGCTACGCCTTCGAGGAGGCGCTCGGCTACTGCGTGGACCCGGACGGCGTGCGCGACAAGGACGGCATCACGGCCGCGCTGCTGATCGCGGAGCTGACGTCGGAGCTGAAGGAACAGGGCCGCACCCTCTCCGACCTCCTGGACGACATCGCGCTCGCGCACGGTCTGCACGCGACCGACCAGTTGTCCGTACGCGTGGAGGACCTCTCCGTGATCGCCACGGCGATGAAGCGGCTGCGCGAACAGCCGCCGACCGTACTGGCGGGCCTGGCCGTGAGGTCGACGGACGATCTGGCCCGGGGCACCGAGACCCTCCCCCCGACGGACGGTCTGCGCTACCACCTCTCCGGCGACGGAACGATCCGCTCGGCCCGGGTGATCGTCCGCCCGAGCGGCACCGAGCCGAAGCTGAAGTGCTACCTGGAGGTGGTGGTGGACGTCCCCGGGGCGGACGCGCTGGCCACGGCCCGTACGACGGCGGAGACGGCGCTGGCGTCGCTCAGGACGGACCTCGCGACGGCGGCGGGCATCTGAACAACCAAAGAACCGGGGCGGCCGCACCAGCGGCCGCCCCGGTCCGACGTCACCGGCCCTAAATGGCCAGCATGATCACCAGCAGCACGGCCCCCGCCACCGTCGGCGCGATGACCTCGACCGCCCAGCGGACCTCCGGCGTCCCCTGCGCGCCGTCCCGCCCCGCGTTGAGCTCGGCCATCTCGCGCAGATCGCCGACGGCCGCGTCGGAGGGGGCGCGCCGGTCCTCATCGGTGTCGACGGCGACATGGGCGGAGGTACGGCTGTAGGGGTCCTCGGCGGCGGACCGGGCCTGTCGCCGCGCGGCCCGCTTGCGCTGCCGCAGCGAGACCGGGATCGCCCACAGCTGGTACTTGGCACCGGCGGCCAGCACTTCGCTGGTGTAGCCCGCGCGCACTCCGTCGACCGAGGCCCACGGCAGCGTGATGGTACGGAAGGGGTTGCGTACCAACAGCCGGTCCGCTCCCGCGTACACCGCGGGGCGGACCGTGAAGGCGATGACGACCGGAACCGCGAACAGCAGCCCGGCCAGGGCCAGCCACGGTGTCCGCCCCTCACCCCGGATCATCGCGTCGATACCGAGCCAGGCGCCGAGTCCGAGCAGCAGCACACCCCCCGCGATACCGGCGGGGGACCGGTAGACACGGTCGGCGAAGGTGCTCTCCTGGCCGTCGTCCGAGGACTGCGGGGCCGAGGAGTCGGGGGCTGAGTCGTCCGGGCTCGTCATGGGGCCGATTCTGCACCACGCCTCGGCGACAATGGATGCCGGAGCCGAGGCCCACCGAACCCGGTTCCCCGGCCCAACAGATCCCCACCCCGGGGGTGACATCTGCTACGCGCGTAGATATGCTCGTCTGGTGACCATGCCCACCACAGTTCCCGCATACGGCAAAGAGGCCGCGGAGCGACTCGCGTCCATGGCGGACGTGACCGCCTCGGACGGCGCGCTGCGCCGCTTCCTGCACGGCCTGCCGGGCGTCGACGCGGTCGGCCTCCAGGCCCGTGCCGCGACCCTCGGCACCCGCTCGATCAAGACCACGGCGAAGGCCTACGCCATCGACCTGGCGATCTCGATGATCGATCTGACGACCCTGGAGGGCGCGGACACCCCGGGCAAGGTCCGGGCGCTGTGCGCGAAGGGGGTCAGCCCCGACCCCACGGACCGTACGGTCCCCAAGGTCGCGGCGATCTGCGTCTATGGCGACATGGTGGCGACCGCCAAGGAGGCGCTGGCCGCCGCCGGCGGGAGCGGCATCCACGTCGCCGCCGTCGCCACCGCCTTCCCCTCCGGCCGCGCCGCGATGCCGGTGAAGCTGGCCGACACCCGGGACGCGGTGGCCGCCGGGGCGGACGAGATCGACATGGTGATCGACCGCGGCGCCTTCCTGTCCGGCCGCTACCTGGACGTCTTCGAGGAGATCAAGCAGGTGAAGGAGGCGTGCGCCCGCCCGGACGGCAGCGCCGCCCACCTGAAGGTCATCTTCGAGACCGGTGAGCTCCAGACGTACGACAACGTGCGCCGGGCGTCCTGGCTGGCGATGCTGGCCGGGGCCGACTTCATCAAGACCTCCACCGGCAAGGTGACGGTGAACGCGACCCCGCCGGTCACCCTCCTCATGCTCGAGGCCGTGCGCGACTTCCGCGACACCACCGGCGTCCAGGTCGGGGTCAAGCCCGCGGGCGGTATCCGCACCTCCAAGGACGCGATCAAGTACCTGGTGATGGTCAACGAGACGCTGGGCAACGAGTGGCTGACGGCCGACTGGTTCCGCTTCGGCGCCTCCAGCCTGCTCAACGACCTGCTGATGCAGCGCCAGAAGCTGCGCACCGGCCACTACTCCGGCCCCGACTACGTGACGGTGGACTGAGACACCCATGGCACCCACGACACCCATGACCCCCGCCCCCGGGCCCTTCGACTACGCACCGGCGCCCGAGTCCCGCGCCGTCGTCGACATCGCCCCCGCCTACGGGCTGTTCATCAACGGCGAGTTCACCGAGGCCGCCGACGGCAAGGTCTTCAAGACCATCTCGCCCTCCTCCGAGGAGGTGCTCTCCGAGGTCGCCCAGGCCACCGCCGAGGACGTCGACCGCGCCGTCAAGGCCGCCCGCGCCGCCTTCACGGCCTGGTCCGCCCTCCCGGGCTCCGAGCGCGCCAAGTACCTGTTCCGGATCGCCCGCATCATCCAGGAGCGCTCCCGCGAGCTGGCCGTCCTGGAGTCGCTGGACAACGGCAAGCCGATCCGCGAGTCGCGGGACGCCGACCTCCCCCTGGTCGCGGCGCACTTCTTCTACTACGCGGGCTGGGCCGACAAGCTGGCCCACGCCGTCCGCGGGCGGAGCCCGCTGAGCGGCACGAGCGGTCCCGACCCCAAGCCCCTGGGCGTGGCGGGTCAGGTCATCCCGTGGAACTTCCCGCTGCTGATGCTGGCGTGGAAGATCGCCCCGGCCCTCGCCGCGGGCAACACGGTGGTGCTCAAGCCCGCCGAGACCACCCCCCTCTCCGCCCTGTTCTTCGCGGACATCTGCCGCCAGGCCGGGCTGCCCGAGGGCGTGGTCAACATCATCACCGGTGACGGCAGCACCGGCGCCGAACTGGTCGGTCACCCCGGGATCGACAAGGTGGCCTTCACCGGCTCCACCGAGGTCGGCAAGGCCATCGCCCGCACCGTCGCCGGTACGTCGAAGAAGGTCACGCTCGAACTGGGCGGCAAGGCGGCCAACATCGTCTTCGACGACGCTCCGATCGACCAGGCGGTCGAGGGGATCGTCAACGGGATCTTCTTCAACCAGGGCCATGTCTGCTGCGCGGGCTCCCGCCTGCTGGTCCAGGAGTCCGTCCAGGATGAACTCCTCACCGCCCTCAAGCGCCGTATGCGGACCCTGCGGGTGGGCGATCCGCTGGACAAGAACACCGACGTCGGCGCGATCAACTCCGCCGAGCAGCTTGCCCGTATCCGCTCCCTCGCCCAGGCGGGCGAGGCCGAGGGCGCCGAGCGCTGGGCACCGGCCTGCGAACTGCCCAGCTCCGGCTTCTGGTTCGCGCCCACGCTGTTCACCGGGGTCACCCAGGCCCACCGGATCGCCCGCGAGGAGATCTTCGGCCCGGTGCTGTCCGTGCTGACCTTCCGTACCCCGGAAGAGGCCGTCGCCAAGGCCAACAACACCCCCTACGGGCTCTCCGCCGGGATCTGGACGGAGAAGGGCTCGCGGATCCTGTGGATGGCGAACAAGCTCCGCGCCGGGGTGGTGTGGTCCAACACGTTCAACAAGTTCGACCCCACCTCGCCGTTCGGCGGCTACAAGGAGTCGGGCTACGGCCGCGAGGGCGGTCGCCACGGCCTGGAGGCATACCTCGATGTCTGACCGCAACGACCGACTCTCCGTGCTCAAGACCTACAAGCTGTTCGTCGGGGGCACGTTCCCCCGGTCCGAGAGCGGGCGGGTGTACGAGGTGACCGACGCAAAGGACCGCTGGCTGGCCAACGCCCCGCAGGCGTCCCGCAAGGACGCCCGTGACGCCGTTGTCGCCGCCCGCAAGGCATTCGGCGGCTGGTCGGGGGCCACGGCCTACAACCGCGGCCAGATCCTCTACCGCGTGGCCGAGATGCTCGAGGGACGCCGCGACCAGTTCGTCCGCGAGGTCGCCGACGCCGAAGGGCTGTCCAAGTCCAAGGCGGGCGCCCAGGTCGACGCGGCGATCGACCGCTGGGTCTGGTACGCGGGCTGGTCCGACAAGATCGCCCAGATCGCCGGGTCCGCCAACCCGGTCGCGGGGCCGTACTTCAACCTGTCCAGCCCCGAACCCACCGGCGTCACCGCGGTCCTGGCCCCGCAGGACTCCTCGTTCCTCGGTCTGGTCTCGGTCATCGCGCCCGCGATCGTCACCGGTAACACGGTGGTCGTCGTAGCGAGCGAGACCCGCCCGCTCCCGGCGCTCTCCCTCGCCGAGGTCCTGGCCACCTCGGACCTCCCCGGTGGCGTGGTGAACCTGCTCTCCGGCAGGACGGCGGAGATCGCCACCCCGCTCGCCGCCCACCAGGACGTCAACGCGATCGACCTCGCGGGCGCGGACGCGGAGTTGGCGGTCGAACTGGAGAAGGCCGCGGCGGAGAACCTGAAGCGGGTCGTCCGTCCACAGCCTGTGGACTGGTCCGCCGACCCCGGCACCCGCCGGATGCTCGCCTTCCTGGAGACCAAGACGGTCTGGCACCCCATGGGTGTCTGAACGGGTCCCTGAACGGGGATCTGACCCCGACGGCCACCGGCCCCCGCCCCCTCCCGTCCGAGGGGCGGGGGCTGGTACGCATCCGGTGCGCACCGTCTTCGGCCGCCGCGCGTCCGCGGACCGCATCGGCACCGCCCCGGGAGGTCACCGGGATTCCCGGAGAGCGGTGGGAGCGGCCTCCAGGAGGTGAAGCATCTCGGAGTTGAGGAACCGGCGGTCCGCAGCGGCTTGCTTCGGTCACCCGTTCGGGTAAGTCTGCCGGAATGCGGCGTGGATAACGAACGAGGACGCTACGTTGATGGCATGACGGGGCCAAGTGAAGCCGACAAGGCTGGGCATGCCCGGTACACCTACCGGCTTCGCGTGTCGTCGACCGTGCGTACGGCGCTGCTGGCCGAGTGGGACCGGTGCCGTTGGATCTGGAACGAATGTGTCGCCAAGTCCAAGGCCACCCACCTGCACAACAAGGCCACGGGTGAGAAGCGGACGTGTGGACCGGCGCAGCTGGACAAGATGCTGACCCGGGCGCGGGAGTGTACGCCGTGGCTGCGTGAGGGTTCCAGTGTTCCCCAACAACAGGTGATCCGGGACTTCGGCGCATCCCGTGCCAAGGCGCACAAGGACATCCGGGAACGCTTGCCTGGGCGGCAGCGGGCCGGTATGCCGAAGTGGAAGAAGAAGCACGAGGCCTTGCCGACGCTGAACTACACCCGGCGCGGGTTCCGGCTGAGGGACGGCCGCCTGTACCTGGCGGGTGGGATCGTGCTGACGGTGGTGTGGTCGCGGGATCTGCCCGCCGAACCTTCTTCGGTGCGGGTGTACCAGGACAGTATCGGGCACTGGTATTGCTCGTTCGTGGTCCCCGCAAAGGTGCGGCCGCTGCCGGAAACCGGCCGGGTGCTCGGTGTGGACTGGGGCGTGAAGCAGACCGCGACCACCACCTCCAACGCCCACGACCTTCCGCACGCCCAGCACGGCCGCAGGGCCCAGGCCAAGCTGACCCGGTACGACCGGATGATGGCCCGCCGCAGACCGAAGAAGGGACAGGCCGCCTCGAAGGGCTACCGCGAGGCGAAGAAGTGGCGGGCGAAGACCTACGCGAAGATCGCCCGGCAGCGGCAGGACACCGGGCGCAAGTGGGCGAAGAAGGTCGTGACCGACTACGACGCCATAGCCGTCGAGGACTCCCAGCCGAAGTTCCTCGCCAAGTCCTCCATGGCGCGCAAGGCGGCGGACGCCGCGATCGGCGCCACGAAGAAGGCCCTGGTCGAGATGGGCCGCAAACACCGGCGGGACATCCGTTTCGTGCACCCCGCGCACACCACCATGGACTGCGCATCGTGCGGAGCGAGAACCAAGCACGCACTGCCGCTGTCCGAGCGCATCTACACCTGCACCGCGTGCGGAGCCGTCTCCCCCAGAGACGAGAACTCCGCCCGTGTGATGCTCCACCGGGCAGGTCTGAACCCGGCTGGCGCCGAGGGCGTAAGACCTCCGGGAGCGCTGCTCCCGGAGGCAGCCTGAGCCAGGAATCCCCACACAGCCCTGAAGGGAAGGAATCCCTTCCCTTCAGGGAGGGGAGCAGTCAAACTGGTGTTCCGTGACCTTCCATCCCTCACCCGCCCGCGTCATCCTGCTCTCCGGCCCTTCCGGTTCCGGAAAGTCATCGCTCGCGGCCCGTAGCGGGCTGCCCGTGCTGAACCTCGACGACTTCTACAAGGAGGGCGACGACCCGACCCTCCCGAAGCTGGCGGAGGACGGAAGCACCGACTGGGACTCCCCGCTCTCCTGGGACGCGGACGCGGCGGTGGCGGCCGTGGCGGCGCTGTGCCGGACGTCACGTACGACGGTGCCGGTGTACGACATCCCGACCAGCGCCCGCGTCGGCGAAGAGCTGCTGGACCTCGGCCGTACCCCGCTGTTCATCGCCGAGGGGGTCTTCGCCGCCGACATCATCGGACGGTGCGCCGAGCTGGGTGTGCTCGCGGACGCGATCTGTCTGCGGGGCCGCCCCTCCACCACCTTCCGGCGGCGGCTGCTGCGGGATCTGCGCGAGGGCCGGAAGTCGGCGCTCTATCTGGTGCGGCGCGGCTGGCGGCTGATGCGCGCCGAGCGCGGGATCGTGGCCCGGCAGACGGCGCTGGGCGCGTACGCCTGCGGCCGGGACACCGCCATGGGGCGCGTCGCCGCGGCGGCGGCCGCGGGGCGCAGCGGTACGGCCGCGCGACCGGCGGCCACCGTCACCGCGGGCTGACCCACCGCACTGCCGCGTACCCATATCCCGGCCCGCTCCCGGCACGCACAACAGCGCGGGACCGGACAGACCCCCCGGCCGTCCGGTCCCGCGCCGTGTTCCCCCGTTCCCCCGTTATCTCCCGTGGATCCCCCGATCCCCGGTTTTTTTCCCCGTTCCCCCGATGCCCCCGTATCCCCCGCCCCCGTGTTTCCCCCGCCTTCGGTCTCCCGGCCGCCGTCAGGCGACCAGTTCGCCGAAGGACTCCTCTTCGTCACGGCCGAAGCTGAGGGTCTCGTCCTCGCGCAGCCGCCGCAGTGAGCGCCAGATGCTGCTCTTGACCGTTCCGACACTTATGTTCAGTATGTCCGCGATCTCCGGGTCCGTACGGCCCTCGTAGTACCGCAGGACGAGCATCGTGCGCTGGAGCTCGGGGAGCCGGGCCAGGGCCTGCCACAGCACGGCGCGCAGCTCGGTGCCGCGCATCGCGTCGTGGTCGCCCGCCGTCTCCGGCAGCTCCTCCGTCGGGTACTCGTTGAGCTTGCGGCGGCGCCAGGCGCTGATGTGAAGATTGGTCATGGTGCGCCGCAGATAGCCGCCGACCGCCGCCTTGTCGCTGATCCGGTCCCAGGCCCGGTAGGTCGAGAACAGCGCGCTCTGGAGCAGGTCCTCGGCCTCGAACCGGTCACCGGTCAGGTGGTAGGCGGTGGCGTACAGGGAGGCGCGGCGCTCTTGCACGTAGGCGGTGAACTCCACCTCCGACGCAGTGCGCCGCTCCCCCTTTGCCTCCCCGTACGAGCCGCCCCCGTTTCCCCCGTTTTCCCCCGGTCCCCCGTACTTTCCCCCGTGCCCCCCGAGGCCGCCGGTGCCGCCCTCGGCCCCTGTGTGTGCGTCAATGGCCACCATGTAAGGAGGCCTCTGACGCCCGGCGCCGCGAGCGCACCCCCGCCCGCTCACGGCACCGGACTTCTCGTTGTTCCGGCCGGCGTCGTGAAGGCGCGTGCGAACTGCGCTGGTGTTGGTGAAGTGCAGTGTGCTCATCTCGCGCCCCCCGTCGGTGGAGCCGGTCCGTCCGGTCTGGTTCTGGCTGCCCCGGCCGCCGTTCCGCCCGGTGCACAGAAGACTTTGCCGGGCCAGTTTCATCGCGCTGTCTGTCGACTGTCACAGGCTCGTCACAGGGGATCGAGCTGATAAACCCCCGGCGGTCGAACTACAGGCCCCTTGTAGGCCAGAATGACCAACGTGCCTTTCCTGTTGCTGATCGAGGACGACGACGCCATCCGCACGGCCCTCGAACTCTCACTGTCCCGCCAGGGCCACCGTGTGGCGACGGCGGCGACAGGCGAGGACGGCCTGAAACTGCTGCGCGAGCAGCGGCCGGATCTGATCGTGCTGGATGTGATGCTGCCCGGGATCGACGGCTTCGAGGTGTGCCGCCGGATCCGGCGCACCGACCAGCTGCCGATCATCCTGCTGACCGCACGTAGTGACGACATCGACGTTGTGGTGGGTCTGGAGTCGGGAGCCGACGACTATGTGGTCAAGCCCGTGCAGGGCCGGGTGCTCGACGCCCGGATCCGCGCGGTGCTGCGCCGGGGCGAACGGGAGGCGAACGATGCCGCGTCCTTCGGCAGCCTGGTGATCGACCGTGCCGCCATGACGGTGACCAAGAATGGGGAGGACCTTCAGCTCACCCCCACTGAGCTGCGGCTTCTGCTGGAGCTGAGCCGTCGGCCGGGCCAGGCGCTGTCCCGCCAGCAGCTGCTGCGGCTGGTCTGGGAGCACGACTACCTCGGCGATTCCCGGTTGGTCGACGCCTGTGTGCAGCGGCTGCGCGCCAAGGTGGAGGACGTCCCGTCGTCGCCGACGCTGATCCGTACCGTGCGCGGGGTGGGTTACCGGCTGGACGCTCCGCAGTGAGCGCACGCGGGGCCCGGGGCGGGGACGTGCGGACCCGGGGCGGAGACGTAAGGAATTGAGCGCGGTGAGCGAGGAGCCCGGTCGTGCGCGGGGCTGGGCCGCGGGGCTGCTGCGGTGGCTGAGTCTGAGACTGCGGCTGATGCTGGTCTTCGGTCTGGTGGCACTGGCCGCCGCCGTGTCCGCGTCGGCCATCGCGTACTGGCTGAACCGTGACGCGGTGCTGACCCGCACCCAGGACGCGGCGCTGGACGAGTTCCGCAAGGCGCTGAAGGAGGACACCGACCCGCTGCCCGCAACACCGACATGTCCCGAATTGCAGGACGCGTCGGACCGTATGGCGGACAACACCCAGAAATACGAGGTGCTGCTGATCGCCCGGACACGCGGCGGCGGGACCTGCGCAGTGGCGTCGGACGAGGAGCTGTTCACGCTGAAGGTGGTGCCCCGGTCGCTGCGCCACGCGGTGGACGAGAAGCGCGCGGTGAACGGCTCCAACGAGGCCCCGTACCACCTCTACTGGCAGCGGATCACACTGGACGGCACGCCGTATCTGGTCGGCGGGGCGAAGGTGAACGGGGGCGGCCCGACCGGCTACATGCTCAAGTCGCTGGACACCGAGCGCCAGGACCTCAACTCGCTGGCCTGGTCGCTGGGGATCGCCACCGCCCTGGCGCTGATCGGTTCCGCGCTGCTGGCGCAGGCCGCCGCGGCCACGGTGCTGCGGCCGGTGCAGCGGCTCGGCGAGGCGGCGCACCGGCTGGGTGAGGGGCATCTGGACACCCGGCTCCAGGTGTCGGGCTCCGATGAGCTGGCCAATCTCTCCCGCACCTTCAACCGGACCGCGGAGCGGCTGGAGAAGCGGGTGGCGGAGCTGAGCGCCCGGGAGGCGTCCAGCCGCCGCTTCGTGGCGGACATGTCGCATGAGCTGCGGACCCCGCTCACCGCGATCACGGCCGTCACCGAGGTGCTGGAGGAGGAGGCCGACTCGCTCGACCCGATGATCGCCCCCGCGGTGCAGCTGGTGGTGAGCGAGACCCGGCGGCTGAACGACCTGGTGGAGAACCTGATGGAGGTGACCCGCTTCGACGCGGGCACGGCCCGTCTGGTGCTGGACGACGTGGATGTGGCGGACCAGGTGACGGCGTGCGTCGACGCCCGGGCCTGGCTGGACGCGGTGGAGCTGGACGCGGAGCGCGGGATCATGGCCCGGCTCGATCCGCGCCGGCTCGATGTGATCCTGGCGAACCTCATCGGGAACGCGCTCAAGCACGGCGGTTCGCCGGTGCGGGTGTCGGTGCGCACGGACGGCGATGAGGGGGGCGAGCTGCTGATCCGGGTGCGGGACCACGGTCCGGGTATCCCCGAGGACGTCCTGCCGCATGTCTTCGACCGCTTCTACAAGGCGAGCGCCTCCCGGCCCCGGTCGGAGGGGAGCGGACTCGGTCTGTCGATCGCCATGGAGAACGCCCATATCCACGGCGGTGACATCAGCGCGGCCAACTCCGAGGAGGGCGGCGCGGTCTTCACGCTCCGGCTGCCGATGGACGCCTCGCGGCTCGCCGCGGGCGAGGAGGAGCGCAAGAACGAAGGGGGCGCCCGATGAAGCGGGCGGTGAACCGGCGCCGGATCCGTCCGGCCGTCGCCCTGCTGACCGCGGCGGTCGCGCTGCTGGCCACCGGATGCGGTATCCGCGGGACGTCGGTGCCGGTGGACGCGGGAGCCGCGCCCTCGCGCGCGTCGTGCGAGGCGCCGGAGCCGGACCGGTCGGCCGAGGGGACGGGCCGGGTCTCGGTGCGGATCTATCTGCTGTGCGGTTCCCGGGTCCTGTCGTTGAGCCGCAGCGCGCGGCTGCCCGACGAGAAGCCGCCACCGGAGCCGGTGCAGATCGCCCGTGCGCTGCTGGAGCAGTTGCGGCAGCCGCCCTCGGCGGCCGAGACGTCGGCCGGGTTCTCCACCGCGGTGGAGGACTGGGTGCAGGTGTCCGGTCCGGCCCAGGACGATCCGGACCGGGCGCTGCGGCTGAACCGGCCGCCGGAGGAGCTCCAGTCGATGGCGCTGGCCCAGATCGTGTGCACCCTCGGGGAGTCCACGGCGGCGGACGAACACCACCGGGTGCTGCTGGGCGGGCCGGACAGCGACCGCGATCCGCTCAAGCGCTACAGCTGCACCGAGGAGATGCGCCGCCACCCCGAAATCGCGGTCAACTCCGGGGTCCTGGTGTCCCCCTGATCACGGCCGATCGCCCGCCGAGCGCCCCTGAATGCCCCTGAACGCCCCTGATCACGTAGTGATTCGTTACGTTTCAGCGCTCGGTCATCCCTGGTGGGCGAGGTCTCGGTAACAAGCTGCTGACCAGCGGGGAGCAGGCGGAACCAGTACCCCCGCACAGCGCGTCCTGCAAGGCGTGCAGGGTCGTTCCGGCCGCAGGGCCGCCTTCCGCTACCGCGCCGCGGGCGTTGTACTCCTTGTCGCACACCTGTCGTTCGTGTGCTGGCTGACCCTGCGCCCGCTCACCGTGCCGTGGGTGTCCGCCGAAACCCTCGAGCCGCTGGCCACCATCCGCGCCGATCTGGCGCTCAGCTCCTGGGCGGCGATCCGCTCGATCGGGGGCGGGCTGCTGCTGCTCGCGCCGCTGGGGGTGCTGCTGCCGCTGGCCGGGGGCAGGGTGGAGGCGTATCCGCTGGCCTCACTGGCGCGGACGGCCTTCACCGGGGCGATGGCGGCCCTGGCGGTCGCGCTGCTGCGCAGCGAGGTGACCGGGCAGATCATGAACGTGGACTCGGTGCTGCTGAACACCGCCGGTGTGGCGCTCGCGCATGTGCTGGTGGTTCCGGCCGTCAGGGCCGGGCTCCGCCGCCGGGCGGACCGGGCACGGGCCGCCGCCCTCCCCCGGGAGGAGGAGGTCCAGACGGTGACCCCGACGATTCACAGGGTCGGGATCGCACCGTGGAGCGACGCCTCGACGGGCTCGCGACCCTAGCGTTGGGGGTATCGGGAAGAACTTCCCGGGTACCTCGGCATTCGGTCCGCGACGGGCGGACCGCACAGGTCCGAGAGTCCGACGAGACGACGAGGAGTCCTCATGGCCGCCCCACTGGTCCGCCCCCGCCACCAGAAGATGATCGCCGGAGTCTGCGCGGGGCTGGCCCGCCGCTTCGGCACCACCCCGGCCACGATGCGGGTGATCTTCCTGGTCTCCTGTCTGCTGCCGGGGCCGCAGTTCCTGCTCTATATCGCGCTGTGGATACTGCTCCCGGCCGAGGACGGCTATCGCGAGGCGTGGTGAGGCGCGCCCCGGAGGAGTCCTCGCCTACAGGCCCGCCTTCCTCAGCTTCTCCAGCTGCTTGTCGACGATCGCCCGCGGCACGGGGAACTCGGCCAGCCCCTTGAAGTCCACGCCCAGGAAGAGGGCGATGGTCGAACCGGAGCGCACCGCGACAAAGCTCATCGGGATCTTCGTCCCCTGCGCGGAGGCGGTCGTCCGGTAGCCGACGATGTCGTCACCGGCCGCCTTGGTGGGCTGGGTCCGCACCTGGCGGTAGCTCACGGTCCGCCCGCTGAGGGTGGTGGAGAACCCGCCGGAGCAGGCGGAGAGCGCGGACTTGAGCTCGCGCATGAACGATCTGGCACCCGCGCCGCTGTAACGGCTGATCCCGGCCGTGATGCCCTTGTACGGCGCCTTGTGACTGTTCAGCCCGCGCCGAACGGTCTCCTTGGCCTTTGCGCTCGGCTTGTCACCGGTGATGTCGGCGAGCGGCTGGCAGGCGCTCTTGCCGGCCTTCGGCTGTCCGCTGGCCCAGTTCTCGGCCTTGCGGCTGGTGACCCGATACCCCTTGAGGTCGCCCTGCGCCAGGGCGGCCTTCTCCAGCCGGGTCGCGGCCGGGGTCGCGGACCGGCCGCGGTCGGCGGACGGGGTGGCCTTGGCGTCGCCGTCATCCGAACCGCCGCTGCACGCGGTGGTGAGTACGAGGAGGGGGCAGGCCAGGAGGGCCGTCAGGTGGGCCGCCCGTATCCGCCCGGGGCGCCCCGCCGGTCCGCTCGTCTTTGTCCGCACGGGAGACTCCCCACAGTCGGCTGCCGGTCTGCCGCAGCATGTCGGCCAGATCCTGGCATATGACGCGGCCGGGCCGCACACCCCTGTCGGGATGCGCGGCCCGGCCGTGTGCAGAAGACGGAGGATCAGCCCAGCCGCAGGCCGTTGCCCAGCGCGCCGATCGGGAGACGGCTGAACAGCCCCTGGTCGGGCTTGGCCTTGCCGGGGGGCGGCGAGGGCTTGGCGGTGCCCTGGCCGGGGACCTGGCCGCCCTGCCCGGGGACCTGCGGAGTGGCCGCACCGCCACCGGGCACGGGAGCGTGACCGGCCGCGGACGCGGTGCTGCCTCCGGCAATGATGGCGACAGTACCGAGGGCAACAACGCCGAGGGTCTTGAGGGTTCCCTGCTTCATCAGAAATCTGTCCTTGAGACGGGGGGCTTGTCCGATACGAGAACGTAGTCATGGATTTCACCGGCCCGCAAACACCGGAAATCCGCTTCCAGACGTGCGGCCGCATCGGAAAGGCCCTTGCCCCCGCCCGTAGAATCAGCTGTCCTCGCCAGCAGAATCCCTGGTCACAGCGGACGTCGAAGCCACCTGGCGGAACAGCCATTCGGACTTCAATTCATGGTACCCGGGCTTGATCACGTCGTTGATCATCGCAAGACGTTCACCAAAAGGAATGAAGGCCGATTTCATGGCATTGACCGTGAACCACTGCATGTCGTCCAGCGTGTAGTGAAATGTTGATACGAGATGCTGGAATTCAGCGCTCATACTCGTCCCACCCATGAGACGATTATCCGTGTTGACGGTGGCACGGAAATGCAGTCGGCGCAGCAGCCCGATGGGGTGCTCGGCGTACGAAGTGGCCGCGCCCGTCTGGAGGTTGGAGGTCGGGCACAGCTCCAGCGGGATGCGCTTGTCCCGGACGTAGGAGGCGAGCCGGCCGAGGGTGGTGCTGCCGTCGTCCGCCACCTCGATGTCGTCGATGATGCGGACGCCGTGGCCGAGCCGGTCGGCACCGCACCACTGGAGCGCCTGCCAGATGGACGGCAGGCCGAACGCCTCGCCCGCGTGGATGGTGAAGTGGTTGTTCTCCCGCTTCAGATACTCGAAGGCATCCAGGTGGCGGGTGGGCGGGAAGCCCGCCTCGGCGCCCGCGATGTCGAAGCCGACGACGCCGAGGTCGCGGTAGCGGTTGGCGAGTTCGGCGATCTCCAGGGCGCGGGCCGCGTGGCGCATCGCGGTGAGCAGCGCGCCGACGCGAATGCGGTGGCCTTCCTCGCGGGCCCGCCGCTCGCCCTCGCGGAAGCCCTCGTTGACCGCCTCGACGACCTCCTCCAGGCTCAGCCCCTGCTCGAGGTGCTGCTCCGGGGCGTAGCGCACCTCGGCGTAGACGACACCGTCGGCGGCGAGGTCCTCGGCACACTCGGCGGCGACCCGGACCAGCGCGTCCCGGGTCTGCATGACGGCGCAGGTGTGCGAGAAGGTCTCGAGGTAGCGCTCCAGCGAACCGGAGTCGGCGGCCTCGCGGAACCAGACGCCCAGTTTGTCCGGCTCGGTCTCCGGCAGCGCGTCGTACCCCGTCTCGCGGGCGAGGTCGACGATGGTGCCGGGCCGCAGCCCGCCGTCGAGGTGGTCGTGCAGCAGCACCTTGGGGGCGCGGCGGATCTGTTCGGGGGTGGGTTGGTGGGTGTGCTCGCTCGTCATCTGCGAAGCCTAGCCCCTACGCGCGTAGAACGGGTGGGATAGATACGGAACAGTGACCCGCACGGGTAGTGGAGTACACCAGTCCTTCTGCGATCGTGTCGGAATGGCTCAGCAAGCGTTGCCCGAACGGGGCGCACGGCTGGGGCGGCCGATGGGCGCGGCCGCCGCGCGGAGGACCGTACACGGTGTGGTGCTGCTGCTCCCGGGAGGGGAGGCCGTCGGTACCCGGCGCCCCACCCGGATGTCGGCGGCGGCAGTGCTGCCACTGGCCCGAAGACTGGTGCGCGCCGGTCAGGACGAGGGCCTGGCCGCCCATGTCGTCCACTACCGGCACCGCGGATGGAACGGCTCCGACGCGGATCCCGCCGCGGACGCCGAGTGGGCCGCGGACGAGGTGGGGCGGCTCTACGGCGATGTGCCGGTCTGCCTCACCGGCCACGGCATGGGCGGCCGCGCCGCCCTCCGCGCCGCCGGGCACCCGGCCGTCAGCTCGGTGGTCGCCCTCGCCCCCTGGCTCCCGGAACCCGACGCGGCCCTGGCACCCGATCCGGTGAAACAGCTCGTGGGACGGCAGGTGCTGATCGCCCACGGGACCAACGACGAGCGCACCGACCCCGATCTGTCCTACCGGCTGGCGGAGCGGGCCAAGAAGGTCAACCGGAACGTCTGCCGCTTCGAGGTGCACACCGACGGCCACGGCCTGCACCAGCACCGCTCCGAAGTCCAGGCCCTGACCGTGGACTTCCTCCTCGGCTCGCTCTTCGCCACGGGCTACTCCCGCCCCGTGGCCGACGCCCTGGCGGCCCCTCCCCCGCTGGGCCTGCGGATGCCACTGGCAGCGGGCTTCGGCTCGACCCTCCACCGCTAGGGCGGCCCGGAGACGGGCCCCAGGGCCGCCGGCCCGGGGCGCATGCGGCCCCCTTGCGAGGGGGGACCGTATGCGCCCCGGGCGCGGACGAACACGCGCTGCCCGCCGAAGCCCGGGGCCCGGGGCGGGCGCCGCGCGGGCACCCCGCCACAGGCGGCACGCCGCGCCGCACCGCGGATGCCGCGCCCCCGGGGTGCTACCGCCGTGCGGGCCGGGGCCAGGGGCGTGCGTCCCATGCGGGGGCGGGCGGACCACCGCCGCAGGCGGGTCCGCGTGCGCGGCGGGGCGGCGTGCGCGGCGGGGCGGCGTCAGGAGGCGTGCGCGGCGGGGCGGCGTCCGGCGTCAAGAGGCGTGGAGCGGGCGGAGGTTGTGGACCACCCGGGGGCGTGCTGGCCCCGAGGCCGCACGGGGTCCGACGGCAAGACCCCGGAGCGGGCGGGGGCGTGAGCCCCGAGCGCGGGTGGGCACGCGGCTGTACGCACCGGGAAGTCAGGCGCCCCCGTCTCCTGCCGCTCCGGACGGAGGCACAGGCGGCGGGCATGGGGCGGCCCCCGGGGCGCGGATCGCGCGCCCCGGGGGCCGGGGCGGAGGGGGCGCCGTCGCTGGACAGGGGCGGGGCGGCCCCTCCGGGCTGGAGGGGTGGGGTCAGGCGGGGAGGCCGCGGAGGGCCCGGCGGGCGACCTCCGCCCGGCGTTCGACCTGGGCCTTGCGGGTCGCGTAGAGCGTGATCGCCGCCGCGGCCACCACGGCCACCAGGCCCAGCAGGACCGTTCCCGCCCATCCGGCCGCGTGGAAGGCGAGCGCGCCCAGCGCGCCGCCCGCGCTGCTGCCGATGTAGTACGACGCCTGGTAGAGCGCCGCGGCCTGGGCGCGGCCGGTCTTGGCGGTCCGGCTGACCGCCGAGGAGGCCGCCGCGTGGCCCGCGAAGAAGCCCGCGGTGATCAGCACCAGGCCGAGCAGCACCGCGCCGATCGAGTTCAGCAGGGACAGCAGCAGTCCGGCCGCCGTGGTGGTCACGGCCACGTACAGGGCGCCGCGCCGGCCGAGCCGGCCGACCAGCTTGCCGGTCGCGGCCGAGGAGACCGTGCCCACCAGGTAGATCAGGAAGATCGAGCCGATCAGGGACTGCGAGAGGCCGAACGGTTCGGCCACCAGCCGGTAGCCGATGACCGTGTAGACCGCGCCGAAGACCGTCATGAACAGCGCGCCGATCGCGTACAGACGGCACAGCAGCGGGTCGGCGAGGTGTCCGGCGACGGTACGGGCCAGGGCACGCGGGCTCACCGCGGCCGGGGTGAAGTGCCGGGCCGGGGGCAGCAGCAGCCGGAAGGCGACCGCGCACAGCAGCGCCATGACGCCGACCGCGGCCAGCGCGGTCCGCCAGCCGTAGCCGTCGGCCACCCAGCCGGTGAGGATCCGGCCGCTCATACCGCCGACGCTGTTGCCCGCCACGAACAGCCCGATCGCGCCGACCAGCGCCTTGGGCTGCACCTCCTCCGAGAGGTACGCCATCGCCGAGGCCGGGATCCCGGCCAGGGCGGCGCCCTGGACCGCGCGCAGTCCGATCAGCCAGCCCAGGTCCGGGGCGTACGGCACCAGCAGGGCGAGCGCCACCGCGACCGTGAGCGAGCCGGTCATCATGGCGCGGCGGCCGAACCGCTCGGACAGGGCGCTCAGCGGCAGCACCGCGAGGGCCAGGGCCGCGGTGGCCGCGGAGACGGTCCAGCTGGCCTGGTCGGCCTGCACATGGAGGTCGTCGGAGATCGCGGGCAGCAGCGCCTGGGTCGAGTAGAGCAGGGCGAAGGTCGCGAGCCCGGCGGTGAAGAGGGCGAACCGCATCCGGACGTAGCCGGGGCGGCCCGGGCTCATCCGCTCGGGAGCGGGCACGGCCCCGGCCGCGGAACGGGTGGAGACGGGTGCGGAGGACAGCGCGGGGGAGGCGTCCACACGGTGGTTCCCGGTGGACGCCCCGGTATCAGCGGGAGGCATGATTCGACCGTACGTACCCACGGTTGATGCGTCCAATGCACGGAATGGAGATAATCGTTCCATCACAGCATGAGCCGAGGTCAGGGGCGCGCGTGTCACACATCAGTTACGAACACGACATTCCGGTGACAGCGGGAATGGAGGAGGAGTCCTGGGCGGAGGCCCTCACCCCGCGGCTCGCCCAGTTCGCCGCCGTCGCCCGCCACGAACACGTCACCCGGGCCGCCCAGGAGCTCGGGGTGCCGCAGTCGACGCTCAGCCGGGCGATGGTCCGGCTGGAGGAGGACCTCGGCGTCGCGCTGTTCGCCCGGCGCGGCCGTACGGTGGCGCTCACCCCGGCGGGCCGGACGTTTCTGCGCTCGGTCGAACGGGCCCTCGCCGAGGTGGACCGCGCCGCCGAGTCGGTGCGGGCGGACGCCGATCCCGCCGCCGGACGCGTCTCGTTCGGCTTTCTGCACACCCTCGGCTCGGAGACGGTGCCCGGACTGCTCCGCGCCTTCCGGGTGGACCATCCGCGGGTCCGCTTCCAGCTGGTCCAGAACTACGGCGAAGCGATGATCGAGCGGATGCGGGCGGGCGGTCTCGACCTCTGTCTGACCTCACCCATGCCCGACGCCCCCGACCTCGTCGCGCGTCGGCTGGACGAGCAGCGGCTGCGGCTGGTGGTGCCGGACGACCACCGGCTGGCGGGCCGCCGCCGGATCCGTCTGGCCGAGGCCGCCTCCGAGGTCTTCGTCACCCTTGAACCGGGCTACGGGCTGCGCCGTATCACCGACGCGCTGTGCGCCGAGGCGGGATTCACCCCGAAGATCGCGTTCGAGGGCGAGGAGGCCGAGACCATCCGGGGTCTGGTGGCCGCCGGACTCGGGGTGGCCCTGCTGCCGCCCCCGGCGGTGCCGCGCCCCGGGGTGGCGGAGCTGACGGTCACCGCGCCGCGCGCGGTGCGGGAGATCGGCGTCGCCTGGCTGGACGGCCATCCGGACACTCCGCCGGTGGCGGCCTTCAAACGCTTCCTGCTGAGCAGAAGGGGTCAGTTGCTCGACTAACATCTGATCAACTCGGGCTTCCGGCAGGTGAAGACCCGCAATCGGCAAGAGTTCTTTCCATGAAAGGGCAACGGGGACTTGCGATCCAACAGAAAGCGGCGCATGAGCAGGAAGCGCCGGATATCCGTCGTCGCGGTGTGTGCCGCGGCGGCGATCACCGGCGGAGTGCTCTCGTCCAGCGCGTTCGGCACCGACGACGAGGAACAGCCCAAGGCCGCACGGCCGTCCACGGCTTCGGCGCCGGTGACGGACAACGCCGGGACCGCCACCGACAACGCCACCTTCGACAACGGTGTGATGGCGCTGAAGGCGCCCGCCACACCGCTCAAGACCGCGGCCGCCGCGCCCCACGGTGAGGGCTGGAAGCTGGCCGGTCCGGGCACATCGCTGTCGACCGGCTACACGATCAGGTTCTACGACCAGAAGTCCGCGGACTGGCTGTCCCGTTACGCGAAGGCGTCGGCGACGGACCTCCGGCGGGTCACCCACCTTCCGATCACCGTCGACACCAAGCCGGTCGGCTGGGACTACCAGCGGCCCAAGGGCGAGATCGTCATGGGCGTGCTCAAGCGTCCCTGCGTACCGCCCGCGGACGGCGACAGCCACGGATGGAAGGTGGTCCACGACGGCTCCGGCACCAAGAACCTCAGCTGCGGCTTCTTCTCCTCGTCCGTGGCGGACACGGTGACCAGCGGCCACGCCTACATCGACAGCTCGTTCTTCACCTCGGACGGCAAACCGCTGCCGTCCTGGGGTGAAACCTTCATGCGCAATCACATCAGCCATGAGATCGGGCACACGCTGGGCATGACCCACGCCAACCGCAGCGCCACCCGCGGCGACTGCGTCAAGGGCAGCGACTCCGGCGAGAAGCCGGTCATGTGCACCCCGGCCGATGCCTACCCGGACAAGCGCGCGGGCACCTACGTCCAGCAGTTCGACGTCCAGGGGCTGCGCCACCTCGCCAAGGGCGCCGGGGCCACCCTCTCGCCCCAGGGCAAGGTGACCGGCCTCGGCGGCAAGTGCCTGGACGTCAAGGGCGGCAAGGCCGCCAACGGCACCCAGATCCAGCTCTACCACTGCACCGGCGGCGTCGCCCAGTCCTGGCTGCTGGAGCGGGACGGCACCTTCCGCGCGCTCGGCAAGTGCCTGGACAACGCGGGCAACGCGGCCACCAACGGCAACAAGATCCAGCTCTCCGACTGCACCGGCAAGGCGTCGCAGAAGTGGTCGGTCAACGCCAAGGGCCAGATCGTGCACATCGCCTCGGGCAAGGTCCTCGATGTGACGGGCGGTTCCACCGCCGACAGCACCAAGGTCCAACTCCACTCGGCCAACAGCTACAAACGGCAGGTCTGGGTCACCCCGAAGTAACGCGTACACACCGAGAGGGCCGGACGGGCAGCTGCCCGTCCGGCCCTTCCCTGTCGGTGCGCCGCGTTACGCGATGCGCTCCAGCACGATCGGGGGCGCGCTGAACGCCGTGTCCGCCGGGGCGTAGTCCACCGCGCCGTCCAGGGCCCGGAGGGCGTAGTCGAACCTCGAAGGTGTGTCGGTGTGCAGGGTCAGCAGCGGCTGACCGGCGGTGACGCGCTCGCCCGGCTTGGCGTGGAGCTCGATCCCGGCGCCCGCCTGGACCGGGTCCTCCTTGCGGGCGCGGCCCGCGCCGAGCCGCCAGGCGGCGACACCGACCGCGTAGGCGTCGAGACGGGTGAGCACGCCGTCGGCGGCGGCCGGGACCACATGCCGCTCGCGGGCGACCGGCAGCGCCGCGTCGGGGTCGCCGCCCTGGGCGGCGATCATGCGGCGCCAGTGGTCCATCGCGGAGCCGTCCGCGAGGGCCTTGGCCGGATCGGCGTCCGGCAGACCCGCCGCGTCGAGCATCTCGCGGGCCAGGGCGAGGGTGAGTTCGACAACATCGGCGGGGCCGCCGCCCGCCAGCACCTCGACGGATTCACGGACTTCGAGCGCGTTGCCCGCCGTCAGACCGAGCGGGGTGGACATGTCGGTGAGCAGGGCGACGGTGCGCACCCCGTGGTCGGTGCCCAGGCCCACCATCGTGGTGGCCAGCTCCCGGGCGGCGTCGATGTCCTTCATGAAGGCGCCGGAGCCGACCTTCACATCCAGCACCAGCGAGCCGGTGCCCTCGGCGATCTTCTTGGACATGATCGACGAAGCGATGAGCGGGATGGACTCGACCGTCCCGGTCACATCGCGCAGCGCGTAGAGCTTCTTGTCGGCGGGGGCGAGGCCGTCGCCCGCCGCGCAGATGACCGAGCCGACCTCCCGCAGCACGGCCAACATCTCGTCGTTGGACAGCAGCGCCCGCCAGCCGGGGATCGCCTCCAGCTTGTCGAGGGTGCCGCCGGTGTGGCCGAGACCGCGGCCGGAGAGCTGCGGTACGGCGGCGCCGCAGGCGGCCACCAGGGGCGCCAGCGGCAGGGTGATCTTGTCGCCGACACCACCGGTGGAGTGCTTGTCGGCGGTGGGGCGCGGGAGGGAGGAGAAGTCCATCCGTTCACCGGACGCGATCATGGCGGCGGTCCAGCGGGCGATCTCCGCACGGTCCATCCCGTTGAGGAAGATCGCCATCGCGAGCGCGGACATCTGCTCGGGGTCGACCTCGCCGCGGGTGTAGGCGTCGATGATCCAGTCGATCTGGCCGTCGCTGAGGCGGCCGCCGTCGCGCTTGGCGCGGATGACGGAGATGGCGTCCATGGTGAGGTGCGGGCCCTTTCTCGCGTGGTGCGGGCGCCGGATGTCGGGGCGCCGGGGAATGAGGGGGTGCGGCCCGGTGGCGGCCGGGCCGCACTCCTGGGACGGGGGCGGGCCTAGCCCGGAGCGCCGAGGCGTTCGAGGTCGGCGGGGCCGAAGGCGTCCGGCAGCAGCTCGGCCAGCGGGCGGATTCCGGAGGCCGTGTCGATCCGGAGGCCGGGGCCACCGTGCTCCCACAGCAGCTGGCGGCAGCGGCCGCACGGCATCAGCACGGCGCCCTCGGCATCGCAGCAGGTGAAGGCGGTCAGCCGGCCGCCGCCGGAGGCGAAGAGCGCCGAGACCAGTCCGCATTCGGCGCACAGGGCGACGCCGTAGGCCGCGTTCTCCACATTGCACCCGGTGACCGTGCGGCCGTCGTCGACGAGCGCCGCGGCGCCCACCGGGAAGCGGGAGTACGGGGCGTAGGCCCGGGACATCGCGTCCCGGGCCGCCGCGCGCAGCGACTCCCAGTCGGGAGCCGCCGCAGCGGGTGTGCTCATGTGCCCTGTCCCTTCCGGTAGGGCCTGTTGTTGGCCTTGGGCATCCGCAGCCGTTGTGAGGCCATGCCCATCACCAGCAGGGTGACGATGTACGGGGTACCGGCGACCAGGTCGTTGGAGACGGTCTCCGACAGCAGGTACCAGACGATCAGCAGGACCGCACCGGCACCGGCCACCGCGCCTCCGACATAACTCTTGCGGAAGAGCCGCCAGCCCGCCAGCACAGCGAGGCCGAGTGCCACCAGCAGGAGCAGCGCGTGCACGGTCACGCCGCCGTTGCGCAGCTGGAGGGCGTCGGAGTAGCCGAACAGGCCCGCGCCCATCGCCAGCCCGCCGGGCCGCCAGTTGCCGAAGAGCATCGCCGCGAGGCCGATGTAGCCGCGGCCGCCGGTCTGGCCCTCGTTGTAGATGTGCGAGCGGACCAGGGCGAGGAAGACACCGCCGAGCCCGGCCAGGGCGCCGGAGGCGATCACGGCCAGGTACTTGTACAGGTAGACGTTGACGCCCAGGGACTCGGCCGCCGTCGGGTTCTCACCGCAGGACCGCAGGCGCAGTCCGAACGAGGTCTTCCACAGGACGAAGAAGCTGCCGATGATCAGCACCACGGTCAGCACGGTCAGCGCCGAGATGTCGGTGACCAGACCGCCGAGGATGCCGGCGACGTCCGAGACCAGGAACCAGTGGTGGTTCTCCAGGGTGGACAGCCAGTCGGACAGACCGGGCACGGTGAACGACGGGAGGTCGTCGACCTGCGGGGACTGCTTGGGCGAACCACCGATGTCGCTCAGCGGTTCGAACCAGCGCTTGGCCAGGTAGGTGGTGGCGCCGAGGGCGAGGATGTTGATCGCCACACCGGAGATGATGTGGTCCACCCCGAAGGTGACGGTGGCGACGGCATGGACCACCCCGCCCAGGGCACCGCCGAGGACGCCCGCGAGCACCCCCATCCAGGGGTTGGTCTGGTAACCGGCCCAGGCACCGAAGAAGGTGCCGAGGATCATCATGCCCTCGAGGCCGATGTTGACCACGCCGGCCCGCTCGGCCCACAGACCACCGAGGCCCGCGAGACCGATCGGAACGGCCATGGACAGCGCGGCGGCGATCTGGCCGGAGGAGGTGACGCGGTCGAAGTCCGCCTGCTGGGCGGCGTCGACGAAGGTCCGCAGCACCGACAGCGCGATCAGGCCGCCCGCGACGATCAGCAGCACCTTGGCCAGGGACATCCGGGGGGCGGATCCCGTGGCCTTGCCCGGCGTGGTCGTGCTCTTGGTGGTGGTCACCGTGGCACTCATGCCGGCACCTCCTGCTTGTCACTCTTGGCGGCCTTGGCCTGGGCGGCGAGCTCCGCACCGACCTTCTGCTGCTGGCGCTTGAGGCCGTAGCGGCGCACCAGTTCGTATGCGACGACGACGCACAGGACGATCACGCCCTGCATCACGCCGACGATCTCCTTGTCGTAGCCCTCGAACTCCAGGCGGTTGGCACCGCGCTCGAGGAAGCCCCACAGCACGGCGGCCAGTCCGATACCCACCGGGTTGTTGCGGCCGAGCAGGGCGATGGCGATACCGGTGAAGCCGACGCCCACGGGGAAGTCGGCGGTGAACTGGTGGGTGTCGTTCAGCACGGTGGGCATGCCGATCAGACCGGCCATCGCGCCGGAGAGCAGCATGCTGGTGAGGACCATGCGCTTGACGTTGACACCGCTGGCCTCGGCGGCGGACTCGGAGCGGCCCACCGCGCGCAGGTCGAACCCGAACCGGGTGCGGCCCAGCAGGAACCAGAAGCCGACCCCGGCGAGGACGGCGACGACGATGAAGCCCCAGATCGGGTCCAGGTCGCCACCGGCCGGGATGGTGAAGAAGTGGCTGGACTCCGGCAGTGCTTTGGTGGCCACGATGTTGGTCTGCTTGTCCAGCACACCCAGCCGGCCGTCCACCAGCAGATAGCTGATGAGAATGCCCCCGAGGGAGTTCAGCATGATGGTGCTGATCACCTCGCTGACGCCGCGGTAGACCTTGAGCAGACCGGCGATGGACGCCCACATCGCGCCCACGAGCATGGCGACCAGGATGATCAGCGGGATCTGCACCAGACCCGGCAGCCCCATCGCGCCGCCGGCGGCGGCGCCGAAGAAGGCGCCCAGCCGGTACTGGCCGTCGACGCCGATGTTGAACAGGTTCATCCGGAAGCCGATGGCCACCGCGAGACCCGCCAGGTAGTACGTCGTCGCCTTGTTGAGGATGTAGACCTGGCTGTCGGACTTGATGCCGTAGTCGAACATCACGCCGAAGGCGTCGAACGGCGCCTTGCCGGTCGCGGCCAGCACCAGTGCGGTCAGCAGGAACGCGCTGACGATCGCGAGCAGCGGGGCCGCGACCGCGAGGAGCACCCGCTCCTTGTCGAACTTCTTCATCGGTCCTCTCCCCCAGCCGGGGCGGCGTCGGCCGGTGCCGCGTCCGCCGGGACGTCGTCGGCCGGGACGTCGGCGTCGGCCGTGCCCTCGAGATGGCCGGAGGCCGCGCCGGTCATGGCCGAGCCCAGCTCCTCCGGGGTGATCGTGGCGGGGTCGGCGTCGGCGACCAGCCGGCCGCGGTACATCACCCGCAGGGTGTCGGACAGGCCGATCAGCTCGTCCAGGTCGGCGGAGATCAGCAGTACCGCCAGGCCCTCGCGCCGGGCGGCGCGGATCTGGTCCCAGATCTGCGCCTGGGCACCGACGTCCACCCCACGCGTCGGGTGCGCGGCGATGAGCAGCTTGGGCCGGTGGCTCATCTCCCGGCCGATGATCAGCTTCTGCTGATTGCCGCCGGACAGGGAGGCCGCGGTGACCTCGATACCGGGGGTGCGCACGTCGTACTGGGTGACGATCCGCTCGGTGTCGCGGCGGGCGGCGCCCGGGTTGAGCAGCCCGCCCTTGCTGTTGGGCGCCTCGGTGACATGGCCGAGGATGCGGTTCTCCCACAGCGGGGCCTCCAGCAGCAGGCCGTGCCGGTGGCGGTCCTCGGGGATGTAGCCGATACCGCCCTCCCGCCGCTTGCGGGTGGGGGCGTGCGAGATGTCGGCACCGTCGAGGGTGATGGCGCCCGCGTCGGGGTCGCGGATGCCCATGACGGCCTCGACCAGTTCGGCCTGGCCGTTGCCCTCCACACCGGCGATGCCCAGGACTTCGCCCTTGTGGATGGTGAGGTCGACGCCGTCGAGCACCGCGCGCTCCACACCGTCCACATCGGTGGCGGTCAGCCGCAGTCCGTCGACGGTCAGCATCTTCTGGTCGGTGACGGTGGACTCGCGCGTCTCCGGGGAGGGCAGTTCACTGCCGACCATCAGCTCGGCGAGCTGGCGGGGGCTGGTCTCGGACGGGACCACGGAGGCCACGGTGGTGCCGCGCCGGATGACGGTGATGTCATCGGCCACGGAGAGGACCTCGCCCAGCTTGTGGGAGATGAAGATGACGGTGAGGCCCTCGGACTTGAGCTCGCGGAGGTTGTCGAAGAGCGCGTCGACCTCCTGCGGGACGAGGACCGCGGTGGGCTCGTCGAGGATCAGCGTGCGGGCGCCGCGGTAGAGGACCTTGAGGATCTCCACCCGCTGGCGGTCGGCGACGCCGAGGTCCTCCACGAGGACGTCGGGGCGGGCCCCCAGGCCGTAGGCGTCGGAGATCTCCTTGATCCTGGCGCGCGCCTTGGCGCCGATGCCGTGCAGCTTCTCCGCGCCGAGAACCACGTTCTCCAGCACGGTGAAGTTGTCGGCCAGCATGAAGTGCTGGTGCACCATGCCCACGCCACGGGATATCGCGTCCGCCGGGGAGTACAGTTCGGCCCTTTTGCCGTTGATCGCGATGATGCCCTCGTCCGGGCGCTGCATCCCGTAGAGGATCTTCATCAGGGTCGACTTGCCCGCACCGTTCTCGCCGACGAGGGCGTGGACGGTACCGCGGCGCACGGTGATGTCGATGTCGTGGTTGGCGACGACTCCGGGGAACCGCTTGGTGATTCCGCGGAGTTCTACGGCGATGTCCTCCTGGACGTCGCCGGCGGGGGCGCCCTTGGGTGGGCTGGCGGCTTTGATGGCGCACTCCTGAGGGGCGAGAGCGGTGGGGCCGGCCGCGAGCGTGCCCGGGGGCGCGCTCGCGTCGGAAGTGCCACGGACCCGGGCGGACGGCTGGTCCCCCCGGGTCCGTGGGCGGACGGTGATCAGTCCTTGTAGGTGTCAGCCACCTTGATCTTGCCGTCGATGATCTTCTTCTTGGCTTCCTCGATCTTCGGCTTGATGTCGTTGATGAATCCGCCGGAGTACGAGAGGGAGACGCCGCCGCGCTTCAGGTCGTAGGTCTGGACGCCGCTCTCGGCCTTCTTGTCCTTGACCACGCTCTTGATGAAGTCGTAGACCGAGTTGTCCACGGTCTTGATCATGGAGGTCATGATCGTGTGCTTGTACTGGGCCAGGCCCTTGTCGTAGTACTGGTCGCCGTCGACACCGATCGACCAGGTGCCCTTCTTCTTGGCGGTGGCCTCGATGGCGCCCGCGCCGGAGCCGCCGGCCGCCGAGAAGATCACGTCAACCTTGTTGGAGAGCATGCCCTCCGCGATGTCCTTGCCGCGGTCGGGCATGCCGAAGCCCTTGGCCGAGCCGACCTGGACCCACTGGACGTCCAGCGACGCCTTGGGGTTGGTGTCCTTCAGGCCCTGCTGGAAGCCGCCCGCGAACTTCTTGATCAGCGCGCTGTCGGTGCCGCCAATGAAGCCGACCTTGTTGGACTTGGTCTTCAGGCCCGCGGCCACACCGGCGAGGTAGGAGCCCTCGTGCTCGGCGGAGACCAGGCTGGCGACGTTCTTGAGGTCGACGACCGAGTCGACGATCGCGAAGTCGGTGTCCTTGTACTTCTTGGCGGCCTTGGTGAGCGAGGGGGTCCACGCGTAGCCGACGCCGACGACCGGGTTGTAGCCCTCCTCGGCGAGGCTGGCCAGCTTGTCGTAGCGGTCGGCGTCGGTGTCGCCGTCCTTCGCCGTCAGCTCGGTGCCACCGACCTTGAAGTCCTTCTTGGCCTTGTCGAAACCCTTGGCGGCGGAGTCGTTGAAGGAGTGGTCGCCGCGGCCGCCCACGTCATAGGCCAGGCCGACGCCCTTGTCCTTGCTTTCCGATTCCGAACTGCTGCCACAGGCAGTGGCGGAGAATGCGAGGGCCGCGGTGGCAAGCCCCGCGACAACTATCTTGGATACCCGGCGCACGAGGGTCCCCTCTGACTCGAAGCGCCTCCTTTGGCGCTGGCTCCGCCGCATCGTAACGCGCGTAGATGTCAGATAAAGCCCCCCTCGGAAGCCGTTATCGGATCGTCGCGAACGTGCCTTGACCGAGGGGGTACCGAGGGGCGCCGAGGGGGCTACAGAAGGTTTCGGTCGAGCAGCGCGGCCGCGGTGAACAGCTCCACGCCGACCTGGATGGCGCCCTCGTCCACGTCGAAGTCGCCGCAGTGCAGATCGCGCCGGGTGCTGTCGCCGACGCGGCGGACGCCCAGCCGGGCCATCGCGCCCGGCACCCGCTCCAGGTACCAGGAGTAGTCCTCGCCGCCGAGGCTCTGTTCGGTGCTCTCGACCGCGGTGGCGCCGCGGCGGGCGACCATGGCGTCGCGCAGCAGCTCGGTGGAGCTCGCCTCGTTGACCACCGGCGGGACGCCGCGGATGTAGTTGATCTCCGACTTGGCCCGGTGCAGGGTGGCGATCTCGTCGACCGCGGCGTGCACCAGGTCCGGGGCCTCGCGCCAGGCGGGCAGATCCAGACAGCGGATGGTGCCGGACAGCTCGGCGTGCTGCGGGATGACGTTGCAGGCGTGACCGGACTCCACCCGCCCCCAGGTCAGGGCGAGACCGGAGCGGGCGTCGACTCGGCGGGCCAGCAGCGCGGGCACCTCGGTGACCACCTTGGCGGCGGCGGTCACCAGGTCGGTGGTCAGATGCGGACGCGCGGTGTGGCCGCCCGGTCCGTCGAGGGAGATCTCCAGCCGGTCGCAGGCCGAGGTGATCGGCCCGGTGCGCAGCCCGATCCGGCCGACCTCCACCTTGGGGTCGCAGTGCAGGGCCAGGATCCGGCCGACGCCGTCCAGGACGCCCGCGTCGATCGCGTCGGCGGCGCCGCCGGGCAGCACCTCCTCGGCGGGCTGGAACAGCAGCCGCACCGGGCGGTGCAGCCGCCCCTCGCGGGCCAGCTCGGCCAGGACCAGACCGGCGCCGAGGACGACGGTGGTGTGCACATCGTGGCCGCAGGCGTGGGCGCGGTCGGCGAAGGTCGAGCGGTAGGGGACGGTCTTGGTGTCCGGGATGGGCAGCCCGTCGATGTCGGCGCGCAGCGCCAGCAGCGGCGCGACCCCATCGCGGGGGCCGATGTCACAGATGAGACCGGTGCCGGAGGGGAGCACCCGCGGTACGAGGCCCGCCTGCTCCAGCCGCGCCTTGATCGCGGCGGTGGTGCGGAACTCACAGTTGCCGAGCTCCGGGTGCATATGCAAATCCCGCCGGAAGGAGATCAGTTCGGCGCGCAGCGCATCGGGGAGCGCACCGGGCAGTGCCGCGTCGGCGGTGGGTGTGGCATCGGTCTCATCGAGGGACATCAATTGCTTCACCTGAAGAAGCGTAGAACGGCAACCCGGTCGTCCGAATGTCGATCAACAAAACTTCAACCGGATCGGGGAGGGGAAAGTACCCCTCCCGGCGCATGATCTCCCTAGTCAGGGGGTATAACAGCGCGCTTTGTCGTGAGAAGCGCCACACGGCCGTCCGAGCGACGGTGTCAGGAAGCTGCCACCGCGGTCCCGGGAGCCGCGGGTCTCCCAGGAGGCACGGGCCTCCCAGGAGGCGGCGCGGGCGGCGTCCGCGGCTCCGGGGCCGGCGGCACCGAGCTCACCCGCCGTACGTCCCGGGCGGTGCCGGTGACCCCCGACAGGAACCCCTGGGCGCGCGGCGAGGCGTCGCTCGTCAGCCAGGCCGGGTCCACATCGCAGACGGCTACCTGCACCCCTGTGCCCACCAGCGCCAGCGGCAGGGTGTGCACCACGGTCGAGGGGAAGCTCACGATGGTGTGGCCGATGGGGCCGCGGCGAGCTATCAGCTCCAGCGGCAGATCGGGCCGTACGATCTCCAGCCCCACCTCGGCCGAGACCCGGTGCAGCTTCTCGGCGCTCTCCCGGCGGTGGGCGAAGTAGCGGGTGGCGCCGTGGGTACGGGCCAGGGCGGCGACCGCCTCCAGATAGCGCTCCAGATCCACCACCCCGGTCTCCACCAGGGAGGTGCCCACCAGATCGGTGCCGCGGGTGAGCCGGGGCGGGCCGAAGCGGGCCCGGGTCCAGGCGAAGTCGTTGGCGGTGACGGTCACTCCGGGGGGCGGCTCGACCGGCATGGAGCTGAAGACCTCGACCCGGCGCTTGTCGCCCGGGGTGAGCCGGCGGCGTGCGGTGGCCGACACCGGCGCGAAGACCATGTCGCGCGCCCCTCGGCTGCTGCCGCGCCGGTGCCAGCGCACCAGCCGCTCCCCGTTGGCGAGCTGGGAGATGAACTCCATGGTGGCCGTGCCGTCGTCCACCACGACCAGGTCCCGGGCACGGGTGAGGGTGAGCAGCAGCTGCACATAGCGCGAGAAGGGATCGCCTATGACGATCCGCCCGGCGCGGCGCAGCGGCCCGCGCAGCCCGCCGATGGTCTTCAGCGGGGCGCCCGCCCCGCCGCGCGCGTCCTCCCAGCGCACCGTGAGGCCCTCGTCCCGGGCGAGCTCGGCCATCCGGCGCAGCTGGCCGCGGGTCATCGGATCGTGCGGGGAGAGCACCACCACGGTGAGGTCCAGGGCCGCGCCCAGCGGCGGCAGCCGGTCCGGCGCCACGCCGGACGCGCCGGAGCCGTCGGCCGCTTCGGAGCCACCGGAGGTCCCGGAGTCACCGGCCGCGGCCGCTCCCGTATCGCGCAGCGCGTCCGTGTACGCCCACTCCAGCACGTTCAGCAGCTGGACCGGGCTCTCCACGAAGGCGAGGGTGCTCAGGGGTGACGAGGGGGCGGAAGGCATCGCACCGTCCACGGAGGGCATCGCACCGTCCAAGGGCAGGGCCCGGAACCGGCGGGCAGCCCCCGAGTGCTCGGGGGCGCCCGCCGTCTCCGGGCGCGGGCCGGTCTCACCGGCCGGTGGGTTCACGTCGAGGTGCCTCAGACCGCGACCGGCTCGCGCTCGGCGGCCTCGCCCTCGGCGACGACGCCCGCGACCCGGCGCAGCTTCTTCATCGGGCCGAGCTCGCTCTCGTAGACCTTCTTGACGCCGTCGCCGAGCGACTCCTCGACCACGCGGATGTCGCGGACCAGGCGCTGGAGGCCCTGCGGCTCCACCGAGGCGGCCTGGTCCGAGCCCCACATGGCGCGGTCCAGGGTGATGTGACGCTCGATGAAGGTCGCGCCGAGCGCGACGGCGGCCAGGGTGGTCTGGAGACCGGTCTCGTGGCCGGAGTAGCCGATCGGCACGTTGGGGTACTCGGCCTGGAGCGTGTTGATCACGCGCAGGTTGAGCTCTTCGGCCTTGGCCGGGTAGGTGGAAGTGGCGTGGCAGAGCAGGATGTTGTCGCTGCCCAGCACCTCGACCGCGTGGCGGATCTGCTTGGGGGTGGACATACCCGTGGACAGGATGATCGTGCGGCCGGTCGCCCGCAGGGCGCGCAGCAGCTCGTCGTCGGTCAGCGAGGCGGAGGCCACCTTGTGCGCCGGGACGTCGAACTTCTCCAGGAAGGCGACGGCCTCGGTGTCCCACGGGGAGGCGAACCAGGAGATGCCGCGCTTCTTGCAGTGCTCGTCGATGGCGCGGTACTCGTCCTCACCGAACTCCACGCGGTGGCGGTAGTCGATGTAGGTCATCCGGCCCCAGGGGGTGTCGCGCTCGATGTCCCACTGGTCGCGCGGGGTGCAGATCTCCGGGGTTCGCTTCTGGAACTTGACCGCGTCACAGCCCGCGTCGGCGGCGGCGTCGATCAGCCGGCACGCGTTCTCCAGGTCGCCGTTGTGGTTGATGCCGATCTCACCGGTGACGTAAACCGGCTGGCCGGGCCCGGCGGTCTTGTCACCGAGGGTGCGGAGGCGAGAGATGGAGCTCACTTAAGACAGTTCCTTTCCGAGAATCCACGAGGCGATCTCGCGGATCGCGCCGTCACCACCGGGGGTGGAGGTGACCGCACGTGCGGCGCCGCGCACGACGTCGTGCGCACCTGCGACCGCCACGGGCCAGCCGACGAGGCCGAAGCACGGGAGGTCGTTGACGTCGTTGCCGACGTAGAGCACGCGCTCCGGCGCGATGCCCTGCTCCTCGCACCACTGCTTCAGTGCGAGATCTTTTCGGTCGATGCCGTGGAGCACGGGGACCTGGAGTTTGCGGGCCCGTGCGGCGACGACCGGGTTTTTTTCCGTGGACAGGATCAGCAGCGCCAGCTCCGCCCGGCGCAGGGCGGCGATCCCGAGCCCGTCGCCGCGGTGCACGGCGACGAGTTCGCGTCCTTCGGAGTCGATCAGCACCCTGTCGTCGGTCTGGGTGCCGTCGAAGTCGAGTACCACCGCGTCGATGTCGTCGCGGGTGGGGAGGGAGCCGGGCCGGTCCGCGTCCAGCAGCGGCGACAGCGCGCGGGCGCGTGCCAGGTCGTGCGGGTCGTCGACCTCCAGCACCCGGGCGGCGTCGGTGCGTACCAGGTCGGTGCGGCCGAAGAAGCGGTGCCCGGCCTCGCGGAAGCCGTGCGCGTCCATCGCGTAGGCGGCGCCGGTCTCCAGGAAGTCCTGGGGGCGGTCCTGCCGGCGCGGGCGGTACGCCTTGTCGTGGTTGACCCCGTCGCCGCCGTCGGCCTCCGGCAGCTCGCCCTCGCGCCAGACGAAGCCGTGGAAGGGCGCGACCGTCAGGGCGCTGTCGGCGCCCTTCTCGACCACCGCCGCGGCGACCCCGTCGATGTCCTCGCGGACCAGGAACGGGCTGGTGCACTGCACCAGCAGCACCACGTCCACGGCGGTGCCGCTGAGCGCCTCGTAGGCGTCCATGGCGTGGATCACCGCGGCCTCGCTGGTGGCGGTGTCGCCCGCGATGGCCGGGGGCCGCTGGATGACCTCGGCGCCCGCGCCGCGGGCCGCCGCGGCGATCCCGGAGTCGTCGGTGGAGACGACCACGTCCGTCACCAGGCGGCTGGCCCGGCACTCCCGGACGGCGCGCGCCACCAGCGGTACGCCCCCCACGGAGGCGAGATTCTTGGCGGGGACGCCCTTCGACCCGCCGCGGGCGGGGATCACGGCGAGTACACGCCGGTCGGAGGAGGGGGGCATCGCGGCTCCTTCGGTACTTTCGGAGGTGGTCACAGCGGTGGTCACAGCTCCCCCATCCGGCGGATGACGGGAGCCACGCGCTGTACGCCGTGGCGGTAGGCGCCGCGGGCCGCCTCGCGCATCGTGTTGCGCACCACCCGGCGCAGGCCCCCGGTCCGGGCCCCGTCCTCGGGGGCGGCGCCGGGGCGCGGCCGTCCGTCGGGCTCGAAGCCGTAGCGGGCGAGCCGTCCCGGCAGATAGCCGGGGGCGGTGGCGCGGGTGTAGTAGGGGTCGAGCGGCGGCAGGCTGTCCGCGGCGGCCAGTTCGGCGACCCGCTCCCGAGCGGCGTCGAACCAGGTCTCGTAGGGCCCGTCGGCGGCGACGCCCTGGCGGGCGAGCCACGCGGGGTCGGCCTCGGGCCGGTCTCCGGCGTCCAGCTGGTCCCAGGAGGCCAGACAGCCGGAGCCGAGGAAGTGGTGGTTGCCCAGCGTCTCGCGGATCCCCAGGTCCGTGAGGACGGCGGTGGGGATGCCCCGGTGCAGGGACTCCAGGGCGGCTGTGGAGCTGACCGTGACCAGCAGATCCGCGGTGTCCAGGACCTCCCCCATGTTCCCGTACGCCAGACGGAAGTTGGCGGGGAGTCCGTCGCCGAGCCGGTCGATCAGCTTCTGGTAGGGAAGCTCCTCGATATGGGTGGTGTGCTCGCCCGGCTTGCTGCGCAGCTTGACCACGACCTCGCGGTCGGGGTGGCGGCGGGCGTGCTCCACCGCGCGGCGCAGCAGATAGGTGCGGTCGGCGCGGTTGTCGGGGACGGACGGCTGGACGGCGAAGACCACGGTGCCGCCGGGGTGGGCGCGGTCGAGCCGGGCCTTCTCGTCGTAGCGGGCGCCGCCGAGGAAGGGCAGCGCGCACTCCACGACGCTGTCCGCCGGGGCGCCGACGCCCCGGTAGACCTCGCGGAACCGCTCCGCGTCATGGCGGGAGTTGGCGAGGACCACATCGGCGCCGTGGCGCAGCAGCAGACCGTCGGCCAGCTTCTCGTAGACCACGCCGACATAGCCGGTGACGACCACGGGGCGGCGGGCGGCGCCGCGCCAGGCGTGGGCCAGACCGTGCACCATGGCCTGGACGGCCCCGCCGACCAGGGAGAGCACGATCACGTCGTAGTGTTCACGGTCCATCGCGCGGACGAATTCGGTGCCGGTCACCTCGCGCAGCGCGTCGGCGCGCACCCCCACCTCGGCGAGTTGCCGGACGGTCGGCGTCGCCCGGCCGCGCAGCAGAAAGCCGTCCAGGCGGCGACCCGTTTCCGAGTCATCCGGGACGAGGCGCTGTGCGGTGAGCGCGCCCCATTTCCACCGGGTGTCGGAGTCGGCCAGCACGGCCACTCGCGGGGATGTTGGGATAGGTGAGGACACGTCGAAGACGCTAGGAAGCGATTTCGATTGACGGCCCAACGGCGGAGCAACAAAGGGTTAACAGCGCGTCGACGATTGGCGAATCGCCAGCCCGGAAGAGCTGGTTAACCGTTCCGACGTTCTTCGTTCACCTTTAGGTACCCCTCTGGTCAAGACGAATGCCGGACGGCAACCTAGCGTCACCGGCGTGGTTAAGCTCTCCGTCATCGTGCCGTTCTACAACGTGCAGACCTATGCCCCCGACACGCTCAGAAGCCTGCGTGCGAACGCGCGCGAGGACTTCGAATTCATTCTCGTCGACGACTGTGCCACCGACGGGACGCCGGAGATCCTGGAGCGCGCCGAGCGCGAGCTGCCGGGGGCCGTCTACGTACGGCACGAGAAGAACGGCGGGCTCGCCACCGCGCGCAACACCGGGCTCGACGCGGCCCGGGGCGAGTATCTGGCCTTCCTCGACGGCGACGACTGGCTGGCGCCCGGGTACTACGCCCAACTCCTCGCCGCCATGGAGGACTTGGGGTGCGACTTCGTCCGCACCGACCATGTCCAGTGCACCGCCCGGGCGCGCTCGATCCACCGGGTGCCGCACGGCCGGCGCGGAGTGATGATGAACCCGCGGGACGCGATCCTGCCCGCCGACCGCTCCACCTCGGTGGACTACGCGTTCGCCTGGGCGGGCATGTACCACCGGCGGCTGCTGGACGAGGGACTGCTGCACTTCACCCACGGGCTGCGCACCGCCGAGGACCGGCCCTGGATCTGGCGGCTGCACCGTGAGGCACACACGTTCGCCGTGCTCGGACTGCACGGGGTGTTCTACCGGCGCGGGGTCTCCTCCTCGCTCACCCAGATCGGCGATGTGCGACAGCTGGACTTCATTCGCGCATTCGATCAGGTCATCGAGGAAACGGCCCGGGACCGGGATGCCGACATCCTGCTGCCGAAAGCCGTGCGCACCTATTGCGCGATCATTTCCCATCACCTCGGAAACATCGAGCGATTCGAACCCCAAGTGGCCAGGAAACTCCGTTCCCTGTCGGCGGCCGCGATGAAACGCATGCCCCAGGACGTACTGAAGGACGCGCTGGAATCCATGGACTACGAGCGCGCCGCACGGCTGCGGCGAGTCAAGCGCCGCCCGGCGCCGGAGGTGGCCGCCTGATGTCCGGCTACACCCCCCGCGCCGCGCGCAAGCGCACCCAGATCTTCCTCGCCTCGACCCTCTACGGGGCGGCGACCCTCGCGGCCGCCATCGACGCGGGAAGCGTCGAACCGGCCGACCGCCGGCTGCTGCTCATCAGCAACAACGCGGCGACCCCGGAGACCACCCCGGCCGTGGACGAGATGCCCGGCTTCGAACGGCTGCGCGGCCGCTTCGACCGGGTGCTGTCCTGGAACGAGACGATCAGCCCGTTCCACCCCGGCGGCTGGTCCCCGCGCTCCGACGACGCCCCGCTGTGGGAGCGCCATCTGCGGCTGCTGTGGAACCTCGGCGACGACGACATCACGCTGGTGCTGGAGTCCATCCAGGTCAACCCGGCGTTGGCGGTGGCCCATGTCTTCCAGGGCGCGCCCATCGACGTCTACGCCGACGGTCTGATGAGCTACGGCCCGACCCGCAACAAGCTGGATCCCCTGATCGGCACCCGGATCCAGCGGCTGCTCCACCTGGACCTGGTGCCGGGGCTGCGGCCGCTGCTGCTCACCGAGTTCGGTGTGGAGCCGGAGATCCTGCCGACCGAGGTGTTCACCACGGTGCTCGCCGAGGTCGCCGAGGCCGCCCCGCGCAGTGTGGCCTCCGCCAGTGAGCGGATCGCCACCGGCGCCGGACCGGCGCTGATGCTCGGCCAGTATCTGTCCGCGCTGGACATCCTCACTCCGCAGGAGGAGGAAGAGCTGCATGTGCGGATGTTGCGCGGTGCCGTGGCGCTGGGCCACCGCACGGTCGTCTTCAAACCGCACCCCACCGCCCCGGCCCGCTGGTCGCGGCTGCTGGAGAAGAAGGCGGCGGAGCTGGGCGCGGAGCTGACCGTGCTGGACACCCCGGTCCTCGCCGAGGTGCTGTACCAGCGGATGCGCCCGGCCCTGGTGGTCGGCTGCTTCTCCACCGCGCTGCTCACCGCGAGCGTCTTCTACCGACTGCCCGTCGCGCGGATCGGCACCGATGTGCTGCTGGAGCGGCTGACGCCCTACCAGAACAGCAACCGGATGCCGGTGACCATCGTGGACGCGCTGCTGCCCGACCTGGAGGACCACCGGGCGGTGACCGCGGACACCCAGCCGGTCGACGAGCGCGCCGGACGGCGGCTGACCGGGCTGGTCTCGGCGGTGGGCTTCGCGATGCAGGCCAAGATCTACCCCGGGCTGCGCCCGGCCGCCGAGCGCTATCTGTCGGCCCATCTGGACGCCCACACCTGGCGCTACTTCAAGCGCCGGCGGCTGACCGCGCTCGCCCTCCCCGGTTCGGTCCCGTCCCAGCTCGCGTTCATCCCGCGCAACGAGGCGGTGCGCCGGGTCGCCCGCCGCGCCCGCGCCCTGAAGCGGGCCGCGCTGAAGCGGACGGCCACGGGATGAGCCGGATGCCCCACCGGACACCTGCGCGCGGCCCCCATGAAGGAGTGACGGCGTGACGGCCGATGACCGAGCGCCCTCCATATCGTGCCCGCGTCCGGAGGCGAGCGCATGACCGCGACCACCGCCCCCGACGCGGGCCCCATATCCCTCGCCCCCTCCCCCGCGGCCGGACCGGGGCCGCGCCCCGCGCGCACCGCCCATCCGCCGCGGCTGCGCGCGCTGGACGGGCTGCGGCTGCTCGCCGCGCTCATGGTCGCCGCGTACCACTACGGCGGCCGCACCGGAGAGATCGGCAAGGCGTGGGGCACCTCGCCCCGTGAGCAGTTCCCCACCGCCTCGTCCTCCTTCGCCTACGGCTGCCTCGGCGTCCAGATCTTCTTCGTCATCAGCGGCTTTGTCATCTGCATGAGCGGATGGGGGCGGCCGCTGCGCTCGTTCTTCGCCTCCCGCGTCTCCCGGCTCTTCCCTGCCTACTGGGCCGCGATCATCCTGGTGACCGCCGTGTTCGCGCTGCCCTGGGTGGCCTACGAGGCGGTCTCGCCCAGTGACGCCCTGGTCAACCTGACGATGCTGCAACAGCCGCTCGGCGTGGACCGGGTGCTGGGTGTGTGCTGGACGCTCTGGGCGGAGCTGCGCTTCTACGCCCTCTTCGCGCTGTTCGTCGTCCTGCCCGGGGCCAACCGCCGCCGTGTGGTGCTGTTCTGTGCCGTCTGGACCCTGGGCGCGGCCGTCGCCCAGGCGGCGAACCTGCCGCTGCTGGACGTGGTGCTGATGCCCGAGTACGCCTCGTACTTCATCGGCGGCATCGGCCTGTACCTGGTCCACCGCTACGGCCATGACGCCCTGGCCTGGGGCATCGTCGCGATCAGCTTTCTGATCGGCCAGCACTACGCGATCGCCGGACTCTGGCACCCGGCGCGGATGGAGAACGCCTTCTCCTACCGCTCGTCCACGGGCATCATCGCCGTGGTGGCCTTCGGCTACGCGGCGGTGGCGCTGATCGCCCTCGGCAAGCTGCACTGGGCGAACTGGCGCTGGCTGACCGTGGCCGGGGCGCTGACCTATCCGTTCTATCTCATCCATGAGCATCTGGGCTGGGTGGTGGTCGGGGTGCTGCACCAGAGGCTGGGCCTCCCCTCGTATGCCACCCTCGTCCTGACCGTCGCGCTGATGCTGACCCTGGCCTGGCTGCTGTACCGCTTTGTCGAACAGCGGCTGACCCCGCTGCTCAAGCGGTCGCTGTCCGCCGTCCGGATGCCGTAGCCGCGCCGCCGTCGCCCCGCGAGCGCCCCTCCCGGGCAGAGGTCCGGGAGGGGCGCTCATGGCATTCGGCGGCCGGCCGCCAAGCGGCCTCGCTGACGTCCGGTGCGCTTCGGGTGCGCCCCTAAGGGGCGCGGGGAACTGCGCGACCGGCCACGACGCGGCCGCAGACACACAACGGCGTCTCTCGGCACTTCCCGCGGAGCGCTCAGCCGCAGTGCTGGGCCTTCTCCTCCTCCGTCATCGGACGGGTGTGCTGGGTCCTGGTGCTGGACGCGTCCTTCTTGGGCGCGGTCGACTCGAACGGCACGTACCAGATGTAGTGGCCGTAGAACTTGTCCTCGAAGTGCAGCTCGTAGGTGCCCTTGACCTTCTCCAGGGTGGGTTCGCGGGTCACCCAGCCCACCTCACCGGGGCGGACGTCCACATTGGTGGTGTCGGTCTCGGTGTGCGAGGTCTCCCAGGTGTGCCCGTAGCTGGTCTCGATGCTCACCTTGAAGACCTCGGAGAAGCCGTACTCGGCGCTGAGCGAGACCCCGAGGCTGTTGCTCTCCCCGGTGGTGTCGGCCCAGGCGATGCTCGAACGCTGGAGGTTCTGGGTGCAGTTGTAGGCCGAGTCTCCGACCTGGTGAGCCTCCCCCATGACGTCCGTGGGCGCGCCCTCGGGGTGGAAGACGCAGGAGTCGGTGCCGTTGTCGCACTTGTCGAGCAGCTCACGCATGGTCGGCGTCTCCTCGGCCTGCGCGGAAGGAGCCATGGCGGCGCCGCCCAGGACGGCCACCGCGGACAGCAGGACGGCGGCGCGGGTACGGCGGAACCGGCGGGGCCCGCCACCGGTGCGTATGCGGTTGATCATGTGAAGTTCTCCCGTGGGGGGTGTTGCGACGAGAAGGGAAACCGGAGATCGGATCAGCCCGGTGCCGTTCAGCTGAAACCGATCGACTGGGTGCGGTCGTTCATCATCTGGCCGATGTCGGCGGTGTTCTCGTCGAACGGGCCGTCGCGGTCACCGCCGAGGCCCGGCTCCGGGTAGAGCCAGACCGCGCAGTTGCCCCAGGGCTGCACCGAGGAGATGCGGTTCTTCCAGTCGTCGGCCAGGTCGTGCTGGTAGTTGACCCAGCCGTCCTTCTCGCACAGGCCCGGCCCGGTGATGGTGAGCGAGGAGCCGGTGAAGTTCTTCCCGTCGAAGAACGTCCCCTGGATGACGTCCCCCTCCGCCTTCGTCCTCGCCTTCGACGCGGCTCGGGATGCCGCCGTGGCCCGGAGACCGGACAGCTCCGCCCGGAACGACGGGGACGCCGCGGCCTCCCGCGGCGTGGCGGGGGCGTCGGTCACCCGGCCGTCGGTCGCTCTGTCGACGGCCGCGGTGAAGGTCGCGAAGCAGCTCTGCTGTCCCGAGCGGGCATCCACCACGCAGTGACGCGGGGCGGGTTCGGCGGCGGTGGCGGTCTGCGTCCACGGAATGCAGACGCTGCCGGTGACGACGGCGATGGCCACCCCGGCGAACCGGGCACGGGTGGTCTGTATCGCCATACGAACACCTCCTAGCTGAGTGTCATGGGCACTTCTCACCACCGCGCCTGCTCGCCCTGGTACGGACCAAAACCGCGAAGATCCCTAGGAGGTTTAGGGATTCCCGGGTTGCGTTACCGGCAGCAGCCGGATCGTCCGAGGTCAGCGCCAACGGGGTGTGTCGGCTCCCCAACGGCCGGGCGGGCGACTCCAGTTGAAGCCTCCGCCGCCGGGCCGGACGAGTGGCGAACGGGCGTACCGCAGCGCCCCGTACGGCGATTCCGTCTCCGCCAGCCACGGCGCCGGGTCGTACTCCGGCCCGCCCTCCGGGGCCGGGGTGACACCGTGCATCAGCCAGGACGCGGTGCCCGCGAGCGAGAAGCGCAGCCGCCGTCCGGCGCCGGTGTCCTGGCGTGCGGTCAGCGCGCGCAGCACCGCCGCGGCGATCAGATAGCCGGTGCCGTGGTCCAGCGCCTGGGCGGGCAGCACCCCGGGGCGGCCGTCCGGTCCGGCTTCCAGCGCGGCGATCCCGGTCGCCACCTGGACCAGGCTGTCGAAACCGCGGCGGCCGGTCCACGGCCCGGACCAGCCCCAGGCGCACAGCTCGGCGACGATCAGCCCGGGGTGCCGCTCGGTCAATGTGTCCGCTGCGAGTCCGAGGCCATCCAGCGCGCCGGGGCGGTAGCCGCTGACCACCACATCGGCGCGGGCGAGGAGTGCGTCGAAGGTCCGGCGGTCCGCCGGGTCGCCGAGGTCCAGCCGGGCGGACCGTTTGCCGAAGCCGGTGTCGGCGTGCGCGTCCGGGTCCTCGGGCAACCGCGGCGCGTCGATGCGCAGCACGTCGGCGCCGAGTACGGCGAGGGTGCGGGTGGCCACGGGACCGGCGATGACCCGGGTCAGATCGAGCACCCGTACGCCCTCGGCGGGCAGGGCCGCGGCGGGCAGCGGACGCGGTCCGGCATCCGGCCCCGGCCCCGGAACCGGCCGCGACTCGACCAGCGGAAGTGCGTCCAGCGGCATAGCGGTGGCGCCGGGCTCCGCCAGGGCCACGGCCAGGGCCCCCGCCGCGTACGCCGTCTCCTGCGCCTCGTGCGCCGGGCGGGCCGCCAGCTCCGCGCGCAGCCGCTCCACCTGCTCCTCCGGTGTACCGCGTGCGGGGATGCCGAGGGTGGCCAGCAGCCGGGCGCGGTGGTGCGGATAGTTGGCGTGGGTGCGGACCCAGCCGTCGGCCGCGCGCCAGAAGCCGGACAGCGGCGCGAACGACACCGGCCGCCGTTCCTCGATCCGCAGCTGCCGCTCGCTGACGAAGGCCGTGGCCACCGCGGCCTCGGCCACCCGGAGCTCCGCGAGCCCCGCCGCCGGGTGGCCGGAGCGCCGGGCGTCGAGTTCGGCGGCGGCCAGCGAGCACACCCCCACGGTGGCGCGCGCCAGCTCCCGCACCGGCAGCCGGGCGGGCAGCACTCCGGCCGACGGCGCGTACATCACCTTCGCGGCCAGAGCCGGTGCGCCGCCGAGGGCGGCCCAGGCGTCCGCGGTCGTGGTGTCGATCTGCCCGTGGTCCATGGGCTGATTCTGTGCCGGGAAGATCGCGTGTATGCGGCACCCGGGTGTGACAAGAGCCCGGGGCCCGATGCGCGCAAGGACTACTTCTTGAAGCCGTAGTCCATCAGCTTCTTGGCGTCGGAGGTGCGGGCGTCCACCGAGGTGGAGGCGAGCACCGTGCCGATGACCGTCTTGCCGTTCCGGGTGGCGGCGAAGACCAGGCAGTACTTGGCCTCCGGGCCGGAGCCGGTCTTCACGCCGATCGTGCCCGAGTAGCCGCTGAGCAGGTTGTTGGTGTTGCTCCACGACATGTAGCGGTAGCCACCGCTCTTCGTGGTCACCTTCTGCTTGGTCGACTTGGTCTTCACGACCGACCGGAACGTCGAGTACTTCATCGCGTTGCCGGCGAGCTTCGTCAGATCGCGCGGGGTGGAGTAGTTCGCCCCGTGCCCGATGCCGTCGAACGAGTCGAAGTGGGTGTTCGACAGACCCAGGTTCCTGGCGGTGGCGTTCATCTTGCCGATGAACGACTTCACCCGGGCGGCCCGCGTGGAACCGCTGCCGAACTTGTCCGCCAGCGCGTACGCGGCGTCGCAGCCGGACGGCAGCATCAGCCCGTACAGCAGCTGCCGGACGGTGACCTTGTCACCGACGATCAGCCGCGCCGAGGAGGCGTAGTTGTTGTCGACGATGTAGTCGCTGTACGCCTTCTGGACCGTCACCTTGGCGTCAAGGTTCAGGTTCGGCTGGGCGAGCACCACCCGCGCCGTCATGATCTTGGTGGTGGAGCCGGTGGAACGACGGGTGTCCGCGGCCTTGGTGTACAGGCTCTTCCCCGTGCTGTTGTTCATCACATAGCCGCCCTTGGCGGCGATCGAGGGCGTGGCGACCGCGGCGGCCTGCGCGGTGGCGGAGAACGCCCCCGCCGCCAGCACGGCCCCCGCGGTGACGACCGCCGCGGAGACGCGACGTACGCTCTTCATGCCGTTTTTCAAGATAGATACTCCAAATGCCCCTGCCGTACGGCGGCATGACCATGCCGCTCCCCTTGATGACGCGCGACAGGGGTCATTGGATGTGGTCCGTGCGGATGTTTTTTCAGAACTCTTGCGAACTGTTCAGCGCGTCAGAGCAGGAGTGAGAGCAGCAGGACAAAGCCGAGCCCGGTCACGGAGATGATCGTCTCCATCACCGACCAGGTCCTGACGGTCTGTCCCACGCTCATCCCGAAGTACTCCTTGACCAGCCAGAACCCCGCGTCGTTCACATGGCTGAAGAACAGCGAACCGGCGCCGATGGCCAGCACGAGCAGGGCCGTGTGGGCGGTGGACATATCGGCGGCCAGCGGTGCCACCAGACCCGCGGCGGAGATGGTGGCCACGGTCGCCGAGCCGGTCGCCAGCCGGATGGCGACCGCGATCAGCCAGGCCAGCAGCAGCGCGGAGATGTTCCAGTCCTTGGAGAAGTCCAGGATCATCTGGCCGACGCCGATGTCGATGAGCGTCTGCTTGAAACCGCCACCCGCGCCGACGATCAGCAGGATCCCGGCGATGGGAGCGAGCGAGGTCTCCACGGTGGAGGTGATCCGGCCCCGGGTGAAGCCCGCGGCCCGGCCGAGCGTGAACATCCCGACGATCACCGCCGCCAGCAGCGCGATCAGGGGCGAGCCGATCACGTCCATGGCCCGCTGGACCCCGGCCTCCGGGTCGTCCACCACGATGTCGGTGAGCGCCTTGCCCAGCATCAGCACCACCGGCAGCAGCACGGTGGCCACGGTGGCGGCGAAGCCCGGCCGCCGCTCCAGATCCTCCGAGGGGCGCTGCGGGATCATCCGGTCCGGCGGGGTGATGTCCACCCAGCGGGCGGCGTACCGGGCGAACAGCGGTCCGGCGATGACCACGGTGGGCAGCGCGACCAGCACCCCGAGCGCCAGGGTGACGCCCAGGTTGGCGTGGACGGCGTCGATCGCGGCCAGCGGACCGGGGTGCGGCGGCACCAGACCGTGCATCACGGACAGACCCGCGAGCGCCGGGATGCCGATGCGCATCAGCGAGTAGTTGCCGCGCTTGGCGACCAGCAGCACCACGGGGATCAGCAGCACGATGCCGACCTCGAAGAACAGCGGCAGTCCGATCAGTCCCGCGATCAGCGCCATCGCCCACGGCATGGTGCGGCCGCTCGCCTTCGCCAGGATGGTGTCGACGATCTGGTCGGCGCCACCGGAGTCGGCGAGCAGCCGCCCCAGTATCGCGCCCAACGCGATCAGCACCCCGACGCCCGCGACCGTGGTGCCGAGCCCGGCCGTGAAGCTGGCGATCGCCTTGTCCAGCGGCGCCCCGGCGGCGGCGCCCAGCACCAGCGAACCGATGGTCAGCGACAGAAAGGCGTGCAGCTTGAACGTGGTGATGAGCAGGACGATGACGGCGATGCCGAGGAGTACGGCGATCCCCAGCTGTGCGTGACCTGCCGACGTGATCGGGTCGACGGTCTCCGCAGCCAGCATCTCAACGCTGAGTCTGGTCACGGCGGTTCCTTACGTAGCGGTGCCTGGCGGTGTCAGTTCTGCGCGGTACGCCGCCGCAGTTCGGCGGCGGCCCGTTCGGCGATGGCCTCGGGCTCGGGGGAGATGTCCACGGCCACGCCGTTCTCGTCGGGCTCGAGCGGTTCGAGCGTGGCGAGCTGGGACGCGAGCATCCGGTCGGAGAAGAAGTGGCCCTTGCGGGCCTTCATCCGCTCGGCGATCCGTGCGCGATCGCCGGTCAGATGAAGAAAGACGGCATCGGGGTTGGCCGCGCGCAGCCGGTCCCGGTAGTCCCGCTTGAGGGCCGAGCAGCTGACCACCCCACCGCGCGCGGCGTGGTCGTGCGCCCAGGCGCCGATGGCGTCGAGCCAGGGCCTGCGGTCCTCGTCGTCGAGCGGGATACCGGCCGACATCTTGGCGATGTTGGCCGGCGGGTGGAAGTCGTCGGCCTCGGCGTACGGCACGCCGAGCCGGTCGGCCAGCAGCGGCCCGACCGTGGTCTTGCCCGTTCCGGACACTCCCATGACGACAACTACCGGAGGGGTGTGCATTGCGGTGAACCTCGCTGTCTTCGTCGACCTCGGCGCCGCGGCACACTCAACCTCACGGGTACGACGTATTCAAGAGTTCGTGACTCAAAAGTCATACTTATTTGCCCTGGGCGTGGCACGTAGGCTGACTCCATGGACAACCAGGGGCCCAAGGGGCGGGGGGCGCATGCCCGGGTGCTACAGACCCTCGGGCCCGCGATCACCGCGGGTGACTATCCACCGGGGACGGTGCTGCGCACCGATGAGCTGGAGCAGCGGTTCGAGGTGTCACGCACGGTCGTCCGGGAGGCGGTGCGGGTCCTGGAGTCCATGCATCTGGTGGAGTCCCGCCGCCGGGTCGGGGTGACGGTGCGCCCCGCCGAGGAGTGGGACGTCTTCGATCCGCAGGTCATCCGCTGGCGGCTGGCCGGTCCCGACCGCCCCCGCCAGCTCCGCTCGCTGACCGCGCTGCGCTCGGCGATCGAACCGGCCGCGGCCGCGCTGGCCGCCGAGCGCGCCACCCCCGAGCAGTGCGCCGAGCTGACCGAGCACGCCCTCGGCATGGTGTCCACCTCACGGGGACAGCAGCTCCCCGGGTATCTGGTGCACGACATCGCGTTCCACCGGGTGATCCTGCGTGCCTCCGGCAATGAGATGTTCGCCCGGCTCGGCGATGTGGTCGCCGAGGTGCTGACCGGCCGCACCGAGCACCAGGTGATGTTCACCGATCCCGACCCCGAGGCGGTCACCCTGCATGTCCGGGTCGCGGAGGCGGTCCGGGCGCGGGACGCGGTGCGCGCCGAGGAGTACACCCGCGAGATCACCGTGGGCGCGCTGCGCGAGCTGGACATCCTGGCGCCGTAGCCGGGCGCGCGGCGCCTTCCCCGGACCGACGACCGGACGTACGACCGGACCTATGACATCGCCTGGGTGCCGATGACGCCGAGCAGACCGAGCTTGTCGGCGGCCTCGGTGCCCGGGGCGGCGGTGTAGATCGTCACATGCAGATCGCTGCCGGGCACGGTGAGGACGTCGCAGTCGAGGGCCAGCGTCCCCACCTCGGGGTGTCGCACCGTCTTGGTGTGCATCATGTGGGTGCCCACCGTGTGGGAGTCCCACAGCCCGGCGAACCGTTCGCTGACTCTCCTGAGCTCCCTGACGAGGCTCCGCGGGCCCGGGTCACCGGGATAGCGGACGGTCGCGGCCCGCAGATCGGCGACCGTGGCCGCCTCGAACCGCGCCTCCTGCTCAGGGGTGTGCGCCACCCGGCCGGGCATGCCGGTGAAGTGACGCCACACGCAATTGCGCTCGCGTCCCGCCAGGGCGGACGGGTCGCCGTGCAGCGCGGCGTACATCCTGTTCCATGCGATGAGGGTCCACACCGCGTCGTACACCCCGACCGGGGTCGCGCTCATCTGGTCCAGCAACCGCTGCACACCCGGAGTGAGATGGGTGGGCATCCGGGCGCTCGTGGGCGGCGTCCGGCCCGCGAGGACGAACAGATGCCGCAGCTCGGCCTCGGACAGCCGCAGTGCCCGGGCCAGCGCGGTGAGGATCTGCGGGGACGGGGAGGTGGCCCGCCCCTGCTCGAGGCGGATGACGTAGTCGGCCGACATACCCGCGAGCATGGCCAGCTCCTCGCGGCGCAGCCCGGCCGTCCGGCGGTTGCGTCCGGCGGGCAGCCCGACCGTGGCCGGGTCGAGCCGCTCCCGCCAGTGGCGCAGCGCCCCACCCAGGTCACCGCCCCGGCCGCCGTTCCCTTCTCCGCTCACCCTCCCAGTATCCGGCCGGGCGGCCGGTGGCCCAGGGGCTCATCCTGGTACCGCGTTTCCTATGAAGAAGTGGGCACTCCCTGTTCCCTCCCGGGGCGCCGAGGCTGGGCGCATGACCACCACACTCATCACCGGAGCCAACAAGGGGCTGGGCCTTGAGACCGCCCGTCAGCTGGTCGCCGCCGGACACACCGTCTACGTCGGGGCACGGGACGCCCGGCGCGGCGAAGAGGCCGCGCACCTGATCGGTGCCCGGCCGTTGCTGATCGACGTCACCAGCGACGAGTCGGTACAGGCGGCCGCGAAGTCCATCGAGCGGGAGACGGGCCGACTGGACGTCCTGGTCAACAACGCCGGGATCAACGGCCGGGCCCATACGGCCGAGGAGACCACCGGGGCCGATCTGCTGACGGTCTTCGACACCAACGTCTTCGGCGCCGTACGGACCGTGCACGCCTTCCTCCCACTGCTGCGGGCGAGCGGGGCCCCCGTGGTGGTGAACGTCAGCAGCGGCCTGGGCTCGCTGACGGTCTCCTCCGACCCGGAAGGCCACGCCACGGCCGTGCCGGTCTGGATCCCGGCCCTGGCGTACGCCTCCTCGAAGGCCGCGCTGAACATGGTCACCGTGCAGTACGCCCACGCCTTCCCGGGGATCCGCTTCAACGCCGTCGACCCCGGCTACACCGCGACCGACCTCAACGGGCACACCGGCGACCAGACCATCGAGGAAGGCGCCGAGATCATCGTCCGGATGGCCACGATCGGTTCCGACGGACCGACCGGCGGCTACTTCTCGCTCACCGGACCGGTGCCGTGGTGAGGCGGGAAACCACCATGAACTCCTCCGCGCCCCGACGCGTCGAACTCGTCCTGGACCTGGTGTGCGTCCACTGCTACCTCGGCTTCACTCGGTTCCGCCGGGCGGCCCGGCACCACCGGGCGGAGGGCGGCACGGTCGAGACCGTCATCCGCCCCTACCGGCTCCGGCCCGATGCCCCGGCCACCGGAGAGCCGCTGTTCGAGGTGCACAAGCGGGAACGCGGCGAGGCGGCCGCGCGGGCGATCCGTGCGGACACCTCCTTCGGCGCGGACGACGGGCTGGAACTGAACCTCGGGCGCGCGGTGTTCACCAACACCTTCGACGCCCATCTGTTGATGGGCCGTGCCGCCCGCCAGGGCCGGGCCGAGGAGATGACGGAGCGGTTGTTCCGGGCCTACTTCACGGACGGACTGCATATCTCCGACCGGTCCGTTCTGTCCCGGCTGGCGGCCGAGACGGGGGTGACGGAGGAGGGCTACGGCGCCGAGGAGTTGCGCGCCGAGCTGGACCGTACGCGGGAACTTGTCGGCGCTCGGGCGGTCCCGCTGTTCCGCTTCGATGGCGAACCGGTTCTGGAGGCGGGAAACGGAAGTGTCGGTTCGAGTGATTTGTTGACTCTCCTCACTCAGCGTGGTCGCGCGTGTCTAGGCTCACAGGAGCGGGGGTTCTAGCTCGGGAGGTGGGCCGGTATGGAAGACGAGGGGAGCGCTGCCGTATTGAGGGCCGTCGGCCGTCAGATCAAGCTCTGGCGGGAGGCGGCGGGGCTGAAACAGGCGGAGTTGGGCGCGGCGATCGGCTACGGGGAGGAACAGGTCTCGGCGGTGGAGCGGGCGCGGCGGATTCCGAGTGTCGAGTTCCTGGACAAGGCGGATGACGTGCTGGGGGCGGGCGGCAAGATCGCCGCGATGAAGACGGATGTCGCGGAGGCCAGGTATCCCAAAAAGGTCCGGGACGTAAAGAAGTTGGAGGGTGAGGCCGTCGAGCTCGGCTCCTACAACCAATCGGTCGTCGACGGTCTGCTACAGACCGAGGACTACGCTCGGGCGGTGTTCCGCGAGCGTCGTCCGGCGTTCACCGAGGAAGAAGTCGAGCAGCGGGTGGCCGCGCGAATGGCCCGACAGGAGATCATCGACACCACCACGGCACGCCCCCTGTTCAACTTCGTGCAGTGCGAGGCGACGTTGCGCCGCCCCATCGGAGGGAAGATGGTGTTGCGGCGACAACTCGAACACCTATTGGAAATGAGTCAGTTGCGGAACGTGGACCTCCAAGTCCTGCCCCTGAGCCGTGAGGAGAACTCCGGTCTCGGCGGTTCGTTTCGGCTGCTGCGGCTCAAGGACGGGGCGACGGTCGGGCTGAGCGAAGTCCAGCTGATCAGCCGTGTGCTCGCCGAGCCCAAAGAGGCCCAGATCCTTGACATTCGTTATGGGACCATCCGAGCGCAGGCTCTCACACCACGAGAGTCACATGCCTTCATCGAGAAAGTGCTGGGAGAGACATGACCCTCAGGCCCTCTGATTCCGCACCAGAGTGGATAAAGAGCAGCTACAGCACCGACGACGGCCCATCGTGCGTGGAAGTCGCGTGGACGAAGAGCAGCTACAGCACCGCTGACGGCCCATCGTGCGTCGAGGTCGGCTGGGCCAAGAGCAGCTACAGCACGGCTGACGGACCCGACTGCCTGGAGGTCGCTACTGACCCCTGCGGCACCATCCACATCCGCGACTCCAAGAACCCCGGCGGCCCCCAACTCGCCGTCGCCCCGGCCGCCTGGACCGCCTTCGTCTCGTACGCCTCGACCGCCGTCTGACCGGTCCGGCACACGGCCGGTGGGCGGGCTAGCCCACCGGCCGGTCGTTCCTCAGCTGCTCGAAGAGCTTCTTCGCCCGCTTCTCGTCCCATTTCACCGCGCTGCCCTTGCGCGTTGTGAAGCCGAGGCTCGCCACGGGGACGTTCAGCTGCTTGCCGCTCCCGCCCGCTACGCCCTTCATCGCCTCGAACATGGACGCCAGCGTCCGCAGGTCCATGTCCTTGTCCACGATGAGGGTGTCCAGACCGGCGCCCACGGTCGGGAAGACCTCCCACGGGACCAGAGCGTGGTCCGGCTCCGTGGCCTTCTTCGCCAGCGCCGACAGGAACTTCTGCTGGTTCTGGCTACGGCCGAGGTCCCCCTTGGCCTCCTGGTGACGCTGCCGGACGAAGGCCAGCGCCTGGGCGCCGTTCAGGGTCTGGCAGCCCTTCTTCAGGTCGGCGCCCGACTTCTCGTCCTTGATGGGCCTGGGGAGACACATCCGCACCCCGCCGACCGAGTCGACGACGTTCACGAAACCGGCGAAGCCGATCTCCGCGTAGTGGTCGATCCGCAGCCCGGTGTTGTGCTCCACGGTCCGCACCAGCAGTTCCGGACCGCCCAGTGAGAACGCGGCGTTGAGCTTGTTCTTCGACGCCCCCGGGCGCTTGCCGGTCATGGGGAAGGTGTACGGCGGGAGGGTCACCCACGAGTCGCGCGGCAGGCTCATCAGCGTGGTGCCGTGGGCGCCGGTGTGCAGCACCATCATCGAGTCGGTGCGGCGGCCCTCGGCCGAGCCGGTGTGCAGGTCCTTCTTGTCCTTGCCGGAGAGACCGTCACGGCTGTCGGAGCCCACGATGAGGTAGTTGGTGCCCTTGCCCTTGGGGGGACGGTGCTCGACCCTGCCCAGGTCGACCTCGTTCTTGAGCTTGGACGTCGCCCAGACGTAGGCGGTACCGGCGCCGACCAGGGCCAGCGAGAGCACCACGGCCACCGTCCGCCACAGCCGCCGGGGCCACCGGCGGCGGGGAGCGGCCTCGTCGTCCTCACGCGGCTGGTACGGGTCCGGCGGTATCCGCCGCAGCGGCTCCGGCCGCTGTTGCTGCTGCGGAAGGACGATGCCGTCATGCGGCGCACGCCCGGTGTCGGTCCAGTCGTCCGGCCAGTGGTTCGGCATGGTTCTCCTCGCCCCGCTCATCGGGATGGCAGGCGCTCGTGGCGCCCGGCCGGGTCGACGGTCAGCTGGTCGGCCGCCGTGCCGGAGCGCTGCATGCGGTGCCAGCGCAGCCGGGTGCCGAACAGGGCGCTGACCACGGACTGGATGATCACCAGATACATCAGCTGCCGGTAGACGAAGAGCTGGAGGGGCATCGCCCACAGCGCCCTCAGCCGTTCCTTGTCCAGCCGCAGCGCGTATCCGGCGCCGAGCATCTGGACCACGAGGAAGGCGGCCCACACCCCGATCGACTGGAGCGGATCGGCGAACAGCACGCCGTACAGCGCGAAGACGTCCACGATGGGCGCGATCAGCGGCAGCGCGACCTGGAAGAGGAAGAGATAGGGCAGCGCTCGGCGGGCGAAGCGTCCGGCAGGGCCGACCTCGGTGAGGGCGCGCCGGTGCTTCCACATGGACTGGAGGGTGCCGTAGCACCAGCGGTAGCGCTGCCGCCACAGCTGGCGCAGCGAGGTGGGGACCTCGGTCCAGGCGATGGCGGACTCCTCGTAGACCACCCGCCAACCGGCCCGCCACAGGGCCATGGTGAGGTCGGTGTCCTCGGCGAGGGTGTCCTCGCTGACGCCGCCGACACCCATCAGCGCGTCCCGGCGGAAGGCGCCGATGGCGCCGGGAATGGTCGGCATGCACTCCAGCACCTCGTACATCCGGCGGTCGAGGTTGAATCCGAAGACGTACTCCAGGTGCTGCCAACGGCCGAGCAGCCGACGGCGGTTGCCGACCTTGGTGTTGCCGCTGACGGCGCCGATGGCGGGGTGGGCGAGCGGCTGGATGAGCTGGTGGATGGCCTCCGGTTCGAAGACGGTGTCGGCGTCGACCATGACCACGATGTCGTGGTGCGCGTGGATCAGGCCGGTGTTGAGGGCGGCCGCCTTGCCCGCGTTGGGCTGGCGGATCACCATCACCCGGGGATCGTCGATCCAGGTGGCGAGGTCCGCGGTGCTGTCCGTCGATCCGTCGTCGATCACGATGATCTGGAGCTGACGGTGGGTGGAGGCCAGCAGCGACCGCACGGTGGACTCGATGCCCGCCTCCTCGTTGTACGCGGGGACCAGGACCGTCACCGGTTCGTCGACCTCGCGCAGCCAGGGCGAACCGGGCCGGAAGCGGTGCAGGCGCCGGACGTGGGCGCGCGCGAAGGCGACGAGCATCAGCAGCCGCAGGAGGGCCAGGGCCCCGGCGACAACGAGCACCCAGGTCATTGCGGAGACGAAGGTGTGCCCGAGGCCCTGGACCTGGATCAGCGCGTGGCCCTGCCAGCGGCCGACGGTGGACGCCGGACCGTTGACGGAGGTCTGGCCGAGCCCCTCGGACACCGTGGCGAACTTCTCGATCTTCCGGTTCTTGAGGAGCTTCTTCACCTCGCCGTAGGCGGTGTCCGTCTGGCTGTACTGCCGGACGACACCCCGCTCCGGCTTCCGCAGCGGCCGGTCGGCCGCGACCAGGAGATACCCCTGGGCGGCGGCGCGCTGTGCGGCCGTCCACTCACCGCCGCACAGGGTGTCCGCCTGGGTGGTCAGCGGCAGCCGCAGGAGTTTGGTGGTGACACCGGTGGTGCCCGCCAGCGCGGTCTGGGTCAGTGAGAGCTCCAGCCGGGTGCGCGGCGCGGAGGCCGAGCTCAGGTCGGATTCGGTGTAGGTGAGCGAACCGAGCTCATGTCCCTCGGCGCGGATCCGCCGGACCAGCTCCGGGTGCCGGACCGCCTGGGCGCCGGAGACGAAGAAGGTGGCGTGTGCGCGGTGCTCGCGCAGCAGGTCCAGCAGGCGCGGGGTCCACACGGGATCGGGGCCCCCGTCGAAGGTGAGGGCGACGGTGCGGGCCGGCATACCGGCCGTCTTCACCGTGCCGTCGGCGATGCGTATCACCGGCTGCCCGGTGTCGGCCGCCTTCGGTACGGGGTGGGTACAGGGCTTTCGGGTCTGCGCGGACGCGACCTCGTGGGTGGTCCAGCCTTCGAAGACCAGCGCGGCGGCGACCGCGGAGACGACGATGATCAGCAGCAGCCAGTGGCCGCGCGGCTCGGGGCGGAGTGCGTGCCGGGGGCTCACCAGGGGCTGCCTCCAGTGGGTGAGGCCGTGGCAAGGGGCGCGGATCCCGCGAAGCCCTCGGAGTCGGCGCCGGACCAGGATCCGGTGGCCGGGGCACTGCCGGTGGTGGACCGCTCGGCGGTCCTGGGGGGCTCCTGCTCGTCCTGCCAGACCACCCCGGACAGGGCCGCGACCAGCAGCAGCAGATAACCGAGGCAGACACAGCCGACGGCCAGCGCCGCGAGCTTCAGCAGCTGCCTCCGGCCCCCGGAGGCGTTGACAAATATTGGCCCGCTCTTCTTTCTGCGTCGCCGCTTCTCGCTCACCGTCTTCACCATGTGGCGGAAGTGTAGTGATGATCTTTCGCACTCGTGACCACAGCGGAGGAAGCCCCTCCGCTACCTCAGGGGGCCGCCGGGTCCGTCTGTCCGGCCGATGGCCCCGCAATCCGGGGCCAGTGCTCGAACCAGCGCATATCGGCCTCGAGCTGAGCGGCCAGCGAAATGAGACGGGGCTCACTTTCGGCCGGGCCGAGCAGCTGGGCACCCAGCGGCAGGGTGTGGTCGGCGTCGGCGAACCCGGCCGGAACGTTCACCCCGGGCCAGCCCAGCACGTTCCACGGCCAGGCGTACGGGCAGGCCGCGATCATCGCGCGGTCGGTGCGCCACCCGGAGAGACCGGACATCGCCCCGATCCTCAGCGGCGGGGTGGCGGTCGTCGGGGCCAGCACCACATCGAACCCCCGCTGGTGGAAGATCGCCCCGACCCGGCGGTGCAGCCGCTGCTCGGCGGCGCGCGCCCAGCGCAGCGGGCCGCCGCCCAGCAGCCGTCCGTGGCGGGCGGCGGCCCGGGTGCGTACGTCCAGCAGCGTCTGGTCCGGGACCCGCCCGGCCCATTCGTGGAGCCCGGCGGTGGCGCGCGGCAGGAAGGCGAGCCCCACCATCCCGTAGCGCGGTTCGGCCTCCACCACCTCGTGCCCCAGGGCGGCCAGCCGCTCCGCGAGCCGCAGCACCGCGGCCCTGACCACCGGGTCCAGCTCCTTGGGCGTGCCCGTGAACGCGGGCTTGAACGAGAGCGCGATCCGCAGCCGCCCCGGGTCGCGGTCCACCGCGGCCAGCAGGTCCACCGGCTCCGGCCGGTGCAGATCGCCCTCGTGGTTGCCGCTGGCGGCGTGCAGCAGCAGCGCGGCGTCCGCGACCGTACGGGCCAGCGGGCCGTTGCAGGTGATGCCGTTGAACGCCTCGGCGTCCGGCCAGGTGGAGATCCGGCCGCGCTGCGGCTTGATGCCCACCAGATGGGTCCACGCGGCGGGGATACGCACCGAGCCCGCGCCGTCCGAGCCCAGCGCGCCGGGGACCAGACCGGCGGCGACGGCGGCCGCGGCCCCGCCGGAGGAGCCGCCGGGGGTGTGCGCGGGGTTCCAGGGGTTGCGGGTCTCGCCGAAGGCCGGGCCCTCGGTGAACGGCCACTGGCCCAGCTCGGGGGTGTTGGTCTTGCCGACGATCACCGCACCGGCGGCCCGCAGCCGCCGTACGACCTCGCCGTCCTCGGTCTTGGCCGGGAACTCCCCGGGGCAGCCGAACGCGGTCGGCTCCCCCGCCAGATCCGTGTCGTCCTTGATCGCGATCGGCACCCCGAGCAGCGGCAGCCGCTCCCCCGCCGCCAGCCGCCGGTCGGCCTCCTCGGCCTCCAGCAGCGCGGCCTCGGCCCGGATCCGGCGGAAGGCGTTGAGGGTGCCCTGTGTCGCGGCGATGCGCTCCAGCGACTGTTCGACCAGGACGCGGGAGGACACCTCACCGCCGGCCAGCGCACGGACCTGTTCCCCCAGACCCTTGGGAATGACGCTGGTCACCCTGGACCTCCTCGATTCGCACGGTGAACGGCGTGACGGTACACGGCCTACTGGTGAGTTCGGCCACTCCCTCTTTACCCCGGGTGGGTCGTCACGCACCCTTGGGATGGCGTGGGGGGACCGATTCATCCTGTTCGTCACGATCATCTCCGAGCACCGAGGACACCCGCATGACCGACATCGCGGCGCGCCGCATCGGCCTCCGCCCCCGCACCGGCGGCCCCACCGACGACGACCAGCTGAAGGAGCACATCGTCGGCTGGACCCTCGTCATCGTGATCGCGATGCTCACCGCCCAGCTCGGGCTGTTCTAGGGCCCGTCTTCAAAGGGGGCGTCCGGCCGCGAGCGGCGTCTGGTGCGGTACATCGCAAGGCGAAGGATCGCCCTCGTACTGGGCGTACTCGGGCGACTCCGACAACGCGGCCGGGGGCACCTCCCAGCGGTAGCTGGGGGCGCCGTGCCAGGCGTCGGGAGCAGGGCGGCCCCTTTGAAGACGGGCCCTCGGACGGAGACGGGGCGGGACGGGCGCGGCCGGGACGGGCACGGCGCTCCGCGACCGGCGTCAGCGCACCAACCGCACCTCCGGGTGGCGGGCCGACAGACCGGCCGGCAGTCCCCCGATGTCGCGGCCCCGCAGCGAGGCGTCGAAGAACGCCCGGACGCAGGCCCGCTGGGCGGCCACCGCCCGATCCGGCGCGACCGTACCGATCACCTTCGTGACGGTCTTCTCCGGCAGACCGAGCCGCCGCACGATCTGCGGCAGCATCGCGACGACATCGGTATAGGCCGCGTGGCGCGAGCCGCGCAGCGTCAGGTCGAGGCGCGGGCCGGTGCTGTGCTCCCACAGCGCACCCCACGAGGGCACCGTGCGGTGGTCGTTGCCGTCCATGCCCATCAGCAGCACGGGCCGGTCCACACCGTCCTCGGCGGCCGTCGAGAGATTCCCCGGCTCGTGGTCCTTCCTGACGTAGGCCAGCACCCCGTCCAGATTCGCGGCCGCCGCGATCCGCCGGTCGTCGTGGAGGCCCTGGACGGCCGCGAAGCCGCCCGCGGACTGCCCGAACATCCCAACGGCCGACGGCTCCGCCCCTGCCGGAACCAGCGCCTCCAACCGGTCGAGGACAAAGCGGGTGTCGGCCACCCGCACCCCGCAGGTCTTCCTCAGCAGTTCGACGAACGTCCCCTCGCGCTCGGCCCGCTCGTACTCCTCCGGCAGTCGGCTGGCCTCAACCCGGCCGTCCGGGAACTCGACCGCCGACGCGTCGAAGGTGTGGTCGACGCAGACCACGACATATCCGTGCGAGGCCAGCTCGTCGGTGAGGGTGGTGCCCATGGAGCGCGGATCACCGACGCCGGGCGAGTAGAGCACCACGGGGCGCCGGGCGCCGCCGGACCGCGTGGGCGGGGCGTCCTGATGCGCGAAGGTCCGGGTCGCCGCCCAGTCGACACGCCCCTTCGGCACGCCCTCGAAGGAGTTCAGCCGGTCGAACCCGGCCGCCGCGCCCGGCAGCATCTGCGGTGCGCGCGGATGCCCCTCGACGTCCCGGGCGGGATAGCGGACGCTGACCATCAGTTCGCGCGACGGGCGGGACGCCACCCAGGGATCGGGCCGGTCGTGATCGACGAGATGGTGGGAGACGGTGCCGACGGGGTACGGCCCGGTCGGGGCGGGCAGCGTCAGCCCGGCCCGCCCGCGAGAGGCGCGCGGCAAGGCCCGCGCGGCGGGCGCGGCCACCGCCGCTCCCAGGGCGGCGAACGCCGCGGCGGCCAGTACTCCCCGACGGTCCGGCCCGCGGCCGAAGATGTGTGGATCCATACCGCAGAGCCTTCCGCCCGGGACGGAGGCGTCGCCATCAGGCTGCCCGCCGTCCCGGGGTGGGGCTTGCCCCCGGTACCTCCCTTCGGTCCAGCACGCTGCACCGTGCCGTATGCCATAGTGGACCAGCCGACCATGCGCGACTCAGCACCACCGCAGGGAGAGATCATGATCACCGACGTAGCGGGCTGGCTGGAGTCCGCCGCCATCGACCCGGCCGTCCACGCACTCCGCCCCGACTACCGCGCCCTGCTCATCACCGCGGAGGGGCTGCGCCCCGGGCCGAGCGACGCGATCAGCGAACGTCCGCTGGCGGATGCCGAGTCGGCCGCCCGTGAGCGGTTCGGGGACGGGCCGGTGGAGGAGCATCCGCATCTCGCCGCCTGGCGGGAGGCGTTCCGCGGCTTCGGGGCCAAGCCGCAGCGCACCCGGCCCAGCGCGGAGGCCCTGCTGCGGCGGGTGGGCGCCGGGCTGCCCCGGGTGGACCGGCTGACCGACCTCTACAACGCGGTCTCGGTCGCCCATGTGCTGCCGCTGGGCGGTGAGGACCTCGACCACTACAGCGGGCCCGCCCGGCTGGTCCGGGCCACCGGCGAGGAGACCTTCGAGACCACGGCCGGGGGCGAGGCCGCCGTGGAACACCCCGCGTCCGGTGAGGTGGTGTGGCGGGACGACGCGGGCGTCACCTGCCGCCGCTGGAACTGGCGCCAGTGCGTCCGCACCCGGCTCACCCACACCACCACCCGCGCCTTCTTCGTCCTGGACGCGCTCGGTCCGCTGGACGACATCGCGCTGAAGGCCGCGGGCGATCAGCTGGCGGAGGCCCTGACCGAGAGCAGCCCCGGGGTGCGGATCGCCTCCCGGCTGGTCACGGGCGGCTGAACGACGGCGGGGACTGGAAGACGGCGGGGCGGCGGGCCGGAACGCTGATCAGAACAGCGCCTGCTGTCCCGGCGACGGCGGCTCGTCCTCGCCGAACAGTTTCGGCGGGGTGCCGAGCAGCGGCGCGGTCCGGCGCGACCCGGGGCAGGAGACCAGTTCGTAGTCCGTGCGGCGGCCCGGCGGATCGTGACGGGCGAACCGCCCGCCCACGACCGCGATCTCTCGGGTGCAGACCGGACAGGCGCGGCGGGGAGCAGACATGACCCCAGTGTCGCTCACCCGCCGCCGAGGTCGCGGGCGAGCTGCCGCGCGGACTCACGGGTGAAGCTCCCCGAGATGACCACCGTGCCCCCGGTGATGGAGGTGGCCACCGACGGCGCGGACAGCACCCGGCCGTCGCGCACGATCGCGAGCTGGTTCTCCGGGGGCTGCCGGGTGGCCAGCTCCTGGGTGAGCCGGGCGAAGCGGGCGGCGTCACGGCTGTTGAAGCGGACGGTGACGGTGTGGCCCGCGCCGTTCTCGCGGTCGTAACCGGCCTTGGCGGAACGGGGCTCGACGACGTTCATCCCGTCGTTCCGCCGGACGACGTAGCAGACCCCCTCCCGGTCCTTGTACGTCGCGTAGGCGTCCGGGCCCCCGGCGGGCCGCTCGGCCGGGCAGTTCCCGGGGGCCGACGCCGCGACGGGCAGCAGCCGCAGCGGCTCCGCGAGCGGCGTGGTGGTGCGGGGCGCGTCGGTGCCCTCCGGGGCGCTCGCCGTGGCGCTCGCGCTGGGTACTGAGCCGCCGCGCGGGTTCTTGCCGCCGCCGAATCCCCCGCCGCCGCCGTCACCGCCGTCACCGTCGCCGCCGCATCCCGCGAGCGCCGCCATCACCAGTGCCAGCCCCACGGCCGCCGCGCCTCGTACCCGTCCGGCCCCCATCGGCCCGCCCCCCCTTGTTGTCACCCGGATACCCGGGACGTTGAAAACCCCGGAAGCCCGAAAGCCCGGAAGCCCGGAAGCCACGAAGCCCGGAGCCCCGGAAACTCCCGGAGCGCTCAGAATGCATCAGCGGGGACATACGTACCCCACACTTCGCGCAACGCGTCACACACCTCGCCCACCGTGGCCCGCGCCGCCAGCGCGTCCTTCATCGGATAGAGCACATTGGCCGTGCCCTGTTCGCTCTCCGCCGCCTTCTTCAGCGCCGCCAGCGCCGTGCGGACCGCCTCCCCGTCGCGCCCGGCACGCAGCGCGGCCAGCCGCTCCCGCTGCCGGTCCTCGATCGCCGGATCCACCCGCAGCGGCTGGTAGGGCTCTTCCTCCTCCAGCCGGAAGCGGTTGACGCCGACGACCACCCGCTCACCCGCGTCCTGTTCCTGGGCGATGCGATAGGCGTTGCGCTCGATCTCCTCCTTCTGGAAGCCCTGTTCGATGGCGGCCTCGGCGCCGCCCCGGTCCTCCACCCGCCGCATCAGGTCCAGGGCCGCGGCCTCGACGGCGTCGGTCAGCGACTCGACGGCGTAGGAGCCCGCGAACGGGTCGACGGTGGCCGTCACATCCGTCTCGTACGCCAGCACCTGCTGGGTGCGCAGCGCCAACCGGGCGGATTTGTCGGTGGGCAGCGCGATGGCCTCGTCGAAGGCGTTGGTGTGCAGCGACTGGGTGCCGCCGAGGACGGCCGCGAGCGCCTGGACCGCGACCCGCACCAGATTCACCTCGGGCTGCTGGGCGGTGAGTTGGACGCCCGCGGTCTGGGTGTGGAAGCGCAGCATCTGCGACTTGGGGTCACGGGCGCCGAACTCCTCGCGCATCACCCGGGCCCAGATCCGGCGTGCGGCACGGAACTTGGCGACCTCCTCCAGCAGGGTGGTGCGGGAGACGAAGAAGAACGACAGCCGTGGCGCAAAATCGTCGATGTTCATGCCCGCCGCGACCGCCGTCCGCACATACGCGATGCCGTCGGCAAGGGTGAAGGCGATCTCCTGCGCGGGCGAGGCCCCGGCCTCCGCCATGTGGTAGCCGGAGATCGAGATCGTGTTCCACTTCGGCAGTTCGGCCGTGCAGTACTTGAAGGTGTCGGCGACCAGTCGCAGGGAGGGGCCGGGCGGGAAGATGTAGGTTCCGCGGGCGATGTACTCCTTGAGCACGTCGTTCTGGATGGTGCCGGTCAGCCGGTCGCCCGTCACCCCCTGCTCCTCGGCGACGAGTTGGTAGAGGAGCAGCAGCAGTGCGGCGGGCGCGTTGATGGTCATCGAGGTCGAGACCCGGTCCAGCGGAATGCCGCCGAACAGCACCCGCATGTCCTCGATCGAGTCGATGGCCACACCCACCTTGCCGACCTCGCCGTGGGCCAGGTCGGCGTCGGAGTCGTAGCCCATCTGGGTCGGCAGGTCGAAGGCGACCGAAAGCCCGGTGGTGCCGTGGTCGATCAGCTGCCGGTAGCGGGCGTTGGACTCGGCGGCGGTGCCGAACCCCGCGTACTGGCGCATCGTCCAGGGGCGGCCGGTGTACATCGTCGGATAGACCCCGCGGGTGAAGGGGTACACCCCGGGCTCGCCCAGCAGCGCGTCCGGGTCCCGGCCGGTGCGCGCACCGGGTCCGTACACCGGCTCGACGGGGAATCCCGACTCCGACTCGCGCGCCATGGGTCCACGCCTCCTGGTGGCCGATACCCGCTCTTGTCCCGGTACGGGGCCTTGTTCACAGCATGCGTCGATGTTCACCGAACGGCAGCGCCGGGAAACATTCAGGGCGATAAATCAGTGGACCGGGTGGACTGGGGGGATGAGATGCACCGGATGCCGGTGGTCCGCACCGCGCTGGCCACGGCCACGGCCGCGGCGCTCCTCGCGGGGTGCAGGGCGGGGTCGGTGACCGCGGACGGCCGGAGCCAGGACGGACCGCAGGCGCGGACGAGTACCAGCGCGCCCGCGCGGGACGTCCCGCGGCCGCACCGCACCTTCACCCACAAGCCCCGGCACCGGGCCGGGCACCCCCCGGTCCGGGCGCGCCCGGCGCGGCCGACGGCCCAGGTGCCGCGGCGCGGCACCACGCCCCGGGTCGCCCCGGCGGTGATCGCGGTGGGCAGCAGCGGTGAGCGGGTGCGCGAGCTACAGGCGCGGCTGCGCCAGCTGGGTCTGTTCGGCCGCAATCCGACCGGGTACTACGGCTCGGTCACCCGGGCGTCGGTGCTCGCCTACCAGCGCGGCCACGGGCTGGTGGCCACCGGCTCGGTGGACCGGCGCACCTGGGGCTCGCTGCGCTCCCGGAGCCGTCCGCCCGCGCGTGACGAGCTGTATCCGCCGACCAGCCTTCCGCTCGCCGAGCCCGATCGGCGCTGTCTGACCGGGCGGGTGCTGTGCATCAGCAAGAGCAGCCGCACCCTCGCCTGGATGATCAACGGGCGGGTGGTCTCGGCGATGGACGTGCGGTTCGGCTCGCAGTACACCCCGACCCGTGAGGGCCTGTTCCAGGTCAACTTCAAGAGCCGGGACCATGTCTCGACGATCTACCACACCCCGATGCCGTACGCGATGTTCTTCAGCGGCGGCCAGGCGGTGCACTACTCGGCCGACTTCGCCGCCCGCGGCTATGCCGGTGCCTCGCACGGCTGTGTCAACGTCCGGGACAAGAAGAAGATCGCGTCGGTGTTCGGCCAGGTGAAGGCCGGAGACAAGGTGGTGGTTTTCACCTGATGAGGGGGAGGAGTGGTCTTCAGTCGAGGAAGAGCGGCGCGGGCAGGACCGGGGGAACGTGCCCCGCCCGCGCCGGATGCGCGGAGCCGTCGGTACGGGGGGAACCTCGGCTCTCGCGCGGCCGATGACCAGTCGGCCCGTTTCTTACAGCGCCACCGCCGAAAAAAACGTCACACCTAAGACCTTGAGCGCTCAACCTGCGGTCGCGCCGGTGGCCGCCGCGGTCCCGTCCTGGGCCGTGGAGCCGGTCGTCGCCGTGCCGTCGGCCGGGGTCTCGGCCGGTGCGGACGGCGTCGGGGGCGGCGGCTCGGGGTTGGGATCGCCGGATCTGCCGCCATCGCCCGAACCACCGGACCCGTCCTCACCGGATCCGCCGGAGCCACCGTCGTCCGAGCCGCCGCTGCCGCCGGACCCGCCGCTGTCGTCCCCGCCGCCGTCCGTACCGCCGTCGCCCTTGCCGTCGGAGCCGGTGCTCGGCAGCTGTGCGCCGTTGTTCGACAGGATCTGGACGCAGTAGCCGTGGAGGGTGGACCGGCCCGCGGACTTCTTCAGCTGGTGCAGCGCCTTGCGGTCCAGCCCGCTGCCCTCGCCGGACTCCGCGGCCAGATAGCGGCGGCAGGCGTCGAGCGCCCACGTTCCGCCGTGCCGCCCGCTGCCCGGGGAACCCGCGGAGTGGTCCTTCTCACCCTTGCCGCCGCCCTTCCCGTGGCCCTTGTCCTTGGCGTTCGGCGCGGTCGGCCCCGAGCCGCCGTTCGAGGACGGATCGCTGGCATCGTTGTCGCCGGAGCCGCTGGGGCCGGGCGTCGCGGTGGTGGGGTCCCGGGAGATTTCCGGATGAACCGAATCGGTGGCCGGGTCACCCGGCATGCTCACCGAGGGGCTGGGGCTGCCACCGCGCTCGCCGAACGGCGTGGGCAGCACCCCCGCCCCGGCCGCGACCGCGAAACCGCTGAGCGCGCAGCCCGCCAGCGCGGCCACCATGCCCGCGCGCAACTGCCGCCGGGCGCCGAAGCGGCCGCCGCGCAGAGCGCGCACGACCCGTCCGCCGCCACCGGACGCCTCGGAGCCGGGCATCGGGTCATCGGCGGCCGCCGCGGCGAACTCCTCGCGGGCCGACACGAAGGCGGACACGGCCGCCTCCTCGCCTGGAAGCGGAGGTGCGCCATCCGTGGGTCCGGCCGCGGGGCGGGTCGCCTCGGCAACGGCGGAGAGCACGGCGGCCAACCGTTCCGCTTCGGCGCATGACTGGTCGTGCCGGTCGCTGGGGACACCGTGCTGCCCCTCGACCGGTTCGCCACGAAGCAACCGCTCCGCGGCACTGTCATCCAGCCAGCTGTAGCGGCGGTCTTCGGCCATCACATGTCCTTCTGCGTTGGCGTGCACGAATCCGTCACACCCGCAGACTTCGCCGCCCCCGAGTTGGTTGCCTTCCCAGGCGACTCACGTTGCACGGGAATCCCGTCGAGGACTCCCGGATCACCCCCTGCCCGGGGATCGATCAGATCGGCGAGCTTCCGCAGTCCGCGGTGGGCGGCGGTGCGCACCGCTCCCGGCCGCTTGCCGAGCACCGTGGCCGCGCTCTTCGCGTCGAGGCCGAGGACCACCCGCAGCACCACGGCCTCGGCCTGGTCCTGCGGGAGCTGGGCGATCAGCCCGAGCGCGCGGCCGGTGCCCAGGGCCTCCATCGCCTCGCCCGCGGTGTCCGCCTCCGAGGCCCGGGTCTCCAGCTCCGTCTCGTCGCCGCCGATGGCCGGGCGGCGGCCGCGCATCCGTATGTGGTCGAGCGCGCGATTGCGGGCTATCCGCGCCGCCCAGCCACGGAACCGGTCCGCGTCCCCACTGAAACGTTGCAGGTCACGCGCTATCTGAAGCCATGCCTCCGACGTGATGTCCTCCGCGTCGCCATCGCCGACCAGGGTGCGCACGTAGCCGAGGAGACGAGGGTGCACGGACCGGTACACGGTCCGGAAGGCGGTCTCGTCCCCGTCCTGTGCCGCACGCACCGCGGCGGTCAGTTCCGCGTCGTCCCCCTGCACGCTCTCTTCCTGCCCTCGGAGGTTCTGAGGTCCGCGATCGCCCGCGATGGATCAGCCGTGGCCGTAGGGCGGGTACTGCTGGCCGGGCTGACCGGGCGGGGCCGGCGGCATCTGCGGGGCGCCGTACGGCGACTGCCCCTGCGGCGGGACACCATACGGCGGAGGGGCGCCCGGCCCGTAACCCTGACCGCCCATCGGCCCCGCCTGCGGGGGCAGCGCCGCGCGCTGCTCCTGCATGGCGGTGATCTGGCGGACCAGCAGCAGCGCCAGGATCGCCGCGGCCATCAGGATCACGGTCGCGAACATATCGAAGGCGAGGATGCTGTGCAGACTCTCGATGTCGTCCTTCGCCTCCGACAAGGAAGGGGAGTAAGTGGAACTCTCCACCTTGTTACGGAGCATGCTGTAGCGCAGGTTGCCGATGAAGTTCGCAACCATGGCGACGATCCAGGTGACCCACCAGCCATTGAGCAAACCGCGGTTGACCGCGTGGGGACCCAGAGGAGAGCTGGCGCGCCAGATGTCATTGGCGATCTGCTTGGGGAACCACAGGCTCACCACCGGGGTGAACCAGGCACCCGCCGCCCAGCCGGTGCTGAAGCGGTGCCCGCCGGGCGCGAAGACCTCGGCGTTCAGCCGCAGCTTCCGGAACCAGACCGCCCAGACCACCGCGATCGCGAGGGTGAGCAGCACAAAGATGACCCAGGCGCCGAGGAAGAAGTCGTCCGCGTCGTCCAGGTCCTTCTGCGTAACCGACGTGGGGTCGTCGAGCATGTCGCCGATGACGCCGTACTGGCCGCCGCGGCCCACCAGCACCAGGATCAGCGCGGGCAGCGCCACCGCGAACAGCACGGTGAGCGTGGTCGCGAGCCCACGGCGCAGATCGACACCTCCGGTCGGCATCCCGACCGACGGTGCGGCGGGATAGCCCCCGGGCGCCGGCGGCTGCTGGTACTGCTGCTGGAAGGTTCCGCATGCGGCACAGCGCCCGTCGGGCCCGACGGCGACAGCGCGGCAGTTCCCGCACGGATACATTTTGAGTCCCCCTGGGGACGTGGCCCGCACCAGGCCACGCGCGAAGATAAGCAATTGACCGCGCCCACAGCGCGGACCTGCACGTTACGGGCATCCGCCCGGTCCCGTCCAGAGCCGAAGGGGCCCCCGGACGCGCTCCCGGGCCCCGAGGTTTCATCCCGACGACAGGTGTGACGCATTCGAGGCATGCGACGCTGTAGGGAGTAAGGGCTCCATGCGGGCCCACGCTGGACGGCGGCCGGGGCCTCTCCTGTGGGGGGTGGCGGCCCCGGCCGTCCTTCCTTCTCAGGCGTCTCTCCGGCGTCTTCAGACGCCCAGCCGATCGGCGAGCTTGGTGAAGTCACCCCAGCTCAGCGGCGGCTTTCCGGGATCCCACAGCCGTTGGGCGAGCGCCGCGAGCGGCAGCCGGACGCCCTTGGCGACCTGTGCCTGGGTCTGCGCCCCGGGCTGGTCGGACCAGATCGCGAAGCGCGCGCCGAGCACCCGGTCGGGTCCGGTCAGCTTCTTGTCGGCGACCGGCTTGGTGCCGCGCAGGGTCCCGGGCGTCCACTGTTCGTAGATACGTTCGCCCGTGGGGTAGAGGAAGCCGTTGGGCTCGCCGAGGACGTAGTAGAGGTACTCGGAGTTGAGATTGACCAGCTTCCGGCCCTCGTGCAGATACTCCTCCGGCTGCCGGGCGGGCCACTTCAGCCGCCCGGTCCAGTACTCGGCCTGGATGTTCCGGTCGGGGGTGACCACGCCCCCGGCGAAGAAGCCGTCGTTCCACGCCTTGGGCTGCTTGCCCAGCTCACGGGCGACCGCCGCCCGGTCGTTCAGCCAGCCGGTGGCCAGGTCCTGGACCTTCGCCCGGGATCCGTACTCGCGCTCGGCGGCGGCGGCCAGCTGCGGGAACGACGCCTGGGGATCCTTGACGGTGAGCGCAAGGTACTCATCGGCGCCCAGATGCCAGTAGCGGCCGGGGAACAGCGGTGCGTACTCGCGCATCAGCTCGTCCACGATCTGCGCGGCGGCCGGCTTGGAGATGTCCACGGAGCCCTGGAACCGGGTCCCGGAGGCGTTGCGCAGCTGGAGCTGCGGGTGGGCGTCGATCACCGCGCCGAGGTGGCCGGGCGAGTCGATCTCGGGGACGACGGTGATGTGCAGCCGCTGGGCGAGGGCGATGATCCGCCGGACCTCGGCCTTGGTGAGGTGCTGCTGGGAGACGATCTCGGGGTGGCTGCTGCTCTGGATGCGGAACCCCTGGTCGTCCGAGAAGTGCAGACCGAGCTGGTTGAGCTTGAGGTCGGCCATCTCGCGCAGCCGGGCCTCGATCCACGAGGCCGTGTAGAACTTGCGCGCGATGTCGAGGTTGAGACCGCGCTGGGCGCGGGCGGGCCGGTCGTGGATCACGCCCGCGGGGACGCGGTCGCCTGAGCGCAGCGCCTGTTTCACGGTGCGGGTGCCGTAGAAGACGCCGGTGTCGGCGGCGGCGGTGATCCGGGCGCTGCCGTTCTTGACGGTCAGGGTGTAGCCCTCGCGCCCGCCGGACTGCCCGGGGTTCAGTGCCAGCGACAGATCGCCGCGGTGGGCCTTGCCGGAGACGGCGTGGATGTCCAGTTCGTCGGCGATCATCCGGGCCTCGTCGGCGAGCGGGCCGTTGAGGTCGGCCACCACCCGGCTGTGGTGGCCGGGCCGCCAGCCGGATCCGGTCCCGGGGTCGAACTCACGGACCGAGGGGATGGTGCGGGGCGGAGCGGACGGCGCCTTGCCGGGCGCCGAGGCCGAGGGGGACGCGGGGGACGCGGGGGACGCGGGGGGAGACGCGGAGGGGGACGCCGACGGGGAACCGGTCGGGGAGGACCCCGTGGGCTGCTGGCAGCCGAGCGCTATGAGGACGAAGGTCGCGGCGGCACCGGCGAGGGTGCCGCGGGCCCAGGCGGCCCGGGTCGCTCTCCTGGGCATTCCCATGGCGCAAACCTCCTGTTTCAGGCGTAAAACGCCCTGCGCCTCGACATGCCGTCCACCTCTTCCAGCAAAACGTCCCCGTACGGGTGAATTTACGCCGTCTGCGGCACACCGGCCTGTTCACCTCGTTAGCGTGTACTGCTCACGCCCCGAGCACAGGTCCCTCATGTACCCGTTTCATGCCCTTCACGTCACGCCGCCACCTTGAACCGCTCGCCTCACGTGCCCCAGCCACGCGCGTCCAAGGAGCCCACGCTGTCCAGGTCCAGGTCCAGGTCCCGTGACCCAGTCCACAGCCTCGACCGGCTCAACGCCGCCACCGCCGAGGCGGCCGAGGAGGTGCTGCTCGCCTGCTGCGGCAGCCGCCGCTGGGCACGGCTGATCGCGTCCCACCGCCCGTACCCCGATGTGGAGGCGCTGCTCGCCGCCGGGGACGAGGCCAGCTACGACCTCACCGCCGCTGATCTGGACGAGGCGCTGGCCGACGAGAAGATGGTCGGCCACCCCCTCCCGGCCGCGGACAGCCTGGGCACCCTCGCCGCTCACACAGCATTACGCGCTGCTCACTCCGAGTACGAGCGGCAGTTCGGCCACTCCTTTGTGATCTGCCTGGACGGCCTCGGCCCCGACGAGATGCTGGACCGGCTGCTCACCGGAATCCGCACCCGGCTCGGCAACGAGCGCGAGGAGGAGCGGACGAACACCGCGGAGGAGCTGCGGCGGATCGCCCGCGGGCGCCTCGCCCGGCTGACCCGGGAACACCCTGTTTGCCGTTCATCATGAGGTTCCGGGCCTCCTGATCGGCCGTACGTCCCCTTTGATCACACCTCCGTGCCTCTTTGATCACACCTGAGCACCCCCGGGCAGAGGAACCGACAACACGTCGCTACGATGGCCAGGGCCGGTGGACCGTACCCGGCCGGGCCAGACCGACAGTGAAGCCGGCAGGCCCCAATCCCCGCTTCCGGAGGGTTTTCCGTGCCGGCTGGAACGCTGTATCGCGGCCGGGAAGGTATGTGGTCCTGGGTGGCTCATCGAGTCACCGGCGTCCTCATCTTCTTCTTCCTGTTCGTACACGTCCTGGACACCTCGCTCGTCCGTGTCTCCCCCGAGGCGTACGACGACGTCGTCGCGACGTACAAGAATCCCATCGTGAACCTGATGGAGTACGGCCTCGTCGCCGCCATCCTGTTCCACGCCCTCAACGGTCTGCGCGTCATCGCCGTGGACTTCTGGTCGAAGGGCCCGAAGTACCAGCGTCAGATGCTGTGGTCCGTTGTCGGTATCTGGGTCGTGCTGATGGCCGGGGCCTTCTACCCGATCCTCCAGCACACGCTGCGCGAACTGTTCGGGAGCTGACGCATGTCCGCCGAGACCAACACCCCCGCGACGGACACGGTCGGCACGTACGACGTGGACCACCCCGCCCCGCTCATCGAGCCGCCGCGGGCCCGTACCCGTAAGACGCCCAAGGCGACCCGCACCAACTTCGAGATGTACGGCTGGCTCTTCATGCGCCTGTCCGGCATCGTGCTGGTCGTCCTGGTCCTGGGCCACCTGCTGATCCAGCTGGTCCTCGACGGCGGCGTCTCCAAGATCGGCTTCGCCTTCGTGGCGGGCCGCTGGGCCTCGCCGTTCTGGCAGGCATGGGACCTGATCATGCTCTGGCTCGCCACACTGCACGGCGCGAACGGTCTGCGCACGGTCATCAACGACTACGCGGAGCGGGACAACACCCGCCTGTGGCTGAAGGGGCTGCTCTACACGGCGGCAGGTTTCACCATCGTGCTCGGCACTCTGGTGATCTTCACCTTCGACCCGAACATCCGCTAGGCCCCGGGGCTGAGGTATCCACTCATGAAGATCCACAAGTACGACACCGTCATCGTGGGCGCCGGCGGCGCCGGTATGCGCGCGGCCATCGAGTCGACCAAGCGCAGCCGCACGGCGGTGCTCACCAAGCTCTACCCGACCCGCTCCCACACCGGCGCCGCCCAGGGCGGCATGGCCGCCGCCCTCGCGAACGTCGAGGAGGACAACTGGGAGTGGCACACCTTCGACACGATCAAGGGTGGCGACTACCTGGTCGACCAGGACGCCGCCGAGATCCTGGCGAAGGAGGCCATCGACTCGGTCCTGGACCTGGAGAAGATGGGCCTGCCGTTCAACCGGACCCCGGACGGCACCATCGACCAGCGCCGCTTCGGCGGCCACAGCCGCAACCACGGCGAGGCCCCGGTCCGCCGGTCCTGCTACGCCTCGGACCGCACCGGCCACATGATCCTCCAGACGCTGTACCAGAACTGCGTCAAGGAGGGCGTGGAGTTCTTCAACGAGTTCTACGTCCTGGACCTGCTGCTCACCGAGGTCGACGGGGTCAAGCGCACCGCGGGTGTGGTCGCCTACGAGCTGGCCACCGGCGAGCTGCACGTCTTCCAGGCCAAGGCCGTGGTCTTCGCCTCCGGCGGCTGCGGCAAGTTCTTCAAGGTGACCTCCAACGCGCACACCCTCACCGGTGACGGCCAGGCGGTCGCCTACCGGCGCGGGCTGCCGCTGGAGGACATGGAGTTCTTCCAGTTCCACCCGACGGGCATCTGGCGGATGGGCATCCTGCTGACGGAGGGCGCCCGTGGTGAGGGCGGCATCCTCCGCAACAAGGACGGCGAGCGCTTCATGGAGAAGTACGCGCCGGTCATGAAGGACCTCGCCTCGCGTGACGTGGTCTCGCGCTCCATCTACACCGAGATCCGCGAGGGCCGCGGCTGCGGTCCCGAGGGCGACCACGTCTATCTGGACCTCACCCACCTGCCGCCGGAGCAGCTGGACGCCAAGCTGCCGGACATCACCGAGTTCGCGCGCACCTACCTGGGCATCGAGCCGTACACCGACCCGATCCCGATCCAGCCGACCGCGCACTACACGATGGGTGGCATCCCCACCAACGTCGAGGGCGAGGTGCTGTCGGACAACGACACCGTCGTCCCCGGTCTGTACGCCGCGGGCGAGGTGGCCTGCGTCTCGGTGCACGGTGCCAACCGGCTGGGCACCAACTCGCTGCTCGACATCAACGTCTTCGGCCGCCGCGCGGGCATCGCCGCCGCGGAGTACGCCGCCAAGGCCGACTTCGTCGAGCTGCCGGAGGACCCGGCCGCCTTCGTCCGTGACCAGGTGGAGAACCTGCGCGACGCCACCGGCACCGAGCGGATCACCGAGGTCCGCAAGGCGCTCCAGGAGACCATGGACAAGAACGTCATGGTCTTCCGCACCGAGCAGACGCTCAAGGAGGCCGTCGAGGAGATCGGCCACCTCCGCGAGCGCTACAAGAACTGCAGCGTCCAGGACAAGGGCAAGCGGTTCAACACCGACCTGCTGGAGGCCATCGAGCTGGGCAACCTGCTCGACCTGGCCGAGGTCATGGCGATCTCCGCACTGGCCCGCAAGGAGTCGCGCGGCGGTCACTACCGCGAGGACTACCCGAACCGCGACGACGTCAACTTCATGCGTCACACCATGGCGTACCGCGAGGTGGGCGCGGACGGCGCGGAGTCCATCCGCCTCGACTACAAGCCGGTCGTGCAGACCCGCTACCAGCCGATGGAGCGTAAGTACTGATGAGCACCCCCACGCTTGAGAAGACCTCGGAGGCTCCGGAGGCGGGCGGCGCCGACGCCTCGCACCTGATCACGGTCACCTTCCGGATCCGGCGCTTCAACCCGGAGATCTCGGACCAGGCGGTCTGGGAGGACTTCCAGCTCGACATCGATCCCAAGGAGCGCGTCCTCGACGGCCTCCACAAGATCAAGTGGGACCTGGACGGCACACTGACCTTCCGCCGTTCCTGCGCCCACGGCATCTGCGGCTCCGACGCCATGCGGATCAACGGCCGCAACCGGCTGGCCTGCAAGACGCTGATCAAGGACATCAACCCGGAGAAGCCCATCACGGTCGAGGCCATCAAGGGCCTGACGGTCCTCAAGGACCTGGTCGTGGACATGGAGCCGTTCTTCCAGGCGTACCGCGATGTGATGCCCTTCCTGATCACGACGGGCAACGAGCCGACGCGCGAGCGCCGGCAGTCCGCCGAGGACCGCGAGCGCTTCGACGACACCACCAAGTGCATCCTGTGCGCCGCGTGCACCTCCTCGTGCCCGGTGTTCTGGAACGACGGGCAGTACTTCGGCCCGGCGGCAATCGTCAACGCGCACCGCTTCATCTTCGACTCGCGTGACGAGGCGGGTGAGCAGCGGCTGGAGATCCTGAACGACAAGGACGGTGTCTGGCGCTGCCGCACCACCTTCAACTGCACGGAGGCCTGCCCGCGTGGTATCGAGGTCACCAAGGCCATCCAGGAGGTGAAGCGCGCGCTGATCACGCGTCGCTTCTGACCTCCTCGGTCTCGCGATATCGCTACGGCGAGGGCCCCGCACTCCACGAAGCACGAAGGAGCGCGGGGTCCTCGCCGTCTTCGGGGCTGTCTCCCGGGGTCACCCCTGGTCCCCCTGGTCCCCCTGGAGGCCGTCCCACTCCCAGCGCCGGGTCGGACCGGGGTCGCCCGGATCCGTATCGGCGGGCTGCCCGGACACGCTCCGCGCGATCGCCGCACCCCACGTGGCGCTCACGACCGCACCGGCCCCGGGGCATCGCCCCATCGCTCGCACCCCAGTTCTACTGGGGCGTTCGTGTTCTCTTCCGGCCGGGGACGAGTGCCCAGTTTTCGGGCACGGGCCCCATTCGCCCCGCCTCCCGTTGAGCACATGCCGATCTCCGGGCGTACCTCCCGAGGGAAAGCTGTTGGGCGTGTGGAGCAAGGGGTGAGACCATGATCGGCGCGGACCAGCCCGTCCACGGGACGCAGACCGTACGGCCCGATACCGACCGCTGTCCTCTGAGTGAACTCCTCGACCGAAAGGGCCGCCTGGAGCCCGCTCGGGCGGCCGGGATCGGCCTGCGGTTGCTCGACGTCCTCAGCGCCGCCCACACCAAGGGCATCACCCACGGCGATCTCACTCCGGCGCGAGTGCTGCTCCTGCCCGACGATGAGATCGTTCTCAGCGGGTTCGGCCCCACCGGCACGGATCCCTCCCGCCCGGTCACCGACCCCGCGTTCGCCTCCCCCGAACAGGTACGGGGAGACCGCGGAACCCCCGAGTCCGATCTGTGGTCCCTGGGCGCGATCCTCTTCGTCATGGTCGAGGGCCATCCGCCGCACCCCGACTGGAGCGGGCTCGACGTGACCAGGGCCGGACCGCTCACCCAGGTCATCCAGGGGCTGCTGCGCCCCGACCCCCCGTCGCGGCTGACCGAACCGCTGGTCCGGCAGGCGCTGACGCGGGCCCTGAACCAGGATCGACCAGCCGATACGCGGACAGCGCCGCGGCTCCCCTGGCTGCACGGCACCTATGAGGCACTGTGGCCGTGTGGGCACCGGCGCGACGTGCGGAAGGTCCGGCCCGCGGTGGCCCTGGCCGCCGGGCTCGCCCTGGTGTCGGTCGTCTCGGTGGTGGCGCTCGCCTCGACCGGCACCCTGACCGGGGGCGACAACCGCGCTTCCGGCCCCACCCGTTCCGCGTCACCGCCGAACGGGGCTCCGCCGAGCCTGCCCCGCGAGCCCACTCCCCCGAAGACATCGCCCCCCTCCCCGTCACCTCCATCCGGGCCATCCGATCCCTCCGCTCCGGCCGCCCCCTCCGCTCCGGCCACCCCTTCCGATCCGCCCGGCAAAGGCGGTGGCGGGGGTGGTGGCGACGAGCCCGCGGGCTTCGTCCGCTACACCGCCGAGGCCGAAGGGTTCTCCATCGATCTGCCCAAGGGCTGGAAGCGGGTGGAGAGCGGCTCGCGCTTCCATGTGAAGTTCGCCTCGCCGGACGAGGACGACAACCGGGACCTGGTCGTCACCTTCGGCAAGGACTCCGAGGACGAGGACCCCGTCGAGGTCTGGAAGAGCCTGGTCCCGTCGCTGGAGAAGTTCTCCCCGGGCTTCCAGCGGATCGACGACATCCGCAGAGTCGACTACCGCGACTGGGATGCGGCGGATATGACCTGGTCCTCGGCCATCGGCGGCGATCCGTTCCGCACCTTCGGCCGCGGCTTCCTCGTCGGCGGCGGCCGCGGCTTCTCCATCCGGTGGACGACCCCGGCGGACGAGGCGGACTCGACGGAGAACGAGAAGGCGCTCGACATCTTCCTGAAGTCCTTCGAGGAGACCAAGGACTGAGCCCCGCACACCACCTTCTTGTGGCATCACAGGGCGCCACATGACACCGGGTGGCACCAGGTGGCACCAGATGGCGTCACCGGGCGCCACCCGGCACCATTTCGACCCCCGGAGCTCCTGCGCAGCGCCACCATGACCCGGTCATCCTCCTTCCGCTTCCGCAGGCAGAACCGGCCTCCCTTACCTCCGTGGCGGGCGCGGCGCCATCCGGACTTGCGGATGGCGCCATAGTGGTGCCATGATGGCGTCATGGACCTCACCCCGTATGTCGACACCCTCCGCCGCGAACTCGCGGTGGCCGCCGAAGCCGGCGGGGACGATGCCCGCGAGCTGGCCGAGCGGCTCACCGCTCCTCTGGAGTCGGCGACCCGGCTGACCATGCTCAATGTGCTCTCCGCCGCGATGGACGAGATCACCCGCGAACTCGCCCCCGGCTCGGTCGACGTACGGCTGCGCGGGCTCGACCCGGACTTCGTGGTGACACCGCCGCCCACCGCCGGCGGCGCCCCCGCGGAGCCGGCCGCGCCCACCGAATCACTCAGGGCCCCGGCCCCCGGCGACAGCGACGAGGGCGGCACCGCCCGCGTCAACCTGCGTCTGCCGGCCCACCTCAAGGCCCGCGCCGAGGAGGCCGCGAGCCGCGAGAGCCTGTCGGTCAACGCGTGGCTGGTGCGCGCCGTGTCGGCCGCGGTCGACGGCGGCACCCGGCCGCGTACGGCGGAGAAGACCCGCAGCGTCGGACAGAGCTTCACGGGCTGGGTGCGCTAGCCGCGCGCCCGCCCGCGCCCCAAGAGAACGGCACTTCACCCACACCACGTCCCACCAGCGGGGACGCCCCAAGGACCCATGAGGACGGTACAGCCATGCCTTCTTTCGACACTCCCGAACCGATTTCGATCACCGCGCACATCGGCGCAGGTTCCCTCCGGATCACCGCGAGCGACCGCCTCGACACCGTCGTCGAGGTACGGCCCGGCGACCCGAAACGGGACAAGGACGTGCGGGCCGCCGAGCAGACCGAGGTCACGTACGCGAGCGGCGTCCTGACCGTCAGGACGAAGGAACGCCGCCTCATCGGCCCCTCCGGCGCCGTCGACGTGGCGGTCGACCTGCCCACGGGCTCGCGCGTCGACGTGACCGGCTCCTGGATCAACATGCTCGGCGAGGGCCGGCTCGGCGAGGCCCGGGTCAAGACCTCGGTCGGCGACGTCCGCCTGGACACCACCGGGCCGCTCCAACTGACCGTCTCCCACGGCTCGATCACCGTCGACCGGGTCGAGGGCACGGCCGGTATCACCACCAGCTCCGGCAGCCTACGCGTCGGCACCGTCGACGGTCCCGCCGTCCTGAAGAACTCGCACGGTGCCACGGCCGTCGCCGCCGTGACCGGCGATCTGCAAGTGAGCGGCGCCCACGGCGACATCGACATCGCGCGTGCCGAGAGCTCGGTCACCGCCACCACCGCCTACGGCGCGCTGCGCGTCAGTGAAGTCGCCTCCGGCACCGTCCAGTTGGAGACGTCCTCCGGCGCCATCGAGGTCGGCGTCCGCGAGGGCACCGCCACCTGGCTCGACGCCAGCTCCGAGCGCGGGCAGGTGCGCAACGCGCTCGCCGACTCCGAACCCCCGGAGGAGACCGAGGGCACCGTCGAGGTCCGCGCCCGGACCCGCTGGGGCAACATCGACGTCCGCCGCGCCAAGGTCTGAGCGCCAGATCCTCAACCGGCCCCGTCCCCCACCCACTTCAGCCTTCGAACGGGAGGGCTCCGTGCCTTCATCTGTCATGCTCACGTCCAGGCGCGCCGACGGTCACCCGTCACCGGCCGCCGTCTTTACCGCCGATCTGCGCAAGTCCTACGGCGACAAGACCGTCCTCGACGGCATCGACCTGCATATCCCGGGCGGGTCCGTGTTCGCGCTGCTCGGGCCGAACGGTGCCGGCAAGACCACCACCGTGCAGATCCTGTCCACGCTCATCACCGCCGACGGCGGGCAGGCCCAGGTCGCGGGCCACGACCTCGCCACGTCACCGGACGGGGTGCGCGCCGCGATCGGCGTCACCGGGCAGTTCTCCGCCGTCGACGGGCTGATCACCGGCGAGGAGAACATGCTCCTCATGGCGGACCTGCACCACCTCCCCCGCCGCGAGGGGCGGCGGGTCGCCGCCGAGCTGCTGGAGCGCTTCGACCTGGTGGCGGCGGCGAAGAAGCCCGCGTCCACCTACTCCGGCGGCATGAAGCGCCGCCTCGACATCGCCATGACGCTGGTCGGCAACCCGCGGATCATCTTCCTCGACGAGCCGACGACCGGCCTCGATCCGCGTTCCCGGCACAATATGTGGGGCATCATCCGTGAGTTGGTCTCCGACGGTGTCACCGTCTTCCTCACCACCCAGTACCTGGACGAGGCCGACGAGCTCGCCGACCGTATCGCCGTGCTCAACGACGGAAAGATCGCCGCCCAGGGCACCGCCGAGGAGCTGAAGCGGCTGATCCCCGGCGGGCATGTCCGACTGCGCTTCTCCGACCCGTCCGCGTACCAGAGCGCCGCCCTCGCGCTGCGCGAGGTCACCCGGGACGACGAGGCGCTGTCGCTGCAGATCCCCAGTGACGGCAGCCAGCGGGAGCTGCGCTCCATCCTCGACTGGCTGGACTCGCTCGGCATCGAGGCCGACGAACTGACCGTGCACACACCCGACCTCGACGACGTGTTCTTCGCCCTGACCGGCAGCGCCGACAAGCCCAAGGAGACTGTCCGATGAGCGCCCCCCTGGCCGCCACCCGCCCGCCCCGGATCTCCCTCGCCGTGCGCGACTCGTCCACGATGCTGCGCCGCAACCTCCTGCACGCACGGCGCTACCCCTCCCTCACCCTGAACGTCCTGCTCACACCGATCATGCTGCTGCTGCTCTTCGTCTACGTCTTCGGCGACGTGATGAGCGCGGGCATCGGCGGCGGCGCCGACCGCTCCGCGTACATCGCCTACCTCGTGCCGGGCCTGCTGCTGATGACCATCGGGAGCACCACGATCGGCACCGCGGTGTCCGTCTCCAACGACATGACCGAGGGCATCATCGCCCGCTTCCGCACGATGGCGATCCACCGCGGTTCCGTGCTGGTCGGGCATGTCGTCGGCAGCGTGTTGCAGTCGGTCATGAGCGTGGTTCTCGTCGGTGCCGTCGGCGTGGCCATCGGCTTTCGCTCGACGGACGCCACGGCCCTGGAGTGGATCGCGGCGATCGGGCTGCTCACGCTGTTCGCCCTGGCGCTCACCTGGATCGCGGTCGGGATGGGCATGGTCAGCCCGAACGCCGAGGCGGCCAGCAACAACGCGATGCCGCTGATCTTCCTCCCGCTCATCTCCAGCGCCTTCGTCCCGGTCGAGGCGATGCCGGGCTGGTTCCAGCCGATCGCCGAGTACCAGCCGTTCACCCCGGCCATCGAGACCCTGCGCGGGCTGCTGCTCGGCAGCGAGATCGGGCACAACAGATGGCTCGCGGTCGCCTGGTGCCTGGCGCTCTCCACGCTCGGCTGCTTCTGGTCGAAGGCGGTTTTCAACCGCGATCCGCAGTAGCCGGGACGACCGCGCGGGCCGCTTCCCTCGGCTCGTCCCGCCCCAGGGCGGCGTACTCCGACACCACGTCGGCGTACGCCGCCCTGTCGGCGTTCTCGGCCGCCGCCGGGCCCGGTGTCGTTCCGGTCCTCCCCAATGGCCGGCCGGCCGAGGACTATACATTCCGTGTATACACCTCGCGTATAGTGCCGCGCATGCCTCACGCACACCTCATGCCGATCAAGACAGCGGCCGCCGTCTTCCCGCTGCTCGCCCTGGTGTTACTGCTGCCGACCGCCGTTGTCCTCTACCGGCGCCACGGCGTCATGTCACAGGGCCGGACGCTGTCGCTGTACGCCTTCCTCTACTACGCGCTGACCGCCGTCTGCCTGACGGTCGTTCCGCTGCCGCGCCGGACGGCGGACATGTGCACCCGGTTCAGCGCGTTCGCCCGGCCCCAGTGGACGCCGGGCAACACCGTCGCCGACATCTGGAAGGAGGCCCACCACAAGGTCACGCCCGGGGCGCTGGTCCTCCAGAACCCCGCCGTCGCCGGAGCCCTGCTCAATCTGCTGCTCCTGGTGCCGCTCGGCGTCTTCCTGCGCTACCACGTCCGCTGCGGACCGCGGGCCACCGTCGCCGTCGGCCTGGCGTCCTCGCTCTTCTTCGAGCTGACCCAGTGGTCCGGGGTGTGGGGGCTCTACGACTGCCCGTACCGGCTCTTCGACGTGGACGACCTGCTCACCAACACGGCGGGCGCGGCGGCCGGTTGGCTGCTGGCCGGGCCGCTCACCCGCGTACTGCCCGCCCTGGAGACGCTGGACGGCCGGGCGCTGGCGATACGCCCGGTGCCGTTCGGGCGGCGGCTGGTGGCGCTGATCGTCGATCTGGCCGGGTTCCTGGTGGTGTCGGGCGTGGCGGGCGAGATGCTCGCGTACGGGGATCCGGGCGGCGAACCGTGGGTGCCGGCCGGGGTGTTCGTGCTGTGGTTCGTCGTCCTCCCGCTGAGGACGGGCGCGACACCGGGGAAGCGGCTGTTGCTGCTGCGGCTGGAAGCCGCCGACGGCGGCCCGCTCACCCCCGGAGCGCTGGCCGTCCGCGCGGCCCTCCTCGGGACGGCGGCGCTGCCGCTGCTGGCGGGGATGGCGGTGGCCTCGGCGGTGCTGATGGCCGCGTCCTCACTGCCCGGTCCGACCCAGCTGACCGACCTGCTGGGCGCCGTCCACCAGTCGGTCGGCACCGAGGCGGTGACCCTGGCGGCCGTCGCCATCGCCCCGAGCGAGGTCCTGATCGCCCTGGCCGCGTTCTTCCTGGCCCTGCGCTACGGCCTGCGCACCCTGCGGCACCCGGCGGGACTGGCCCCGCACGAGCGGGTGTCCGGCGTCCGCACCACGGCGCTGCCGCATACGCGCGCGGTGGGGGCGGTGGGCACGGCCGGGACACGGTCGTCCCGTCTCACGGCAGACGCGACCGGGGTACCGTCATCCCGCCCCGCGGCGGGCGCGGCCGGTGCGCCGTCGCCCCACCCGGTCCGTCAGGCGCGAAGCGACGCCAGTTCCACGACCGTGACGTCCGGCGGGGCCCCGACCCGTACCGGCGGCCCCCAGGCCCCGGCGCCACGGGTCACGTAGAGCTGGGTGTCGCCGTAGCGCTCGAGCCCGGCGACGGTCGGGTTGGCGAGCGCCGCGACGAGATTGCCGGGCCACATCTGCCCGCCGTGCGTATGGCCGGAGAGCTGGAGGTCCACACCGTGGTCCACCGCGTCGTGGATCACCACGGGCTGATGTGCCAGCAGCACCGAGGCCCGCGACCGGTCGCGGTCGCCGAGCGCCCTGTCGAAGTCCGGCCCCTGGCCCTCGTCCTCGCCCGCCACGTCGTTCACTCCGGCGAGATCGAAGCCGGGCAGTTCGGTCCGCTCGTTCTCCAGCGGGCGCAGCCCCAGCTCACGTACGTGATCGACCCATGGGCGGGCACCGGAGAAGTACTCGTGGTTCCCGGTGACGAAGAACGAGCCGTGACGGGCTCGCAGCCCCCGCAACGGCTCGGCGGCAGGCCCCAGATCGGCCACACTGCCGTCCACGAGGTCGCCGACGACGGCGATGAGGTCGGGGTTGGTGCGGTTGATCGTGTCGACGACCCGCCGGGTGTGGGCGCGGCCCAGGATCGGCCCGAGGTGGATATCGCTGACGACGGCGATCCGGAATCCGTGCGCCCGGCGCGGCAGCTTGGCCAGCGGCACGGTGACCCGCTTGACGCGCGGCCCCCGCAACACGGTCGCCATCCCATACCCCACGGTCCCCGCCGCCACCGCGGTGGCCCCGGCCGCAATCGCCCGCGCGACAAACAGCCGCCGCGAAGCGGAAGCGGACGTTTGCGTGACCCCGGGGCCCGCCGGAGCCCCGGACGCCCCCGGTCCGCCCGGGGCATCGACGGCGTCGGAGCTCTCGGGGAGACCGGGCGCGCCGGACGTTCCCAGGGCTGCCGGGGCGTCGGGCGTGCCCGGAACGGCGGGGGTGCCAGGGGTGCCGGGCCCGTCCGGTACGGCGGAGGCGCCGCGCCCGACCGGAGCACCGCGCGCTCCGGGTGCGTCAGCAGCTGCGGAGCCACCCGAAGCTGCGGGCGCACCGGGCACCTCCCCCGGACCGGAGACACCGGATGTGCCAGGACCTCCGGGTCCACCGGAACCCTCCGGAAGGCCCGGCGCAACCGACGCCCCCGGGCCACCCGGAGCGTTGAGGGCGCCGGAGGCAACCGACCCGTCCGGGACGGCGGTAACGCCGCACCCGACCGGACCACCGAGCCTTCCCGACGCGCCAGCGTCAACGGAGCCACCGGAAGATCCGGATCCACCGGAACCCTCCGGAAGGCCCGGCGCAACCGACGCCCCCGGTCCACCCGAAGCGTTGAGGGCGCCGGAGGCAACCGACCCGTCCGGGACGGCGGAAACGCCGCACCCGACCGGACCACCGAGCCTTCCCGACGCGCCAGCGTCATCGGCTGCGCCAGGCGCCACCGGGGCTCCCGACGCCGCCGGGCGGCCGGGGGCCCCGGGGCTGCCGGGGGCCCCGGAAACGTCCGGGGCGGCCGAGGCGCCCGACGTGCCGGGGCCTCCGGGCCCGCCCGGCCCGTTGGCCGCCGGACCCGCGTCCGTAGCCGTGCCGTCGGGTGCCTCCGGCCCCTCCCCCTCGCCCCCGCCGGACGGCGCAATCCGCACGAGGAGCGGGCGCAGACCCTCGCCCACCAGGAGGGCGAGGGTCAGGTACAGGACCAGCGCAAGCCACAGATAGCCGGGCCAGGCCAGCGTGCGCTGGAGCGCGAAGGGCGCTCCGGCGCGCCCCGCGACCAGCGCCCCGACCGTGGTCAGCGGCAGGACGAACGCCGCCACCGTGCCCGCCCGGCGGGCGAGCCCGCCGGGCGCCGTCGTATCGCGGACCAGCCGCCGCCACAGATACCAGTGCACCCCGGCCAGCAGTCCGACGACGGCCAGTGCGATCAGGACGAAGAGCACGACCATCCCCGGTTTCTCCCCTTTTTCCGCTTTGTCCGCCCGGAACGACTACTCGGAGGTGTCCTTCCTGCGCAGAGCGCGCAGACCACGCAACCCGATCACGCCGATTGCCGTCCCCAAGAGAAACGAGGTGATCGCGAGCAGCAGATGCACCCAAAAGTACGCGGTGGGATCGCCGGAGTCGTCGAAGGCGAGTCCGCTGCTGTCCTTCCACAGGTTTTTGACAAAGGTGAACCAGATGACCCAGCTCCAGACCCCGAAGGCGAGCAGGAACCAGGACACGGGGCGGCTGAGCTTCATGGTCTCCAGTATGGGCGCAACTCCCGATACCTCCACGCGGGGGTCTGACGCCCGGACGACGGCGGTCCTGTCGCCGACCACAGCCACGGCAGGTACGTTCGCCAACGTGCTGACATGTTCATATGCCTCCACTGCCCCCGCGCGCCCCAGGGCTGCCGCACGCCGCCGTGCGGCGCCGCTGACCGCCGCCGCCGTCCTCCTGCTGTCCAGCCTGCTGCCCGCCACCCCGGCCTTCGCCGACGACGAATCCGGGCCCGCCGATGGCCCCGACACCGTGAAGCCCCCGGCCCAGATGTCCACGATCGGCGGAAAGCGGCTCGGCCGCCCCGGCACCCAGGTGGACCCGAAGGCGGGCGCGCCTCGGCTGCCGAAGGAGCTCAGTGGGCGGTCCTGGCTGGTGGCCGACGCCGAGTCGGGCGATGTGCTGGCCTCGCACAACGCCCACTGGCAGCTGCCGCCCGCGAGCACTCTGAAGATGCTGTTCGCCGACACCGTGCTGCCCAAGCTGCCCAAGGACCAGACCCACAAGGTGCTGCCGTCGGACTTGGCGGGGATGGGCGCGGGCAGCAGCCTGGTCGGGGTTCAGGAGAACTACACCTACACCGTGCACGACCTCTGGCTCGGGGTGTTCCTGCGCTCCGGCAACGACGCGGTGCACGTGCTGTCCGCGATGAACGGCGGCAAACCGAAGACCGTGCAGGAGATGCAGGCGCACGCCCACCGGCTGAACGCCCGCGACACCCATGTCGTCACCCCGGACGGCTACGACGAGAAGGGCCAGGTCAGCAGCGCGTACGACCTCACGCTCTTCGCCCGCTCCGGGCTCCAGAAGGCGGACTTCCGGGAGTACGCCTCGACGGCGAACGCCAAGTTCCCCGGGAAGTTCAAGAAGGGCAAGGACGGCAAGAAGACCCGCGAGAGCTTCGAGATCCAGAACACCAACCGGCTGCTGACCGGCTTCGGCATCCCGACCTACAAGGGCATCGCCGGGGTCAAGAACGGCTACACGACGAACGCGGGCTCCACGTTCACCGGGGTCGCCCAGCGCGGCAAGCGGGTGCTGCTGGTCACCGTGATGAACCCGCAGATTTCCGCGCCCAGTGAGGTCTACAAGGAGACCGCCAGGCTCTTCGACTGGGGCTTCAAGGCGTCCGACTCGGTGAATCCGGTGGGCACCCTCGTCCGGCCGGGCGCGGCGGGCGCCAACCAGAACCGGACGTCCGCGCACGGGAACGGCTCGGACGAGCACACCCAGGCGTCGGTCTCACCGGGTGACGGCGGTTCGGGCGGCAAGTGGACGGCGATCGGCATCACGGGCGGCACGCTCGCGCTGCTGGCCGGGGTGGCCTACGCGGTGCACCGCCGCTGGCCGCTGCCGGAGCTGGTGCGGCGGCGCGGCCGCGGCTGAGTCCGGTCCGCCGGCCTCGGCCCCGGTACGGCGGACGGGGCCTAGTCCAGAGGATTGGCGGGACCGGCGGGCGCGGACTTCGGCTTGGGCGCGTCGGCCCCACCGGACTGACCGGAGCCACCTGTCCCGCCCGTCCCGCCCTCCTCGGCGTCCTCGGCGCTCTCCTCGGCCGACCCGGTGGCGGTCCAGGACGCGCAGTACAGCGTCAGTTTGGCGGTGAAGTTGATCCACAGCAGCAGCGCGATGGGCACGCCGAACGCGCCGTACATGCTTTTGGCCGCCACGTCCCGCAGATAGCTGCTCAGCAGCAGCTTGAGCAGTTCGAAGCCGATCGCGCCGATGAGCGCGGCAACAACGACGCGACGGCGCGACGGCTCGACCCCGGGCAGCCAGGTCAGTACGTAGCACAGCAGCAGGAAGTCGGCGACGACGGCGACGACGAAGGCGGCGATCCGCAGCAGCCAGCCGCCGATGCCGTCCTCGGGGATGCCGAGCAGTTGGGCGACCCGGCCGACCGCGGTGCCCGCGAGCGTCGAGACGGCGAACGAGACCAGGGCGACGCCGCCGAGGCCGACCAGGACGACCGCGTCCTTGAGCTTGCGGGCCACCGGATTACCGGGGTCCTCCTCCAGCTCCCAGACGGCGCGCAGGCACTCGCGCAGCGAGCTCACCCAGCCGATACCGGTGAACAGCAGCAGGGCGCCCGCGACGACCCCGATCGTGCCCGCGTTGTCGACCAGACCGCCCAGGTCGAGCTGACCGGAGATGCCGGGGATCTGCTGGGCCAGCTTCTTCTGGAACTGGTGCATCTGGGACTCGCTGAGCGTCGCGGCGCCGATCGCCGCCCCGACCGCGACGAGCGGGAAGAACGCGAGGAAGCTGATGAAGGTGATCGCGGCGGCGAGCCGGGTCCAGTGGACGCGGTCCAGCCGCTCGTAGGAGCGCCAGGCGTGGGTGTGCATCAGCCGGGCGATCGCGGGGCCGACAACTGGCAGCCGGGTCAACCATTCCATGATCAGCAACTACCCTTCTGCGCGGTTCCTCCTCCTCGGCGCACGCTGAGCTGCGCGGAAGGCCAGAGTCCGGGTTCCCCGGAACGCGCACCCCTAGCGCGGTGCGGGGCTCCATCCGGTCATGACTCTGGCCGCCGACGGGGCGTCAGTCGGCACACAGCCACCCAACACACCGTCCATCACTCGTTCCGGTGAACGTGTACATGTGCTGACGTGCTGATGTGCTGACGTGGTGTCGAGCCGGGGGCGCGCGGACGCGGGCAACCGGCTAGCGCGAGGTCGGGGCCGGGCGGGAGAGATCGGCCTGACGGGGCACCACGGGCGTACCGCCCTCCCGCGGCTCACCCGCCCTGAAGGGGTACTCGCGCTCCAGCCGCCACACCCCGTCGGCGCCCTGCTCGTAGAGGGCGAAGCCGGTGATCGTCCAAGCCGCCTCGTAGTCCTTCAGCTCCGCGAACGCCCGGTCCATGGCCTCCTCGTCGATGCCGTGGGCGACCGTGACATGCGGGTGGTACGGGAACTGGAGCTCACGGGCGCACGGTCCGGACGCCGCCCGGATCCGCTCCTGGAGCGCGGCGCACTCCTCCACGCCCTCCACGATCTTGACGAAGACGACCGGCGAGAGCGGCCGGAAGGTGCCGGTCCCCTCCAGCCGCATCGGAAACGGCCGCCCCTCGGCGGCCACCCGGGCCAGATGGTCCTCGATGGCCGGCAGTGCCGAGGCGTCCACCTCGGTCGGCGGCAGCAGGGTGACATGGGTGGGGATGCCATGGGCGGCTGGGTCCCCGAAGCCCGCGCGCCGCCCCTGGAGGAAGCTGCCGTACGGCTCCGGGACCGCGATCGAAACGCCGAGCGTTACGGTCCCCACTGCGTTCTCCCTCCTGGCCCTCCCGGGCTGCTGGGCTCGATGCCGCTGCACCGGTGTCAGTGTGGCGGCTGTGCCGCCTTCACGGCTAGGTGCCTCGGTCCTTCACCACACGGGTCCCAGGCCCCCTCTGGTCGGGGGCCCGGACCCGGGTGTACTGCTGTCTACGGGCGCTCACCCGCCGCGCGTTCACCCGCCGCGCATTCACCTTCCGCGCGGCCGGTGCGCGGCCGGCGGTCGGCCGGTCCTCGGCCAGGCACTGACCCCCGGTGCCCGGCCGTCAGTGCCTGGCGGGCAGGAAGCCCACCCGCTCGTAGGCGAGTGCCAGCGTCTCGGCGGCGACGGCCCGGGCCTTGTCCGCCCCCTTGGCGAGGATCTTGTCCAACGTCCCGGGGTCCGCCAGGTATTCCTGTGTCCGCTCGCGGAACGGTGTGACCCACTCGACCAGGACCTCGGCCAGATCGGTCTTGAGCGCGCCGTAGCCCTTGCCCTCGTACCGGCGCTCCAACTCCGGGACGGCGGCGCCGGTCAGGGTGGAGTAGATGGTCAGCAGATTGCTGACGCCGGGCTTCTTCTCCTCGTCGAAGCGGATCTCGGTCTCGAGGTCGGTGACCGCGCTCTTGATCTTCTTCGCCGAGACCTTGGGCTCGTCGAGGAGGTTGACGATGCCCTTGGGGGTGGACGCCGACTTGCTCATCTTGATCGTCGGGTCCTGGAGATCGTAGATCTTCCCGGTCTCCTTGACGATGTACGGGGCCGGGACGGTGAAGGTCTCGCCGAAGCGGCCGTTGAACCGGTCGGCGAGGTCGCGGGTGAGCTCGATGTGCTGGCGCTGGTCCTCACCGACGGGGACGTGGTTGGCCTGGTAGAGCAGGATGTCCGCGACCTGGAGGATCGGGTAGGTGAACAGGCCGACGGTCGCCCGGTCGGCGCCCTGCTTGGCCGACTTGTCCTTGAACTGCGTCATCCGCGACGCCTCGCCGAAGCCGGTGAGACAGTTCATCACCCATCCGAGCTGCGCGTGCTCGGGCACATGGCTCTGGACGAAGAGGGTGCAGCGGTCCGGGTCGAGACCGGAGGCGAGCAGCTGGGCGGCGGCGAGGCGCGAGTTGGCGCGCAGCTCGGCCGGATCCTGCGGGACGGTGATCGCGTGCAGGTCGACCACGGTGTAGAACGCGTCGTGGGTCTCCTGGAGCGCGACGTACTGCCGGATCGCACCGAGGTAGTTCCCGAGGTGGAAGGAGCCTGCGGTGGGCTGGATACCGGAGAGCGCACGGGGACGATCGAGGGCCATGGCACCCATTCTCTCAGGTGTGGAACCCGACTCCGTCCGCCGGTGTATGAAAGGTGTGAGGACGACACAGAGGGCGCGGGAGGGGGACCTCGTCGCGCGGGACGAAGCGGGGATCATCGCGCGGGTGCGCGCCGGGGAGACCGAGGCGTACGCGGAGCTGATGCGGGCGTACGCACCGATGGCGCACCGCACGGCGGTGCTGCTCGGGGCCGGTGCCGACGCCGAGGACGTGGTGCAGGACGCCTTTGTGAAGGCGTATCTCGCGCTGGGGAGCTTCCGCGGCGGGGCGGCGTTCCGGCCGTGGCTGCTGCGCATCGTGGCGCGGGAGACCAGCAATGCGCTCCGTTCGGCGCGGCGGCGGCGGGCGGCGGTCGACCGGGAAGGGACGCTGGGCGGGGCCACGACGGCCATACCGGAATCGGCTGATCCGGCCGCGGTGGCGATGGCGGGCGAGCGGCGGGCACGGCTGATGGCCGCCCTGGACCAGCTGAGCGCCCCGCAGCGGCGGGTGGTGATCTACCGCTATCTGCTGGATCTGGACGAGGCGGAGACCGCGGAGGCGCTCGGCTGGCCGCGGGGCACGGTGAAGTCCCGGCTGAGCCGTGCGCTGAGACGGCTGGAGCTGCTGCTCGGCCGGGACGAGGCGGAGCGGCCCGGGGGAAGGGACCGAGAGGTGCGCGAGGTGCGTGACGTACGCGAGGTACACAGTGCGCGGGGCATGCGAAGTGCACGGGCCGCGCGGGGAGGCGGAGCATATGGCCGGAATGCGGGAGGCGGGGCCGGGCGGCGGCCCGGCCGGGCTGCCGGAGGAGCTGCGGGCGCTGGGGCGCGCCCTGGACGGACCACCGGGCGTGTCGCCCCGGGGCGGGCCGGATGAGGGCGAGACGGTGGTGGAGCGGGTGATGGCCCGGATCGTGGGCCTGCCGGTGCCGGTGCCGCCGGACCGCGGCCGGATCCGGGAGGAGCAGTGGTGGCGGGCCATACCCGGCCTGTCGGCCGGGCAGGGCACCGTCAGCACTCTCCGCTCTGTCACCTCTGTGAGCTCTGTGAGCTCTGTGAGCTCTGTGAGCTCCGTGAGCGGCTCCGCGGACGCCGTCAGCCGGTCGGCAGACCCGGAGCCGGGTAGGCCGCCATCAGCTCGGCGACCTCGTTCCTGATCTTGGCGATTCCGGCCGGGTCACCGCTCTTCGCGGCGGTCACCCCGCGGTCGATCCATTCGGCCACGGTGGGCATGTGCTCGGTGCCCAGCCCGCGCGAGGTCAGGGAGGGGGTGCCGATACGAATGCCGGACGGGTCGAAGGGCTTGCGCGGGTCGAAGGGCACGGTGTTGTAGTTCACCACGATCCCGGCCTCGTCCAGCGCCTTGGCCGCGACCTTGCCCGGCACCTCCTTGGGGGTGAGGTCCATCAGGATCAGATGGTTGTCGGTGCCGCCGGAGACCAGGTCGAAGCCACGGGCGAGCAGCGCTTCGGCCAGGGCCTTGGCGTTGGCGACCACGGCGTGGGCGTAGTCCCGGAAGGCGGGCTGGGCGGCCTCGTGGAGGGCCACGGCGATGGCGGCGGTGGTCTGGTTGTGCGGGCCGCCCTGGAGCCCGGGGAAGACGGCCTTGTCGATGGCCTTGGCGTGGGCCTCGCGGGCCATCAGCATCGCGCCGCGCGGGCCGCGCAGGGTCTTGTGGGTGGTGGTGGAGACGACGTCGACATGCGGCACCGGGGAGGGGTGGGCCCCGCCCGCGACCAGTCCGGCGATATGCGCGATATCGGCCACCAGCACCGCGTCCACCTCGCGGGCGATCTCCGCGAAGGCGGCGAAGTCGATCGTGCGGGGCACGGCGGTGCCACCGCAGAAGATCAGCTTGGGCCGCTCCTTGCGGGCCAGGTCGCGGACCTCATCGAAGTCGATCATGCCGGTGTCCTGGCGCACCCCGTACTGGACACCGCGGAACCAGGAGCCGGTGGCGGAGACGCCCCAGCCATGGGTGAGATGGCCGCCCATCGGCAGGGACATCCCCATCACGGTGTCGCCGGGCTCGGCGAAGGCGAGATAGACGGCGAGGTTGGCGGGTGAGCCGGAGTAGGGCTGGACATTGGCGTGGTCGGCGCCGAAGACGGCCTTGGCCCGGTTGACCGCCAGGGTCTCGACCTGGTCGATGACCTGCTGGCCCTCGTAGTAGCGGCGGCCCGGGTAGCCCTCGCTGTACTTGTTCTGGAGCACCGTCCCCGAGGCTTCGAGGACGGCCCCGGAGACATAGTTCTCGCTGGGGATCAGCCGCAGGGTCTCGGACTGGAGCAGTTCCTCGGCGCCGACGAGGGCGGCGAGTTCGGGGTCGGACGCCGACAGGGCGGGATGGGAAAGGGGCAGGCTCATGGCATTCCTCCGGGGCGATCGGTGGTGATCCGGTCGTGATCCCTTCGGTGCCCAGGCGGGCGGCACCTCGTGGCGCTGGGGCCGCGCACCGCTTCCTCGTGGTCGGTTCCACGCTCGGCTCGCCAGTCACGGTGCGCACCCCCACTCTAGTAGGCAGCGGCTCCCTCGCGGACAGCCCACCGTGCCCACCCGCCATCCCGAGGAACATCAGCGGACGAGACAGCGTCCGGCAGGCCCGGCACCGAAGGGAGTACGCGTTGTCCACCCCGGATTCCCGCTCACAGCACGCCCTGGCCGCCGCCGAGGCCCACAGCGCGCACAACTACCACCCGCTGCCGGTTGTGATCGCGTCCGCGGAGGGCGCCTGGATGACCGATGTCGAGGGCCGCCGCTATCTCGATCTTCTCGCCGGATACTCCGCGCTCAACTTCGGGCACGGCAACCACCGGCTGATCGAGGCCGCCAAGGCCCAGCTGGAGCGGGTCACGCTGACCTCGCGCGCCTTCCACCACGACCGCTTCGGGGCCTTCTGCACGGAGCTGGCCGCGCTGTGCGGTATGGAAATGGTGCTGCCGATGAACACCGGGGCGGAGGCGGTCGAGACGGCGGTCAAGACCGCCCGGAAGTGGGGCTACCGGATCAAGGGCGTCCAGGAGGGCCGGGCCAGGATCATCGTCGCGGAGAACAACTTCCACGGCCGGACGACCACCCTCATCAGCTTCTCCACCGATCCGGAGGCCCGTGCCGACCACGGCCCCTACACCCCCGGCTTTGTGATCGTCCCGTACGGCGATCTCACGGCGATGGAGACCGCGCTCGACGAGGCCGCTGCGGACACCGTGGCCGTGCTGCTGGAGCCCATTCAGGGCGAGGCCGGGGTGCTGGTGCCGCCGCCCGGCTATCTGGCCGGCGTCCGTGAGCTGACCCGGTCACGGAAGGTGCTGTTCATCGCGGACGAGATCCAGTCCGGGCTGGGGCGCACCGGCGCGACCTTCGCCTGTGATCAGGAGGGGGTGGTCCCGGATGTCTATGTGCTGGGCAAGGCGCTCGGCGGCGGGGTGGTCCCGGTGTCGGCGGTGGTGTCCTCCGCCGAGGTGCTCGGGGTCCACCGGCCCGGGGAGCACGGTTCGACCTTCGGCGGCAATCCGCTGGCCTGCGCGGTCGCCCTGGAGGTGATCGCCCTGCTGCGGACCGGGGAGTTCCAGCGGCGGTCGGCGGAGCTGGGCGAGCGGCTCCATCATGAGCTGCGGCTGCTGCGGGAGGCGGGGCGGGTGGACGAGGTGCGCGGCCGAGGCCTGTGGGCGGGGGTGGACATTCCCGTGGACCTGGGCACCGGGCGGCAGATCGCCGAGCGGCTGATGGACCGCGGGGTGCTGGTCAAGGACACCCGTGGCGCCACGGTCCGGATCGCCCCGCCGCTGGTGATCGGCGAGGAGGATCTGCTCTGGGGTCTGGAGCAGCTCACGGCGGTGCTGTCGCCGTGAGAGGACACGGCGACAGCTCAGAGGATCACATGCGGCGGAAAGCGGGCGTACTCATCGGTGATCAGCCCCGCCGACTCCCGGATACCGAGCCCCGCCGACTCGTCCTCCACCACCCACGCCCCGAGCACCACCCGGTTGCCGTCGAAGTCGGGCAGTGGCGCCAGTTCCTGGTAGCAGCGCGGCTCGCCGCGGACCGCGGGATCATCGCCCGGCCGGTGCACGGTGACCCCCGCGCCCTCCCGGCCGAGCAGCGGCTTGGCCACGTAACCGGTGGTCCGGGCCAGTTCCCGGGGGCCGTCGAGATGGGCGGGAAGCAGATGCGGATGACCGGGGTAGAGCTCCCAGACCACGGCGAGCAGCGCCTTGTTGGACAGCAGCATCTTCCAGGCGGGTTCGATCCACAGGGTGGATCCGGTGCCGCCGCCGTTGTCGAGCGTGTCCAGCACATGCGGACCGAAGCGGTCGGTGGCCGGCCACTCCCAGGGGGAGAGCTTGAAACAGGCGCGGATGAAGCCGAGTTCGCGGTCCACGAAGCGCCATGCCGGCGTGGAGTTCTGCGCTCCATCGAATTGCCTCCCCCGTGTGTGGACCGCTCACCCTAGTGCCGCGTGATCGCACATCCGTACGCCGGGGTCGCTCACGGCAGTACGCGGCACAGTGCCTCGACCGCGCCCGAAAAGGCATGGTCAGGCGGCGTCCCGTAGGCGAACACCAGCGCGTCCCGTCGCTCCGGGCCCGACTCCGGATGCCGGAAGCGGGCCAGCCCTTGCAGAGCCAGCCCCTGCCAGGCCGCACCCTGGACGACCGACCGCTCGGTGCCCGGCGGCAGGTCGAGCACCGCGTGCAGCCCCGCCGCGATCCCGGTGACCCGCACCCCCGGGGCCCGCTCGGCCAGCGCGGCCACCAACTGGTCTCGGCGGCGCCGGTAGCGCAGCCGCATCCCGCGCACATGGCGGTCGTAGGCACCGGAGTCGATGAACTCCGCGAGCGTCAGCTGATCCAGCACACCCGACTGCCACTCCCCCGCCCCCTTCAGCGCCAGCAGCGCGTCCATGAGATGGTCCGGCACCACCATCCAGGCGATCCGCAGCGCGGGCGCCAGACTCTTGCTCGCCGTCCCCAGATAGACCACCCGTTCCGGGTCGAGCCCCTGGAGCGCCCCGACCGGCTGGCGGTCGTAGCGGAACTCCCCGTCGTAGTCGTCCTCCAGCACCAGTCCACCGGTCCGCGCGGCCCAGTCCACCACCTCGGCCCGCCGGTCGGGGTCCAGCGAGACCCCGGTGGGGAACTGGTGCGCCGGGGTCAGCAGCACGGCCCGCACCCCGCCCAGCTCCGCCACCTGGGCACCGCGGCCGTCCACCGGCAGCGGCACGGTGTCCAGCCCGGCCCGGCCCATCACGTTCCAGTGGATGTCCAGCCCGTACGACTCGACGGCCACCTCCCGGTGCCCGGCCTGCCGCAGCGCCCGGCTGAGCACCGCGAGCCCCTGGGTGAACCCCGCGCAGACCACGATCCGTTCGGGCGCGGCCCGCACCCCGCGAGCACGCGCCAGATAGTCGGCCAGCACCCGGCGCAGCTCCGGCCGACCACGCGGCTGCCCATAGCCGAACGCCTCGTTCGGGGCGGCGGTCAGCGCCCGCCGGGCCGCGGAGAGCCAGGCCGACCGGGGGAAGGACGCGACATCGGGCGAACCGGGCGTCAGATCGAACAGGGGCCGGGCGGCGCCCTGGGGCGTCCGCGGCGGAGCGGGCGCCGGCGTCACCACCCGCCGGGCCACCCGGGTGCCCGAGCCCTGGCGTGCGGTGAGCCAGCCCTCGGCCACCAGCTCCCCGTACGCGTCGGCCACCGTATTGCGGGCGATACCGAGGTCCACGGCGAGCGAGCGGGAGGAGGGCAGCCGGGTGCCGGGCGCGAGCCGCCCCTCGCGTACGGCATCGCGCAGCGAGCAAATCAGCGCCGCCCGCACCCCCGCACCCCTCGGCAGATCCAGATGCAGATCCGCCCCCACCGAATTGGCCCAGGAATCCTCCATGGAAGTGGACCATACCCCTGGGCTACTGGAGTTCTAGCGTGAAGGACATGACGACGCACAAGAGCAGGATCCGCTTCGCCCAGTCGGCGCCCGAGGTCTACAAGGCCATGGTGCAGCTCGACGCGGCCGCCAGGAAGGGACTGGACCCGGAGCTGACCGAACTGGTCAAGATCCGCGCCTCGCAGATCAACCACTGCGCGTTCTGCATCGATATGCACAGCAAGGACGCCCGCGCCGCGGGCGAGTCCGAGAAACGCATCTATCTGCTCAACGCCTGGGAAGACGCCGGGGACATCTACACCGCCAAGGAACGGGCGGCGCTCGCCCTGACCGAGGCGGTCACCGTCCTGACCGACGGCTTCGTCCCGGACGAGGTCTACGACCACGCCGCCGCGCACTTCGAGGACCAGGAGCTGGCCCAGCTGATCGCGCTGATCCTCACCATCAACGCATGGAACCGCATCGGTGTGACCACCCGGCTGGCCCCCGGCGCCTACAAGCCACAGTAAGCCCATGGATTTCCGCGCACTGCACCACCACGCGACCACCGACGCGCCCCTGATCCTCCCGGGCCCGTGGGACGCCGCGTCGGCCCGTCTCTTCGCCGACGCGGGTTTTCCCGCCCTGGCGACGCCCAGCGCGGGGGTCTCGGCTTCGCTGGGGTACGACGACGGCCACACCCCACCGCACGAGATGTTCGCCGCGGTGGCCCGTATCGTCCGCGCCGTGGACATCCCGGTGTCGGCGGACGTCGAGAGCGGCTACGGCCTGGCCCCACGCGAATTGGTCGAACGCCTCCTGGATACGGGCGCCGTGGGCTGCAACCTGGAGGACTCCGACGCCCGCCAACTCCTCGAACCGGCTCGCCAGGCCGACCGTCTGGCAGCGGTACGCGCCGAAGCGGGCCCGACGCTGTTCATCAACGCCCGCGTCGACACCTTCGTACGCGGCGGACAGGACATCGACGACGCCATCACCCGCGCTCGGCTCTACGTCGAGGCAGGCGCGGACTGCGTCTACCCGATCATGGCGCCACCGGAGCTGCTGCCGCGGTTGTCCGCCGCCGTCAACACCCCGCTCAACGCGTCGGCGTTCCGCCCGGACGGCCCCTCCCCGCAGGAGCTGGGCCGACTCGGCGCCACCCGGGTCACCTTCGGGCCCCGCCTCTTCCGCGAGACGATGGCCCACACCCGACACATAGCCGAAGCCCTCAAGCGCTGAGTACGGAGAGGCGCCGACGCGACGGGAGGGGCCGGGGGCGCAGGGGCGGGGTCCTGGACACTCGGGGTCCCCCATGCCGAAGGCCAGGGGCGTATGTGTGGCGCCCATCTCCGGCCCATCCCGCTTCTCCGGGCACCGGCGCCTGAAGAGACGGTCCAGGACCCCGCCCCGGAGGCCCCGGACCCGCACCCACACACACCGGCGCCCCACCGACACACATCGGCGGGGCGCACAGTGTCAAAGGGTCACAGCGACAGCATTACGGCAGCCACTTCTTCCAGACCGACTTGTTCTCCTCGACCCACTTCTTCGCGGCCGCGTCCGCGGACATCTTGTCCCCGGCGATCATTCCCGCGACCTCGTTCTGCTGCTCGGTGGTCCACTTGAAGTTCTTCAGGAACTTCGCCGCCTTGCCGCCGTTCTTGGCGAAGTCGGCGTTGAAGTACTTCTGGAGCGGAGTCTTGGGGTACGCGCAGGTGATCTTCTTCGGGTCCGCGTCACACCCCGTCTTGTACTCCGGCAGCTTCACCTCGACCATGTCCACCTGGTTGTTCAGCCACTGCGGCGTCCACCAGTAGGTGAGGAACGGCGTCTTGTTCTTCACGTTCTGCTTGATCTGGGTGATCTGCGAGGACTCATTGCCCGCGTAGACCGTCTTCAGGTTCAGCTTCAGGTTCTTGATGAGGGCGTCGTCATTGGTGACGTAGTCAGGCGAACCCTCGAGCAGCTGGCCCTTGCTCCCGCTTTCGGAAGTCTTGAAGTCCTTCGCGTACTTGTTGAGGTTCTTCCAGTCGGTGACGTCGGGGTGCTTGTCCGCGAAGTATTTCGGCACGTACCACCCGATGTGGCCGGTGACGCCGAGGTCGCCGCCCTTCACCACGGTCTTCTGGCCCTTGAGGTACTGCTTCTCCTGCTTGGGGTGGCCCCAGTCCTCAAGGATTCCGTCGATGTCTCCCTTGCTCAGCGCGTCCCAGGCCAGAACCTCGCCCATCTGCTTGGTATGGACCTTGTAGCCGAGCTCCTTCTCCAGGATGTACTTGGCCACGGACACGTTCGCCTCCGCGCCGACCCAGGACGGAACCGTCAGCGTCACGGTCTTGTCGCCGCCCACGTCGTCCTTCTTGCCCGTGTCGGCCGCACCGCACGCGGTCAGCGCGACCAGGCCGACGGCTCCGGTGGTGGCAACGAGAGTTCTGCGAACCCGCTTGCTGTTCATCATGGCGAATATGTTCCTTTTCTTCGGGGATGTGGCACGGGGGGTGATGGCATCGGCCGTAATGTTCACGGGACCTCAGCCCTCCTTGCGGGTAGCGGCGGTGGGCTGTGTGACCCGGTCGAGTACCAGGCCGAGACAGACGATGGCCGTACCGGCCACCAGACCCACTCCGAGTTCTCCGCGCGCGAGGCCGAAGACCACGTCGTATCCGAGAGCCCCACCGCCGACCAGACCACCGACGACGACCACGGCGAGGACCAGCACCACGCCCTGGTTGACGGCGACAAGAAGCGCGGGCCGGGCCAGTGGCAGCTGCACCTGACGCAGTTGCTGGGCTCCGCTGGCTCCCATGGAGCGGGCGGCCTCCAGGGCCGCCGGATCGACCTCCTTGATCCCCTGGGTGGTGATACGGACGACGGCGGGCAGCGCGTAGGCCACCGCCGCGGTGATCGCCGCGACACGGCCGACGCCCATCAGCGCCACGACCGGGATGAGATAGACGAACTGCGGCAGTGTTTGCAGCACATCGAGCACCAGCCGCAGCCGGCGTTCCACCCATCCCACACGGGCCGCGAGAACGCCGATCGCGAAGCCCAGCACGAGGGTCAGCGCGAGGCCCACGAGCACCTGCGACAGCGTGTCCAGCGTCTTCGGCCAGACGCCCAGCACGCCGACCGCCGACATGGACAGGACGGCGGTGAGCGCGGTGCCCCAGGTGCCGACCAGCAGTGCGAGAACAGCGACCAGCAGCAGCAACAGCCACCACGGGGCGTTCAGCAGCCCGTCGCGGAGCGGGTTGAGCATCCACTCGGTGATGTGGTCCGCCCAGACCTTGGTGCCGCCCAGGACGGGCACGTCCTGGTAGAGGTTGTCGGTGATCCACTCCTGGACCTTGTTGACGGGCGTGGAGACCTCGTAGACCCAGGCTTCCGGCCACAGCGTCGCCCCGGCCAGCCGGCCGGCCACGGTCGCCACCACCGCGCCGGCCGTCACCAGCGTCCAGGCCCGCCAGCCGTGCAGCAGCCGCCGGGCCCCGGTCGCTTCGGCCGCCGAGGTCGCGCCGAAGCGTTCACCCGCGGCCCCGGTCGTACGGTCCAGCCAGACGGCGATCAGGACGATCGGCAGGCCCGCGGCGAGTGCCTTGCCGACATCCGTCGTCGACAGCGCGGTGAACACCTCCTCGCCCAGACCGCCCGCACCGACGATGGACGCGATGACCACCATCGACAGCGCCATCATGATCGTCTGGTTGAGCCCGAGGAGCATCTGTTTACGGGCCAGCGGCACTCGAGCGGTCCGCAGCCGCTGCCAGAAGCTCGCCCCCAGCGAGGACGACGCCTCCAGGACGGCCGGGTCGGCGCCGCGCAGGCCGAGCGCCGTGAGCCGGGTCATCGGCGGCACGGCGTAGATGATCGTCGAGAACAGCGCGGCCGGTGTGCCGGGGCCGAAGATCAGCGCCATGGGCAGCAGGTAGGAGAAGGCCGGCATCACCTGCATGGTGTCGAGCACGGGCCGCAGCATCCGGTTGAAGCGCTCGGACAGACCGGCGGCGAGCCCGAGCAGCGCGCCGATGACAGCGGAGACGGCGACCGCCACCACCATCAGCGCGAGGGTGATCATGGTGGGGTCCCACATCCCGAGCAGCCCGCAGACCACGAACGCTCCGAGCGTGATGCCCGCGACCTTCAGACCGGCCCGGCCGAGGCCCCCGGCCCGCCAGGCGAAGAGAACGGCGGTGGCGGTGACCCCGATCCAGCCCAGCGCGTCCAGCACGTTGTAGACGGCGTTGATCGCGTCCGTGGCCGTGTTGCTGAAGTGCAGCAGGAAGTACAGGAACAGCGGGTGGGTATCACGATTGTCGATGATCCACTGGTTCAAGGAGTCCAGCGGCTCCTTGACATCGTGGGTGAGCGCGCCGGGCCAGGCGCCGCTGCCCCACAGCCCCGCGGCGATGGGTACCAGTACCGCGGCGAGGACGGTGAGGGGCACGAGCTTGCGCCCGAGAGGGTGGGTCAGCAGTGCCTTGAGCCGTCCGGCTCGCTCGGGCGCGCCGTCCGGCCCTCTCTTCTCCAGGGACGTCTGGTCGGGGGCGGTGGCGGTCACGCTCATGCCGGGACCCCCGTCTCCACCCCCGCGACCACGGCGAGCAGCCGCTGGTGGTCGACGACGCCGATGCACCGGCCGCCCTCGACCACCCGGACCGGGCCACCGCTGCGGGCGGCCACCTCGATCGCCTCGGCCACGGTGACACCGGGGGCCACGGAGTCACCGTCGGTGGCCTCGTCACCGTCCGCGGGACGCATCGCGCGGCGCACGGTCAGCACCTGCTCACGCGGCACATCGCGGACGAAGTCCCGTACGTAGTCGTCGGCCGGGGAGTCGACGATCTCCTCGGGGGTGCCGAGCTGCACGATCCCACCGTCGCGCATCAGCGCGATCCGGTCCCCGAGCCGCAGCGCCTCGCTGAGGTCGTGGGTGATGAAGACCATCGTCCGGCCCTCGTCGCGGTGCAGCCGGATGACCTCTTCCTGCATATCGCGCCGGATGAGCGGGTCCAGCGCGCTGAACGGCTCGTCGAACAGCAGCACCTCCGGGTCGACCGCGAGGGCGCGGGCGAGTCCGACACGCTGCTGCTGCCCGCCGGAGAGCTGGCCGGGGCGGCGCCGTTCCAGACCGGTGAGGCCGACCTTCTCCACCACCTCGGCGGCCTTGGCGCGGCGTTCGGCCTTGCCCATGCCCTGGATCTCCAGGCCGTAGGCGACGTTGTCCAGGACGGAACGGTGCGGCAGCAGCCCGAAGTGCTGGAAGACCATGGCGGCGCGGTGGCGGCGCAGATCGCGCAGCCGGTTCTTGTCCATGCCGAGCACGTCCTCGCCGTCGATGCTCAGCTCACCGGCGGTGGGCTCGATCAGCCGGGTCAGACAGCGCACCAGGGTGGACTTGCCGGAGCCGGACAGCCCCATGACCACGAACACCTCGCCCGGCTGGACGTCGAAGGAGACGTCGCGGACGGCGGCGGTGCACCCGGTGCGGGCGCGCAGTTCCTCCGCCGAGAGCTCGGCCTCGGCGGAGCCGGGTATGCGGTCGGCCTTCGGTCCGAAGACCTTCCACAGGCCACGGACGGAGAACACGGGTGCCGTGCCGTTGTTCTCGGACTTCTCAGGGGATTCAGGGGACTTGGAGACCGTAGTCGCGGACATCAGGCGTCACCTCCGGGAGCGGGTTGCGGGGCTCGGTCCCGGGATCGGCGATGGTCCTGGGTGAGCAGTTCGGCGCACTTCTCGCCCACCATCAGAACGCCGATCATCGGGTTCACCGCGGGCATGGTGGGGAACACGGACGCGTCGGCGATACGCACGCCGTCGAGTCCGCGGATCCTCAGGTCGGGGCCGACCACGGCGAGCTCGTCCGTGGTGGCACCCATCCGGCAGGTGCCCGCCGGGTGGTACACGGTGTGCGCGACCTTACGGGCGTACTCGCTGATCTCCTCGTCCGAGGTGATCTCCGGCCCGGGGCACACTTCGCGCTTCAGCCAGCCCGCCAGCGGCTCGGTCTTGGCTATCTCGCGGGCGAGCCGGATGCCGTCGACCAGGGTGCGGCCGTCGTAGTCCTCCTCGTCCGTGAAGTAGCGGAAGTCCAGGGCGGGCTTGACGGCCGGATCGGCGCTGGTGAGGTAGAGCCGGCCGCGGCTGCGCGGCTTGGGGATGTTGGGGGTCATCGACACCCCGTGCTCGGGCTTTTCGTAGCCCAGCCGCTCGGGGTTGTCGGTGAACGGGATCTGGTAGAAGTGGAACATCAGGTCCGGGCCCCGGGATTCGGGGTCGCGCCGGATGAACAGACCCGCGTCGGAGTCCATCGCGGAGTTGTCCGGGATCGGGCCGTCCGTCTCCCACACGATCACCGACTCGGGGTGGTCGAGCAGGTTCTCGCCGACGCCCGGAAGGTCGTGGACCACGGGGATGCCCAGCGCCTCCAGATCGGCCTTGGGGCCGATACCGGAGTGCATCAGCAGCCGCGGGGTGTCCACCGCGCCGGCGCAGACCAGCACCTCGCGCGACGCCTCGACCAGAAGCTCCTCGCCGTCCTTGGTGCGCACCCGCACCCCGGTGGCGCGGCCGTTGTCGTCGAGCTCCAGCCGGTACGCCCAGGTCTCCAGCATCAGGTGGAGGTTGGGCCGGTCCAGGAAGGGGTGGAGGTAGGCGACCGACGCCGAGGAGCGCTTGTTGTTCTCCGGGTGGTAGGCGAGGTCGAAGAAGCCGACGCCCTCGTGGAACGGCTTCTTGTTGAAGCCCTCCACCCGCGGCACCCCGGCGGCGGCCTGGGCGGCCTCGACGAAGTCACGCGCGATGGCGTTCCGGTCCTTCTCGTCGACCGCCACGATGTTGTTGCGCAGCCGCGCGAAGTACGGGTCCATGGACGCGGCGTCCCAGCCCTCGGCGCCGGCCTCGGCCCACTCGTCCCAGTCGCCCGGCAGCGGCTTGAAGGAGATCAGGGTGTTGTGCGAGGAGCAGCCGCCGAGCACGCGCGCCCGGCTGTGCCGGATGTGGGAGTTGCCGCGCGGCTGCTCGGTGGTGGGGTAGTCGTAGTCGAGGTCGCCGCCGAGCAGACCGAGCCAGCGGCGCAGGGTGAGGACATCGGGCCGGTCGATGTCGGTGGGGCCCCCCTCGATGACGGCGACGCGGACGTCCGGGTCCTCCGTGAGCCGGGACGCGATCACCGAACCGGCGGTGCCGCCGCCGATGACGACGTAGTCATAGCCTTCAGGTACGGACATGGTGGGGGTTACTCCTCGCGGTCTTGCTCAGGGGCCCGCGACAGCGCGGGCCATGGGGCTGACGCCCCTTGGGGGTGGTGTTTCTCGATGTGGAACCGCCGGGCGCCCTCATCGGGCGCGGCCGGGTCCTGGCCCGGGCGGTGGGCCGGGCCCGGCGGTGCCCGGAAGGGGCGCCGGCGGTGGGGTGTCAGCCGCCGAACCAGCGCACCGGGCCGGGCCGCAGGTTCTCGTAGACATGCTTGGACTCCCGGTATTCGGCCAGCCCGGACGGACCGAGCTCACGCCCGACCCCGGACTTGCCGAACCCACCCCATTCGGCCTGCGGGAGGTAGGGGTGGTAGTCGTTGATCCACACAGTGCCGTGCCGCAGCCGTGCGGCGATGCGGCGGGCCCGTGCGGTGTCGGCGGACCAGACGGCGCCGGCGAGTCCGTACTCCGTGTCATTGGCGAGTGTGACGGCCTCGTCCTCGGTCTGGAAAGACTCGACCGTCAAAATAGGCCCAAACGTTTCCTCACGCACCACGCGCATCTCGCGGTGGCACTGGTCGAGGATGGTCGGCAGATAGAAATAGCCGGTGGCGGGACGGACCGCGTTCGCTTCGGGCTGCTTGCCGCCGCAGCGCAGCAGCGCGCCCTCCTCCAGGGCGGAGGCGACATACGCCTCGGTCTTGTCCAGCTGCTGGGCGGAGACCAGGGGGCCGCACTCGACGCCCTCCTCGGTGCCGCGGCCCAGCTTGATCTTCTCCGCGCGACGGGCCAGCTCGGCCACGAAGCGCTCCCGCACCGACTCCTCGATGATCAGCCGGGCACCGGCGGAGCAGACCTGGCCGCTGTGGATGAACGCGGCGTTCAGCGCCTGGTCGACGGCGGTGTCAAAGCCCTCGGCGGTGGAGCAGGCATCGGCGAAGACCACGTTGGGGTTCTTGCCGCCGAGCTCGAGGGCGACCTTCTTCACCGTCGGCGCGGCGGCCTGGGCCACCTTGGTACCGCTGACCAGGCCACCGGTGAAGGACACCAGGTCCACGTCCGGGTGCTCGGACATCCGGGCGCCCACGGGGTCACCGGCGCCGGTCACCAGATTGGCCACACCGGCCGGAAGCCCGGCCTCGGCCAGCAGCTTCACCAGGTGGACGGTGGACATCGGGGTCACTTCGCTCGGCTTGATCACGAAGGTGTTGCCCGCCGCCAGCGCCGGGGCGACCTTCCAGCTGGCCTGGAGCAGCGGATAGTTCCAGGGGGTGATCATCGCGCACACGCCGACCGGCTCATGGACGACCACGCTGTGCACATCGGGGGTACCGGCATCCACCACACGCCCCGCGGACTCGCCCACGACCAGCTCGGCGAAGTAGCGGAAGGCGTTGGTCACGTCGTCGACGTCGACCCGGCCCTCCTCGAGGGTCTTGCCGGTGTCCCGGCTCTCGATGAGCGCGATGGTCTCCCGGTCGCGCTGGAGCAGATCGGCCACGCGTCGCAGCAGCGCGGCCCGCTCGGCCACCGGGGTACCGGGCCAGGGGCCCTTGTCGAAGGCACGCCGCGCGGCGGCGATGGCCGCGTCGATGTCTTCGGCGCCGCCCTCGGCCACCACGGCGAGGGTTTTGGCGTCCGCGGGGTCGAGGACCTCCCGCTGCGCGCCGGATGCGGCCGCCCGCCACACCCCGTCCACATGAATGGTCTCGACTGCCGACACGTCGTTCTGCCTTCCGGTTCTGCGTTCTTTCCCGCTGGCCACGCCAGCAACAAGGACCCCTAACCCGACGGGGCGAACGTATGCGCACTTCATCACGGAAAGTGGCCGGGCTCACGTCACACGGGGTTGCGGTCCGGTCACGACGTCGTGCAGTAGGCCGTGGGACAGAAGGTGTCCAGGGCTGTTTCGTGGACCTCCTGCTCGCTCGCCCGGTCCCCGGAAGGTCCGATGACCAGCACCGCGTACATCGTGCCGCTGGGTGCGGCGAAGCGGCGGTCCATGATCCGGCGGTGGCCGTCGCTCTTGCTGTCGTAGGTGTACTCCAGCTGCGCCGGGTCCATGGCGGCCGTACCGAGCGGGGCCAGCGTGACCTGCTCGTAGCCACGGTGGTGGGAGGCCAGCCGCTCGGCCTCCCGCGCCGACTCGTACGGGGTCGCCTCGGGACCGTGCAGCTCGAAGACCTGGATCGTGGTGCTGTCGTCGGGCGAGGTGTAGTAGACGCTGGGGCCCTCGGCGGTGCGCCGCCAGCCGTCCGGGACGGCGAGGTGAAACCCGGCCGGATCGCTCTGGGTGCTGTAGCCCGCGGGCGGATCACCGCCGGTCAGCGACGGGGACGACGGGGTCCCGAAGGGGGTGGCCGACGGTGACGGCACCCCCGGCAGGTCCGTCGGCGAATCCGTGGGCACCGCGGTGGGCACACCGGTCTCGGGGCCGGGTGTGGGCAGGCCGTCGGGCGACGGCACGTCCGGGGCCGGTGTCGGCGAAGGGCTCTCGTTCACCCCCGGGAGCGGACCGGCCCGGTATCCGGTGTCCCCGTCCCCGCCGAACGCCACCCAGCCGGAGAACGCGACCCCGACCGTCAGGAAGATCGCTACGGCCATCGCCTGGAGGACCCGACGGGTCTCGCCGCCCGGCACCGGCGCGGGTGGTGGCGGTGGCGGCGCCCACTGCGGCGCACCGGCCGGAGGGGTGTCCTCCCACTGCCATGCGGCGTCCTGCCTCTGTCCCTCGCCCTCGCCCTCGGGCCACTGCTGCCGGTCCCCCGGCCCCCCGTACTCCATGAACGCCCCCCCATAGCGGAACCCTTATGCCGATAAGGCGAGTTAGCCGACATACGGAGAACCCAGTATGCGCGACATCGCCCCGTCTGCCACCGTCTCGATGCCGGATACTTCGCCGGATGGCGCGGCGGATCCCACGCCCCGTGGTCCTACCGGCCGGACTACGGGTCCGACCCCGCCGGGCAGTACGCGGTGGGGCAGAAGGCGTCGAGCACGATGCCCTGCCGCTTCCGCTGTTCCGGCCAGTCCGCGGCCGGACCCGCCACCAGCACCGCGTACTGCACTCCGTTCGGCTCGGAGAAGGCGCGGTCGAGAATGCGGCGCGGGCCGTACTTCTCGCTGCGGTAGCCGTATTCGAGCTCCGCGTCCGCCCCGTCGCCGGGGCCGAGCTTCTCCAGCCGGTACCGCTGGTAGCCGGGGTTCTTCCGCAGCCCCGTCTCCGCCTCCCGCAGCGCCTCGTACGGGGTGACCTCCGGCTCGGTCATCACGAAGACCTGGATCAGACTGCCCGCGTCGGCCGACTCGTAGAACACGCCCGTATCGCGCTTGACCCGCTGCCAGCCCACCGGCACATCGAGGGTGAACCCCTCCGGATCCCGGGTCCGTACATATCCCGTCGGTGCTCCGCCGTCCCCATCCGAGGACACCGACGGCGGTGCGGACGACGGCGCCGGCGGCAGCGCGGACGATGAGGATGCCGACGGAGACGGCGTCCCGTCCCCACCGGGCCATCCCGCGCTCGAAGTGGAACTGCTCCGGGCCCGGTCGTCGCCACCGTCCCCTTCCAGCAACTTCCAGGCGCCGACGCCGATACCGCCGACCAGCAGCACCGCGAGCGCCGACAGCAGTACCGCGCCCTGAAACAGCCAGGGCGGTCTGCGGCCCGGAGGCGACGGCTCCGCGCCCTCCCCCACCCAGCGCTGCGTCTCCTCGTCCCAGCGGGGGCCGTGCCCGCCGCCCGGAGTAGTCATCTCAGCCGCCCAGCAGCGCGCCGACCGCCTGCCCCACGGCAACGCCCGACGCCAGCATGCCGATGCTGGTCCCGGCGTCCTGGAGCAGCGCGCGCACCCGGGCCAGCCGCCCCACCCCGGCCCGGCCGGTGCGCAGGATCTCGTCCTGGGTGGTGGCCAGTTCATTGGACAGCGCCTGGACCTCCGGCCCGGGAACCATCCGCTCCAGGTCGGCGGTGAGCTGCCGGACCGCCTCGAGCAGCTCCTCGTACGCCGGGTCGCACGGCGCCTCGCTCCGCGGTGCGTTCACGATGTGGTTGTGGTCGCCGAAGCCGACCGCGCTTCCGCGCACACTGCCGATACGGATGTCCCCGAACTTCCGCCCACCGCCACCGGTGTCCGTGGCACTGTCCGCGGTGCCGCCGGTGCCCGTGGCTCCACCGTCCGCCCCGTGCTCGCCGTCCGTGTCAGCCGTTGTCATGGCTGCCTCCCGCTCCATTGCGTGGGGTGTTGCTGATCGTGTTGTGGTCGCCGAAGCCGAAGGCGCTGTTCTCGGCGGACTCGATGAAGATGCCGCCGCCGCTCACATTGATGACCTTCTGCTCGAACTCACCGGTCTCCCAGCCGGCTTCGGCCAGCGCCTGCCGGACACCATTGGCCACCCGGTCCTCGACGCTCTTCAGATAGCGGCTGACATCCATCTCCTGGAACAGCGAGGCGCCGCCGTCACTGCCCAGTTCACGCACCGACGCCCAGGGGCCGTCGGGGATCGCGGCGTCATAACCGCCCGCGTACATCCGCCAGAGGAAGGCGGCCGACCGGAAGAGCTGGATCAGCGCCCGGCCCGCCGCCGTGGGGGTGCGGGCCAGCGCCCACACCGCCTTGCCCGGCAGCCCGCCCCGGCGGTGGGAGTCGGAGATCCGGTCGACCGCCCGGAAGGCCGGGCGGATCGGACGCAGCACATGCGGCGCGAACTCCAGCATCAGCATGCCGCCTTGGGTGTGGACCCGCACAAAGACCGTGACCACCACCTCTTCCCGCCATGCCCCGACACGGATCCGCAGGAAGTGGCGCCGGATCTCGCCGCCCTCCTCGACGGCCTCGGCCCGCTCCCGGGCGAAGTCCGCCTCGCCGTACGGCACGAAGGACCGGCTGCGCAATCCGGTGGCCTTGAGGAACACACACTCGTCCAGCTCCAGACCGCGCAGCCGGTCACGGACCCGGTCACCCGGGATACCGGGCGGCGGGGCGGGGTCGGGGACGGCGGGGAGCCGGGCGGCTCCAACGGCGGCGCCCCCGGCGGACGGTGTGCGCAACGCCTCCACCAGCGGCCGGATCCGCTCCAGGATCACGCGGTTGTCGAGCGGCACGGCCGTGGCGCCCTCACGCGGGCGCAGCTCCACCGCAAGGGTCCAGGTGGCATGGGCGGCGCCCGCGCCGAGGAAGGGGTGCTGATCGTGGTAGAGGATCACCGGTGCGTGCTGCTCCCGGCGGATCAGGGCACGCACCCGCTGGAAGCGGGCGCCCTCGAACCGCTCGGCCGGATCGGCGCCGGGGTCGGCGAAGGTGACCGGATCCAGCTCGGTGGCCAGCACCCCGGCCACATGCTCCCGGTGCAGCGCGACCGCACCGGCCATCGCTGCGGGAATCAGCAGCGCACACCAGGCGGCGGTGGGATTCGCCCCGGCCAGCAGCTCCGGCGGCAGCGCACCGCTCAGCGCGCTCGGATCCGGGTCGTCCGCGAGGGCCAGCTCAAGGGCACTGGCCACATAGGAGATCAACGTCAGCCAGCCGGCCAGCCGCAGCACCGCGGCCACCCGCCGCCGGTACGACCTGACCCGGTCGGCCCCCGGATAGTCCGCGCGGAAGGGGCCGGACGCACCACCCCTGGCCCAGGCGGCTATCAGCAGCAGCGCGCAGGACAGCAGGAAGGCGTAGAAGAAACCCTGGGCGAGCAGGAAGTCCAGCAGCCATAACCCCGCCAGCAGCGCCGTCCAGCCCGCCTCCAGACGGCGGGCGCGCAGCGCATGGGCGAGCACCCGGGCCGCGTCGATCCCGAGGGACGGCGCCACGGAACGCTCCTCGTGGACATACAGCTCGTCCACGACGGCGTCCCGGAAGTCGTCGTCGATATAGGTGCCCGCGCACAGCAACCGGGTCGCCTCGCTGCTGGTGTGGGGTGAGGACGATACGGGGACGGGGCGCGTGGGCTCCGGCCGCGAGCGCGGCAGACGTACGGCATGATCGGCGCGACTGTCCCTGGCCATGCTCTCCCCCCGAGGCCGGCGTCAACTCCTCCCACCGTAGGGGAGGATGAGCCGCCATCACAGGGAATGGCCGAAGGGTCACACTCCGGAGTGAATACCGGAGTGTGACCCTTCGGATGGCTGTCCGGCAGAAGCCGGGCGGAGATCAGGAGATCAACGGATCAGGCGTCCGGGCCTCAGATGAGGCCCAGACCGCGCACCGCCTCGCGCTCCTCCTCGAGCTCCTTGACCGAAGCGTCGATCCGGGTCCGCGAGAACTCGTTGATGTCCAGGCCCTGGACGATCTCGAACGCGCCGCCCTTCGCGGTGACCGGGAAGGACGAGATGAGGCCCTCCGGCACACCGTACGAGCCGTCGGAGACCACACCGGCGGAGGTCCAGTCACCGGCGTCGGTGCCGTTCACCCAGGTGTGGACGTGGTCGATGGCCGCGTTGGCGGCGGAGGCGGCCGAGGACGCGCCGCGCGCCTCGATGATCGCCGCACCGCGCTTGGCGACGGTCGGGATGAAGGTGTCGGCCAGCCACTGCTCGTCGTTGACGACCTCGGCGGCGTTCTTGCCCGCGACCTCGGCGTGGAAGACGTCCGGGTACTGGGTGGCGGAGTGGTTGCCCCAGATCGTCAGCTTCGTGATCTCCGAGACCGGGACACCGGTCTTCTTCGACAGCTGCGACAGGGCGCGGTTGTGGTCCAGCCGGGTCATCGCGGTGAAGCGCTCCGCCGGTACGTCCGGGGCGGCGGCCTGCGCGATGAGCGCGTTGGTGTTGGCCGGGTTGCCGACCACGAGGACCTTGATGTCGTCCGCGGCGTGGTCGTTGATGGCCTTGCCCTGCGGCTTGAAGATGCCGCCGTTGGCCTCGAGCAGGTCGCCCCGCTCCATGCCCTTGGTGCGCGGGCGGGCACCGACGAGCAGCGCCACGTTGGCACCGTCGAAGGCCACGTTCGGGTCATCGGAGATGTCGATGCCGCGCAGCAGCGGGAAGGCGCAGTCGTCGAGCTCCATGGCGGTGCCCTCGGCTGCCTTCAGTCCCTGTGGGATCTCCAGGAGACGCAGCGCGACCGGCACGTCCGGGCCGAGCAGCTGACCGGAGGCGATACGGAAGAGCAGCGCGTAGCCGATCTGGCCTGCCGCGCCGGTGACGGTGACATTGACGGGAGTGCGGGTCATGGCGGTCTCCTGCGCTGTGTTTTCTGTCAAGATCTCTTGGTGTCGAGATACCTGCGTCAGGCTATCCGACGGCGCCACGGGCCCGGTCTCCCGGGCCACTGTGTCACTGCTCACCGCACACACGCTTGGGCGGCCGCCCGCCAGAAGGGGGAGTGCGGGCGGCCACCCATAGCCGCACCCGTGGGGGGTCGGCCTGCGTCTGCCCGCGTTCCACGGGGCCATTCCCAACGAATCCAAAATCGTCCGGACGGGTTCCGAACGTTTCCTCACCCGTTCGCGCCACGGGCCGTACAGCCGCGTTTCCCACCGGTCAGCGTGGCGCAGGCGGTGGCCTGCGCAGTGGTCTTCACCGGAACCATCGTGGTGTAGGTGTCCCCGTCGGCGTTGACCTCGCCGCTCTGGCTGACCGCCGCGCCGCCGCCCCCGCCCGGGGCGGTGACCCGTATCCGGTCGCCGGGCGCCGCGCGGGTGATCCGGGCCCAGGCCGCACCGCACGTCTCGCTGTAGCGGACCTCGACATAGGCGGTGCCCACGGTGAGGTCGGCGGAGGTCGTCGCCTTCGCACCACCGCAGCCCATGACCTCCGGGTCCTTACCGGTGCAGCCGTCCCCGGCGCACTTCACCCCGCGGGGCAGAGCGGGCGCGGTGGTGGCCGGGGCGGTCTTCGGTCCCGCGGCCGGTTTCCCCTCGTCGCCGTCGCCCGTGCCGATCAGGACCACGGTCCCGGCGACGAGGAGCAGCGATGCCACGGCGCCCGCGGCGAACAGCACGATCCAGCGGCGCCCGCCCCGCCCTTCCGCGGGGGCCGCGGAGGCGTCGGGGACCGCGGGGGGCGCGGGGACCGCGGGGGGCGCGGGGACCGCGGGGGGCGCGGGGACCGCGGGGGGCGCGGGCGTTGCGGGGGCCACGGGGGCCGAGGACGCGGCCCCCGGCTCGGGCGCCGCCGGGGCGACGGCCGGGGCGGGCGGCATCAGCGGCTGCTCCGGTCCGGGCAGGGCGACGCTCCGCCGCGCGCGTTCCGGCTTCGCGGGCTGGTCGGCCGCCGCGACCTCGTCCACCTTGACCGTATTGCCGGTACCACCCATATCACCCGTATCGGCCGTATCGGCCGTATCGCACGTATCGGCCGTATCGCCCGAGGGGTTGGCCGGGGATTTCTCCGAGGACCGGCCGTTCTTCCTCCCCCGCGCGGTCTCCTGCTCCGGTGCGAACTCCTCGATGGCGGCCCGCGCCTGGGCGACGCTGATGGCCTCCATCGTCACGTCGTGCCGGTTCTCGGAGCGGCTCCAGGCCCGCTCCGCCAACTCCCACAGGGTGGTGAGGTGGTGGGTCCCGGCTCCCGTGGCATCGGCCAGCGCCTCCACCGCGCGTTGCGGCGGCAGCAGACGCCCGTTGAGGTAGCGCTCCCATGAGCTCTTGCTGTAGCCGGTGCGGTCGGCGACGGCCACCACACTCATCCCGCTGCGGTCGACGATCCTGCGCAGCTGCCCGGTGAACTCCCGCACCTGCGGGTCGAGTTCTCCCGGCAGCTCCCTCCAGCGAGGCATTGCCTCCCCCTGTTCCCCCCGTGTGGATCCGGTGAATCTCCTGTGCTGGTACCGCGATTGGCACCCCGAGGATCCGAACTCCCTGTCCCGGGGGATGCCGTGGTCCAGGATGTCAGTTCTCCCGCCGGGGGCGCATTGTGGCTTTCGCTATACGCCGTACGCACCCTTGCGCCCCAGTTCATCGTTGCGTAGCCGAGAACTCGTACCGGAATGGTCACTTCCGCGCCACAGGCCGCCGACGTCCATTGATCCAGCACAGCCGACACACAACGCTGACGACCAGGCGGTCCGTCCTGCTTCGGGGGAGAGGGCGGACCGTCGCCGGGTCGAGGAGACCCGGCCCCGGAAACGACGGCGGCCCGTCCTCCCACGGGGGAGAGGACGGGCCGCCGTTCGCTCCGGCCAGCGGACTCCGGACAGGGCCTAGCGGACGGTGAAGTGCACCAGATCCTCCAGGAAGGGAATCGTCACCCAGGGATCCGGCTGGGCCATCAGGGACAGCAGCACGATCGCCGCGCCCAGCAGCCCGTACGTCAGCATGTCGGTGAAGCGGGACCGCACCGCGAGCATCCCGACGTCCGGCAGCGCCCACCGCAGCACCGCACCCGCCAGCAACGAGAGCCCGATCAGCACGGTGCCCGCCCGGAACGCGTCCAGGGCGACGATCAGCAGCCCCAGCCCCACACCGCCCATGACCGCGAGCAGCGGCCACTGGCGCACGGGTGCCGGAGCGCCCCCGGACGCCGCCCGGCCGCCGCCCTCCGGACGCGCGGTGTCCCGGGTGATCAGCGGGAAGCGCCGCGACTTACGGGCGGGCTCCCCGGTCTGCGGCTCCCCCGCCGCCGGTTCGCTCGCCTCAGCCGCCATGACCGGCACCGCCGCCGTCGGCCGCCTCCGCCGCGCGCTCGGCGGCCTCCACCACATTGACCAGCAGCTGCGCGCGGGTCATCGGACCCACTCCGCCGGGGTTCGGCGAGATCCAGGCGGCGACCTCGGCCACCCCGGGGTGCACATCCCCGGCGATCTTGCCGTGCTCGTCCCGGCTGACGCCCACGTCCAGCACCGCGGCGCCCGGCTTGACGTCCTCCGGCTTGACCAGATGCCGTACCCCGGCCGCCGCCACGATGATGTCGGCCTGGCGCAGCACCGAGGGCAGATCGCGGGTGCCGGTGTGGCACAGGGTGACCGTGGCGTTCTCCGAGCGGCGGGTCAGCAGCAGCCCGATCGAGCGGCCGACGGTGATACCGCGGCCGACGACCACCACATGCGCGCCCTTGATCTCCACACCGTGGTGGCGCAGCAGCTGGATGACGCCCTGGGGGGTGCACGGCAGCGGGCCGGACTCGTTCAGCACCAGCCGGCCGAGGTTCATCGGGTGCAGCCCGTCGGCGTCCTTGCCGGGGTCCATCAGCTCCAGCACGCGGTTGGTGTCGATGCCCTTGGGCAGCGGCAGCTGGACGATGTAGCCGGTGCACTCCGGGTCCTCGTTGAGCTCCCGGACCACCGCCTCGATCTCCTCCTGGGTGGCGGTCTCCGGCAGATCGCGCCGGATGGAGGCGATGCCCACCTCGGCGCAATCGCGGTGCTTGCCCGCCACGTACCACTTGCTGCCGGGGTCCTCACCGACCAGCACCGTCCCGAGACCGGGGTGGACGCCCCGGGCCTTCAGCGCCTCCACACGGCTGACGAGGTCGGACTTGATCGCGGCTGCGGTTGCCTTGCCATCGAGAATCTGGGCGGTCATGTCTTTCATCCTCCCGGATGCGGGGACGTCGGATCCAATCAGGTACGGTCGGGGCCGCGCGAAGGCCGCACCCCCGGGCCCGGGGGTGCGGCCTTGTGACGTTCACCGCCTCATGGCGGTCACGCCTATGGCGTTCACGGCGCGGGGACGCTCAGTGGAAGAAGTGGCGCGTACCGGTGAAGTACATGGTCACGCCCGCCTCGCGCGCGGCCTCCACCACCAGCTCGTCACGGACCGAGCCGCCCGGCTGCACCACGGCCCGGACCCCGGCGCGGGCCAGCACCTCGAAGCCGTCCGGGAAGGGGAAGAAGGCGTCCGAGGCGGCGTACGCACCGCTCGCCCGCTCCTCGCCCGCCCGCTCCACGGCCAGCTTCGCCGAGTCGACGCGGTTGACCTGTCCCATGCCGACGCCGACCGTGGCGCCGTCCTTGGCCAGCAGGATCGCGTTGGACTTCACCGCGCGGCAGGCGCGCCAGGCGAAGGACAGCTCGGCGATGCCGTCGGCGTCCAGCGCCTCCCCGGTGGCCAGGGTCCAGTTCGCCGGATCGTCGCCCTCGGCCTGGAACCGGTCCTTGGCCTGGACCAGCGCACCGCCCTCGATCGGACGCTCCTCGACGGTCGCCTCGGGGGCGTCGGCGCAACGCAGCACGCGGATGTTCTTCTTCCGGGCCAGCACCTCGACCGCGCCGTCCTCGTAGTCCGGCGCCACGATGACCTCGGTGAAGATTTCGGCGACCTGCTCGGCCATCGCGACCGACACCGGCCGGTTGACGGCGATGACCCCGCCGAAGGCCGACAGCGGGTCACAGGCGTGCGCCTTGCGGTGCGCCTCGGCGACATCCGCGCCGACCGCGATCCCGCAGGGGTTGGCGTGCTTGATGATCGCGACGCACGGCGCGGCGTGGTCGTGGGCGGCGCGCCGGGCGGCCTCGGTGTCGACGTAGTTGTTGTACGACATCTCCTTGCCGTGCAGCTGCTCCGCGTGCGCCAGGCCCTTGCCGGAGCCGTCGGAGTAGAGCGCGGCGGCCTGGTGCGGGTTCTCGCCGTAGCGCAGCACATTGGCGCGGGTGACGGTGGCGCCCAGGAACTCGGGGAAGCCGGAGTCGTCGGCGGCGGCGTAGCCCTGGGCGAACCAGTTCGCCACCGCCACGTCGTACGCCGCGGTGTGCTGGAACGCCTCGGCCGCCAGCCGCTTGCGCCGCTCGAGGTCGAAGCCGCCGTCGGCGACGGCCTTCAGCACGTCGTCGTAGGCCGCGGGGTTGACGACCACGGCCACGGACGGGTGGTTCTTGGCGGCGGCGCGCACCATGGACGGCCCACCGATGTCGATCTGCTCGACGCACTCGTCGGGCGAGGCGCCCGAGGCGACGGTCTCGCGGAACGGGTAGAGGTTGACGATCACCAGCTCGAACGGCTCGACGCCCAGCTCGGCCAGCTGCTCGCGGTGCGCGTCCAGGCGCTGGTCGGCGAGGATGCCCGCGTGGACCCGCGGATGCAGGGTCTTGACGCGGCCGTCGAGACACTCGGGGAAGCCGGTCAGCTCCTCGACCTTGGTGACCGGGACACCCGCGGCGGCGATCTTCGCGGCCGTCGAGCCGGTGGAGACGAGCTGGACACCCGCCGTGTGCAGCCCGCGGGCCAGCTCCTCGAGCCCCGTCTTGTCGTAGACGCTCACCAGCGCGCGGCGGATGGGCCGCTTCGTACCTTCGGCGGTCACGGGATCCTTACCTTTCGTCCCTCAATGCGGTAGCCGTGACGCGCCAGACGCCCCACGACCTCGACGAGCAGCGAACGCTCGACTTCCTTGATCCGCTCGTGCAGAGCGGACTCGTCGTCCTCGTCCCGGACCTCGACCGTGCCCTGGGCGATGATCGGGCCGGTGTCGACGCCGTCGTCGACGAAGTGGACGGTGCAGCCGGTCACCCGCACACCGTGCGCGAGGGCGTCGCGTACGCCGTGGGCACCGGGAAAGCTGGGCAGCAGCGCGGGGTGGGTGTTGACGCAGCGGCCGCCGAAGCGGGCGAGGAACTCCTCGCCCAGGATCTTCATGAACCCGGCCGAGACGACGAGGTCGGGCTGGTACCCGGCGGTCGCCTCGGCCAGCGCGGCGTCCCACTCGGCGCGGCTGCCGTGGTCCTTGACCCGGCAGACAAAGGTGGGGATCCCGGCACGCTCGGCGCGCTCCAGCCCCTCGATGCCGTCGCGGTCGGCACCGACGGCGACCACCTCGGCGCCGTAGGCGGCCACCCCCTCCGCGGCGATGGCGTCGAGCAGCGCCTGGAGGTTCGTACCGGAACCGGAGACGAGAACGACGAGGCGGGCGGGGCGCCCGGGGCGGGCGGAGGAAGGCGGGGAGGCCACGGCGGGGATCCTTCTCGCGGGCGGTGCTGCCATGTGTGTGGTCGTACAAGGCCGCGGACTCATGAATTCGGGGGAACTCTACGAAGCCGCCGACCGTCAGCAACGATACCGGCACACGAAGCGGCCCCCGGGGGACGGGGGCGGGCACGGGAGGTAGCGTCTGGACTGCGAATCCAACCGACGCCGTGGGAACGACCCTCGCGCCCGCGCCGCCGAGCCGCCCGGCACCAGCCGACCGCGGGCCCGGTGTGCGGGACGACGACACAAGGGGAAGACACACTCCAGATGCCGGACCGACGCCGCCGCGCGGCTCAACGCCTCACTCCGACTCCCGCCTCGACCGGGGGGCGGCGATGAGCCACGCCCGCACGTCGCGTGCGACGCCGCTGATGCATGAGCGGCAGTCGCCGTCCTCCTCGTCCTCGCCCTCCTCCCCCGGCGCGTCCGAGGGCGCTCCCGGGGCCGCCCCGGGCGGTTCCCGGGGAGCCCCGTCCCCCGGCGCGCCGTCCGGTGGCCAGCGCGGCGGAGGGCCGGAGGACAACCCGTTCGCCCCACCGCCGGAGGGCAGGCCGGACCAGCCCTGGCAGCCCCGCCACCACTCGGCCGGCGGCAGCGGCTCCGAGGGCCAGAACGGCCACGATGGCCAGAACGGGCAGGACGGCCACGGTGGCCAGGACGGCCACGGTGGCCAGAACGGCCACGGTGGCCAGAACGGCCAGGACGGCCAGAACGGCCAGGACGGGCAGGACGGCGGCCCGGAGGGACAGCGGCCCCCGGCGTGGGGCAGCCAGTGGAGCAGCCGCCAGCCCGGCCGCCAGAGCGGCGGCGGCTTCGGCAGCCTCCCCGGCGCCAACCGCCCGAACGGCCCCACCGGCCAGAGCGGCCCGCGCTGGGACCCCACCGACCCGGCCCAGCGCCGCGCCCGCTACGCCCTGCTCTCGGGCATGTGGGGATTCTTCTTCGCGCTGTTCAGCCTGCCGCAGATCGCGCTGCTGCTCGGTGCGCTGGCCCTGTACTGGGGCATCAGCGCGCTGCGGGCCAAGCCGCGCCGTCCGGCACCGTCCCCGGCGCCCGCGCAGGCCGCGCTGAACGCGCCGCCCCCGCCGCCGGGCGCCACTCCGGCCCGGCTGCCCGCGCCCGGCTCCACCGGATCCAAGCCGCAGTCCACGGCGGCGATCAGCGGCGTGGTGACGGGTGCGCTCGCGCTCGCCATAGTGGCCGCGACCTTCAGCATCCAGTTCGTCTACAAGGACTACTACACCTGTGTGGACGACGCGCTGACCCAGACCGCCCGGCAGCAGTGCGAGAGCCTGCTGCCCGAGCAACTGAGGCCGCTGCTCAGCACCGAGGACTGACCGCACGACACGGCCCGGCAGGCGCGCTGTGCGCCTGCCGGGCCGTGGTGCGTCCGACGCTCCTACGCGTCCCGGGCGCCGCTCGGCGTTCCGGGGGCGCCGCTGTCCTCCTTGGCCGCCGCGGGGCGTACGTCGCCGCCGGACGAGGACTCCGCGGACACCGCCGACTCGCTCCCGGAGCTGCCGGACGCACCCGACTCGGCCGGTGCGGTGGACCGCTCGGCCGCCACGGACGCGATGGGCTTGAACCAGGAGGTCAGCCGACGCCGTGGATGCGGTGCGGTGCCGAGGGCGGGCTGCGCCACCGCCGGACGGTCGGCCTCCGCGCCGCCGTTCACGCCAGGAGCGCCCTTCCCGCCGGGAACGCCATCCGTGCTGCTCGTGCCGGTCAAACCCTGCGCGCCCGCAGCGCCGTTCGGACCGGCGGGGCGGCCGATCCCGTTCACCGGTTCTGACCCGGCTCCGGCGGTGTCCCGGGGGGCGTCCGTACCCGTGTCCACGCCCGTACCCGCGCCCCGGCGGTGCGCCCCGCGCTTCCGCTTTCCGCCCTCCGCGGTGCGCGTACGCGGCCGGAGCCACTGCCACCACGGCTCGGACATGGCCTTGCGCAGATCGACGTCCTCCATGGGCAACGCGGGCTTCGGCCGCCCCGCCGCCTTCGCCACCGCCTCCGCGTGCACCGCCTCCCGCTCGGCCTTCCGGGCGATCCGTTCCGAGGCGCGTGCCTGGCGCTTCCGCGCACGCAGCTCCGCGCTCGCCACCCGGGCCGCCTTCCACTCGTCCCAGGTCGACCGGGTCGGGACGTACAGCCGGACCCAGCGCACCACCACCGCTCCCGGCACTCCGATCAGCGCCGTCCAGCCGAGGGTGGCCCCACCCGTACGCCACCAGCTCGGGCCCAGGTCGGAGAGGATGCCCACGCCCAGCGAGCCGCCCGAGACGGCCGCCAGCAGCGCCATCGCGGCGGAGCAGCCCAGCGCCGCCAGCACGGCCAGCATCGTGGTCTCGATCAGGGTCCAGGAGGGCCGGTCACCGCGGCCCAGCCGCCGTGCCGCCGCGATCCCGGTGAAGAGGGCCAGTGACATCCCCGCCGCGATACCGGTCAGCCAGACCAGCGGCACTCCCGATCCGGCGTCGGGCAGCGCGGCGACCAGGGGGAGGTCCGGCAGCTTGGGGGTCGAGGTGACACCGAGCGGGGCGATCACGCTGCCCCCGCCGGCCGCGAATCCGGCGCCGACCCCGTAGGCGGCGCCCCAGACGATCGCGTTCGGCAGCAGTGCCAGGCTCACCACCAGTACCGCGAACCGCCCCGACCACACATCGCTGAGCTGGAGGAACGCCAACTGGGCCGCGCCGGAGTGGCTGAGCATCGAGGTGGCGGTGAGCAGCGCGCCACAGCCCAGCAGCACCACCAGGGCGCTCGCCCCGGCCCGGAGGGCGGCGATCAGCGGACGGCGTCGGCACCAGCTCCGCCCGCGCACCCAGACCAGGGCGCGAACAGCCTTGTCGGCGCCCCGGATCCGGCGGAGCGGGGCCTTCAGCCGGGCCGGGAACCGTACCGGGAACCGCCCGTCGGCCACCCACACCCCGAGGACCGCGACGGACGCGACGGCCACCGGCAGATGCAGCAGGGCACTGACCACGTTGACGTGCAGCGGGCCGGACGAGGCGTAGAGCACGGTCGCCACGCCCACCAGCAGATAGCCGCCGGTCACCCACCCGAAGGCGGTGTACGGATCCACGGCGGACGACCCGGGCACCCACTCCCCGTCGTCCTCGGCGGTCTCCTGCCGGTAGACGGCGTGCTGTGCGGCCCGGTAGAGCAGCCAGCACGGCACCAGGCCGATCAGCAGCGGGAGCAGTCCGACGGGCATCGAGTGCCCGGAGAGCGACTCGGTGCGCACGAGTTCCGAGCCGTGGCCGAGCAGCCACAGGTCGGCGGCGACGTGCAGGGCCCCGTCAGGGCTGGTCTCCGGGGACGGGGAGGTGATCCACAACAGGAGTACGGCGACGGAGAGCACACCCAGGCCGAGCCCCGCGGCGACCACACCGCCGAGGAACGCCTCCCGGGCGGAGGGACTCTGGAGCGCGGCACGGCCGCGTGAGGACAACGTCGGGCTGCGATCGGTGGTCGTCTGGGTCACGACGACCATGCTGCCAATAACAGCCGTTTCATCCCTACATCAAGCGATTGGTCGCCGTGTCGCACTTAGTCCGCTTATGCGTCTTTTATTCGCTTGTAGGCCAGAAGGCGAAAAGGCGCGGGTCCGCACCACCCATGAGTGGTGCGGACCCGCGCCCTCGAGCCGTGGAACCGGCGCCGGGTCGGCGTCAGCCGGCCAGCGCGGCGCGCGCGAGGCGGGCGGTCTCGGACGGGGTCTTGCCGACCTTCACGCCCGCGGCCTCCAGGGCCTCCTTCTTCGCCTGCGCGGTGCCGGAGGAACCGGACACGATCGCACCCGCGTGGCCCATGGTCTTGCCCTCGGGGGCGGTGAAACCCGCCACATAGCCGACGACCGGCTTGGTGACGTTGGCCTTGATGAAGTCCGCGGCCCGCTCCTCGGCGTCGCCGCCGATCTCACCGATCATCACGATCAGGTCGGTGTCGGGGTCGGCCTCGAAGGCGGCCAGGGCGTCGATGTGGGTGGTGCCGATGATCGGGTCGCCGCCGATGCCGACGCAGGACGAGAAGCCGATGTCCCGCAGCTCGTACATCATCTGGTAGGTCAGGGTGCCGGACTTCGACACCAGACCGATCCGGCCGGGCTTGGTGATGTCGGCCGGGATGATGCCCGCGTTCGACTGACCCGGCGTGATCAGACCCGGGCAGTTCGGGCCGATGATGCGGGTCTTGTTGCCCTTCTTGCCCGCGTAGGCCCAGAAGTTGGCCGAGTCATGGACGGCGATGCCCTCGGTGATCACGACGGCGAGCGGGATCTCGGCGTCGATCGCCTCGATGACCGCGTCCTTGGTGAACTTCTCCGGGACGAAGATGACCGTGACATCGGCGCCGGTGGCGTCGATGGCCTCCTTGACGGAGCCGAAGACCGGGACCTCGTTGCCGTCGAAGTCAACGGTGGTGCCGGCCTTGCGCGGGTTCACGCCACCGACGATGTTGGTGCCCGAGGCAAGCATCCGACGGGTGTGCTTCTGACCCTCGGACCCGGTCATCCCCTGGACGATGACCTTGCTTTCCTTGGTGAGGAAGATAGCCATGGTTTCTGGTGACCTCGTCCCTTACTTCGCAGCCAGCTCGGCGGCACGCTCGGCCGCGCCGTCCATGGTGTCCACCTGCTGCACCAGCGGGTGGTTGGCGTCGGTGAGGATCTTGCGACCCAGCTCCGCGTTGTTGCCGTCGAGGCGCACGACCAGCGGCTTGGTGACGTCCTCGCCCTTGGACTTCAGCAGCTCCAGGGCCTGGACGATGCCGTTGGCCACGGCGTCGCAGGCGGTGATGCCACCGAAGACGTTGACGAAGACCGACTTGACGTCCGGGTCGCCGAGGATGATCTCGAGACCGTTCGCCATCACCTCGGCGGAGGCGCCACCACCGATGTCGAGGAAGTTGGCGGGCTTCACACCGCCGTGGTTCTCACCGGCGTAGGCGACGACGTCGAGGGTCGACATGACCAGACCCGCGCCGTTGCCGATGATGCCGACCTCACCGTCGAGCTTGACGTAGTTGAGGCCCTTGGCCTTGGCGGCCGCCTCGAGGGGGTTGGCCGCGGCCTTGTCCTCGAGCGCCTCGTGCTCCGGCTGGCGGAAGGCGGCGTTCTCGTCCAGGGAGACCTTGCCGTCCAGCGCGATGATCTGGCCGTCGCCTGTCTTGACCAGCGGGTTCACCTCGACGAGCAGGGCGTCTTCCTTGATGAAGACGGTCCACAGCTGCTGGAGGACCTCCGCGACCTGGTCCGCGATCTCGGCCGGGAACTTCGCGGCGGCGACGATCTCGGCGGCCTTCTCGGCGGTCACACCCTCGATGGCGTCCACCGCGATCTTGGCGAGCGCCTCGGGGTTCTGCTCCGCGACGACCTCGATCTCCACGCCGCCCTCGACGGAGGCCATGGCGAGGAAGGTGCGGTTGGTGCGGTCCAGCAGGAAGGAGACGTAGTACTCCTCCTTGATGTCCGCGGTCTGGGCGAGCATCACCTTGTGGACCGTGTGGCCCTTGATGTCCATGCCCAGGATCTGGGTCGCCTTCTCCACGGCGTCGGCCGGGTCGGAGGCCAGCTTGACGCCGCCGGCCTTACCGCGGCCACCGACCTTGACCTGCGCCTTGACGACCGCACGGCCGCCCAGTCGCTCGGCCACCTCGCGCGCCGCCTCAGGCGTGTCGATGACTTCACCGGCCAGCACCGGTACACCGTGCTTGGCGAAGAGGTCCCTCGCCTGGTACTCGAACAGGTCCACGCGCGTCCGTCCCTTTTCCATGGATATCGCGGTCGTTGTCTGCGCGGGCGTGCCGCGGTGGCAGCGTGAGGACGCGATCTTTGACGAGGGCGGCACACGTGCGCCGGGTACGCGGCATGTCCGCCACGCAGGTTATCCCCGTGGACCGGATGACCCTAAATCGCAGATCACACTGGAGCGGTGATTACGGTCACAGATCGCTGCCATGGGTATCTATGTCGATGGTGCCTCGCCCGGCGCCGTTGTGCCGCCGGAAACGCCGCGACCGGGCAGCCCCCTCCCCAAAGAGGGCCGCCCGGTCAGCGACAGTCCCCTCCCCAAAGAGGACTGCCGTTCGGCACAGCTATGCGTACGGCCCGATGGCCACGCGGATGATCAGACGGCCGGAAGCTCGGCCGGAAGGGTGGGCAGCTCGGCCGGAACGGTCGGCAGCTACGCCGGGACGGTCGGCAGCTCGGCCGGAACGGTCGGCAGCTCCGCCGGGACCGTCGGGACGTCGGCCGGAACGGTCGGCAGGACCGGGAGGGCCGGGATGTTCGCGGCGTCCGTCAGGTCGGTCGGCACCGCCGGGAGCAGGCTCTTCGCACCATCCGTGGCGTTGCCCGCGGTGACCTGCGCGTCGGCGGCCACCGAGGTACCCAGGTCCTGGGCGAACGGCACCGTGCTGGTGGCCAGGTCCCGCGCGAACGGAACGGTGGTGACCACCACGCTCTTGGCCACCGGGACGGCACCGGCCGCGGTGTCCTGCGCGAACGGAACGACGTTGGAGGCGGTGCCGAGCGCGTGGCCCTGGGCGCTGCCGGTCACGTAGCCCGCGTACGGGGTGGCGTGGTCCACCGCGTCACCGGCCAGCACACCGGCGTCACCGGCGGCGAGCTGCGCGACCGGGACGACCTTGACCACGATGCGGTGCGCGGCGGGGGGCAGCACGTCGGCGGCGGCACCGTCGACGGTCGGCCGTGCGGCGTCGGCGGCGGCCTGGGCCTTGCCGGTCAGCTGCTCGGGACGGACGCCCGCGCCGGAGAGGGCACCCAGCAGCTCGTCGGCCGAGCCGGGGACGGTGGGCAGCTTCGGGGTGGCGGGGAGCTTGGTGGGCAGCTCGGCCGGGACGGCGCCGTCGACGGACGGCACGGAGCCCGCGGCGGGAAGCGCGGAGGTGTCGGGGACGGTCGGCAGCGAGCCGAGGACCGGGATGTCCGGCACCACGCCGGAGACCTCACCGGTGGGCAGGTCGAGGTCGGTGGCCTTCTTGGCCTTCTTCACGGCCTTGCCGGCCTTCTTGGCGACCTTGTCCGCCTTGGCGTCACCGGCGGCACCGCCGGTCGCACCCTTCACGGTCTTGGAGACGTCCGGGACGCCCGGCAGACCGTCGGTGGCGGGGACGCCGCCCTTGACGGTGTCGGTGACCGTCGAGGTCGCACCGCCCACGGTCGTCTTCGCGGTGTCGGTGACCTTGTCGGTGTCGGTGACCTTGGCGGTCGAGGCGGTGTCCCGGGCGGTCTTGCCGACGCCGTCCACCGTGCTGGTGACGCTGTCGGTGGAGGGAACGGAGGGCAGCTCGTCGGCGCTGGCGGCGGCGGTGCCCAGGGCCCAGATGCCGGTGGCAGCGGCGGCTACGAGGATGGAACGGCGGATGTTGTTGCGCATGGCAGTGGAAGTCCTTCGAATTCACAAGGGGGTTGTCGGACGGGCAGACCTGACCCGCCCCCGCGCGGCAGGTCTCATGCAGACGGGGGGAGGTCTGCCCTAGCCGGGGAATTCGAGGACTTCGTTGAACCGCTCGCGCGTCGGCGCCGAGCTCTCCGCGCGGATCGCACCGGGCCGCAGCCCGAAGTGGTTCGCGTCGGACGGCGGCAGAGCGGCATGGGTGTCCCCGCCACGGGGAGCGCCGCTGTCGCCGGAGTACTGGGGGACGGTCCCAAGGGGGGACCGCGGAAGGGGCAGCGGCGCCGGGGCGCCACCGTCCTGGGCCGCGCCGACGGCCGCCCGGACGACCGGGCCGTGCCCGGCGTCGTCGTCGGAGCGCGACGGGGTGGTGACGGACGATGCCGCCACGGGGCCCGCCGGGGCCGTGACCTGCGCGGACTGGTTGCCGGGAAGGGCGGAACCGCCCTGCGCGGCACGGTCCTTGGCCGGGCCGTGGCCCGGTGCGGAGCCGTCGGAGCCCGCGCCGCCGGAGCTGCCGACGCCGAGGTCGGGCAGGCCGACGGGCAGGCTGTCGCCGGTGCTGCGCACCAGGTCACCGACCGGGTCGGTGACCTTCCGAGCCTGTCGCTCGACCGGCTCCCGGACGGGGCGTACGGCCTCGGAGACCGTGTCCCGGGTGGTGTCGGCCGCCTCGCCGGCCCCGGCCCGGGTGTGCTCCCCGGCCTCCCGGGTGCGCTCCCCGGCCTGCTGGGTCCGGTCCCGGGCGGTGTCGGCCCGGGACGGATCGAACAGCCCGGACTCGCTGGAGCCCTGGGCCTGTCCGGCCGTGGCGACCGCTTCCGGCCGCTCGGCGGCGTGAGCGCCGCCGCCGAAGAGGAACGCCAGGGCCAGGAAGCCGCCGAGGAAGAACGCCGTCAGCAGCGCTCGCCGAGCGGCCACGGTGCGCGGCAGGCGCACGGCGGCAGGCAGGGCGAACACAGCGGACAAGAGCGGGCCTTCCCTGGATACGAGACGTGATGCTGGAACGTAAAAACGCACGGACAGGACGAACCTGCCAACCGGACGGTCGGATTCACGTCCGGGGCGACGGAGATGATCCTTGCACGACCGACAGGGGGCGGCGCAAGCCCCTGGTCACTGATGCATCGCCATGTCCGGTATCGGCAGTTGGTGCCGCTCGATCGCCGCGGCCATCACCTCCGGGAAGAGATCGGGGGTGCAGGCGAAGGCGGGTGCGCCGAGCGCGGCGAGCGCCGCCGCGTGCTCACGGTCGTAACTCGGCGCCCCCTCGTCGGAGAGCGCGAGCAGCGCCACGAACTGCACTCCGGACGCCTTCATCGCCGCGACCCGCCCCAGCATCTCGTCGCGGATCCCGCCCTCGTGCAGGTCGCTGATGAGCACGACGACGGTGTCGGCGGGCCGGGTGATCCGCGACTGGCAGTACGCCAGTGCCCGGTTGATGTCGGTGCCACCGCCGAGCCGGGTGCCGAAGAGGACGTCCACCGGGTCGTCGAGCTCGTCGGTGAGGTCCACGACGGAGGTGTCGAAGACGACGAGCCGGGTGGCGAGCGAACGCATCGAGGCGAGCACGGCGCCGAAGACGGAGGCGTAGACGACGGACGCGGCCATCGACCCGGACTGGTCGACGCAGAGCACGACGTCCTTCTTCGCCCCGCGCGCCGCGCGTCCGTAGCCGATCAGCCGCTCGGGGACGACCGTCCGGTGCTCGGGGAGGTAGTGGGCGAGGTTGGCCCGGATGGTGCGGTCCCAGTCGATGTCCCGGTGGCGCGGGCGGCTGATCCGGGCGGAGCGGTCGAGGGCGCCGGTGAGCGTGGCGCGGGTGCGGGTGGCGAGCCGCTTCTCCAGGTCTTCGACGACCTTGCGGACGACGGCCCGCGCGGTGTTCTTGGTGGTCTCCGGCATCGCCTTGTTGAGGGTGAGCAGGGTGCCCACGAGATGGACGTCCGCCTCGACGGCCTCGAGCGTCTCGGGCTCCAGCAGCAGCGCGGAAAGACCGAGCCGGTCGATCGCGTCGCGCTGCATGACCTGGACCACCGAGGTGGGGAAGTACCGGCGGATGTCGCCGAGCCAGCGGGCGACTTGGGGCGCGGAGCCGCCGAGCCCGGCGGAGCGCGGACCGGACGCGGCGGCGCCGCCGTGCGGGGTGACGCCGGTGGTGCCGGGGGTGCCGGGGCCTTCGCCACCCCCGCCCCCGGCTCCGTAGAGCGCTTCGAGGGTGCGGTCCATGGCGGCGTCGGCCCCGCTGAGCGAGCAGCCGGTGCCGTCGGCGCCCTGTCCGCCCAGCACCAGCCGCCACCGCCGCAGCCGCTCGTGGTGGTCGGTGGTGGGTGTACGGCTGCTCATCCGGCTGCCTCCAGCGCGTGGTGGTCGTCAGGGACGGGGACGGCGGCGTGGCCGTGGCCGGGACCGAGCAGGAGGCGCACCGTCGGTTCGGCCGCCGCCGCGCGGTCCGCGTCCAGCCCGGGCCCGAACCCGGGTGCCGCGGGGGCGGTCTGACCACGTGGCCCGCCGGTGACGCTCTGGTCCGCCCCGCCCGGACCGCGGCGGACCAGCTCGCCGAGGGTGCGGCGGACGCCCGCGTCGTACGCGGAGAAGGTGCGCCGCAGCAGCGGCAGCACATCCGTGAACGCGTCGGCGGGCACGCCCGTCAGCCAGCGGTCGACGAGACCGAGCAGCCGCTCGTCGTGGACGAGCAGCATCCCGCCGCCCGCCTCGCCGCCGAGGAACCCCTCGGTCCAGGCGGCGGCTTCGGTCGGCGCGGTGCCGGGCGAGAGGGCGAGCCCCATCAGCCGGGCCGCCTCGTCCTCCGCGAGCCGCCCGTCGTCCAGCAGCAACCGGGCGGCCCGCCCTCGGATCACCCCGGGAACGCCGGGCTCCCCGTCCCGCCCGGCAACCCCCCGCAACACCCCGGCCCACCGCCCCCGCAACCCGCCGTCTCCGACCGCCCCCGGCTCCGGTTCCGGGGCCTTTCCCGGTCCCGAGCCGGACGCCGACGACGGTGCCGGTGCGGCCGGGCCCGGTGCCACAACACCGGCAGACTCCGTCAGGAGGGCGATCGCGCGGTGGGTGGCTTCCAGGTGGGCGCGCATTTCGGCCGCGCCGTCGGGGCCGAGGCCGACGCAGGCGGGTGGGAGACCGACGAGGACGCGCTCGGCGAGCCCGGCGGCGACCTCGGTGAGGGCGGCGGTGTCGGTGGCGCGCACATCGCCGTAGCGCACCGACCGCACCAGCGACGGCAGCGCCTGGGCGAGATGCCCGACGTCGGTGTCGAGCGCCGCGCGGTCGGCGAGGGCGCGCATCACCACGGGCAGGGCGCCCGGGAGCGCGGCGAGCAGACATCGCTCGGCCAGCTCGGTGACCTCGGCGAGCGTCGTGGCACCGACGGCGTCCGACTCCGCCTTGGCCGTGGCAGCGGACAGCACGGTGGTGCCCCAGACGCCCGCCTCGGCCACCCGCACCGCCAGCTCCGGCTCCCAGCGCAGCCGCCAGGTCTCGCGGAAGGTGCCGGTGCTGCCGCGGGAGGCGGCCGGAGTGCCCCAGTCGACGCCGAGCAGCCGCAGCCGGTGCAGCAGACGGCTGCGCGCGGCGTCGTTCTCCTTGCGCAGGTCCAGCTCCAGTTCGCGGTCCCGGGCCTCGGGCTTGAGGCGCAGCGACCGCTGGGTCCGGGTGAGGTCGCGCTGCAGCGGTACGGCCGGTGCCGTGTCGGGCACCTCCCCGAGGGCGTCCCCGACGATCAGCCGGTCCCGCACCAGCGCGAGCGGCACCTCGGAGCCCTCGCACATCACCGCCCGCACGGCGTCCATGGTCTCCGCGAGCCCGGCGAGCGGACGGCCGCGCAGGGCCGCGAGGGTCTCGGCGAGCCGCACCGCCTCGATGACATGGGCGGACGAGACGGCCACGTCCTCCTCCCGCAGCAGCCGGGCGACCTCGGCCAGCCACCGCTCCAACGGCCGGTCGGGGGCGTGGAAGAGGTGGCTGTACCAGCCGGGGGAGGCGATCCCGGCGCCGTAGCCACTGTGCCGGGCCAGTCTGCGGTGGGTCCACGGCACCCAGCTGATCTCGGCCTTGACCTTCGGCAGCCCCCTGAGGAGCGTGCGGTCGGCGGTCGCCGCGGTCCGCGCGGCGAGCGCGGGCACATGCCAGGCGCCGCAGACGACGGCGACCTCGTCGCCGAACTCCCGGCGTGCGGCGCGCAGTCGGAGCCGCATATGGGCCTCCCGTACCGCGTCGTCCTCATGGCCGCCGTGGCCGTACTCGGCCCGGAGGGCGGCCATGGCCTCGCCGACGGCGGCGAACGGCGCGACGGGGGCGACGGACGCGTCCGGGCCCGGACCGGATCCGCCGCCCCGGTGCTCCACGACATCCTCCCACCAGCGCTCCGGATCGTCGTAGCCGGCCGCCACCGCGAGGGCCGCGAGCGGGTCGAGACGTACCCGCTCGGCCCGCTCATCCGGACCCGGTGGACCCGGTGGACCCGGTGGCGGCTCCGGCTGCTCCCTGGCCGCCATGGCCAGCGAGTTCGCCGCCGGGAGGTCGATGAACCGTACGGGGACATCGCGGGCCAGCGCCCACTGGATCGCCGCCCACTCCGGCGAGAACCCGGCCAGCGGCCAGAAGCCCGCCCGCCCGGGGTCGTCCGCGGCATGGGCGAGCAGGGCGACGGGCGGCCGCATGCCCTCGTCGGCGGCGAGCCGGACGATCGCGTCCGCCTCCGGGGGACCCTCGATCAGCACCGCACCGGGCTCGTACGCGTAGAGCGCCGCCCTGACCGCCCGTGCCGAACCGGGCCCGTGATGCCGCACCCCCAGGAGCAGCGGCCACCCCACCCCGCCGCCGGTACCGGCCGTCACGCGCTCACCTCACGGCAGGCGCGGTAGAAGTCCTTCCAGCCGTCCCGCTCGCGGACGACCGCCTCCAGATACTCCTGCCAGATGACCCGGTCGGCCGCCGGATCACGGACGACGGCCCCCAGGAGGCCCGCGGCCACATCACCGGCGCGCAGCACGCCGTCGCCGAAGTGGGCGGCGAGGGCGAGCCCGTTGGTGACGACCGAGATGGCCTCGGCCGTGGACAGCGTCCCCGAGGGCGACTTGAGCTTCGTACGGCCGTCGGCCGTCACCCCCTGCCGCAGCTCGCGGAAGACCGTGACCACCCGGCGGATCTCGTCGATGCCCTCCGGGACCTCGGGGAGGTCCAGCGAACGGCCGATCTGGGCGACGCGCCGCGTCACGATGTCGACCTCGTCCTCCGGGGTCGCCGGCAGCGGCAGCACCACCGTGTTGAAGCGGCGGCGCAGGGCGCTGGACAGCTCGTTGACCCCGCGGTCGCGGTCGTTGGCGGTGGCGATGACGTTGAAGCCGCGGACCGCCTGGACCTCCTCCCCCAGCTCCGGGATCGGCAGCGTCTTCTCCGACAGCACGGTGATCAGCGTGTCCTGCACATCGGCCGGGATACGGGTCAGCTCCTCCACCCGCGCGGTCATGCCCTCCGCCATGGCCCGCATCACCGGGCTGGGCACCAGCGCGTCCCGGCTCGGGCCGTGGGCCAGCAGCCGGGCGTAGTTCCAGCCGTAGCGGATGGCCTCCTCGGGGGTCCCCGCGGTGCCCTGGACCAGCAGTGTGGAATCCCCGCTGACGGCCGCCGCCAGATGCTCCGAGACCCAGGTCTTGGCGGTGCCGGGCACGCCGAGCAGGAGCAGCGCGCGGTCGGTGGCGAGCGTGGTGACGGCGACCTCGACGATGCGGCGCGGGCCCACGTACTTGGGTGTGATCACGGTGCCGTCCGGCAGGGTGTCGCCGAGCAGATACGTGGCCACCGCCCACGGGGACAGCCGCCAACGCTCCGGGCGGGGGCGGTCGTCGGCGGCGGCGAGCGCGCTCAGCTCCTCCGCGAAGGCGTGCTCCGCGTGCGGACGAAGGACATCCGCGGCCCCGACGGACCCCTTGGCCCCGACGGACCCCTCGGCGCCGTCGGCCCCCTCGGTGGATCGGGTGGATCGGGTGGATTCGGTGGCTTCGGTCCCGGACACAGTGACGGTCACAGCTCCCCCACAGACTCGTTCCTCGCTCCGTCTCCGGACGCGTGTTCCGGACGCGTGTTCCACCCTGCACCACCCCACTGACAATCCCCCTGACCCCAACGAAGCCGCAGATCACGGCAGTTGTCAGTGGGCCCTCGTACGGTCGGAGACATGAATCCGCAGGGGGAACGCCAGGGGGAACGCTGGACGGCGGAGCGGGTGCTTGCCCTGGCTCCTGACGCCGCTTCGCGCACGGCGGGCGGCAAGCTGGCCGCGGCCGGTCCGTGGTCGGGCGCGGGGGCGCGCGACCAGGGCGTGTGGGGGCTGTGCGCGGGCAGCGGCAGCACGCCGTACCGGACCGTCGTGGATCTCAACGGGCCTGGATACCAGTGCAGCTGTCCGAGCAGGAAGTTCCCGTGCAAGCACGCGCTGGGGCTGTTGCTGCTGTGGGCGTCGGGCGGCGGCCGGGTGCCGGAGGGTGGCGAGCCGCCGGAGTGGGCCGGGGACTGGCTGAGCGAGCGGCGCGAGCGGGCGGCGGAGCGCGCGGCGGAGCGGGCGGAGCGGCGTGCCGATGCCGGGCCGGGGGCCCGTGGGGGCGCGGGCGCCGGAGCTCAGGGGGAGAGCGGGGGCGCGAACAGCACCGCCGATCCGGCGGCCGCCCGGCGCCGCGCCGAGCGGCGCGCCCAGCGCATCGCCGCGGGGGCCTCGGAGTTGGAGCGGCGCCTCGCCGATCTGCTGCGCGACGGGCTCGCCGCCGCCGACCGCGCCGGATACGGGGCGTGGGAGGAGACGGCGGCCCGGATGGTCGACGCCCAGGCCCCGGGCCTGGAGGCACGGGTGCGGGAGCTGGCCGCCATCCCTTCCTCCGGGGCGGGGTGGCCCGCGCGGCTGCTGGAGGAATGCGCGCTGGCGCATCTCCTTGACCAAGGCTTCCTCCATATCGACTCACTCCCCGAGAAGCTGGCCGCCACCACCCGCGCGCGGATCGGGGTCACCCTGCCGGTGGCCGAGTTGCTGGCCTCCGCCGAGCCGGTCCGGGACCGGTGGTGGGTCCTGGGCCGCCAGGACAGCTTTGACGGACGGTTGACCACCCGCCGCGTCTGGATCCGCGGGGAGCGCACGAGCCGGATGGCGCTGCTGCTGTCCTTCGGCGCGGGCGGTCACTCCCCGGAGCCTGCCCTGCCCGCGGGGCTGCGGCTGGACGCCGACCTCGTGTACTACCCGTCCACCCGTCCCCTCCGCGCGGCCCTCGCCGAGCGCCATGCCCCGCCGCCCGCGGAATCCGAGCCGGTGGCGGTGCCGCCCGGCGGCGATGTGGCGGCGGCTCTCGCCGCGTACGGCGAGGCGTTGGGGCAGGACCCCTGGCTGGAGGGCTGGCCGGTGGTGCTGTCCGGGGTCACCCCGGTTCCGGGGACGGGGGACGAGGGCTGGCAGTTGGCGGACGTACGGACCGGGCTCGCCCTGCCCGTCGATCCGCGCTGCGCCGGGCGCACCGACCTGTGGCAGCTGCTGGCGATAGCGGGCGGCGGCCCGATCACCGTCTTCGGGGAGTGCGGCCACCGCGGCTTCGCGCCGATCACCACCTGGGACCCGGAGCCGGTCCCGCTCACCGCCACCACGGCACAAGGAGGCCGACGTTGACGCCCCGCACCGCATCCCCTGCCGCGACCGCAACCACGGCCACGACGACGAGCACGGCCACCGCCAGGGCCTCCGGCGCCTCCTGGGACGACCTCGTCGCCGCCGCGCTGCTCGGCACCGAGCGCCGTACGCCGCCCGTCACCCCGCTGCCGGGGCAGGACACGGCCGCCGCGCTGCTGGACGCCGCCGCGCTCAGCACGGTGCGGCGGCGGGCCGGGCTGCGGCCCGCACCCGCACGGCCCGCACCCGCACCGGCGCCGCCCGACCCCCGCCCGGCGCTGCCGTCGGCCGCCCGCCACCGGCTGGCGATGCTGCTCGCCGGCCGTTCGGCGGCCGGGCGCGGCAGCCCGCGTTCGGCGCCCGACCTCGCCGAGCTGCTGCCGCAGTGGCTCGCCCTGGCCAACCACCACGGCTATCGGGCGCCCGACGCGCTGCTCCCGGCGCTGCTCGACGCGGCCCGGGCCCGTACCGATCTGCGGCCCGAGGCGCTGACCCTGGGCGGGCCGCGCGCGCTGTGGCTGGCCCGGCTCAACGCGGAGTGGAAGTTCGCGCTGCGCGGCGGGGCGGGCCGGGCCACGCTGCCGCCGGAGGGCGTCGTCCCCGCCGCACCGCCCGCCGGCCCTTCCACCGCGCCCTCCGCCGCACCGGGGGCCGACGGCCGTTCCGACGCCCAGCGGCTGTGGGAGGAGGGGCTGTTCGCCGAACGGGTGTCCCTGCTCTCCGCCGCCCGTCACCGCGATCCGGCGGCCGGGCTGGCGCTGCTCAGCGGCACCTGGGCCACGGAGCGGGCCGAGGACCGGCTGATGTTCCTGGACTCGCTGCGTGACGATCTCTCCCCCTCCGACGAGCCGTTCCTCGAACAGGCCCTCTCCGACCGCAGCCGGAACGTCCGGGCGACCGCGGCCGAACTGCTCTCCGCCCTGCCCGGCTCCCTGCTGGCCGCGCGCATGGCCGAGCGGTCCCGCGGCTGTGTGTCCCTGACCACCGCCGGGCGGATCGCCGTCGAGGCCCCGGCCGAGTGCGACAGCGCAATGCAGCGCGACGGCATCGTGCCCAAGCCGCCCTCGGGCCGCGGGGAGCGCTCCTGGTGGCTGGGTCAGCTGGTGGAGGCGACCCCGCTGGACCGCTGGACGGAGTGGTTCGGCGGGCTCGGCGCCGCCGAGATCGTGGCGCTGCCGGTGGCGGACGGCTGGCAGGCGGATCTGCACGCGGCCTGGTGCCGGGCGGCCGTACGGCAGCGCAGCGCGGAGTGGTCCCGTGCGCTGCTGGGCGCCCCGGCCCTGCCGCCCTCCTCGGGCGACGCCGCCCCCGCCGCCTGGCGCGACCCGGCGAAGCTGCTGTCCGCGCTGCCGCCGGGGGAACGGGCCGGATGGGTCGCCGAGTTCATCGCCTCCCACGGTCTGTCCGACGCCTTCCGGCTGCTCGGGGTGTGCGCGGTGCCGTGGGCCGAGCCGCTCGGCCGGGCCGTGGTGGACGCGCTCGACATCGCACGGGACGCGGGCAGCTATCCGTGGAGCTTCAGCGGGGTCATGGGCCTGGCCGAACGCTGCCTGGACCCGGGCCAGGCGGACCGCCTGGAGGTGCTCACGGCGATACCGGACGAAGGCGAGGACGCGGCGCCGGGCGCCGGTGGCTACTGGTCGGAGGCGTTCCAGCGGCTGGTGGGGACCCTGCGCCTGCGGGAGACCATCCGAGCCGAGCTCACCCCGCCCTGAACGCACCCCAGCGCCAAGGTCGTTGCCCACCGCGGTCTTCGGGCCATCGGCTCGGCGGAGGTTCCGTGATCGGACGGTGCCCTCGGCGGCTGGGGCGGGGCAGGGACTCTTAGGCCCGCCCCGGGATCTACGTCAGGCGGCCACCGGGCGGACGTTCTTCTGGACCCACTCCACGATGGACGCCGTCGTGGCGCCCGGCGTGAAGATCTCCGCCACGCCCTGTTCCTTCAGCGGGGCGATGTCGTCCTCGGGGATGATGCCGCCGCCGAAGACCTTGATGTCCTCCGCCTCGCGCTCCCGCAGCAGCTCCAGCACCTTGGTGAAGAGCGTCATATGGGCACCGGAGAGGATCGAGAGCCCGATCGCGTCGGCGTCCTCCTGGATCGCGGTGTCGACGATCTGCTCAGGGGTCTGGTGGAGCCCGGTGTAGATGACCTCCATACCCGCGTCGCGCAGCGCCCGCGCGATCACCTTCGCCCCGCGGTCGTGGCCGTCCAGCCCCGGCTTGGCCACCACCACTCGGATCGGACCGGTCACACCCATCACAGCCTCCAAGACCTAGCGCGCATCCGCGATCCGGCACGCATCCCCATCAACGCTGAGCGCACCCATGTGAACGAACGTTATCCCCAGCATCGCCTACCCGGCAGTTTCGCGTCCCGCAGCGAGGGGGAAATCACACGTGGGACACGTTCACTGAAGGCCGTACCCGCATCCGCGATCACATCAGCCGCAGAGCCGGAGCCGCACACGCTTCGGATGCCGGGCCGGCCGTACAAGGGGAGCCGCAGCGGGGACCGCCGCATCGCGCAGCGCCGCCCATTGCCATCGGCAGCTACTGGCATGGGCATGGCGCAGCCGGTGCGGCGGTGCGGTCATACCGCCATGACCTCACCCATGGTCACGGCCACGGCTACCCGTGGGGGCACACCGGAGAGGTCGGCCGCCATGGGCCTCATACGCGTACGCATTCGGGCCATCGCCCTCGACCTGGCGATCCTCGCCGGACATCTGGTGCTCTACCCGACCGGCATCCTGCCGGAACGTCCACCCGCCCCGCCGCCACCCGACGCCGCCGCCCGTCTCCCCACCGAGGGCCGGTCCCGCCGCCCGGTCGTACTGCTCCACGGCTTCATCGACAACCGCTCCGTCTTCGTCCTGCTGCGCCGCGCACTGCGCCGGCACGGCCGACAGCACGTCGAAGCGCTCAACTACTCGCCGCTCACCTGCGACCTGCGCACCGCCGCGACTCTCCTCGCCCGCCATATAGAAGAGGTGTGCGCCCGCACCGGCCACAGCCAGGTGGATGTGGTCGGCCACAGTCTGGGCGGGCTGATCGCCCGTTACTACGTCCAGCGGCTCGGCGGCGATCTGCGCGTCCACTCCCTGGTGACGCTCGGTACCCCACACGCGGGAACGCGCGCGGCGCCCTTGTTGTCCGCACATCCACTCGTGCGTCAGATGTGCCCGGACTCCGATGTGATAGCGGAGTTGCGGCAGCCTGCCCCCGAATGCCGTACGCACATGATCTCTTTTTGGAGCGATGCGGATCAGTTGATGATCCCGGCGGAGACGGCCCGGATGGACCATCCGGATGTGATCTCCCGGAACATTCGCGTCAGGGGAATCGGACATCTGGCCCTACCAGTGCATTCCGCGGTCGCCGCCGGGGTCGTGGCGGCCCTGGACACCGCCGACGAGGCCGTGGCGGACGCGCCGGAGACCTTCTCGGTGGCCTGACAGGCCGCCGACGAAGATCAGGAGACAAGCGGGAGGGAGCCGGAGAGGACCTCGCGGGGGTCGCGCAAGGGCCGTGCGGGGACGGAAATTGCCGAACACCGATCGAACGCCCGGCCAAGGAAGTGCGTACAGTCCGCCGAAAGACGACCAAATGCCCTTTCCCCTGATGCTCAAAACTTGCTGAAGATTGTCGCTCCCGCGTACCGCCGGGTACAGTCGCCGCTAATTCTCCTGCAGCCGAGGCGAAAGAGAAGTTGGTGGTGAACGACCGTCACCCGTCGGTGGGCTCCAACCCGGCCGACCCCGCTCCTGACGCCTCATATCCGTATGACGAGGCATACGGTCAGCAGCAGGACACAGCGCACGGCCATGTCGGGTACGACGGCTATTCCACCGGCAGCTTCGACCAGCTCGGCACCGCCTACGGCGACGGGGACCCGCTCTTCGGCGCGCTCCCCGGCAGCGACGGCGGCTATGACGGCTACGCCGCCGGTCACAGCGGCCAGTACGACGCCTCGCAGTGGGGCACCACCGGCCAGCAGACCGGTACCTACGACCACGCAGGCCACTACGAGACCGGCGCCTACGACACCACCGCGATGTGGGCCGCCTCCGGTTATCAACTGCCCACCAGCATCCCCGCCCAGCAGACCGCCGAAACCGGCGCCCAGTGGGACATCAGCGCCTGGGGCACCGACGCCACCGGTCAGATGGACCTCACGGGGCAGATGGACGCCACCGGCCACGTCGAGATCCCCGCACAGTGGGACAACTCCGGCACGGCGTACGACGCCAGCGCCCTCCACGACGCCACCGCGCTCCTCGGCGCCGCCGCGCTCGACAACTCCGGCTACGACACCGGCGCCTACCAGACCTACGACTCCTTCACCCGCTCGGACCTCACCTCGGGCGTCGACACCGGGCAGACCCAGTTCTGGGACACCACCGCCTTTGCCACCGTCGACGAGCCACCGCACAACGCGCCGCACCACACGCCGGACGACGCACCGTACGACGCGCCCCTCGACGACCACCCCGGCGTCCCCGCGGCGGAACCGGAACCCGAGGCGGCGGCCGAACACGAGCCCGCGTCCGAGACGGACGTGACGCTCCTGTCCCCGCCGTCGCCCTCGAACCCGTCGTCGTCCGCGCCGGGCGCCCGCCGCGGCAACGGCGGCGCCAACGGCCGGGCCCGCCGCCGCACCGTCTCCTCCCGCCCCAAGCGCTCCGCGCTCCTCACCGTCGCCGTCCCTTCCGTCTGCGCCCTCGGCGTCAGCGCGGTGGCCGCCGCCTCCGTCGGGATGAGCAACGACAAGAAGGACGGTGCGACCACCCAGGCCGCCCCCGACTCCGCGCCGCCCGTCGAAGCCGCCGCCGTCAACAGCAAGCTGGACACCCAGCTCGCCGAAGTCCGTGAGGGCGCCGACGACTTCCGGGACCGCGCCAGCCGCACCCAGGAGCGCATCGACCTCAAGGAGCGCCAGGCCGCCGAAAAGAAGCGGAAGGCCGAGGCGGCCGCACGCAAGGAGGCGCTGCGCCCCAAGTTCGCGCTCCCGGTCGCCCAGCACGGTCTGAGCGCCACCTTCGGCCAGGCGGGCATCAACTGGATGTCCGTGCACACCGGTATCGACTTCCCGGTCAGCTACGGCACCCCCGTCATGTCCGCGACCGACGGCACGGTACGGACCCAGTGGAACGACGCCTACGGAAACATGGTCATAGTGACCGGTCCGGACGGCACGGAGACCTGGTACTGCCATCTCAGCAGCGCCAAGATCCGCTCCGGGAGCGTCCAGGCGGGCGACACCATCGCCTTCTCCGGGAACTCCGGCAACTCCACCGGCCCCCATCTGCACTTCGAGGTGCACCCCGGGGGCGGGGAGGCCGTCGACCCGCTGCCCTGGCTGCGCGGCCACGGCCTCGACCCGTCGTAACCCCCGGCTCCTCATAACCCCCCGCCGCCCCCGAAGACGCCCTGACGCCCTGACGCCCTACAGCTTCTCGACCGGCGCGTACCGCAGCAGCAGCCGCTTCGGCTTCTCGTCCCCGAAGTCGATCGTGGCCTCCGCGTTGTCCCCGCTGCCCTTCACCGCCACCACGGTGCCGAGCCCGAAGGTGTCGTGGGTGACCCGGTCGCCGATGGCCAGGGAGACCGCGGGCCGCTCCTTCGCCCGCCGGGTGGCAAAACCGCTCGCCCCCGCCCGCGACCGCGACGACCCGCCGCCGGAGAAGCCGGATCCCGAGAGCCCGGAGCCGCCCGCGAGGGCGCCCATGGACGCCGACGGGGTGGCCGGACCGGTCCGGCGCCACTGCACGTACTGGTCGGGGATCTCCTCCAGGAAGCGGGACGGCGGGTTGTACGCGGGCTGTCCCCACGCACTGCGCATCGTGGAGCGCGTCAGATACAGCCGCTCGCGCGCCCGCGTGATCCCGACGTACGCGAGCCGCCGCTCCTCCTCCAGCTCCTTGGTCTGGCCGAGCGCCCGCATGTGCGGGAAGACGCCGTCCTCCAGACCGCTGAGGAAGACGACCGGGAACTCCAGGCCCTTGGCCGTGTGCAGCGTCATCAGCGTGATGACCCCGGTGCCCTCCGCGTCCTCGTCCGGGATCTGGTCGGAGTCGGCGACCAGCGCGACCTGCTCCAGGAACTCGGCGAGCGTGCCGGGGTTCTCCTCGCCCCGGTCCTGCTCGAACTCCAGGGCCACGGCGGCCAGCTCCTGGAGGTTCTCGATCCGGGTCTCGTCCTGCGGGTCCGTGGAAGCCTGGAGCTCGGCGAGATAGCCGGTGCGCTCGAGCACCGCCTCCAGCACGGTGGCCGGGCCCGCGCCCGACTCCACGATGGTCCGCAGCTCCTCCATCAGCGTGTTGAACCGCTTCACCGCGTTCGCCGAGCGGGCGGCCATGCCGTACGCCTCGTCGACCCGGCGCAGCGCCTGCGGGAAGGTGATCTTCTCGCGCAGCGCCAGCGCGTCGATCATCGCCTCGGCGCGCTCGCCGATACCGCGCTTGGGCACGTTCAGAATGCGGCGCAGCGGGACGTTGTCCTCGGGGTTGGCCAGCACCCGCAGATAGGCGAGGACGTCCCGGACCTCCTTGCGCTCGTAGAAGCGCACTCCGCCGACGACCTTGTAGGGCAGCCCGACCCGGATGAAGACTTCCTCGAAGACACGGGACTGGGCGTTGGTGCGGTAGAAGACGGCCACGTCCCCGGCCCTGGCGTCGCCCGCGTCCGTCAGGCGGTCGATCTCGTCGGCGACGAACTGGGCCTCGTCGTGCTCGGTGTCGGCGACATAGCCGGTGATGGTGGCCCCGGCACCGGCCTCGGTCCACAGGTTCTTCGGGCGGCGGTTCTCATTGCGCTCGATGACCGCGTTGGCCGCGCTGAGGATGGTCTGGGTCGAGCGGTAGTTCTGCTCGAGCAGGATGGTCCGCGCGTCCGGGTAGTCCTCCTCGAACTGGAGGATGTTGCGGATGGTGGCGCCGCGGAACGCGTAGATCGACTGGTCGGCGTCGCCCACCACGCACAGCTCACCGGCCGCGGTCTCCTCGGTGTCCGTGCCGACCAGCTCGCGCACCAGGGTGTACTGCGCGTGGTTGGTGTCCTGGTACTCGTCGACCAGCACATGGCGGAACCGGCGGCGGTAGTGCTCGGCGACATCGGGGAACGCCTGGAGCAGATTGACCGTGGTCATGATGATGTCGTCAAAGTCCAGCGCGTTGGCCTCGCGCAGCCTCGACTGGTACATGACGTACGCCTCGGCCAGGGTCTTCTCAAAACCGTCCGCCGCCTGCCCGGCGAAGGTCTCCTCGTCGATCAGCTCGTTCTTCAGGTTGGAGATCTTGGCGCTGAAGGACTTGGGCGGGAACCGCTTCGGGTCCAGGTCCAGGTCCCGGCAGACCAGCGCCATCAGCCGCTTGGAGTCGGCCGCGTCGTAGATCGAGAACGACGAGGTGAAGCCCAGCTTCTTGGACTCGCGGCGCAGGATGCGCACACAGGCGCTGTGGAAGGTGGAGACCCACATGGCGTTCGCCCGCGGCCCGACCAGCTCCTCCACCCGCTCCTTCATCTCGCCCGCGGCCTTGTTGGTGAAGGTGATGGCGAGGATCTGGCCGGGGTGCACCCCGCGCGCGCCGAGCAGATACGCGATGCGGTGGGTGAGCACACGGGTCTTGCCGGATCCGGCGCCCGCGACGATCAGCAGCGGTGCGCCGGTGTGCTCCACGGCGGCACGCTGCTGCTCGTTCAGCCCCTCGAGCAGGGCGGCCGGATCCACGGCGGGCCGTGCCGCGCCGTCCCGGTAGTACGCCTCCCGGGGCACGCTCGGCACGGGCGCGTCGAACTTCCCCTCGGGCCCGGCGGCCCTGGGGAGACCCCACTCGCTGAAGAGGTGGTGCGGTACGTCCTCGGCACCGCCGGGGCCGTGGTGCCCGGGGCCCTCGTGGTCCTCGGGCGGCGGGGGCTCCTCGCCCGAGGGCCCGAGGTCCGCCAGGAAGCTGTCGTCAAAGAGGCTGCTCATCGCTCACCGAGTCTAGGCCGCGCCACTGACAGCGTACGTGCGAACATCACGAAACGGTTTCGGGCAAAACGGCCACCAGCCTTCACAGGAGCACCACGAGTTGGCTACCGTCCTGCGTCAGGCAGCCCGGACACCCGTCGGCGAGCAGCGTCGGCACGGGCGGCCTCCGCCGAGTCCGGACCCGCCGCGAGGTGGCCGGAGCCGGGGACCCACACGTTCCACCGGGGTGAATCGGCCCGGGTGACGGCACACCGCGTGCCGCCCGGACGGGCCGTAGGGCAGCCTTCCGTCCGCCCGAACCCGACAGCTAACCCGGTAGGCGGTCCACGGAAGGAGTCGCCTCCCTTGGCGTCGCACCGCAAACCGCGGACCCGAATACCGGCCACGCTGGCCGGTCAGAGCCGGCGGACCGCCGTCGGGGTCACCACGGCCGCCCTGGCCTCGGTCACCCTGCTCTCCCAGACGGCGAACGCCGCGCCCGGCGATCCCAAGCCCGCCACCCAGTCGATCGAAGAGGTCAAGAAGAAGGTCGACACCCTCTACCACCAGGCGGAGAGCGCCACCCAGAGCTACAACGCCGCCAAGGAGCGCACCGAGACCCAGCGCGGCAAGGTCGACAAGCTGCTGGACAGGGTCGCCAAGCGCACCGAGAAGCTCAACGAGGCCCGGCGGACCCTCGGCACCTACGCCGCGGCCCAGTACCGCAGCGGCGGCCTGGCCAGCAGCACCGCCGCGATGCTCTTCTCCTCCGATCCGCAGGACGTCTTCGACCAGTCGCATCTGATGGACCGGCTCACCGGGCACCAGAAGAAGGCCGTCGAGGACTTCCAGACGCAGCGGGCGAAGGCGGCGAAGGAACGCGCCTCCGCCACCAAGAGCCTCGCCTCGCTGACCTCGTCGCAGAAGTCGCTCAAGGAGAAGAAGAAGTCCGTCCAGAGCAAGCTCTCCGAGGCCCGGCGGCTGCTGGCGAACCTGACCGCCAAGGAGAAGGCGCGGCTGGCGGCGATCGAGAAGAAGAAGCAGGAGGAGGCCCGGCGCAAGGCCGCCGAACTGGCCGAGAAGCAGCGCAAGGCGGAGGCCGAGCGTCAGCGGCAGCAGGACGGGAACGACGGCTCCGGCTCGTCCACCCCCTCCACCCCGTCCACCCCGTCCACCCCCGCCCCCTCCGACAGCACCAAGGCGGCGAAGGCCATCGCCTACGCACAGGCGCAGATCGGCAAGCCGTACGTCTGGGGCGCCACCGGCCCCAACTCCTTCGACTGCTCGGGGCTGACCCAGGCGGCCTGGAAGTCCGCCGGGGTGTCCCTGCCGCGCACCACCTGGGACCAGGTGAAGGTGGGGACGCGGGTGTCGACGTCCGAGCTCAAGCCGGGCGATCTGGTCTTCTTCTACGACGACATCAGCCATGTCGGGCTCTACATCGGCGACGGGATGATGATCCACGCGCCGAAGCCGGGTGACTCGGTGAAGAAGGCGCCGATCACCGAGATGCCGATCTACGGCAGCGTGCGTCCCGCCTGACGCCCGCGGCGGCGCCCCGCGTCCGGCGTACCGGGCGCCGCCTCGCCGGGCTCAGGAGGCGTGGCGCCCGCTGGTACGGACGCTGGTACGGACCCGCCGTCGCGCCCGGCGCGCGATCCGCCGCGCCGGGCGCCGTGACAGCAATGCCCGGACTGCGCTGGGCTCGCGCAACACCCGCCCCGGGCCCGGCCCGCGGTGGCCGGGCCGCGCACACGGACCAGCGGTACCGGGTGCCGCCCGCCGGGCGCGGGCCGCCCAGCAGCCCCGCACATGGCACGCGCCCCTGCCCCGGCGGACAGCCGGGGCAGGGGCGCGTGGCCGTACGCCGGGCGCGGGCCGCCGGCCCTTACGTACCGGGCTTGCGGCCGTAGACGTAGACGTCGTCGCCGTTCCTCAGCAGGCCCCAGTACTTCTTGGCGTCGGCCGAGCGCATGTTGACGCAGCCGTGGGAGCCGGGTGGGGACCACACGCTGCCCGCGATCGAGTGGAACGCCTGGCCGCCGTCGAAGAACTGGCTGTACGGCATGGCGACGTCGTAGATCGTCGACCAGTGGTCGATGTTCCGCCAGTAGATCTTCTTCGAACCGGTCCGGGTCTCGTAGCCGTCCCGCCCGGTGCGCACCGGCACCGGTCCGTACACCAGCCGGGAGCCGTCCTGGACCCAGCTCAGCTGGCGGGTGAGGTCGACACAGGCGATCCGGCCCTTGTTGGTGGGGCACTTCCCCGCCGCGTTGGGGTTGTGGCCCGCCGCCTTCTGCGCGTTCTTCAGGCTCATCACGCCCCAGGTGACGGGCCCGGCGTAGCCGATGGTCGGGCTGATGCCGTGGTTGATCTGGAAGTTCTGGATCGCCAGGCAGTCGGTGCGCGACTGCCGACCGTCCACCGGGCGGCCGAGGTACTTCTCGACCTGCTTCTGGTACGGCCCGGCGGTCGTTGTGCACGACGATGCCGCCTGGGCCGGGGTGGCGAGGGCTACCGCTAGCGGCATCACCATCCCCGTGAGCCCCAGCGCTACTCCCGTGCGCCGTACGCCCCTTGTCCCGAGCCCCTTGAGAAACCCTGGGCCCTTGGTGCCCTTGAGCCCTCTCTTCGCCCCCACAACCCCCATTGCCCGCTCCCTCCGGCCGTCTTGTGCTCTTTAGACAGCTCGCGAGTGCAAACGGTTGCGGGCGAATTGATGTGCGGTATCAAGCCGTTATCGAACAGGGGACACGAGCACCGGGGAAGATCAGGTCCACAGCACGGCGATGAAGATGTTCACCGTGGTGAGGGCACCTACCGCGCCGAACGCGGCCGACTCCACCTTCTCCTCGTCCCGCTTCACATAGACCAGGCCCAGGATCACGATCAACAGCGCCATCTTGATCCCGATCTTGACGGTGTTGACGGCGCTGTCGTCGGCCTCGTTGAGCCCCACCAGGGCCACTCCGGTCACCAGCATGGTCAGCGCCCCGTGCAGCATTCCGGGGGTCATCCGCGCGGTGCCCGAACTCATCTGCTTCATCTGGGAGAGAAAGCCGCCCAGCAGCGCGGCAATACCGACGATGTGCAAACCGACAAAGGCGTTGATGAGTACGTCCATACTCACGGACATTAGCGCCGCGCATAGCACCACCTTTCACTCGGGTGGGCCCTGATCACGGCTTCGGTCACGGCCACCACGCAGTGCCACTCACCCCGCGCGTGCCGTGATCAGTCAGTGGCACAGGAATGACGAAATCCGTCCATTCCCGAGCATCGCCCCGCACCGCCCCCGTCTTCCGGCCTAGCTTCCTCCTCCAGATGGCAGTCCGCCTCCCGTCAACCGAGGGTCCCCGCCTCATGGCGGGCTGCCATCTCCCGTCCCCGCCACCACGCAAACAACGCACCACCGCAACCAACGCAGCAACCGGAACCGCCCGCACAGCCAGGAAGGTGTACCGCCGCCGTGGCGTCGCACAGGAAGTCGCGCAGCAGGCCCAAGCGCTCGCTCGCCAGCAGCACCGCCCGGACGGCCGCGCTCCTCGCCCTCACCGGCGCCGTGTCCGCGACCGTCCTCGAGGGCACCGGGCACGCCGACCCCCACCTGACCACCGCTCAGGTGAAGGCCAGGGTGGACCAGTACCAGCGGGAGGCCGAGGAGGCCACCGACAAGTACAACGGCGCCCGGGAGAAGGCCGACGAGGCCCGCCGCGCGCTGGGCGAACTCCGCGACGAGGCCGCCCGCAGGGCCGCCCGGCTGAACACCGCGCGCAACGCCCTCGGCGCGTACGCCACCGCCCAGTACCGGGCCGGTACCGTCGCCCCCACCCTCCAGCTCGCCCTGTCCTCCTCCCCCGAGGAGTACCTCCAGCGGGCCTCGCTCGTCGAGCGCGCGGCCGGACGCCAGGCCGCCACCATCATCGGCATCACCCGCCAGGAGAAGGCGCTGCGCCGGGTGCGCGGCGCGGCGGCGGACCGGCTGGCCGAGCTGCGTACCTCGCAGGAGGCGCTCTCCCGCCACAAACGGGCCGTCGAGAAGAAGCTCGCCGCCGCCGACCGGCTCCTCGACCGGCTGACCGCCGAACAGCGCCGCCGCCTTCAGGACCGGCAGCCGCACTCCGACACCGGGCACACCGCCGACCAGACCGCGGCCCCCGCCGCCACGACCGGCCGGGCCGCCCGCGCCGTCGCGTTCGCCCGGGGGGCCCTCGGCAAGCCGTACGTCTGGGGCGCCACCGGCCCCCACGGCTACGACTGCTCCGGGCTCACCCAGGCCGCCTGGCGCGCCGCCGGGGTCTCACTGCCACGCACCACCTACACCCAGATCACCGCGGGCCGCCGGGTCGGCCGCTCCCAACTGGCCCCCGGCGACCTCGTCTTCTTCTATTCGGGCATCAGCCACGTCGGGATCTACATCGGTGACGGCCGCATGATCCACGCCCCCCACCCCGGTGCCCCGGTCCGCGTGGCCCCCGTCGACCAGATGCCCTTCGCGGGCGCGAGCCGCCCCGCGTAGCGGAACCCGACGCGCAGCGTGGCCGGGCGCCACGCCCCGTAGAGCACCGACAGCCCGACGGCCACGGGCGGGATCGCCTCGGGCCGGACCCCGGCGTGGATGAGCACGATGCCGGTCACCAGGACCGCGAGAAATGCGGCGAGATCGGATCGCCATGGAACGCTGTTCACTACGATTGCCTTTCTTGTCACGCCTCGTACGAGGCTGACTCCAGACTGGGACGGGCCGGGCCCGTTGCGGGAGTCGGCACAGTTGCCGATCGCCCGCAACGCCCGAAGGGAACGGGACATGGGGAGCCTTGAGCCGCTCGGCGATGATCTTCCGGACGAGGCACGCGAGTTGGCCGCCGAGCTCCGGCGGCTGTTCGCCGGACTGGAGGTGAGCGTGCGCCGGTACGCCGCGCGCCGCCACCGGGACGCCGGGTCGATATCCCGCTACCTGAACGGAACCCGCGTCCCCGCCTGGGAGTTCATCGCGGATCTGCTCACCGATGTGGCCGAGCACCGGGGCGGCGCCGCGACCCCCGAGACCATGGAGCATCTGCGGGGGCTGCACTGCCGCGCGCTGGCGGCCAGCGGATCTCCGCTGCACCGCGTGGAGTTGCTGGAGCGGCAGTTGGTGGAGGCCGACCGGATGGCCCGGCGGTCCGCCGTCCGCGAGCGGGCCCTGGAGAACGCGTTGCTCGACGCGCAACACCGGGCCGCGGACCTGGAGACCCAGCTCCGCCAGTTACAGGCCGTGGCCGACGACCGTGACTGGGCCCGCGCCGACGCCGGGACCGCGCTGCACCCCTACGACGACCCGCTCGCCGCGCTGCGCAAGGAGCGGGACCAGCTCAAGGACCAGGTGGAGGTGTTGAGCGAGGAGCTGAAGGAGGCGCACACCCGCCGGATCCGGGCCGAGCAGCGCTGCAACGACCTGGAGCGGCAGCTCGTCACGGCGGAGGAGGAGGCCCGCGCCGAGGCCGCGCGCGGGGCACAGCAGGAGGAACGGGCGCAGGCGGCCCGCACCGAGGCGCTGGAGGCGGAGCTGCGGCAGCTGCGCCGCCGGATGGCGGGCCTGGACGACCAGCTGGACGACCGACCGGACGGCGAGACCGAAGGCCCTGTCATCACGGTCCCGGTGTCCCCGGGCCGGGTGAACCGTTCCGACGCGATGACACCGGGCGGGCTCGACCGCCGCTACGGATTCGAGAACTTCGCCGTCGAGCCGTCCAACCGCTTCGCCCACGATCTCGCCGTCGCCGTCGCCGAGGTGCCCGCCCAGAACTACAACCCGCTCTTCATCCACGGCGACCACGGCCTGGGCAAGACCCATCTGCTGCACGCCATCGGCCACTACACCCGCAGCCTCTATCCGCGCACCCGGGCCCTGTACATCGACTGCGAACGGCTCGTCTCGCTCCTGAGGGTCCCGGAGACGCAGATGCTGCTGATCGACGACGTCCAGCGGCTGGACGGGGGCAACGACAGGGCGCCCAGGGGAGCACAGCAGCAGAGGCTGCTGCACGCCCTGGACACCATGGTGGCCGCCGGGCAGCAGATCGTCCTCGCCTCCTCCCGGCCCCTGTGGGAGATGCGGCTGGCCCCGGAGCTGTACCAGCGCCTGAAGGGCGGGCTGCCCGTCGGCATGGGCGTGCCCGACGACGAGACCCGCCTCGCGGTGCTCCGTACGAAGGCCGAGCGGGAACGGCTGAATGTGCCCCTGGACGTGCTGGAGATGATCGCCGACCGGGCCGGCCGGAACATCCGGGAGCTGGAAGGGGCCCTGGTCAGGGTGACCGCCTTCGCCAGCCTCAACCGGAGCCCGGTCGACCTCGCCCTCGCGGAGACCGTCCTCAACGAGAAGGCGCGGAACCCCGGGGCGGAGATCACCGGGGAGGACATCATCCGTGCGACCGCCCAGTACTTCGGGCTGACCGTCGAGGATCTGCGCGGCACCAACCGGGCCCGCGTACTCGTCATCTCCCGGCAGATCGCCATGTATCTGTGCCGTGAGCTGACGGAGTACTCCGTGCCGACCATCGCGGCATTCCTCGGCGGCAAGGACCCCAGCGCGGTCCTCAACGCCGACCGGAAGATCCGCGCCCTGATGAGCGAGCGCCGCTCCATCTTCAATCAGGTCACCGAGCTGACCAGCCTTCTCCTCTTCAGCTGAGGAACGTCCTCGGCCGGGGAACGCGACGCTTCGGCCGGGGAACGCGACCCGGTGGAGACTGGGGGCCATGTCCTACGAAGCCGCGGTGGTGCTCACGGGTTACGGCCCGGTGGGCCGGGCCTACGCCGACCGCCTCCTGACCTCGTCCGGCGACACCCCGCTGCGGCTCGCCGCCGTCCGCACCAGCGCGGCCGAGCGCCCCGCGCCCCATCTGACGCCGGGCCCGCTGCCGCCGCTCGCCGAGACCCTGGAGCGCACGGGGGCGGCCGTGCTGGCGCAGGCGGTGCCGTCCTCCCCCGCGGTGCGCGAACGGGCCGCGGCCGACGCGCTGCTCGCGCTGCGCCGCGGGGTCCATGTCGTCTCCGCGACCAAGAGCCATCTGCTCAGCCACTGGGCGGAGTTGGGCCGGGCGGCGGAGGAGGGCCGCGGTCTGATCCGCGTCTCGGCCGCCACCGGCGCCGCGCTGCCCGCCGCAGACCTCGCCCGCACCGGGGTGCGCGGCCTCGGCTGCCGTACGCTCCGCGCCTGCCCCACCGGCACCGCGACCTTCGTCCTGGACCGGCTGACCGCCGGGGACACGTTCGCCGCCGCCGTGGCAGAGGCCCGGCGCCGCGGTATCGCCGAGGCCGATCCGTCGGCCGACCTCTCCGGCGCCGACGCCGCCGCCAAGGCCCGGCTGCTGGCGGCCCTGCTGTGGGGCTGGGACGCGGCCGCCGTACGCACGGACACCGACGGGGGCGGGATCGGCGAGGACACGGCCGAGGCGGCCCGCGCGGCCGCCTCCCGGGGCCACCGGCTGCGCGCGGTCGCCACCGCATCGGCCGGGGAACCGCTCGTGGTCCGGGTCCGGCTGGAGGAGACCGCCCCCGGCGATCCGCTCCACACGCTGGAGGGTCCGGAGAAGGCCGTGGTCTATGGCTGCGAGGCGGGCGACATCACGGTGAGCGGCGGAGCCTCCAGCCCCCTGGGCGCGGCCCTCGCCATGGTCAAGGACACCCTCGACGTCGCCGTGCCGAAGGGGTTCGGCTTCGGCTGATCAGCGCCTTCCCGTGGCGCCCGAAGCGGGTCCGCGGTCCCGCACGGGCTTGTGTGCGGATTTTATTGCATCTCATCGGCGACAGCAGCCGCCGATCGCTCGTCCCCACCCTCGTCGTCACCACGATCGCGGTCATCGCCGGAGCACTTCACCAGCGCCGCAATGGAAGGGACCATACGATGGCCAACGAACGGGCAACGCAAGCACGTTGTCCAAGGATTGATGATTGGGGCGAACGAAGATGTCAGGCACGGACTGGATGTCATCGAAGTCGGAGTTCGCCCAGCCGCCGGTCGATCTGCGGACCGACATCCCGCACTCCGCCCGCGTCTATGACTACCTCATCGGGGGCAAGACCAACTACGCCCCCGACCGCGCCGCGGGCGACGCCTCGGCACGGGCCTACCCCAGCCTCCCGATCTCCATGAAACAGACCCGGATCTTCATGCACCGGGTGACCCGCTACCTCGCCCGGGAACACGGCATCCGCCAGTTCCTGGACATCGGCACCGGCATCCCCACCCAGCCGAACCTCCACGAGGTCGCCCAAGAAGCGGCCCCCGAGGCGCGGGTGGTGTACGTGGACAACGACCCCATCGTGCTCACCCACGCCCGCCATCTCATGAACAGCACGCCGGAAGGCCGGACCGAGTACATCGACGCGGACATCCGCAACGTCGATTCCATCCTCGGCGCCCGGCAACTCCAGGAGGTCCTGGACCTCAAGCGGCCGGTCGCCCTCTCCCTCATCGCGATCATGCACTTCGTCCTCGACGAGGACGACCCCCAGGGGATCGTCCGCCGCCTGATGTCCGAACTGGCCCCCGGCAGCGTTCTGGCCCTCACGATCTTCACCGGAGACTCCAACCCGGAGGGGGTCGCGGGGGTCGGCCGCGAGTACAACGAGCGCGGTATCCCCCTCCAGATCCGCGACAAGGCGGAGACGGAACGGTTCTTCGAGGGTCTGGAACTGATCGACCCCGGCGTCACCCTCGTCCACCACTGGCGCCCCGACGAGGGGGGCGCCAGCGAGGGCGTACGGGACGCGGACGTCTCGATGTACGGCGGCGTCGCCTTTAAGCGCGGCTGAAGGCTATGAACTCGGCCCAAGCGGCGGGGGTGAGCGTCAACTGAGGTCCGGACTCCTGCTTGGAGTCACGGACGTGGACGGTGTGGGGACAGGCGGCGACCTCTACACAGTTGCCGCCCTGGGTGTCGCTGTAGCTGGACTTACGCCAGGACATGGCGACCTCTACACAGGCGCCGCCCTCGCTGTTGCTGTAGCTGGACTTGAACCACACGAGTCCGTCGCTCATAGTTCCTCCGCCAACTCACCGATGAACTTGACCGACTCCTCCGGACTGAGAGCCGCCCGAAGGATCATGGCATGTCGCTGGGTGACCACGCTCACCTTCGCCGGATCCGCGTAGAGCACACCAGTGGTCTGACCCTCCTCATAGGCGAGATGCTCATGGTCGGGTGTCTCCAGCAGTACGAAGGGACCCAGCAGCCCCGGGTGAGAACCCCCGAACCGCACCACCTGCACCGTCACATTGCGCCGCTTGCCCACGTGCAGCAAGTGCTGCAACTGCCGTACGTGCGTCTCCTTGCTGCCGATGGGAAAGCGCACACCTGTCTCGCCGATCACGAACGTAAACGCCCTGGTCTGCTTCTCCAGCAGAGCCTGGCGTTCAAGTCGGGCCGCCACTCGCGCCTCGATCGTCTCGTCATCCAGTGGCGGACAGTGGTCGCCGATCAGCTCCCAGGCGTACGCCTCCGTCTGGAGCAGCCCCGGGATAATCAGCGCCTCGAACCAGTTGACGACAATGGCTTCGGCCTCGTACCGCATGAAGTCCTGCGAATACGACGCGAACTTCTCCGGCTTGAGGTACTCATTCGCCGCGATTAACAACCCCCGCGCGCCGAACATCTGGTCCGCAACCTCAAGCACCCGCAAGGTCGGCTTGCGCCGCCCCTGCTCCATGGACTTGATGCTCTCGAACTCGTAGTTGGCCTCCTTGGCCAGCTCCTCCCGGGTGACGCCCGCCTGTGTGCGCCACATCTTGAGCTGATTTCCGCAGTACCGCCAGGACATCGGCGGCTGGGAACTCCCTTCCATGACCGTCACCAGGTCTCTCCCTCCCTGAGTCACCTCACGTACGCACACGCTCCGTACCTGCGTCGTTACTGCGCGACCCTACGCCTGACCAGCAGCATTCCGGCCATGAATGCCCCAACTCCCCCACCTCCGAGGGACATCGAATGGCGCCTGCCCCGCCACCCCCGCAGCGTCGGCCGCGCCCGAGCGCTCCTCCGTGAACAGGCGCGTTCCTGGAAGGTCCCGGAAGAGCAAGCAGCGCTGGCCGTACTACTGCTGAGCGAGCTGATGACGAACGCGTGCAAACACGCCCGCGTATCCCCAGGCCGGGAGGTCCGCGCACGCTGCGTAGTGCGTGACGAGAAGCTGCGGGTGGAGGTGTCGGACGCGAGCGATGTGATGCCCCGGCCCCGTCAGGCGGCGCCCGAGGACGAGTCGGGGCGCGGACTGGCGCTCATCGCCGCGCTGGCGGACGGATGGGACGCCGAGCGGCGCCCCTGCGGCGTCGGGAAGACGGTGTGGTTCGAACTCAAGCTGGCGGGGGCGTGAACGCGGTCGCGAGACCGTTCTCCAGCATCGCGAAGGCACGCTCGGCGTCACGGACCGCGTCCGGGTAACGCGCGTCGGCGCTCTGGCCGGAGTCCACGTACGCGAAGTTGTCCAGGGACAGCGTCCACTGGACGGCCATGAGCTGGGCGGCGGCCACGCGGGCCACGAGGTCCGGCACGTCCGTGGTGTCGCGCAGGGCCTCCGCGAGGGCTCGTTCACTGCCCACCTTGAAGCGCTGCATGCGGTCGCCCAGGGTCGGGGTCTCGAAGATCAGCCCGGTGAGCGCGCGGACCGCGGGATGGTCACAGAGGCCGGTGATGGGGTCGCGGCGGCGCAGCCCGTCGAGGAAGTACGCGCGAAGGGCGGCCGGCGGGGTGGTGTGCGGCGGACGTTCACGCACCACCCGGGCGGGCTCGGTCTCGTGGTCGGCCATGCGGTGCACCACGAGGTCTTCCTTGGCCGGGAAGTACGCGAAGAGCGTGCGTTTGGAGACCTCGGCGGTCTCGGCGATCTGGGCCACGGAGACTTCGGCGAAGCCGTGCTCCAGGAAGAGGGCGATCGCCGCTTCGGAGATCGCCGTACGGGTCCGCTGCTTCTTGCGCTCGCGCAGTCCGGGCTGGTCGGTCACGGCGTCCACGATATCAGCCGCATTGCACTTGGTAGATTTCTGCACCTGGTATACATTCCTACCGAGTGAAGCGAACGGGGCGCTGTGATGACGGAGGCTGTGATGACGGAGATCGAGACGGATGTCGTGATCGTGGGCGCGGGGCCGACGGGGCTGACGCTGGCGTACGAACTGGCGCTGGCCGGGGTCCGGGCCGTGGTGCTGGAGCGGCTGGAGGAGCGGCTGAAGCAGGTGAAGGGCGGGACCATCCAGCCGCGTACCGCCGAGATGCTGGAGCTGCGCGGGCTGCTGGAGCCGATGCTGAAGCGGGCCACGCCCCGGGACGACACGGCGACCGGACACTTCGCGATGCTGCCGGTGACGCTGGACTGCACCCCCTGGGACACCGCCCACCCGTACCCGATCGGGCTGCCGCAGTGGGAGATGGAAGAAGTGCTGGAGGAGCGGGCGACCGCGCTGGGCGCGGAGGTGCGGCGCGGGGTCGCGGTCACGGCGGTCGAGCAGGACGCCGACGGGGTGACGCTGACGACGTCGGACGGCGGCCGCGCCCGGGCGCGGTACGCGGTGGCGTGCGACGGCGGGCGCAGTACGGTGCGCAAGCTGCTGGAGATGGGCTTCCCGGGCCGCCCGGGGACGTACACGGCCGTACTGGCCGACGTCCGGCTGTCGTCGGTCTCGTCGCTGGTGCCGCGCACGGCGGGGCACATCAGCACGCTGACCCGGCAGACCGAGGACTACTGGTCGATGCTGGTCCCGCTGGGCGCGGGCAAGTACCGCTTCACCTTCGGGAATCTGAAGGCGCCGGAGACCGACCGGGACACCCCGGTGACCGCGGAGGAGATCGGCGCGGCGCTGCGGGCGGTGTACGGGGAGGAGACGGTGCTCGGCGGGGTGGACAACTCCTCGCGGTTCACGGACGCGACCCGGCAGATCGAGAACTACCGCGTGGGGCGGGTGCTGTTCGCGGGGGACGCGGCGCACATCCATCCGCCGCTGGGCGGGCAGGGGCTGAACCTCGGCATCCAGGACGCGTTCAACCTGGGCTGGAAACTGGCCGCGACCCTGCGCGGCGACGCCCCGGACGGGCTGCTGGACAGCTACCACGCCGAGCGCCACCCGGTGGCGGCCCGGGTACTGCACCACACCTCGGCACAGCGGGTGCTGGCCAGCCCTTTCCCCACCCCGGACGTGGCCGCACTGCGCGACATCATGACCGATCTGCTGCGACTGCCGGACACCAACCGCCAGATGGCGGGGCTGATGTCGGGGCTGGACCTGTGCTACGACCTTCCGGGCACGCATCAGCTCACCGGCGCGCGGCTGCCGGACGCCGAACTCTCGGTCGCGGGCAAGCAGACGCGGCTGTCGGACCTGTTCGAGGCGGGGCACGCGGTGCTGCTGGACCTCGCCGGGGTGGTCCCGGCGGAGGCCCGGCTGCCGGAGCGGGTCGATCTGGTCCGGGCGCGGCACAACGGCATGGGGCCGGACGCGGGCGCGCTGCTCATCCGCCCGGACGGCTACGTCTGCTGGGCCGCCGACGACGCCGAGACCTGCCGTACGGGCCTGCCGGCCGCCATCGCCGAGCACCTCGGCGCATAAGGCGAGCACGCGGTGCATGACATCGGATACGCTGCGGCGAATTTTCGAACGATCGTGCACTCAGGTGGGGATATACCGAAATGCGGAATGTGCGGCGGGTGGCGGCGGGGACGGTCGGCGCGATGGCCTTGATGGGGGCGCTGACCGGCTGCCTGTTCACGACGGAGGGGGACGCCGAGGCCAGGGCCCCGGAGCCTCCCAAGCTGGGCGGCAAGGGCACCGCGTGCGAACTGCCGGTGCGGTTCAGCGTGGAGAAGTCCTGGAAGGCCAAGGCGGTGGACTCCGCCGTCCAGGAGCAGATCGGACCGCTGGCCCGGCAGGGCCCGGTGACCATCGTCTGCGAGCTCGACGCCAAGCCCGCGGGACACATCGGCTTCATCCGCGTCCTGACCGGCACCAAGGGCGCCGCCGCCCCCGGCGGCGGATCCCGGGCCCTGATGCGCGCGTTCGTGGCCGACGAGAACTTCGCGAGCCACGTCAGGCTCCGCGAGGTCAAGGCCGGTGATCTGCCCGCCACCGAGGCGAGCTACGACGTCGCCGACCTGTCCGCCGGAGAGGTCCGGCCGGTCCGCGCCCTGGCGGTGATGACCGGGCGCGGCGGCGTGGTCATCGAACTCGGCGGCCTCGACGCCGAGGAGCACAAGGCGATGCTGCCCGCCTTCCGCCTGGCGAAGAAGTCCCTGGAGAAGAACGGCGGGAAGAACGGCGGGAAGAACGGCTGACGGGCCCGCGGCCCGCCCCTCAGACCAGCCGGCGGGCCGTCGCCCAGCGGGTCAGCTCATGGCGGTTGGAGAGCTGGAGCTTGCGGAGGACCGCGGAGACATGGCTCTCGACCGTCTTCACCGAGATGAACAGCTGCTTGGCGATCTCCTTGTAGGCGTAGCCGCGGGCGATCAGGCGGAGGACCTCGCGCTCGCGCTGGGTGAGGCGGTCGAGGTCCTCGTCGATGGGCGGGGCGTCGGTGGAGGCGAAGGCGTCGAGGACGAAACCGGCGAGGCGGGGGGAGAAGACCGCGTCGCCGTCGGAGACCCGGAAGACCGCGTCGACCAGGTCGGTGCCGGTGATGGTCTTGGTGACATAGCCGCGCGCGCCGCCGCGGATGACGCCGATGACGTCCTCGGCGGCGTCCGAGACGGACAGGGCGAGGAAGCGCACCGGGCGGTCCGCGGCGGCCATCAGGGCGGCGCTGCGGCGCAGCACCTCCACGCCTCCGCCGCCGGGGAGGTGAACGTCGAGCAGGACCACCTCGGGGCGGGTCGCGCCGATCACGGTGACGGCCTGGTCGACGTCGGCGGCCTCGCCGACCACCTCGACGCCGGTGCGTTCGGTCTCGCCGATCTCGGCCTGGACGCCGGTGCGGAACATCCGGTGGTCGTCGACGAGCACCACACGGACGCGGCGGGCCGACGCGCTGTCGTCGGCGCCCGCGCTCGCGCCCGACGCGCCGGTCGCGCCGCTGTGGTGGGTGCCGCCCGTCGCCTCGGTCATGTCGTCGCCCTCTCCATCTCCAGCTCCACTTCCGTGCCCCCGTCGGGCGCGGACCTCAACCTGGCCGTGCCGCCGTTCCGCTGCATCCGGCCGATGATCGACTCACGGACGCCCATCCGGTCCTCCGGCACCGCGTCCACGTCGAAGCCGGGGCCGCGGTCGCGCACGGAGATGAACACCGTGGCCCCCTCGACCTCGGCGTAGACCTGGACGGCCCCGCCCTCGCCACCGTACTTGGCGGCGTTGACCATCGCCTCGCGGGCGGCCTGGATCTGCGCGGCCAGCCGCTCGTCCAGCGCGCAGTCGCCGACGACCACGACCTCGATCGGGACGCCGTGGTAGTCCTCGACCTCGGCCGCCGTCTTCTTCACCGCCTCGGCCAGGGTGTCCGGCTCCTCGTCCTCGTCCTTGCCGGTGCCCTCGGGCTTGTAGAGCCAGGCGCGCAACTCGCGCTCCTGGGCGCGGGCCAGCCGGGCCACCTCGCGGGAGTCCTCCGCGTTGCGCTGGATCAGGGTGAGGGTGTGCAGCACCGAGTCGTGCACATGGGCGGCCACTTCGGCCCGCTCCTGGGCGCGGATGCGCATCAGCCGCTCCTCGGAGAGGTCCTGCGTCATCCGGACCACATACGGGCCCGCGAGCAGCGCGATGCCGACGATCACGGCCAGGGCGGCCTGGAGCACCGCCCCTATGTGCTTCGCCGACCCCTGGAGCACCACGATGCCGGTCACCCCGGCGCCGACCAGCAGGACCCCCGCCGCGCCCCGGGCCAGCGGCAGGACCCGCTTGCTGCGGCTCAGCTCGGCCCACTGGGCCCGGCGGGCGTTGTCCGCCTGCCGCCAGAAGAGGGCGACACCGGCGCCGATCAGCAGCAGCGGCCAGATGTAGGTGTTGGCCCGGCCCAGGTGGAAGCCCTGGACGAAGATCCCCATCCCGACGAGGAGGGCGAGCAGCGCGAGGACCTGGCCCTTGTCGGGCCTGCGCGCCAGGACCCGGCGGCGGCCGTCGGGGCCGTGGGTGATCAGCGGGCGGGTGGTGGTCGTCTCCACGCCGCCGACGCCGAGCGGGACGATGAACCAGAAGAGGGCGTAGACGAGGGCGCCGAAGCCCTCGGCCATGAACAGCGCGACGAAGACGATCCGCACCCAGGAGACCGGCAGCCCCATGTGCCCGGCGAGCCCGCGCGCGACACCGCCGAGCAGACGCCCCTCCGCGCTGCGGTACAGCTTGCGCGGCGGCGGCTCGGCAGGGGTGGTCGGGGGCGCGGGGGCGGTCATGCCCCGATCGTCACACGGCCGGGGCGGGAGCGGTATCAGGGTCGCCCCTGATCATTCCCCGAGGCGGCACGCGGTCCGCGTCACTTGGCGACGAAGCCCTCGCGGACCGCGTCGAAGATCGGGCGGTACTTCGCCCACTCCGCTTCCGGTGCGCTCAGATAGATCGCGTACTGCTTGCCGCCCTCTTCGCCGAAGCCGAGGTCGATCGCGCGGAAGGAACGTGCCTGGCCCTGGAACCTGAACTCCCACACCGCCGCCTTCTGACCGCGGAACTTCGTCGACTGGAGCCGCATCCGGTCGTACACCGGGTACGTCTCCTGGAATTTGGGCTCGAGCTCCTTGAAGTGCTCGACCTGGTCCTTGGGGGCGAAGTCCAGAACGTCGATCGTCAGCCTGACCAGCCGCTGGGGGTCCAGATAGCGAACCTCCTGGGTGCGGTCGACGGTGCCCTCCGGGTCGGTCTCGCCCTGGCGGGTCCAGCCGTCGGGCACCGGGAAGGAGACACCCAGCTTGTCCTCCGTCACCACGTGGTAGCCCTCGGGGGTGGCGGGCGGGGTGTAGGCGGGGGTGGGCTTGCTGGACTGGCCGGGCCGCGCGGGGGCGGTGGTGGCCTGGTCGGGGCCGTCGGCGTTCGACACGCTGTGGTCCAGACCGAAGACGTAGACACCGGCCGCGGTCGCCACGACGGCCAGGGCGGCTCCCGCCGCGATCCACGGCGACTTGCGGCTCTTCTTCGGCGCGGGTGTGGACCCGGAGTCGCCGGAAACGGGCTCCGGGGTCCCGTACGGCGCTCCCGCGGCGGGTGGGTATCCGGCGACGGCGGATGTCGGAGGGGTGGCGGGCGCCGGGGGCGTCGTGGGCGCGGCCGGCGCATGGGTGGTGGACCCCGACGGCGTCTCACCCGGCACCGGGCCGAACCTCGGCAGCGGCAGCGCCGTCGTGTCCGCCTCCGAGGCCGGGACCCGCAGCGCCCGCTCGGTGTCCTCGGCCGACGGCCGCTGCTCGGGGTCCTTCGCGAGCAGCGCCTCGATCAGCGCGGTCAGGGGCCCGGCCTGGGTCGGGGGGTCCAGCGGGTCGACGGCGATGGCGTAACCGGTCTCGATGGCGGTGGCCTTGCGGAACGGGGCCCGCCCCTCGACCGCCTGATAGAGCGTCGCCCCCAGCGCCCACAGGTCCGACGCCGGACCGGGGGTGCGGCCGCGCACCCGCTCGGGGGCGATGTAGTCGATGGACCCCACGACCTCACCGGTCTTGGTGAGGGTGGAGGTGCCGGTGGCCATGGCGATGCCGAAGTCGGTGAGCACGACCCGGCCTTCGGGGCCGAGGAGTACGTTGCCGGGTTTGACGTCGCGGTGCAGGACGCCCGCGGCGTGCGCGGCACGCAGCGCGGCGATCATGCCGCGGCCGATCCGGGCGGCGTCGACCGGGGAGATGGTCCCGCCGTCCTTGAGCAGATCGGCGAGGGTGGTGGAGGGCACGTACTCCATCACGATGCACGGCAATCCCTCGTGGTCCACGACGTCATGGACCACCACCACGTTGGGGTGGGTGATGCGGGCCGCGCTGCGCGCCTCGCGCCGGGTGCGCTCGTGCAGCGTCGTCAGTTCGTCGTCGCTCAGGTGCATCGAGACGTGCAGCTGCTTGACCGCGACCTGGCGGCCCAGCAGTTCGTCCTCGGACCGCCACACCGTGCCCATGCCGCCGCGGCCGACCTTCTCGACCAGCCGGTAGCGACCGGCTATGAGCCGCCCTTCCTCCGACACGCGTTCCCCTCCCGCTTACCCGGCCCGGCAGCCGCTACCGCGTCCCGCATAGGTTCGATGGGCCACGATAGCCGCCGCGACCTCCGGGACGATGTCAGGGAAGCCCCAGGGTTGTGCCGGATGTCGTCGGGGGTGCTGTCTTGTCACCATGGCCGTATGACCGATGCACCCACCGTGGCGGACGAGGCCGATGGCATGTCCGGTTCCCGCGATCCGCACACGCGGCCGCCGCTGAGGCGCAGTCGTGACCACAAAGTGATCTCGGGGGTATGCGGCGGGCTCGGCCGGTACTGCGATCTGGACCCGGTGATCTTCCGCGTGGTGCTGTCGGTGCTCGGCGTCGCGGGCGGGCTCGGTCTGATCGTGTACGGGTTCTGCTGGCTGCTGGTCCCACTCCACGGCGAGGAGGAGAACGAGGGGCGCAAACTGCTCTCGGGCCGGGTCGAGGGGCCGGGGCTGACGGCGGTGCTGGTCGCCCTGGTGGGCTGCGGGCTGTTCCTGTCGATGCTCAACGAGGGCAGCGTGATGTATTTCGCGGTCATGCTGTCCATCGCCGCGTCGGGCGCGGCCTACTGGTCGCACCACCGGCGCCAGGCGGAGAGTGTGGGCGCGGTCGACCCGGCCACGGCGCAGGCCGTCGCGGACGCGCCCCCCGAGACCCAGGCGCCGCCCACCCGGGGCGGCCCGGCGCCCTCCTGGTGGCGGGACCCGATCATCAAGGACGGCACCACCGGACCGGTGGGCGCGGCCTCGGGCTATCTGTGGGGGCCGGACGACGGTCCGGACGACGCCCGTGCGTACGACCGGCGCGGGGAGGCGATGGCCGACCGGGCGCGCCGGGTGCGCGAGCGGGTCTCGATCGGCGGCTGGACCTTCGTGGTCGCGGTCCTCGCCGGGGTGCTGGGCGCGCGGCTGATGTGGTCGGACCATCCGCTCGGCACCAGCCTGGAGGTCGGATTCGCCTGTGCGCTGGGAGTCTTCGGGCTCGCGATGGTGATCAGCTCGCGGTACGGCAGGACCGGGCCCGGCACCGTGATGCTCGCGGTGATCACCTGCGGCCTGCTGGCGGGGGCGGCGGCGATCCCCAAGTCCGTCACCCCGCACTGGTCGCACAGGACCTGGGCGCCCACCTCGGCCGCCGCCGTGCGGGACAGCTATGAGATGGGCGGCGGCGTCGGTGAGCTGAAGCTGCACCGGCTGCCGCTGGAGAAGGGCACGACGGTGACCACGAGGGCGGAGGTGGGCGCGGGCAAGCTGGCGGTCACGGTGCCGCGGGACGCCCGTGTGGAGCTCAGCACGCACGTCGGCCTCGGGGACATCCGGCTGCCGGGCGACGGCAAGAAGGACATCGACATCGAGCCGAACCGGGGCCGGAAGGTGACGCTGGAACCGGCAGGAGGCGGCACGCCCCACGGCACGCTGAAGCTGACGCTGGAGATCGGCCTGGGGAACGTGGAGGTGACGCGGTCGTGAGGAAGCATCCGTTCGAGCCGGGCAAGCTGGTGGCCGGGCTGGTGATGCTCGGAGTGGGGCTCGCCTACACCCTGGACGCGGCCGGGAAGTGGGATGTGCGGCCGCTGGTGCTGCTGCCGTTGGCGGGGTTCGGGCTCTGCCTGGCCGGGGTGGCGTCGGCCATGACGCACGGGATGCGCAGGCGGGGGCGGCGGACCGCCGAGGGGGAGGCGCCCTGACCGGACCCCGACCGGACCGGGGACCGGCCCGGGGCCGGGTGTCCCGGGCCCCCGCCCCTACACGAAGAGCTGCGAGCCCTGCCGGCGGCGGCGTCTGGCGAGGGCGACGTCCAGCGACAGATAGGGCGCCCCGGCCAGTACCAGCGGCAGCCATGCCATCAGATACATCAGGTCACTTGCGTATCGCTATTGTATGGTCGTGGTCCATGAAGCCTGTGCGGGTACTGATCGCCCTCAGGATCAGCAACGAGACCGATGCATCTACGTCGTTGGAGCGGCAGCTCCAGGACTGCACGACCTACGTGAACGAGAGGCAGCACCTCGGCTGGCAGGTGGTAGGCGTGGCCAGAGACGCTCACATCTCCGCCACCAAGTCACACCCCTTCGAGAGACCGGAACTCGGAGAGTGGCTGAACAACCGAGCCCCAGAGTTCGACCTGTTGCTGTTCTGGAAGATGGACCGGTTCGTCCGCAAGGTCGTCGACATGCAGGACATGATCAAGTGGGCGACCGCACATGGTGGCAAGGCCTTGGTTTCGGTCAAGGAACCTGTGCTCGACATGATCGGCCCTTTCCGGCACGTCATCATCGACCTGTTCGCGGCTATCGCCGAAACCGAAGCGCAGAACATCTCCATGCGCGTCAAGTCGTTCCAGAGCTACGCCAAATCGAAGAACGTCTGGGCCAAGGGAAACCCGCCCTACGGCTACGAGTCGTTCCGGGACACCGACGGCGCGATGAGGCTTCGGGTCCGGGAGAATCAAAAGCAAGTCATTCGGGAGATGTACAAGCGAGTAGTCGAGCACGGAGAACCTTACTCGACCATCTGTGATGACTTCAATGCCAGAGGGATTCCCTCCCCTGCGGGCGAGAGAATGTCGGAGCGGCGAAAGAAGAACGGCACACCCATGCCTGTGTGGCGGAGTCGCACCATCACCAACATTCTGAGGGCGGAAACCATCCTTGGCTGGAAGTGCGAGGAGGTGAAGGTTCCCAAAAAGAAGTACGGGGTATCGCAGGCCATCCTCACATCTGAAGGGAAGATTCGGATGGCAGACCCCATTCTTACGGACGAAGAATGGGCGAAGCTCCAGCAGGAGATGAACGGGCGCCCCGGTGCCGCCCGCCGCTCCACAAAGAACACGACTGCCTATCGCGGAGTTGTCCTCTGCGGTGGCTGCGGGAGGAACCTGTACCTCTTCAACCCGGAAAGGCAGCAAGGCAAGCCGGTGTACCGGTGCAACAAGTCAGCAAATCGGGAATCCTGCGGCAAGGGGTACGCCTTCCGGGCCGAGAAGGTGGAGGAGCTTGTCGAGACGATGGTCCTCGGAACCATCGGGGACTTCCCTATGCATGAGCGCCACTACGTCAAAGGGTCCAACAACTCTCAGAGGCTCCGGGAGATCGAAGAGTATGTAACGGAACTCCAGAGATCCATCCGCCCTGGCGGCAAGAACTCATCGGGATTCGCGAAGAAGGCCACAGAAGAAGAGATTGCAGCCCTCTACGAGGAACACGATTCCCTGGCGGCCGAGGGAGACAAGCCGGACAGGTACGAGTACCGGGATACCGGGGAGACCTTCCGGCACATGTGGGAGAGGAACAAGGGAAATGAAGCCGAGAGGACACGCCACCTGCTGAAGGCAGGGATCACCATCCGGCTACACCCGCTCATCAAGGGAGTCTCCAACACCACCGACTTCGGTGGAGAGGTGGACCTAGGAAACAGAAGTGAACCATTCACTATTCACTGACTCTGCGGGCATCCCACTCGAAGGGGATGCCCACTAGCACCAGTGGTTTCTAGAGACTCTTTTCGTGGGGGGTATACACAACCCCCCACATTAAATATGTACGTGTCCTTTACTGAAGTCCGCGACAGAGTTCACAAGAGTGAGAGCGAGGTCACACGGTGACCGACAGAGACCCGAGAGCCTCCTCAGGGAGCCTCTCAAGATCCTTTATTCCGCAACCGGAATAGTACAGAGTCGGCATGGACGAGGGACAACGGCCTGCGTAGCGTCGATCAGCGAAGGTTCCAACGAGGGCCGTAGACAAGGGGACACCATGGCACGTGAGGAACTGATCCGTCTCACCGGCAAGTTCGACGGGCCCAACTGCGATGACGACGACTGCCCGAACCTCTACCGCACGGCCAGCGGCTCCATCGTGGTCCAGGGAGACGTCTCCACGGCCTTCCAACCGCCGAAGGGTGAGGCCCTGGTGGAGATCCCCGAAGCAGTGCTCAGGGAGGCCGTACGTGCTCTTGGATGGTGATGAATGGCGCAGGACGTTCGACGCCTTCCAGCGCGAAGCCTGGCGGTTCGAGGCTCAGCCCACGTACACCATGCCCAAGGAGACCGAGAATGTTGCTCGGTTCCTTCGGGGTGAGCCCAAGCCCGCCGAGCACAACTCACGCTGGCATGAGCGCGTTCACGGCTACTTGGCCTCGGGCCGGAGCATAGGGCGAGTGCGGGTCGTACGGCAGCCATTGACGGACTATCAGCGATACCAGTTCGCTTGGGGTATCCCCGGCAACATCCAAGCTGGGGAGGAGATCCGCGTCCTGGATGTCACGCACGATGACTACGGTCTGCCGCTCTCGGGAACCGACTGGTGGTTGTTCGACGAGACGCAAGTGGTACACCTCAACTTCCGGCCAGACGGGACACAGATCAACCGTGAACTGTTCGCAGGGGAAATCTCCCCCTATCTGGAATGGAAGCGCATAGCCCTGTCTCACTCCGTACCGTTCTCCGAGTACGTGAAAGAATTCGAGTGACAGGTGACGTTCGAGCCCGAGCAGCTGGGGCAGTCAAGGACTGATCTGGCAGAAACGCTCCGCGAGTTGCGCAAACGGGCCGGTCTCACAGGTGATCGGCTCGCACGGCGCTGCAACATGTCCCAGAGTCAGATCAGCAAGTTCGAGACCGGTAAGAAGACGCCCAAGCTGGTAGACGTCGAGCGCATTCTTCGCGCCTTGGACGCTCCCCCTGAGCTGGTCACGGAGATTACCGCCCTCGCTCGAATCGCCAACACCGAGTGGCAGGACAAGCGCTCCTCCTGGCGCAGGGGGATGGAGAAGCGCCAGGCCGAGTTGGCCTCACTGGAGTCCGAAGCAACAGAGCTGCGATACTTTCTGCCAGCGATGATCACCGGACTGTTGGCGACACCGGAATACATCCGTGCCAGCCTGAGCCACACACCGGGAGACCCTTCCAAGACCGTTGCCAAGAAGCTGGAGCGTCAAGCCATCCTCTACGACACGGCGAAGACGTTCACGTTCCTCCTCACGGAACAGGCAGTCAGGTGGGCGATCGTCCCACACTCCGCCCTGGCCGTTCAGATTGACCGCCTCACGTCGATCTCCCACCTTCCCAATATCCGTATGGGAGTCATCCCACTGGGCGCGGTGATACCACGAGGGCCGATGAACACCTTCACGGTCTATGACGACAGATTGGCCACGGTCGAGAACTTCACCGGCCGCATGGTCTTTCGTGATCCCCGTGACGTCTCTGAGCACATCGCCATCTTCACCTCGTTTGAGCGTTCCGCTCTATTCGGACGTGGAGCAAGGGAGTTGCTTGAACAGTGTGCAGAGCGCTATCGATGATCTTTAGTCAGGAACAGGAATATTGATCGGCGCCGCTCGTCAACCGGTGGACCATGAATGGGTCACGAAACCGGGGAGGACTGATGGCGAGTGCACAGCGACCTCAGAGCTACGGGCTCACCGAACTGCCGCCAGAACCAAGAGCGGTATCAGGATGCAGCACCTGTCTCGGCATCTGCGTACGGCGGAGGAATTCCCGGTCGAGAGGCGACTACAGCGCCGTCTCCGATGCGAACGTCGAGTTGCGCCAGCACCACACTGAGGCGCACAACTCATGAGCGTCGACAGGGCAGTTGGACTCTTCGACGACCGCCCTTTGATGACCCTGCGCGTCTCTCGTGACTCGGGGAAGACATGGGAGCAGGAACAAGTCGTATCCACGACGGACGACCTTCAGCCCCTTGTCACGCTCGCCTGGCCTCCCTGCCAGTGCACGAGGTGCGCGGAGCGCGGCAAGCCCTGAAACCCGTACAGCGTCATAGGAACCTGCCCCTGCGGTCCATGCGGCGAACGACACCCTCCATTACCCCCGTTCCCCGTCTCAAGGCTCACCGAAGAGCGTCTCAGAAACCTTGGTTTACGAGACGGCGGACAGAGGACCGCACAGGACCCGTCCAAGGCGTTCAAAACTCGTCTCAGAACCCTCATCGAGCCCTTGATATTTTGAGACGAGTTATGAGACGTTGACGTCGTGACGACACCCACCACCCACCTCATCGGCTACGCCCGAGTCTCAACTGACGACCAGGAGGCACAGCTCCAGCGGGACGCCCTCACCGAAGCGGGATGTTCTCGGATCTTCGAGGACAAGGCATCCGGCAAGAACACCGACCGCCCCGAACTGAGCGCAGCACTCGACTACCTCAGAGAGGGAGATGTGCTAGCCGTCTGGAAGCTGGACAGGCTCGGAAGGTCCCTCATCGACCTTGTGGGCATCGTGGACGGCCTGAGGGAGCGCGGGATCGGCTTCAAGGTGCTCACGGGGGCCCTCAGCGCCGTAGACACCACCTCTGCGGACGGTCGGCTCTTCTTCCAAATCATCGCCGCCATGGCCGAGTTCGAACGTTCTCTGATCAAGGACAGGACCAAGGCCGGACTAGAGGCAGCCAAGGCGCAGGGGCGCACCGGAGGGCGCCCCACGGTCGTCACCGATGATCTACTGACCGTCGCCAGAGCAAGGAAGGGCAAGGGCGAGAGCATCAGCGCCATCGCCAAGGCTCTAGGAGTGTCCAGGGCGACGCTGTACAGGCATCTGTCGGACTACCAGGCGGACTCTGACGGTTGATGTCGTCGGCCCCTGATCAGGGCGTCCAGTGACCAGTACGGCGCACCGGCCAGCGCCAGGGGCACCCAGCAAAACATGTACGGGAGATCGTTGCCGTAGTAGTACGGCTCGGTCTGCCAGCTGACCGTCAGCCACAGGCTGAGCGAGATCATCGCCCCGCCGAACGCGGCCAGCCGGGACAGCAGCCCGACCAGGGTGCCCAGTCCGACGGCCAGTTCGCCGTAGGCGATGGCGTAGCCGAAGGCGGAGGGGTCCTTGAGGCTCTGGTCGATCAGCCAGGGGATGGCCGCGGTGTCGTGGACCTGGCGCATCAGGTCACCGATCGAACCGTTGCCACTGTCGGCCAGGAAGGTCGAGTCGGTGATCTTGTCGATTCCGGCGTAGACGAAGGTGACGCCGAGGAAGAGCCGCAGGGGCAGCAGCGCGTAGCGGGCAGCGGTGGCCCGTGCCCCTACCGGTTGCCCGCCCAGGCCGCCCATGTCGCCGACGCCGTTGACACTGCCCGCGCTGCCCGCGGGACCGCTTCCGACCGCACGATCCGCATGTCTCATGACGACCGCCTCTCCCGTTGACCACTCAACCATTCCATACGCGGCGGAAGGGCGACATGACTCAGACAGGAACGGGGTCGGCGTTCAGTCGAGGACGTCGATCAGATAGCGGTTGGTCTCGGCGCCCGCCGCCGTGACCACCTGCACCTCCACCCGGCCCGGCTCCACGTCCACCGGCACCGGCACGGTCAGCGCGGTGTCCGTCGGATTGCCGAAGCCACCGGCCACCGGCACCAGCGGCACATGGACGTGCACCGCGCCGATCCGGACCACCATCCGGGCCAGCCGGTCGGGGTCCTGGGCGCCCGGCGGCACGAAGCCGTTGCCACGGATCTCGATGTCGTCGCCGGTGCGGATCGGGGCGTCGCGGTCGAAGCCGCCCTCCTCGGGCCGCACCCGCACCACCGACAGCACGGTGGGCCGCCCGCCCTCCGCGTACTTCCCGGCCAGGTACATCAGGGTGGAGACGATCGCCAACAGGGCCAGTCCCCACGGCAGATCCGGCAGCCGCCACGGCTCGCGCGCCAGCCGGACGCCGGTGAAGGCGAGCGCGGCGGTGTGGACGACGACGTACTGCGCGTCCGCGAGGCTGCCGCGGCCCGCGTCGTCGGTGAGCAGATCGGCGGCGCGCGGCCGGACCGCGCGCACCTTCTGGAGCCGCTGCGCCCGCACCCGGGCGGCCACCACCAGCCGGGCCATCACGGCGGCGAGACAGCTCAGCCCGGTGACGGTGAGCAGCCCGGCGACGCGGCCGAGGGCGAGCCCGTCGGTCAGCCGGGGGCGGTCGCCGGGGTCGAGGGCGAGTTCGCCGCCGAGGACGAGCACCGCGAAGACGGCGAACGCGAGCCAGGCGGCGGCCACCGTACGGGAGGTGGAGAGCCGGTTGTCCTCGCCGACCAGCGGGGCGAGCGGACCCCCGGCGGCGTGGTGCAGCCGGGCGGCGAGGGTCAGCAGGGCGGCCGTGACGGTGGCGGCGGCGATCCCGGCGGTCCGCGCCACCGACCAGCCGGTGCCGAGCGCGGTGGCCAACTGCCCGATCAGCAGTGCCGTGACCGCGCCCCACACCACCAGCAGCGTCCGCCGCCACACCGCGTCGCGCCACGCCGTGCACTCGGCGCGGCCGCTGTCGACGACGGTGCGGGCGGCTTGGGCGAGTTCGTCCGAGACCCACTGCCGGGAGGCCCCGGCGGAGTGCGCCAGCGCCGCCGGAAGGCCCTCTCCGGCCGCGAAACGCTCCCGCATGGCCACGAACGCGGCCACCGCCCTGCGGTGGCCCTCACGGGCGCCCTGGGGGCATTCACAGCCGATGTGGCCGGGCCCGTGCGGGCGCCCCTCCACCGTCGTGGCGTTCTCCGCCGTCTCCACCGCCACGAGGGTCGCTCCGTCGTTCGCTCGTACTGTTTCGGCACCGCCGTTCGGATTCCGGACCGGGTCGGGCGGCGCCAACTGACATGTGACAAGAGGGAATTGTGCCGCACCCCGGGGGGCGTCAGTTCAACAGGTCCGGCTCGGCGCGGGTGATCTGGAGATACAGAGGTTGATAGTTGATCCACGCCACAAGATCGTTTCCCAGCTGCTCGCGGAGCCGCGTGGCGTTCTCGTCGTCGATGGGGACCGGCTTGCCCGCGGCCTTCGCGGCGAGCTGCGCCCGGCACGCTCGCTCCATCGAGATGAACCACCACGCCGCCGCGTCGACCGAGTCACCCACGGTCAGCAGACCGCGATTGCGCAGGATGAGGCCCTTGTGGGCGCCGAGCGCGGCGGCGATCCGGCGCCCCTCGTCCTCGTCCACGACCACCCCGGTGGGGGCGTCGTAGAGGGCGTGGTCCTCGAAGAAGGCGCAGACCTCCTGGTTGATCGGCTCCAGCAGCTCACCGAGCGAGGACAGCGCCCGGCTGTGCACCGAGCGGCTGTGCGCGACGGCGACGGCGTCCGGCCGAGCCCGATGCACGTGAGAGTGAATGACGAACGCCGCCTGGTTGACGTGATAGCGGCCCTCGACCACCTGGCCCGCCTGATTGACCAGGATCAGATCGCCGGCGGTGAGGAGGCCGAACGGCATCCCGAAGGGGTTCACCCAGAAGCAGTCGGTCAACTCCGGGTCGCGGACGGTGATATGGCCCGACACCCCCTCCTCGTACCCGTACCGCCCGAAGAGCCGCAGCGCCGCGGCGAGCCGCTCCTTGCGATAGCGCCGCTCGTCGTCGGGGGAGGTGTGCTGCGGCGGCATGGTGATGTGCAGCTGGTCGGTGGGTATCGGCTCGGGCGTCGGCCGGGGCATCGGCATGGGGCTGTTCATGGGCGGCTCGCTCACTCCTCGCGCTCCTGGGGGTGCTCGCAGCGGAAGCTACCTCCGGGTATCGCGGGAGGCCAGAGCCGTGACCTACAGGTTGTCGATGTCGGCGAGGTCGATGTCGACGGTGAAGGGGACCGAGAGCTTGAGCCGGTCGTGATGGACACTGGTCGGGCGGTAAGTGCGCGTCTCGGGATCGAGGTGGAAGACATGGACCACCGGGCGTGCGTCCGTGTTGGTCCTCTCGACGCGCCAGAAGTGCGGGATCCCGGCGTTGGCGTACTTGTGCGGCTTGGTGTCGTGATCACGGGCCTCGGACTCGGGAGACACGACCTCGACGGCGAGCATCACATCACTCACCTGGTAATAGGTCTGCTCGCCGCTTCGCACGGCCTCGGCGCGCACGACCGAGATATCCGGTTCCGGACCGTTCCGCTTGTCGATGACCACAGTCATCTCCCGCCGGACCCTGAGCTCGGCGGGCACAGTCCTACGCAGCCCGCTGACCAGCAAGTCAATCACCACGCTGTGAAAATCCCGCTGCGGACTCACGAAAACCAGACTCCCGTCGATCAACTCGGTGTGCGGCGGGAGATCAGGCAGACTCATCAAGTCGTCCACGGTGTAGCCATCCAGCGGCGGCACAGGCCACGAGGTGGTGTGCAGCGGCTCAGCGGTCATGGTTCCTCCCATGGACGGGATTCTCGGCCGTACGATCAGCGTACCCAGCCCAAACGACGACGCCGCCGCCCAAACGAATGAGCGACAGCGTCGGCGTTGACGGTGGGGAAGGAGGGGTCACTCCCACTCGATGGTGCCGGGCGGCTTGCTGGTGATGTCCAGGACGACCCGGTTCACCTCGTCCACCTCGTTGGTGATCCGGGTGGAGATCCTCGACAGGACGTCGTACGGCAGCCGCGACCAGTCGGCCGTCATGGCGTCCTCGGAGGAGACCGGGCGCAGCACGATGGGGTGGCCGTAGGTGCGGCCGTCGCCCTGGACGCCGACCGAGCGGACATCGGCCAGCAGCACGACCGGGCACTGCCAGATGTCGCGGTCGAGACCGGCGGCGGTCAGCTCCTCACGGGCGATGGCGTCGGCCTCGCGCAGCAGGTCCAGGCGCTCCTTGGTGACCTCGCCGACGATGCGGATGCCGAGCCCGGGGCCCGGGAAGGGCTGGCGGTGGACGATCTCGTCTGGCAGGCCCAGCTCCTGGCCCACCATCCGGACCTCGTCCTTGAACAGCCGGCGCAGCGGCTCGACCAGCTCGAACTCGAGGTCCTCGGGGAGGCCGCCCACATTGTGGTGGGACTTGATGTTGGCGGCGCCGGTGCCGCCGCCGGACTCCACCACATCGGGGTAGAGGGTGCCCTGCACCAGGAACTCCACGGCCTCGCCCGCGGCGCCCGCCTCGGCCACCAGCTCGGCCTGGGCCTGCTCGAAGACCCGGATGAACTCCCGGCCGATGATCTTCCGCTTCTCCTCGGGGTCGGAGACCCCGGCGAGCGCGGACAGGAACCGCTCCTCGGCCTCGACAACCTTCAGCTGGACGCCGGTGGCCGCCACGAAGTCCTTCTCGACCTGCTCGGACTCACCCTTGCGCATCAGGCCGTGGTCGACGTACACGCAGGTCAGCTGGTCGCCGATGGCCTTCTGGACGAGGGCGGCGGCAACGGCGGAGTCCACCCCGCCGGACAGTCCGCAGATCGCGCGCTTGGTGCCGACCTGCTCGCGGATGGCCGCGACGGACTCCTCGACCACATTGGTGGTGGTCCAGGTCGGCTCCAGACCGGCGCCCCGGTAGAGGAAGTGCTCCAGCACCTGCTGACCGTGGGTGGAGTGCATCACCTCGGGGTGGTGCTGTACGCCGTAGAGCTTGCGCTCGTCGCACTCGAAGGCGGCGACCGGCACCACATCGGTGGAGGCGGTGACGGCGAAGCCCGCCGGGGCGGCCGAGCAGGCGTCGCCGTGCGACATCCACACGGACTGCTCCTCGGGGGTGCCCGCGAAGAGCGTGGAGCCGGGCTTGGTGACGGTCAGCGGCGTACGGCCGTACTCACGGGCGCCGGTGTTGTCGACCGTGCCGCCGAGCGCGACGGCCATCAGCTGGAAGCCGTAGCACATGCCGAAAACGGGGATCCCGGCTTCGAAGAGCGAGCGGTCGACGCTGGGCGCGCCCTCGGCGTAGACCGACGACGGCCCGCCGGACAGGATGATCGCCTTCGGCTTCTTGGCGAGCATCTCCTCCACCGGCATGGTGGACGGGACGATCTCGCTGTAGACCCGCGCTTCGCGGACCCGGCGGGCGATGAGCTGGGCGTACTGCGCGCCGAAGTCGACGACCAGGACGGTGTCGGGGGCGGCAGCAGGGGACGCTGATGGCACTTCGGCGGCCTTCCGGCGGTGGTGATCGGGGTGGTGATCGGGGTGGTACTCGGGCGCACCGGTCCGCACAGGGACTGTTTCCGGCGCGTTGGACTTTCGATTCTAACGGGCCCATAATCGACGCCATGTCCACGCGCATGACCTTCGTCTTTACCTATGGCACCGGCCCGTCCGGCTGCCATGGTCGTGCTGCTTGAACCACTGACAAGCGACTTCCCAGGCGCCCCGGGCCGGCCAAGGCCCGGGGCGCTGGTGTTTCCTCCTCCGGGCTCTCCCGCCGGTCTCCGGGTCCCGTCGTCACAGACACCCACGACACCCGAGACACCCGAGACACCCGAGAGACCAGGAGAAACGGATATGAGCACCACCGCGAGCAGCACGGCCGAGGCCACCGACGACGCCACCGAGGTCATCCGCACCGCACGCGAGCGGATCGACACCCTCGACGGACGGATCCTCGACCTCGTCCGGGAGCGGATGGACGTCTCGGCGGCCATCCAGCGGGCCCGGATCGAGTCGGGCGGGCGGCGGGTGCACCTCTCCCGCGAGATGCAGATCCTCGACCGCTACCGGGAGGAGCTCGGCGGGCACGGCACCACCCTCGCCATGACGCTGCTGGAGCTGTGCCGTGGCCGGATCTGACGTTCCGCGCCATCACCCGTACGGCGCGTGACCGGCCCGCGAGCGGGCTCGTTGAGCCCGGTGCCGCGCCAGCCAGGAGCGGCTCGGATAAATCCACGCGTGGCTCAGATCCGCCGAAGCGATGAGACGCGCCCCCTGCGGTGATTCAGGCGGTGCGCGTCGTGGGACCTCGCTCCGGCGAGGTGACCGGTCGGCAGGGGACAGCAGCCCGGTCACCACCTCAAGGACGGTCGGTCCCGGGGACGCCTGGGACCGACCGTATCCGGTCGAAACGGTTGCGCCCGGCGCTCGGCATCCACCACGATGCAGGAAGGCGAAAAACCCCGGGTCACCTCCCGCCCCTGGTACGACCACGCGGGCGTACGCCCCCCAAACCTCCCATTGACTCCGGCCCCGAAGCCGGCGGCGCAACCCCCCGGCGCCGCTACTCAGCACCGGCGCTGCCCTGACGCCGGTGCTGACCGCCTAGGGCCCCGAGGTGCCCGCCCGCTCGGGTGCCCCGGGGCCCTTCGCATGCGCCGCTCCGGCTGCCACGATCACCGCCAAGCGGCTTCTTGATCACTTCCTAATCGCTTCCTGGTCGCCTTCTGACCGCCCCGCCCGGATTCTGTGACCATTCTGTGAGCAAAAGTGAAGGCAACCTTTCAGCCATCGGGCTGGTCATGTACGTGCAAACGCACGGCCATTCCGCGCCCCACCGCGACGGCCTTCCACCTGCGCGCCGCCCACCAGCGGTGTGTACGGACCCAGAAGAGGTCTACATGAAGATTCGCCGCGTTCTGGCGACCGCCGCAGCCACGGCCGCCATCGCCCCTGCCGCGCTGCTCGCGGCACCGGCCGCCTTCGCGGAGGAGACTCCGACCGCGACGCCGTCCGCGACCGACACCGCGACCCCTCCGGTCACCCCGACGCCGACGCAGACCACGCCGACGCCGACCGACAGCCCGACCACCGGGACGCCGACGCCGACCGCGACCGAGAGCGAGACCGCCTCCCCCTCGGCCACGCCCTCCGGCACGGCCACCCCCACCGACAAGCCGACGTCGCCCACCGGCGAGCCGACCGAGCCCGGTGACTGCACGGACAACGGGGACTACAACGAGGACCCCGACCTCAGTACCACCCTCGTCGGCCTGCCCTCGAAGGTGGTGGCGGGCAGCGGGTTCCACCACTTCACCTTCAAGGTCAAGAACGACTCCGACCGCACCTACAAGCGGGTGGACTTCGGTGTCGTCGCGGGCACCGTGCACCTCGACGACCTCGAGAGCACCGGCACGTACCTCACCCTCCAGTACAAGGACCCGGACACCGGCGCGTGGAAGAACATCTCCACCGACCTGAACGACCCGGGCGCGGGCTACGTCGGCTACACCGATGTGCGTCCGCACGAGACCCTCACGGTCGGGCTCCGGCTGAGCGTGGCCAAGAGCGCCCCCGAGGGCTTCGGTTACGCGATCAGCATCGGTGTGTACGCGGACGACAAGGGCAACTGCGTCTACTCGACCGGTGAGTACTACGAGTTCGACGTGCTGAAGGCCGGTTCGGAGCCGGGCCAGGTGCCCCCGGCCGAGCCGAAGCCGCAGGGCGGCAAGAAGCCGCTGCCGCACAAGCCGGAGGGCAACACGGAGATCAACCCCAAGGGCAGCCTCGCCGAGACGGGTTCCTCCTCGGCGCTGCCGACGATCGCCCTGATCGGCGGTGTGGCCATGGCCGCGGGCGGCGGCGCCGTGTTCGTGGTCCGTCGTCGTCGCGCCGGCGGCGCCGCCGCGTAACGGTCACCCGGCCGACGCGCAGGATCAGGCAGCCGCAGCGAGGGGCCGCCCCCACCGTCAGGGGGCGGCCCCTTCGCCGTTTGCGGACGTCAGCTCCCGGGCGGGGCCGGGGGTACCACCGGCACCGGGAGCAGGGGCAGCTTCAGTGCCCCGAACGCGTCCGCCGGAACCGCCGGAGCGGTGGGCTCCACGGGCGACAGCCGCTGGTACGGCTCGCCCTGTGCGGGGCGCGGATCGGCCTCGCCCTTGTTGGGCCACAGCGACATGGCCCGTTCGGCCTGCGCCGTGATGGTCAGGGACGGGTTGACGCCGAGGTTCGCCGAGATCGCGGCGCCGTCGACGACATGGATGCCGGGGTGTCCGTACAGCCGGTGGTACGGGTCGATCACCCCGTGCTCGGCGTCCGCACCGATCGGGCAGCCGCCGAGGAAGTGCGCGGTCAGCGGGGTGCCCATCAGCTCCCCGACGTTGCTGCCCGCGAAGCCGTTGATCGACTCGGCGAGGTGGCGGGCCGCCTCCGCGCCCTCGGGGATGTGGTCGGGGTTGGGCTCGCCGTGGCCCTGCCGGGCGGTCAGCAGCCCCTTCCCGAGCCCCTTGGACTTGCGGTAGGTGGTCAGCGAGTTGTCGTGGGTCTGCATGACCAGGCCGATGATGGTCCGCTCCGACCAGCGCCGGTTGGACAGCGAACGCGCCGCCATCATGGGGTGCTTCAGATTGGTGCCGAGGAACTGGAGCCAGCGCGGCACCCGGCCGCCGTAGGGGATCTGGAGGATGGACATCAGGCCCATCGCGTTGGATCCCTTGCCGTAGCGGACCGGCTCGATGTGGGTGGTCTCGTTGGGGTGGATGGACGAGGTGATCGCCACCCCGCGGCTGAACTCGGCCTTCTTCTCCCCCGGGTTCTTCGCACGGAAGCGGCGGTCGGTGGTCTGGGCGCCCACCAGAGCCTCGGAGTTGGTGCGGGTGAGGAAGCCGAGCCGTTCGGACAGCCGCGGCAGCAGCCCCTTGTCCCGCATGGTGTGCAGCAGGGTCTGGGTGCCGTAGGTGCCCGCGGCGATCACCACGTACCGGGCCCGCAGCGCGGTGGGCCTGCCCTTGCGCCGGTTGTCGGTGGGCACGGTGGTGACGTGGTAGCCGCCGTGCGGATCGTCGCTCACGGCCACCACCGTCGTCATGGGGTGGACGACCGCACCGGCCTTCTCGGCGAGGTAGAGATAGTTCTCGTTGAGGGTGTTCTTGGCACCGTGGCGGCAGCCGGTCATGCACTCACCGCATTCGGTGCACGCGTTGCGGTCCGGGCCCGCGCCGCCGAAGTACGGATCGGCCACCGTCTCGCCCGGTGCGGCCTTCGCGGCGGCGGAGCCGTCGGCGTCCTGGCCGTCCCCGAAGAAGACACCGACCGGGGCCATGTGGAAGCTGTCGGCCACGCCCATCTTCTGCGCGGCGGCCTTCAGATGGACGTCGGACGGGGTCAGCGTCGGGTTGAGACGCACCCCGAGCATCCGCCGCGCCTGGTCGTAGTAGGGGCGCAGCTCGTCCTGCCAGTCGGTGATGTCCCCCCACTGCGGGTCCTTGAAGAACGGCGCGGGCGGTACGTACAGCGTGTTGGCGTAGTTGAGCGAACCGCCGCCGACCCCGGCGCCCGCGAGCACCATCACCTTGCCGAGGACGTGGATGCGCTGGATGCCGAACAGGCCGAGGGCCGGGGCCCACAGGTAGTTGCGGAGGTCCCAGGAGTTCTTGGGCAGGGTCTCGCGGGTGAAGCGGCGGCCCGCCTCCAGGACACCGACGCGGTATCCCTTCTCGGTCAGCCGGAGGGCCGACACCGAGCCGCCGAAGCCCGAGCCGATGACGAGGACGTCGTAGTCGTACGCGGCGTCCTCGGCGGCCTCGTCGGCACGGTCGGCGGTGTCGGTCACGGCCCGGCGGCCGGCGTGGTGGGCAGACGTGTCCCCTGACAACGGGTACCTCCGTGGATACGTGCTGGTCAGCGCAGGCGCAGGGCCTTCATCACGCGCAGGCTGCGGGTCATGAAGGCCGCGTACTTCTCGTCCGTCATCCCGAAGGACGGTCCCAGTGGCATCAGCCGCTGGTGAGCGACCGTCTGCGCCTCGGTGAACTTGAGGATGCCCTCCGAGCCGTGCCGGCGGCCGAGCCCGGAGTCGCCCATGCCGCCCATGGGGGCTTTGACGCTGCCGTAGGTGGCGGCGTACGCCTCGTTGACGTTGACCGTTCCGGCGCGCAGCCGGGCGGCGACGGCCCGGCCGCGCCTGCCGTCCTTGCTCCAGACGCTCGCGTTGAGCCCGTACGGGGTGTCGTTGGCACGCTCGACGGCGTCGTCCTCGTCGGTGAAGCGGTAGAGGGAGACGACCGGGCCGAAGGTCTCCTCGGTGCACACGGCCATCGGCGGCTCCACCCCGTCGAGGATCGTGGGCTCGTAGAAGTAGGGACCGATATCGGGCCGGGGACGGCCGCCCGCGACGACCGTGGCGCCCTTGGCGACCGCCTCTTCCACATGGCGGGTGACGGTTTCCAGCTGACGGCCGGAGACGAGCGAGCCCATCTCGGCGCCGTAGGAGAGGGCCGTGCCCAGCCGCATCGCCTTGGTGCGGGCGGCGAACCGCTCCAGGAAGGCGTCCGCGACCGACTCGTGGACGTACAGCCGCTCGATGGAGATGCACAGCTGCCCGGCGGAGGCGAAGCAGGCGCGCACCGCGCCCTCGGCCGCCTTCTCGATGTCGGCGTCCCGCAGCACCAGCATGGCGTTCTTGCCGCCGAGTTCGAGGGAGCAGCCCACCAGCCGGGCGGCGGCGGCCTGGGCCACCCCGCGGCCGGTGCGGGTGGAACCGGTGAACGAGACGTAGTCGGCGTGCTCGACGACGGCGGGGCCGACCACCGGTCCCTCGCCGAGCACGACCTGCCACACCCCGGCGGGCATTCCGGCCTCGAGCATCAGCTCGCGCGCCCACAGGGCGGTCAGCGAGGTCTCGGTGTCGGGCTTCATCACGACCGCGTTGCCGGAGACGAAGGCGGGTATCGCGTCGCCGACGGACAGCTCCAGCGGATAGTTCCAGGGCACGATCTGGCCCACGACCCCGCGCGGCTGGCGCAGTTCGGTGACCTTGGTCAGGGTCGGGACGACGCCGACACGGCCCTTGGGGCGCAGATAGCTGTGGGCCTTGCGGCCGTAGTGGCGGGCGGCGAGCACCACGCCCTGGATCTCCTCATGGGCGTGCAGCCGGGTCTTGCCGGTCTCCAGCTGGATGAGGTCCAGGATCTCCGACTGGCGGTGCAGCAGCAGGTCGTGGAAGCGGAGGAGGACGGCGGCGCGTCGGCGGACGGGCAGGGCGGCCCATGCCCGCTGGGCCTCACGGGCCTGCCGGAAGGCGGTGGCGACGTCTTCCGGAGTGGACTCGGGCAGCTCCGCCGCGAGGACTTCGCCGGTGAACGGCGTGTGGTTGACGGTACTGCCGCTGCCCACGACCCCCCGGGCGAGCCGGGCGACCAGCTCGGGGGTGACGACGTCGGCAGCGGTGCGGGTGCCCGGCGCGGCGACCGGATTGCCGTCGGCGGGGGCGGTGGTGGTGCCGCTCTGTGCGCGTGCGCTGTCCTGCGTCTCCGTCATGCGGCTGAGAGTAGGCGGCCGCGGCCGGTTTGGGTACCCGTCGGTAACTCGCCTTCACCGGTCACACACAATCGCGCCGGCGATTGCTGGCGCGACATGTGGGCACAAGGCGGCCGGCGACTCAGTCCGTGTCGATGCGGAACCTCTTGTTGATCTTGAGGTTCTTCAGCACGTCCTCGTACATCGTGTCGCCGGTCTCACGGGCATCGCCCTCGGCGGGCATGCTCACCGTCAGCTGCCATGCGATCTCTTTGTCGATGACGAACACATGGTCCCGGTTCAGGTAGGGGATGCGGATCTCATCGCTGCTGGTGCCCGGCGTGAAGTAGGTGGTGTCGAAGTCCAGGGCGGGGTCGCCCTCCTGGTCGGCCTTCCTCGGCGGCTTCACCTTGGCCTCGTCCATCGTCGACTGGGCGCCGCTCTCGTAGTACTGGCCGATCTGCCCGGCCACCCCCTTGTTGTCGGTGATCTGGTGCTGCGAATCGGTCACCGACGCCTTGAGCGTGATGGTGTAGACGCCGCTGGGGTCCGTGAAGGAGACCTGCGGAGCGGTGTCGTAGGAGTCGTCCTGAAGCCGCTTGTAGCCCTCGGGCATGGCCAGGGTCGCCCCGACCAGGGACTGTTCATCGCGCACGGCCCAGCCGGACGGCAGCGGGCTCTCGCTCGCGAACGGCTTCGCGATCACCAGCACCAGAGCGGCGGCGACCACCAGCACCAGCGCGCCCAGGCCGATCTGGGCCTTGCGGTTCTTGTGCAGGATGGGCGGGACGAAGCGGTTGCCGGAGGGCTCCGGCGCCGCGGGCGGCGCCGCGCCGAACCCGGCCCCGGCTCCGAACCCGGCCCCGGCTCCGAATCCGGGCCCGGCGGCCATCGTCGGGACGCCGTTCGCGGCCATCGTCGGTGCGCCGAACGCGGAGACGGTCGGCGTCTGCCGCGGCGGACGGACCGCGGCCTGAAGCGCCTGCCGGATCTCCTGGGCGGACGGACGCGCCGAGGTCTCCTTGCGCAGCATCCGCATGATGATGTCGCCGAGCGGCCCCACGGCACGCGCGGGCATCTGCGGTTCGGCCTGCAAGACGGCCTGGAGGGTGGACGGGGAGTGGCTGCGGCGGAACGGGGACAGGCCCTCGACCGCCGTGTACAGCACCACGCCCAGCGACCACAGGTCCGACTCGGGACCCGGCCGCTGGCCCAGCACCCGCTCGGGCGCGATGAATTCGGGCGAGCCGACGAAGCCACCGGTCTCGGTGAGCCCCTGCTCGCCCTCGATCTGGGCGATGCCGAAGTCGGTGAGCACCACCCGGTCGTCCCGGCCGAGCAGCACGTTGTCCGGTTTCACGTCGCGGTGCAGCACACCGGCCTCATGGGCGGCCGACAGCGCGCCGAGCACCGCGAGACCGATCCGGGCCGCCTCGCGCGGGTCGAGCGTGCCCTCATCCAGCCGACCGGCCAGCGACTGCCCGGCCACCAGCTCCATCACGATCCACGGCCGCCCCTCCTCGACCACGACGTCGTGGACGGTGACGACGGAGGGGTGGTCGATCCGGGCGGCGGCGCGCGCCTCGCGCTCCATCCGCCGGTAGACCGTCTGCCGCTCGCCGTCCGGGAGATGGTCCGGGACACGCGGCTCCTTGACCGCCACCTCGCGGTCCATGACCTGGTCCCGGGCGCGCCAGACGGTGCCCATCCCGCCGTGGCCGAGCCGGGAGACCAGCCGGTAGCGCCCGCCGATGATCCGCCCGGCGTTCGGGTCCGAGGACCGGGCGGCGGGCGGCCGCCGCGCGGCGAGCTGGGTCGGCTCGTAGGGGCTGCCCTGCGGAGGCGTCTCCTCCGGGGCATGCGGCGGCCGCAGGGTGTAGCTGGTGGGCTCGTTCGCCCGTCCCCCGTCGTTCGTCATGGCCCAATCCTTACCTGTCCGGTGGCGAAATCCGCCACTGGCCCCGGGCCGTACGGAACGCTCGTGACAAATCCGTTGCGACGGGACTCAGTTCGATGTTCCGGAAGGGGTGAATGTGGCGACAGCCGTATCGAAATGCCGCTTTCCCTGGCCTTTTTGCGCCACGGGGGCGGAAAGCCAGAGATCATACATTTTGCCGTCCGCGTCCCAGCTCAGATCAAATGTCTGCCGCGAGCCGCCGTCGTCCGCGCCGCCGTTCCAGACGAACGCCCAGAGCGCCGCGGGCTGCCCGTGCCGGGTGGTCTCGATGACCTGGCCACTGCGGTAGCCCGGGTACTCCTGCGGCCCCTTGGCATCGGCCTCCCGGCTCAGCCCCAGCGGGCCCTTGGGGTCCTGCTCCTGGATCTGCACACCGATCCGGAACTCCTTGCCCGGGGAGTAGTAGTAGACCCGAGGCGGCTCGTAGGAGCGGCTGTACCCCTGGGGCACGGCGATCGAGAAACCGAGCGGATCCCTCACCCGCTCGTAGCCCGCGGGAATGCCGCTGGACGACGTACTGGGACCCGTGCTGGGACCTGTGCTGGGACTCGGACTGTGCGAGGGGGACGAGGTCTTCCCGCCGCCGTTGTGGCCGTCACCGGTGCGGTGGCCCGGGCCCCCGCTCACCTTCTTGTCGTCGCCGCCGTCCAGCAACGCCATCGCGCCCACGCCCGCCCCGGCCAGCGCGAGGACGGCGACGATCGCCGTCACCGCCTTGCGGCCGCCGGGAAAGCGGCCACCACGGCCGGACGTCCCCGATGTGCCGGACGTCCCCGACTCACCGGGCGCTCCGGGCGTGCCTCCGCCGGCCGCCGCCGCGCCGGTCGGTACAGCCTCGGGGACCGGCGCCGGAGCGGGGCCCGGTGCGGGTCCGGGGACGAGCGACCGGCCCGGCCGGGGCTCGGTCCGCGGCAGCGGCATCTCCGGGGTGTCCCCCGACTCCCCGTACGCCCGCAGCAGCCGCGCGGCCTCCTCCGCGCTCAGCCGCAGCTCCGGCTCCCGCCGCAGCAGCCCCTCGACGACCGGCTTCAGCCCCCCGGCCGCCTCGGGCACCGCGATCTCGTCGAAGACGACGGCGTGCAGCACCGCGGCCAGGGAGTCGCGGTGGAACGGTGACCGGCCGCTCACCAGCGTGCACAGCAGCACCCCGAGCGACCACAGGTCCGACTCCGGCCCGGTCCGCCGCCCCGACATCCGTTCCGGCGCGGTGTATTCGGGCGAGCCGACGAACGAACCGGTCTCGGTGATCGTCGTGGCCCCGGAGACCTGCGCGATCCCGAAGTCCGTCAGCACCACCCGGCCGGTGCCCGACTCCACCAGCACATTGGCGGGCTTGATGTCCCGGTGCAGCACTCCGCGGGCGTGCGCCGCGCGCAGCGCCTCCAGCAGCGCCAGCACCATCCGGCCGGCCTCGCGCGGGCCGACCGGGCCGTCCGCGGTCAGCCGGTCGGCGAGCGAGACCCCGTCGACCAGCTCCATGACGATCCAGGCGCGCTCGCCCTCCTCGACCACATCGTGCAGGACGATCACATTGGGGTGCTTGATCTGGGCGACCGTGCGGGCCTCGCGCAGGGTGCGCTCACCGAGCAGCTGGGCGTCCAGCGCCGACAGCCCCTCGTCGTCCACATGCAGTTCCTTGACCGCGACGTCCCGGCCCAGCAGTTGGTCGACCGATCGCCACACCGTGCCCATGCCGCCGCGCCCGAGCCGCGACACCAGTTCGTACCGGCCCGCGATCAGGTGACCCTCGCCCCCGAAGTTACCCATGGCCTCATCTTGCCTCACGCCCGAACGCGATCTTCCGGCACGGGCACGGCCGCCGGAGCGGCCGCGCGCCCGTTCGCCATACCTGACAGGAGATGTCCGGTACGCGCTCTACGGTCGGCCGTATGACCGATGCGCGCCCCGCCCTCCGTATCTCCGCCGAACAGCGCCGCGCCCGGGTCGGCCGGCGCCATCTGCTGGCGCCGTCCGTGCGCGCGGCCACCGTCGAGGAGGTGACGGACGCGGTGGTGGCCCTGCACGCCACCGACCCGGCCACCGTCTATCTGTCGGCGTGCGCGCGGCTGCGCGAGCCCTCGTCCGCGGAGGTGGACCGGGCGCTCTACGAGGATCTGTCGATGATGCGGCTGCTCTGCATGCGCCGCACGATGTTCGTGGTGACGGCCGCCCTGGCCCCCGCCGTGTACGCCGGAGCCGGTCGGGCCATCGCCGTCCGCGAACGCGCCACCCTGCTCAGGCATCTGCGGGAGCGGGCGGACGGCTGGGACGAGGAGCGGCTCGCCGCGGTCGAGAAGGAGGTCGTGGCGGCGCTCGCGGTACGGGGCGAGGCCACCACCGCCGAACTGGCCCAGGACCTGCCCGCGCTGCGCGAGACGATCCTGATGTCGCCGGGGAAGCCGTACGAGGCGAAGCAGAGCGTCGGCAGTCGGCTGCTGCGGCAGCTCGCCGCCGACGGGCTGGTGCGCCGCTGCCGCCCGCGCTCCTCCTGGAACAGCAGCATCTTCCCGTGGGCCCCGGCGGCGGCACTGCCCGAAGTGCCGGTACGCGAGGCGAAGGCGGAGATCGCGGGGCGCTGGCTGCGGGCGTTCGGGCCCGCGACCGAGGCCGATCTGAAGTGGTGGACGGGGTGGACGGTGACCGACACCCGGCGGGCGCTGGCCGACATCCGGGCGGCTTCCGTGGAGTTGGCGGAGGGGCCGGGGTTCGTGGCGGAGGGGGACGAGGAGCCGGTGGCCGAGTGCGAACCGTGGGCCGCGCTGCTGCCGAGCCTGGATCCGACCGCCATGGGCTGGCGGATGCGCGACTGGTATCTCGACCCGGAGCAGGTGCCCGCGCTCTTCGACGGCACCGGCAACATCGGGCCCACGGTGTGGTGGAACGGCCGGATCGTGGGCGCCTGGACCCAGCGCGCCGACGGCGAGGTGGTGTGGCAGCTCTTCACCGACGCCGGACGGGAGGCGTGGACGGCGCTGGAGACGGAGGCGGCACGGCTGAGCGGCTGGCTGGGCGGTATGCGGATCACCACACGCTTCCCCACCGGGCTGGAACGGGAGTTGGCGCGCTGAGCGCTCCGCGGGACGGGCCGCGAGGTGCGGTCGTCCGTCCGCGGCGGCGGCCGGGCGACCGGCGCGTTGTCGGATGATCGACGCGCCGCCGGAACACGTGACCGGCAGCCCGCCCCGGTGGGCGATTGAGCGCGGTCGCGGTATAGGGAAACCTAGGACCTGCCGATGTTGAGGGGCGGACCGCGGCCGCCCCGCATCGACGCGGGCAGAGGTCGGCCGGACACCGGGCCGGGGCGCACGAAGCCGCCCCGCGGCGGGGGTCCACGGGGCGGCGGTTCGGATGGGCGCGCGGCGCGCCACGAGGCGCCGGGTCGCTAGTGCCGCGCGACCTTCCACGTACGGGAGTCGGTCAGCAGCTTCCGCAGCTCCGGGTCCTTCACCGCACGGGTGGTGTCGGTCGCCTTGGCGGTCACCTTGTGGGTCTCGCCGTCGGCGCGGACGCCGAGGGAGGCCGGGGTCACGGACTTCTTCCCGCGCGCGGCCCGCACCTCGTCACCGTCCACGTACCACTTCAGGGACGCCTTCTTGGGGATCCGCACCGTCAGTTCGGCCTTGCGCCCCACCGGCTTGTCGGTGGGCGTCCTGCTGCTGACCGCGCTCGCGTGCCGGTAGAAGCCCGCGATCATCGCCTCCCGGCCGGGCAGGCTGAACTCCCGGCCCAGGGTGCGCATGATGGAGTTGTCGGTGGGGCGGTTGATGCCCTTGGGGTAGTAGCGCCCGCCCTCGTACGCGCCGACCGCGCCGCCGTCCGGCGAGGTCTGGCCCAGCCAGCGGTACCACTTCTTCCGCTGGTCGGTCATCTGGTCCGCGCTGAGCGTGGAGGCGTTGGACTCCTCGGGCTCCGCGCCGGTGTAGGTGCCGTTGTCCGGATAGACGTACTCGTCGGCCAGCTTGCCGAGCGAGTGGCCGGTCTCGTGGACGGCCACCTGGTCGGAGTCGGCGTGGTCGGAGGAGGCGGTGGCGATGCCGTCGTAGCCGACCTGCGAGGTGACGGTGTAGCCCGCGCCGCCGTACTTGGCGGAGTTGGAGAGCACGACCACCAGATCGGCCTGCGGGGCCTTGGCCGCGTAGGACTCGACCTTGTCGGTGTTGACGCACAGCAGCCGCTCGAGGCCGTCGCACCAGAAGTACGAGCCGAGCGCGGTGTCCTTGACGACGTCCTCGCTCGGGTCGCCCGAGACACCGGACTGGTTGGAGACGGCGTCCACGGACCACACGTTGAACAGGTCCCGGTACGAGGCGTACGGCTCGACCGCGGAGATCTCCTTCCACTTGGCGCGCAGATCGGTGTGGAAGTCCTCCTGCTGGGAGGCGGTGTAGCCGTCGCCGACGAAGACGACGTCGACCTTGTCGTCGACCGGCCCCTTCTCGATGACCGAGCTGACGTCGCCGTCGTCCGCCTTCTCGGCGGCGGACAGCGAACGGGCGGCGCGGGTCATGCGCTTCGGGGTGGCGGCCGGGACCTCGGTGTGCCGGGGGTGGGCGCCGGGACCGCTGAAGTACTCGACCTCGTGGGTGCGCTCTGCGGGGGCGGCCGCCGGGGCGCCACCACCGTGCGGCCGGGCGGGGTCCGCTCCGCCGGTGGTCGCCCTCGCGGTCGCGGTGAGTGCCGCGGCCAGCGCGATACCCCCCGCGGTGGCCGCGATGCGGAGGGGGACGCGTCGGCGTATGTGTCGTCGCACGGTGGCTCCCGAATTCAGTCCGTAAGCGCCCGATTAAGCGGGGTTAATTTTCGGCTCAACCTACGGGGCGTGAAGGTATCGGGCAATAAGAACGCGGCAAGTCCCAGGGAAATCTGACATGGCGTCCGCCACATCCGGGCAGCGGCCGCCGGTCGTCTCCGCCGTGTCGCACCGCTTCGTCACGGGCCAGCCGCAGCAGCCGGTCCAGCACCCCGCGGCCCCCGGTCCGCACCCCGTCGTGCTCGAACTCGTCGGTCACCCAGGTGCGCAGCCCCCGGATGGCGCGGGCGGTGGCGAGGGCGTGCGCGGTGTCCACGTACAGGTCGTCGTGGTAGACGGCGGCGGCCACCGGCACGGTGTTACGGGCCAGCCGCTCCGCGTCGTACAGCGGGCCCCAGCCGGGGGGGGTGCGCCGAAGCCCGGCCCGCCCTCGAGGTAGAGCAGCCAGGGGAGTCGGTCCCGTCCGGTGCCCGCGCGGTCCGCGGCGACGACCTCGCGGGCGAAAAGGCTGATCCGCTCGCCCTCGGGGGCCGTATGGTCGGGCGGTACCCCGAAGTGGTGGTCGGTGAGGAGCAGTCCCGGCTGACGGACGGTCGTTGTCTCGGCACCCGGACCGGCGGGAGCTGTTTTCCTCGCCTCAGACATCTTTTGATCCACACGTAAATGGACTTAGCTCGGCGGTTAAGCTACAGCCGGGGAGAAGAGGGCACGGTGGCCGAGAGAAGCGCCGGAGACGGGCGTGCGGCGGCGTACGCGACCGGGGAGATCGGGCGCCGGGTGCTTCGGCTGCGCACCGAGCGCGGGTTCACCCAGCGCCAGCTCGCCGAGCCCGCCTACACCGCCGCCTATGTCTCCACCCTCGAATCCGGCAAGGTCCGCCCCTCCGAGGCCGCACTGCGCCATCTCGCCGGACGGCTCGGCGTCAGCTACGAGGAGCTGACCACCGGGCGCTCCCCGCAGGACGCCACCCGGCTGCGGGCCGGACTCACCGACGCCCGGCGGGCGCTGGCGACCGGTGCCGCCGAGGACGCCGCCGCGCTCTTCCGGGATCTGCACACCGAGGCGGAGCGGCTCGGCTTCGCCGAGGAGGGCGCGTCGGCGCTGCTCGGTCTGGGCGACTGCGCGCTGGAGACCGGTGAACTGAGCACGGCCCGTGCTCACTTCGAGGCGGTGGAACGGCTGCTGGCCGAGGAGCCGCTGCCCCGGCGGGTCCCGGCGATCCGCGGCCGGGCCGTGGCCCATCTGCTGGCGGGCGAACTGCGCTACTCCTGCTATCTGCTGGAGAGCACGATCGACGAGCTGAACGCCTCCGGGCTGCACGATCCCCATGCGCTGCTGCTGCTCTACACGGCGGCCATCGGCCCGTACATGGACATGGGGACGCATGCCCGTGCGGTGCGCGCCGCCGAACTGGCGCTCGCGCTGGCCCCCCAGGTGGACGATCCGGGGCTGGTGGCCCGGATGCACCGCGGGGTGGCCCGCACTCTGATCGCCGAGGGCCGCACGGCGGAGGCCGACGCCTCCCTCGCCAAGGCCCAGGAGCTGTACGAACAGCTGCGGATCCACACCGACCTGGCGCACTGCCACTGGATGCGCGGCTATGTGCACGCGCAGGACGGCAATCTGGAGTCGGCGGAACGCGAACTGCGCACGGCGCGCGACATGCTGGCGTGCAAGCGGGCGGCGCTGTTCACCGTGCAGGTGGAGGTGGAGCTGGCGGACGTGCTGCGCCGCCGGGGCCGTACCACCGAGGCGGAGGCCCTGCTGCTGCCACTGCTGGCCCGTTCTCCCGACGCGGACGGGGACACGGTCCCTGACGCGGACGGGGCAGACAGGACAGACAGGACAGACAGGACAGACAGAACGGACAGGACGGACAGGACGGAGGGGGCCGGGCTCACCGCCGAACGCGGCGCGGTGCACGCGGGCGGCGCTCACCGGCTGCTGGGCCTGATAGCCGATGAGCGGGGCGACGCGGACACGGCAGAGGAGCACTACTGTGCGGCGCTGTCGCTGCTGGAACGCACGGGCGCGGCCGGGGACCTGGCCGACCTGTGCCGGTTGCTGGGCGATCTGCTGCGGCGCGAGGGGCGGTTGGAGGCGGCGATGGACGCGTACCGCACGGGACTGGGCCACCGGGCCGCACCGGGCACCACCACGCTGGGCCCCGCCCCGGCCGAACCGCCCGTGTGACAGGGACGTCAGGGAGACCGGAAGCCGGAGGAAGAGCCGGAGGAACAGCACGATGCACGGCGGGCACTCAGCACACACGAGCGCACCCGCGTGTGCGCACGGACAGGTGCGTCACCGGGGTGATGCGCCCGCCGTCCGTGGGATCCGACCCCGGCGACGCCGGGCGGAGGCCGGTCCCTCCCCCCGCGGGGGGCCGGTCAGCGCTGGGTCCGCGCACACGGCGCGGCGGGCGGTCAAAGGGTGGACAGGCCGCCGCGTGTGGGGGTCGCGGCGGCCTGAGAGCGGCAGCGCCCCACTGTCTGCCCTGTGCCGGGAACGGTCAGATCCACGACGGCCACTACACGCCGAGAGGCCGGACGGCGCGGTGACAGGGCCGGGGTCCGGGTCGACCCCGCGGGGTGGTGCAGCATGTGGTCCACTCTGCCCGGTGAACGGCCGGGCCGGCATCCGCCGCTGGTCTTCTGTCACCCCCGCCGACCGGAGGGGGTGCCTCCCCCAACTGGGCGGAGTGAATCGCTCCATTTTCGGGCCGCCATACGGCAGGCTGTCCGGGCAATGGTCATGACAGCTGAGGAGAGGGAGCGGCCGGTGATCCGTGTTGCTGTGGTGGACGACGAGGCGCTCGTGCGCTCCGGCCTGCGGCTCATCCTGGGCACGGCCCCGGACATCGACGTGGTCGCCGACTGCTCCGGCGCCGGTGCGGTCGACACCGTGCAGCGCAGCGGAGCCGATGTGGTCCTCCTCGACATCCGCATGCCGGACGCCGACGGGCTGACCGTACTGAGACAGTTGCGGGCCGCACCCCGCTCCCCCGCCGTCGCCATGCTGACGACTTTCGACGTCCAGGAGTACCTCGCCGCCGCGCTGCGCGCCGGAGCGGCGGGCTTCCTGCTGAAGGACACCGACCCGGAACAACTCGTCCGCGCCGTACGGACCCTCGCCCAGGGCGGCAGCGTCCTGGACCCCGGTGTCACCCGCGCCGTGATCGGCGGCTTCCTCGCCGCCGAGGCGGAGGCGACCGCCTCCGAGGCCGTCGAGGCCCTCACCCCGCGCGAACGCGAAGTGCTCGCCCTCCTCGGCGAGGGCCTCGCCAACCCCCAGATCGCCGAGCGGATGGGGCTGGCCGCCAGCACCGTCAAGGACCATGTCCGGGCGGTGCTCGGCAAGCTGGGCGGTCTCAACCGTGTCCAGGCGGCCATCGTCGCCGATCGCGCCGGACTCATCGCCGGCCGCCCACCGATAGGCGGGACCCGATGACAGTCTCCTCCCTCCGCCACTCCCCCAGCCCGCTCTTCGAGGACATGCAGCCCCCGCCGCGCCCGTCCCGGCGGCGGCTGCCGCGCTGGGCCACCCGCTGGGGCTCGCTGCTGATCCCGCTCGTCCTGGCGGTGGCCGACGCCCTGCTCGTCAACGGCGTCACCTTCGGCCTGGATCTGAACGTCTCGCTGGTGGCCGCCGCGGCCCTGCTGCTGCGCCGCCGCTTCCCCGCGCTGGTCTTCCTCACCACGCTGCCGGGGATCTTCATCGGCTACATCTGGTTCGCGCCGATGATCGCGCTCTACACGGTGGCCCGGCGCCGCCCGGACCGCAGGCTGCTCGGCGTCCTCGCACTGCTGCTGGCCGCCGCGCACTTCGTGCCGTGGCCGGTCTCCGACTTCGAGCCCACCGCCTACCGGGACAACACCCTGGTCCTGATCGACGCCTGTGTGACCTCCGTCGGCCCCATCGCGCTGGGGCTGCTGGTGCGCACCCGCAGCGAACTCGCCGCCCGGATAGACGACCTCACCCGCAGCCGCCGCCACGCGGACGAACTGATCGCCGAGCAGGTGCTGAGCACCGAACGGGCGCGGCTGGCCCGTGAGATGCACGACGTCGTGGCCCACCAGGTCAGCCTGATCAGCCTCCAGGCCGGTGCGGTGCAGATCAGCGCCGAGGACGCCAAGGCGCGGGAGGGCGCGCGGACGATCCGCGAACTGTCCGTCCGCACCCTGGACGAACTGCGCCACATGGTCGGGATCCTGCGGGCGGCCGGAGGCGATCTGGAGGACCTCACCCCGCAGCCCCGGCTGGCGGATCTGCCCCGGATGATCGAACTGAGCGCGCTGGACGTGGCCTACGAGGCGGACACCTGCGAGGAGACGGACGACGAGGAGGGCCGTACCGCCGAGGCGGTGGAGCGCGCCGCCTTCCGTATCGTGCAGGAGGCGCTGACCAACGTGCGCAAACACGCGCCGGGGGCGCGGGTGACGGTACGGGTCAGGGATCTGGAGGAGTCACGGGAGTTGCGCGTCGAGGTGCGCAACGGGCCGCCGGACGCGTCCGCCGCGCCGCCCGGGCTGCCCGGCGGCGGGCACGGGCTGGTGGGGCTGCGGGAGCGGGCGCAGCTGCTGGGCGGCACACTGAAGGCGGGGCCGACGGACGACGGGGGCTTCGTGGTGCGGGCAGACTTCCCGAAGACACCGCCGAGCACCGGGCGCTCGTAGCGGCGTGAGGAATGTCGTTACGGCATGAAGAGCCGTGAGGGGCGCAGGGCGGTGGCGGGGCGGAGCTCAGGCCGACAGGGAGTCGACCGCGTTCTCGTCCTGGTCCGGCTCGGTCGCCGCGTCCAGGTCCGGGTACACGTCGAACAGCCGCCGCACCCCGAGCGCCGCCAGCACGCGGTGGACATGGGAACCGTGCGCGGCCCCCTGGGGCGGCAGGATCAGCCGCAGCCGGCCCGAACAGGATCGCATCAGCCGACGCGCCGCGATGAGCACACCGACGCCGCTGGAGTCGCAGAACCGGACCTCCGAGAGGTCCAGCACCAGCCAGTGGCGGCCCTCGGCGACCGCGTCGTGGACGTGCTGCCGGACCGCGGGCGAGGTCACCAGGTCCATCTCTCCGGAGACCTGGAGTACCACCCACTCCCCCCGACGGTCCTCCATCACCTTCAACGTCACGCGCCCGAAGCCCTTCGCTCGCCGCTAACCGGAACTTGCTGTTCCCGGGCGGCTGCCCGCCCACCGCCGCGTGAAACTCCCCCTGGCACACGCCGTAGGGAATGACCCTATGCCTCGGCGAAGCGTTTCGTCTCGCCAATCCTGCGCAAAGTGAAGGGGTCAATACCATGCGCAGCCTGCTCGTGCCGCACTTTGCCCCATGGTCGCGTGTTGTGTCAGCCCCCGGCACTACATTCGATAGGAAGGTGGGCGCACAGTGCCTGGAGACCCGGCCGGACGACTCAGGGATGGGGGCCGTATGCCGAACGACGCACCGCCCCGCTGGGACCGCGTGATGCAGCAGCGACTCGCGCGCGGCGAAGCCGCCGCACTCGGTGAGCTGTATGACCGATTTGCCTCGCTTGTCCATCATCTCGCCCATCGCGTCCTGGAGGACGAGGAAGCGGCCGACCGCGTCACCCGCGAAGTCTTCGGCTACATCTGGGAGAACCCGGACGCCTATGACCCCAAGCAGGGTTCGCTGCGCTCCTGGGCCGCCATGCTCACCCACCGCCAGGCGGTGCGGCGGCTGCGCCACTCCCAGGCCGCCGCGGCCGAGGAGGGCGATGTGACCACCGAGGACATCGAGGAGCGCATCCGTGAGGCGTCCGTGGCCGCCCGCGCCGACTACATCGTCACGTCGATGCCCGCCCCGCTGCGCGCCGCCCTGGAGCTGGCCTACTTCGACCGCCGTGACTACCGCCAGGCCGCGGCCGCCCTCGGGGTCACCGAGGACGAGGCGCGGCGCCGGCTGCGACTGGGCCTCCAGTTGCTCTCCACGGCCTACGTCCCGTCCCCGTGCGCCGTCCCGCCACCCGGTTACGGGCGGGCGCTGTGAGCGGGCCCGGCGGTCCGGAGCCGCACGGCGAGGACCCGTTCGGCGAGGACCCGTTCGGCGAGAGCCCGTTCGGTGACAAAGGTCACGCCGACGGACCGGGCGACGGAGGAGGCGGACCCGGCAGAGGCGATGAAACGGGTATCCCTCCTGAACCCGCCGGACCGCCCCGTATACCCCTGCCCCGCCCGGCCGCCGAGGACTGCGGTCACTGGCCGGGCGCCCTGGACGCCGGGATCCCCGCGCCACGACGGCCCGGCTCCGGGCCCACGGATCCCCCGGCCACCGTCCCCGGACCTCCGGCCGCCGCGTCCGGACCCGAGCCGGAGCCCGAGCCCGCGTCCGGACCCGAGCCGGAACCCGAGCCCGCACCGGAGCCCGGACCCGCCGCTGAGCCCGCGCCGGTGCCGCGGCCTCCCTCGCACGATCTGCTCCGCTCGCTGCTGGGCGCCTGGGCGCTGACCGCCTGCTCCCAGGAGGAGACCGCCGCCGTCGAGGACCACCTCAACAACTGCAACTCCTGCGCCGAGGAGGCGCTCCGGCTGCGCGAGGCCGTCGGACTGCTGCACTCCGAGCACAGCCTCGACCTCGACCCGCTGCTGCGCTCCCGGGTCCTCGCGGGCTGTCTGGGCCGTCGCCCGGCCCGGATCCCGGTGCCCGGCTGGGCCGCCGCGTACGACGCCGAGGCCGCCCGGCTGGACGCGCTGCTGCGCGACATGGGCGAGGCCGAGTGGCGGGCGCCGGTACGGCTCAAGTGGTTCGACGGCCAACGGCTCACCGGCCGGGACACCACCGTCGCCGGGGTGATCGGCCATCTCATGGTCGTGGACGGCCTGATCGCCGCCTCCCTCGGCCTCCCCGACCCGCTCGGCGTCCCCGCGCCCGGTTCACCGTCGGCGCGCACCGAGGCGTACTGGCGGACCGGGCCCGGAGCCGGCCACGCCGACGGACCTCCCGGGGCGGTACGGGAGTTGTGGCGCGAGCAGGGCCACACCCTGGTCCGCACGGTGTCGTTCGCCGGGCGCGGGGTGTCCGGTCTCGACGTGCCCTACGGCGACTTCGCGCTGCCCCTGCGCGACGCCTTCCTGGACCGCGCCTTCGAGTGCTGGGTGCACGCCGGGGACATCGCCGAGGCCGTCGACTACCCGTATGAACCCCCGGCCTCCGCCCACCTCAAGGCCATGATCGACCTGTGCGCCCGGCTGCTCCCCGACACCCTGGCCGAGCGCCGTCGCGCCGGGCTCGCGGCCCCGCCCCGACGGCTGGTCGCGGCGGGCTCCCCGGGCCGTACGCTCCATCTGGAGGTCGAGGGCATCGGCGGCGGCGACTGGTACATCCCGCTGGACTCCCCGGCCGCGCTGGCCTCGCCGGAGGAGGAGGTGGCGCATATCGCCCTGGACGGCGATGCGTTCTACCAGCTGGCCGCGGGCCATGTGCCGCCCGCCGAGGCCGCGGCGGGGCAGTCCGGCGACACCGAGGCCATCAGGGACGTCCTCTACGCGACCGCCTCGCTGTCCCGCCTCTGAGCGGGACGCTCAGTCGAAGACGACCGTACGGTGGCCGTTCAGCAGCACCCGCCGCTCGCTGTGCCACTTCACGGCACGCGCCAGCGCCTGGCACTCCACGTCCCGGCCGACCGCCACCAGCTGGTCCGGGGTCAGCTCATGGCCCACCCGCTCGACCTCCTGCTCGATGATCGGGCCCTCGTCCAGGTCGGCGGTCACATAGTGCGCCGTGGCACCGATCAGCTTCACCCCGCGCGCATGCGCCTGGTGGTACGGCTTCGCGCCCTTGAAGCTCGGCAGGAAGGAGTGGTGGATGTTGATGATCCGGCCCGAGAGCTGCTTGCACAGATCGTCGGAGATCACCTGCATGTAGCGGGCCAGCACCACCAGCTCCACCCGCTCGGTGCGCACCAGCTCCAGCAGCTCGGCCTCGGCCTGCGCCTTGGTCTCCTTCGTCACCGGGATGTGGTGGAACGGGATCCCGTAGGAGCCCACCAGGGCCTCGAAGTCGGTGTGGTTGGAGACCACTCCGACGATCTCCACCGGCAGCGCCCCGATCCGCGACCGGAACAGCAGGTCGTTCAGACAGTGGCCGAACTTGCTGACCATGAGCAGGATGCGCATCTTCTGGTCCGCGCGGTGGATCTGCCAGTCCATCCGGAACGACTCGCCGACCGCCGCGAAGCTGGCGCGCAGGTCCTCCACCCGCACGGGCGCGTCCGCGCGGAAGTGCACCCGCATGAAGAAGAGCCCGGTGTCGCGGTCCCCGAACTGCTGGCTGTCCTCGATATTGCACCCGGTCATGAAGAGGAAGCTGGACACGGCGTGCACGATGCCCTGCTTGTCCGGGCAGGACAGCGTCAGGATGTACTGATCGGGACTGCCGGACTGGCCGGCCCGGTCGGACCGGTCGGGGACGGAATGCGACTCGCTCATGACTCCATAGCGTCGCACACCCGTGAAGATCCTCAGACCGCACGCGTCATGATCGCCAGCACCTCGAGCGTCCGCGGCGGCACATCCGGATCCTCGCCGTCATTGGTGGCGAGCCGCACATGGGCCTCCCGGGCCGCCCGGACCGCCTCCGGCCACCCGTGGTGGTCGATATAGGCCGAGACCTGGGCGTCGGCACCCACCTGGTGCATGATCCTCAGCACCCGCAGCACGGCGACATCGACGAGCGCCGCCTCCTGCGAGTCACGGAAGATCGTTCCGACGTACTTCTCGGCGGACCAGTTGTCCAGCCAGGTGTCCTCGACCAGCCGGTAGACGGCGTCGGTGACATCCCCGTATCCATCCTGACCGGCCAGCCAGCACTCCCGCTGGAAGACCGGATCGGCGAGCATGTGCAGCGCCGAGCGCACATTGCTGCGCCAGCGCCACCACGGCATGTCGTTGACAGGCATGCCGCCCATGGTGCTGGAGCGACGGCCGCGACGGGAAGACTTCTCCGAACCTTGCACAGTCGTCGATCGTACGTTCTTCACATCCACGGACGAGCCGCCCCCCGCTGTTCATCCTCCGTCCACCCCGCGTTGGGTTGTCATAGCGGTGGAGTTCCGCACGCAAGGACAGTCTCAGTGGACATGACCGTCCGGCGACGCCTCTCCTCCCGCCCCTTCAAAGCCGCGGTCGCGGCACTGTGTACGGCTGTCGTCGCACCGCTGCTCGCCGGGTGCGGCACCCTGGCCGAGGGGGCCGACAGCGAGTCCATCACCGTGATGACCTGGGCACCCGAGGGTACCAAGGCGACCAATATGCCGGGTATGCCCGCCATGGCGAAGGCATACGCCCGCTGGGTCAACGACTCGGGCGGGATCAACGGCCGCAAGCTGAGGATCGTCACCTGCAACGAGCGCAACGACGCGATCCAGGCGGCCCGCTGCGCCCAGCGGGCGAAGGAGGAGGAGGCGGTCGCGGTCGTCGGCTCGTACAGCCAGCACGGCCGCTCGTTCATCTCCCCGCTGGAGGTCGCGGGCATCCCGTACATAGGCGGCTACGGACTCACCCAGGAGGAGTTCGAGAGCCCGTACTCGTATCCCGTCAACGGCGGCCAGGCCGCCCTGCTGGTGGGCAACGGACGCCAGCTCGCCTCCGTGTGCCGGCGGGTCTCCCTCGTCCGCCCGGACACCATCGCGGGCGACGAACTGCCCGAGCTGCTCGACACCGGGCTCCGGGCGGGCAAGCGCGGGTCCGCGCACGACGTCCGCGCCCCCGAGGACGCGGGCGACTACACCCGGCAGGCCCGCGGCGCCCTGGAGGGCGTGGGTGCCGCCAGTTCGCTGGGCACCCTGGCCGATGGCGCGGAGCTGGACGGCTCCTGTGTCACCGCGGCGCTCGGCAATCGCACCGGCACCTTCTTCGACTCCTTCCGCCGGGTGCAGGAGGACCATCCGAAGGTCCGCATCGCCTCGATCCTGGGCAGTGTGCGGCAGTCCCTCGTGGACAGCACCGGCGGCGGCAACAGTGCCCTGGAGGGCACCTACGCCACCGGCTGGTACCCGGCCGCGGACGACCCGCGCTGGGGCCCGATGAACCAGGTGATCAGCAAGTACGCCTTCGACGACAACCGCATCGACCCCGCGGACCCCGGCTCCCAGACCACCTGGATCGCCTATACGGTGCTGCGCTCGGTACTGGAGTCGCTGCACGGCAAGAAGATCACCTCAAGTACGGTGCGCAAGGCGCTGGACCACGGCCACGCGGCCGGCACCGGCGGGCTGACGCCGACGCTGCGCTGGGGCTACGACGACATGCTGAACGTGCCCAACTACCCGCGGATCGTGAACGCGGACGTCACCTACCAGGTGGTGCGCGACGGACGGCTGGTCGCCGTGCGCAAGGACTTCGTCAACATGGGCAGGACGATGGAGCGTTACCACCCGACGGGCTGAGCCCGGCGCACGGACGAGACGGGGGCACGGACGAGACGGGGGCGGGGACGAGACGGGGGCGGGGCCGGTGGCCCCGCCCCCGCTCCGTGTCACAGCTGGGTGGCGTCGTGCCGGGTGAGTCCGTACTTCGAGGCGATCGGGTTCCACAGCCCGGACGCCTTCTTCTTGGCCACGGTCGCCTGACCGCTGGCCCGCTCGGCCGCCCCCACATGCGGGGACCTGCGGGCCTTGCCCTTGTGGCAGCCCTTCTTGCCCGCGACCTGGTCGGCCCAGGCCGCGTACTGGTTGTCGGCCGTGGCCGAGGACTTCCACGCCTTGGTGAGGGCCGCGGTCAGCTGCGCGTGGTTCGGCAGCTTGTCCACCGAGAGCTTGCCCAGCCGGGTCACCAGTTTGTTGCGCTGACCCGCCGCCGTGCGCAGGTCCGAGGCCGCCGTGGACAGGTCCGTGCAGGACTTGATGTTGTTGACGGACCTGATCACCGACGCCCGGCTGTTGTTGCTGTCGGCGAGCAGCGAGTCCAGCGCCTTCGCCTGCGGCTGCGCGGGATCGGCGGCCTTGGTCGGCTCGTCGTCCCCGGCCTTGGGGGAGGCGCTGTTGAGCGTGGAGTTCTTGTCGTTCCTGTCGTTCTCGTCGTCGTCACCGCCCGCGCTGAGCGCGGCCCCGGCGGCGAGCCCGGCGATACCGCAGCCCGCCACCACGATGCCGATGAGCACGGCGGGCGACAGACGGCGCCGACCGCCCCCGCCGCCGCGGCGGCCACCGCCGCCCGGCTCCCCGCCGGAGGGCGGGACGCCCGGGCCGTGGGCGCCGAACTGTGGGAGCTGCTGGGTCTCGTCGGGCGCGTCCGAGCCCGGGCCGCCGTCGGAGCGGAACAGACCGTCGAACTCGGCGGGCGGCGGCCGGTCCCCCGGACGGCCCGGCCGGATGGCGAAGGGGGCACCACCGGGGCGCGGCGGCTCGGCCGCCGGAACGGGGCCCGGGAGCACCTGGGTCTCCTCGGCGGCGTTCACCGGCGCCTGCGGGGGCATGGGCTGCGCCACCTGCCCGCCGCGGTGCGCACCCCGGCCGGGGCGTACCGCGCGCAGCTGGGTGGTGGACTCGGCGGGCGACTCGGCCCTGGGCATCTCGGGCGGCAGCGGTGCGCCGACCGCCTTGGGGAGCAGGGTCGTCGGGGTGTCCTGGGGCGGCTGCGCCCGTCCCGGAACGCCCGGTATCGGGCCGGGGCCGCCGGGTATCGGGCCCGGGGAGCCGGGCGCCGGGCCGGAGCCGGAGACGGGGGGCAGGTACTGGGTCGCCTCGGCGTCGGCGGCGGACTGCGGCGGAAGCGTCTGCGTCTCGTCGGCGGCGTTCGGGAACGGCTGCTCGGGTCTCTCGGGCGGCAGATGTCCCTGAGGCGGCAGATGTCCCTGGGACGGCGACTGTCCCTGGGCCGGGAGCTGCCCCTGGGAGGGGTCCGCCGCCCAGCCCTGCTGCTGCCCGTACGGCTGTCCCGGCGGCAGCGGCGCGGCCCGGCCGTAGGAACCGCCCTCCGGCGGCAGCGGCGCGGCCTGTTGTCCGTAGGAACCGCCCTCCGGAGGCAGCGGGTCCGCGCCCTGCGGCGCACCGGCAGGTGCGCCCTGTGCGCTCTGCGGCCCCCAGGGCTGACCCCATGCCTGGCCGCCCGCCGGGGCCGCCTGGTGCTGCTGATCCGAGGGCCGCTGGTCGCCCTGGGCAGGCAGCACGACGCCCTCGCGCACGGGTTGCGTGGGCTGGGCGGGCGGGACCGCAGGCAAGTGCGGCTCGTTCCCCTGTCCGCTCTGCGTCACCGGGACTCCTTGGTATGCGGAACTTACGGAATCGTCGGGTCACGCTACCGGTTCGCCGGAGGGTCCGGAGCCCGCCGGACCGCGCGCACAGGGAGAGACTGGTCACCGCGATATCTGCCGAACCACCGTGACCAGGGGCGATGCCCGGTGACCCGGCACGGTGGCCATCAGCGGCCACCGGCGGGCGCCGGACCGGGTGCGACCTGCGACGCGACGGCGAATGTCACAAACCCCCATCAAACGCAGACGCATGTACGGCTCCACACCGGCGCGGCCACCCGCCCGGCCGCGGGGACGGTCAGGCGACCTGCACCTCCAGCCGCGCCCCGAACTCTCGCACCACCGGTTCGTCCCGGTACGGCTCCAACCGCTGCTGGAAGTCGTCCAGATACTCGGTGCCGCGGCTGGACCGCAGCGTCCCCAGCAGATCCACCGCCTGGGTGCCGACCTGGCACGCCTGCTCCACCTCGCGCTCCTGCACATGGGCCGTGGCCAGCAGCATCAGCCCGATCGCCCGCCGCCGTACCCGCCCCTCCGGATGGCCCTCCAGGGCCTCTTCGGCCCGCCGCCGGGCCGACTCGGCCTGGCCCAGGTCGCGATGGCAGTGGGCCAGCTCATCGGCCAGATAGGCGCGGTCGAAGTGCTGGATCCACACCGGGTCGTCGCCGGTCTCAGCACCGCTGCCGCCGGCCCGCTCCATGGCGTCCAGCGCCCGCCCGGCCGCGGTCTGGCTGGAGCGGGCGTCACCGAGCAGGGCGTGGCCACGGGCCTCGGCGGCCAGGAACATCGCCTCGGCACGCGGTGGCACCTGGCCACGCGAACCTTCCTGCGCGGCCTTCGCCAACTGGGCGATCTCCCGGGGATTTCCGAGTTGGGCGGCGAGATGGCTCATGCTGGCGGCGAGCACATAGCCGCCGTAACCACGGTCCCCGGCGGCCTGGGCCAGCCGCAGCGCCTGGATGTAGTAGCGCTGGGCAAGTCCGGACTGACCGGTGTCCACCGCCATGTATCCGGCCAGTTCCGTCAATCGGGAAACCGCTCCGAAGAGTTCACGGCCGACCGACTCACGGTAGGAACCGGCCAGCAGCCCGGAGACCACACTGTTCAGATAGTGGACGACGACGGGTCGCACATGCCCGCTGCCGTAGCGGTGGTCGAGGTCGACGAGCGCGTCGGTCGTGGCGCGCACCGCCGCCACGTCGGAACGGCCCACCCGGGCCCCGGCCGTGCGCGCGACCTGGACATCGGCACCGGTGATCAGCCAGTCGCGGCTGGGCTCGACCAGCGCGGAGGCGGCGACCGTGGAACCGCTCAGGAAGTCGCGGCGGCCGACGTCGCTCCGCCACAGCTCACAGACCTGCTCTATGGCGCCGATGACGGTGGGCGAGAACTGGAGCCCGACGCCCGACGCCAGGTTCTTGCCGTTGGCCATCCCGATCTCGTCGATCGTGACCGTACGGCCCAGTTTGCGGCCGAGGGCCTCGGCGATGATCCCCGGGGCGCGCCCCCTGGGCTGCTGGCCGCGCAGCCAGCGGGCGACCGAGGTCTTGTCGTAGCGCAGATCGAGGCCGTGCTCGGCGCCGCACATGTTGACCCTGCGCGCCAAGCCGGCGTTGGAGCACGCGGCTTCCTGGATGAGCGCTTGCAGCCGTTCGTTCGGCTGTCGCGCCACAAGCGGCCTAGCGGCCATGGCTTTACCCCCTGTGACTGCTGTACGTTCTCGGCTCTTGCCGTCCCTTTTGATCAATGCCCCGCAGATATCGCGGATATACGGCGAATGCCGGTGAATGCGGACCTTGCCCGTATTGACCGCATCGACCGCATCGACCGCATCGTTCGCGTACGGCACGGCACGAGACCGGGGCAGCGGCCCCGGACGACGCGGCACAGCGGCCGGAACTCGTACGCCCGTCACGCATGGTTGCTACCCGCTCACCCTCCCGCGACCTCATGCGCGCCCCCGGCCATGCATCCATGCGCCCCGCATGCCGTCGCCGCGCACCCCCCGGCACCGGTCGCGCCACCCCCGGCCCCCGGTCGCCCCGCCCGGCCGGGTGCCCGGCCGTAACCCTTGTTGACGGCGGAAGTTGTCCTGTGCGTGGAAGAGACCATGGACGTGACAGGAACATCGCAGATCCCCCGGCAGCGGGGGGAACGGCTGGTCGACACCGCGGTGCGCTACGCCGAGGAACGGCACTGGGACGTGCTCGCCGGCGCCTGGCTGGTGCCGGTGGCCGGTGGGGAGCGCTGTTCCTGTGCGTGCGCCGACTGCCCGTCCCCCGGCGCCCATCCGCTCGGCGGGGACTGGGTGAACCAGGCGACCGGCAGCCCGGTCGTGGTCCGCCGGATGTGGGGCAAGAGCCCGCACGCGTCGATCCTGCTGCCCACCGGCCGTACCTTCGACGCCCTCGACGTCCCCGAGTCGGCGGGCTGTCTGGCGCTGGCCCGGATGGAGCGGCGGAACGTCGAGCTGGGTCCGGTCACCTCGACCGCCACCCGCCGGATGCTCTTCTTCGTCCTCCCCGGCGGTGCCGCCAAGGCCCCCGAGCTGGTGCGCAACCTGGGCTGGCCGCCGGACTCCATCGACCTGGTGGCCCGCGGCGAGGGGGACTACGTGGCCGCGCCCCCGACCCGGGTCGGCAGCCACGGCCCGGTCCAGTGGGCCCGCCGCCCCACCGCCGCCAACCGCTGGCTCCCCGACGCCGAGGAGTTGGTCAGCGCCCTGGCCTACGCGTGCGGACGGGACGGACGGCGGGACGGCCGCTGACAGACCGGATCCCTCCGGGCCGCCCCCACGTAGGGTGTTCGCGGACGGGGGCGTGACCGGCCCCCGCGCAACACACGACGTGGGAAGACGGGGTGGATCCGGTGCCGGAGCAAAAGACACGTCCGCGGCGGGAAGGCGCGTCCGCGGTACGGGTGAGCGGGCTGTGGAAGCGCTACGGGGAGCAGATCGCGGTCCACGGCGTCGATCTGGAGCTGCCGGCGGGGCAGTTCATCGGCCTCGTCGGCCCCAACGGCGCCGGGAAGACCACCACCCTGTCGATGATCACCGGGCTGCTGCGGCCCGACTCCGGCACCGTCGAGGTCGCCGGACATGACGTCTGGCGCGACCCGGCCGAGGTCAAGGCCCGGATCGGGGTGCTGCCCGAGGGACTGCGGCTCTTCGAGCGGCTGTCCGGCCGTGAGCTCCTGGCCTACACCGGGCGGCTGCGCGGACTGCCCGGTGACGAGGTCGACAAGCGCGCCGCCCAGCTGCTGGACGTCCTGGACCTGGCGGGCGCCCAGAACAAGCTGGTGATCGACTACTCGACCGGAATGCGGAAGAAGATCGGCCTGGCCGCCGCTCTCCTCCACAATCCGGAAGTCCTCTTCCTCGACGAGCCCTTCGAAGGGGTCGACCCGGTCTCCGCGCAGACCATCCGCGGAGTGCTGGAGCGCTACACCCGCTCCGGTGCGACCGTCGTCTTCTCCAGCCATGTGATGGAGCTGGTGGAGTCGCTGTGCGACTGGGTCGCGGTGATGGCGACAGGACGGATCCGGGCCCACGGACCGCTGGCCGAGGTGCGCGGCGACGCCCCGTCCCTCCAGAACGCCTTCCTGGAGCTGGTCGGCGCCCAGCAGCGCGGTGCGGGCCACGACCTCGACTGGCTCGGCGGCGGTGCCCGATGACGGTCACCGATCCGCTGGGCACCACCGCCCCCGCACCCCCGGCCGCCCCGACCGGGTCGCTCACCCCGGTCTTCGTCACCCTGAAACTGTCGCTGCTGCGCAACGGGCTGCGGCAGTCCGCGGGCCGCCGCGCGGCGTACATCACCTCGATCGTCCTCACCCTGCTCTTCGCCGCGCTGCAACTGCTCGGCCTGGTCCTGCTGCGCGGCCATGACCACGCCGCCGCCCTCGTCACCGTGCTGACCGCGGTGCTCGCCCTGGGCTGGGCGGTGGTGCCGCTGTTCTTCCCCGGCGGTGACGAAACCCTGGACCCGACCCGGCTGGTGATGCTGCCGCTGCGGCCGCGCCCGCTGATCGTCGCGCTGCTGGTGTCCTCCCTCGTCGGCATCGGCCCGCTGTTCACCCTGACCCTGGCGGCGGGTTCGGCCGTGGCGCTCGCCCACGGGGCCGCCGCCGCGGTGGCGGGCGTCCTGGCCGTGCTGCTCGGCCTGCTGGTGTGCGTGGCGCTGGCCCGGGCCGTCGCGACCGCCAACATCCGGCTGCTGACCAGCCGCAAGGGACGCGATCTGGCGCTGCTGAGCGGGCTGTTCGTGGCCGTCGGCCTCCAGTTCGTGAACGTCGGCTGGCAGCAGCTCTCCGGCAAGAACGGGCTGTCGGTGCTGGAGCCCGCCGCCGATGTGCTGCGCTGGGTGCCGCCCGCCGCGGCCGTCGACGCGGTCCAGGGGGTGAGCGAGGGCGCGTACGGCGTCGCCGCCGCCCAGTTCGCCCTGACGGCGGGCGCGCTGGCGCTGCTGCTGTGGTGGTGGCAGCGAGGGCTGACCCAGCTGATGACCGCCCCCGACGCCTCCACACTCCGGACGGACACCCCGGAGCGGACGCCGGGACAGCGGAACGCGGACGGCCCGCTGGGGCGGTTGCTGCCCGCGGGCCGCACCGGCACCGTGATGCTCCAGACCCTCCGCTACGCCGTGCGGAACCCCAAGACCAAGGCCAGTTGGGCGACCTCGCTGGCGATCGGGCTGCTGCTGCCGGTCATCACCTCGCTCCAGGGCGCCGGATCCGTCTACACCGCCCTCTGGGCCCCCGGGCTGCTGGGGATGCAGATGTACAACCAGTTCGGCCAGGACTCCTCGGCGTTCTGGATGGTCTCCCAGACGATCTCCTCGCGGCGGGACGCCTATCTGGAGCTGCGGGGACGGGCGATGGCGATCGGCCTGGTCGCCCTGCCGTACACCACCCTCACGATGATCGTCGCCGCCGCGTTCATGAACAGGTGGGACGCCGCACTCGAGACACTGGGCATGGGTCTGGGGCTGACCGGCGCGCTGGTGGCGACCGGGGCCCTGACCTCGGCGCTGTTCCCGTACTCCATCCCCCAGGACAGCGGCTACAAGAACGTCGCGCCCGGACAGGCGGGGCTCGCGTGGATCAGCATCTTCGGCGGGATGATCGCGGGTGCGGTGCTGAGCGCACCGGTGCTGGGCATGACGATCTGGATGCACCTCAGCGGTGCCCATGAACTCCTGTGGCTGGTACTGCCGGTGGGCGCGGTCTACGGCCTGCTGATCGCGGAGGCCGGGCTGCGGCTGGGCGCGCCGCGGACGCTGGCACGGCTGCCGGAGATCCTGACGGCGGTGAGCAAGGGCTGAGGCGGTGCCGTCGGCACCACCTCAACCGGCGAGCCCTTACTGCTGCTGGTCGGAGCTGGTGCCGCGTCATCCCCAGCGGGCTCCCGACGCCGGCTGCGGCCCCGCCCCCAGGCTTCGCCCGGGAGGTGCCCCCTGCCGCGTTGTCGGGATCGCCCGAGTACGCCCGGTACGAGGACGACCCTCCGCCTTGCGACTGACCGCATCCGGCGCCGCTCGCTGATCCACCGGGGATGACGGGACAGCCCTTAGTCGAGGTACTTGCTGTAGACCCAGCCCCTGGTCCCGGCCCGAATTCCCGAGGTGGTCCGCTTCGTGATCTTTCCGTAGGACCAGCTCTTCTCGAACACACGGGTGCGGCAGAAGTACCGGAAGGAATCCCCTCGGTAAAGCGTCCCTATCGCACGGTAACGCTTACCGGGGCCGGTACGGAATCGGGCACCGCTGGTGTCGACCTTGAAATTGACGTCCGGCGAATTGAACCGGCACGCGGACGGTCCGACCGCCGAGGCCGTGGGTGCCAGAGCCACCGAACCGCCCAGCATCAGCACCGCTGAGAGCACGACCATCGAGGCTTTACGCTTGATCTTCACGCAATCTCCCCCCGTGATCAGTCAATTCATCGCGCACCCAAGAGCGTAGCACCAGCCAATCCCGCGACCCCGCACCCGATAAAGCGGGCGATTCCGGATAGGTTAAATTCCGGAAGGACAGCGCAATATGAGGGTATGTCAGGCAAGCGCGTCACGGGTCAGCCGGGCGGCATCCGTATGGCCGGACAGCGCCATCGTCAGCTCGAACTCCCCCAGTACGGACCGGATGACGTGCTCCACCCCCGCCTGTCCGTCGAGCCCCAGCCCGTACGCGTAGGGCCGCCCCAGCAGCACCGCGCGGGCGCCGAGCGCCAGCGCCTTGAAGACGTCGTCCCCGGTGCGGATCCCGCTGTCGAAGAGCACCGCCAGCCGGTCGCCCACCGCGTCCACCACCCCCGGAAGCGCCTCGGCGGCCCCGATCGAGCCCGCCACCTGACGGCCGCCGTGGTTGGAGACGACCACCCCGTCCATCCCCGCGTCCGCCGCGCGGCGGGCGTCATCCGGGTGCAGGATCCCCTTGAGCACGATCGGTCCGTCCCAGTGCTCCCGCAGAAACGCCAGATCCTCCCAGGACTTCCCCGGATCGCCGAACATCTGCACAAATCGCAGCACCGCCGCGTCCAGATCCTCGTGCACCGGTTTGGCCAGCCCGGCCTGGAAGGCGGGATCGGTGAAGTAGTTGGCGGTTCCGACACCTCGCAGAAACGGCAGATACGCCTGGTCCAGGTCGCGCGGCCGCCACGCCAGCAGCGGGGTGTCCAGGGTCACCAGCAGCGCCGTGAACCCCGATGACCTGGCCCGGTTCAGAAAGCTCAGGGTGACCTCGCGGTCCTTGCCCCAGTAGAGCTGGAACCAGCGCTCCCCGTCCCCCATCGCCTCGGCGACCTGCTCCATCGGCGTACTGGACGCCGAGGACAGCACAAACGGCACCCCTCGCGCGGCCGCCGCACGGGCCGCGGCGGGCTCCGCGTCCGGATGCATGATCGACAGCACCCCGATGGGCGCGAGGGCGAGCGGCGCGGCCAGCCGGGTGCCCAGCAGTTCCACCGACAGATCGCGCCGACTGGTGTCCCGGAGCATCCGCGGCACGATCCGATACCGGTCCAGCGCGGCCCGATTGGCCCGCTCGGTGCTGCCGCTGCCCGCACTGCCCGCCACATAGCCGACCGGACCGGGGCCAAGACGCGCGGTGGCCACCTCCTCCAGCCGGGACGGATCGGTGGGCAGCCGGGGCACGGCGCCGGTCATCCCGTTGAGATAGATCTCGTACTGGAACGCCGCCCAGTCCCTGCCCGGTTCCGGATCCGTGCTCCCGCCGCCGATCATCCGTGCTCCTCTCGCGTCCGGTTCGCTGCTTTTCCTGACGGCATGGCTTCCCCGACCGCCCCGTTGAACACCCGGCCCCGCACATCGGCACCACCGCACAGAAAGGGCAAACGGCCTTGACGTAGCGGGAAATGGCCGGAGAGCGGCTTGTCATGGGCACCCCCTAGGATCTTCTTACGCCGATCGCGCCACGGGAGATCCGCAATGGGAGCGCGATGGCGTCAGTTACTCATATGGGGAGATCGACTTGCCGTTCAACAAGGTGACCCTGCTGCGCATCGGCGCGCCCGCCGCCGTCCTGGCGCTGGCGCTGACCGGCTGTGGATCTCACGGCAAAAAGGGCACTTCGTCCAAGTCCAAGAAGCACAAGTCCAGCTCCTCCCACTTCAGCGGCGGACACCGGAGCGGCGCCAAGAAGAGCCGTTCGGTCGCGAGCAAGCTGCTCAAGCCGGGTCAGTCGGCCTCACGGGCGTTCCGCGAGGACACCGGTGTGAAGCCGTTCTACCGGATCGCCGCCCAGAAGGTCGCCATCGGCACGAACGCCGAGGCCAAGGCGCTGGTCTCGGACCCCGCGGACGCCAAGGGCAAGGTGCCCGCGGTGGTGTACGTGACCTACACCCACATCACCGGCGACGAGGTCCCGGAATTCCCGCGGGTCGGTGACTACGCCAATGTGTTCACCAGCGGACGGCCGGGGACGAAGGTCATCGGCAATGTCAAGGAGCCGAAGGGCTGCGCGGACGCGGACGACATCAAGAACTGGAAGGACGGACAGAGCTACACCCTCTGCAACACCTTCCTCGTTCCCGAGCACCCGAAGTCCATCAGGGTGACCTGGACCGAAATCGGGGGCGACCCGTTCACCTGGAAGTTCTCGTGACGGACCAGCCCGCCCCACCACGGACGTTGCTGCCGGTCACCCGGAGCGGGCTCGTCTCCGACCCCCGGCTGGAGGGCACGGTACGGCGGATCGGCACCCGGCACGGGATGGACTATCTCGACGACAACGCCGTCCGCACCATGTTCACCGAGCACAGGCGGCTGCTCGCCCGCACCGGCCGGACCAGGGGCGTGATCGGCGTCCTCGCCCTCCTCGTGGGGCTCGGCTGGCCGTTCTTCGTCCAGGCCTCCCCCACCTACGCGGTGGCGTCGGACCCGTACTCGGGACGGTCGGCCAAGGACGCGATCTCGCTGGGCGCGGCGGTGCTGCTGCTGGTGGTCGGCACCTGTCTGGTGGTCTCCACCTACCGCGCCCACCAACGGCAGCTGCGCCACCCCCGGCTGACGGGCTACCGGCAGGTGCTGGCCGCCGCCACGGCATACGGCGTACCGGTGGCACATGTGCCGGACTGGCTGATCGGCCGGGACCGGGACGGCGGCCGGGCGAGGGCCCCACTGCCCCGCTACGAAACCGGCCGGGCCCGCCCGGAGACACGGGCGGCGGACGGGCAACGGGTGCCCGAAAAGCCGCGCACGGTCGCCGAGTACGAACGCATCGCGGACCAGGGCGGCTGGCATGACGAAACCGGCTGGCTGCTGCTCTTCGCGGGCGGCGGCGGTCTGCTCTGGGCGGCCACCGAACTCAATTCCCTCCTGCCCGGGGTGCTGGCCCTCGGGGTCTGCACCGCGCTGGCGGTCTGGGTCTGGACGACGGGCGCCGCGCAGGGCAGACACAAGGACGCGCTGCGGGACCAGGCCCGGGCCTATGTCCAGACGCTGATGGCGGCCCAGGCGGCCGGCTCGGTGATCCCGGAGCTCTCACCGCAGCTCCAGGCCCTCATCGAGGACTGAGGCCGGCGGGAGCGCCCCGCGCGCTCCCGCCCGTCACACCGGAAGCACCTCGGCCAGGAAGGGCTCCACCACCCGCCGCCAGCCGTCCGGCTGGTCGTAGTGGACCAGATGGCCCGCGTCCACGACCTCCGCGTACTGCCCACGGGGCAGCACCCGCACCATCTCCTGGGCCTCGGCGCGCCCCAGCTCGCCGTCCAGCCCCCGCACCACCAGCGTCGGGCACCGCACCAACGCCAGCTCTTCCCAATGGGCGTCATGGACCCAGGTCTCACGGGCCCTCAGCATCTGGCGCCGGGAGAAGACCGGCCGCCAGCCGTCCGACCGCTCGGCCATGACCTCGGCGAAGAACTCGCCCCGGGATGGACTCGGCCGCTCCAGCACCGGATCGTCCTCACCGAACCACTTCCGCACATCGGCCAGCGTCGCGAACGGCACCGGCCAGGATCCGAACCACTCGGTCCACTCCCGCTGCGACGCCGCGCCCAGGGCGGAGGCCCGCATATCGCAGATGACCAGGGCCCGGACCAGATCGGGACGACGGGCCGCGAGCTGCCAGGCCGTCAGGGCGCCCATCGCATGGCCGATGAGGGTCACCGGCGCCAGATCGAGCTGCTCGACGGCGGCCGCCGCGTCCTCCACATAGGCCGCACGGTCGAACGGACCTTCGGGGGGCTTGTCACTGCGGCCATGACCGCGCTGGTCCAGGGCGACGGCCCGATGCCGGGTGGAGAGCCAGCGGGCGGTCTCGGCCCAATGGGCGGCGCGGCCCATCAGCCCATGGAGGAGCAGCACTCCGGGCTTGCGCGCTCCCGTCCGGCCACGCGGCTTGGGCGGATCGGTGAACTCCCAGGCGGCGAGCCGGACGCCGCCGGTCCCGCTTACGTCGATGCGGCGCACCATATGGTCTGGCACCTCCATCCCTCTCTCGAGCAAGTCCACAGTATCGAACCCTTATTCGAATGTGACGGTGTCGCCGGGCAACACCCCTCGTTCGAGTGACCATGCTCAAGGATTGGTCGTCTCCGCCGAGGGGAGACAGCTAGCGGGAGGCGGACTGCTCGGGGAAGGGAGTCCGCGGGGGACGACCCTGGGAGCTCGGGGCTCCGGGTCACCTGGCCCCCGGGTCGCACCGGTCGCGTTCGCGCGGACCGTGCGGCCCGGGGTCCAGCGGGGGGACATGGGGAAGCGGGGCCCCGGCACCTCAGGGCGCCGGGGCCCTCGCTCACGAACACCCGTCCGGCAGCACTCCCCGTCGGGCCCATAGGAGCCCCCTCCCCTGACCCCAGAAACGCCTCGGCGCGCGAGCACGCGAATGTAGCGTCGCACGCGGCAGCGCGGCCCGCCCGGGGTTCCCCCAACTCCGGTGTCGGGAATATCCGTCCCCGCGGGTGGCGGTGGACGAACTCAGATCAGCGCTTGGCCACGAAGACGTGGGAGGCGATCTCCGCCTCCAGCTCCGCCGCCTCGCCGCTGCTGCCGACCAGCACACCGCCCGGCGACTCGGTGACGCTCACCACCGAGCCCGGCTGCACCCCGGCCCGCCGCAGCGTGTACATCAGCTGGGCGTCGGTCTGAATGGGCTCGCCGATCCGGCGCACCACCACGGTCTTGCCCTCGGTGCCCGGCTCCAGCTCCCGCAGGCTCACCATGCTGTCGTCCAGGAACGGATCGGCCTCCGCCTTCTCGCCCAGCTCCTCCAGGCCCGGGATCGGATTGCCGTACGGCGACTCGGTCGGATGGCGCAGCAGCTCCAGCACCCGCCGCTCCACCGCCTCGCTCATCACATGCTCCCAGCGGCACGCTTCGGCGTGCACCTGCTCCCACTCCAGCCCGATCACATCCACGAGCAGGCACTCCGCGAGCCGGTGCTTGCGCATCACCCGGGTGGCCAGCCGGCGGCCCTCGTCGGTGAGCTCCAGATGACGGTCGCCCGCGACCGTCACCAGACCGTCGCGCTCCATCCGCGCCACCGTCTGGCTGACCGTGGGGCCGCTCTGATCGAGCCGCTCGGCGATCCGGGCGCGCATGGGGACCACGCCCTCCTCCTCGAGCTCGAGGATGGTGCGGAGATACATCTCCGTGGTGTCGATGAGTCCGGACATGCGTGCCCCTCATGTGTCGTGCGGTGGCCCTGACCCAATTCTGACGCATCCCACCGACAACGGGGCCGAGTCGGCCCCTTCCATCCCGACGGTGAGGACTGCTATTGACAGCGTCATGATCCAAACACACACCGGAACGACACCGACGGGCACCCGCCCATGAGCGATTCCGAAGCGGCAGGACGCTTCTTCGACTCCGCCATCGGCCTGCTGCGACGCGTACGGAACGAGGAGTCCCAGCAGATCACGGCCGCGGCCCGGCTGATCGCCGACACGGTGACCGCGGGCGGCCGCCTCTTCGTCTTCGGCGCCGGGCACTCCTCGCTGCCCGCCCAGGACGTCGTCTACCGCGCGGGCGGGCTGGCGCTGATGAATCTGCTCCCGGCACCCGGTCTGGTCGGCGTGGACGTCAGGCCCGCCACCCTCGGCAGCGCGCTCGAGCGGATCGAGGGCCTGGCCTCGACCGTCCTGGAGCAGAGCCCGCTGCGCTCCGGGGACCTGCTGATCGTCATCTCGCTCTCGGGCAGAAACGTGCTGCCCGTGGAGCTGGCGAGAACCGCCCGCGAGAAGGGCGTCACGGTGGTCGGGGTGACGTCCGTCGCCTACGCGAGCGGCACCACCTCCCGCAATCCTTCGGGCGGCTTCCTGAAGGACCACTGCGATCTGGTCCTGGACAACAAGATCGCCGTCGGCGACGCGGAGCTCACGACGGAGGGCGTGGCCGCCCCCTTCGCCCCAGCCTCCACGGTGGTGACGAGCGCCCTGATGCAGGCGATGGTCGCGACGGCCGTCGAGGAGCTGGCGAAGGGCGGCACGGAACCGCCGATGCTCAGATCGGGCAACGTGGACGGCGGCCACGAGTGGAACAAGCGCGTGATGACCGACTACGCGGACCGCATCTTCTACCGCCACTGACGAAACACCGATGGCGGGGCGGCCGCCGACGAGACGGGAGGGGTGGGAGGGGCAGGGGGCGCAGGGGGTCCTGGACGCTCGGGGTCCCCCATGCCGAAGGCCAGGGGCGTATGTGTGGCGCCGGTCTCCGGCCCACCCGGCTCCTCCGGGCACCGGCGCCGGCGAACGGTCCAGGACCCATCCCGGAGGCCCCGGCCCCGCACCCGCCCACGCGCCCTCGCCCTCAGCCCGCCCGCCCGGCGAGGTCCACCGCCGCGGCCACCCTCGCCGCCACGTCCTCCGCGTACACCGCGTCCGTACGGTCGAACGCCCGACGCGTGGGCCCGCGCAGAAACGTGGCCACGCCCAGCGTGCGGCCGCGGCTGCGGAGGACCGCGCAGAGCGCGTGGACGGTCCCGTCCGGCCATTTGCGGACCACCGTCCACTGCGTCAGCGACACCTCGTCCGTCCGCGCCGCACTGGCCCGCACCGCACCACACCGCTCCACCGCCTGGAGCGCCGGATGCCCCTCCGGGTACGCCACCGGGATCCCGCCCGGGGCGGTCGGCGGACACGGCCCCGGGCTGTCGCACGGGGTAGCCGCCACCCGCACCAGCCGAACACCACCGTCTCCCGCCCCGGCCCCCGAGGACGGCAGCACCAGGTCGAGCAGCGCATGGTCCGCGAACCCCGCCAGCGCGAAGTCCAGGTGGACCGAGACCGCCTCCATCGGGTCCTCGCACTCGGCCGCCGCCCGCGCCGCCCGGTGCAGCTGACTGCCCCGGAAGCGCATCCGGGCGCTGTCCTGCTCGTGCGCCTTCGCCTCCGTCACGTCCTGGAAGATCCAGGCCACCCCGAGCGGCACCGGCTCCTCGGTGAGCGGCGAGGCCAGCCGCAGGAAGCCGCTGCGCCAGCAGCGCCGCACCGAGTCGGCGCCCGGACCGAACGCCCGCACCGCCGCCGCCTCCGCCTCCCCTTCCTCGAGCTCCTCGAAGTGGATGGCGTCCGCCATCTCCAGGTCCTCGTCCGCCTCGCGCAGCGTCACCCACAGCTCGGTGGGCGCGGGCGGCGCGCCCTCGGCCAGGACGTGCTGGAGGGCGCTCTCGACCTCCTCCACGCCCTGGTCGAGGAGGTCGCCGAGCGGACGGCCGAGCACGGCCCTGCGCCCCGTCCGCAGCGCGCGCGCCGCGTTGCCGTTCACCACGGCCACCCGCAGATCGGCGTCGACGAGGACCACGTGCCACGAGGCGTCCTCGAGCAGCGCCTCGCTCAGCGCGATCGACCGCTCCAGGTCGATCTGCGAGCGCACCTCGCTGAAGGCGCAGTACACCCCGGTGGGGCGGCCGTCGGCGGCGGGCACCGGCGAGGACTGGGTGCGCACCAGGACCCGGCCGCCGTCCTTCGTCACCAGTGCGAATTCATGGACCCGGCGGCCCGCGGCGTCCCGTACCGCCATCAGCCGCCGCTGGACCTCGTCCGCGTCCGCCTCCCGGGCCGCCCATCCCGCGAGCCCCTTGCGGCCGACGGCCTCGGCCGCCGTCCAGCCGAGGATGCGCTCGGCCTCGCGGTTCCAGTGGGTCACGACGCCGTCGGCGTCGAACGCGCACAGCGCCGTGTCCATGCCGTCGAGCAGCGCGGCGAGCAGATCGGAGTCGTCCCGGTCGGGAGCGGGCCCGGAGACCGGGGACTGCGCGGGGATGGACCGCGCGGAACGCGCGGGGCGGGCTGGACGTGCAGGTTCGGATCGTGGTGAAGCGGTCACCGGACACCCCCTGCGGGACGCGACTGGCTGTGGTGATGCACGTCGGAACATTGAACTCGAACGTGACGCGCGCCACACCGCATTCCACCAAATCGTTGTCTCCCGGAAATTCGCTTGTGTGTGGTCCGGGAGGGTTTTTAGGGTGTGGGGTACACGAGAAGGGAGGTGGTTCGGCAGATGTATGAAATCCGGACGCGTGAGGTGACTGCGGGCTAGCGGTCCGTCGTCGCGCTCTGCGCACCGCCGGACTGGCGCACGAATGATGTGCGCAGCCGGCCAATCCCAAGCAGTCACCCGACCCGCGGGTCGCCGGTACGTCCGACCGGCCTTCTGGTGCCGTACGGCACGAGGAGACGACCCGCGGGTCGTCTGCGTCCGCGCTCCGCGCGAGAGGGATCATGCGGCCCCGCCGCGACTGATCGCCCGGTGCCCCGCGCCCCTTCCGGGGCACGACCTCAGGGGCTCAGCCGCTCCACCTTCCAGCGCCCGCCCTCCTCGGACGGCACCCACACATACCGCAGCCGGTCGTGCAGCCGGTTCTCGCGCCCCTGCCAGAACTCCACCGCCTCCGGCACCACCCGGAAGCCGCCCCAGTGCGGCGGCACCGGCACCTGCTCGCCCGGCGGATAGCGGTCCGCCAGCTCCGCGTAGGAGCGGTCCAGCTCCTCGCGGGAGCCGACCACCGAGGACTGGGCACTGGCCCACGCCCCCAGCTGCGAACCGTGCGGACGGGTCCGGAAGTACGCCGCCGTCTCGTCCCGCCCGGTGCGCCGGGCGGTGCCCAGGACGATCACCTGCCGGGCGATCGGATGCCAGGGGAAGAGCAGCGAGACATGCGGGTTCCCGGTCAGCTCACGGCCCTTGCGCGAGCCGTAGTTGGTATAGAAGACGAAGCCGCGTTCGTCGAAGCTCTTCATCAGCACCGTGCGGGAGCTGGGCCGTCCCGCCGCGTCCGCGGTGGAGACGACCATCGCGTTGGGCTCGAACAGCCCGCTTCCCACGGCCTGCTCGAACCACCGGGTGAACTGCCGGTACGGATCGCCCGCGAGATCGGCCTCGGTGATGCCCTCGGCGCGATAGTGCTCGCGCATGGCGGCCGGGTCGTACGAACGCGCGGAGGAAGCCGACGGCTCCGGGTCAACGTGAGGCACGCGCATATCTTGCAACATCACCGGTCCGCCGCAGGGGGTACCGCGAAAGAGCGATGCCCCTCCCCACCACCGCGAGGTCTCTCCCCCGTCGCAGGGCCCGGTAACCCTCATTCGGGGGGCGGCGGGGTGTGCCGCTTCTCACGCTTCCCCATGGGTAGCGAAGCCACCAGACTGTGGCTGACCATGCGCCTGTCAGGGTCTGGTGCCCCACCTCTTCGGGCACGGCTGGGTGACCACCAGCCGCACGGGGCACATCACCGGATAGCCGGTACGGACCGCGAGCCGCCGCCACGCGGCCGTGGAACCGTCCCGGTACCGGCAGAACCGCCACCCGACGATCCCGCTGACGCAGCGGTACCGAGCCACCCCACCCGTCCCGTACGCGACCCGCACACCAGCCGCACCGGTCACACCATCCACCCACCGCCGACCACATCACGAGGAGCCGCCTGATGTCCGACTTCGTACCCGGACTCGAGGGAGTCGTCGCGTTCGAGACGGAGATCGCCGAACCCGACAAGGAGGGCGGCGCGCTCCGCTACCGAGGTGTCGACATCGAGGACCTCGTGGGCCATGTGTCCTTCGGCAACGTCTGGGGTCTGCTGGTCGACGGTGCGTTCAACCCCGGCCTGCCCGCCGCCGAGCCCTTCCCCATCCCCGTGCACTCCGGGGACATCCGGGTCGACGTCCAGTCCGCGCTGGCCATGCTCGCGCCGGTCTGGGGGCTGAAACCGCTGCTGGACATCGACGAGGAGCAGGCCCGCGAGGACCTCGCGCGCGCCGCCGTGATGGCCCTGTCCTACGTGGCGCAGTCGGCCCGCGGCCAAGGGCTGCCGATGGTGCCGCAGCGCGAGATCGACAAGGCGGAGACCATCGTCGAGCGGTTCATGCGGCGCTGGCGCGGTGAGCCCGACCCCCAGCACGTCGCCGCCGTCGACGCCTACTGGACCTCCGCGGCCGAGCACGGCATGAACGCTTCCACCTTCACCGCCCGCGTCATCGCCTCCACCGGCGCCGATGTCGCCGCCGCGCTCTCCGGCGCGGTCGGCGCCATGTCCGGCCCGCTGCACGGCGGCGCGCCCTCCCGGGTGCTGGGCATGATCGAGGAGATCGAGCGCACCGGGGACGCCGCGGCGTACGTCCGCCAGGCCCTGGACCGGGGCGAGCGGCTGATGGGCTTCGGCCACCGGGTCTACCGGGCCGAGGACCCGCGGGCGCGGGTGCTGCGGCGCACCGCCAAGGAGCTGGGCGCACCGCGGTTCGAGGTCGCCGAGGCCCTGGAGCGGGCCGCGCTGGAGGAGCTGCACAACCGCCGCCCGGACCGGGTGCTCGCCACCAACGTGGAGTTCTGGGCGGCCATCGTGCTGGACTTCGCCGAGGTCCCGGCGCACATGTTCACGTCCATGTTCACCTGCGCCCGCACCGCCGGGTGGAGCGCGCACATCCTGGAGCAGAAGCGGACCGGGCGGCTGGTCCGGCCCTCCGCCCGCTACACCGGGCCGGGGACCCGCAGCCCGCACGACATCGAGGGCTACGGGGACATCTCGCGGTAGCCTTCAGCCGCCCAGCACCTCCTCCAGGATCCGCGTCCACTGGGCGACGACCCGCTCCCGGCGCGGGCCGTCGTCCCTGAGCAGATTGGCCAGGCCCAGACCGCGGCCCATGTCCAGCAGGCCCTGCACGGTCTCCCGCACCCCCGGCACGGACTCGTCGGCACCCAGCAGCTCCACCGCCATCCGGTGGGTCTCCCGGCCGATCCGCGCCTCCAGCGCGGTCACCCGGGTGCCGAGCTGCTCCTCGTTGGAGGCCGCCACCCACAGCTGGAGGGCGGCCCGGAACAGCGGGCCGGTGTAGAGGCCGACGATCGCCCGCACCACCGTCCGGGTACGGCCCTCCCCCCGCGGTGCGGGGAGGGCCCGCAACTCCGCCGAGCGCTCCTCGGCGACATGCTCCACCGCGGCCGTGAACAGGTCCTCCCGGGTCGGGAAGTGGTGCTGGGCCGCACCCCGGGAGACCCCGGCCCGCTCGGCCACCACCGCCACCGTGGACCCGGCCCAGCCGTACTCGGCGAGACAGGCCACCGCGGCTTCCAGCAGCCGCTGCCGGGTGACGCGGCTGCGGTCCTGCTTGGGGTCGCGCAGTACGGTGCGGGGCCCCGGACCCGCCGTCCGCGTCACCGCCCGGCCTCCGCCACGCCCTCGTCCGCCGCGTCCGGCACCCACGGCGGATCCCGGCGCTCCAGGAACGCCGTCATCCCCTCCCGCGCCTCCGCCGAGCCGAACAGCCGCGCCGACAGCTCCGCCAGCGACTCCGCGTCCCGGTCGAACGTCCGCAGCACCTCCGCCGTCACCAGCCGCTTGGACTCCGCGAGCCCCTGCGGGGAGCCCCGGCGCAAACCCTCCAGCACCGGCGCCAGCAGCGCGTCCGGGTCCCCGTCCGGATCCGCCAGCGTCACCAGACCGATCCGGGCCGCCTCGGCCGCGCCGAACTTCTCCCCGGTCAGGTAGTAGCGGGACGCCGCCCGGGCGTCCAGCCGGGGCAGCAGCGGCAGCGAGATCACCGCCGGGGCCAGGCCCAGCCGCGCCTCCGTGAAGGCGAAGCTGGACCCCTCGCCCGCCGCCGAGATGTCGCACGCCCCCAGCAGCCCCAGCCCCCCGGCCCGTACATGCCCCGCGACCCGGGCCACCACCGGCTTGGGCAGCTCCACGATCGACCGCAGCAGCGACACCAGACCGAGCGTGCCGGTGGTGGCCGGCGGCTCCTTCAGGTCCGCGCCCGCGCAGAACGCGGTGCCGGTGTGGGTGAGCAGCACGGCCCGGGTGTCCCCGTCCCGCCCGGCCGCCGCCAGCGCCTCGTGCAACTCGGCCACCAGCCGGGCCGAGAGCGCGTTGCGGTTGTGCGGGGAGTCGAGGGTCAGCGTGGTGATGCCGCGGGCGTCAGTACGCCGTACCAGCGGCGAAGGCGCGTCGGTCATGTCGCGGTCGAACTCCTTTCCCTGGCGCGCAGCTCGCGCCTGAGGATCTTGCCGGTGGCGGAGCGCGGCACGGCGTCCGTGAACTCCACGCTGCGCACCTTCTTGTACGGGGCCACCTGATCGGCAACGTAACGGATCAGGTCGTCCCCCGAGACACGGGCTCCGGGCACCCGCACCACATACGCCTTGGGCAGCTCATTGCCCGCCCCGTCGGCCACCCCGATGACCGCCGCGTCCGCGACGTCCCGGTGGGTGAGCAGCACGGCCTCCAGATCGGCGGGGGCGACCTGGTAACCCTTGTACTTGATCAGCTCCTTGACCCGGTCCACCACGTACAGCCAGCCGTCGGCGTCCACGTGCCCGACGTCCCCGGTGCGCAGCCAGCCCTCGGCGTCGATCATCGCGTGGGTCTCCTCGGGCCTGCCCAGATAGCCCTTCATCACCTGCGGGCCCTGTACGAGGATCTCCCCGTCCACACCCACCGCCACATCCCGCCCCGACTCCGGGTCCACGATGCGCATCCGGGTGCTCGGCAGCAGCCTGCCCACCGTCCCCGGCGGTACGTGCTCCGCGTCCCGCGGCACCAGATGCGAACCCGGGGACAGCTCCGTCATCCCGAACGCCTGGAGCAGCGGCGGCAGCCCCAGCCGCTCGGCGCACGCCTGCGCCAGCCGCGCGTCCAGCGGCGCCGCCGCGCTCAGCACGAAGCGCACCGACGACAGATCGCGGCCCTCCACCGCCGGATGCTTGGCCAGCGCCAGCACGATCGGCGGCGCCACGTACACCGCGTGCGCCCGGTACTTCTCGATCGCCGTCAGGAACTGCTCCAGATCGAACCGCGGCAGCACGATCACCGTGCTGCCGTTGCGCAGCGGCGCGTTCATCAACGCCGTCAGCCCGTAGCTGTGGAAGAACGGCAGCACCGCCAGCACCCGTTCGTCCGGCAGCGTCGGCACCACCGTCTCCACCTGCGCCAGATTGGTCGCCACGTTCCGGTGGGTCAGCATCACCCCCTTCGGGGTGCCGGTCGTCCCCGACGAGTACGGCAGCACCGCCACGTCCTCCATCGGGTCGATCTCCACCGCCGGCTCCGGCGCGGTGCACGCGAGCATCTCCCGCAGCGAACGGTGCCCGCTCGCCTCGTCGCACACGAAGATCTCGCGCACCCCGCCGGCCCGCTCCGCCGCCTGCCGGGCCACCTCGAGCAGCGGCGACACGGTGATGATCCACCGTGCCTCCGCGTCCCTCAGCTGCTTGGCGAAATCCTCCGCCGTCGCCAGCGTATGCACCGTGGTGACGGCCGCCCCGGTGCGCGTCACGCCGTAGAACGCCGCCGGGTACATGATCGAGTTGGGGCTGTGCAGCGCCACCATCTCGCCCTTGCCCACCCCGGTCTCGGCCAGCGCGGCGGCGATCCTCCGTGAGGCGTGATCGAGCGCGGCATAGCTCATGCTCGCCCCCGTCACCCCGTCCACCAGCGCGGTCCGCTCACCGAACTCATCCGCCGCACGGGCCAGTACGGCCTCGTGAATGGGCAGATCGACGGGCGGGACATCGGGACAGTCGCTGTGCAGCACCATGGTGTTCCCCTCGAATCCGAAGACCTTCCCGTCGACTCTGCCCAACTCGCCGCCGATGCGTGCCCATTCGAACTCAGTACGATTTCGGCAGCCCCAGCGTCTGGTGCGAGACGAAGTTGAGGATCATCTCCCGGCTCACCGGCGCGATCCTCGCCACCCGCGACGCCGTGATCAGCCGCGCCAGCCCGTACTCGGTGCTCAGCCCGTTGCCGCCGAGCGTGTGCACCGACTGGTCCACCGCCTTCACCGCGGCCTCGGCGGCCGCGTACTTCGCCATGTTCGCCGCCTCCCCCGCGGCCGCGTCATCGCCGCTGTCGTACAGAAACGCCGCCTTCGCCGTCATCAGCCGGGCGAGCTCCAGCTCGATGTGCGCCTGCGCCAGCGGATGGGCGATCGCCTGGTGCGCGCCGATCGGCTCCTTCCACACCTGGCGGGTACGGGCGTAGTCCACCGCCTTCGCCAGCGCGAAGCGGCCCATCCCCAGCGCGAACGCCGCGGTCATGATCCGCTCCGGGTTCAGCCCCGCGAACAGCTGGAGCAGCCCCGCGTCCTCGTCCCCCACCAGCGCGTCCGCCGACAGCCGGACGTCGTCCAGCACCAGTTCGAACTGTCGCTCGTCCGAGGCGAGTTCCATCGGGATGTGGTGGTACGTGAAACCGGGCGTCTCCCGCGGGACGATGAACAGACACGGCTTCAGCTTCCCTGTCCGCGCGTCCTCGGTCCTGCCCACGATCAGTGTGGCGTCGGCGGTGTCCACCCCGGTGATGAACACCTTGCGGCCGGTGAGCACCCAGTCGTCGCCGTCGCGGCGGGCGGTGGTGGTGATGCGGTGCGAGTTCGAGCCCGCGTCGGGCTCGGTGATCCCGAACGCCATCCGTACGCTGCCGTCGGCCAGGCCGGGCAGCCAGCGGCGCTTCTGCTCCTCGGTGCCGAAGCGGGCGATGACCGTGCCGCAGATGGCGGGCGAGACGACGAGCAGCAGGAGCGGGCACCCGGCGGCGCCCAACTCCTCCAGGACGATGGACAGCTCGGCTATGCCGCCGCCTCCGCCGCCGTACTCCCCGGGGAGGTTGACCCCGAGGTAGCCCAGCTTTCCGGCCTCTTTCCACAGCTCGCCGATGTCGCCGCGGTGGCCCTGGCCGAGGGCGGCGACGGCGGCGCGGAGATCGGCGCGTTCGGGGGTGTCGGTGGGGGTGTGGGTGCTGGTGGTCATGTGCGACTCCTCCTCGTGGGTGCTGCTGCCGTGGGGTTGCGGTGCGTCGTCACGGGGCGGGGCCGGGGCCGCCGGGGCGGCGCCCTGGACCGGATATGTACGGCCGCCGTGCCCGGAGAAGTCGGGTGAGCCCCAGATCGGCGCCACGCATATCCGAAAGCGTCCAGGACACCACCCCCTGCGACCCCGTCCCCTCAGGTGCGCTCGTCCTCCGCCGCCACCACCGCGAGCAGGGTGCCGACCTCGACCTGACGGCCGGTGGCCACATGCAGCGCGGTGAGACTTCCGGCGACGGGTGCGGTGATGCGGTGCTCCATCTTCATGGCCTCCAGCCACAGCAGCGGCTGTCCGGCCTCGACCCGGTCGCCCACGGCCACCTCGGCGACCCGGATCACCGTGCCCGGCATGGGCGCCAGCAGTGAGCCCGGTTCGGTACGGGCGGTGGGGTCGGGGAAGCGCGGCAGGGCGGTGAAGGCAAAGGATCCGAGGGGTGAGTCGACGTACACCCGGGCGCCGTACGCGGATATGCCGAACGTCCGCCGGATGCCGTCGACTTCGAGGACCACCCGGTGCGGGTCGGCGTGCAGGAGCTGGGTGTCCGGGAAGTCATCCGCCACCAGACCGTCGCGGGTGAGCCGGTAGCGGACCTCGTGCTCGGTGCCGTCCGGCTCGCAGCGGTAGGTCTTGACCTGCGGCTGGGAGGGGACGTTCCGCCATCCGCCCAGTCGCCCGGCGACGGACCGGGGCCGGTTGGCGGCGTCGCCGAGTGCGGCGGCCAGGGCGGCCAGAGGGGCGCCTTCCACATCAGGGACGGTCAGCTCGTCGAGATACCGCTCGAGAAAACCGGTGTCCATCCGCTCCGCGATGAACTCCGGGTGGCGCAGGGCCCGTACGAGCAACTCCCGGTTGGTCACCGGACCATGGATGGAGGCACGCTCCAGCTCGTGCGCCAGCCGCCGCAGCGCCTCCGCGCGGGTGGGCGCCCAGGCGATGACCTTGGCCAGCATCGGGTCGTAGTGGACGCCGATCTCGTCGCCGTCCACGATCCCGGAGTCGATACGCAGTCCCGGCGGAGAGCCGCCGACGAGACGGGAGGGGCCGGGGTCGCAGGGGTGGTGTCCTGGACGCTGTCGTATATTTGTGGCGCCAATCTGGGGTTCACCAGACTTCTCGGAGGGCCGGCGCCAAAAATATACGGTCCAGGGCGCCGCCCCGGAGGCCCCGGAACCGGACCCGCCCCCACCCCCCGGCGCACCCCCCGCAAACGCGAACCGCCGCATCACACCCGTCTGCGGCTGCCACCCCCGCCCCGGGTCCTCCGCGTACAGCCGGGCCTCGACCGCGTGCCCGCGCGCCTCCGGGGCGGCTCCGAGCCGCTCGCCCTCCGCGACCCGCAGTTGCAGCGCCACCAAGTCCAGTCCGTAGATCTCCTCCGTCACCGGGTGCTCCACCTGGAGCCGGGTGTTCATCTCCAGGAAGTACGCCCGCTCCCCCGAGACCAGGAACTCGACGGTGCCCGCGCCCGCGTACCCGATACTGCGCGCCGCGTTCGCCGCCGACTCGTGCAAGACGGTGCGCAGCGCGTCGCTCAGCCCCGGCGCGGGAGCCTCCTCGATGACCTTCTGGTGGCGGCGCTGGAGGGAGCAGTCACGGGTGCCGAGGGTCCACACCGTGCCGTGGGTGTCGGCGAGGACCTGGACCTCCACATGGCGGGCGCCCTCCAGGTAGGGCTCGACGAAGACCTCGCCGTCCCCGAAGGCCGAGGCCGCCTCCGCGCGGGCGGAGTCGAGTTCGGCGGGGAGCGCGTCGAGGTCGCGGACCACCCGCATACCGCGGCCGCCGCCGCCCGCCGCCGCCTTGACGAGCAAGGGGAGATCGGCGGCGGTGACCCGGTCGGGGTCGGCGGGGGCGAGGAGGGGTACGCCGGCCTCGCGCATCAGCTGCTTGGCGCGGGTCTTGGAGGCCATGGCCGCCATCGCGGCGGGCGGTGGCCCGACCCAGACGAGTCCGGCGTCCGTGACCGCGCGGGCGAAGTCGGCGTGTTCGGAGAGGAAGCCGTAGCCGGGGTGGACGGCGTCGGCACCGGCGGCGAGGGCGGCTTTGACGATGAGGTCGCCGCGCAGATACGTGTCGGCGGGCGCGTCGCCCGGCAGCCGTACGGCGGCGTCGGCCTCGTGGACGTGCGCGGCGGTGGCGTCGGCGTCGGAGTGCACGGCGACGGTGGCGATGCCGAGTTCACGGCAGGTGCGGACGATGCGGCGGGCGATTTCGCCGCGGTTGGCGACCAGGAGAGAGCGGATCATTTTCCTCACATCCGGAAGACGCCGAAGCCGCGTGCGCCTTCGACCGGTGCGGTGTGGATGGCGGACAGGCAGAGGCCGAGGACGGTGCGGGTGTCGCGGGGGTCGATGACGCCGTCGTCGTAGAGCCGCCCGGAGAGGAACATGGGCAGGGACTCGGACTCGATCTGCTGCTCGACCATGGCGCGCAGCCCGGCGTCGGCCTCTTCGTCGTAGGGCTGCCCCTTGGCGGCGGCGGACTGGCGGGCGACGATGGACAGGACGCCCGCGAGCTGCTGCGGCCCCATGACGGCGGATTTGGCGCTGGGCCAGGCGAAGAGGAAGCGGGGGTCGTAGGCGCGGCCGCACATGCCGTAGTGGCCGGCGCCGTAGGAGGCGCCGATGAGGACGGACAGGTGGGGGACGCGGGAGTTGGAGACCGCGTTGATCATCATGGCGCCGTGTTTGATGATCCCGCCCTGTTCGTATGCGCGGCCGACCATGTAGCCGGTGGTGTTGTGCAGGAAGAGCAGCGGGATGTCGCGCTGGTTGGCGAGCTGGATGAACTGGGCGGCCTTCTGGGACTCCTCGCTGAACAGCACGCCCTGGGCGTTGGCGAGGATGCCGAGGGGGTAGCCGTGGAGGGTGGCCCAGCCGGTGGCGAGGCTGGTGCCGTAGCGGGGCTTGAACTCGTCGAAGTCGGAACCGTCGACGATCCGGGCGATGACCTCGCGGGGGTCGAAGGGGATCTTGAGGTCGCCGGGGACGATGCCGAGGAGTTCGTCGGGGTCGTATGCGGGGGGTTCGGCGGGGCCCGGGTCGGGGTGGGCCTTGCGCCAGTTGAGACGGGCGATGACGCGGCGGGCCTGGCGCAGGGAGTCGGGTTCGTCGGTGGCGAAGTAGTCGGCGAGTCCGGAGGCGCGGGCGTGCATATCGGCGCCGCCGAGGGATTCGTCGTCGCTCTCCTCACCGGTGGCCATCTTGACCAGGGGCGGGCCACCGAGGAAGACCTTGGAGCGCTCCTTGACCATGATCACGTGGTCGGACATGCCGGGGATGTACGCGCCTCCGGCGGTGGAGTTGCCGAAGACCACGGAGACGGTGGGGATTCCGGCGGCGGAGAGCCGGGTGAGGTCGCGGAAGAGCGCGCCGCCGGGGATGAAGATCTCCTTCTGGCTGGGGAGATCGGCGCCGCCGGACTCGACGAGGCTGACCACGGGGAGCCGGTTGACGTGGGCGATCTCGTGGGCGCGCAGGGACTTCTTGAGGGTCCACGGGTTGCTGGCGCCGCCGCGCACGGTGGGGTCGTTGGCGCTGATCACGCACTCCACACCGGAGATCACGCCGATGCCGGTGACGAGGGAGGCGCCGACGGGGTAGTCGCTGCCCCAGGCGGCGAGCGGGGAGAGTTCGAGGAAGGGGGTGTCGGGGTCGAGGAGGAGCTCGATGCGCTCGCGGGCGAGGCGTTTGCCGCGCTTGCGGTGGCGGGCGAGGTATTTCTCACCGCCTCCGGCGAGCGCTTTGGCGTGCTCGGCGTCGAGGTCGCCGAGTTTGGCGAGCATCGCCGCACGGTGGGCCGTGTAGTCGGCGCCGCCGGGGTCGAGCGCGGACGCGAGCACGGTCACAGAAGTACCTCCGGTATGTCCAGGTGGCGTGAGCGCAGCCATTCGCCGACGGCTTTGGCCTGCGGGTCGAAGCGGGCCTGGGCGGCGACGCCTTCGCCGAGCAGTCCGTCCACCGTGAAGTTCAGGGCGTGCAGGTTGGGCAGGGCGTGGCGGGTGACGGGCAGGTGGGCCGTCTCCGGGAGCAGGGTGCGCAGCCGGTCGGCGGTGAGGGTGTGGGCCAGCCAGCGCCAGGCGTCCTCGGTGCGGGTCCAGACGCCGATGTTGGCGCTGCCGCCCTTGTCGCCGCTGCGGGCCCCGGCGACGAGGCCGAGGGGGGCGCGCCGGGTGGGGCCCGGGGGGAGCGGGGGCGGCGGGGGCGGTTCCGCGACGGGGCCGAGGGGCCGGCTGCCGGGGGCCGGGGGGACGGCGGCCCGGGTGCCGTCGGGGAGGACGGCGGTGTGCGGTACGGCGCCGGCGGGGATCACGGCCGCCTCGAACACGCCGTAGGGGGAGCCTTTTCCGGGCGGCGCGGTGACGTGGAAGCCGGGGTAGCCGGCGAGGGCCAGTTCGACGGCGGCGGAGCTGACCGCGCGGCCGACGGTCTCGGGGTCCCGGTCGCGGACGACGAGCCGCAGCAGGGCGCTGGCCTCTTCCTGTCCGGCCGCGTCCGGGTGGTCGGTACGGGCCAGGGTCCAGCGCACCTCGGCGGGACGGCAGCGGGCGAGCGCGGCGTCCATCTGGCTCTGTACGAGCGCGGCCTTGGCCTCGATGTCGAGGCCGGTGAGGACGAACTCCACCTCGTTGCGGTGGCCGCCGAGCCGGGTCAGCCCGGTTTTGAGGGTCGGGGGCGGTGCCTCGCCGCGTACGCCGTGGACGCGTACCCGGTCGGGGCCGTCGGGGGTGAGCCGGACGGAGTCGAGGCGGGCGGTGACGTCGGGGCCGGGGTAGCGGGCGCCCGCGGTCTCGTAGAGGAGCTGGGCGGTGACCGTGCCGGTGGTGACGGCGCCGCCGGTGCCCGGGTGTTTGGTGATCACGCAGGAGCCGTCGGCGGCGATCTCCGCGAGCGGGAAGCCGGGGCGGCGGACGTCGTGTTCGGTGAAGAACGCGTAGTTGCCGCCGGTCGCCTGGGTACCGCACTCCAGGATGTGCCCGGCGACGACGGCTCCGGCCAGGGCGTCCCAGTCGTCCGCCGCCCAGCCGAAGTGGGCGGCGGCGGGCCCGGTGACGAGGGCGGCGTCGGTGACGCGTCCGGTGACCACGACCTCCGCGCCGCCTTCGAGACAGGCGGCGATCCCGGCGCCGCCCAGATAGGCGTTGGCGGTGAGCACGCCGGGGCCCCAGTCGCGGGCGGTGAGCAGATCGTCGCCCTCGACGTGGCCGACGCGGACGGCGATGCCCAGCTTGTCGGCGAGGGCGCGGATGTCGTCGGCCAGTCCGGCCGGGTTGAGCCCGCCCGCGTTGGTGACCAGCCGTACGCCGTGCTGGACCGCGAGGCCGAGGGTGTTCTCCAACTGCCGCAGGAAGGTGGTGGCGTAGCCGCGGCCGGGGTTCTTCATCCGGTCCCGGCCGAGGATGAGCATGGTCAGCTCGGCGAGGTAGTCGCCGGTGAGGACATCCAGCGGGCCGCCGGTGAGCATCTCGTGGACGGCGTCGAAGCGGTCGCCGTAGAAGCCGGAGGCGTTGCCGATGCGCAGCGGGGCGGGTGCGGCGGTCATGCGGCACCCCCGCCCGGCAGTCGGCCCTTTCCGGGTGGTCCGGCGAACGCCTGGGCGATGTCCAGCCAGTGGTCGGCGTCCGGCCCGTGGGCGGTGACGGCCACATCGGCGCGGTGGGCGCGCTGGGTGACCAGCAGACAGAAACCGAGGGCGTCCCCGGTCACCCGCTGGGCCGCGTCCTCGGGCCCGTAGGTCCACAGGCCGCCGTCGGGGGCGGTGAGTTCGACCCGGAACTCCTCGGCGGGCGGCTCCAGACCGCGCGCGGCGTACGCGTAGCCGCGGGCCCGTACCCCGATCAGAGCCACATGGCGCAGCCGGGCGGTGGGGGCGCGCCGTACGCCGAGTGCGTCGGCGACGTCCTGGCCGTGGGCCCAGGTCTCCATCAGCCGTCCGGTGGCCATGGACTTCACGCTCATCGGCGGCCCGTACCAGGGCAGCCGGGCGCCCGGCGGTGCCTCGGCGAGCGTCCGGCACAGCCGCTCGCGCCCGTCCCGCCAGCGGCGCAGCAGTTCCGCGGGCGGCAGCGTGGCGCCCCGCTCGGCGCCCTCGTCCACAAATCCGCCCGGTGCCGCCCGTGCCTTGCGCACCTCCGCCGCGAACCCCTCCGGATCGAGCGCGGACTGTGCGGCGCGTTCGTCGGTCCAGGCGAGATGGGCGATCTGGTGGGCGACGGTCCACCCGGGCGCGGGGGTCGGGGTCCGCCACCCGGTGTCGTCGAGCCCGGCCACCAGGCCGTCCACCTCGTCCCCCTCGGCGCGCAGATCGCCGAGCAGGGCTTCCGTATCGGACACGCGTGGCTCCGTCCTCGGGGGTGTCGTGCGGGCGTTGGGGGTGAGCGTGGCAGCACCGAGAGAAACAATCAAGCATGCTTGCATGATTTTCAGCCGGATGAGGGCGGGGACAGCGACGGCCCCGCCGGGCCCGGGTGGGGCGGCGGGGCCGTGCCGGGGCGGGCGGTCAGGGCAGGTGCTCGGCCAGGACCTCGGCGAGGTGGCGGGCCGGGCGGTCGGCCAGTTGGTCGAGCTGGGTGCGGCAGGAGAAGCCGTCGGCCAGGACCTCGGCGGTGTCCCCGGCGGCCCGCACCGACGGCAGCAGCTGCTCCTCGGCGCAGGTCACCGAGATGTCGTAATGACCCGCCTCGAAGCCGAAGTTGCCCGCCAGGCCGCAGCAGCCGCCGCTCAGTTCCCCGGTCAGCCCGGCGCGTTCGCGCAAACGGCGCTCGGCGGCGTCGCCGAGGACGGCGTGCTGGTGGCAGTGGGTCTGGCCGACCACCGGGCGGTCGACCACGGGGGGTCGCCAGTCCGGGGCGTGGTCCTCCAGGGCCTGGGCGAAGGTGGTGACGGAGTCCGCGAGCCGGGCGGCTCGCGGATCGGAGCCGAGGAGTTCGGGCAGATCGGTGCGGAGGGCGGCGGTGCAGCTGGGTTCGAGGCCGACCACCGGGAGCCCGGCGTCCAGGGCTGGGGCCAGCACGTCCAGGGTGCGGCGCATCACCGTGCGGGCGCGGTCGAGCTGACCGGTGGAGACCCAGGTCAGCCCGCAGCACACGGGCTTGGGCGGTACCACCACCCGCAGCCCGGCCGCCTCCAGCACGGCGACCGAGGCCCGGCCGACCGACGGGGAGAGATAGTTGGTGAAGGTGTCCGGCCACAGCACCACGGTCCGGCCGGTGTTCGGGCGCGGTGCCGGCCGCGACCCCGCCGCCGCCCGTACGCGATCGCGCCACCAGCGGGTGAAGGGCTCCTTCGGCAGCACGGGGAGGTTCCGTTCCGGCGCGATACCGCCCGCCCGCTTGGCCAGGGCGGCCAGCGGGGCCACCCCGGAGGCCGCGTTGGCCACCGGGGCGGCGCGCAGCAGGGACGCCGCGCGAAGCCACACCGGCAGCCAGCCCATCGAGTAGTGCGCGGCGGGCCGCACCCGTCCCGCGTAGTGGTGGTGCAGGAACTCCGCCTTGTATGTGGCCATGTCCACCCCGACCGGGCAGTCGCTGCGGCAGCCCTTGCAGGACAGGCACAGGTCGAGCGCGTCGTGCACCTCCCGCGAGCGCCAGCCGTCGCGCACCACCTCGCCCGCGAGCATCTCGTGCAGCAGCCGTGCGCGGCCGCGGGTGGAGTGCCGCTCCTCCCCCGTCGCCCGGTACGACGGGCACATCACGCCCGCGCCGGACACCGACTCGTTGCGGCATTTGGCGACGCCGACGCAGCGCCGCACGGCGGCCGAGAAGTCGCCGCCGTCGTGCGGATAGCCGAACTCGACATCGACCGGGCGGCGCGGCAGGGAGTCGAAGCGCAGGTCCTGGTCGAGGCGGCGGGGGCGGGCGAGGACGCCGGGGTTCAGCCCGTCCGCCGGGTCCCACAGGTCCTTGAAGCGGGAGAAGAGGCCGACCATCTCCTCGCCGTACATCCGCGGCAGCAGCTCGGCCCGCGCCAGCCCGTCGCCGTGCTCGCCGGAGAGCGAACCGCCGTGGGTGACGACGAGGTCGGCGAGGTCGGTGGAGAAGTCGCGGAAGACCCGCACTCCGGCCTCGCTCATCAGGTCGAAGTCGATCCGGACGTGGATGCAGCCGTCGCCGAAATGTCCGTATGGCGTACCGCGCAGCCCGTGCTCGCCCATCAGCGCCCGGAAGTCGCGCAGATAGGCGCCGAGCCGGGCGGGCGGGACGGCGCAGTCCTCCCAGCCCGGCCATGCCTCGCTGCCGTCGGGCATCCGGGTGGCGGTCCCGGAGGCGTCCTCGCGCACCCGCCACAGCGCGCGCTGCCCGGCCGGGTCGGCGACGACGGTGTGGTCGGTGGTGGCGTCCCCGGCGGCGCGGGCGATCTCCTCGGCGCGGGCGTACGCCTCCTCCCGCGACCCGCCGCCGACCTCCACGAACAGCCAGGCGCCGCCCTTGGGCAGTCCGGACGCCCCGGCCACCAGGTCGGCGGCCATGCCCTCGACGGTCAGCGGCCCGTACGGCAGCAGGGTGTGCGCGGCCTCGGCCGCCGCGCTCTCGTCGGGGTAGCCGAGCACGGCCAGCGCGCGGGCGCGGGGTGCCTCGACGAGCCGGACGGTGGCCTCGGTCAGCACTCCGAGGGTGCCCTCGCTGCCGGTGAGGGCGCGGGCCACATCGGCGTTCTTCTCGGGCAGCAGTTCGTCGAGCGCGTAGCCGGAGATCCGGCGGGGCAGTTCGGGGAAGCCGGTGCGCAAACGCGCCAGGTTCTCTCCGGCCAGCGACCGCATCCCGTCGCGCAGCCGGGCGGGCAGTCCGTCCAGGCCCTGGGCGGCGCGCACCCGCTCGCCGCCGTAGGTGAGGACGTCCAGCGCGTGCACGTTGTCGGCGGTGGTGCCCCAGGCCACCGAGTGGGAGCCGCAGGAGTTGTTGCCGATCATGCCGCCGAGGGTGCAGCGGCTGTGGGTGGACGGGTCGGGGCCGAAGGTCAGTCCGTGGGCGGAGGCGGCCGTGCGCAGATCGTCGAGGATCACCCCGGGCTGGACGACGGCGGTCCGCGCCTCCGGATCCAGTGCGAGGATGCCCCGCATATGGCGGGTGAAGTCCAGGACGACGCCGAGCCCGGTCGCCTGCCCGGCGATCGAGGTGCCGGCGCCGCGGGCCACCACCGGCACTCCGCGCTCCCGGCAGGCGGCCAGCACCGCCGCCACATCGTCCGCGTCCCGGGGCGCGACGACTCCGGCGGGCACCCGCCGGTAGTTCGACGCGTCCATGGTCATCAGTGCCCGGCTCGCCGTGTCGAACGAGACATCCCCGCTGACGGCTCGCCGCAAAGCACGCTCCAGTTCGCCTGCCTCGTGATCAGCCATGCCCCCATGGTCCACGCCGGGGGCCCCGAAGAGAATGTCCAATTCCGATCGGATGCTCGTCCGTTCGGGGAGCGGCGCCATGGCCCGGCACCCCGGCGTCAACGGCATGTGGACGGATGCGTCAACAGGGGAGGGACAGCGGCGTCAACAAGATGTGGACAGACCGTCTCATTCGCTGGACGGCAGGCCGGAGCGGGGGCGCCGACGGACTAGGCTGCGGTCGTGGCTGAGATCCGGATTCCCGCTGACATCAAGCCCGCCGACGGTCGCTTCGGCTCGGGCCCCTCCAAGGTGCGCACCGAGGCGCTCAGCGCCCTGGCCGCCACCGGCACCTCCCTCCTGGGTACCTCCCACCGCCAGCCCCCGGTCAAGAACCTGGTCGGGAAGGTGCGCGACGGGGTGCGCGAGCTGTTCCAGCTCCCCGAGGGGTACGAGGTCGTCCTCGGCAACGGCGGCTCCACCGCGTTCTGGGACATCGCGACGCACGGTCTGATCGACTCCAAGTCCCAGCACCTGTCCTTCGGCGAGTTCTCCTCGAAGTTCGCGAAGGCCGCGAAGCTGGCACCGTGGCTGGGCGACCCCACCGTGATCTCCTCCGACCCCGGCACCCACCCGGAGGCCGAGGCCGAGGCCGGGGTGGACGTCTACGCCTTCACCCACAACGAGACCTCGACCGGTGTCGCCATGCCGATCCGTCGAGTGGCCGGTGCCGACGAGGGCTCGCTGGTGCTGGTCGACGCGACGTCCGGGGCGGGCGGTCTGCCGGTCGACATCGCCGAGACGGACGTCTACTACTTCGCCCCGCAGAAGTCCTTCGCCGCCGACGGTGGTCTGTGGCTCGGGATCTTCTCGCCCGCCGCGCTGGAGCGCGCCGCCCGGATCCACGGGTCCGGCCGCCATGTGCCGGAGTTCTTCTCGCTGCCGACCGCGATCGACAACTCGCTGAAGAACCAGACGTACAACACCCCGGCGCTGGCCACGCTCTTCCTGCTCAACGACCAGCTGGAGTGGATCAACGGCCAGGGCGGCCTGGACTGGGCGGTGCGGCGCACCGCGACCTCCTCGCGCGCGCTGTACGGCTGGGCCGAGGAGTCCAAGTTCGCCACCCCGTTCGTGACCGACCCGGCCAAGCGGTCGCAGGTGGTCGGCACGATCGACTTCAACGAGGACATCGACGCCGCCGCGGTCGCCAAGGCGCTGCGGGCCAACGGCATCGTGGACACCGAGCCGTACCGCAAGCTGGGCCGCAACCAGCTGCGGGTGGCGATGTTCCCGGCGGTGGACCCGGCCGATGTCGAGGCGCTGACCGCCTGCGTGGACTACGTCATCGAGCAGCTCTGAGGCGTATCCGCCCGTTCGACGGGGAAACCGGGAAAAGGGGTCCGCGGCCGCTCCGGCGGCCGCGGACCCCTTTTCCGGTAGCGCGTCTCAGCGACGGCGGAACAGCCTGCGCGCCCCGAGGAGCAGCACCAGCGCCCCGCCGAAGGTGAGCGCGACCTTCATCAGCGTCCGGTCCTTGTCGTCCTCGCTGCGCTCGGCATGGCTGCCGGCCGTGCCGCCGCCGTTCCGCTTCTGCTCCTTGGCGGTCGCGTCGGGCAGCAGCTCCCCGTCCAGGGCCTCGGCGCTCACCCGGGAGTACCGGCCCTCCGTGCCGTACATGAGGGTGCCGCCGTCGGGGCTGAAGGTGACGGACTCGCCCTGCCGCTGGAGCGGCAGCCCCGGCTCCTCCTCGAGCTCCTTGGGCTTTCCGCCCCGCCAGCGGTATTCGGCGGCCGTGAAGTAGCCGCGGAGCACCAGCCTGCTGCCGTCCGGGGCGAAGGCTCCGTCGGTGACCTCCATGTCGATGGGCGCGATACGGCGGAAGACGTTCACACCGGAGGGCGAGAGGGTGTCCGGCCCCTCGTACAGCCCGCCGTTCTCGTCGCTCTTGCTGGCGATGTACACCTTGCCGGTCTTCGGATGGACCATCATCGCCTCGGCGTTGCGCGGCCCGCCCTGGTACTGGACGGTGAACTGGGTGGCCTTCACCGTCATGTCGCGCAGCTTCCTGGGCTCGGGGAAGCGGTAGATCCACACATGGGGCCACTGTCCGCCGAGGTTGTCGCCGATGTCGCCGACGTAGACATTGCCGTCCGGCCCGACCGAGACGGCCTCGACGTCCCGCGGTTTGCCGATCCCGCGCATCGCGATCCGGGCGACCGTCTTCCCCGTCCTGCTGTCGACGGCGTAGACGTACGGGCCGTCCGAGCTGTCGTTGTGCGTCCAGTAGACGCCGGGGTGGGCCCGGCTCGCGGCGAGCCCGCTGGACTCGGCGATCCGGGGGTCCTTGATCTGGAAGGACGACGGTGACGAGTCGTCGGCCGTGGCGGGAGCGGCGGCGGGCAGGGCCAGCAGCACGGCGGCACCGATGAGAGACGGAAGCGGACGCATGGGCCCAAGCCTGCCATCCCGCCGGGGCGCGCAGGGCCCGGAACCGGACCGCACCGGGGGCACCGGCCTCCCCGGTCCGCACGGAGGAACCGGACGCATATCGCCGCCCGTTACGGGAAGACAACAACCGTCCCTCATTCCCGGGAATCCAATTCCGTTCCTGAACCGCAGATAATTTGATCTGATCCGGGGATCATTTCGGCAGAAAATTTATCGGTCATTGACGGCATAGCGGGCGGGGTCGTTGCACCAAAGAATGCGACCGCCCTACGGTCTCTGCCCATGAGCGATTACAGCCAGTCCTCTTATGCGCAAAGCGCGCCGCCCGCGTATACGGGCGCTCCGCAGAACGGCGGTGCGGCACCGGCCGCACTGCCGAAGAAGTTCGCGATCCTCGGGCTCGTGGGTTCCCTCGTCGCCGCAGTCGGCTCGCTGGTGAACTGGGTCGTCTCCGAGGAGGACATGTCCGACGGTGGCATCAAGGGGATGGACGGTGACGGTGTCATCACACTGATCATTTCCCTGGTCGCGGCGGTGCTCTTCATCGTCACGCTGGCGCGCCCGAAGGCCCCGCTCTACATCGGCGGCGGGCTTCTGGGCGCGGGCGCCGCTGTCGTCGCCGCCATCAACATGGCCGACCCGGCGCGCCTGGTCGCCCAGTACCTGGAGGAAAAGGGCGCCTCCACCGAGCAGGCCGAGAAAGTCGCCGACCAGCTCTCGGACAAGTTCACCGCCGGCCCCGGGATCTACATGGTTCTGATCGGCGGCCTGCTCGCTCTCGCGCTCGGCCTCGTCGGATTCATGAAGGCCCGCAAGAGCAACTGATTTCACGTATCTTTCACACTTCCGCCGCACCAGCCGGATCCGGTGGAATCCGCAGGCCCGCATTTTGACCGCACGGGGGGTCAAAACGCGGGCCCTCGGGTTTTTCGCGGCGGAATTCCCGCGGTGCGGTTTCCGCCGTAATCACCCGGAGTGCCCCGCCGCTCTCCGGCCCCACCCCCTTGATTGAAGCGCACTCCAAGGGCTTGGCTGGAGCCATGAAGTACACGCAGCTCGGACGCACAGGCCTCAAGGTCAGCCGACTGGTCCTCGGCACCATGAACTTCGGCCCGCAGACCGACGAGGCCGACAGCCACGCGATCATGGATGCCGCGCACGACTCGGGAATCAACTTCTTCGACACCGCCAACGTCTACGGCTGGGGCGAGAACAAGGGCCGCACCGAGGAGATCATCGGCAGCTGGTTCGCCCAGGGCGGCGGACGGCGCGAGAAGACCGTCCTCGCCACCAAGGTGTACGCGAACATGGGCGCCGGCGGCGATGTGTGGCCCAATGACGACAAGCTCTCGGCCCTCAACATCCGCCGGGCCGTGGACGCCAGCCTCAAACGGCTGCGCACCGACCACATCGACCTCTACCAGTTCCACCACGTGGACCGCTCCACCCCGTGGGACGAGATCTGGCAGGCGATCGACGTCCTGGTCCAGCAGGGCAAGATCCTCTACACCGGCTCCTCCAACCACGCGGGCTGGCATATCGCCCAGGCCAACGAGACGGCCCGGCGGCGCGGTTCCTACGGTCTGGTCAGCGAGCAGTGTCTGTACAACCTGGCCGAGCGGCGCGCCGAGATGGAGGTCATCCCGGCCGCACGGGACTACGGCCTCGGGGTGATCCCCTGGTCGCCGCTGCACGGCGGGCTGCTCGGCGGCGCGATCCGCAAGGAGAGGGAGGGCAGCGGCGGCCGTACCGCCTCCGGGCGCAGCGCCGACGCGCTCAGCAATACCGCGGTGCGCGATCAGGTGCAGGCGTACGAGGATCTGCTCGACAAGCACGGTCTGGAGCCCGGTGAGACGGCCCTGGCCTGGCTGCTCACCCGGCCCGGGGTGACCGGCCCGATCGTCGGCCCGCGCACCGCCGAGCAGTTGGCGTCGGCGGTCCGGGCGGCCGAGCTGACGCTGAGCGAGGAGCTGCTGGGTTCGCTGGACGAGATCTTCCCCGGTCCCGGCCCGTCGCCGGAGGCGTTCGCCTGGTAGCCGTCGGGTGACCGGAGCGCGGCCGCGTCCGGCGGGTCAGCCCCCGAACGCGGCCGCCACGGCGACGACGAGGAGCATCAGCACCAGCGTGCCGCTCATGATCATGTTTCTGGTTTTCGGGTCCACACCCCGAGATTAGCCGGGCCGCTCAGCCGCCGAGCGACCAGGCCGCCACCACCTCGTAGCGGGGCTGCCGCCCGGCGACCCCCGGGGTCGGCGGATGGCTGCGGACCAGGCTCAATTCACGCACCGGCCACACCCGGCCCGCGAAGTCGGCCAGCTCGGCGACATAGGGCGCGAGGCTGGTGGCGCTCCGGTTGCGGGCGATCGTCAGATGCGGGTGGTACGGCCGGTGCCGGTCCATCGGCACCCCGGCCCGGCGGGCCCCGGCCGCGGCGGAGTCGGCCAGCCCGCGCAGGGCCGCGCTGTCGCCGTCCACTCCGACCCACACCACCCGGTCCGAGAACCGGCCGCCGCCCGCGAGCCGCACCTCATGGGGCTCATGGCGGTGGGCGGCACGGGCCAGCCGGGTGTGCAGCTCGGGCAGCAGCCCCTCGTCCACCTCGCCGAAGAAGGCGAGGGTGAAGTGCCAGCCCGCCCGCTCGGTCCAGCGCAGCGCGTCGGCGCCGGGCAGCGCGTGCAGCGCGGCCACCCGGGCGGCCAGCTCGGTGACGGCCTCCTCGGGCGGCAGCACGGCGGCGAAGAGTCTCATCCGGCCAGTCTCGCGCAGTCGGCGCCCCGGTGGGCGGCCCTGCGCCACGGCCCTGGTCGGCCAGGCCGCCGGGACCGCACCGGACAGGGCCTGATCGGCCTCGCTGCCGTCCGGCGCGGTGCGGTCACGCCCCGAGGGAGCGCGGGGCTGTGTCGATGTGCGGCTCCGCCGCGGGGGCGCGACCAGCCGCGAGGCGGCCGCGGACGGACGACCGCACCCTGCGGCACTTCCCGCGGAGCGCTCAGGCCGCCGGGGCCAGCCGCTCCTCCTCGGTGCGCGGGACGAAGACCACATGGGGACGTCCCCGGCGCAGGTCCAGCTTCATCCGCAGGCCCCCGGCCCGGACCAGGATCACGCCCACCGCGACCGCGGCGGCGGCCGAGACCAGCCCGCCCGCGGCGAAGCCCACCCGGGCGCCGAAGGTGTCGGTCAGCCAGCCGACCAGCGGGCCGCCGATCGGGGTGCCGCCGACGAAGACCATCATGAACAGGCTCATCACCCGGCCCCGCATCGCGGGATCGGTCGCCAGCTGGACGCTGGAGTTCGCCGTGACGTTGAAGGTCAGGCTGAAGATGCCGATCGGCACCATCAGCGCGGCGAAGAGCCAGAAGACCGGGGTCACCGCCGCGGCCATCTCCAGCACACCGAACATCAGGGCCGCCCCGACCAGCAGCCGCCGCCGGGCCACCACGCGGCGGGCCGCCAGCAGCGCACCGGTCACCGAACCGATCGCGATCAACGTGTTGAGCAGGCCGTATGTCCCGGGGCCCGCGTGGAAGACATCGTCGGCGAAGGCGCTCAGCCAGATCGGGAAGTTGAAGCCGAAGGTGCCGATGAAGCCGACCAGCACGATCGGCCAGATCAGATCGGGCTGCCCGGCGACATAGCGCAGCCCCTCGCGCAGCTGGCCCTTGCCGCGCGGGGTCCGCTGATGCGTGTGCAGCTCGCTGGTGCGCATCATCAGCAGGCCGATCAGCGGGGCGCCGAAGGACAGGCCGTTGATCAGGAACGCCCAGCCGCTGCCGACGGCGGTGATCAGCACACCGGCGATGGCCGGGCCGACCAGCCGCGCGGACTGGAAGTTCGCGGAGTTCAGACTGACCGCGTTGCGCAGCTCGTGCGGGCCGACCATCTCGTTGACGAAGACCTGCCGGGTCGGGTTGTCGACGACGGTGACCACGCCGAGCAGGAACGCGATCAGATAGACGTGCCAGACCTGGACATGGCCGCTGAGGGTGAGCGCGGCGAGCGCCAGACCGCACAGCCCCAGCGCGGTCTGGGTGACCAGCAGCAGCCGACGGCGCGGGTAGCGGTCGGCGATGACCCCGCCGTACAGGCCGAAGAGCAGCATCGGCAGGAACTGGAGCGCGGTGGTGATTCCGACCGCGGTGGAGGAGCCGGTGAGGCTCAGCACCAGCCAGTCCTGGGCGATCCGGGACATCCAGGTGCCGGTGTTGGATATGACGGCGCCGGTGGCGAAGAGGCGGTAGTTGCGGACCTTCAGCGAACGGAAGGTACCGCCCTTGGCGCGCCCTGTCGCGGGGGCGACGGGGGTGCGGGAGTCGGAGTGGGGGTGCGGTGCGGGTGCGGAGTCTGCTCCGGGTCCCGTACTCAAGTGGCTTCGCCTCCTGATGGCTCGGGGTTCTTACAAGTGCGCGAGCTTCTCCAGCACGGGCGCGGCGGCGCGCAGCGCGTCCCACTCCTCCTCGGACAGCTTTCCGACCAGCTCGGCCAGCCAGGCATTGCGCTTGCGCCGGCTCTCTTCGAGCATGGCCTCCGCCCGCTCGGTCTGCGAGACGACCTTCTGCCGCCGGTCTTCTGGGTGCGGCTCCAGCCCGACCAGTCCCTTGGCCTCCAGCAGGGCCACGATGCGGGTCATCGACGGCGGCTGGACGTGCTCCTTGCGGGCCAGCTCACCGGGGGTGGCGCTGCCGCACTGGGCGAGGGTGCCCAGCACCGACATCTCGGTGGGGCTGAGCGACTCGTCCACCCGCTGGTGCTTGAGCCGCCGGGACAGACGCATCACTGCGGACCGCAGAGCGTTCACGGCGGTCGCGTCGTCTGGCGGTGCCTCCGCCGAGGGCTGGAGACGGGACGGATCCGGCATGGTCTTTAGCATAACTCATTACCTCGTCTAAGGAAAACCCGCGGAAGCTCTCTACTGCAGAGTCACCCAAAAGAGTGAGACGACTCCGAAAAGTGACGCACGGTGGCCCGCGGGGCGGCGACCCTTGGCCGCATGGGATCGAAGGTGCTCAGCCTGCGGATGGACGGTGAGCTGCTGGAGCGGATCCGGCGGCACGCCGCGAAACGCGGAATGAGCGTCCAGGACTATGTCATCCGGACGCTCATGCGCGAGGACTTCGACGAGCGTTTCAAGACGTCCGTCGACGAGACGGAGCGCTTCTACGGCCAGGTCGGCTGACCTGCCCGCGCCCCGGCGGGCACCGGGGCGCGCACTCCGGGCCGGGGGCGCGCGCTCCGGGCCGGGGGTGGATCAGGCCACCCCGAGCGCCTGCTCGATCGGGTGGAGCAGGAAGTAGACCAGGAAGCACAGCCCCACCACGCCCAGCAGCCATGGGATCTCCCGGGTGCGCCGGGTGGCGATCCGCAGCAGCAGGAAGGACAGCACACCGATGCCGATCCCGTTGGTGATGCTGTAGGTGAACGGCATCGAGATCATGGTCAGGAAGGCCGGGACCGCGATGGTGAAGTCGCTCCAGTCGATCTCCTTGACGTTCGCCGCCATGATCAGGAAACCGACGACCACCAGCGCGGGCGTCGCGGCCTGCGACGGAACCACCTTGGCCAGCGGGGTGAAGACCAGCGCGAGCAGGAAGAGACCGCCGGTCACGATGTTGGCGAGCCCGGTCCGCGCGCCCTCCCCGACACCCGCCGTGGACTCCACGAAGCAGGTGTTGGCGGAGGCCGAGCCGAAGCCGCCGCCCGCGACCGCGACACCGTCCACCATCAGGATCCGGCCCATGCCCGGCAGCTGACCGCGCTCATCGGTGAGCTCGGCCTCCTCGCCGACGCCGATGATCGTGCCCATCGCGTCGAAGAAGCCGGACAGCAGCACGGTGAAGACGAAGAGACAGCCGGTGAGGATGCCGACCTCGTGGAAGCCGCCGAACAGGCTGACATCACCGATCAGTCCGAAGTCCGGGGCGTCCACCACCTTCGCCGGGACATCGGGGACGGTCAGCCCCCACGCGGCGTCCGGGATGGCGGCCAGCGCGTTGATCACGACCGCGGCCACCGTCATGGTCACGATGCCGATCAGGATCGCGCCGCGCGTCTTGCGGACGACCAGGACGAAGGTGAGCGCCAGGCCCACCACGAAGATCAGCACCGGCCAGCCCTGGAGCTTGCCCTCGATACCGAGGCCCATCGGCACGGTGGTGTGCGCCGTGTCCGGGTTGCGGGTGACGAAGCCGGAGTCGACCAGCCCGATCAGGGCGATGAACAGTCCGATGCCGATCGCGATGGCCCGCCGCAGCCCGCCGGGGATCGCGTCCATCACCCGCTGCCGCAGCCCGGAGGCCACCAGGATCATCAGCACCAGGCCCGCCAGGACCACCATGCCCATCGCGTCCGGCCAGCTCATCTTGGGGGCGAGCTGGAGCGAGACCACCGCGTTGATGCCGAGGCCCGCGGCGAGCGCGATGGGGACGTTGCCGATGATCCCCATGAGCAGGGTGGTCAGACCCGCCATCAGCGCGGTGGCCGTGACCAGCTGCCCGTTGTCGAGGCTGTGATGGAACTTGTCCTCACCGGCCCCGAGAATGATCGGATTCAGCACGACGATATAGGCCATCGCAAAGAACGTGGCCAGTCCGCCACGGAGCTCGCGGGAGACCGAGGAGCCGCGTTCGCTGATCCTGAAGAACGCGTCGATGCCCTTGGTGGGCGGCGCCGGGGTCTGCCGCTTGGCATCGGCCGGCGCGGGGGCCGAGGGGGACATGAAGGACCTCAGTGGTGCGTGAACATCAACAATGGGCCCTTGGATGATCGAACAAGAGGTGCCGACTCAGACCCGGAACGGTTCAGTATGAATCTATGAAGAGCCGAACGCCAAACGTCCGCTTCCGAGCAGCCCGGATCGGCGTGGTACCCGGCCCGTAAGCTGTGCACATGACGAAGTGGACCCCCAAGCACGAGGCGCCGCCGCCCCTGGAGGGCAACGTTGTGGCGACCATCACCGGCGGCACGATCGTGTGGTTCGTCCTCTTCCTCGTCCAGCTCCCCTTCTACGGCTGGTACGCCGATCACGGCCATCTGTGGTGGCTGTGGACCTGTCTGGCCGGAGGCGGCCTCGGGCTGATCGGCATCTGGTACGTACGGGCCCGTGAGGCCGCGATCCGCCGCTCCGCGAACGGCTGACCGCCCGGCCGGGCCCGACGGCCGGTCGCGGCCGGTCAACGCCGCCCGGACAGGTGAACGGCCCGCCGCGCACGTACCGTCGAAGGCATGCCGGACCGGGTCGCCCCGGGACTGACCGCCGCCGAGGTCGCTGAGCGCGTCGCACGCGGTGAGGTCAATGACGTCCCGGTGCGCTCCTCCCGTTCCGTCACCGAGATCGTCCGCGCCAATGTCTTCACCCGCTTCAACGCGATCATCGGCGTACTGTTCCTGATCATCCTGGTGGTCGGTCCGATCCAGGACGGACTGTTCGGCTTTGTGATCGTGGCCAACACCCTTATCGGGATCGTCCAGGAGCTGCGGGCCAAGAAGACCCTCGACTCGCTCGCCGTCATCGGCGAGTCCCGGCCCACCGTCCGCCGGGACGGGGCGGCCACCGAGATCCCCACCGGCCGGATCGTGCTCGGCGACCTCATCGAGCTGGGCCCCGGCGACAAGTGCGTCGTGGACGGCGAGGTGACCGAGACCGAGGGGCTGGAGATCGACGAATCGCTGCTCACCGGCGAGGCCGACCCGGTGCTCAAACGGCCCGGCGACACCGTGATGTCCGGCAGCTTCGTGGTCGCGGGCGGAGGCGCCTACACCGCCACCCGGGTCGGCCGCGAGGCATACGCCGCCCAACTCGCCGAGGAGGCGTCCCGCTTCACCCTCGTCGCCTCCGAACTGCGCAGCGGTATCAGCCAGATCCTCAAGTACGTGACCTGGATGATGATCCCGGCCGCGGTCGGCCTGGTGATCAGCCAGTTCGTGGTGAAGGGAAACGACTGGCGGGAAGCGGTGCGGCGGATGGTCGCCGGAATCGTGCCCATGGTCCCGGAGGGGCTGGTGCTGCTCACCTCCGTCGCCTTCGCGATCGGGGTGATCCGGCTGGGCCGCAAACAGTGCCTGGTGCAGGAGCTGCCCGCGATCGAGGGACTGGCCCGGGTGGACATGGTCTGCCTGGACAAGACCGGCACCCTCACCGAGGGCGGGATGGACGTCCGCGAGCTGCGGCTGCTCGACGGCCACGACACGACGTACGTGGGGCAGGTGCTGGGCGCCCTCGGCGCCAGTGACCCCCGCCCCAATGCCAGCCTCCAGGCGATCATCGACGCCTATCCGCTCCCGGACGGCGGCGGGACGGGTGACGGCGACGGCTGGCGCTCCCGGGAGGTCCTGCCGTTCTCCTCCGCCCGCAAGTACAGCGGTGCCACCCTCGACGCCCCCGGCGGCGAACGCGCCACCTGGCTGCTCGGCGCGCCCGAGGTGCTGCTCGCCGAGGGCGATCCGGCCCTGGACCAGGTCGACGAGCTGAACGCGCGCGGGCTGCGGGTGCTGTTGCTGGCCCGTACGGAGAACGGTACGGGCCCGCTGGACGACGGGCCCACGGACCCACGGGCGGTCACCGCGGTCACCGCGGTCGCCCTCGTCGTCCTGGAGCAGCGGCTGCGCCCCGACGCCGCCGACACCCTGCGCTACTTCGCCGAGCAGAACGTCTCCGCGAAGGTCATCTCCGGTGACAACGCCGTCTCCGTCGGCGCCGTCGCCGCGAAGCTCGGCCTCCCGGGAGCCGCACGTGCCCGCGACGCGCGCCGGCTGCCCGCCGAGCGGACCGGGATGGCTGCCGCGCTGGAGGACGGCACGGTCTTCGGACGGGTCACCCCGCGCCAGAAGCGGGACATGGTGGGCGCGCTCCAGTCCCGCGGCCACCACGTGGCCATGACCGGCGACGGTGTCAATGACGTGCTGGCGCTGAAGGACGCCGACATCGGCGTCTCGATGGGCTCGGGCAGCGAGGCCACCCGCGCGGTCGCCCAGATCGTGCTGCTCGACAACAGCTTCGCCACCCTGCCGTCGGTGGTGGCCGAGGGCCGCCGAGTGATCGGCAACATCGAGCGGGTGGCCCGGCTCTTCCTGGTGAAGACCGTCTACTCGGTGCTGCTGGCGGTGCTGGTGGTGTGCTCCCGGGTGGAGTACCCGTTTCTGCCCCGCCATCTGACGCTGCTGTCCACGCTCACCATCGGGGTTCCCGCGTTCTTCCTGGCGCTGGCCCCCAACAAGGAGCGCGCCCGGCCGCGTTTCGTGCGCAGGGTGATGCGTTACGCCGTCCCGGCCGGGGTGATCGCGGGGACCGCCACCTTCGCCGCGTATCTGCTGGCCCGTCACTCCTACTCGGGCCGGGGCTCGCTCCAGGCCGAGACCAGCGCGGCGACACTGACACTGTTCCTCATCGCGCTGTGGGTGCTGGCCATCGTGGCCCGGCCGTACACCTGGTGGCGGATCGGGCTGGTGCTGGCGATGGCGCTGGCCTTCCTGATCGTGCTGGCCACCCCCGGGCTCCAGCACTTCTTCGCGCTGCGGCTGGTGGGGACGACGATGCCGTGGGCGGCGGTGGGCATCGCCGCCGTGGCCTCGGCGCTGCTGGAGTGGACATGGCGCCGGATCGCCGCGAACGGCGACGATCCGGCGTCCTGCGCAACGCCCTGACCGGTGGGCTCCGCCCGCGGTGTCAGGGTCGGAGCCGGAATGGGCACAACTGTGCGCTCTTCACGGGGCGTTCACCATGTTGCGAATGTTTCACGATGCGGATCCCGCTCGGAAACCGCCCGCAACGATCCCCAACTGACCAGTAATGTGAGTGATATGACCGGTCACCGCTTTCGCGCAGACGAAATCGACACCAGCAAGCCGCACTCGGCGCGCATGTACGACTACTTCCTGGGCGGCAAGACGCACTACGCCGTCGACACCCAGGCCGCCGAGCAGGTCGAGGCCGTCTGGCCGGACGTCAAGCCGTGGACCCGCGCCAACCGGTCCTTCATGCACCGCGCCACCCGCTGGCTCGCCGCGGAGGCCGGTATCCGGCAGTTCCTGGACATCGGCACCGGTATCCCGACCGAGCCCAACCTCCACCAGGTCGCCCAGAGCGTGGCGCCGGAGGCCCGGGTGGTCTACGCGGACAACGACCCCATCGTGCTGGCCTACGCCCAGGCCCTGCTGCTCTCCACACCCGAGGGCCGCACCGCGTACATGCACGCCGACATCACCGAGCCCGAGGTGGTACTCGCCGCGGAGGAACTGCACTCCACGCTCGATCTGACCCAGCCGGTCGCCCTGTCGCTCAACGCGGTCATGCACTTCATAGCCAACGAACAGCAGCCGTACGACATCGTGCGGAGGCTCCTCGAGCCGCTGGCGCCGGGCAGCTATCTCGTGCTGTCGCACGGCGCGCTCGACGCCCGCCCCGGGGTCTCGGACGCGGTCACCAACCTCTACCGCAGCAGTGGCATCCATGTGCAGGGCCGCACCTACGAGGAGGTCCTGCCGTTCTTCGACGGCCTTGAGCTGGTCGAACCGGGCGTGGTGATGCCGCACCGCTGGAAGCCGGAGAGTGAGCGGGCCAGGGCCGAGGCGGAGGCCAAGGACCTGTGGATCTACGCGGGCGTGGCCCGCAAGCCGTGACGGCCGCCGTCCTCGCGGCGGCCTGGGCCACCGGGGAGCCCGCCGCCCGCGCCGTGGCGCACGGCGAGCACGGCGTGGGCGCCGGGGGCGCGTGACACGCTCCCTAGCCCGGGTCCGCCCGCCGCGCGCCGGGGGACGGCCACCGGCCGTCCCGGCGCGCCCGGCCGGGGCGGGCCGCGTTCGGTCCAGTAGGACCGTCGACCGTGGTTGGGTGCGGGCACCGGCCTGACGCGCTCGGCCCGAGTCAGCCCGGGACAGGCAGGCCCGTGTGCCCCGCAACCCTGACAGCGGCCGAGCACCGGAACGTGCCATGCCGCCGGACCGGGACCGATCGCCGTCCCGGGGGCGCTCGGCCCAGGCCGGAGCCGTGGGGGGCCGAACGGGCTCGCTGAAGTCCCGCGCGGTTCGGGTGCGCCCGGAAGGGGCGCGGCGCTGTGTCGATGTGCGGCTCCGCCGCGTGGGCGCGACCCGCCACGAGGCAGCCGCGGACGAACGACGGCACCACGCGGCAGATCCCGCGGAGCGCCTAGTCGAACCAGCGTGCTCGGGCCAGCTCCTCCGTACGGGTCAGATCCTCGAGCAGGGCCGCCACCTCGAAGCGGCGCGACCACTGCCCGGCCGTCCAGGCCAGTCCGGCCGCGACCCCCTCGACCGTCGAGGCGTGCAGCGTGCCGTCGACGTACCGCCAGTCGAGCTCGGTCCCGCCGTCGGCACCGCCCTCGGCACCGGCCGCCCCACCACCCGCGACGAGCAGTTCCTCGTGTTCGACGTACGACAGCGGGGCGTCCGGGAGGAGTTCGCGCACCGCCTCCGGGACCTCGTGCGGATCGCCGTGGGAGACCACCGGCGCCGGATACGCCTCGGTCAGCCGCCGCACCTGGAACAGCTCCGCCAGGTCCGCCGCCCGCGCCGGGCGCACCGGCAGCAGCGCCCGGCCGTCCGCCTCGGCCAGCGGCATCAGGTCCGGCGCGTCCGCGACCAGGGCCTCGCCCGCGTCCACCACCCGCGGGCGGCCGTCCACCACGGCCCGCAGCTCGTCCGGCAGGGTCACCTGCTCGGGGTCCATATCGGCCAACTGTCCGTAGAGGGCGCGCAGCTGGGCCGGGGTCACCTCGCGCTCGGGGTCGGCCAGCCGGGCCAGCAGCTCGGCCGCGCCGCCCGGCTCGTCCAGCAGCGCCGCCACCGAGGTCCGCACCCCGAGCGCCCGCAGCACCTGCTCGTCCTCGAACCCGGCCGCGTCCACCGCCTCGTAGAGCCCGGCCAGCAGCGGATCGCCGCCCGCCGCGCGCAGTCCCGCGGGGCGGCGGCCGTCCAGCACCGGATGGCCGCGCAGCCACCACGCGGTGTACGAACGCACGGTCTCCGTGGTGCCGTCCGGCAGCAGCACCCGCACCGGCGCGGTCAGCGCGTCGCGCAGCGGCGGCTGGGCGAGCATGGCCAGCGCCCGCGGCCAGGCGTCGTCGTCCACCAGGTCCAGGTCCCGTACGGCCACGATCTCGGTGGCCACCGGCGGCACCGGGGTCTCCGCGAGCCGGTCGAGTACGTCCTCGCACCACACGTCCACCGCGTCCAGCACACCGACGTCGTCCGGCTCGGTGAAGTCGCCCTCGCGGGGCTCCAGCTCGTCCGGGTCCAGCACCACATCGGTGGCCCGGACCAGAGTGAAGCCCGCCAGCACCCCGACCGCGGCCAGCGGCTGTTCGCCCCAGCGCTCGGCCAGCTCGGCGTCGCACGCGGCGAGTTCGCCCTCCCGCATCACCCGCTCGAAGGCGCTGCCGGGCAGGACCAGTTCACCGGCGGGGGCCAGCTCCCCGTCCTCGTCGGGCAGCGCCAGCGCGGCCAGCCACGGTTCGTCGCCGGGCGCCAGCCGGGCCTGCTGGACGAGACCGAGCACGGTATCGGCCAGGATGTCGGCGTCCAGCGCCGCGCCCAGCCCCTCGCCGTCCTCCAGATACGGGTCGTAGTCGTCCTCGGCCTCCAGCGAATGCGCCACGGCCGCCCGCACCTGGGGGGTGGTCAGCACGGCGCGCGGGGTGGCGGGCGTCGCGCCCAGCTTCTCCAGCAGCGGATGCGCGGCGTCCGGATGGGCGACCTTCAGGCCCAGCCGGGCCAGGGTGCGATGGGTCTCGGCGACGCCGCCGTCGCCCTCAGCGACCTCGGTCTCCCCGGGCAGCGGGAGCAGCACCTGCCGGGGCCCGATCGTCGTCCGGCCGTCGGCCAGCGGCACCGGCAGCCCGCTGAGCCGGTCCGGGTCGGTTCCGGCCAGCGCGTCGTACAGCCGCCGCCACCAGGCGGGGTCGCGTTCCACACCCGCCAGCCGGTCGATCACTTCGCCCAGCGGCACCCGCGCCACCCCGAGCACCCGCAGCTCCGACCGCCGCTCGAGACCGGCGGGCAGCAGCGTCGGGAACAGTTCGGCCAGCACCTCGACGGTCGCGGCGCCCGCGCCCTCGACGATCTCGGCGTCACGGGGGCGCAGCGCGTACGGCTCACCCTCCAGGACGCCGGGTGCGAGGACGTCGTCGTCCCAGCCGCTGATGTCCCAGCCGCCGCGGTCGGGCGCCTGTCGCGGCGCTCCGGTGGCGGCGCCCACCGCGGGCCCGCCCTCCGCCGCGTCCGGGCCGAGCGCGTCCGGCGAACCCAGCCAGCCCGCCACCGGCTCGCCGCCGCCCTCGCCCGCCGCGCCCGCCGCCGGTGCGGCCGCGCTGGGCAGGAAGGGCACCCTCGGCAGCCGCTCCAGCACCCGCTGCCGCAGCTCACCGTCCAGCTCGCCCTTGCCCAGCTGCCCCGGGACCAGACCGATCGTGCCGACCCCCACCGGATGCCAGTCGCGCAGCAGCGCCGCGTACGCCTCGGCCGCGCGGTCCAGCAGGAAGTCCGTGAGCGGGCCGGGCGCGGTGTGGCGGCGGGTGGGCTCCAGCGGGAAGGAGGCGATCAGCAGCGCGGGCAGCCCCAGCGGCTCGTCCGTGGGCGTCGGCGCGTGGACGACCGGGGCCGTGCCGGGCCGCACCGGCGCGCCCTCGGCATCCACCGGAACCGCCCAGGTCACCGACCACACCGGACGCAACCGCTCTTCCACCGGACGGTCGGCGAGCAGTGCCGTGTCCAGCCGCCCGCCCGTGCTCTCGGTGCGCCAGCGCGTCGTTCCGCGTTCACCGCTGTCCTCGACGACGGTGTACGGGCCCTCGGTGCGGCGGCGCAGCGTCCGTACGCCCTCGGGGCTCTCCACCACGACCTCCTCCAGGCCGGGCAGGGTCAGCAGCAGCGCGTCGTCGGCCCCGGCGAGCAGCCGCTCGGCCACGTCCAGGGCGGCGCCGTCGCGCAGCGGCAGCACCACGACGGTGTCGTAGCCGTCCGGCGCGGTGCCCTCGGCGGGCAGCGGCAGCCGCAGCAGGGGGACGTGCCCGTCCCGGCGGCGCAGCTCGTCCGCGAGACCGGGGGCGGCCTCGGCGGTGCGCCGGGTCAGCTCCCGCGCCTCGGCCAGCGACCAGCGGACGCCGCCGCTCCGGCCGACGACCGCGGGCTCGTCGCTCACCGCGAGCACCGCCGCGAACCCGACGCCGAACCGGCCCACGGCGCTCTCCGGCTCGTCCCGCTTGGCGGAGGCGCGCAGCGTGGACAGTGACTCGGCCCCGGCGGCGTCCAGCGGGGCGCCGGTGTTGGCGGCGGCCAGCACGGCCGGTTCGCCGTCGGTGGCCGGGCGCAGGGTGAGCCGGAGCCGTCCGGGCACCCCGGCGCGGGCGGCGGCGTCCGCCGCGTTCTGGGCCAGCTCGACGACCAGCCGGTCGCGGTGGCCGCCGAGCGCGAGGTCCTCCTCCGCGTTGGCGTCCTCCCGGAAGCGGGCGGGCGAGGCGGCCCAGGCGTCCAGCACGCCGCGCCGCAGCCGCGCGGTCCCGAACGGGTCCGCGTCCTCGGTCGCGCCTCGCACCATCGCCGTGCTGCTCACGTCTCGCCTCCGGAGTTCCTGTCCGTGCCCTGCGCGGTTCCGCGGGCCCTGCGGTAAGGGTGCCGCCGCCGGGTTCCCCACGAAACGCGTTTTTCCACCGCCCTCGCCGGACCGCCCGCGCGCCGCCCCTCCCAGGCCCGCCCGCCACGGGTTTCGCCCGTACGAGGACATCCGCATCAGAAGCCCCTGGTGATGACGGACCCTAGCGGCGAACGTACCCCTCCCGCGATCCGCCCCACCGCCCCGGTCCCCCGGCCGCGCCCGTGCCGGGCGGGCGCGCCTGCACGCGGGCGGTGATCACATGGCTGAGGGCATGTCGGTGCCGTGCGGGGCGTACCCGCGTGGGTGCGCCCCGGTGCGGGGGGAGCCGGTACCGGCCGCCCGGCCACCCGGACCGGGCGCGGCCCGGGTCCCGGCGGGGCGGCCCGGGTCCCGGCGGGGCGGCCCGGGGCTCGGCGGGGCGGCCCGGGGCTCGGCGGGCGGCGCGGGGCCCGGCGGGCGGCGAGCGGGGCGAACCTTGGCTGACGCCGCACTAGGAGTGGCCCAGTTCCTCCGCCGGGGTGTCCGGCTCCACCGAGCCGCCGGTGCGGTCGGGGTGGAGGGGCAGGGGTTCGACGACCGTTTCGTCGAGGACCGGCTCGGCCGGACGGGGCGGCTTCGGCATCACGGCCGCCTCGGAGTGCGCACCGCAGCCGTAGGACAGGGAGACCACCCGGCCGTCCGCCGGACTGAACTCATTGGCGCACACACCGAACGCCTGCCGCAGCGAGCCCGCGAGCGGCACCAGGAAGCCGCAGGTCGCGCAGATTCCGGGGGCCGCCTGGGCCATGGGGGTCTTGGCACCGAACGCGTCGTCCCAGCGGTCGGCCGCGACATGGAGGCCGTAGCGGGACAGCACCCGGGCGCGGCGCATGCCCAGTTCCTCGGCGACCGACGCGATCGAGCCGGTGGCGGGCGGCGCCCCCTGGGCGGCGGGCGCGCCGGGCGTCACATCGGCCTCCTCCAGCGCGGCGAGCTGCTGCATCTCCTCGGAGACCACGGAGTTGGGCGGCGGGGCGTCCTCGCCCGAGAAACCCGCCTCCAGCCGCAGGTCCTCGGCCTCGGTGGGGAGCAGATCCCCCGGCCCCATGTCGCCGGGGCGCAGCCGCTCGCTCCACGGCACCCATTCGGGTGCGAGCAGCGCGTCCGGGCCGGGCACCAGCACCGTCTCGTCCAGGGTGACGACCTTCGCCCGCGAGGCGCGGGTGACGGTGACCGCCCAGCGCCAGCCGCGATAGCCGGGCTCGGCGCATTCGAAGAGATGGGTGACGACGCGGTCTCCCTCCGCGACGGCGCCCACATGCTCACCGACCTTCGCGGGCCGGGCGGCTTCCGCGGCTGCCTCGCGGGCGAGTTCGACCGCCTCGGCGCACAGACGGTCGGGGGTACGGCTTCGCATCGCAGCACTCACAGGATCGATTCTCTCTTCCACGCCGTCGCAGCCGTCTGACGAGTGCGCCAGCCGCCGGCCGGACGGCGGGACTGCGGACGGAGCGGACCATGGGACCGCGTCGACGTCCGCGCCCGATCCGACCTCGGGCGCACCTTGTACGTTCCATTCTGCGGGATGGCAACTCGGTGCATGGCCAGGAACGACCGTCGGTGGCGCGCTACGCACGCTACCTTGTCCGGCCGGGCCGCCCCCACCCCCGTCCCGCCCCGATCCTCCGTCATCCGCCCCATGCGAACCGCGTTTGTCCTGGACAGAGGGGGGTTACTGGGGAGTGCCGACGATGTCGGACCGAACCGAACCGAACCGGAAAGCCGTCGAACGTCTCACGTCCCGGCCGTGTTGGCTGCACCATGGTCAGGTGGCAGGCATGCGGTTCCACGGCAGCGGCCCGATCCAGCGGTCGGGCCGCTGGATCGCTCGCGCACTGCACCTCCCCTTCACCGCGACCGGCCGCGGCATCCGCCGGGCCACCCATGCGCACGGGGCGGGGGAGTCCGGGCTCGGCAAGCTGATCGAACTGCATGCGGTGAACTCGGCCGGCGACATGATGATCACCGTCGCGCTCGCCTCCACGATCTTCTTCTCGGTCCCGACCGACCAGGCGCGCGGGCGGGTCGCGCTGTATCTGGCCATCACCCTGGCACCGTTCGCCCTCCTGGCCCCCGTCATCGGCCCACTGCTGGACCGCATTCCGCACGGCCGCCGCGCGGCGATGGCGGGCGCGATGCTCACCCGGGCGCTGCTGGCGCTGACGATGGCGGGCGCGGTGGTGGGCGGCGGGGTGGAGCTGTATCCGGAGGCCCTGGGCGTGCTGGTGGCGTCCAAGGCGTACGGCGTGGTGCGGTCCGCGATCGTGCCACGGCTGCTGCCACCCCGTTTCTCACTGGTCAAGGCGAATTCCCGGGTGACCCTCGCCGGGCTGCTGGCGACCGGTGTCGCGGCGCCGCTGGGGGCCGGACTGCATCAGCTGGGGCCGAGCTGGCCGCTGTACGGGGCGTTCGTGATCTTCATGGCGGGCACGTTCCTGTCCTTCACGCTGCCGCACAAGGTGGACTCCTCCCTCGGCGAGGCGCGGGCGCGGCTCACCTCGGGCGCGCACCATCTGCATCTGCCGGTCTCCGTGCACCGGCCCCGTCCCCGGCCGCGGCCGACGGCGCCCTCGGGCGCGCGGTTCGGCGGGCGGTCCGGGAGCGGGGTCTGGAGCCGGTTCGGGACTCAACCCGGGGGATGGTTCGGCGGGATCTTCGGCGGACGCTCCCCCGACCGGGAGCGGCGGCCCGGACTGCGCACCGTCGGCCCGTCCGTGCTGCACGCCCTCCAGGCCTGCGCCTCGCTGAAGGCGCTGTCCGGCTTCCTCACCCTCTTCCTCGCGTTCCTGCTGCGCGACCAGCCGGTGGGCGGGCTCAGCCCCGAGCTGTCCCTCGGCCTGGTCGCGGTCGCGGCGGGCGGCGGCAACGCCCTGGGCACGGCGATCGGCGCCTGGCTGCGGGCCCGCGGCCCGGAGCTGATCATCGCGGTGGTGCTGACCTCGGCCCTCGGGGTGATCTTCGTGGCGGCCGTGCTGTACGGGGCGGTGACGGTCGCCGCCGTCGCCGCCGCGGCGGGCATCTCCCAGGCACTGGGCAAGCTGTCGTTGGACGCGCTCATCCAGCGCGACGTCCCCGAAGAGGTCCGCACCTCCGCCTTCTCCCGCTCGGAGACCACACTCCAGATGGCGTGGGTCGTCGGCGGGGCCGTGGGCATCGCGCTGCCGCTCAACGGGGTGCTGGGGATGGCGGTCGCCGCGGCGTTGGTGGCCCTGGGCGCCGCCGCGAGCGTACGGGGGCTGCTGAGCGCCGCCCGGCACGGTGCCCCGCGCCCCCGGGTGGCCTGACCGGCGGGGCCCGCACGGAGCACAAGCGGGGCGGAGGGGACGGCGGGACGAGAGCCGGAACGGAAGGCGGAACGGCGGCCGGACCCGGCGGCGAAACGCTCTGGGACCAACCCCCGCGCGGCGTGATCGGAACGGACCGATAGCCTGCCCGCATGACCGCTGCGTTGTTTTCCAGGGGCAAGGGCCGCCGCGCCGCCACCGCCGCCTGTGCCGTTGCCCTCGGGCTCATCGCCCTCTCCGCCTGCGACAAGCCGACTCCGCTCGCGACGGTGACGGTCGGCTCGACCACCGTGACGGCGGAGGCCGCCAAGGACTGCTACAACGAGAGCGAGCAGCTCAGCAAGTCGGCGTTGGACAAGTGCCTGGAGCATGCGCCGGAGAAGACGATCAAGGTGACCCCCGGCGAGAAGGTGCGCATCGGCGTCGACCCGAAGATCGCCAAGTCCGGCTGGGCCGTGGTCGCCGGCAACCCGGTCATGAACGAGCCGAGCACCGAGACCTACCGCAGCTTCGACAGCGAGACCCTGCTGTCGCAGTCGAACCCCCAGACGGGCCAGCAGACTCCGGTCAACAAGGTCACCCTGACCGTCGTCCAGGTGGACGAGGAAGGCAAGGGCAGCAAGCGCCCCAAGGGCATCTGGCGCTTCAAGCTCGAGCGGGACTCCTGAGGGACGACCGGCGCCGATGCGCGCGCTGATCGTCACCGCCGTCGCCGCGGAGCGGGACGCCGTGGTGCGGGGCCTCGGACGCCCGTCGACCACGGCACCCGCGGCCGCCGAAGTCGCCCTGCCCGGCGGCGTGCTGCACCGGCTGGAGTGGTCCGGCACCTCGGGCGACCTCACCCTTGACGTACTGGCCGCCGGGGTCGGCCCGGCGGCCGCGGCGGCGGGCACCGCCACCGCCCTGACCGCCGCCGCGCTCGCGGGCGCCCCCTACGACCTCGCCGTATCGGCCGGTATCGGCGGCGGCTTCACCGGACCGGCGACCGCCCCGGCCACCGGTCCGGTCGCGCCCCGCGCCCCGCTCGGCTCCGTCGTGATCGCCGATGCCGTGGTCGCCGCCGACCTCGGCGCCGAGACCCCCGACGGCTTCGCCGCCGTCACCGACCTCGGCTTCGGCACCGTCGAACATCTGCCCCCCGCCGACCTCGTCACCGCCGCGGCCGAAGCCGCGCGAGCGGTCCGCGGCACCGTGCTCACCGTCTCGACCGTGACCGGCAGTGCCGAGCGGGCCGCGGAGCTGCTGCGGCGTCATCCGCGGGCCGCCGCCGAGGCGATGGAGGGGTTCGGGGTGGCGGAGGCGGCCGCCGCACAGTCCGTGCCCGTCCTGGAGGTACGGGCGGTCTCCAACGCCGTCGGCCCGCGCGACCGGGCGGCCTGGCGGATCGGCGAGGCGCTCGAGGCCCTGGCGGACGCCTTCGGGCACATCGCACCTGTCCTCAGAACCTGGACCCGGGCCCCGGCCCGGACCTCGACCGGGAAGGAATCCGGAAGTGCCTGAGCACCTGAAGATCGCGTACTCCCCGTGCCCGAACGACACCTTCGTCTTCGACGCCTGGGCACACGGCCGCGTTCCCGGGGCCCCGCCGCTGGATGTCACCTTCGCCGACATCGACATCACCAACGGGATGGCCGAGCGCGGGGAGTTCGACGTGCTGAAGGTGTCGTACGCCGTGCTGCCGTGGGTGCTGGACCAGTACGCGCTGCTGCCGTGCGGCGGGGCGCTGGGCCGTGGCTGCGGACCGCTGGTACTGACCCGGGAGCCCGGCCGTCCATCGGACCTGGCGGGGAAGACGGTCGCGGTGCCGGGCGAGCGTTCCACGGCGTATCTGCTCTTCCGGCTGTGGGCGGCGGCCGAAGTGCCGGAGGGCGTGGGGCAGATCCAGGTACTGCCGTTCCACGAGATCATGCCCGCGGTGCGGGACGGCAAGGTGGACGCCGGACTCGTCATCCACGAAGCCCGGTTCACCTATCAGGAGTACGGGCTGCACCGCCTCGCCGACATGGGCGAGCACTGGGAGTTGACCACCGGGCTGCCGATCCCGCTCGGCGCGATCATCGCCAAGCGCTCACTGGGCGCGGAGCGGCTGCGCGCGCTCGCCGACGCCGCCCGCACCTCGGTACTGATGGCGTGGGACGACCCGGCGGCGTCCCGCCCGTATGTGCTGGAGCACGCCCAGGAGATGGACCCGGCCGTCGCCGACCAGCACATCGGGCTGTACGTGAACGAGTTCACCGCCGGGCTGGGCGAGGACGGTTACGCCGCGGTGCGGGGGCTGCTGACCCGCGCGGCGGCCGAGGGGCTGGTACCGCCCCTCGGCCCCGACGCACTGGAGTTCGTCTGACGACGCCTCTCCGGCGTTTGTCCGGATCTCGTCGCCGAGAGTGTCTGATTCGTTACGGGTACGAGTCGGGGTCAGACGTCGAGCTGGTCGGCCACCGCGCGCAGCATGCCCGCGATCTTGTGACCGTGCGCCTTGTCGGGATACCGGCCGCGCTCCAGCTGCTGGGTCACGTTCTCCAACAGGGTGGTCAAGTCCTGGACGATGGACGCCAGCTCGTCCGGCTTGCGCCGCTGGGCCGCCGCCACCGACGGGGTCGGGTCGAGCATCGTTACCGAAAGTGCCTGGTCACCGCGGTTTCCCGCCACTACACCGAATTCCACGCGCTGCCCCGGCTTCAGCGCGTCCACGCCTTCCGGGAGCACCGACGAGTGCACGAAGACGTCGCCGCCGTCATCGCGGGAGAGAAAGCCGAAGCCCTTCTCACTGTTGAACCACTTGACCTTGCCGGTAGGCACGTCTGTCCTCGTCCTCGTCGCTCGTCGGAAAACACGGAAAAACAGCTCTGGATAGCACTACAGCGGGTCGTAAGACCCGCCACCTCCAAGGCTAATGGTCCCGAGCCCGGTGACAAGACGTACCCGGGTGGTTCCGGGTGGTTCGTACGCGCGCTCAGGCACCGATCTACCCTGGTGCGGTGAGCAATGAAACCCCGCACCGTGGAACCGCTCCCGTCAGCGGCCAGGAGGCGCCCGGCGACCGGCTGGTACGCATCGGCGTGATCGTCTTCGCCGTCGGCGCGATCGCCACCCTCGCCACCGTCGCACCCATGTTCCTGGGCGCGGATCCGCTGCCGACGGCCGCGTACCTCATCTCCATGCTGATGGGCGTCGGCTTCGCGCTCGCCGCGGCCGGAGTGCTGCGGTCGATCAGCGCGCAGCGGCGGGAGGCCGCCCGGACCCAGGACGGCCGCGGAGCCGCCTGACCGGGTCGGCGGGCCCGGGTGGTCGGGAGCCGGGGCCCCGGGGTCAGCTCCCGGTCGACCGCCCGTCGAGGTGGCGCTCCAGCCACGCCGGGAACGCCGTCAGATCCCCGAGCACCACATCGGCCCCGGCCTGACGCAGTTCGTCCGCGTCGCACGGCCCCGTGGGGACGGCCACCGACAGCGCGTCCGCGATGCGCGCGCCCCGTACATCGCCGGTGTGGTCGCCTACGTAGACCGTCGCCCCGTACTCGCGCAGCGCCTCCGCCTTGGCCTCGGCCCACAGCCAGCCGACGACCGCGTCCGGCGCGATGCCCAGATGGCTCAGGTGCAGCTTGGCGTTGGGCTCGTGCTTGGCGGTGACCACCACGCTCCGGCCCCCGGCCCGCCGCACCGCCTCGATCGCCTCGAGGGCGCCGGGCAGCGCGGGCGTGGGCCCGATCGCGTACTCCGGGTACAGCTCGCGGTAGAGGTCGCTGATCTCCGGGATGCGCTCGTCGGGGAACCAGTGTGCGAGCTCCTGCTCCAGCGGCGGCCCCAGCCGGGTGATGGCCAGCTCGGCGTCCACGAAGGTGCCGGTGCGGGCGGACAGCTCTTCGTACGCCGCCTTGATACCGGGCCGGGAGTCGATGAGCGTCATGTCCAGGTCGAAGCCGACCGTCACCGTGTGCGAAGCCATGCCCCTCATTGTGCCGTTCGCACACGGGTCCTCTGTACGGGGCCGTAGGCCGGGCCGTTGTCCGGGGTCGTTGTCCGGGATCGAGTTCGGGGCCGTTGTCCGGGGTCGTTGTCCGGGATCGAGTTCGGGCCGTAGTCCGGGGCGCGGAACGGGCAGGCGCCCGGAAGGTGTCAGCCGCGGCGCCGTGCCCGCCACACCAGGAAGAGCACCGTAGCCACGGCCGCGGCCCGGACGACCACCGGCCACGTGTCCGCGAGCGCGTCCTTCATCCCGTCCTTCGGGATCGGGTCGCCCCACCTGCCGTTGCCGCGCCCCCACAGCCAGACCATGCCCCCGGCCGCGACCAGACCGGGCATGCCCAGCACGGCCCACTTCGCCTCGGCCCGGGAGTGCCTGCCGGTGGTGTACGCCAGCACCCAGCCGAAGCCCAGCAGCAGGATGTTGCCCAGCACGGCGCCCGCGACGAGCAGCGCGATCGAGACCAGCAGCAGCGGGCCGAGGCCCGCCAGCCACCCGGCCCCGGCGGCCGCACCGCCTCCGTCGTCCGCCGCGGCGGCCTTGCCACGCCCGAACAGGGCACGGCGCAGCAGCCCGCGGCGGCGTGCCGGGACGCCGTCGGAGTCCGCGTCCGCTTCGGCTTCCGCTTCCTCCTCGGCCGCGGCCCGCTCGGCGGCGTCCTTCTCGAACCGCTCCCGCCGTTCCCGTCGCTCCTGCTCGGCCGAGGTGCCGCCGAGCAGTTCGGGGATCTCGATCCCGCCGACGAACCCCTCCACGGCGCCGTACTGCGCGTCGTGCTGCTCGGGCTGGGCGAACGGGCCCGGCTCCACATGCCACCAGTCCGGATCGGACTCGCGCGGGCCGAGCTCGTCCTCGCCCGCGAGGTGCGGTGGTGACGCGGCGGCCGGGCGCGGGGCCGGGATACCGGGCTTGTCGGGGGTGACGGGGGTGTGCTTGATCAGGGAGGTGCTGTCGTCCGTTCCGGCGCCGTTCCCCTCGCGCGGCGAGGGCACCTTGCCCCCGGTCAGCCCGGTGCGTTCGGCGAGCCCGGCCAGCTTGTCGCGGGCCGCCCGTGCCGCGCCCGCCGCACCGCGCGGCGGCTCGGGAACGGCCGGGTCCGGCGTGGACGTTCCGAAGGACGTACCGCTCGGTGTTCCGGTTGACGCGCCCGTGCCGGTGCCCGTACCCGCACCCGGGTCGGGGGCCCGGCCGCCCGCGGCGGCGACCACGTCGGCGGGCGAGCCCAGCTTGGCGAGGATCCGCTTCACCCCGGCCGTGCTGTCCGTACCGCCGGTGGCCCGCCGGTGGTCGATATCGGCCCGGAGCCCGGAGACCAGCCGCATCCGGTCGCCCGACGACAACCCCTGCTGCTGGGCCAGGTCCCCGACACGGCTCAGATAGTCGTAGACGAGCTTTTCGCTCTCGATCCCCACCAAGACCCCTGAGAATGCGCACGGTCGGCGTACCAAGACGGCTTCGACCGTACCGTGCGGGGCGGTTTCCCGCCGCACCACCGGCGTCCGCCACCCCCGGGTACTGTGGATCGAATGACCAGCTCGCGGAATCGGGAGGCGCGCGTGGCGGCAGAGACCGGCCCGGCGGACAGCGGCCGCGGTGCGCCGCGCACACTCGCCGAGGAGCTGCGCGCCCGCCCCGACGACGCCCTCGCCACCCTGCTGCACGCCCGCCCCGACCTGCTGTCCCCGGTCCCGAACGACCTCACCCAGCTCGCCACCCGGGCCGGGACCCGGGCCTCGGTCGTACGGGCGGTGGAGCGCCTGGACCGGTTCGCGCTCCAGACCGCCGAGGCGCTGGCGGTGGCGCCCGACCCGTGTCCGTACGAGACGCTGCGCGCCCTGATGACGGGGACGGACGAGGGAGTGGGCGGCGAGGCGGCCGGCGAGGCGGGCCCGTCCGCCGCGGCGCCCCTCCCCGCCGAGCGGCGCGCGCATATCGCCGCCGAGCTGCCGCGCGCCGTGGCCACGCTGCGCGGCCAGGCCCTCGTCTGGGGCGGCGACGACCGGCTGCGGCTGGTCCGTACCGCCCGTGAGCTGCTGTCCCCCTCCCCCACCGCACCGTCCCCGACCGGTCTCGGCCCCACCGTCCGGGAGGCCACCTCCGGGATGTCCCCCGGCCGCCTCCAGGAGTTGCTGGCCACGGCCGGACTGCCACCCACGCACGACCCGGTGACGGCCGCGGCCGCCCTGGCCGGGCTGTTCGGCGACCGCGCGCGGATGGCGGCGCTGCTGGCCCAGGCGCCCGAGGGGGGCCATGCCGTCCTGGCCAAGCTGGTCTGGGGGCCGCCGTACGGCGAGGCGTCCGTGGCCTCGCCGACCCCGCCCGTCGCCTGGCTGCTGGAGCGCGGGCTGCTGCTGCCGTCCGGGCAGCGCAATGTGGTGCTCCCCCGTGAGGTCGCGCTGCATCTGCGCGGCGGCCGGGCGCACCGCACCCCCGAACCGCTTCCGCCGCCGCTGCCGCCCGCCGCCGAACACCGTCCACAGGCTGTGGACAGCACCGCCGCGGGCCAGGCGTTCACCGCGCTGGCCACTGTCGAGGAGCTGATGGGGCAGTGGGAGAGCGCCGCGCCGCAGGTGCTGCGCGCGGGCGGGCTGAGCGTGCGCGACCTGAAGCGGACCGCCGCCGCGCTCGATGTGACCGAGCAGGTCGCCGCGTTCTGGATCGAGCTGGCCTACGCCGCCGGGCTGCTGGCCTCCGACGGCGAGACCGACGAGCGCTACGCCCCCACCCCCGCCTACGACGACTGGCTACGGCTGCCCCCCGAGGAGCAGTGGGCCCGGCTCGTCTCCGCCTGGCTCGCCGCGACCCGTACGGCCGGCCTGGTCGGCGGCCGTGACGCCAAGGGCCGTACGCTCGCCGCGCTCGGCCCGGAGCTGGACCGCTCCCCCGCCCCCGAGGTCCGCCGCCGCCTGCTCACGCTGCTCGCGACCCTCCCGGCCGGGGCTTCGGCCGACCTCGACGGGCTGCTGGCACGGCTGCGTTGGGAGCGGCCGCCGCACCGGGGGGCGGCGCCGGCCGTCCCGGCGCCCTCGGGTCCCTCGGGTCCCTCGGGGCTCTCAGGCCCCTCGACGGCGTCCGGTACCGGTTCCGGCGCCGGTGCCGGTTCCGGTGTCGATTCCGGTTCCGGTTCCGGCTCCGGTGACGATCTGCGGTCGCGGCTGGCCCGTTGGGCCCTCGCCGAGGCCGAACTCCTCGGCATCACCGGCCGCGCCGCCCTCTCCACCCACGGCCGCGTACTCCTCGGCCAGCCGCCGAAGGGCCCGGCCCCGACCACCGCCCCAAAGGCCGCTCCGGGGACAACCGCCGGGACGCCGACCACCCCCGCCGAGGTGGCCACCGCGGCCGCGAAGGCCGCTCGCCTCCTCGCCCCGCTGCTGCCCGAACCCCTGGACCACGTCCTGCTCCAGGCCGATCTGACCGCCGTCGCGCCCGGTCCCTTGCAACGGCCGCTCGCCGAGACCCTCGGCGTCCTGGCCGAGGTCGAGTCCAAGGGCGGCGCCACGGTCTACCGCTTCACCCCCGCCTCCGTACGCCGTGCGCTCGACGCCGGACGCGCCGCCGACGATCTGCACACCTTTCTCGCCGCACACTCCCGCACCCCGGTGCCCCAGCCGCTGGCGTACCTGATCGACGACGTGGCCCGGAAACACGGCCATCTGCGGATCGGCGCCGCCTCCGCGTATCTGCGCTGCGACGACGACACGCTGCTCGCCGAGATCCTCGCCGACCGCCGCTCCGCCGCGCTGCGGCTGCGCCGTCTCGCCCCCACCGTGCTGGCCTCCCAGGCCCCACCGGACGTGCTGCTCGAGGGGCTGCGCGGCATGGGGTACGCACCGGCGGCCGAATCCGCCGAGGGGGATGTGCTGATCACCCGCGCCGAGGCCCGGCGCACCCCGCCCCGTACCGCGCCCACACCGGTGCCGGACGGCCCGCCGAGGCCCGATGACACGCTCCTCGGCGCCGCCGTGCGCGCCATCCGCGCCGGGGACCTCGCCGCCACCGCGCCCCACAAGCCGGTACGGGCGGCAGCGGGCGCGGGCACCGGCGGGGCCGCGGCCGCCACCGGGACGTCCGGCCGACTGCCGCGCACCACCTCCGCCGACACCCTCGCCACCATGCAGGCCGCGGCCCTCACCGGCTCCGCCGTCTGGATCGGCTACGTCAACGCGGACGGGGCGGCCAGCCAGCGGGTCATCGCGCCGGTCCGGGTCGAGGGCGGCTTCGTCACCGCGTACGACCACACCGCCGACGAGGTCCGCACCTACCCGCTGCACCGCATCACGGGCGTCGCCGAACTGGCCGACGAGGCCGGGTAGCCGAGTAGCCGGACGACCGGCAGCCGGGTAGCCGGGCAGCCGGGCGGGTCAGGCCGGGGAAGAGGACGAGCGCTTGGTCCAGCGGTGCCACCAGTGGCGGCGCCGGGGGTGCAGCGCACGGCCGAGCAGCCGCCCGATCAGGACATAGCCCAGCAGGGCGCCACTCGTATTGAGGATCACGTCGTCGACGTCGAAGGCGCGGCCCTCGACGATCAGCCCTTGAGCCGTCTCGACCATCACCATCACCAGCCCGGTCACCAGCACCACCCGCACCGCGCCCCGCGCCCTGGGCATCAGCATCGGCAGCAGAACCCCGAAGGGCGCGCCGAGCAGCACATTGCCGCCGATCTGCTTGATCGTGTCCTGAATGGCGGGCTGGTCGAGGTACGCGCGCAGCGAGGCACCCGGCCGCATGTTGGTGTGGACGAGGTCGGAGGAGCCCGGGGAGGGCACGAGCGTGGCCCTGGCCAGCGCCACCGCGAAGCCCACCATGCAGACGAACGCCAGCAGCAGCACCAACACGCGGGCGGCCTGTGCCCGCAGCGAATGGCGCTGGAGCAGCGGTCGCTCCGGCCGCGGCTCCGGCCTTGTCTCCGGCTTCGTCTCCACCTTTGCGGGCAGCGCGTCCGTCGTCCTGGTCTTCGTCTTCGCCGCCTTCGCCGCCGCCGTCCTGGCCGGTGGCTTCTTCGCTGCCGCCTTCTTGACCGCTGTCTTCTTGGCCGCCGTCTTCTTGGCCGTCGTCGTCTTGGCGGTTGTCTTCTTCGCCGCCGTCTTCTTGGCCGTGTCCGTCGTCTTCTTCTTCGGCGCGTTCTTCGTGGCGTTCTTCGTGGCGTTCTTCGGGGTCTTCACCGCGCCGGTCGTCTTCTTCACCGCGCCGGTCTTCCGGATCTCCCACCCGGCGATCGTGACCACAAGGACCAACCTCCCAGCTGTCTCTGTCCCCGCTTGCCCGTAGCGGTGGGGAGTATCCCTGTGGCTCTCCGCGACCCCTTCGCTACATCACTCCGCGGTATCAGCCCGATGAGGGACACTGGTTCTTTGGCCACCCGGCCCAGCCCCCGGCGACACGGAAGGATCCAGGCGCGTGAATGGACCCCTCATCGTCCAAAGCGACAAGACGCTCCTGCTCGAGGTGGACCACGAGCAGGCAGACGCCTGCCGCCGCGCCATCGCGCCCTTCGCCGAGCTGGAGCGCGCGCCCGAGCACATCCACACCTACCGGGTGACCCCGCTCGGGCTGTGGAACGCCCGGGCCGCCGGGCACGACGCCGAGCAGGTCGTCGACGCCCTCGTCGAGTACTCCCGCTATCCCGTACCGCACGCCCTGCTGGTCGACGTCGCCGAGACGATGGCCCGCTACGGGCGGCTGCGGCTGCTGAAGCACCCCACCCACGGTCTGGTCCTGGAGACCAGCGACCGCCCGGTGCTGGAGGAGATCCTGCGGTCCAGGCGGGTCCAGCCGCTGGTCGGCGCGCGGATCGATCCGGACACGGTGGTGGTCCACCCCTCCGAGCGCGGCCAGATCAAGCAGACGCTGCTCAAGCTGGGCTGGCCCGCCGAGGACCTGGCCGGTTACGTCGACGGCGAGGCCCATCCCATCGAGCTGCGCGAGGAGGGCTGGGCGCTGCGGCCGTACCAGAAGCAGGCCGTCGCGGGGTTCTGGCACGGCGGTTCCGGTGTGGTCGTCCTCCCCTGCGGCGCCGGGAAGACGCTGGTGGGCGCGGGTGCGATGGCCACCGCCAAATCGACCACGCTGATCCTGGTCACCAACACCGTCTCGGCCCGCCAGTGGAAGCACGAGCTGGTGCGCCGCACCTCGCTCACCGAGGACGAGATCGGTGAGTACAGCGGTACGAGGAAGGAGATCCGCCCGGTCACCATCGCCACGTACCAGGTGCTGACCACCAAGCGGAAGGGCATCTACCAGCATCTGGAGCTGTTCGACTCCCGCGACTGGGGTCTGATCGTCTACGACGAGGTGCATCTGCTGCCCGCCCCCGTCTTCAAGTTCACCGCCGATCTCCAGGCACGGCGGCGGCTCGGGCTGACCGCCACGCTCGTCCGCGAGGACGGCCGCGAGTCCGATGTCTTCTCCCTCATCGGGCCCAAGCGCTTCGACGCGCCCTGGAAGGAGATCGAGGCCCAGGGCTATATCGCGCCCGCCGACTGTGTCGAGGTCCGCGTCACTCTGACGGAGACCGAGCGGCTGGCGTACGCCACGGCCGAGACCGAGGAGAAGTACCGCTACTGCGCCACGACCGACTCCAAGCGCCGGATCACCGAGGCGCTGGTGGCCCGGCACCGGGGGCAGCAGACGCTGGTGATCGGTCAGTACATCGACCAGCTCGACGAGTTGGGCGAGCATCTGGACGCACCGGTCATCAAGGGCGAGACGACCAACGCCCAGCGCGAGAAGCTCTTCGGCGCCTTCCGGGAGGGCGAGATCTCCGTCCTCGTGGTCTCGAAGGTCGCCAACTTCTCGATCGACCTTCCCGAGGCCACGGTCGCCATCCAGGTGTCCGGCACCTTCGGCTCCCGCCAGGAGGAGGCCCAGCGGCTGGGCCGGGTGCTGCGGCCGAAGGCCGACGGTCATCCGGCGGTCTTCTACTCGGTGGTCGCGCGCGACACGATCGACCAGGACTTCGCCGCGCACCGTCAGCGGTTCCTGGCCGAGCAGGGGTACACGTACCGGATCGTGGACGCGAAGGAGCTGCTGGCGGACGAGGACGTGTAGCGGGGCGGATGGCTCCTGGCGGGGGCGGGTGCTCAGCGTCTGGGCAGCGTCACGCCCCGCGCGTCGTCCCCGTACGAGCCGAGCACGGCGACGCTGAACGCCGCGCCCGCGAAGACCCGTACCGCGCGGAGGGCCTGGCCCACCAGGTGACGGGGGTGGGCGACGGCGCCCGGGGCGGCGTCCTGGACAGTGCTTGCGGTGGTGCTGATCGCTGCGGTGGTCATGGCTCCAAGCATGCGGCGCGGGGGGCGTGGCGGCATCGACCTGCCGGTGTAATCGGCGGGGGGCCGGCGTACGACCGAAGGGCCATGCCGTCCCCTACGGGGGGGGGAGGAGGGCAACCCTGAGCCGAGCCCCTGAGCCGAGCCCCTGAGCCGAGCCCGTGAACCGGTCCCGCCACGGGGTGACCGGCCGGTGAAAAACCGTTCGCGACCGCGATCCGCCCTGGCTACAATCGCGCGTCTGCCTCCTCCCGTACGGGGAGCCGCCGCCCGGTCGGAAACCGGTCGGCATCTCGAGTTCGTCGAAACTTTCCTCACTCGCTTTGCTGGATCCCGCCGGAGGCTACGCCGTGCCCTCGCACGCCCCTGACCCGTCCGACCCGTCCGACCCGTCCGACTCGTCCGACCCGCTCGCGCGGGAGCGCGCCCATCTCACCGCGTCCCGCGCGGCCCTCCGCGCCATGCGCGCAAACGTCGAGGCCCTCGACCTCCGGGACGTCACCGCCAACTGGGTCAACGCCGAGGTGCTGCAACACCAGGTCGAGGAGCGCATCAAGGCGCTCGCCGACCTCGCCGACACCCCGCTCTTCTTCGGCCGCCTGAACTACCTCCACGCACCGGGCGCGGAGGCGGCGGAGGGCGCCGAGGGCGCCGAGGGCGAACGCTTCTACATCGGGCGGCGGCATGTGCACGACGCCGACGGCGACCCCATGGTCATCGACTGGCGCGCCCCCGTCTCCCAGCCCTTCTACCAGGCGTCGAAGAAGGCGCCGATGGACATCGCGCTGCGCCGCCGCTTCGGTTACACCGGCGGCGAGTTGACCGCCTACGAGGACGAGCACCTCAGCGACCCGGCCGAGGCCGAGCACTCCAGCAAACTGCTCCAGGCCGAGATCGAGCGCCCGCGCGTCGGCCCGATGCGGGACATCGTCGCGACGATCCAGCCCGAGCAGGACGAGATCGTCCGCGCCGGGATCGGCGGCACCGTCTGTGTCCAGGGGGCACCGGGCACCGGGAAGACGGCGGTGGGCCTGCACCGCGTGGCGTATCTGCTCTACGCGCACCGCGAGCGGCTGGCCCGCTCCGGCACCCTCGTCATCGGCCCCAACCGCTCCTTCCTCCACTACATCGAGCAAGTGCTGCCCGCGCTCGGTGAGTTGCAGGTGGCGCAGGCGACCGTCGAGGACCTGGTGGCGCATGTGGAGGTACGCGGCACCGACACCGCCGAGGCGGCCCGGCTGAAGGGCGACGCGCGGATGGCCGAGGTGCTGCGCCGCGCGCTGCGGTCGCATGTGACCGCCCCGGCCGAGCCCTGTGTGGTGGTGCGCGGTTCGCGCCGCTGGCGGGTGCCCGCGTACGAGCTGGCGGAGATCGTCCAGGAGTTGCTCAGTAACATCAGTCGCTGGCGCGACGGGCGCGACATCCGCTACGGTGCGGCCCGCGACGCCCTGCCGCAGCGGATCGCCCACGCGGTGCTGGTCCGTATGGAGCAGGCGGGCGAGGCCCCTGACGACCGGGTCCAGGACGCGGTGGCCCGCAACACCGCCGTGAAGGCGGCGGTCAAGGCGATCTGGCCGGCGGTCGACCCGGCGAAGCTGGTCCTGCGGCTGCTCTCCGACGCCGACTTCCTGGCCGAGCACGCGGACGGCCTCTTCGACGCCGACGAGCTGAAGGCCGTGCTGTGGGCCAGGCCCGCCCGCGGCGTGAAGTCCGCGAAGTGGTCCCCGGCGGACGCGGTGCTGATCGACGAGGCGGCCGACCTCATCGAACGCACCCACTCCCTGGGCCATGTGGTCCTGGACGAGGCGCAGGACCTGTCCCCCATGCAGTACCGCGCGGTCGGCCGCCGCTGCACCACCGGCTCGGCCACGGTGCTCGGTGACCTCGCGCAGGGCACCACGCCCTGGGCGACGGCCAGTTGGCAGGAGGCCCTGGCCCACCTGGGCAAGGCGGGAGCGGCCGTCGAGGAGCTGACGCAGGGCTTCCGGGTGCCGCGCGAGGTGATCGCCTACGCGTCACGGCTGCTGCCCGACATCGCCCCCGGCCTGACCGAGGCCACCTCCATCCGCGAGGCGGCGGGCGACTTCGCGGTGCGGGAGGTGGACCCGGTCGAGTTGGACGACGCGGTGATCGTGGCCTGCCGGGAGGCGCTGACGCACGAGGGCTCGATCGGCCTGATCGCCGCCGATGCGCGGGTGCCGGTGCTGGCGGAGAAGCTGGCGGCGGCGGGGCTGACGTATCTCGCCCCTGGCGAGGAGACCAGCGCGCGGGCCCGGCTCACCCTGGTCCCGGCGACGCTGGCGAAGGGCCTGGAGTACGACTACGTGGTACTGGACGAACCGGCGGCGGTGGTTGACGGCGAACCGGACGAACGGACCGGGCTGCGGCGGCTGTACGTGGCGCTGACGCGGGCGGTGTCGGGGCTGACGGTGGTGCATGGGGCGGGGTTGCCGGAGCGGTTGCGGTAGGGGTGGGTGCGGGCTGGGGTGCGCTGCGGGTGCGGGACCGGGGCCTCCGGGGCGGGGTCCTGGACCGTCTATTTAGGCGCCGATGCCCGGAGAAGCGGGGTGGGCCGGAAATTGGCGCCACAAATACGCCCCTGGCCTTCGGCATGGGGGACCCCGAGTGTCCAGGACCCCGCCCCTGCGACCCCGGCCCCTCCTCGCCGTTGCCGTCCGTCTGTTCAGCCCACCGGAACCGGAACATCCAGGGCGGCACGCCACTGGCTGACGGCGGCGGCGTCCACGGGACCGTCCCATCCGGCGGGCCGGGCGGCACTGCCGATGTGGAAGGCGTCGATCCCGGCGGCACGGAGCGCGGACAGATGGCCGAGGCGCAGTCCGCCACCCGCCATGATCCCCGGCTCATAGCCGGGCAGACCGGTACGGGCCGCCTCGGCCAGCAGGGTCAGGAGACCGTCATCGACGCCGAGAGCCGACCCGGCGGTGAGGTAGGTGTCCAGACCCGGGAGGTCGGCGAGCTGTTTGCGGAGGGTGTCGCGGTCGGCGGCCCGGTCGATGGCACGGTGGAAGGTCCAGGGGCTCTCGCCAATGACTTCGGTGAGAGCGGTGACGGCGGCGAGATCCACATCCCCGCCCCCGGTGAGGAACCCCAGCACGAATTCATCGGCGCCCTCGGAGCGGAGGGCGGCCGCGCTCTCGCAGAGGGCGTCGAGGGCCGACCCGGCGGTGAAGCCGTCGGACGCGCGGAGCATCACCCGGACCGGAATGTCCACGGCCGCCCGGACGGCGGCGAACGTCCCCCGGGAGGGGGTGAGCCCGTCGGCGGCCATGTCGGTGACCAGTTCGAGGCGGTCCGCCCCACCGGCCTGTGCGGCGATCGCGTCCGCCGGGTGGAGCGCGATCACCTCGAGAATTGGTCTAGACATGCTCCACAGCCTGCCACACGCCGACCGGGACGAAACCAGTGCCCCACAATTGGCTCATGTCCGCCCCCGCGCGCCACCCCGCCCATGACGCCCTGCTCGCCCGCTGGACGACCCTGCTGACCAGCGCGCGCGACGTCACCTCTCCTCCTGCGGCCCCCTACGGCGAAGACCTCCTCGCCCGCTGGGCCGAACCCCAGCGCCGGTACCACACGACGGACCACCTGATCGCGGTGCTGGACCGGATCGACGAACTGCTCGTCGAGGTCCGGGCGCCCGACCCCAGCGCCGTCCGTCTGGCGGCCTGGTTCCACGACGCCGTCTATCTGCCGGAGCGGTCGACGAACGAGGACCGCAGCGCACGCCTGGCCGAGCGGGCCCTCCCGGAAGCGGGCGTCTCCGAGGCACGGACGGAAGAGGTGGCCCGTCTGGTCCGGATCACCGCGGACCACGACCCGGCCGAGGGTGACCTCAACGCCGAGCTGCTCTGCGACGCCGACCTGGCCGTTCTGGCCGGTTCACCGGAGGAGTACGGGGCGTACGCGGCGGCCGTGCGGGAGGAGTACGGCTTCGTCCCCGACGACGTCTTCCGCGAGGGCCGAGCCAATGTGCTGCGCCAACTGCTGGGCCTGCCCTGCCTGTTCCGTACGCCGGCCGGCCATGAGCGTTGGGAGCCGGCGGCGCGGCGCAACATGGCGACGGAGCTGGAGTTGTTGGGGGCATGAGGCGTGGCGTCAGCCGTAGGAGGCCGACCATGTGCCGCGCGTGAAGTGGCACACACCGTCGGGCGTGATGTGCACGTGGCTGCCGTAGATCGGTAGGCCGCCCTCGGCGTTGAGCCGGTGACGGATGCGTTCGAGCGCCGTCCACAGACGCCGAGGGCCGCCCTGATGGACCATGGGCGGATCGATCCACGTCGCCTCGGCACGCGCCCATGAGCCGTCGGTGTGCACCAGCCATGCCGTACGCTGCTCACCGCTTTCCTCGTAGCGGGTCTCGACCCCGGGCACGGCGAGTTCGAGCATGGCGCGCACGTCCCACGCCTCCGCGACGTTCAGCACCGGATAACGGCCTTCGGTCACCTGCTGGCCCTCGCGATCCCGTACGGCGGCGAAAGTCTCGCCCGCGCCCGGCGGGTAATCGGACCCGGCGCGGGTGCCCATGAACCCTGCGCGATCCCACTCGACCACCCCGCGGGCGCAGCCGTCGGCTTCCTTGTCGGCCGTGACGATCACGTTCATGCGGGCGAGCGTCGTCACCAGACGCCCGCCGGGACGGAGCGCGGCCAGCACACTCGCGAGGTTGCGGAGCGCGACCAGGGAAACGATGCGGTCGAAGTCCCCCGGAAGCGGCTCCATGGCGTCGCAGGTGACCACCCGGGGGGACATCCCGAGCGACGCAAGCCGCTCGGTCGCCGCCTCGGTCAGGTACGGGTCGACGTCCATGGTCGTGACGTGCTTGTCCCCGAGGCGCCGCACCGCAAGCGCGGTACTGGCCCCGGTACCCGTGCCAATCAGGCCGAGGTCCGCGCCGTCGTACAACAGCCCGTGGCGCAGCATCCGAACCACCAGGCTGGACATGGTGCTTGACGATGTGGGCAGTCCGGTCGGCCGGTCGCCGGGGCTCGCGTGGTCGGCGTGCGACGGCCCCACCCGGGTCACCAGAGACGTGTCCGAGTAAGCCGCGCGCAGCCATGCCGACTCGTCCGCCGCTCCGTCGCGCAGCGCCCATGTGCCGCCGCCCTCGGACTCCCACCATCGGGGCACGAAGACGTGCCGGGGGGTGGAGGCGACCGCTTCGCGCCATCGTGAGACGGGTGGGGTCACCTCGGCCGCAAGCCGTTCGGCGTGGGATTTCCAGTCCATCGGCCGCCTCACTCGTCGTACTTCGGATCGCAAGCCGGTTGTTCGGCGGGCGAACAGTCCCCGCCGTCGGACGCGGGCTTGCAGTCAGGGTCACATGGACCCCCGCCCACGCGGGCCGGAATCAGTCGCAGCGCCTCGGCCCACGCCTCGCCGCCCAGCACTGCGGCCAAGCCGCGCTCCCGCACGTTGCCGGTGGTCAGCCACCGCGCCATCACACACGGCGTCACCTCGCCGGAGGGCAGAACCGCCGCCTGCCCGAGCCCGCACCGTCCACACAGCTCTCCCGCGTCCACCCCGGCCCCTGGCAGCGAGGCCCGGCCGACGCGCCGTGTCCGGTCCGTGCGGATCAGCCTCACCCCGAGCGCTTCCAGCTCCTTGCGCGCCTCGCTCACTCGCTGCCCCGGCAGGACGGACACGATGCCGACCCGCAGCGGGATGCCACGCCGTACGGCCTCGGCGATGTTCGCCCGGGTCCGTTCGTAGCTCCCTGGACGCGTCGTAATCGCGTCGTGTTCTTCGGCGCGATCGCTGTAGTAGCTGGTGGCCAGCTTCACGCCCCCGCGGGCGAGTACGTTCCACCCATCCGGTTTGATGTGGAACAAGTTGCTGTAGATCTCGACCTGAAGCCCCAAGCTCAGCGCCTGGTCGACCAGCTCGGCCCACGCAGGGTGCGTGGTGGGCTCGCCGCCGATGAGCTGCACCTCCCGCACGCCGAGTGCCGCCGCGTCGCCGATCACCCGCCGCCAGTCGTCGGCCGCCATCGCGCCGTGCGTACCGTTCGGTCCTGACGCGGCGAAGCACTGCGTGCACTGAAGCTGACAGGCTCCGGTGATCTCCAGCTCGACGACCCTCGGCGCGGTCGTCGAGGACGTCGCCGGGCTCTCGTCGACGGTGCTCATTGCCTTCCTCCTCGGGAGTAGCGGATCGGCCGACGGCAGTCCGGGGCGTCGAGGGGTGGCGGCTGGCCGTCGAGCGCGTAGCACAGGGCGGCGTGCAGGTGTTCTGCCGAGACGAGGGTCAAGCGGAGTTCAGCGGTGCCGATGCGCCGGCCGTTCCTGGTGGCCTGGAGCGGGATGGTGAAGCCGTCGTCGGAGCGGCGACGCACGGTCCACTCGGAGGCATGGTCGATCTGCCAGTCGGTCATGACGAGTCCACCTCGCGCACGGGCCTGTGGCGCTCGATGTGGCTCTGGGCGATCCGTAACGCGTCCCGCAGCGCCTCGTACAGGCACAGGGCCAGGAATCGGAGTTCGTCCACGCTCGCCCTGCGGTCTTCCAGCATCTCGCACGCATGGCCGATGATGTCGGCCCCCATGCTCAGCTGCAACGACTCGACGGTGTCCGCCCTCTCGCCGAGCAGGCTGTGGGGCCGGTCGGAGATGAGGTAGCACGACTTGCCGTTGGCGTCGGTCCACGGGAGCAGACGAGGGGAAGTCGGTGGGAAGGCGGAAAGCGGACGCATCTGCCCGGGGGAAGCGGGGCTAGGGTCGATCATGTCAACGGGTCCCTTTCGGCATGGTCGCGGGTGCTTCACGGTCACAGAGTGGCGCCCCGAAAGGGATGTATCGCAGCCCGTTATCAGGACACTTGGGCCGTCTCGCCGCTACCGTCGGAGAACGCCCAAACGTCCCTGGGGGAAGCCTTGAACACAGCCTTACGATCGGCTAGGGAGTCCGCTGGGTTGTCGCCCCGGCAGCTCGCTGCCCGGGTGGGGGTGTCCGGGAAGACCGTTGAGCGGTGGATCGCGGACGAGGAGCTCATCCCGCACTCCAGAAACCGGTCGGACGCCTCGGAGACGTTGGGAGTGAAAGCAGAGATGCTGTGGCCGAAGTCCGTGCGGAACCGGCTGAAGACCGGTGGCGATCAGGAGATCGTTCAGAGCTATCCGTATCGGTCCGCATGTCCGTCCACGGTCTGGGCCGACCTCATCGCCGGGGCTGACGACGAGCTGTACTTCGCCGGATACACCTCCTACTTCCTCTGGACCCAGGTACCCGCCCTGTCGCAGACCCTGCGGCAGAAGGCGGAGGGCGGGTGCAGGGTCCGCTTTCTGCTCGGGGACCCGAACGGCGCGGTGACCCGGCAGCGGGAGCAGATCGAGGACGTCACCTTGACGGTCTCCACCCGGATCGGCATGACCCTGGAGCAGCTGGCCCGGATGGGGCCGGTCGATGGGGTGGAGGCGCGCTTCTCAGCGGCGGCCGACGCTGTGAACCACGTCTCGCTGTCGGTCTTCCGCTTCGACGACCAGGCACTGGTCACCCCTCATCTGGCCCGGCTCGTGGGACACGATTCACCGCTGATGCATCTGCGGCGGCTCGGGGACGGCGGGATGTTCTCCCGGTTCGCGGAGCACGCGGAAGAGCTGTGGTCCGGCGGCGTACCCGCCCCGGTGGGGCAGCCGCGGTAGCTGCCGGGCAGGAATGCCGAGGCCCCGGGCGATGTTGTGGCGGGCATGCCGTCCAGTCCCAGCGCTTCCGCGCGCATGCCCGTCGCCGTCTATATCCTCGGTCTGTCCGTCTTCGCGCTCGGGACGTCCGAGTTCATGCTGTCCGGGCTGCTGCAACCCGTGGCGCGGGACATGGATGTGTCGATTCCCACGGCCGGGCTGCTGGTGTCCGCGTTTGCCATCGGGATGGTGGTGGGGGCGCCCGTGCTGGCGGCGGCCACGTTGCGGTTGCCGCGGCGGACGACGCTGATCTCGCTGCTGGCCGCCTTCGGGCTCGGCCAGGTCGCGGGGGCGGTGGCGCCGTCGTACGGGGTGCTGTTCGCGTCGCGGGTGGTGAGTGCGCTCGCGTGTGCCGGGTTCTGGGCGGTGGGCGCGGCGGTGGCGGTGTCGCTGGTGCCGGTGAACGCGCGGGCGCGGGCGATGGCGGTGATGGTCGGTGGCTTGAGCATCGCGAACATCGCGGGGGTGCCCGCGGGGGCCTTCCTCGGGCAGCACGCGGGATGGCGGGCGGCCTTCTGGGCGGTGGCCGGATTGTCGGCGATCGGGCTCGTCGGGGTCGTCGCGCTCGTACCGCGTACCGAGGTGCCGAGCGGTGAGGACACTCCGCGGCTGCGGAACGAGCTGCGGATCTACCGCGATCGGCAGGTCTGGCTCGCGCTGGTCACCACCGCGCTCAACGGGGGCGCGGTCTTCTGTCTGTTCTCGTATCTCGCGCCGCTGCTGACGGACGTGGCCGGGCTCGCGGAGAGCTGGGTGCCGACCGTGCTGGCGCTGTTCGGGGTCGGGGCGCTGATCGGTACGGTGGTCGGCGGGCGGATCGCGGACGCCCATCTGTTCGGCACGATGTACGCGGGCATAGCGGCCTCGGCCGTTGTGCTGGCCGTGCTGGCGCTCACCGCGCACTACCCCGTCGCGGCCGTGACCCTGGCGCTGCTGCTCGGGTTCACGGCCTTCTTCACCGCGCCCGCGCTCAACGCCCGGATGTTCAACGTGGCCAACGCCGCCCCGACGCTGGCGGGGGCGACCACGACCGCCGCCTTCAACATCGGCAACACGGTCGGCCCGTGGCTGGGCGGACTTGTCATCAGCGCGGGCTGGGGCTACCCCGCGGTGGCCTGGACCGGTGCGGTGATGGCCGCGCTCGCCATCGGGACGACCGCGCTCGCCTCCCGGATCCACCGGGCGGAGAGCGGCTCCCGGGTGGTCCTCGGCTCGGCGGCGGCCATGGCCCTGGACCCGCAGTCCGAGAGCGCCACGCGCTGACGCGCGCCGTCGTTCCCTCGCGGGCGAGGGTTCCCTACCGGCCAGGGTGTCCCCCGGTGGGAATGACCTGCCGGTGGGCCCTCACCACGGGTGCGTCCCGCGTCCCGGAGGCGTCCCGTCGTCACGGGGCCCGCCGCGGGGGCGTCCCCCACGCCCCCGCGGCCCGCGCCCGCTTCGGGCGGCGCAGGCCCGCCGCCGTCAGCCGCCGCACCAGCTCCTTGCTGCCGACCTCCTCGGCCCCGGCCCGGACCGCCGCCTCGTAGAGCTCGCTCGGCACGTCGTAGTGGTCGCGGTCGAAACCGCGGCGGGGCGCGCCGATCCGGGACGCGAACGCGTGGAGCTCGTCGTACGAGACATCGCTCACCAGGTGCGACCACATCCGGCCGTGGCCCGGCCAGGCCGGTGGGTCGATCAGTACGGCCATCAGAGGGTGGTTCCGAGCGAGCCGACGCGCGCCACCGCGACCGCGGTCTTGCCGCACACCCAGTGCGGGTCGACGCCCAACTCCGGCGCCACGTCCAGCGCGTGGAGGTCGCCGCCCTCGGTGCAGACGGGGCACAGCGGCCAGCGGCCGTAGCGCTCCAGCAGGGCGTCCTGGACGTCCTGGGCGACCAGTCCGGCCACATAGGCGGCGCCTTCGGGCCACTGCTCGACCCACCACCGACGGTGCGTGATCGCGTCCTCGACCAGCGACACGATGTCCGCCTGGGCGACATTTCCCGCCGCGAGATCGGCCAGGACGAGCGCACGCGCCGCGTGCAGTGCGTGTTCGAGCTTCATGGCTCCCATTGTCGCCTTTGCTTCACCGTGGTGCCTGCCCATCACCCTCCGTCGCACTCCGCCGGTGGGTTGACGGCGGGGCTCCGGAGGGTTGACGGGCGTCATGTCCGGAAATAGTTTTCAGATGTGAGCAGTAAGCTGAAGGAAACTTTCACCCCGTCCGAGGCCCCCGCTCCCGCACCGGCCGCCCTCGCGGCGAAGGTCCGTACGCTGGCTCCCTCCATGACCCGCTCCATGCAGCGCGTCGCCGAGACGGTGGCCGGTGATCCGGCCGGTTGCGCGGCCCTCACCGTCACCGGGCTCGCCGAGCGGACGGGTACCAGCGAAGCCACCGTCGTACGCACCTCCCGGCTGCTCGGCTACCCCGGATACCGCGATCTGCGCCTGGCCCTCGCCGCGCTGGCCGCGCAGCAGGCGGCCGGACGGGCCCCGGCCGTCACGGCGGACATCGCGGTCGACGACCCGATCGCCGATGTGGTCACCAAGCTGGCGCAGGAGGAGCAGCAGTGTCTGGCGGACACCGCCGCCGCACTGGACACCAGCCAGCTGGAGGCGGCCGTCTCGGCGCTCGCCACCGCCCGCCGGATCGATGTCTACGGGGTGGGCGCCTCGAGCCTGGTCGGCCAGGACCTCGTCCAGAAACTCCTGCGCATCGGGCTGATAGCCCATGCCCACGCCGATCCGCATCTCGCGGTCACCAACGCCGTGCAGCTCCACTCGGGCGACGTGGCCATCGCCATCACCCACTCGGGGCGCACCACGGACGTCATCGAACCGCTGCGGGCCGCCTTCGAGCGCGGGGCGACCACCGTCGCGATCACCGGACGGCCGGACGGCGAGGTGGCGCAGTACGCGGACTTCGTGCTCACCACCTCCACCGCCCGCGAGAGCGAGCTGCGCCCGGCGGCCATGGCCAGCCGGACCAGTCAGCTGCTGGTGGTGGACTGCCTGTTCATCGGGGTCGCCCAGCGTACGTACGAGTCCGCGGCGCCCGCGCTGTCCGCCTCGTACGAGGCGCTCGCCCATCGGCACGATCCTCGTCCCGGCCACCGCTGACCACAGCCCGTATCAGAGACCCCCGAGCCACCCCCGAGTCATCCGCACCCCACCCACCCCCCGCCACGCTGACTATGGGAAAGAGCCGTTTCGCATGACTTCCGCCGCCGACCAGGGCCCGGTACAGCTCCGGGCCCAGCTGGAGACCCTCACCACCGAGGCGTTCCGCCCCGAACTCGCCGAGATCGACCGGCTCGAGACGCTCGAGATCGCCCGGATCATGAACGGGGAGGACGCCACCGTCCCCACCGCCGTCGCCGCCCAGCTCCCCCGCATCGCCGCCGCCATCGACGACATCGCCGCCCGGATGGCCCGCGGCGGCCGGCTGATCTACGCGGGCGCGGGCACCGCGGGGCGGCTCGGGGTGCTCGACGCGAGCGAGTGCCCGCCCACCTTCAACACCCGGCCGGGCCAGGTGCTCGGGGTGCTCGCGGGCGGTCCGGAGGCCATGGTGGTCTCCGCCGAGGGGGCGGAGGACAGCAAGGAGCTGGCCGCCGAGGACCTCGACCGGCTCGGTGTGGGCGAGCACGACGCGGTCGTCGGCGTCTCGGCCTCCGGCCGCACCCCGTACGCCGTCGGCGCGGTCGGGCACGCCCGGTCCAGGGGCGCGCTCACCGTCGGGCTGTCCTGCAACGCGGGCTCGGCGCTCGCCGCGGCGGCCCACCACGGGATCGAGATCGTGGTGGGACCGGAGCTGGTCACCGGCTCGACCCGGCTGAAGTCGGGCACCGCCCAGAAGCTGGTGCTCAACATGATCTCGACCATCACCATGATCCGGCTGGGCAAGACCTTCGGGAATCTGATGGTCGATGTGCGCGCTTCCAACGAGAAGCTGCGCGCACGCTCGCGCCGGATCGTCTCGCTGGCCACCGGCGCCCCGGAGGAACGGATCGAGAGCGCGCTCGCGGCCACCGACGGCGAGACGAAGAACGCCATCCTCACCATCCTGGGCGAGGTGGACGCGCCGACCGCCGAGAAGCTGCTCGGTGAGGCGGGCGGCCATCTGCGCGCGGCCCTGGAGGCGGCCCGGGCTCGGTAAGCGCTCCGCAGGGAGCGCCGCGAGGTGCCGTCATGCCTCCGCGGCTGCGTCGTGGCTGGTCGCGCCCACGCGGCGGAGCCGCACATCGACACAGCCCCGCCCCCTTCACAACGGGCCGGAGAAACGCCGTCGGGGCGGCACCCCTGGGAGAGGGTGCCGCCCCGACGTTCAGGACGGTTGGACCGACGAGGGATCGTCGATCAGAAGTCCATGTCACCGCCCGGCATGCCGCCCGGAGCGCCCGCCGCGGCGGCCTTCTCCGGCTTGTCGGCGATGACGGCCTCGGTGGTCAGGAACAGCGCGGCGATCGACGCGGCGTTCTGGAGCGCGGAGCGCGTGACCTTGGCCGGGTCGATGATGCCCTCGGCGATGAGGTCGACGTACTCGCCGGTGGCCGCGTTGAGACCGTGGCCCGGGGTCAGGTTGCGCACCTTCTCCACCACGACGCCGCCCTCGAGACCGGCGTTGACCGCGATCTGCTTCAGCGGGGCCTCGAGCGCCAGGCGGACGGCCTGGGCGCCGGTGGCCTCGTCGCCCTCGAGCTCCAGCTTCTCGAAGACCGACACGGTCTGGAGCAGGGCCACGCCACCACCGGCGACGATGCCCTCCTCGACGGCCGCCTTGGCGTTGCGCACCGCGTCCTCGATGCGGTGCTTGCGCTCCTTGAGCTCGACCTCGGTGGCGGCACCGGCCTTGATGACGGCCACGCCGCCGGCCAGCTTCGCCAGGCGCTCCTGGAGCTTCTCGCGGTCGTAGTCGGAGTCCGAGGACTCGATCTCGGCGCGGATCTGGTTGACGCGGCCCTGCACCTGGTCGGTGTCGCCGGCGCCGTCCACGATGGTGGTCTCGTCCTTGGTGACGGTGACCTTGCGGGCGCGGCCGAGCAGGTCGAGACCGGCGTTCTCCAGCTTGAGGCCGACCTCCTCGGAGATGACGGTGCCACCGGTGAGGATGGCGATGTCACCGAGCATGGCCTTGCGGCGGTCACCGAAGCCCGGAGCCTTGACGGCGACGGACTTGAAGGTGCCACGGATCTTGTTGACGACCAGGGTCGCCAGGGCCTCGCCCTCGATGTCCTCGGCGATGATCAGCAGCGGCTTGCCGGACTGCATGACCTTCTCGAGCAGCGGGAGGAGGTCCTTCACGCTGGTGATCTTCGAGTTGACGATCAGGATGTACGGGTCGTCGAGCGACGCCTCCATACGCTCCATGTCCGTCGCGAAGTACGGGGAGATGTAGCCCTTGTCGAAGCGCATGCCCTCGGTGAGCTCGAGCTCGAGCCCGAAGGTCTGCGACTCCTCGACGGTGATGACGCCTTCCTTGCCGACCTTGTCCATCGCCTCGGCGATGAGCTCACCGATCTGGATGTCGGCGGCGGAGATGGAGGCGGTGGAGGCGATCTGCTCCTTGGTCTCCACGTCCTTGGCCTGCTCGAGCAGCTGGGCGGAGACGGCCTCGACGGCCTTCTCGATGCCGCGCTTGAGGGCCATCGGGTTGGCGCCCGCGGCAACGTTGCGGAGGCCCTCCTTGACCAGCGCCTGGGCGAGGACGGTCGCGGTCGTCGTGCCGTCACCGGCGACGTCGTCCGTCTTCTTCGCGACCTCCTTGACCAGCTCGGCGCCGATCTTCTCGTACGCGTCCTCGAGCTCGATCTCCTTGGCGATGGACACACCATCGTTGGTGATCGTGGGGGCGCCCCACTTCTTCTCGAGGACGACGTTGCGGCCCTTGGGGCCGAGGGTGACCTTGACGGCGTCGGCGAGCTGGTTCATCCCGCGCTCGAGGCCGCGCCGCGCCTCCTCGTCGAACGCGATGATCTTGGCCATGTGAAGTGGTCCTCCCAAGACGGGGTGGATTGCTCCGGACCGCGCTGGCGCCCGCGACGGACGGCCTGCCTGCCGTACGGTTCCTTGCCCCGTATGGCATTGGCGGGCCTCACCGACCCGGTCCTTCTGTCACTCTCACTCTCAGAGTGCTAACGCCAATGATTAGCACTCGACCCATGAGAGTGCAAGCGCCCGTAGGGCGTCGATGGGGGGTGGCGGCCGGGCGACGGGTGGGCGCAAGCGCCCGTAGGGCGTCGATGGGGGGTGGCGGCCGGGCGACGGGTGGGCGCAAGCGCCCGTAGGGCGTCGATGGGGGGTGGCGGCCGGGCGACGGGTGGGCGCAAGCGCCCGTAGGGCGTCGATGGGGGGTGGCGGCCGGGCGACGGGTGGGCGCAAGCGCCCGTAGGGCGTCGATGGGGGGTGGCGGCCGGGCGACGGGTGGGCGCAAGCGCCCGTAGGGCGTCGATGGGGGGTGGCGGCCGGGCGACGGGTGGGCGCAAGCGCCCGTAGGGCGTCGATGGGGGGTGGCGGTCGGGCGACGGGTGGGCGCAAGCGCCCGTAGGGCGTCGATGGCCGGGCGAGGGGCGGCGACGCCAGAGGGCCCGCGCCCCCGGTGCGGGGTGCGGGCCCTCCGACAGTCCAGTCAGCTGCGTCGCGTCGGCGCGTCAGCCAACGGCCACGCGGACCATGTCGGCCTGCGGGCCCTTCTGACCCTGCGAGATTTCGAACTCCACCCGCTGGCCTTCCTCGAGGGTGCGGTAGCCGTCCATCTGGATCGCGCTGTAGTGGACGAACACGTCCGCACCACCGTCGACCGCGATGAAGCCGTACCCCTTCTCCGCGTTGAACCACTTGACGGTGCCCTGAGCCATTCCTAACTCCCCTATTGCTGGCCCTTTTGCGCAGGACCGCACTCCGCGGACCCGGGTCAGACCTCACCCCCCGGTCAGGAGGGTGTGCGCCGGAACGCGTCGACCGCCGCTGAATGTATCCGTCCCAACGCCCTCTGCAACAGGTCAATCGGACGAGAATTCTGGGGACGGCCGTTGGCCCAGAAGTGAAGGATTCTCACGAATGTGGGGCAACTCGGGCCGGACATAGGACACCAACCCGACAAATCATGCTTACATTTCGCGCACAACTTGACGAGTTCCGTATGCGGTTCCAGCCTCCGGCCGGTTCGGAATCTGGCCAACTGTATCGCGGTTCCACACATGGAATCGCCCCGTCCGTTTTTCTCCGGACGAGGCGATTCCGATGGTGAGGAGGTGATCGGGGGTCAGCAGCCGCCCGCGACCGCCGGGATGATCGAGACCCCGGCGCCGTCCGGCGTGGCCGTGGCCAGGCCGTCCGCGAAGCGCACGTCGTCGTCGTTGACGTAGACGTTCACGAAGCGGCGCAGCTTGCCGGTGTCGTCCAGGACGCGGGCGGAAATGCCCTGGTGGTTCTTCTCCAGGTCCGCCAGGACCTCGGCGAGGGTCCCACCCTCGGCGCTGACCTCGGCCTGGCCGCCGGTGTAGGTGCGGAGGATGGTCGGGATTCGGACATTAACACTCATACGAGGCCAGCCTCTCGGAACGAGTCAAGGGTGGGGCGGATGGTGGCGGAGGGGCCCGTGGTGGGGGCCACCGCGTCGAGGGTCTTGAGGCCGTCGCCGGTGTTGAGGACGACGGTCGTCAGAGCCGGGTCGAGGAGCCCGTCCTCGATCAGCTTCTTCGTCACGCCGACGGTGACGCCGCCCGCGGTCTCCGCGAAGATCCCCTCGGTGCGGGCCAGCAGCTTGATGGCGTCGACGATCTGCTCGTCGGTGACGTCCTCCACGGCACCGCCGGTGCGCCGCGCGATGTCCAGGACGTACGGGCCGTCCGCCGGGTTGCCGATGGCCAGCGACTTGGCGATGGTGTCCGGCTTCTGCGGACGCACCACGTCATGACCGGCCTTGAACGCGGCGGAGACCGGGGAGCAGCCTTCGGCCTGGGCACCGAAGATCTTGTAGGGCTTGTCCTCGACCAGACCGAGGGCGATCAGCTCCTTCAGACCCTTGTCGATCTTGGTGAGCTGGGAGCCCGAGGCGATCGGGATGACGATCTGGTCCGGCAGCCGCCAGCCGAGCTGCTCGCAGATCTCGTAGGCCAGGGTCTTGGAGCCCTCGCCGTAGTACGGCCGCAGATTGACGTTGACGAAGCCCCAGCCCTCGCCCGCCGGGTCGCCGATCAGCTCGCTGCAGAAGCGGTTGACGTCGTCGTACGTGCCCTCGATGCCGACCAGGTCACCGCCGTAGACGGCGGCCATGACGACCTTGCCCGCCTCCAGGTCGTGCGGGATGAAGACGCAGGAGCGGAAGCCCGCGCGGGCGGCCGCGGCGCCGACCGCGCCCGCGAGGTTGCCGGTGGAGGAGCAGGACAGAGTGGTGAAGCCGAAGGCACGGGCGGCCTGGACGGCGATGGCGACGACCCGGTCCTTGAAGGAGTGGGTCGGGTTGCCGGAGTCGTCCTTGATGTGCAGCTCACCGGTGACACCGAGCTCACGGGCGAGGTTGTCGGCCTTGACCAGCTTGGTGAACCCTGGATTCAGGCTGGGTGTGTCCGCCACGTCCGCCGGGACCGGAAGGAGCGGGGCATAGCGCCAGATGTTGTTCGGACCGGCCTCGATGCGCCGGCGCAGCCCCTCCGGGTCGCCGGTCGGCAGCTCATACGCGATTTCGAGGGGGCCGAAACACGCCGCACAGGCGAAGATCGGGCCGAGATCGAAGCGCTCACCGCATTCGCGACAGGACAGCGCCACGGCGGGGCCGAAGGGAGGCGTGGTCGACGCGGACGCCGGGGAAGCGGCGGGGGAAGTGGTTGAGCTTTCGACGGATTGCACAGCCATGGAGGCGAGGCCCTTTCTCCTCATCTTCCTCGGGACGCATTTCGCCACGAGCCGGAATTGGCACCTTCCCGAGCTGGGAGCCTCGCTGCGAGAACGAGACCAGCTGGAGGGTTGCCGGGGCTTCAACGGGCCGTTCCCTCTGCCCCTCTGGATGAGCGGTATGGCACCGGGCGCGGGCCCGGCCGTTTGTCCACGTGATGATCGCCACCCGGCCGGGCCGACCCCGACATATGACGGTCATACGCGTTGTTCAAGACTGTAACCGAAGGCCCGGAGGGTTGAGACAGCCGTCCGAAGCGCGAGATGGATCACAGCGGCGATCACTGGTGATCACCCGTGGTCACTGCAGCAGGGAGACAGACAGGTGCTGGATGAGGTGGAGCGCTGGCTGGAGCACCGCTCCTGGTCGGCCGACGACCGTCCGCTGGACCGTCTGCTGGCCGCCAAGCGCGACACGGGCAGCACGGTGAGCGTAGTGCTGCCCGCGCTGAACGAGGAAGCGACGGTCGGGAAGATCGCCGCGGTGATCCGCCGTGAACTGATGGGTGAGGCGGCGCCGCTCGTGGATGAGCTGGTGGTGCTGGACTCCGGCTCCACCGACCGCACCGCGGAGGTCGCCGCGGCGGCCGGTGCGGCCGTGGTGCCCCGGGACTCCCTGCTGCCGCGGCTGCCCGCGCTGCCGGGCAAGGGTGAGGTGCTGTGGCGTTCCCTGCTGGCCACCAGCGGCGAGATCGTCTGCTTCATCGACGCCGATCTGCGGGAGTTCGACGCGCGCTTCGTCTCCGGGATCGTCGGTCCGCTGCTGACCGACCCGGAGGTGCAGCTGGTCAAGGGCATGTACGACCGGCCGCTCGGTGACACGGCCGGTCAGGGCGGCCGGGTCACCGAGCTGGTCGCCCGTCCGCTGCTGAATCTGCACTGGCCGCTGCTGGCCGGATTCGTCCAGCCGCTGGGCGGCGAGTACGCGGCCCGGCGCTCGCTGCTGGAGCGGCTGCCGTTCCCCGTGGGGTACGGGGTGGAGCTGGGGCTGCTGGTGGACTCACTGCACACGGTCGGCCTCGACGCGCTGGCCCAGGTGGACATCGGCGTGCGCAAGCACCGCCACCAGGACGGGCAGGCGCTGGGCCGGATGGCGGCGGCCATCTACCGCACGGCGCAGCTGCGGCTGGCCCGCGGCCATCTGGTGCGGCCGCGGCTGACTCAGTTCGACCGGGGCGAGAACGGCTTCGAGCCGCGGACGTCGGCCGTGGACACCGAGGAGCGGCCGCCGATGATCGAGATCCCGGAGTACGCGGAGCGGCGGGCGGCCTAGGCCGCCGGGCCGGCGAGGCAGTGGGGCCACCGGGGACGCCCGGCCACCGGGGCACGTACGCCCTACGGGCCGAGAAACCGCACGCACGTTTGCGCGCGGCGCCCGATGGCTAGGCTCGCGACATGGCTGCCCCCCGCACTGCCCAGATCCTCGTCGCCTCCAACCGCGGCCCGGTCTCGTACGCGCTGGGCGAGGACGGCTCGCTCACCGCCAAGCGCGGCGGCGGCGGGCTGGTCTCCGGCCTCAGCGCGATCGGCCCGGACGCCGGGGCGGTGTGGGTGTGCTCGGCCCTCGGCGACGGCGACCGGGAGGCCGCCCGGCGCGCCGGGACCGGCCATCTGGACACCGCCGACACCGGCGGGCAGCAGGTGCGGATGCTGGACATCGCGCCGGATGTGTTCGCCGCCGCGTACAACGGCGTGGCCAACTCGGTGTTGTGGTTCGTCCACCACCTGCTCTACCAGACCCCGGTGGAGCCGGTCTTCGACGCCGGGTCCGCCGCCCAGTGGGCGGCCTTCGAGACGTACAACACGGCCTTCGCGGACGCGCTCGCCCAGGAGGCGGCCGAGGGCGCGGTGGTGCTGGTGCAGGACTACCACCTGGCGCTGGTGCCGGGGCTGCTGCGAGCACGCCGTCCCGATCTGCGGATCGGCCACTTCTCGCACACCCCGTGGGCCCCGCCGGACTACTACCGGCTGCTGCCGGACGAGGTGGCGGAGGCGGTGCTGCGCGGCATCCTCGGCGGCGACCGCGCGGCGTTCCTCACCGAGCGCTGGGCCGCGGCCTTCGCCGACTGCTGTGCGGTGGTGCTGGGCGCCGAGATCGTCCGGGACGGCGGCGGCGCGGCCACGGCGGTGCGGTTCGAGGGGCGGGAGACCCGGCTCGGGGTGCACGGCCTGGGCGCGGACGCGGAGTTCCTGCGGGAGCGGTCGCGCGCGGCGGACGTGGACGAACGGCTCACCGCGCTGCGGGCGCAGATCGGCCCCGGCCGGAAGACGATCGTCCGGGTGGACCGCACCGAGCTGTCCAAGAACATCGTGCGGGGGCTGCTGGCCTACCGGCGGCTGCTGGAGACCCACCCCGAGTGGCGCCGGCGCGTGGTCCACGTGGCGTTCGCCTACCCCTCGCGCCAGGACCTCGCGGTCTACCGCGACTACACGGCACGGGTCCAGGCGGTCGCGGACGAGATCAACGCGGAGTTCGGCACGGAGGGCTGGCAGCCGGTCGCCCTCCATGTGAAGGACGACTTCGCCCGCTCGCTCGCCGCCTACCGGCTGGCCGACGTGGCGCTGGTCAACCCGATCCGGGACGGGATGAACCTGGTCGCCAAGGAGGTGCCGGTCGTCTCCGAGCAGGGCTGCGCGCTGGTGCTGTCGCGCGAGGCGGGGGCCTGCGCGGAGCTGGGCGAGGACGCGCTCGTGGTGAACCCGTACGACGTGGAGGGCACGGCGGCGGCGCTGGACGAGGCCCTGCGGATGGGCGACGCCGAACGCACCGACCGCACCAAACGCCTGGCCGCGGCAGCCACGGCGCTCCCCCCGCAGAAGTGGTTCCTGGCGCAGCTGAGGGCCCTGGAGGCATAGCCCGCGCGGGCCGCCGGCTCGCCGTGCGGCCGCCAGCCGCGGACACCGCTGTCCGTATGGCCCGGTCCCACCCGCGTAGGCCCGGCCCCACGTCCGGTGCCACGCACCGCCCGGCGGAGGGAGCGGGAGCGGCAGCTCCCCGCAACGCGGCCCGGCTACGGCCTGGTCGCAGCGGTCGCCAGGGCGTCCAGCAGGGACACCACGCCCGACGGGCCGTTGACCACCAGGTCCGCGCGGGCGGCCAGTTCGGTCACCTCCGTGCTGCCGCTGCACACCAGGACGCCGCGGACGCCCTCTTGGCCCGGCCCCACCCGCGTAGGCCCGGCCCCACGTCCGGTGCCACGCACCCCCCGGCGCAGGGAGCGGGAGCGGCAGCTCCCCGCAACGCGGCCCGGCTACGGCCTGGTCGCAGCGGTCGCCAGGGCGTCCAGCAGGGACACCACGCCCGACGGGCCGTTGACCACCAGGTCCGCGCGGGCGGCCAGTTCGGTCACCTCCGTGCTGCCGCTGCACACCAGGACGCCGCGGACGCCCTCGTCCCGCAGCCGCTCCACGGCCGCGAACGCGGCCAGGTCGCCGAGGTCGTCGCCCGCGTAGAGGACGGTGTCGGCGCCGGTGGCGCGGATGTGGTCGGTGAGGGCGACGCCCTTGTCCATACCGGGCGGGCGCAGTTCCAGCACCAGGCGGCCGGGTTCGACGATCAGCCCGTGGCGTTCGGCCAGTGCGGACAGCGGGGCGCGCAGCCGTTCGAAGGCGGCCTGCGGGTCCTCGGCGCGGCGGGTGTGGACGGCGACGGCGCGGCCCTTGTCCTCGGTCCACAGGCCCCGCGCACCGCCGTGGGCCGACAGCACATCGGGGAGTTCGGCCTTGACGGCGGCGACGCCCGGCGGGGGGGCGGGGGCGCGGAGCCCGCCGTCGGCCGCCTCCCAGCGCTCGGCACCGTAGGCGCCGAGCACCACCAGGCCGGCCAGCTCCTCGACCCCGGCGAAGCCGCCGTAGTCCACCGCGACGCGGGCCGGGCGGCCGGTGATCACGGCGACGGAGCGCAGCAGCGGGGCGAGGCGGGAGAGCGCGGGGACCGCGCCTGGGTGGGCACGGGCCTGGTCGGGGTCGGGGACGATCTCGGCGAGGGTGCCGTCGAAGTCGAGCCCGACGACGGCGCTGCCGGGTCGCTCGAGGAGGGCGGCGAGGCCCTCGCGGCCGGCGGCTGTGGTCGGTTCGGGAAGGGGGTGGCTGCCCATGCCGGTGACCCTACCCAGCCGGGCGCGCGGTCAACGGAGGCCGACGACGGAGGCCGACGCGCGTCGGTCGACGGAGGCCGCGCAGTCGGTGCCGCCCGCGCGGCCTCCGGCGGCCGGTCAGCGGCGCATCCGCCGCTCCTCCCGCACCCGGCGGAGGCGGTTGACGGTGACGGGGTCGTGCTCCAGGGCCCGGGGGTCGTCCAGCAGCGCGTTCAGCAGCTGGAAGTAGCGGGTCGGGGAGATGCCGAGCCGCTCGCGTATCGCGCGCTCCTTGGCACCGGGGCCCGGCCAGCCGTGCCGCTCCAGGGCGAGCACGGCCCGGTCCCGGTCCGACAGCCCGCCCGGCTCGGCGCCCGGCTCCTCCGGCTCCGGCCCGGGCTCACGCTCCGGTTCCGGCTCCGGCCCGGCGGCGTCCCCCGTCACATCCGTCATGTCCCCGCGGTCTCCATCGCGTCGGCCGCGCGCTGGATCTCGCCCAGCACGCTCGCCGGGTCGCCGCCCTTGCCCACCGTCGAGCCGATCTTCTCCTTGACCAGCTTGCTGACGGCCGCCCAGGAGGTCTTGTCCGACGGGTAGAACTCGGCGCTCTCCAGCTCGTCCAGGAACCGCCACAGCGGCTTGTACTCCCGGTCGTGGAGCATCGTCTCCCGGACGCTGGTGGTCACGGGCAGCAGATCGTACTCGGTGGCGAAGCCGAGCACGTTCTTGTCGTCGTAGACGAAGTCGAGGAAGCTGCCGATCTGTTCGCGGTTGCCGTGGGTGTTGAAGGCCATCAGCCAGTCGGCGACGCCCATCGTCGAGCGGGACGTGCCCTTGCGGCCGGGCAGCGCCGCGGTGCCGTAGCTGATGCCGTGGCCGGACGCCTGCTGCATCAGGGTGGGGTGGCCGTTGAGCATGCCGACCTCGCCGCGGGTGAAGGCGTCGAAGACGTCCTGCCGGTTGGTGCGGGCCGGGGAGCCGGGGCCGGTGAGGCCCTCGCCGACCAGCTCGTCCCGCAGCCATTCGAAGGTCTCGATGTTCTCGGTCGAGTCGATGGTGTAGCTGCCGTTGCCGTCGGTGTAGCCGCCCTCGCCGCTGAGCATCCACATCATGGCCTCGGCCTGCGTCTCCTCGGGGCCGAGGGGCAGTCCGTAGGGGGTGCGCACCCCGATCCCCTTGAGCGCCTCGGCGGCGTCCTTCAGCTCGGCCCAGGTGGTGGGCGCGTCGGATATGCCGGCCTGGTCGAAGAGCTTCTTGTTGTAGAAGAGCAGCCGGGCGCTGGAGACGAAGGGCAGCCCGTACTGCACCCGGTTGACCTCGCCCGCGTGGGCGATCGAGGTGATGAACCCGGCCTGGGTGGGGATGGAGAGCATCTGGTCGGCGCGGTAGAGCTTGCCGTCGGCCGCGTAGTCGGCGTACGCGCCGATCTGCGCGATGTCGGGGGCGTCACCGCTCTTGACCATCTCGGCGACGCGCTTGTCGACCTCGGTCCAGCTGTAGACCTTGACGTCGATCTTGATGTTGCCGTGTTTGCTCTCGTAGGCGCGGGCCATCTTCTCCCACGCCTTCTGGGAGCTGTTCGCGGCGCTGTCGCCGTAGTCGGCCGCGACCACCTTGAGGGTGACCTCACCCCCCGAGCCGCTGCCGCTGCCGCAGGCCGTCAGCACCGGCGCCGTGGTCGCCGCCGCGACTCCAGCCGTCGTCAGACCCAAGAACCGTCGCCGCTGCACCGCTGCTTCCCACCCTATTGGCTTGATTCATCCCCCAGGGTTGGTCACCCGGGGTTTCCCCGGGGTTCGCTCCCAAGGTCGAGCGAGTCTGCCTTGCAAACCTCCACAAGGTCTACACCATGGGCATATCACTTCGGTATCGGGGCTCCGCCTTCCCAGTTCAGGCCCGGTCCATACGTATAAGTGGAATGTGTCACGCCGCCACAACTCCGTTGTGGGGCCCGGAAACACGGGGAAGAACGCGCCGGCGCCGGGAAACCGGACCGGGGTCCCTCGTACGGGGAGAACCGGCGAGTGGACTAGACCTCTCATGGGGGATCGCGGGAGACTGTTTCCCGTGGAACATGTCATCGCCCTGGATGTGGGCGGCACCGGTATGAAAGCCGCCCTGGTCGGGGCGGACAACACCCTCCTGCACGAGGCCAGGCGGCCCACCGGTCGGGAGCGCGGCCCCGAGGCCGTCGTCACCGCGATCCTGGACTTCGCCGCCGAGCTGCGCGCGCTGGGCCAGGAACGCTTCGGCGGGCCGCCCGCGGCGGCGGGCGTCGGCGTACCCGGGGTCCTCGACGAGGCCCGCGGCGTGGCCGTCTTCGCCGCCAACCTCGGCTGGCGGGACGTCCCGCTGCGCGCGCTGCTCTCGGAGCGGCTGGGCGGGATCCCGGTCGCGCTGGCCCATGACGTCCGGATGGGCGGGCTGGCCGAGGGGCGGATAGGAGCGGGCGAGGGCGCCGACCGGTTCCTGTTCGTGTCGGTCGGCACCGGGATCGCGGGCGCCATCGGCATCGGGGGCCGGATCGACCCCGGGGCGCACGGCTCCTCGGGCGAGATCGGCCATGTGGTCGTACGGCCGGGCGGCCCGGTGTGCGGCTGCGGCCAGCGGGGCTGTCTGGAGACGCTCGCCTCGGCCGCCGCGGTCGGCCGCGCCTGGGCGGCGGCGAGCGGCGACCCCTCCGCCGACGCCGCCGACTGCGCCAAGGCCGTGGCGTCCGGAGATCAGCGGGCCGAGGCGGTGTGGGGGGAGATGACCGGGGCGCTCGCCGACGGCCTGGTGATCGCCCACACCCTGCTCGACCCCCGGATGGTGATCGTCGGCGGCGGGCTCGCCGAGGCCGGGGAGACCCTGTTCGGCCCGCTGCGCACGGCGGTCGAGGAGCGGATCACCTTCCAGCAGCTTCCCCATATCGTCCCGGCGGGCCTCGGGGACACCGCCGGATGCCTGGGCGCGGGCCTGCTCGCCTGGGATCTACTCGCCACGGAGGTTTCCGCCTGATGGTGCAGCGAACGGTTCTCACGGGCGCCCGGGTGGTGCTGCCGTCCGGGGTGGTCGAGAACGGACGGGTGACGGTCGAGGGCAGCCGGATCGCCGCCGCGGACGCGGGGCCGGACCCGGCCGCCGAGCGGGGCGCGGCGCGCGATCTGACCGGCTGCTGGATCGTCCCCGGCTTCATCGACATCCATCTGCACGGCGGCGGTGGCGCCTCCTTCTCCGCGGGCACCGCCGAGGAGGCCCTCACCACCATCCGCACCCACCGGCGCCACGGCACCACGACCCTGCTCGCCTCCACCGTCACCGGCGACCTGGACGACCTCGCCCGGCAGGCGGCCGTCCTCTCCGAGCTGGTCGAGCAGGGCGAGCTGGCGGGCATCCACTTCGAGGGGCCGTTCATCTCCCCGCACCGCTGCGGCGCCCACCAGCCCTCGCTGCTGCGCGACCCCGACCCGGCGGACGTCCGCAAGCTGGTCGACGCGGCCCGCGGCACCGCGCGGATGATGACCCTCGCACCCGAACTGCCCGGCGGGCTGGAGTCCGTACGGCTGCTGGCCGACAGCGGCGTCATCGCGGCCGTCGGCCACACCGACTCCGGCTACGAGCCGACGCGCGAGGCGGTCGAGGCGGGCGCCACCGTGGCCACCCATCTGTTCAACGCGATGCCGTCGCTGCTGCACCGCGAACCCGGCCCGGTCGCCGCGCTGCTGGAGGACGAGCGGGTCACCATCGAGCTGATCAACGACGGCACCCATCTCCACCCGGCCGTACTCCAGCTCGCCTTCCGCCGCGCGGGCGCCGACCGCGTCGCCTTCATCACCGACGCGATGGGCGCGGCGGGCATGAGCGACGGGCGCTATCCGCTCGGCCCGATGGAGGTCGAGGTCAAGAACGGGGTGGCGCGGATCAGCACCGGGCCGACGGCGGGGTCGATCGCGGGCTCGACCCTCACCCTCGACCGGGCCTTCCGGCGGGCGGTGACCGTCGACGGGCTGACCGTGGACGAGGCGGTGCGGGCGCTGTCCGGCACCCCCGCGAAGGTGCTGGGCATCGACGGCCGGGTGGGCTCGCTGGAGCCCGGCAAGGACGCGGATCTTGTGGTCCTCGGCGCCGACTTCCGGCTCCGGGGCGTGATGCGCCGCGGCACTTGGGTGGTCGATCCCGAAGTGACCTGATATACCCCGGTGTTGAACGGCCCGGCCATGCCGAGGTCTGGGCCACGCGCCCCGGCTTTGGCATGATCGATTGACGACGAGCGCCGCTCGCCGCACAGCCGCATGCTTCAGCACGGGAATCTCCGTCCGGCGGGGAGACGGGAGAGGGGATGCCAGGGTGATCCTGACGGTCACGCTCAACGCCGCCCTCGACATCACCTACCGGGTGCCGCAGTTGCGCCCGCACGCCACCCACCGCGTCACCGATGTCGCCGAACGGCCCGGCGGCAAGGGACTCAACGTGGCCCGGGTCCTGGCCGCGCTCGGCCATGACACCGTCGTCACGGGCTTCGCAGGCGGCGTCACCGGCACCGTGCTGCGCGAACGCCTCGCCGCGCTCGCCGGGTCCGACGGCGGCACCGGGACGGAGCCGCCCCGCGGCCGGATCACCGACGCCCTGGTGCCGATCGCCGGTACCACCCGGCGCACCATCGGCGTCGTCGACGGCTCGACGGGCGACACCACCCAGCTCAACGAGCCCGGCCCGATCGTGAGCACCCCCGAGTGGTCGGACTTCCTCACCGGTTACGCCCGGCTGCTGCGCGAGGCGTCGGCCGTCGCGCTGTGCGGCAGTCTGCCGCCCGGCGTTCCCGTCGGCACCTACGCCCAGCTCATCCGGGAGGCGCATGCGGCGGGGGTGCCCACCCTGCTGGACACCAGCGGGGAGCCGCTGCGCCGCGGTATCGCGGCCCGCCCGCAGGTGGTCAAGCCCAACGCCACGGAGCTGGCGGGGCTCACCGGCACCACCGATCCGCTGCGGGCCTCCCGGGACGCCCGGCGGCGCGGGGCTCGGGCCGTGGCCGCCTCACTGGGCGCGGACGGCATGCTCGCGGTCACCTCGCAGGGCACCTGGCGGGCCCGTCCGCCGCGGCGGCTGGCGGGCAATCCGACCGGGGCCGGGGACTCGGCGGTGGCGGGGCTGCTGTCCGGACTGGTGGAGGAGGTGCCGTGGCCGGACCGGCTGGCCCGCGCGGTGGCCCTGTCGGCGGCGGCCGTACGGGCCCCGGCGGCGGGCGAGTTCGACCGCGCGGCCTACGACGAGCTGCTGGGGCGGGTCGAGGTGACGGAGCACCCGGCGGCGTGACCGGCCGGGTGCCCGGTGCGGGCGTCATTCACCCGGCTGCTTGTTGGTCAGCCACATCCGGTCGAGGTTGACGTTGCACTTGTCGCCCGCCTCGCAGGACACCGTGATCGTGTTGGTGCCCGGGTTGAGCTGGACGAGGGACCAGGTATTGGTCCAGCCCTTCTCCCAGTCGCCCTTCGGCCCCCTGGAGAAGTTGTCCAGGTTGATCGGCCGGGACTCCTTCTGGCCGTTGATCGTCAGCGACATGCTCTGCTTCTCGCCGGGCACGCCGTAGCCCACGTACAGCCGGTACCGCTTCCCCTTCTTGACGTCCACGCTCCAGGTCGCCGACGCACCGATGGTGTTGAGACCGCCGACGTACCGGCCGCCCGCGGCCTCGGCGCCCTTGATGTCGCTCGCGGCCACCGCGCCGCCCGCGAGCTGCATCTTCGCGGCGTCCTCGGTGGGCAGCTTCTGGTTCGGCTTCGTGCCGGGGCCGGAGCTGTGACGGGGCTTCTCGCTGGGCCCCCCGGCGGTCGGCGAGTTGGTCGGCTTGGTCTCGTCGCTCTTGTTGTCGTCGCCGTTGGTGATCATCGCGACGCCGATGCCGACGACGACCACCGCGACCACCGCGAGCGCGCCGATCAGCAGACCCCGGTTGTTGGGGCCGCGGCCGCCGCCACGGCCGCCGCTCGGGGGCGCGGCGGCGGGCTGCTGCTGCCGGGGCGCGCCGCCGGGCAGGGTCTCGGGGGCGGCGTAGTGGGCGTTCTGCCGGCCGTAGCCCCCCTGCTGTCCGTAGCCCTGCTGTCCGTAGCTGCGTTCTCCCACCGCGCGGACCTGGTTGTACGAGGTCCGGGGCACGCCGGGCTGGGCCGGACCGGGATAGCCGTAGCCACCGGTGCGGGGACCCGGCTGCCCCGGCTGAGCCGACTGGCCGGACTGCTCGCCCTCGGAGCGGTACAGATAGGCGAACGGGTCGTCGTTCTCCGGTGTGTCCGAGCCGTTGTTGCCGGCCGTCATCCCTCGTCACTCCCCTGTGCATTGGCCTTCGGCGTCACGATGCGTTTGCGCCACGACTGCTCATACCAGGGCCGACAGGGCCGCGGCAGGTGGTGCGCTGTCCGGATGGCCAATATTCATGATCGGTTCACTGTCGGCGGCAAGGCCGCATCGGCGCAGCCTACCGTGACAGGGACGTCCCCAGGCCCGGCCCGGGTTCCACCAGGGTCGGACCAGGGGGACGCCCCGGGGTTATCCGGCCCGTCTGCGCTCCTTGGAACGGGACCGCTTCTCCACATACATCCGCTGGTCAGCGGATTGCAGTACCTCTTCGGCCGACATTCCGCACCCCGCCCAGCCGATTCCGAAGCTGGCCCCGACCCGGACCGCGCGGCCGTCCACCCGGATCGGCGGAATGATGGCGTTCCGCAGCCGGACGGCGAGGTCCTGGGCGTCGGCGCGGCCGAGGCCGTCGGCGAGGACCACGAACTCGTCACCGCCGAGCCGGGCGACGGTGTCCCCGTCCCGGACGCCGTTGGTCAGCCTGCGGGCGACCTCGATCAGCACGGCGTCGCCCGCGTGGTGCCCGAACCGGTCGTTGATGGACTTGAAGCCGTCGAGGTCGCAGAAGAGCACCGCGAGGCCCTTGTGGCCGTCGTCGATGTCACTCTCCTCGTTGGGCGGGACGGTGTGCACATGGCTGTCGAACGGGACGCTGCCCGGGGCGGGCGGGCTGCCGAAGCTCTCGAACTCGTCGAAGCCGTAGAGATGCCCGCCGGGGTGGGCCCGGGCGGAGCCGACCGCGACGGGCCCCGTCTCCACCCCGCCCGGCAGCGGCGGAGTGCCGCACAGCCTGCTGCCCAGACGGGCGCGCAGCTCGGCGCTGTTGGGCAGACCGGTCAGCGAATCGTGGCTGGCGCGGTGGGCGAGCTGGAGCTCATGGCGCTTGCGCTCCTCGATGTCCTCGACATGGGTGAGCAGGAACCGCGGGCCGTCGGCGGCGTCGGCGACCACCGAGTTGCGCAGTGAGACCCAGACGTAGGAGCCGTCGCGGCGGGCGAGGCGCAGCTCGGAGCGGCCGCCCTCGGCGGAGGTGCGCAGCAGGGTGCCGATGTCCTCGGGGTGGACGAGGTCGGAGAAGGAGTAGCGGCGCATCGCGGAGGCGGGGCGGCCCAGCAGCCGGCACAGGGCGTCGTTGGTGCGCAGCAGCCGGCCGTGCTGGTCGCCGCCCATCTCGGCGATGGCCATCCCGCTGGGCGCGTACTCGAACGCCTGCCGGAAGCTCTCCTCGCTGGCGCGCAGCGCCTGCTGCTCGCGCTCCAGGCGGAGCAGGGCGCGCTGCATATTGGCGCGCAGCCGGGCGTTGCCGATCGCGATGGCGGCGTGGAAGGCGTACATCTGGAGCGCTTCGCGGCCCCAGGCGCCGGGGCGGCGGCCGTTGCGCGGACGGTCCACGGAGATGACGCCGATGAGCTCGCCGCCGGAGGCGCCCGCCGCGTACAGCGGGGCGAACAGCCGGTCCATCGGATGCCATTCGTCGGCGAAGCGGGGGGCGGGGCCGGGGGTGTGCCACTGGGGGACGTCGTCGTCGTCGAGCACCCAGCCCTCGGTGTACGGGATGAAGCGCAGATCCCCCCAGCGGTCGCCCATGGAGAGCCTGCGGTCCCAGGAGGCGCGGGAGCCGACCCGCCCGGCCATCAGCGCCTCGGCCCCGGCGCTGCCGCCGACGGCGGCGACCACGAGATCGCCGTCCGGGCGGACCAGATTGACGGCCGAGAGCTCGTAGCCGAGCCCGGCTATGACGCCGTCCGCGACGGTCTGAAGCGTGTCGGCGAGGCTGCGCGCGGTATTCAGATCCGCGACCACCTGGTGCAGCTGCCGCAGGGTCGCAAGGCGGATATAGGGCTCCGACTCGGTCTCCATCGTCGCACTCCCCCGAGACCTCGACAGCAACTCCTGGCTTCTTGTCGTCCGATTGCCACGGCCACTGAATCACAGCGAGCTGCCCACTCGGTACACAGGGTCAACAATTACTGGCTGCTGTGACTCATGTCACAGACCGTATTCATTCCTTGGCAAGAGGGTGTGGGAGCGCTCCTATCTTTCCTGTCCGCAAATTCCGGAATGACAATGCCTGGTCATCGCTGGCGTTCCCTGGTAACCGGGGCGACGTCCGACCTAGAACCGAGGACCTAAGCCCGCTTTGGGCCCTGGGCCCGATGCACGGAAGAAGTGGGCGACGTTAGCGTTCGGAACGTGTTTCCGACGACGCCTCCCCCTCCCGCCTCCACCCCCGCCGAGCCCTCCGTCCCCCATCCTGGTGGAGTGAGTGAGGACGATTTCCGCGCCGCCCTGTCGCGCCTCGCCGCGGGCGTGGTACTGGTGACCGCGCACGACCCGGACGAGGGTCCGCGCGGCGAGGACGTCGGCATGACGGCCACCGCGTTCATGTCGGTGTCACTCGACCCGCCGCTGGCGATGGTGAGCGTGCGCAACGGCTCCCGGATGGACGACCTGCTGGAGCGACAGCCGCTGTGGGCGGTGTCGGTACTGGCGGAAAGTCAGCGTCATATCGCGGGACGATTCGCAATGAAGGGGCGCATCAGCGACAGACTGCTCTTCGACGACATGCCGGTCGTCCGGGGCGCGGAGAGCGGCGCCCCGCTCGCCGCCGGAGCGCTGGCCACGCTGGAGTGCCGCACCGAGCAGCGGGTGCCGGCCGGGGACCACACGCTGGTGGTGGGGCGGGTGCTGGCGGCGTCGACGCATACGGAGGCCGGGGCGGGGGCGGAGGGCGGCCCGCTGATGTACTTCCGGGGCCGCTACCGGACGATGGGCTGACGCCCCTCGCGGGCTCTCATGGCGCTTCCGCTGTGAGCGCTTCAGTGCCAGTCGCGGCCGGAGCGGCCGCGCTTGGTCTCACCGCGCTGCTTCTTCTCCCGCAGACGGCGCTCGTTGATACCGCGCGGAATGCGGGTGGGGCGGCGCGGCCTCGGCGGCGGCGCGGTGGCCTCCGCGAGCAGCGAGGCCAGCCGGACGGCGGCCGTCTCGCGGTTGCGCCACTGGGAGCGGTGCTCGGACGCCCGCACGGTCACCACCCCGTCGACCAGCCGCCCCGCCAGCCGCTCCAGGGCGCGCTGCTTCCACACCGGCGGCAGGGCGGTGGTGCGTACGAGGTCGAACCGCAGCTCGACCTGGCTGTCGCTGGTGTTGACGTGCTGTCCGCCGGGTCCGGAGGACCGCGAGAAACGCCACATCAGCTCGGCCTCCGGCAGGGAGACCGAGCCACGGATGACATAGGGCGCGGACATGCCCCCATGGTCGCGTGCCGACCGGGGCCCCGTCACCTCGTTTTGCCGGGGGTCCGTTCGGCCCGGGTTCCGGTCCGGCATCAGGATTTGGCAAAGAAAGTAAAGGAAGCTGGAACCCGGCACCGCCCTGATGGCGTTGTGGAGGGTGACGGTAGCTTCGTCCGGTACGAAGCCCGACGCTCGGATCCACGAGACCACGAAAGGGACTCCCCATGGCTGTAAGCCTGTCCAAGGGCGGCAACGTCTCGCTCACCAAGGAGGCACCGGGCCTGACCGCCGTCACGGTCGGCCTCGGCTGGGACGTCCGCACCACCACGGGCACCGACTTCGACCTGGACGCCAGCGCCATCGCGGTGAACACGAACGGCAAGGTCTACTCCGACCAGCACTTCGTGTTCTTCAACAACAAGGCCACCCCGGACCAGACCATCGTCCACACCGGTGACAACGTCACCGGCCAGGGCGAGGGCGACGACGAGCAGATCAACGTCAACCTGGCGGGTCTGCCGGCCGACATCGAGAAGATCGTCTTCCCGGTCTCGATCTACGACGCCGAGTCCCGGAGCCAGAACTTCGGCCAGGTGCGCAACGCGTTCATCCGCATCGTCAACCAGGCGGGCGGCACCGAGATCGCGCGCTACGACCTCAGCGAGGACGCCGCCACCGAGACCGCCATGGTCTTCGGCGAGCTCTACCGGAACGGCGCGGAGTGGAAGTTCCGCGCCGTCGGCCAGGGCTACGCCTCGGGCCTGGTCGGCATCGCCCAGGACTTCGGCGTCAACGTCTGACGTACCGCCGGAACCACCGGCACCGCCGGTGAATGACACCGAGGGCCGGATCCCGCAGCTGCGGGATCCGGCCCTCGGTCGTAAGGATCATGGCAAGGAGAACCCCCGTGTCTCCTTGCCGGCCCTCGTCGGGCGGCATCGGCCGCCGCCGTCCAGCATTCCGCAACCGCCGCGGAAAGTTGTTCGCACTGCGTCCACAGTTATAGGCGCTGAGTCGACAACAGGACCGGAGCGGCACCGTGGAGGACCTGCTGCCGGTAGTCCCTGGGCGGCATGCCGTAGGCGGTGCGGAAGGCACGGGTGAAATCGGCGGCGCGGACGAAGCCCCAACGGGCGGCGACGGCGTGGATGGTGGTGGAAGCCATCGCCGGGTCCGCGAGATCGCGCCGGGCCCGCTCCAGCCGCTGGTGGCGAATCCAGGCCGCGATGGTTTCGTGCTCGCCCTGGAACAGGCGGTGCAGATAGCTGATCGAGATGTTGTGCGCGGCGGCGATCGTGGTCGGGGTCAACCGCGGATCGTGCAGATTCCGTTGCACATGGGCCCGAATGCGCAGCACCAGACTCCGGGTGCGGGTTTCCGGCGGAAGAGCACGGTCCGCGTCCAGCGTGCGCGCGAACAGCGAGGAGAGCAGATCGACCACGACCGTGCCCAGACGGGGACCGTCGGACGGCAGATAACAGCTGGTGTCCGACACCACCTGGGTGAGGAACTGTACGAGCAGGGCGCCGAACCCTTCCCGTCCGGACATTCCACGGGCGAACAGCCGGTCCATGCTGTGCTGCGGCAGATGCAGCAGCCGCTTGGGGATTTCGATCCCGATCCCCGAGAACGGATCGGTTCCGTTGGTGCAATTGACCTCGACATCCCGTGAGCTGTCGTAGACCTGTATCTGATAAGCGCCGAGCAGGGCCCGCTCATCGCCCCAGCTGATGCGGTTGGTGCCCTGGAGCGGGATCCCGATGTGGTACTGCTCGGGGTCGGACTGGCGAATCAGCTTGGGGGTCCGGCGATAACGGAGGGCCTGGTGGGTCGTGGGCCACACATGAAGCGCGCCGAGCTCCACCACGCGCTGATGCGCCCGGTAGTCCGCCGCATAGGGGCTGTGGAGGTCCAGCGGCGCATGGGTCCGCCCGATGCGCTCGCACCAGTAGTCGAACCGGTCCGCCCCCGGCAGATCCTCCGTCCGGAACACGGTCTCGTTCAGCATCCCGATGTCTCCTCGCCCTCATGACCTGCCCGGACGCCCTGGACCAGACGCCGACGGACAGGCTTGCAGCTCACCTGCGGGAACTCCATTCGAGTCCATCACAAGGTGGTGACATGACACCGACAGGGCCGGGATCGAATGCTGTTGTGAGTGGTGGGTGAGGGATCACTGGTCTGCGCCCGGCCGTGCGGCGGACGCCGGCGTTCCTACGCCCCGAGGGAAGCGGGCGCCACCGTACGAGCGCGCTCGCGCAGTTCCCGCGCTGCTCGATTCTTGAGGTGCGGACGGATCAGTCCCACCATCGCCCGCATGCGGTCGTCCGCTCGGCCCGACTGGACCAGCGGGTAGTCGTCCAGGGCCTGGTGCCAGGTCGCGCAGGCCGCCTCCAGATGGCCCACCTTCATCTGACGCTCGGCGAGCATGGCCCGGTGGTGGACCCGAGTGCGACGGTAGACGCTGTGGCGCAATACGTCCGCCTGCCGCATGGCCGTGATGGAGCCGTGGACATCGCCGAGCTCATAGCGCACCTGGCCGATGTGGTAATTCAGCGCGGCCGGGTCGTAGCGGCCGGTCACCTTCTCCCTGGACTCCGCCCTCTCCATGGCCGACTCCGCTTCCCGCAGACGCAAGAGAGCCGTACCACGGTCACCGATCTGCGCCGCGGCATGAGCCTGTTGACCCGCCAGGAACGCCCGCATCCTGGGCCCGGCCTGGGGCGACGCCGATGCGGCGGCGTCCGCCAGACGCATGGCCTCGCGGCCGTGGCCGAGGTTCACCGCCTGAACGCTCATCCCGCGTAACGTCGTGCAGTAGGTCAGATGGTCCTCCGAGGCACCGGCCAGTTCCAGCGCTTTGAGGTAATACCGCTGCGCCAGGCCATGCAGGCCCTCGTCGACAGCCATGTATCCGGTCAGATAGCAGAGGTCGGACGCGGCCGACATCATCGCCTTGCGAACGGCCTCGGGGGCGTCCGCCGTCAGATAGGGCGCGACGGTGTTCACCAGGAATGCCGCCGCCATGGGGCGGGCGTGACGTCCGCCGAACTGGTCGTCCACTTCGGAAATGCGCTCGGTCATGGCCGTGACCATCTCCACGTCGGCCATTCCGGCCCGCTGGATCCGGCCCTTCCCGGCGGCCTCCATCCGGCCCACGACATCGGGCCAGTGCGGCACGGTCAACGCGACGGAGAAAATGCTCGCGCCGAGGACGCTGCGGCGTGAGGGGTCCATGTCCTGCCTCCCCAAGTCGACCAACGCCTCCACGGTACTCGGGCGGGCGTTCGACTCGTCGGCGGTCACGGGGAATCCCGCTTCGGCGTGTGTGACCGGGCGGCCCAGTTTCCGGGCGAACGCTTCCAGGATCAGTGGCCGGGTGGCCTCCCTGGGCATATGGCCACGGAGCCACTGATGAGCGGAGGGTTCCCGGTACTTCTGCGGTGTGCCTCGTTCGGTGCCGATGCGGTTGATCTCCTGGACCCACTGCCGCAATGTCCATCCGGTCGCCCGGAACAACCGGTCCAGGCCCGCGTTGGACTCCCACTGGCTCACTCGCCTCAACTCCTCGGCAAGGCAGGGCGCTTAAAGCTCTTAAAAGCTGCCGGGCACATCACCGTACCGCGATGCGTAGCGGGCCGGTTGCATAGAGCGAGAAAAGCACCCCCGCGGCCGTGCGACCGGCCCGGGGGCATGGCCAACGCTGAACAGGAGCGTCAACATGCGCGAGCGTATCGCCCGGTTCATGGTGCGGTGGCTGGGGACATTACGACCCGTCGTCCTCAGCCACCTCACGATGCCGGAACCACCGCGGTCCGCGCCGGTGCGCGTCCCCGCCCCGGCACGCGTACCGGCCGCTCCGCCCACGCCGTGTCTGCCGCGCCTACCGGTCGGGGAACGCTTCCCCATCGCGTGGGACACGGACCCGGTGCCGCTGTACATCCTCCAGCACGAGCGGCTGCGGACGCTGGGGGTGCGGTGAGCACCGCGCGGCCCGAACCGGGCCAGGAGGCCTACGACAACGCCACGGGGCGGGTGGGCGTTCTCCAAGCCGTCTGTGACGTCAAGGAGCTCATGTTCGACCATCAGATGCCGGGCCCGCTCGTCGCGTTCCTCCGCCCCGTGGGGGGCGGGCAGGAATGGACGGCTGATCCCAGGGACGTCTCGTTCCCGGAGAGAGCACAACCGCGTCCCGACTCCGGCGACGAGTGCCATGCGCCATTCCACATCAGGGAAGGAACACAGCAAAGACAGCAGTGGCGAGCGAGCAGCGGACCGGCCGTGCACTGGTCAGCGAGGAACTGTTCGACAGCATCGCCCACTTCGGGGCCGTCCACGACGAACAGCCCATACGGGCAGCCGGAGTAGCCGTCGGCCGGGTGACGTAAGACGGGCCGCCCCTTAGCCTGCACCGAGGGTCGGCCCGTTCTCGAGAGGACCGGAACCAATGGCCACCGCCGAAGCGCCGTACGAGATCCCCATCAGCGTCTCGGCGGCGCTGGATCCGTTGTCGCCTACCCCGACGACGCGAGCCGCGCGGAGCAGCGGCAGGCCGTCGTGGACGGACCTCATCGGCCGGCAGACGCCAAAGCCCGCAGGGGTCAGAACTCGCTGGTGTCCAAGTCGAATCCGAAAGGTTCGGGCAGGGAGAGCGGCTGCGAGAGGTCGACCTCGACCTTGCGGGTGTAGCGATTCCCGACCGGCAGGCTGTGCAGGACCGCCAGCCCCCGCTCGCGGTCGATCAGCAGATAGAACGCGATACCCGACTGGGCATACCCTCGCAGCTTCGGCCCACGGTCGTTGTCGGCGGTGGAGGGCGACGTGACCTCGCCGACGAGCATCGCGGGACCTGGGTCGTGGTATTCGAGGGCGTCACTGAAACTGCCCTTCGGCGCGATGACAAGATCGGGAACCACTCTGCCCGCGGGCGAGGCGCCGGGGACGAGCAGTCCGATCCCGGTGTAGCGCCCCAGATCCTTCCGGTGGTCGCGCACCTGACCGGACACTTCCGACACGATCTCTTCGTGCTCACCGTTCGCCGGAGGCACCACGTGGATCTCCCCTTCGATCAGTTCCACGCGCCACCCCTCCGGGGCTGCCGCGCTCAACGCCTCGAAGGCGTCCTCGACCGATGAGGTGGCGCCCCCGCCGCCTCCCGTGTGGGGCGCACGCTCGGGAGCCGTCAGTGCCACGGTGGACCTCCTTCGTACGGAGCGACGCTTCCAGCGTAGGCGAGTCGCTGTGACCGAATGGGCCGCACCTCACCCGTATGGGTGATGAACAGATTGTCCCCAGGTGAGGCCGCCGACGCGTCACCCGGTGGGGCCCGTCGCGTAGGCCAGGGGTGGGGCGATGGCCTGGGCGTCGGCGGCTTCGCCGACCCAGAGGCCGATGAACAGGGCGGCGGTGGCCTCCAGGAGGCCCGCTCGGTCGACGCCGCCCGGACTGCCGGGCGCGCCTCGCCTTCGATCTGCTCTCCCACACCTGGAACGCCGTGGTGCTGTGGTCGCTGCGCGACGGCCCCGCGCGCCCCGGTGAACTGCGGGGGCGGATCGGGCGCATCAGCTCCAAGGTGCTGACCGAGACCCTGCGGCGGCTGGAGTGCAACGGGCTGGTGGAGCGGCGGGCCTATGCCGAGGCGCCGCCCCGGGTGGAGTACGGACTGACCGCGCTGGGGCGGACGTTGCTCGGTCCGATCGACGCGTTCGGGGCATGGGCCTTCGAGCACGGGGACGAGGTGATGGCGGCGCAGGAGCGCGGGGCCGGTTCCACTTCCGGGCCCCCTTCCGGATCCGCTCCCGGGTCCGCCTCCGGCGCCGCGTCAAGGAAATAAGCTACGGGGTCAAACGAATTGGCCATCCCGTGATTCCCGGTCCGGGACCGGCGGGCTGCCCGGGATCCGCCAGGGAGGGCGGCCGGAAGCCGTCGCGGCGGTACGACGGAAGGGCACGGGTTACCGCCAGAAGTCGCCATATTCCAGGCGTAGTTCAACCTCAGAAGCTGACCGATTTCGCCTGCGTACCAACAAGCGCAAGTCAAATCCTTGTTACGCACCTGTCAGAACCGGTCGTTCGGTGACAGTCTCTGCTCGACCTCGCCACGCACATCGGCTGACACGTGGCAAGGCGGCACCTCACGTACCACTCCTGCTGTACCGGACGGTCCACCCATGGCCGTCCGCACCCCCTACACAGGGCCGCGACCAGCGGCCCCCAAGCAAGGAGACCGAGTGAGACCCAACGCTTCCTCCCCCCGCAGAAGGACCGTCCGCGCGGCGGCGTTCATCGCCTCCGCCGCCATGGTGGTCATCGGTGTCCAGACCGGCCAGGCCAGCGCCCGGCCGGACCGTGGCAGTGAGGCGGGCGCGTCCGCGCTGCCGCTGAGCGCCGCGCAGCGGACCACCGCGATCAAGGCGGCACAGGCCGACGCCTCCGCGCAGGGCCAGACCCTCGGGCTCGGGGCCAAGGAGAAGCTCCTCGTCCGCGACGTCATCAAGGACGCGGACGGGACCGTCCACACCCGCTACGAGCGCACCTACGCGGAGCTGCCCGTGCTCGGCGGGGATCTGGTGGTCCACGAGAAGAAGAGCGGTGCGCGCTCCGTCACCAAGGCGACCGGCGCCCGGATCTCGGTGCGCAGCACGGCCGCGGGGATACCGGCCGCCGACGCCGCGAAGACCGCGCTGAAGACCGCGGAGAAGACCGCGGAGAAGGCCACCGTCAAGGCCGACGCGGGCGACCACCGGCGGAGCCGGTCGCCGCGCAAGGTGATCTGGGCGGCCACCGGCGAGCCCGTGCTGGCCTGGGAGACCGTCGTCACCGGCACCCAGCACGACGGCACCCCCAGCGAGCTGCACGTCATCACCGACGCGACCACCGGCAAGCGGCTGTTCCAGGACGAGGCGGTGGAGACCGGCACCGGAACCAGCCAGTACAGCGGCACGGTGTCGCTGGGCACCACCCGCAGCGGCTCCAGCTACAGCCTGACCGACGGCACCCGCGGCAACCACAAGACGTACGACCTGAACCAGGGCACCTCGGGCACCGGCACCCTGTACACCGACGCGGATGACCGCTGGGGCGGCGGACGGCAGACCGCCGGGGTCGACGCCCACTACGGCGCCGGGCAGACCTGGGACTTCTACAAGAACGTGCTGGGCCGCAACGGCATCCGGAACGACGGCGTCGGGTCGTACTCCCGCGTCCACTACGGCAACAACTACGTCAACGCCTTCTGGTCGGACTCCTGCTTCTGCATGACCTACGGCGACGGCTCGGGCAACACCCACCCGCTCACCTCACTCGATGTGGCAGGCCACGAGATGACCCACGGCGTCACCGCGGCCACCGCCAAGCTCAACTACAGCGGTGAGTCCGGCGGCCTCAACGAGGCCACCTCCGACATCTTCGCGACCGCGGTGGAGTTCTACTCGGCCAACTCCGCGGACCCCGGTGACTACCTCATCGGCGAGAAGATCGACATCAACGGTGACGGCACCCCGCTGCGCTACCAGGACAAGCCCAGCAAGGACGGCGCCTCCAGGGACTACTGGTCCTCCTCGCTCGGCGGGATCGACGTCCACTACTCCTCCGGGCCCGCCAACCACTTCTTCTACCTGCTGTCCGAGGGCAGCGGCGCGAAGGTGATCAACGGCGTGAGCTACAACAGCCCGACGTACGACGGCTCCAAAGTCACCGGCATCGGCCGGGACAAGGCGATCCGGATCTGGTACCGGGCGCTGACCACGTACCTGACCTCCACCTCGAAGTACGCCCAGGCCCGCACCGCAACCCTCAACGCGGCGCGCGACCTGTACGGCTCCACCTCCACCGAGTACAAGACGGTCGAGGCGGCCTGGACCGCGATCAACGTCCGGTAGGCCGGTGAGGCGGTAGGCCGGTAAAGGCGGTACGAAGCGGTACACAGCGGGACAGCGGACCGCACCGGAAAACCGGTGCGGTCCGTTCCTGTTGTCACCGCTGATCGGCGCTTACGCTGCTGTCATGACTCAACAGGTACGCGGCGTGGTGGCCCCCGGAAAAGGCGAGAGGGTCAGGATCGAGACGATCGTGATCCCCGACCCCGGCCCCGGCGAGGCGGTGGTGCGGGTGCAGGCGTGCGGTGTCTGCCATACCGATCTGCACTACCGGGAGGGCGGGATCAACGACGACTTCCCCTTCCTGCTCGGCCATGAGGCGGCCGGGATCGTGGAGTCCGTCGGCGACAACGTCACCGAGGTGGCACCCGGCGACTTCGTGATCCTCAACTGGCGTGCGGTCTGCGGCCAGTGCCGGGCCTGCCGCCGCGGCCGCCCCTGGTACTGCTTCGACACCCACAACGCGTCCCAGCCCATGACGCTCACCGACGGCACCGCGCTGACCCCCGCCCTCGGCATCGGCGCGTTCGCCGAGAAGACGCTGGTGGCCGCGGGCCAGTGCACCAAGGTCGACCCGGACGCGTCCGCGGCCGCGGCCGGGCTGCTCGGCTGTGGGGTGATGGCCGGAATCGGCGCCGCGATCAACACCGGCGCGGTCGGGCGCGGCGACTCGGTCGCCGTCATCGGCTGCGGCGGGGTCGGCGCCGCGGCGGTCGCCGGGGCCCGGCTGGCCGCGGCCGAGAAGATCATCGCGGTGGATGTGGACGACCGGAAGCTGGAGTGGGCGCGCGGGCTCGGCGCCACCCACACCCTCGACGCCACCCAGGGCGACGTCGTGGAGCGGATCCGCGAGCTGACCGACGGCAACGGCGCCGATGTGGTGATCGAGGCGGTCGGCCGCCCCGAGACCTACCGGCAGGCGTTCTACGCCCGTGACCTGGCGGGCACCGTGGTGCTGGTCGGCGTCCCCACCCCGGAGATGAAGCTGGAGCTGCCGCTGCTGGACGTCTTCGGCCGCGGCGGTGCCCTCAAGTCCTCCTGGTACGGCGACTGTCTGCCGTCCCGCGACTTCCCCATGCTGATCGACCTCTACCGGCAGGGCCGGCTCGACCTGGACGCGTTCGTCAGCGAGACCATCGGCCTGGACGACATCGAGGAGGCGTTCGCCAAGATGCACCGCGGTGAAGTACTCCGCTCGGTGGTGACGCATCGATGACCCCTCCGCCCGTACGCATCGACCACCTCGTGACCTCCGGCACCTTCTCGCTGGACGGCGGCACCTGGGAGGTGGACAACAACGTCTGGCTCGTCGGTGACGACCACGAGGTCTACGTCATCGACGCCGCGCACGACGCGGACGCCATTGTCGAGGCCATCGGCGGCCGCAGGCTGCTGGGCATCATCTGCACCCACGGCCACGACGACCACATCGATGCCGCCCCCGCCGTCGCCGACCGCACGGGAGCGCCGATCCTGCTGCACCCGGAGGACGAGGTGCTGTGGCGGATGCGCCACCCGGACCGGGCGCCGGACCAGCCGCTGGCCCACGGCGACGTGCTCACCGTCGGCGGGGCCCAGCTGCGGGTGCTGCACACTCCCGGCCACTCCCCCGGTGCGGTGTGTCTGCACGCCCCGGCGCTGACCACGGTCTTCTCCGGGGACACGCTCTTCCAGGGCGGTCCGGGCGCGACCGGGCGCTCGTACTCGTCCTTCCCGACGATCATCGAGTCGATCCGGGAACGGCTGCTGGCGCTGCCGCCGCAGACCGTCGTGCGCACCGGGCACGGTGATACGACGACCATCGGCGACGAGGCCCCGCACCTGGACGAGTGGATCGCCCGCGGGCACTGAGGCGGCCGTGACCGGAACGGGGCGCCGGGCCCGTCCCCGGCGCCCCGCGGCGTCCCCGGCGCCCTCGGGTGAGGGTCTCCTCGGCTCATGACACCATCGACCGCGTGATCGACCTGGGCTACTCCCTCTCCCGCCGCTTCCCGGATCCGCCGCAGACGGACTACCGGAGCGCGGACCAGCGTGCGCTGCGGCACGATCTGTTCTGCGGGGACGTCTATCTCGCCGACACCCGCGAGGACCGTGAACTGTCCACCGCCTGGGGCTGGGTTCCGGTGCTCGACTTCGCCTGGGCGCTGTGCGACATCGTGGAACGGCTCGACCGGGACCCGCGCGGCAGCCGCTCGTCGACCCCCGTCCACGCGGAGCTGGACTTCACCGAGTCCACCGACCGGCTGCTCTTCGAGCGGCGCTTCGGCTGGGTGGACATCACCGCCGACTGGGTCCCGGCCGGAAAGCCGCCGCTGACCTTCGACCACGCGGCGCTGCGCCGTGAGGCACGCGACTTCCTGCACGATCTGCTCGCCGATCTCGTCGACCTGCACGAGGGCCTGGGCGACAACCCCGTGGTGTGGGACCTCCAGTCCCGCTTCCCGCGCGTCTGACCCTGGCCGGCCGTCCTCGGGACGGCCTTGACTTCAACCTTTGTCGAGGTTGGAGGCTCACAGGGCAGGGGCACCGATCACCCGGTGCGCCACCAGCCTTGGGAGAATGCCATGCACGCCGTACGACTGCACGCCTTCGGCCCCGCCGAGAACCTCGTCCTGGAGGAGACCGACGACCCCGTACCCGGTCCCGGCCAGGTGCGGATCGCGGTCGCCGCGGCCGGGGTCCACCTCCTGGACACCGCGCTGCGCGAGGGACTGACCAGCGCGGTGCACACCGCTCCCGAACTGCCCACCGTCCCGGGCCGGGAGGTCGCGGGCACGGTGGACGCGCTGGGTGCGGGCACCGACCCGGGATGGCTGGGCAAGCGGGTGGTCGCCCATCTGGGCATGGTGCCCGGCGGCTATGCCGAACGGGCCGTGGTCGCCGCCGGGAAGCTGCACGAACTGCCGGACGGACTGGACGAGGCGCAGGCCGTGGCCATGATCGGCACCGGCCGGACCACGATGGGCATCGTGCAGTTCGCGGAGCTGACGGCGGACGACGTGGCGATCGTGACCTCGGCGGCGGGCGGAATCGGCCAACTGCTCGTCCAGTACGCGAAGAACGCGGGCGCCACCGTCATCGGACTCGCGGGCGGCGCGGCCAAGGTGGCGCGCGTCCGTGAACTGGGCGCCCGGATCGCCGAGGACTACAACGACCCGGCCTGGCCCGAGCGGGTCCGGGCCGCGCTGGCCGGGCGTACGGCCACCGTGCTGTTCGACGGGGTGGGCGGCGACGCGGCGCGGGCCGGGGTGGAGCTGCTCGGCCGCGGCGGACGCCATCTGGTCTTCGGCTGGTCCTCCGCGGGGCTGCGGGGCGGCGGGCCGCTGGAGCTGGACGAGCGGGAGCTCACCGAGCGCGGGATCACCTCGACTCCGGTGCTGGGCCCGCCGATGCTGGAGCGGGCCGGTGGCCCGGACCCGATGCGCACTCTGGAGGAGCGCTCGCTCGCTCAGGCGGCGGCCGGGCGGCTGGTCCCGGCGGTGCAGCGGTTCCCGCTCGCGGAGGCGGCCGCCGCGCACCGGGCGCTGGAGAACCGCGCCACGATGGGAAAGGTCGTGCTGATCCCCTGAACCGGCCGGCCGGGAACGGGAATTCCCGGGGGTTCGGATTTCGGTGCGGAGTTGCCGCCTGGCGGGGGTCCAGGCGGCGGCTCAGAAGCTAGCAGCGGGTGGAATACCGGTGCGATCGCAATGCAAAGAATTTGATCTCACTACCCCTCCGCCCGTCCCCGGCCGCACCATGACAACGGTGTCCACGGCGTGCCGCGCGCCCGCTCCGTCCCCGCTCCGGCCTGCGCCGAACGACCGCCGCCGACGGATCTATCAAACGTCTATCGCCGACCCCGGCCGGAGAATAGGACGGTGATGGGAGCGTATTCCATGCTGGTTCCGCGGCACCGCTGTCGGGGTCGGCATGAAAACCGGGGAGGAAACATTGGAAACGAACACGACGGAGATCCTCGCCAGAATGGAACGCGACTACACGACCTGGCTGGAGCAGGGCGGGCTCAGTCGTATGGTGGATCTGGACGGCCGTGATCTGACCGACCCGGCCGTGTTCGCCGAGGTGATCAGCGAACTCGCCCTGGAGGCACACCGGGCGGAGTACACCGGATCGCTCGCGGGCCAGTCGCTGATGAGCGACGCCAGCGCCCGCTGGGCCAGCCTGGTGGCGATCTTCATCAACGCCGTGCACAACGACACCCTGGACGCCCTGCGCGCCGAGAACTCCGTGATGGCGGCGAGCCTCGACGGCGGCCACGCGGGCGGCTGCGGCTGAACCACCCGTACGTACTGCCGCGTCAGCCGAGGGCCGCCCCGCTCGCCGCCCTGGCACGCTCCCCCGGCTACCGCTGGGAGGTGCCCCCTCTCGCCGCGTTGGCCGAAAGCCCGAGCAGGCCCACTGCGAGGGCTTCCGGCCGCCTTGCGATCGCACGCGCCAGGACACCTCGCTCCCGGGCAAACCGTGACTGACGCGGCAGTACCTGGGCCGGCGGCCACCGCGCGGTGGCCGCCGGCCGGGCTCAGGCCACCAGCGCCGGACCGGGGAACCCGGTCAGCTCCGGCTCGGCCGCGTCCTGCTCCCGGGCGAACTGCCGCACCAGGGAGCGGAAACGGTACTCCAGCCGGTCGCCCCGGGCCGAGAGCTCCAGCAGCCGCGCGGTGGTGAGGGAGTCGAGCGCGTCCTCGGCGCTCGCCTCGGACCAGCGCAGCTCCGCCGCCGCGTCCCGGGCGGTGAACGCCGCCGCGTACCGGTGGGCCAGCGCCCGGAAGGCGTGCCGGGCGTCCGCCGCGAGCCGGATATGGCTGCGGCGCAGCGCGGCGCGGACGGAGAGGCTGCCGAGGGAGAGTTCGCCCAGCAGCCGTTCCACCGGGGCCAGCCGGTTGGCCAGATGGTCCAGCCGCCACTGGGGCTGGGCGGCCAGCCGGGCCGCGCAGATCCGCAGCGCCAGCGGCAGTCCGTCGCAGCGCTCCACGATCCGGTCGGCCGCTTCCGGCTCCGCCGCGACCCGTTCGGTCCCCGCGACCGCGGCCAGCAGTCCGCGGGCCTCCGCCGCGTCCAGCGGGTCGAGCCGGACCAGCCGTACGCCCTCCACGGAGGTGAGCGGCGAATGGCTGGTGACCAGGGTGCGGCAGCCGTCGCCGACCGCGAGCAGCGGACGGACCTGGCGGTCCTCGACCGCGTTGTCCAGGACGACCAGGGCGCGGCGGCCCGCGAGGCGGCTGCGGTAGAGCTGGGCCCGTTCGTCGAGGGCGGCGGGCAGATCGTGGGGGCCGACCCCCAGGGCGCGCAGAAACCAGCCGAGCACATCCGAGGGATCCTTGGGGGTGCCGTCCTCGGCGCGCAGATCGGCGTAGAGCCGGCCGTGCGGAAAGGCCTGGCGGCAGCGGTGGGCGGCGTGCACGGCGAGCGCCGAGGTGCCGGTGCCGGGAGCGCCGGTGAGCACGATGCCGCCGGTGCCGCGGGGATCGTCCAGTGCGGCGCGGAGTTCGGCGAGCGGCTGGTGGCGGCCGGTGAAGTCGGCGATGTCGGGCGGCAGCATGGCGGGGACCAGCCCCGCCCAGATGTCCGCCGGGGGCGGTGCGGCCCCGGACCCCGTCCCGCCTCCGGAACCGCTCCCGACCGCCGGCGTGAAGGCCCTCGGTGCGGCGGCCGGTCCGGTCAACTCGCCGGCGATCAGCTCCCGGTGGAGTCGGCGGAGGGCGGCCCCGGGATCCACGCCCAGTTCGTCGCGGAGCGCCCGGCGCCCCCGCTCGTACACGGCGAGCGCGTCGGCCTGCCGGTCGCAGCGGTACAGGGCGGTCATCAGCTGATAGCGCAGGGACTCCCGCAGGGGGTGTTCGGCGACCAGCCGGGTCAGTTCGGGCACCGACTGGGCATGGCGGCCGAGGGCCAGTTCGGCCTCGATCCGGTTCTGCACGGCGGCGATCCGGGCCTCTTCCAGGCGCGGCAGTTCGGTCTCCGCGAGACGGCCGGTGACATCGGAGAGCGCGGGGCCGCGCCACAGGGCGAGGGCGGCGGTCAGCCGGTCGGCGGCGGTGGCGTAGTGATGCGCGGCCAGTGCGGTACGGCCCTGTTCGGCCAGCCGCCGGAACTCGTCCCAGTCGTAGCGGGCGTCGCCGACGTCCATCGCGTAGCCGCTGCCCCGGCGTTCGGTGCACAGCCAGGGGCCGCAGCGCTTCCGCAGCCGGGAGACATAGGTGTAGAGCTGCGCGGTCCGGGTCGGCGGCGGGGTGGGGCCCCACAGCAGCTCGCTGAGCCGGTCGTCGGAGAGCACCCGGCCGCCGGAGAGCAGCAGGGCGGCGAGGACGGTGCGCTGTTTGGCCCCGTCGACCGGTACCGCCGCCCCGTCGACCCGGACCTGCACCGGACCGAGGATCCGGAACTCCACGTGCGGCGGGCGCTCCTGACCATCACATTCCAGCCGCAAAGCTGCACTCCTCCGGGCTTGTGCCTGTCAGCATCCTGACAGTTCGCTGAGTCTGACGGCGGCGTCGATCGTGTCGCATCCGTACTCCCGCCCGGGGTGCCGGGTGAGCCGGCCGATCGGCCCGGAGAGCGACACCGCGGCGATCACCCGGCCGCCGGGGCCGCGGACCGGTGCGGAGACGGTGGCCATGGCGGGCTCCCAGCCGCCGAAGCTCTGGGCCCAGCCGCGGCGGCGGACCCCGGAGAGCATGCCCGCGCTGAACCGGGCGCCGCGCAGCCCCTCGTAGAGCAGCTCGGGCTCGTCCCAGGCCAGCAGCACCTGGGCGACGGCCCCGGACTTCAGCGGGAAGGCGCTGCCGACCGGCACGGTGTCGGCTCCGGTGCCGCGCGCCTCGGCGGCGGCCACGCACACCCGGAGCCGGCCGCGGCGCCGGTAGAGCCGGGCACTGGCGCCGGTGCGGTCGCGCAGGTCGGTGAGGACCGGTTCGGCGGCGAGCAGCAGCCGGTCGTGGCGCGCCTCGACGACCATGTCGCCCAGCCGCGGGCCGAGCGCGAACCGCCCGTCGCGGTCGCGGGCGACCAGCCGCAGCCGTTCCAGGGCGAGGGCCAGCCGGTGCACGGTGGGCCGCTTGAGGCCGGTGGCGGAGACCAGGGTGGCCAGGGTGGCCGGACCGCTCTCCAACACGCCGAGCAGCAGCGACGCCTTGTCGAGTACGCCGACGCCGCTCTCCAGCCGGGGCGGGCCGGGCTGAGCGGGCCCGGCCGCCCGCCGTGCCGCGGGGTCAGCTGTTGTTGTCATCGTCAAGGTGGCCATGGCAGTTGTCCTCAGCCGAGGTGGGCGGCCAGCGCGTGGAGGACGGCCTCCCGCTGCTGGACCAGGTAGAAGTGGTCTCCGGGCAGCACCGTGAGGTCGAACCCGGCGGGGGCCACGGCGGCCCAGGCCCGCAGGTCGGCCACGGTGACGCGGGGGTCGCGGTCGCCGATGAGGCCGACGACGGGGCAGCTCACCGGGATCGGGGTGCGCGGCCCATAGGTGCCCACGGCCTTGAAGTCGGCCCGGAGCGCGGGCAGCACGAGCTCGCGCAGCTCCGCGTCGTCCAGCAGCGCGGACTCGGTGCCGCCGATCCGGTGGACCTCCGCCAGCAGGGCGCGGTCGCCGTGGCGGTAGGTGTCCTTGGGGGTGACCTGGTGGGGTGCCTTGCGGGCGGAGACGACGAGTGCGTCGAGGCGGATGCCGTGTCTGCTCTCCAGCCGCAGCGCCACCTCGTAGCCGACCGAGGCGCCCATGCTGTGGCCGAAGAGGGTCAGCGGGGTGTCGGCGAACGGCAGCAGCGCGGCGCTGACTTCGTCGGCGAGCCGCTCGATGCTGTCGATGGCGGGTTCCTCCAGCCGCTCCTGGCGGCCGGGGTAGCGGGTGGTGAGGAGCTCCACCCCGGCGGGGAGCACACCCTCGGCGACCGCCCGTCCCCAGCTGTGGAAGAAGCCGGCCGAGCCGCCCGCGTGCGGCAGGCAGACCAGCCGTCTGCGGACCTCCCCCACCGGGGCGTACCTGCGGAACCACCTGCTGTCGACACCGACGGCCATCGTCTGCTCGCCTCCCCGTGCGAGAAATCCGTGATTCACCCTACGGACCGGACAGCCCGGATTCCCCTCATCTTTTGTAGCGGTGCGGCTCGGTGTCCGGCAACGTGGCTTCATGAAGCTGCCAGCGGGTTGCGGAAAATCAAGAATGCCGTTCATCTTCGGTTGCCGGGGGATTGCGAGAGCAAAAGGCCCAGTTCGGCGGCGCGCACACCGGCCTGAAATCGGGAGGTGGCGCCTAACAGCGCCATAATTTCGGCCACATATCTTCGGTAGGTGCGGACCGACATGGACAGTTCACGGGCGGCGACGTCGTCGGTGATCCCGGCGCGCAGTCGCTCCAGGATCTGCTGGGCGATCTCGGTGCGGGCCTTGTCGCCGAAGTCGATGCGGTCGGAGACCACCACGGCGTTGCGCCAGACCCCGTCGAACAGCGCGAGCAGCGGCCGGATCACCCCGCCGGAGCGGATGACCGAGGCCCGGCGGCCGACCGCGGAATCGGCGCAGACCAGGGCGTGTTCATGGTCGGCGATGACGGCGGCCAGGGCGGGGATCCGGGCGACCCGGGTCTCCACCCGGGGTTCGGCGACATGGCTGGTGACGAACCGCCAGTCGAGGGTGGCCGGGGTGCACAGCAGCCGCACCGTCAGCTCCTCGTGGTCGTCGGCGGCCAGCAGCGCGGTGAGGGCCTGGTGAACGGCGCGGGAATAGCCGGGTTCGGCGGCGAGCACCACATCAACGCGCGTAGTGGCGTCGGCGACCAGTTGTGCCGCGGTGTCGACCGCGGTGTCCCGGCCTTCGATGACGGCGACCGTCGCGCCCTGGTGCATCCGGTCGCGGCGGCGTACGACGGTGGAGGCCAGCAGCGCGCTGACTTCCAGGAGTTCCTGTTCGAATTCATCGCCGACGCCGGCCTTTTCCAGGCTTTCCAGGCTTTCCAGGCCGCGTTCCGGCCGACCGGTGCCGGACGCCCGGTCGGGCATCACCGATGCCACACCACTCACCCCCGTGTGAGTTCCGTTCAACGGACGGCGCCGCCGAACATTTCTCCAGCTCTGTGTCCCCCCGCGCCCCGGCGGCGCCTCAGTCGTTCGACGACAGCAGCCCCAGCTCGACCGCCCGCACCCCGGCCTGGAACCGGGAGCTGGCGCCCAGACCGCGCATGATCTCGGCGACATGGCGGCGGTAGGTGCGCAGCGACACCTCGACCTCCCGGGCCGCCACATCGTCGGTGTAGCCCTGACAGAGCCGCTCCAGGATGCGGCGGGCGGACTCGGTCCGCAGCCGCTCGCTGATCCACTCGTGCTCGGCGGGCTGGACGGCGCTGCCCCAGGCGCCCGCGAACAGCAGGTCCAGCGCCCGGACCAGGGCCGGGTCCTCGATGACCGAGACCACTTCCTCGCCGCCGCGCTCCAGCCGGGAACGCACCATGGCCACCCGGCCGTCCACGATCAGGGTCTCCGCCAGGGCCTGGGTGACCCGGAGCTGCACATGGGCCCCGCCGCGTTCGGCGACCGCCCGTACGGCGGACTCCCGCAGCGATTCGGGGGTGCACAGCAGCCGGGCGGGAATGCGCTTGCGGCCGCCCGAGGTGAGCCGGCCGACGGCGGCGCCGACCGCCTTCGCGCGGTCGCCGCCCTCCGGCAGGGCCGCACTGACCCCGTGCTTGGCCTGGCTGATGAGCACCTCGACGGCATTGGCGACGGCGGCTTCGTCGCGCTCGAGGGTGACGATGGAGTTCCGGGCCGCCGTGCGGCGATGCAGATTCACCGTCGACTCGATCAACTCGCGGGCCTGGAGCAGCGCTTCTTCCACGCTGTCGGCCGTTCTCGAGGAATCGGATGCCTTCGACGGACCTGTCATGCCTACCCCCGAGACGTTACGACGAACAGCGCGGCCCACGGCACGTCGATCGACCAGGAGTGACCCATCGGTTGACCCATCGGTTGACCCATGAATGTATTGCTGGTGACCAGGGTCCGACCGAAGGGGAATCGCCTGAGCATCCGAGCGGAACTCCGTGAACGGGAAAAGCTGCGAAGCACGGAACACTTCACCAAGTGGCTCCCGGCCGAGGTTAGTTTGAGCGGTGTACGGCAGTCAACGCACCGGAAACGGTCAAGAGTCGGCAAAGTCCGCTTCTCATGGATGACTTCCCGTCCACCTGGGCGGCGACGAGTCCGCCTTGTCAGCAACTTACGCCACCCAACCGGAAACTCTCCCCCATTTCGCCCCACGACCATCACCCTACGCACCGATCTCGCGACCTTCGGCTATCATCACGCCTCTCTCTGTCCTCTTGCTGCCACCTCCGGAGCAATAGCGGGACTGACCCCGCGCTATAGTCCGGCCGTCGCGCAAATTGCTCCGGTCTTCCATCGGATGCGGAATACAGGAATCTATACAACCGTCTTCCGGAGTTTTTATCCGCCGTCGCCCAGCGTCCACCAGCGCGTCGCCCGCACCTCACCGGCGACTTCCGCCAGCAGCTCGGGTCGCACCGGGGCGTCCACGCTCAGCGCCACCACGGCATCGCCGCCCGGCGCCGTCCTGGCCAGCGACATCGCGGCGATGTTCACACCCGCCGCGCCCAGCGCCGCACCGAGCGCGCCCAGCGCCCCGGTCCGGTCCGGACATCGGACGAAGACCGCCTCACCGGCCAGCGGGAAGTCGATCGGCAGCCCGGAGATCTCCACCAGCCGGGCGCGGCCGCCGGGTTCGGTGAGCGTCCCGGTCACCGACGCCTCGTCGCCGTCGGGGAAGAGCGCCCGCACCGTCACCGCCGAGTGATGGCCCAGCGCCTCCCGGCCGGTGGCGGCGACCGCCTCCAGACCGCGTTCGGCGGCCAGCGCGGGGGCGTTCACATACGACACCCCGCCCTCCACGGGACCGGTCAACGCGCCCTTGAGCGCGCCCAGTTCGAGCACCCGTACATCATGCTCCGCGATCTCGCCGCAGGCCACCGCCTCCAGCCGCCCCGGCAGCCGCCCGGTGGCCGCGACCAGCAGCCCGGCCAGCCGCTCGGTGAGCACCAGCCAGGGCGCGAGACCCGGGGCGACCGCCCCGGCCCGTACGTTGACCGCCTCCGGCAGCAGCGCACCGGCCAGCGCCCGCCGCACCGAGGTGGCCACCGAGACCCCGGCCCGCTCCTGGGCCTCGGCGGTACCCGCGCCCAGATGCGGGGTGACCACCACCGAGTCCAGCTCGAACAGCGGGGAGGCGGTGCAGGGTTCGACGGCGAACACATCGATGCCCGCGGCGGCCACCCGCCCTTCCTTGAGCGCGGCGTACAGCTCTGCCTCGTCCACGATGCCGCCGCGGGCCGCGTTGACGATCCGCACCCCCGGTCTGAGCCGGTGCAGCGCCTCGAACCCCAGCAGCCCGGTGGTCTCCGGGGTGCGGGGCAGATGCACCGAGATCAGCTCGGCGCGCTCCAGCACCTCGTCGAACGGCACCAGCCGCACACCCTCCTGGGCGGCGTGGGCTGGCCGGACATACGGGTCGTAGGCGATGACGTCCATGTCGAACGCCCGCATCCGCCGGGCCACCAGGGTGCCGATCCGGCCCAGCCCCAGCAGTCCGAGCGTCTTGCCCGCCAGCTCCACCCCCGAGAAGCGGGAGCGCTGCCACCGCCCGGCCTTGAGCGCCGCGTCGGCCTGCGGGATGTGGCGGGCCACCGACACCAGCAGCCCCACCGCCAGCTCCGCCGCGCTCACCACGTTCGCGGTGGGGGCGTTGACCACCATCACCCCGGCCGCGGAGGCGGCGGACACATCCACATTGTCCAGCCCCACCCCGGCCCGGCCGATCACCCGCAGCCGGTCCGCCGCGGCCAGCGCCTCGGCGTCCATCCGGGTCGCGCTGCGGATCAGCACGGCGTCGGCCCCGGGGAGGGCGGCGAGCAGCGCGGCGCGGTCGCCACCCGCGCAGTGGCGCACCTCCACATCCGGCCCGAGCGCGTCCACGGTGGCGGGCGACAGCTCCTCGGCGATCAGTACGACGGGCCGGCGGACCACGGGCTCGTCCATGGCATGCCTCCTGGAACGTTGCGGAAAGGGGCTCAGCCGACGCCCGCGACCAGCCGGCCGGCCGGGACCGGCGGCACCGGCGGTTCGCCGGCCACGGCGTCGTAGTGCTCGGCCACCCACTCCGGGTCGTACACCGAGTCGAGATAGCGGTCGCCCTGGTCGGGGGCGATGGCCACCGCGGTCGGCCGGTCACCGCCCGCCCGTGCGGCCAGCCAGCGCCGGGCGCCGCCGACCACCGTCCCGGTCGAACCGCCGAAGAGGAAACCGCGCCGGGCCATCGTCCGGCACGTCTCGATGGTCTCCCGCTCCTCCACCAGCACCACGTCGTCGACCAGTTCGGTGTCCAGCAGCGGTGGCCGCACCCCGGCGCCGAGCCCCGGGATCAGCCGCCGCGCGGGCGGCCCGCCGAAGGTCACCGAGCCGACCGAGTCCACGGCCACCACGGTCACCGACCGGCGGTGCTCCCAGAACCAGCGGGCGCAGCCCATCAGGGTGCCGGTGGTACCCGCGCCGACGAACAGCACGTCCAGCCCCGGGAACTGGGCGGCGATGGCCGGGGCGGTGGTGCGGTAGTGAGCCGACCAGTTGTGCGGATTGGTGTACTGGTTGAGCCAGACGTAGCGGGGGTCGTACGCCACCAGCCGCTGTACGTAGTCCATCCGCGCGCCGAGCAGTCCGCGGGTCCGGTCCGGTCGGCTGATGGTGAGCACCTGCGCGCCGAAGGACTGCATCTGGCGGCGGCTCGCGGGGTTGCAGCGCGAATCCGTGACGCACAGGAAGCCGTAGCCGCGGCTGGCCGCGATCATGCTCAGCGCGATGCCGAGGTTGCCGGAGGAGGACTCGACGATGACCGAACCCGGGGTCAGCACCCCGTCGCGTTCGGCGGCGAGCACCATCTCCCGGGCGGCCTTCAGCTTCACCGAACCGGCGAAGTTGAAGCTCTCGCACTTGAGGAACACCGGGATGTCGCACACCGCGGCGAGATCCACATAGAGGTCCTCCACGTTGATCTCGTGCGGGGCTTGGATTACGGGCACTTCATCACCGCGATTCGTTGGGGGCGCCGCTGCCCGGCGCTCAGGAGCCGGACCGCCCGTAGCGGCTGAGCTCGTGGAAGAAGCCGTCCACGACCGACAGCTCACCCGCCCGGGCCAGCCGGTCGTGGACGAAGCGGCCGAGCGCGATGTCGAGCACGCCCAGGCCGAACGGGGAGAACACCACCGGGCGGTCGGCGGGCAGCTCCACCCGGCCCTCCAGCACGTCGTACAGGGTTCCGGCGATGAAGTCCCGGTTGCCGGTGAGCCGTTCCACCAGATGCGGGGAGGTGTCCGCCTTCAGACAGTGGTCCACGTCGTCCACGACATTGGTGGCGCCCAGCAGGATCTCGGGGGCCAGATCGCGCAGCGACACATGCAGCACCAGCGGGTTGTGCGCGAACCAGGCCGGGTCGTGGATGTGCGGGGTGCCCGCCACCGTCGCGAACACCACCAGGTCGCTGGCCTCGATCAGCTCCCGGGCGGAGCCGTGCACCACCGACGGGGCGGCGTCCGGACGCGAGCCGAGGTACCCGGCGAAGCCCTGGGCGTGCTGTGCGGACAGGTCGAAGACGCCGACCTCGTCGAAGCTCCAGCCGGTCGCCACCAGATAGGTGTGGATGTAGCGGGCGATCAGTCCGGTGCCGACGAAGCCGATCCGCCGCGGCCGCTCGCCCCGGGTGAGCCTGTCGGCGGCCAGCGCCGCCGAGGCCGCGGTGCGCGCGGCGGAGATGATCGAGGACTCGAGGCAGGCGAACGGATAGCCGGTGGTGTGGTCGTTGAGGATCAGGACGGCCGAGGCGCGCGGAATGCCCGCCGCCACGTTCTCCGGGAAGCTGGAGATCCACTTCAGTCCGTCGGTGGGCCGCTCCCCGCCGACCGAGGCGGGCAGCGCGATGATCCGCGAGCTCGGCCGGTCGGGGAAGCGCAGGAAGTACGACGGCGGATTGACGGTCCGCTGCTCGCCGTGCAGCCGGTAGACCTCCTCGACCAGGCTCAGGACCTGCTTCTCGTGGCCCGAGAGCACGTGGTCCACCTGGGCTCCGGAGATGACGGCGAAGGGCGGCACGCCGGACTGCGGGGACATGTTGGGCTCCATCCATGACATCGGTGGCGGTGGGTGTCGGTACAGCGGGGCTCAGACCGGGTCCGGGATCCGCACCGGGTCGCCGAGCACCACGGCGATCTCGCGCTCCCCCTCGTACGGTTCGCGGCTGTGCGCCATCCGCAGGTTGTCCACGACCATCAGGTCCCCGGCCTGCCAGGGCTCCCGGAGGGTGTGCTTCTCGTAGACGCCGTTGATGGCCAGCACGGTGTCCTCGGCGATGGCGCCGCCGTCCCCGTAACGGCTGTTGAACGGCAGGCCGTCGGCGCCGAACTCGAACGTCAGGTACTCGCGGATGACCGGGTCCAGCGTCCATTCGTTGAGGAACGCGATCTGGTTGAACCAGCCGCGGCGGCCGTCGGCCGGATGGCGCAGCACCGCGGCCGAACGCTGCCGGGTACGCAGATCGCCCCCCGGCCGCCACTCGGTCCCGATGCCCCAGCGGGCGCAGTACGCGTCGATGCCCTCGCGGGACGCGGCGCCGAAGGACTCCTCGCGCCCCACGCCGACGGTGTCGGTGTAACTGCGGTCCAGCCGCCAGCCGTTCCGCTCGAACCGCTCGACCAGCGCCGGGTCCAGTGACTCCAGCACCGTCCGGGAGTCGGCCACCCCGGTGATCCCGCCGGAGGCGGGCGGGGTGAGACAGCCGAAGAGCAGGGTGGCGGGCACCTCACGGCGATAGCTCAGCTCGTGGTGCATGCACATCGGCTGGTCCGGCGGCCACTCCGAGGAGGAGTACACCCCGTCGGCGAGGAGCCGGCGGGTGGCGAACCCCTCCCGCTCGGTCATCACCCCGTCCAGCAGCTCCCGGCCGACCCGGCCCACCGTCGCCGCGTCGGCGAGGCCGAGCCCGCGCACCAGCACCGCGCCGTGTTCGGCGACGGCGGAGCGCAGCGCGGTGCGGTGGGCGGCGGCCCAGGCGGCTGGGTCGGCGGGCGGCGGCCCGTCGAGCCGGAGCACGGCGGGGCGGTCGGCGAGGACCTCCGCCGGGGGAAGCGGGGATTGCACGGCCATCGTCGGGAAGTCCTCACGTCTCGGGGGCGGCGTCGATCAGCGCGGCCAGCTCGGCAAGTACGGGGCGGCGGTGGAGGTCCTCGAGCGTGAAGCGGCGCTCCATGCGGACGATCAGCCGCACCGCGGAGAGCGAGGTGCCGCCCCGGTCGAAGAAGTTCTCGGCGCGCCCGATCTCCTCGGCGGGCACCTTCAGCACTTCGGCCCAGGCCCCCGCCAGCCGCTGTTCGGTGGGGGTGCGCGGGGCCTGGTGGCCCATGTCGCCGCCGCTGTCGCCGAGTTCGGCGGCCAGGGCGCGCAGCGCCTTCTTGTCGATCTTGCCGTTGCCGGTGAGCGGCAGGGGCTCCAGCCGTTCGATCCGGCGCGGCACCATGTAGCCGGGCAGCACCTGGTCCAGCTGTTTGCGCAGTACGTCGGCGGGTTCGGCGGAGCCGGACTGGAAGGCCACCAGGTGCTTTCCGGCGTCCGGGGTCTCCACGACCACCACCGCCCCGTCGCGCACCCCGGGGAGTCTCAGCAGCTGGTTCTCGATCTCGCCGATCTCGATCCGGAAGCCCCGGATCTTGACCTGGGCGTCCCGGCGGCCGAGGAACTCCAGTTTGCCGTCCGGCAGCCAGCGGCCGAAGTCACCGGAGCGGTAGAGCCGCCTGCCGGGCCGGTGCGGATCGGTGCCGAACGCCTGGGCGGTGCGCTCGGGGTCGTTGACGTAGCCGCGGCCCACACAGATCCCGGAGAACACGATCTCGCCGGGGGCGCCGAGCGGCACCGGCCGGAGCCGTTCGTCCACCACGTACACGGTGACGTTGCCGACCGGCGGGCCCAGCGGTACGGAGTCCCGCTCGGGCACCTCCGTCATCACCTCGTGGTTGGTGTCGTCGCTGGTCTCCGTCAGGCCGTAGGCGTTCATCAGGGCGATGTGCGGGAAGCGGGCGAACCAGCGGACGGTCAGCTCCTTCTTCAGCGCCTCGCCGGTGACGGACACACAGCGCAGCGCGGGCAGTTCGCGCGGCCGGGTCTCCAGCCGGGAGAGCACCACCTCCAGATAGGAGGGCACCGCCTGGAGCACCGCCACCTCGCCGCGCTCGACGGTGTCGAGGTAGCGGTCGACGTCGAGGATCGCCTCCTGCTCGACGATGAGTGTCCGCCCGCCCACCACCAGCGCGGCCACCAGCTGCCACAGCGAGATGTCAAAGGACTGCGGGGCGGTCTGCGCCACCACCTGTCCCTCGGTGATCGACTGGTCGTCGATCTTGGCGTAGAGGTGGTTGACGAAGCCGCCGTGTTCGCACATCGCGCCCTTGGGCTCACCGGTGGAGCCCGAGGTGAAGTAGAGATAGGCCAGCCGGTCGGGGCCGATGTCCAGCCCGGGGTCGGTGTCCGGGTGGCCCTCGGCGCGGGCGTCGCCGACGGTCAGCAGCTCCGTGCCCGCGGGCGCGGCCCGCTGGAGGTGGCCGGGGCCGCCCGGCTCGGTGAGGACGAGCCGGCATCCGGCGCGCACCAGGGTGCGGCCCATCCGGTCGGCGGGTGCGGACGGTTCGATGGGCAGATACGCGGCTCCAGCCTTGAACACACCGATGACCGCGGCCAGCCAGTCGAGGTTCCGCTCGGTGACCACGGCGACCACGGCCTCCTCGCCCAGGCCCCGGGCGAGGACGGCGTGGGCGATCCGGTTGGCGTGCGCGTTGAGTTCGGCGTACGTCCAGCTCTCCCCGGCGTGGACGGCGGCGACGGCGTCGGGGCGGGCGGCCGCCTGCTCCTCGAACAGCTCGTGGAACCGGCGGTCGGGCAGGGCCCGTTCGGGTCCGGACATCCCGGTGAGCTGGTGGCGCAGCTCGTCATCGGAGAGCAGGGTGCGGGCCCGGCAGGGCGCGTCGGGTTCGGTGGCCAGGCTCTCCAGCGCGGTGACGTAGTACCCCGCGATCCGGTCGGCCGCGGCGGTGTCCAGCACCCCGGCGGGGTGGCGCAGCCGCAGTTCGGCGCCGCCGGGGGCGAGGTGGAGGGAGACGGTGAGCACCACGGGGGAGTCCTCGGCCGGGGTGTGGCCGCCGCCGAGGTCGAGCACCGTCTCGTACGCGGTGTCGTCCGGCCGGGGTGCGGCGGACGTCCGCAGCAGCTCCCGCCAGCTCTCGTCACCGGCGGCGATCCGCAGCCCGGCCGGGGCGGTCCCGCCCGGGGCCACATAGCCGGTGGTGAGTTCCCGGTCGCCGCTGAGCGCGCTGAGCACCACGGTGTGCGCGGCCAGGGCCGCGGCCTGCCAGCCGCAGCCGGTGCGGCGGGCCCGCAGCCGCACCGCCGCCAGCAGCCTCGTCGGGAGCGGCCGGGAGGTCTCGACGGGGCGCGCGGCGGCCGGGCCAGTCTCCAGCGACCAGCGGGGGACGGTCCGTTGGGGTTCGGCGCTCATGGCGAGGTCCTCTCCAGCGGGTCACCGGCGGCGGCCGCCGCCGCGGGAACGGTGGCCGGGGCCGCCGCGAAGGGGGCGTCCGAAGCGCCGTCCCACGCTGTGCCGCGCACCGCGGCCACGAACGCCGAGACCCGCTCGGCGCCCCAGAACCCCTCACGGCCGTGCACGAAGTACGGCACCCCGAAGGCGTCGTCGTGGTACGCGGCGGCCAGGCAGGCCACGCCCTTGGCGCGCAGCCGTTCGTCGTCGACGGCGTCGGCGATTCCCGGGCCCAGGCCCAGTTCACCGGCGATGAGGCCGATGGTGGCCCGGTCCGCCAGATCCAGACCGCGGTTCCAGCGGGCCCGGTAGGCGGCGGCCACGAACTCCCGGCCGCGGCCCGCCTCCTCGGCGGCGAGATAGGCCAGATGCGACACCTCCCAGTGCGGCGCCCGGTCCACCGGCCAGGTCACCTGCCAGCCGCGGGCGTGGGCCCAGCGGCGGGCGTCGCGCAGGATGTAGAAGTTCTTGGCCCGCGACATGGGGACCACGGGCAGGGTGATGCCCTCGTCGGCGAGCAGCTTCTCGGACGCGGCGTCGGGCTCCCAGTACGGGATCCACTGGATCGCGTCCAGGACGTCCGGGTAGCGCTCGCTCAGGTCCCGGTACGCGAACCACGAGTACGGGCTGCGCAGCGAGAAGTACCAGCGGGGCTGTTTGTTCCGGCGGCTCACAGCACGATCCCCCCGTCGATGTGGACTACGGATCCGGTGATGTATCCGGCGCGGGCCCCGGCGAGGAAGGCCACCAGGTCGGCGACTTCCTCCGGGGTGCCCATCCGGCCGAGCGTCACGTTGCCGAGCGCCTTGTCGCGCGCGGTGTCGCCGACGGCCGCCACCATGTCGGTGTCGATGAAGCCGGGCGCCACGACGTTGACGCGTACGCCGTAGCGGCCGATCTCCTTGGCCAGCGAACGGGAGAAGCCGATGATCCCGGCCTTGGAGGCGGAGTAGTTGGTCTGGGTGGCATTGCCGTGCACCCCGGCCACCGAGGAGATGTTGACCAGGGATCCGGAGCGGCGCTTCATCATGGAGAAGGCGACCGAGCGGCAGACGTGGAAGACCCCGTCGAGATTGGTGCCCACCACCGAGCGCCAGTCGTCGTCGCTCATCATCACCATCGCCTTGTCACGGGTGATTCCGGCGGAGGTGACCCCGACGTCCACCGGGCCCAGCTCGCGTTCGGTGCGCGCCACCCACACCCGGACGGCATCCGGGTCGGACACGTCCACCCGCTCGGCCAGCACCCGGGCGCCCAGCGCCTCGGCCTCCTTGGCGAGGAGTTCGGCGGCCTCGGGCCGGGAGTGGTAACAGAAGCCGATGTCGTAGCCGTCCTCGGCCAGCTTCAGCACCGTGGCCCGGCCGATGCCCCGCGATCCGCCGCTGATCAGCGCCACCGGCCGGTCGTCGGCCTGCCGTCGCACATCCTGTGTCATGAAGTCGCCTCCTTCAGCGCGCCGGCCGGCCGGAAGGCCATCACCATGCGCGCCACGGACATCACCGGGCGGCCGCCGCAGCGGCTCTCGCCCTCGAAGATCACCGAGTCGCCGAGCGAGCGCGCCACCGTGACCCGGTGCTCGATCAGCTCACCGGGGTGGACGGGGCTGTGGAACTCCGCGTCGGCGACCGAGCCGAACAGCATCACCTGACCGCGGGTCTCCGGGGCCCCGGCCGAGGCCAGCAGCCCGGCGGTCTGCCCCCAGGACTCGACCACCAGCGAGGCGGGGTAGGCCAGGCCGGTGCCCGCGGCGATCCCGGCGTACCAGGGCTCGTTGAGGGTCACGGCCTTGACCGCCGTCACCCGCTCCCCGGGCACCAGCTCCACCACCCGGTCCACCAGCAGCATCGGATAGCGGTGCGGCAACAGCCCGGCCACCGCGGGGCCGTCCCGGTCCGGGGCGCCGGTACCGTCCGCGGGCCGGTAGCGCAGCCGTACGGAGGCGGCGTCACCGCGCGGGGTGACGGCGGAGGCCGAGCAGCGCCAGCCGTCGTCCCGGCGGCGCCAGGTCAGCTCGAGGTCGAGGACGTCGCCCGGGTAGACCGCGCCGCCGAACCGCGCCGAGCCCACGGCCGCCAGGGCGACCGGCTCGGGGGCGGTGGCGAGCGCCGCGCGGTGGGCGCACTCCACCACACAGACGCCGGGGAAGATCGGGAAGTCGGGGTAGTGGCCCGCGAACACCGGCTCGGCGGCGTCGATGTGCACCCGCGCGGCCGCCTTCCCGCCGGCCGGCGGCGCCACGACGCTCACCCCGGCGGCGACCGGGCTCACGCCGTTCACGCCGCCACCAGCCGCAGTACGGCACAGACCAGTGAACCGTCCCGGTCGGCGGAGGTCACCACCGCGAGCCGGCCGGCCGCCTCGTCCGACAGCGCGGCGGTGGCCAGCAGAAAGGCGATCTGGAAGGTGGCCGAGGCGGCCGAGACGTCGCCCAGCCGCCCCACCCCGGGCACCCGCTCCAGCGCCTCGGCGCCGAACAGCGCGGTCAGCGCGTCGCGTTCGTCCCGTCCGAGCCGCCCGGGGGCGTCGCCGGGGCTCGCGGCCCAGACGTCCCGGGGCCGGGCGCCGGCCGCCTCCAGGGCCGAGGCCACACACGCCTCCAGCACCGGCCGCACCCGGTCGCCGGTGGCCACCCGGGTGCGCACGGACAGGATCTCGGCGAGTGGGGGCCGGCCGGGGCTGACCGCGTCCGGTCGCTGGACCAGCAGCACCGCCGCGCCCTCGCCCAGCGCCACGTCCTGATCCCCGCGGCTGTGCCGCTCCAGCCAGTAGCGGGCCCGGGAGAACTCCTCGGCCGCGGCGCACAGCACCGATCCGGCGCGCCCCGACGCCAGCAGCCGGGCCGAGTAGTGGAGGGCGGCGAGCCCGGCCGTACGGCCCCCGGCGAGCGTGGTGTTGGGGCCCCGGATGCCGTACCAGATGGAGCACTGTCCGGCCGCGCAGTTCATCACCGCGTTGGGCATCACGGCCGGGTCCACGTCGAACGGCGCCTCGCCCTCCAGGGAGGTGCGGGTGAAGTCCATCATCGACTCGGCGCTTCCGGTGGTGGTGCCGAGTACCAGCCCGGCCCGTTCCCCGGTCTCCCGCTCCCGGTCCGCCTCCGGCTGGTCCAGCAGCCCGCCGACCGCGCTGACCGCGAGACCGGTCACCCGGTCCATGGAGCGGGTGCCCTTCTTGCCGAGCACCTGGCGGGTCTCGAAACCGGGCACCAGATGGGCGGTTCCCCCGGGCACCCGCCAGCGGGCGGTGTCCACCGGGGCGCCGGTCGGCCGGCCCGAGCGGAGCCCGTCCACCAGCGCCGGGGCGCCCAGGCCGTACGGGGAGACCGCCGACCACGCGGAGATCACCGGTGGCGCGGCCGCCGGTGCGCTTGTCCCGCCGCTCATACGGACGCTCGCTTGGGGCTGCTGAGCGCGGCGACGGTGGCCTCGTCGAGGGTGGCCATCGCCCACTGGTTGGGGGCGTGTTCACGGAGGTAGCCATGGGTGATGGTGCCGGTGGCGGTGTGCACCAGCTCCCCGCCGCGGATGACGTAGCAGTCCATCCGGGCGGTGTAGAGCAGGCTCTTGAAGATGTCCTCGATGGTGTAGACGGTGTAGAGCTCCTCCTCCATCACCGTCTCGTCCAGCAGCCGGATCCGGGACCGGGTGACGACCGGGATCCAGCCGCGCGAGTCCAGGACCTCCTTGATGGGCAGCCCCCGGTCGGCGAGGAACAGGTCCTCGGCCTCCTCCATCACCCGCAGGAAGCCCGACATCTGCACGCGCTCGTTGAAGTGGCAGTAGAAGTACGGCATCCGCCAGCGCCACCCGAACGCGTTCTCCTCGCCGATCAGCTGGGCCAGCACCGGGTCGGCGGTGCCCGTGGTCCCCCGGCCCTCGGCGAGGCCGCCGTACGGGCGCGGGGTGACGGCCAGTTCGCGGCGGTCCCCGGTGCCGAGCCGCGGTACGGCGAACCGGCCGAGCCCGGCGGGGTACTCCCCGGACGGGGCGATGTGGCCGTCGACGCGCAGCGCCACCCGCACCGTGGAGCTCGCGCATGTGACCCGCCGGCCGTCGCGCTGGACGAACTGGCGCACGGTGAAGGTGAGTTCAGCCGCCTCGGCCTTGGTGGCGGGGACCACCTCCGCCTCCACCTCGTCGTCCACCGCCAGCAGCGCGCCGAGCCGGGAGCGCAGCTCCACCACCTCGAAGCCGAGCCCATACCGCTGGTACAGCTCGCCCACCGGGAGCCCGGCCGTGCGGAAGTGGTGCAGCACCGCCGCCTCGGCGACATAGTTGATGTGCTTGAAGCCGATGGCGTAGCTGATGTTGTTGCCTTCGAACACCGGCCGCAGCCGCACGGTGGTCGGGGCGTCCAGCAGAGCCGACACGGCCGGATCTGACACCGGGCCCATCGCAGTCTCCTTCGGTTCCAGGGGTCGTTTCCGGATTCAGGTGCCGACGGGGTACGCACCGCTGTCGCTCCGGGCGCGCCGGGCGAGTCCGTCGAGGAAGTCGTGTACGGCGCCGGTGAACCACCCGGGGCCCTCCAGCATCGGGAAGTGGCCGCCACCGGGCAGGATCCGGGCCCGGCCGCGCGGCAGGGCGGCGCCCAGCGCGCGGGCCTCGGCGACATCGACGGTGGCGTCCCGGCCGCCGCCGATGACCAGACACGGGGTGCCGATGGTGTGCACCGGGACCAGCGGGGTGCTCAAGTAGGCGTCCAGGAAGCGCAGCCAGCCGTAGGGGCCGACGAACTCGCAGAGCCGCTGGGCGATATCGGCCCGCAGCTCCGGGTCGATCGGCCGGTCACCGGACTGGAGCCGGACGCCCTCGGCCATGGTGGCCGGGAAGGACTCCAGCAGCGGCGCGATCACGGCCCAGGGGAAATCGTCCGCCGACGGCCGGTAGAAGGGGTTCACCAGCACCGCTCCGGACACCTCCAGCGGGTCCCCGGCCAGCGCGCGGCGGCCGAGCAGCTCCAGCAGCGGCATCGAGGCGAAGGAGTGGGCGACCACCAGATCGGCGCCACCGGGCACCGCCGCGAGCACCTCCTCCAGCAGCCGGGCCGAGTCCCGCTCGTGCCGCCATCCGGTGATCCCGGCCCCGCTCCAGGGGAGTTCGGGCGCGTGGATCTCCGTGTCGGGACGCCAGTGGGCGGCGCACGCGGACCAGATGCCGCCGCTGTTGCCCAGTCCGTGCAGCAGGACGACCCGTTTCACGCCGCACGCTCCGCCGCGAGAGCCGGATCCGCGGGGCGGGCCGGAGGCTCCACCGGGAGGAAGGCCGTACCGGTCGCCTCGGTACCGGCCCCGCCCAGCAGCGCGTACACCGGTCCGGTCCGGCCGGAGTCGGCCCAGCCGACGGCGGCCGCGCACTGGAGCAGCCCCAGCGCGCCGGAGCACTCGCCCCAGCCGGACAGCCCGGCCGTCGCCGCGCCGGACGGGACGAGCGCCGGATCGGGGCACAGCCACAGCGCGCCCTCGTCCGGTACGGCACCGGTCAACCGGGCGGCGGCGTCGGGCAGTTTCCCGGTCCGCACCGAGGGGCCGAGCAGCAGCCGGGGAGCGGCCACGCCCACCGCGTCCGTACGGTCCACCGCGTCCGTACGGCTCACCACCACGGCCGCGCCGCCGTCGACCACCGGTCCGCCGGTCAGCCGCCGGGTGATCTCGTTGTCCGGTTCGACCCCGATCACCAGCATGTGATCGGCGCGCCCGGACCGCAGCGTCAGCCCGGCCCAGCGCAGGGCGTCCAGCCCGGAGGTGATGCCGTTGCACACCGTCAGGTTGGGTCCGCGCAGCCCGAAGCGGATCGCGGTCTCGGAGGCGATGATGTTGCTGGAGGCGTTGGGGGTGTCCATGGGGCTCAGCCCGCCGGTGGTCTCCCGGGCGATGGTCTCCACCGCCCGGCAGACGGTGTCGGCGTTGCCCAGGTTGGAGCTGACCACCACCCCCACCCGGTCGCCGGGGAGCCGCGGGCCGTCCTGGCCGAGCAGTCCGGCGTCGGTCAGCGCGGCGGCCGCCGCGCACAGGCCGAGCTGGGTGGCCCGGTCGCTGAAGCGCAGCCCCTTCCTGCCGATGAGGTCGGCGGGCCGCACCGGCTCGGCACCGGCCACGGGGCCGCGCAGCAGCCCCGCCGGGTCGTTCACCCCGGGCAGCACCACGCCCGTGCCCGTGATCGCCGTCCCCGTCATGCCGCACCCGCCACGATCGCGACGGCGTTGACCCCGCCGAAGCCGAATCCGTTGATCTGCGCCATCCGCACCGGGGTGGTGAGCGGGACGTCGCGGACCAGCCGCAGCCCCGCGCCTTCAGGCAGCGGATCGGTGAGATGGGCGATCGGCGGCACCCGGCCGCTCTCCACCGACGCCAGCGCCACGATCAGGCTCATCAGCCCGGCGGAGCCGGAGGTGTGGCCGGTCAGCGACTTGATCCCGGTGAGGGCGGGGCCTGGGCCGCCGAACACCCCGGCCATCACCTCCGCCTCGGTACGGTCGTTGAGCGGTGTTCCGGTGGCGTGCAGCACCACCAGGTCGATGTCCTCGGGGCGGCTGCCCGCCGCCCGCTGTGCCCGCTCGACCGAGGCCCTGACTCCGTCCGCGTCCGGCGCGGTCTGGTGGTGGGCGTCGCAGTTGACCGCGACCGAGCGCAGCCAGCCGCGCACCGGGCGGTCCGCCACCTGCTCCCGGCGCAGCACGACGGCCGCGGCGCCCTCGCCGAGGATGGTGCCCCGGCGGGCGCGGTCGAAGGGGCGGACGACGTCGGGCGGATCGAACTGCACCCGGTCGGCCAGGCCGAACATGGACTCCGTCACCGTGTCGCAGCCCGCCACGATCACCGTGTCGCTCTCGCCCTGTTCCAGCAGGTCCCAGCCGAGTGCGAGCGCGTAGAGCGAGGCCGAACAGGCGCCCGCGAAGGTGTGGGTGTCGTACGCGCCGAAGCGGCGGCGCAGCGCCGGGCCGAAGTCGAGGCCCCCGGCGTCGAACGGGACGCCGTCGCGCCACCACAGCTCCAGCGAGCGCAGTTCGCGCAGTCCGGTGCCGACCAGCACCGGTGTGCCGCCGAGGTCGTCGGGGAGCCCTGCGTCGGCGGCGGCCTGCCGGACGGCCTCCAGCAGGAAGCGGGTGGCGCGGCCGGGTTCGTCGGTGCCGTCGTCGCCGGAGCGGTCGTCGATCTCGAAGAGCTGCTGGGCGGTGAACCGTCCGCGGTCGAAACCGCGCAGCGGGCCGAGCCCGCTGCGGCCCTCGCACAGCGCGGTGAAGATCTGCCCGGGGTCGTCCCCGATGCTGGCGACCGCGCCGACGCCGGTGATCGGATAGCTCATGACACGCTCCCGGCGAGCGGGCGGTCCACGGCGCCCGGGGCGCTCTCGCTCTCGCTCTCCTCGTATCTTCCGAGGATCACGATGGCGTTGTTGCCGCCGAACGCGAGCCCGTTGTTCTGCACCACCCGCAGATCGGCGTCCACGGCCCGGTTGGGCACACAGTCGATCTCGCAGGCCGGGTCGGTGGTGGTGTGGTTGATGGTCGGCGGGATGAAGCCGTGGGTGATGGCGAGCCCGCAGGCGATGGCGCCCAGCGCGCTGGCCGCGCCCATGGTGTGGCCCAGCATCGACTTCAGCGAGATGGTGCGCGGGGTGGCGTTCCCGAACACGTCGCGGATGGCCCGCGATTCGGTGATGTCGTTGGCCTTGGTGCCGGTGCCGTGGGCGGAGATCAGATCGACCTCGTCCGGTTTGACCCCGGCGTTCTCCAGGGCGATCCCCATACAGGCGGCGACGCTCGCCCCGTTCGGCGCGACCTGGTGGTAGGCGTCGCAGTTGAGGCCGTAGCCCAGCACCTCGGCGTAGATCCGGGCACCGCGCGCCAGCGCCGATTCCAGGCTCTCCAGCACCAGCACCCCGGCGCCCTCGCCGGTGAGGATGCCCTTGCGGTCGATGTCGAACGGCCGGCAGCACTCGGGGGCGATGGTGCCCAGCCGGTAGAAACCGGTGAAGGTCTTGCGGCACATGGCGTCCGCGCCCCCGCACAGCGCGAACTCCACCTCGCCGGAGCTCACCGCGTCGAAGCCGTAGCCGATCGCGTAGTTGCCCGCGGAGCAGGCGGTCGCGATGGTCAGCGCCTCGACGTCGGTGAGCTGGAGCTCCTGCGCGATGGTGGTGGACAGCCGGGCGGCCGGGACCCGGCGTACGGTCTGCCGGTCCATCCCCTCGGGCCCGTCGGCGAGTTCGGTCTCCACCAGCCGGTCGAGCTCGAAGGACTCACCGTCGGTGGTGCCCACGGAGATCAGGCCGCGCCGGTCGGCGAGCCATTCGGGGTCGAGGCCCGCGTCCGTCACGGCCATCCGGGCCGCCGCGACGGCGAACCGGCTGGCCCGTCCGAGCTCCTGGACCGGGGTACGGGTGATCCACTCCTGCGGGTCGAATCCCCTGACCTCGCATCCGTTGACATGCGCGAAACCCTCGGTGTCGAACACCGAGATGGGGCTGACTCCGCTGCGTCCCTCCCGAAGGCTCCGGGTGAACTCGGCGGCGCCGATACCGATACTGGAAATGACGCCGAAACCGGTGAGCACCACACGGCGTTTCACCGCCGCGGCACCGGGACGTGACTCGGACATGGTGACTTCCCTTTTGACTCGGCGGCCACGGGCCGGTTACCGGCTGGGGGCCTCCGCCACGACCTGGTAGACCTTCTCCAGATTCACCATCTCGCTCAGTTCGGACTGATCGATGGTGATCTTGAATTCCTTCTCCAGCGAGGCGAGGATCTCGATCGCGCGGAGGGAGTCGGCACCGTGGTCGTCGATGAAGAGGCTGGTGTCGGTCACCTCGTCCTCTTCCAGTTCGAGAATGTCGCAGACGATCTCCTTGATCGCTGCCTGGCGCTCCGTGGTGATCGTGGCCATACCGGTTTTCTCCTTGTGACGTTTGACGATGCGGGTGACATCAGGTGCGCGGGACGGCGTTCAGGACGCGTTGGCGGCCATGGCCTCGGCGAGGCTGCGCGGACGCATATCGGTCCAGTTCTCGTTGATGTAGTCGAGGCATTCCTGCCGGGCCGCCAGTCCGTGGACGGACTTCCAGCCGGCCGGGATCTCGGCGAAGGCGGGCCACAGAGAATGCTGGCCCTCGTCGTTCACCAGCACGTAGTAGGTGGCCTCGTCGTCCTCGAATGGATTAGCCATCTGCTTCCCCTTCCAGGGCGCTCGCCCATTTCGGGTCGACCATAGGCAGCCGTGATTCTTGGCCACAAGCGTTGTCGGGAACGAGCGGAGCGAAGGGCGTCAGAGATTCCAATGAGAAGAATTCGATAAAGCGTTGCCAACGAACCGGCCGGTGGTTTCCGCCGGTGCGGGAACACGGGAAAAGGGGCGTTTGCCGCGGTACGGCCCCGGCACGGCCCGTCCGGCCGTCACCCAGCCCGCCCGCTCCACCACACACGGTCACCTCGGGCCATCAAGAAATTCTCGTTCCCGGGCCGTCGGCCGTGTGCCGCGCGGTACCGTGACCGCGCCAACCGCCGTCCACCGCACGGGAGTCCACCGATGTCGCGGTCGCTGCTCCGTCCGCTCCCCCGCCCCGGCGCGACCCGGACCCTGCTGTGCCTGAGCTTCTGCGGCGGCGGTACGGCTTCCTTCCGGCCCTGGGCCGAGGCCCTGCCGCCGGATGTGGAGCTGGTGCTGTACTGCTACCCCGGACGGGAAGGCCGATACACGGTTCCTTTCGCGGCCGACTGGAACGCGCTCATCGCGGACGCGCTGGAGGCCGTCCGCACGGTCGCGGCCGAACGCCCCTACCTCCTGCTGGGCCACAGCATGGGCGCCTGGGTCGCCTTCGACCTCACCTGCCGGCTGGAGGCGGGCGCGGGCGCCCCGCCGCGCGCGCTGATCGCCTCCGGCGCCGACTCCCCGGTCCGCTGGGCCGAGAAGCGCCGGGAGACCCCCACCCCGCGCGACACCGACGACGAACTCCTCACCTGGATGAGCACGGTGGGCCAGCTGTCCGACGTGGTGCTCGCCGAACCCGAACTGCGGTCGATGGCGGTCGAGGTGTTCCGCGCCGATCTGCTGGTCTCCGACGGTTACCGCTACCGCGAGGGCGTCACGGTCCGCACCCCGCTCCAGGTGCTGTACGGCGCGGACGACGACCTCGACGCCCCGGCCGCGCGCTGGCGGCCGCTGGCCACCGGGGAGTTCCGCGCCGACGAACTGCCGGGAGGCCATTTCTACACCCCGCCGGTGTGGGCACGCCTGCCCGAGTGCATCGCGGCGCTGCACCCCGCCCCGGCCGGGGGCCACCGGTCATCCGCCTGACCGCGGGCACGGCCCCCGGCCACGGCGGCCCTCGCCGCTCTCGCCGTGCCCCGCACCGCGGATCCCCACCAGGGCCCAGCGGGTGAGGAAGGCGGCGACGGTCCGTGTGAAGCGGACGGGGACGTCCAGCCGTGGGTGGTGGCCGGCGCCCGGCTGGACGGTCAGTTCGGCATGGCGGAACAACGACGCGATGCCGGCGGCGACCCGGGGGCGCGGGCCGCTGTCCAGTTCACCTGCGAGTACCAGCACCGGGGCGGCCAAGTTCGCGATGGCGGCGCGGGCCGCGGCGGGGTCGATGGCGCCGGAGGATGCGTAGATGTCCGCCGCCGGCTCATCGGTCCGTCCGACCTCGGCACGGCGGTGAGCGTGGGCATGGCGCCATCCTCATCACCGGCGACGATCACGGCAAACGGTTTCCGGGCAGCGCCGGGCCCTGGCCCTGACCGGTGCCGAGCGCCCGGCGGCGGATCGCGCGCAGCATCGACGTCCGGGTGAGGCCGCTCCCGGCCCGGATGGCCAGCCAGTACGGCCGGAACCGGCGCCGGGTGCGGTCGTCGGTGGCGTACACCCGGGTCTCCGTGCTGAGCACACCCCCGCCGAAGCGCACGTTCATCACCACCTTCAGCAGCCCCGGCTCCGCACACCCCCGGACCACGTCCAGCGCGCTCCCCTCGGGCCGCGCCCTGCCCTCCTCCAGCGTGTCCACGCCGACGAACAGCACCTCCCGCTCCCCGGCGCGCACCGTCTCCCCCATTGCGCCGAGGAAGTCCCCGACGATCCGCCGCTCCCTGCCCACATCGGCCCGCGTCAGCGCCACCAGCGCCCGTGCCATCGGGGCCTCGGCCCAGGTGGTCTCCCACACCGCCCGCATCACCGCTTCGGCGGACGCCGTCACACACACCCGGTGGACTTCCCGGAAGTGCCATCGCGGGAGCAGTCGATCCAATTCCGCCCGGCCGTCATGGTCCTGCGCATCCATCGGCATCTCCCGGGGACAGCGATACGGCTTCCCGGCAGTCCTCCCATGGGATCCGCATTCCTGTCCACGCCATATCGAATTCTTCGAAAGCCCGTCAACTCCCTTTAGAATTCGCGCGGCAGTGGCGCGAAACGGGTCGACGGCAAACGGACGGCGAGGGGAAGTCATTGGGCAGGGAGAGCGGACACGGAAACCGGTACGGCTCCTGGCGCACCGCCGTCCGGGCCGTGTGCGGGGGCGCGGCGGGGCTGGCCGTGGTGGGCGGGCTCGCGGTGGGGTCCGCGGCCGGGTGGGTTGCGGCCGTGTCGATGGTGGTGGCGGTGGGGGCCACGCTGGTGACGGTCGGGTGGTGGCCGCGCACCCGGGCGCGGCTCGGGGCGACGGCGGCGGTGGTGGCCGTGGTCTCCGCGGTGGCGACCGTGCTCACGGGGGACGCCGGGGAGGACTCGCCGCTCGGGGTACTGATGCTGGTGGAGTTCGCGGCGGTCACGGCGCTGGTGTTCGTGGTGACCCGGTTCGCGCCCGCGCCGCAGGGGGTGCCGCTGGTGCTGCTGCTGTCGGCCGCCGGGTCCACGGTGATCCTGCGGGTGGGGGCATACGAATCGTTCCTCGAGGCGTTCGGGCAGTGCGCGTTCATGGGGCTCGGGGCCATCGGCGCGACGCTGGTCGGCGGGTACTTACGGGCGCTGGACGCGCGGCGGCTGAACTCGGTGCGGGCCGCGCGCCGCAGCCAGCGGCTGGAACTCGCCCGGGACCTGCATGACTTCGTCGCCCACGACGTCTCCGGCATCGTGGTGCTCGCCCAGGCCGCGCAGCTGGTGGGGGCCGAGCAGCCGGAGCGGCTGATGCCGCTGCTGCGGCAGATCGAGGCGGCCGGACAGCAGGCGCTGCGTTCGATGGACCGTACGGTGCGCATGCTCGGTGACGCCGACACCGGGGGCGGCGAGGCGGAGGACCGGCCGCGGACGTACGGGCTGGAGGACATCACCGATGTGGTGGAGCGGTTCCGCTCCTCGGGGCGGGCCGAGGTACGGCTCGAACTGGAGCTGACCGCCGAGGCGATCGCGCGGGTGCCGCGCGAGGTGGCGAGCACCGCGCACCGGATGGTGGTGGAGGCGCTCACCAACGTCCGCCGTCACGCCCGCACGGCGGCCACCGTACGGGTGCGGGTGGCGCTGGAGCGCCGCGGCAACGCGCTGGCCGTGAGCGTGGTCAACGGCGTCGAGGCCCTCAGCTCGGGCTCCGGCGGCCATGTCGGCGAGGACGGCCGCCGGGGCGGCACCGGGCTGCTGGGGCTGACCGAGCGCATCGAGGCGCTGGGCGGCACGCTCAGCGCGGGCCCGGACGCGGGGGGCGGCTGGCGGACGGCCGCCGTTCTGCCGCTCGCCGACGCCGGTAGTACGCCACGGTGACCACGCCCAGCAGCGGGCCCCAGGCCAGCAGGGGCGCGTAACAGGCGGTCTGGAGCCAGTAGAGCGGGCCGTACGGATCGCTGATCTCCGCCAGGTTCTCCGGGGCGTTCCAGGTGAACGCGCCGACGATGGTGATGAGGGTGACGGCGAGCGCGCCGAGGGACGCCGGGATCACCGCGCACAGCACCGGAATCCGCCTGCCGCCCAGGAACGGGATCCAGCGCGGCACCACTTCGCCCCACGGCTGGATCAGCCCCAGTGTGAGCAGCCCCAGTGCCTCCGCGAAGAGGCTGAGCGCGATGACGTACAGCGTCATCCAGCCCGGGAAGTGGCTCTCGTGCAGATCCGAGGTGGTGGCGAAGCCCAGCGGCACACCGAAGCCCATCGCGCACCGCCACAGCCCGGTGGGCAGCAGGGTGAACGGCACGGTGTGCGCCGCCCGGCGGGCGAGCCACGAGGGGCGGGGGGACGGTGCGTCGTCGGCGTCGGTGCGGGGCGGCGGGGACGCCAGGTCCCGTTCGGCGCTCATGGTCATGGTGTCCTCCGTCGGTCCGCCGGTCCGCTGCCAGCGTGACGGAACGGGACGGGTCGGCACATCCACCGATCGGCAGGTCGTCATGGGTCCTGATCCGGCGGGGAATGTGCCGTTCGGCAGAGCCCGGACCGGCCCCCGGAGCGGATTCGGCCGCCGGTTTTCCCCGCGCATTCCGGCCCGCGTTTCCGGCCCGCCGCCCCGGCGGAAATAGCACGGCTTTCACCAAGCGGCAATTCCACTTCGACGTTGCTGATAGCCCGGCCCCACGGCGGACAATGCCACCTACCGTATATCCGGTGGACACGATGATGATCGACGTCTCGCATATCTCGAAGCGATTCGGGACGATGACCGCGCTCGACGATGTGAGCCTCGCGGTGCCGCGGGGCTCGGTCCTGGGTCTGCTCGGCCACAACGGCGCCGGAAAGACCACCCTGGTCAGCATTCTGAGCACGCTGACCCGCCCCTCCTCCGGACGGGCCCGGGTCGCCGGGCTCGATGTCACCGCCCGGGCCGAGGAGGTGCGCCGGCTCATCGGGCTCACCGGCCAGTACGCGGCGGTGGACGAGACGCTCCCCGGGCGCGCCAATCTGATCCTGCTGGCCCGGCTGCTGGGCGCCACGCGCACGGAGGCGGCGGAACGGGCCGACGAGTTGCTGGAGCTGTTCGATCTGACCGGAGCCGGACGCCGCAACGCCAAGAACTACTCCGGCGGGATGCGGCGGCGGCTCGATCTGGCGGCCAGTCTGGTCGGCCGCCCCGAGGTGATCTTCCTCGACGAGCCGACCACCGGACTGGACCCGGTGGCCCGGCGCGGACTGTGGGAGATCGTGGAGCGGTTGGTGCAGGACGGCACCACGGTCCTGCTGACCACGCAGTACCTGGAGGAGGCCGACACGCTGGCCGACTCCATCACGGTGCTCGCCGCGGGCCGGGTCATCGCCTCGGGCACCGCCGCCGAGCTGAAGGAGCGGGTGGGGCGGCGCAGTGTCTCCGTCACCCTGCGCCGGGCCGAGGACCGGGCCCGTACGGTCCAGGCGCTGCGCCGGGCCGCCCTGGTTCCGGCCCATGACGAGGACGGGCTCGTCCTCACCGTGCCGGTGGCCGACTCCACGGACATCGCGGTGGTGGTCCGGGCCGTGGACGAGGCCGCTACGGACATGGCGGGGCTCGCGTTCTCCGAACCGACCCTCGACGACGTGTACATGGCCCTGAACCACCCCACGGCAGCGCACCACGCCACCAACGCCGGTAACCCGACCGAGGCAGGGACGTCCTCATGAGCATCATCGCCGACCGCCCGCACTCCCCGGAGCCGGAGACCGCCGGCCCGACCGCCCCGGTCACCCCGCCGCGCTTCCGCGGTTCTGGCCCGCTGCGGCAGATCCAGGTGCTCTCCGGACGGTCGCTGCGGGCGCTGCGCGAACCGGCCCTGGTGCTGCCGGGCATCCTGGAGCCGATCCTGATGCTGACCGTCTTCAGCCAGGTCTTCAAAAGCGTGTCGCAGACACAGTCGTTCCCGGCGGGCGTCAGCTACATCGACTATCTGCTGCCCGCCTTCCTCATCACCAGCGCGATCAGCGCGGGGCTGAAGTCGGGTGTGGCGCTGACCACCGAGCTGAACAACGGGATCATCTCCCGCTTCAAGTCCATGCCGATCCACACCGGCACCATCCTCATCGGCCGCAGCATCGCCGACACCGTGCTCAACGCGGTGAACATGGTGGTGATGCTGGTGGCAGGTGCCCTGGTCTTCGGCTACGGCCCGCAGGGCGGGGTGCTGGGCTCCCTGGGGGCGCTGCTGGTGGCGATGGTCCTCGGCTGGTCGCTGGGCTGGGTGTTCATGGCGCTGTCCGCGTGGCTGCGCAAGCCGGAGGCGATGCAGCCGGTGGGCGGCATGGTCAACATGGTGCTGCTGTTCGCCTCCAACGCGTTCGTCCCGACCGACGGACTGCCGTCCTGGCTGCGGGCGTTCGCGGAGGTGAACCCGATGTCCCACGCCATCACCGCGGCGCGCGACCTGGCCCTGGGCGACCCGGACGCCGGGACGGTGCTGGCCACGTTCGGCATCTGCGGCGTGGTCGTGGCCGTCATCGCCCCGCTGGCCATCCGCAACTTCCGCCGCGCGAGCTGAACCGCCCGCCGACGGGGTCTCACCGCCGTCCGCAGCGCTTGCAGCGGCCCCGGCGGCGCAGATGGTAGGCGAGGGTGGCCGCGGCCAGCGCGGCCCCCCACAGCGGCCAGAACATCTCCGGCACCGTGGTGCCCCAGTCCTCGCTCTGGTTGTCGAACCTGCCCTGGATCTCCAGCCGGATGTACATCACCCCGGCGATCGTGATCAGCAGTGCCACCAGCGAGGCCGGGATGATGGCCAGCGGCGGCGGCACCCGCTTCCCCCGCAGCCCCACCATCCAGCGCGGGAAGACCTCGCCCCAGCGCTGGACCAGGCCGAGGGTCAGCAGCGCGCCGAGGGCGCCGAGGGTGGCGAGACCGGCTCCCCAGTACCAGAGGTGGTCCTCCTTGCCCTCCTCCCACAGCTTGTCGGAGATGCCCAGGGGGATGCCCAGCGCCCAGGCCCAGCGGGTGCTGGCGTAGACGAACGGGATGACGACGGCGATCCGCACGGCCTTGCGGCCCCACTGCGCCGCCGCCTCCGGGCCGGTCCAGCCCGGTTCGCCGTCCGTGCGGCCGCAAGCGCCGCAGGCGTCCCGCAGCCGGCGCTGGTACGCCAGCGCCGTGAGCGCCATCAGCCCGACGCCCAGGACCAGGAAGAACTGGTTGAGCACCGTCCAGTTGATGGCGCCGAAGCGGAGCAGCAGCGCATAGGCGAGATTGCCCAGCAGCCGGAAGTCGGCGAACGCCGCGAGCGCCACGGCGACGAAGCACCAGGTGTAGCCCAGCAGCAGATTCCGCGGTACCCGGCGGTGGCCCGGGAGCGCCATCAGCAGCGCGACGGCCGCGCTGGGCAGCAGCAGCGCTGCCAGCGCCGGGGCCAGGGTGGACGCCGGGGTGTGCTCGAAGGCCGAGTACTCCGGGTTGGCGTCCTCCGCGCCGAACGGGAAACCGTCGCCGCCCAGCGCCCAGTGGACGTTGGCCAGTCCGTACAGCAGCAGAGCGGCGAAGGCGGCGTAGCCGACCCACGACGGCCATCCGGGACCCCGGCGGGAGCCCCGTGCTGCCCCGTCCGCCCCGTCCGCCCCGTTCAGTGGTTGCCTCCGCTCCTCCCGCGACCGCTGGGGCTCACTGTCCGCGAGCTGCGTCATCGTTGTCCTCTCCTCCTCGTCACCGCGTCGGCGACGAGCGCTGTTCCTCCCGCTCAGCATTCCGAGCGGACCCGCGCCGGACATCTGCCGAATGGGAGATTTCGGGGCGGGAACACCCCGCGGGGCACCCCTGGAAACCCCGCGACGCACCCCGGGAAAACCCCGGTGCTCCCGGGCGCGGAGGCTCGGGAGCACCGGGATACGGAGCGGCCGGGGGGTCAGCCGCCGTGGCCGGGCCGGTCCACGGGCCGGTCCAGAAGGTCCCGTACCACCCGCGCGACCTCGGCCAGCGGCCCGGGCCGGAGGAGCTGCCGGTGTTCGCAGTCCACCTCGTGGGTGGCCACCCGCCCGCTGGTGTACGGGGCGATCCGGCCGGACCAGCTCGCCACCTTGCCCGCGGGGTCACCGGGGAAGTCCTCGGACTCGGTGGCCACGAACAGCGTCACATCGCCGTCGTAGACCCCGGGCACATGACCGAGCGTCAGCTCCCAGTTGTTGTTGTTGACCCGGCCGATGCGGAGGATGTCCCGCTCCTCGAAGGTGGCCAGCGCACTGCCCTCGGCCCGCAGCACCTCCATGACCCGGCCGTACTCCAGCGGGCCGTCCCCGAACATCCTCGGGTCGTGTCCGGTGAAGTCCAGCAGCACCGCCAGCACCTTCTGCTCGTCCGCCGCCACGTACGCGTCGCCGAACTCCTCGACCGGCACCGGCGGCTGGTCGAGGTTGGCCAGCAGTCCGACCTCCTCGCCGCTCAGTCGCAGCTGGACCGCCATCTCATGGGCGACCAGCGCCCCCATTGACCAGCCCAGCAGGTGGTACGGGCCGTGCGGGCGCACCTTGCGGATCTGCTCGACGTAGTCCGCCGCCATCTCGGGGATCGAGGCGGGCAGCGGCTCCTCGCGGGCGATGCCACGCGCCTGGACGCCGTAGACGGGCTGGTCGGCCGGGAGATGGCGGAGCAGCCCCGCGTACATCCAGCTGACCCCGCCGACGGGGTGCACACAGAACAGCGGTGGCTTGTCCCCGGCGGTGCGCAGCGGCAGGACGACCTCGAAACCGCTGTCCCCCGTCCCCTCCCCCTGGTCCTCCTGTCCCATCAGCTCGATCAGCTGGGCGACGGTGGGCGCCTGGAAGACGGCCCGGTTGGAGACCTCCGCGCCGAACACCGAACGGATCCGGCTGACCAGCTGGATGGAGACGATGCTGTCCCCGCCCAGCTCGAAGAAGTTGTCGTCGATACCCACCTTGGGCAGCCGCAGCAGCTCGGCGAAGAGCGTGCACAGCAGTTCCTCGCGCGGGGTGCGCGGACCGCGGCCGCCACCGGCGGCCGCCCCGAAGTCGGGCGCGGGCAGCGCCGTGCGGTCCACCTTGCCGTTGGGCGTGAGCGGCAGCGCGTCGAGGGTGACGAACGCGGCGGGCACCATGTACTCCGGCAGGGCCGCGGCCACCCGGTCACGCACCGCCTGGACGTATCGCTCCCCCCGGCCCCCCTGATCAGCGGCGGGGACGAGATAGGCCACCAGCTTCTTGGCTCCCGGCCGGTCCTCGTGGACCACCACCGTCACCTGGGCGACCCCCGGGCCGGCGGCCACCGCGCTCTCGATCTCGCCGAGTTCGATCCGCAGGCCGCGGATCTTCACCTGGTGGTCGGCCCGGCCGACGAACTCCACCCGCCCCTCGGCGTCCCACCGCACCAGGTCCCCGGTGCGGTACATCCGCGCCCCGGGCGGACCGTACGGATCGGCGGTGAACCGCTCGGCGGTGAGCCCCTGCAGATCCGCGTAGCCGCGGGCCACTCCGGCGCCCGCCACGTACAGCTCGCCGACCACCCCCGGCAGGGCGAGCCCCAGCCGGTCGTCCAGGACATAGGCCCGCATCCGGTCCATGGCCCGGCCGATGGGCACGGTCGTCCCCACCCGGTACGGGGCGCGCATCGGATGGCAGGTGGCGAAGGTGGTGGTCTCGGTGGGCCCGTAGACATGCACCAGACCGGTGTCCGGGCAGGCGTCCAGAACCCGCTGGAACGCGCCCGGCGACACCTGCTCACCGCCGGTCCACACCTGCGCGAGACCGGCGAAGCAGCCCGGGTCCTCCTCGGCCATCAGGTTGAACAGCGCGGTGGTGAGGAACACCGCGGTCAGTCCGTCCCGATCGGCATGGCCGCGCAGCCGGGCCGCGTCGAGCTGACCGGGCGCGGCCACCACGAGGGTGCCACCGCCGAGCAGCGGCGCCCACATCTCGTACGTCGAGGCGTCGAAGGCGTGCGGCGAGTGCATCAGCACCCGGTCGTGCGCCCCGCCGCGCCAGTGGCCGTCGGCGGCCAGCGCCACCACGTCCGCGTGGGTGACGGCGATGCCCTTGGGCCGCCCCGTCGAACCGGAGGTGTACATGAGGTACGCCAACTGGCCCGCCAGCAGCGGGATCCCCGGATTGTCCGCCTCGTGCTCCGCCTCGTGGTCCGCCGCACCGTCCGGCCGCTCCTCGTCCACCACCAGCACCCGGGCGGTGTGCGCGAACTCCACTCCGGCCATCGCCCGGTCGGTGAGCAGGGTGCCCGCGTTCGTCTCGGCGACGATCGTCTCCAGCCGCGCCCTGGGCGCCCGGGAGTCCAGCGGCACATACGCCGCGCCCGCCTTGAGCACGGCGAGCGTGGCCACCACCAGCTCCACCGAACGCTCCTGGAGGATCGCCACCCGGTCGTCGGGCCGCACCCCCAGCGCGATGAGGCGGTGCGCCAGGGCGTTGGCGCGGGCGTTCAGCTCGGCGTAGCCCAGCGTCACCCCGTCGGCGACCACGGCCGTGGCCCCGGGGGTGTCCGCAGCGCGGGCCTCGAACAGCGAGACCACCGTGCCCGCCGGAACCGCGTCCTCGGTGGCACCGGGCAGCAGCCGCGCCCGCTCCTCGCCCGCCATCAGCTCAAGCCGTGCCAGCGGCCGCTCGGGATCGGCGACGGCCGCCGTCAGCAGCCGCACCAGCCGGTCGGCCATCGTCTCGACCGTCGCCCGGTCGAAGAGCGCGCTGTTGAACTCGATACCCGCGCCCAGCACCGGTCCGGTGCCGTCCTCCCCCGGCTCCTCGCTGAAGCCGAAGGTCAGGTCGAACTTGGCGAGTTCGGAGTCCAGCGGATACGGCTCCGCCGTCAGCCCCGGCAGCTCCAGATCCGCCCGCTCGTTGTTCTGATAGCTGATCGCCACCTGGAACAGCGGGTTGCGGGACAGTGAGCGGACCGGGCTCAGCTCCTCCACCAGCCGCTCGAACGGCACGTCCTGGTGGGCGAAGGCGGCAAGATCGGCCGTCTTCACCCGCTCCACCAGGGCCAGGAAACCGGGGTCGCCCGAGGTGTCCGTGCGCAGCACCAGCGTGTTGACGAAGAAGCCGACCAGATCCTCCAGCGCCTCGTCACCGCGGCCCGCCACCACCGTGCCCAGCGGGATGTCCGTCCCCCCGCCGAGCCGGGTCAGCAGCGCGGCGACGGCGGCCTGGAACACCATGAACAGACTGGCCCCGGTGCGCCGCGCCAGCTCCGTCAGCCCCTCCGCCAGCCCCTCCGGCAGGACGACCGGCACCGTGCCGCCGCTCACCCCGGCCTCGGCGGTGCGCTGCCGGTCCAGCGGCAGGCTCAGCTCCTCCGGCAGCCCGTGCAGGGCGCCGCGCCAGTGGTCGAGCTGACGGCCGACGGCGCTGTCCGGGTCGTCCTCGCTGCCCAGGGTCCGCCGCTGCCACAGCGCGTAGTCGGCGTACTGGACCGGCAGCGCCACGAACGCGGGCGCCAGCCCCTCGCACCGCGCGCGGTAGGCGGTGCCGAGGTCGCGGACGAGCGGGGCCAGCGAACCGCCGTCCCCGGCGATGTGGTGCAGCACCAGCAGCAGCACATGCTCATCGGGGGCGAGCCGCAGCAGCCGGGCCCGCAGCGGGATGTCGGCCGCGAGGTCGAAGTCCCGGCCCGCCTCGGCCTCCAGGGCCCGGTCGAGCCCGGCCCGGTCGATGTCCGCCGCCTCCAGGGCGAGGGCCACCTCCCCCGGTGCCAGGACGTGCTGGGACGGTACGCCGTCGGACACCGGGAAGACCGTCCGCAGGCTCTCGTGCCGGGCCACCACATCGGCGAGCGCGGCACGCAGCGCGGCGGTGTCCAGTTCGCCCCGCAGCGTCACGGCGAGCGGGATGTTGTAGGTGCCGCCGCCCTCGACCTGGTTGATGAACCACAGCCGGCGCTGGGCGTACGACAGCGGGACCACCGACGGCCGCTCCACCGGACGCAGGCCCTCCCGGGCCCCGGCCGCCCCGGCCAGCCGCTCGGCCAGCGCGGCGACGGTCGGCGCCTCGAAGACGGCCCGCACCGGGAGTTCGGCGCCCAGCTCGGTACGGATCCGGTTGACCAGCCGGGTCGCCAGCAGCGAATGGCCGCCGAGGTCGAAGAAGCCGTCGTCGATACCGGGCGCGTCGATCCCCAGGACCTCGGCGAACAGCCCGCACAGGGTCTCCTCGCGGGGGTGGCGGGGTGCGCGCCGCTCACCGGCGGCGCCGTACTCGGGCACCGGCAGCGCCGCGCGGTCCAGCTTGCCGTTCGACGTCAGCGGCAGGGCGTCGGCCAGGACCACGACGGCCGCGGGGACCATATAGCCCGGCAGTTCGCCCGCGAGGTACCCGCGCAGTTCGGCGGGGGTGACGGACGGGTCGGCCACGGCGTAGCCGACGAGCCTGCGGTCCCCGGGACGGTCCTCCCGGACCACGACGGCGGCCTGGGCGACAGCCGGATGTCCGGCGAACCGGTTCTCGATCTCGCCGAGTTCGATCCGGAAGCCGCGGATCTTCACCTGGTCGTCGGCGCGCCCGACGAACTCCAGCTGGCCGTCGGCCCGCCGGCGCACCACATCCCCGGTGCGGTACATCCGCGACCCGGGCGGACCGTAGGGATCGGCGGTGAACCGCTCGGCCGTCAGCGCCGCACGCCGCAGATAGCCACGCGCCAACCCCGGCCCCGCCACATACAGTTCACCGGCCACTCCGGGCGGGGCCAGCCGCAGCGAACCGTCCAGCACATACGCCCGGGTCCCGGGCACCGGGGTGCCGATCGGGGGCGTTCCGGTCCCCGCGGTCAGCGGCTCGCTCATCGACACGGCGACGGTGGACTCGGTCGGACCGTAGGCGTTCACCATCCGGCGGCCCGGCGCCCAGCGCTCCACCAGCTCCGCCGGGCACGCCTCCCCGCCCACGACCAGACAGCGGAAGTCCGGCAGCGCGGTGGCCGGGACGGTCGCGAGGGCGGCCGGGGGAATCAGGGCGTGGGTCACCCGGCGCTCCGCGAGGACCTCGGCGAGCGGTTCCCCCGCCAGCGGTCCAGGGGCCGGAACGACCAGCGTGGCACCGGACGTCAGGGTCATGCACAGTTCCAGCACCGAGGCATCGAAACTGGGCGAGGAGAACTGCAACACCCGACTGTCCGCCGACACCGCGAACCGCTCCCGCTCGGCCGCCGCGAACGCCGCGATGCCACGGTGGGAGACCACCACACCCTTCGGCACACCGGTGGAACCGGACGTGTAGATCACATACGCCGGACCGTCGAGCGCGACGGGGACCGGCACGGGCGCGGCCGATGATGCCTCGGTGCCGTCGACCATCAGCACGGCCCGGCCCCCGGGCACCACCTCCGCGTACGCCTCCGTGGTCAGCACCACCACCGGACGGGCATCGTCCAGCATGAACGCCACCCGCTCCGCCGGATAGTCCGGATCCACCGGCAGATACGCCGCCCCCGCCCGCATCACCGCGAGCGAAGCCACCACCGACTCCACCGAACGCCCCAGCACCAGGGCCACCACATCCTCCGGCCCCACCCCCGCCGCCGACAGCCGACCCGCCAACGCGTCCGCCCGCGCCGCCAACCCCGCGTACGACAACGCCACATCCGCCGACTCCACCGCCACCGCGTCCGGCGACCGCCCCACCTGCGCCGCGAACAGCTCACAGAAGGTCACCGGTTCCACCGCACGGCCGGTGGTGTTCCACCGCGCGAGCCGTTCCCGCTCGGTGACCGACAGCAGGTCCACCGCCGCCACCGGCCGCGCCGGGTCGTCGGCGAACGCCTCCAGCAGCCGCACCAGCCGCTCCCCGAGGGCGTGTGCCGCGGCCGCGTCGAAGAGGTCGGGGCGGTAGTCCAGCTTGAGGGTGAGCGCGCGGGCGGTGTCGGTGACGGCGAGCTGGAGCGGATAGTGCGTACCGTCCTGGATCTCGGCGTCCACGACCCCGAGCCCCTGGGCGGCCTCCTCCAGGCCGCCGGAGTCCACCGGGAAGTTCTCGAATGCGGTGGAGGTGTCGAACAGCGCACCGCCCGCCCCGGCCAGCCGCTGGATGTCGGTCAGCCCCAGGTACTTGTGCGGCATCAGGTCGAGCTGCCGGTCCCGGAGCCGGGTCACCACGTCCAGCAGGGTGTCGCCGCGTTCGACGGTCACCCGCACCGGGAGGGTGTTGATGAACAGGCCCACCATGGTCTCGACACCGGGGAGTTCGGCGGGGCGTCCGTTCACGGTCTCGCCGAACAGCACGTCGTCCCGGCCGGTGGCGGCGCACAGCAGCAGCCCCCACGCGGCCTGCACCACGGTGTTCTTGGTCAGGCCGTGGCGGCGGGCGCGGGCGGTGAGCGCCGCGAGGGCGTCCGCCGACAGCCCGCCCTCCCACGCCTCGGGCCGCACCGGACGGCGGGCCGGGTCGGCGGGGGCGACGAGCGTCGGCTCGTCCACCCCGGCCAGCGCGGTGCGCCAGGCGTCCTCGGCCGCCCGCCGGTCCTGTTCGGCCAGCCACGCCAGATGGTCGCGGTACGGGGTCACCTCCGGCAGCCCGGAGGCATCGCCCGCCCGCCCGTACAGCTCGAACAGCTCGGCCATGACAAGCGGCCCCGACCAGCCGTCGAGCAGGATGTGGTGGTTGGTGAAGAGCAGCCGGTGCTGGTCCTCGCCGAGCCGGATCAGGGTGAACCGCAGCAGCGGGGGCCGCCGCAGATCGAACCGGGCGGCCAGGTCCTCGGCGAGCAGCCGGTCCAGCCCGGCCCGCCGCGCGTCCTCGTCCAGCCCGCTCAGGTCCACCTCCGTCCAGGGCGGTTCGACCTCGCGCGGAATGGCCTGGAGGGACTGTCCGCGGGCGCCGGTCCGGAAGGCGGCGCGCAGGTTGTCGTGGCGGCGCAGCACGGTGCGGGCGGCGTCGCGCAGTACGGCCGGGTCCAGTTCCCCGCGCAGGTCCAGCGCCATCTGGACGTTGTAGACATCGGCTCCGCGCTCGTCGTAGAGGGCGTGGAAGAGCAGCCCCTCCTGGAGCGGGGAGAGCGGGAGGACATCGGCCAGACCGCCGGGGTGGGCGGCCTCCAGCCGGTCGATCTCCTGCTGGCCGAGGTCGACCAGCGGAAGGTCGGACGGAGTGAGCCCGCCGCCCTCCGGGCGTTCGGCGTAGGCCACCAGGGCGCGCAGCGCACGGAACCAGGCCCGGCCCAGCTCCCGTACGTCGGCCTCGGTCAGCAGCCGGGTGGGGTAGACCCAGTTGGCCACCAGACGCGGTCCGTCGGGGTGGGTGACGGCGGTCGCGGTGAGGTCGAGGGTGTGCGGCAGCGGCATCGCGGCGTCGGCGACGGCCGACAGATCGCCCGCGGCCACCGGCTCCTCGGGGACGTCCGCGTCGGGTGCCTCGCCCAGCCGTCCCAGGTAGTTGAAGCCGATCTGGGGTTCGGCGCAGCGGCCCAGCGCACGGGCGGTCTGCGGGTTGAGATGGCGCAGCAGCCCGTAGCCGATGCCGTTGTCGGGGATGGTGCGCAGCCGCTCCTTGATCCGCTTGAGGGCGGCGCCGACGGCCGGACCGGCGGCCGCGATGTCCTGTCCGGTCAGCTCGCCCGCGTCCAGCCGCACCGGGTAGAGGCTGGTGAACCAGCCGACCGTCCGGGAGAGATCGGCTCCGGGCACGATCTCCTCGCGGCCGTGGCCCTCGAGGTCGATCAGCACCTGCGAGCCCTCACCGCGTCCGGCGGTGCGTCCGGTGCCGCGGCGCCAACCGTCGACGGCGACGGCGAGCGCGGTGAGCAGCACGTCGTTGACCCCGGCACGGAACGCGGCGGGCACCCGGCCCAGCAGCGGCCCGGTCACCTCGGCGGGCAGGGTGAAGCGCAGCATGGCCGCGGTGCCCATGGTGTCGCGGGCCGGGTCGAGCGGTTCGTCGGTCAGCAGTGGATCGGGGCCGGTGAGCATCTCGCGCCACAGCGCCAGTTCCCGCATCCGCTCCGGCTCCCCGGCCGCCTCGGTGAGCTGCCGGGACCAGCGGCGGAAGGAGGTGCCGACGGGGTCGAGGGCGACCGGGCGCCCCGCGCGCAGCGCGTCGATCGCGGCTTGGAGATCGGGCAGCAGAATCCGCCAGGACACCCCGTCGACCACCAGGTGGTGGGCGACGACGGCGAGCTGACCGGGGGCGTCGGATCCGGCGTCGAACCACACGGCCCGCACCATCCGGCCCTGGTCGGGGTCGAGTTCGGCCTGTGCGGCGGCGATCTCCTCGGCGGCCAGCGTGTCGAGCCGGTCCTCGGTGAGCCCGGTGCGCACCAGCGCGGCCGCGTCCACCCGGCGCAGACAGTCCTCGGCCCGTACGGCGCCGGGCGGCGCGGTCTCCAGCGACCACCCGATGTCCTCGGCGATCCGGGACAGGGTCATCCGCAGCGCGTCGTGGTGGTCCAGCACGGCCTGGAGCGCGCCGTGCAGGGTGGCCGCGTCGGTGCCGGGCGGCACGGGCATCGACATGGTCTGGTTGAACTGGTCGATGGTGCCGCCGCGTTCCCGCAGCCAGTGGACGATCGGGGTGAGCGGGATCTCGCCGACGCCGTCGGAGGAGGACGCCTCCTCGGCGGCCGTCTCCGCCGTGCTGTCAGCGGTGGCGACGGCAGCGGCCAGGGCCGCCACCGTGCGGTGGGCGAACACATCGCGCGGGCTGAACCGCAGCCCCTCCGCACGGGCCCGGCCGACCAGCTGGATCGAGATGATGCTGTCGCCGCCCAGCTCGAAGAAGCTGTCGTCGACACCGACCGTCCCGACCCCCAGCACCTCGGCGAAGAGCGCGCACAGCGTCTCCTCGGCGGCGGTGCGCGGCGCCCGCGCGCCCTCGCCACCGCCCTCGTCACCGCTTCCGCCTCCGAACGCCGGGGCGGGCAGCGCCCGGTGGTCCAGCTTGCCGTTGACGGTCAGCGGCAGCGCGTCGAGGGTGACGAAGGCCGCGGGGACCATATGGTCCGGCAGCGCGGCGGCGGCGTGTTCGCGCAGCTCGCCCCCGTCCGCCGCGGCGCCCGGCGCGGGCACCACATAGGCGGCCAGCAGCCGGTGGCCCGGCCGGTCCTCGCGGACCCGCACCGCCACCTGCCCGACCGCCGGATGCCCGGCGAGCACGGCCTCGATCTCGCCCGGTTCGATCCGGAAGCCGCGGATCTTCACCTGGTCGTCGGCGCGCCCCAGGTACTCCAGCCGTCCGTCCGGGCCCCGGCGGGCCAGGTCGCCCGAGCGGTACATCCGGCCGCCGGGCGGGCCGAAGGGGTCGGCGACGAAGCGGCCCGCGGTGAGCGCCGGGCGCCCGAGGTAGCCGCGGGCGAGACCCGCGCCGGAGATGTACATCTCGCCGGGCGCGCCGGGCAGTACGGGCCGCAGTGCCGGGTCCAGGACCTGCACCCGCAGATCGGGGATGGCCTCGCCGATGACACTGCCGGTCGCGGCGGCCGCGCCCGCCCGGTCCAGGGCGGCATGGCTGACGTGCACGGTGGTCTCGGTGATCCCGTACATGTTGACCAGCCGCGGCGCGTCGTCGCCGTGCCGCTCGTACCACTCCGCCAGGCGCCACGGGTCCAGTGCCTCACCGCCGAAGACGACGGTGCGCAGGGCCAGTCGGCGGCCGAGTCCGGGGTGCTCCCGGTCGGCGGCCATCAGCTGGTAGAAGGCGGACGGGGTCTGGCTGAGCACCGTGACCCGCTCGCGGACCAGCAGTTCGAGGAACGCCTCGGGGGAACGGCTGACGGTGTGGTCGACCACCACCAGCCGTCCGCCGTGCAGCAGCGGGCCCCAGATCTCCCACACCGAGAAGTCGAAGGCGTAGGAGTGGAACATGGTCCACACGTCGTCGGGGCCGAAGCCGAACCAGTGGTCGGTGGCGGTGAACAGCCGCACGGCGTTGCGGTGCGGGACCACGACGCCCTTGGGGCGGCCGGTCGAGCCCGAGGTGTAGATGACGTACGCCGGGGCGTCGGGGGTGAGCGCGGCCGTCCGGTCGGCGTCGGTGGGGTCGGTCTCCGGCCGCCCGGCCAGCTCCTCCCGTACGGCCGGGTCGTCCAGGGCCAGCACCGGCACCCCCTCGGGTACCGCGGCCGGGCCGGCTCCGGTGGCGGTGAGCACCAGCGCGGGCGCCGCGTCGCCGACCATGTACGCGAGGCGGTCGGCCGGGTAGTCCGGGTCCAGCGGCAGATAGGCCGCGCCCGCCTTGAGGACGGCCAGCAGCGCCACGATCGTCTCGGCCGAGCGCGGCAGCGCGAGCGCCACCAGCCGCTCGGGCCCGGCGCCACGGTCGATCAGCTGGTGGGCCAGCCGGTTGGCGCGCGCGTTCAGTTCGGCGTAGCTCAGCGCGGTGTCCCCGCACACCACGGCGGTGGCGTCCGGGGTGGCCGCGGCGGCGGTCTCGAAGACCTCGGTGAGGGTGTGCGGCTCGTCCTCGGCCGCGCCGTCCGCCGCGTCGGCCGCGGCCCGCCGCGGCGCCCGCTCGTCCTCGGTGCTCAGATCGAGCCTGCCCACGGGTGTGGTGGGGTCGGCGGCGAACGCCTCCAGCACCCGCCGGTAGCGCCCGGCCAGGGTCCGTACGGCGGCCGCGTCCAGCAGATCGGGGCGGTGGGACCAGGTCAGCGACAGCGCGTCACCGCGCTGGGCGGCCAGCAGCCCCAGCGGGTAGTGCACCGCGTCCCGGACGTCGGCGTCGACGACCCCGAGGTCGCGGGCGGTGGACTCCAGGGTCTCGGCGTCCACCGGATAGTTCTCGAACACCACCAGGGTGTCGAAGAGTTCCCCGGTGCCGGTGAGCCTCTGGAGGTCGGCCAGGCCCAGGTACTGGTGGGCCAGCAACCCCGACTGCCGGGACTGGAGCCGGCCGGCCATCCCGGCGAGGTTCTCCCCGGGCCGGGTGTCCACCCGCACCGGCAGGGTGTTGATGAACAGCCCGACCATGGACTCCACACCGGGCAGCTCCGGCGGGCGCCCGGAGACCGTCGAGCCGAACACCACGTCCTCACGGCCGGTGAGCGCGCCGAGCACCACCCCCCACGCGGCCTGCACCACGGTGTTGACGGTCAGCCCGTGTTCGCGGGCGGCGGCGAGCAGCCCCTGGCTCAGCTCCGCGGGCAGCTCCTGGGTCCACCGCTCGGGCGCGGCGGGGGCGCGGTCCGCGGGGGCGCCGGACACCAGCAGGGTCGGCTCGGTGACGCCGTCGAGCGCGGTCCGCCAGGCGTCCTCGGACACCTGCCGGTCCTGTGCGGCCAGCCAGGCCAGATAGTCGCGGTACGGAACGGCCGGGGGCAGTGCGGTGTCGTCGCCGCCCCGGCCGTACAGCTCGAACAGCTCCCCGATGAGCAGCGGCATCGACCAGCCGTCCACCGCGATGTGGTGCACGGTGAGCACGAAGCGGTGCCGGTCGGTGCCGAGCCGGACCAGGGTGCAGCGCAGCAGCGGCGGCGCGGTGAGATCGAACCGCTCGGCGCGGTCGGCGGCCAGCAGCCGGTCCAGTTCGGTCCGCCGCGCCTCCTCGTCCAGCCCGCTCAGGTCCACCTCGGCCCAGGGCACCTCGGCCTCGCGCGGCACGACCTGGAGGGACATGCCGGAGGCGGAGGTGACGAAGGCGGCGCGCAGATTGCCGTGGCGGCGCAGCAAGGTGCGGGTGGCGGCGCGCAGCCGCGCGCCGTCCAGGGGGCCGTGGAGCTCCAGGGCGGACTGGATGGTGTAGACGTCCGGCGCGGACTCGTCGTAGACGGAGTGGAACAGCAGCCCCTGCTGGAGCGGGGAGAGCGGCAGGAGGTCGGCGAGTCCGCCGGGCGCCGCCGCCAGCCGGTCGATCTCGTCCTGGCCGACGGTCACCAGTGGCAGGTCGGAGGGGGTGAGCCCGCCCGCGTCGGGCCGGGTCGCGGCGGTGGCCAGGGCGCGCAGCGCGTCGAACCACATCCGGGCGACCTCGCCGACCTCCTCCTCGGTGAGCAGTTCCGCGGAGAAGGTCCAGGAGGCCACCAGCCGCTGCCCGTCGGGGTAGGCCAGGGCCGCGGCGTTGACCTCCAGGGGATAGCCGAGCGGCATGGCGGGGTCGCCCGCGCCGGTGAGGTCGCGCACCGCCACGGTGTCGGCGGCGGCGGCGTCCTCGGCGTCGGCCTCGCCCATCCGGCCCAGGTAGTTGAAGCCGATCTGGGGTTCGGCGAAGGCGGCCAGCTCCGGTCCGGTGGCGGGGTTGAGATGGCGCAGCAGCCCGTAGCCGAGGCCCTTGTCGGGGATGGCGCGCAGCTGCTCCTTGACGGTCTTCAGCGCGGTGTCCAGCGCCCGGCCGCCGGTCCACAGCTCGTCCTCCGGCAGCGTGCCGGGGTCGAGGGCCACCGGGAACAGGCTGGTGAACCAGCCGACCGTACGGGACAGGTCGATGCCCTCGGCGATCTCCTCGCGGCCGTGGCCCTCGAGGCCCACCAGCACCGCGGAGCCGTCGCCCCGGCCGCGTTCGCGCCGCCAGCGGGCGACGGCCAGTGCGAGACCGGTGAGCAGCACCTCGTTGATCCCGGCGTGGTACGCGGCGGGCACCTGGCCCAGCAGCGGTTCGGCCACCTCGGCGGGCAGGGTGAGCGTCAACTGCCGGGCGGCGCCCACCACATCGCGGGCCGGGTCCAGCGGGCGGTCGGTGAGCGCGGGGTCGTCCGTGGCGGCGATGGCGCGCCACAGGTCCAGTTCGGCGACGCGGCCGGGCGCGGTGGCGTTCTCGGCCAGCAGCTGCGTCCAGCGGCGGAACGAGGTGCCCACCGGCTCCAGTTCGGGGGTCTTGCCGTCGGTGAGCGCGTCCAGAGCCGCCTCCAGATCGGGCAGCAGCACCCGCCAGGACACCCCGTCGACCACCAGGTGGTGGGCGATCACGGTGAGCCGTCCCGGGGCGGCCCCGGCGTCGTACCAGACGGCCTGGAGCATCCGGCCGTCCTCGGGCGCCAGCCGCCGCATCGCGACCCGCAGCTCCTCCTCGTCGTCCGGGTTCCCGGCGCGGCGTACGCAGTCCTCGGCCCGGACGGCGCCCACCGGGTCCACGGTGAGCGCCCAGTCGGCGCCGGGGGTGCGGGCCAGCCGCAGCCGCAGCGCGTCGTGCCGGTCCAGCAGCGCCTGGACGGCGGCCCGGACCTGTTCCAGTGCGAGCCCGGCCGGCACCGGCAGGGTCATGGTCTGGTTGAAGGCGTCGACCGGGCCGCCCCTGGCCTGCTGCCAGCGCATGATCGGAGTGGGCACGACGGCGCCCACCCCGTCCTCGGCGGTCACGGCGGGCTGCCGGGGGCCGTGGTCGAGGGCGGCGAGCCGGGCCACCGTACGGTGCTCGAAGATCTCCCGCAGGGTGATCTCGACGCCCTCCTTGCGGGCGCGGTGGGCGAGCTGGATGGAGGAGATGCTGTCCCCGCCCAGTTCGAAGAAGCTGTCGTGGACCCCGACCGGGGCCACACCCAGCACCTCGGCGAAGAGCGCGCACAGCGCCGTCTCGCGCTCGGTGCGCGGCGCGCCGCCGGACGCCTCCGCCACGGGCTCCCGGGTGGTGGCGGGCCTCGCGGTCACCAGCCGGGCCCGGTCCTCGGGGGTGAAGGCGGGCACCGATCCGGCGGGCCGCCCGGGGTCGGCGGCGAACGCGGCCAGGACGGCGAGGAAGCGGTCCAGGATCTCCCGTCCGGCGCCGTCCGCGAACAGGTCCGGCCGGTGGTCCAGCCGGACCGTCATCCGCTCCCCGCGGACCGTGCCCTCCAGGTTGAGGGTGTAGTGGGTGGCGTCCACCGTGGTGGCGGCGACGGCCCCGATGCCCTCGGCGGAGTTCTTCAGGGTGTCGGTGTCGATCGGATAGTTGGCGAAGATGGTGATGGCGTCGAACAGCTCCCCGCCGCCCACCAGTTGCTGGATCTCGGCAAGCCCCAGGTGCTTGGCGGCGATGAGTTCGCTCTGCTGGTCCTGGAGCCCGCGCGCCAGCTCGGCGAGCGAACGCTCCGGGTCGATCCGCAGCCGCACCGGCAGGGTGTTGATGAACAGCCCGACCATGGACTCCACACCCGGCAGCTCCGGCGGGCGGCCGGAGACGGTCTCGCCGAACACCACGTCGTCCCGGCCGGTCAGCCCGGCCAGCACCAGCCCCCACGCGGTCTGCACCACGCTGTTGAGCGTCAGCCCGTGGGCGCGGGCCCGGCGGGCCAGTCCGGCCGCCAGCTCCGCGTCCACCTCCTCGATCAGCGTCGCGGGCAGCGCGGGGCCGCGCGCCGGGTCGGGCGGCGCCACCAGCGTAGGCCCGTCCAGACCGGCCAGCGCGCGCCGCCACGTCTCCTCCGCCTCGGCCCGGTCCTGCCGGGCCAGCCAGGCCAGGTAGTCGCGGTACGGGGCGACCGGCGGCAGCGCCGAGGCGTCCCCGCCGCTGGTGTACAGCGCCATCAGTTCGCCCAGCACCAGCGGCATGGACCAGCCGTCCAGCAGGATGTGATGGGCGGTGAACACAAACCGGTACTCGGCGTCGGCCAGCCGCACCAGCGAGAACCGCAGCGGCGGCCGGGCCAGGTCGAACCGCCGGGTACGGTCGTCCGCCAGCAGCCGGGCGAGTTCCGCCTCCCGGTCCGCCCCGGCCACCCCGCGCAGATCGTGTTCGGCCCAGTCGGGTTCGGCCTCGCGCAGGATCACCTGCACCGGTTCGCCGCTGGTGCGGTTGCGGAAACTGGCCCGCAGGTTGTCATGGCGCGCGAGCACCGTCCCCACGGCGCCGCGCAGCAGCCCGGCGTCCACGTCCCGGCGCAGGTCGAGAGCCATCTGGATGACATAGACATCCGCGCTGTGCTCCTCGTACAGGGCGTGGAACAGCATGCCCTTCTGGAGCGGGGACAGCGGCCACACGTCCACGAAGCCCGGCTTCGTCACTTCGCTGTGTCCTTTCATCAGCTAAAGCCCACTCTCGAACGCGTCGATCTCGTCCTGCGACAGCGACAGCAGGGAGAGGTCGGACGGGGTGAAGCCGCCCGCCTCGGGGCGTTCGGCGTGCGTGACCAGGGCGCTCAGCGCCTCGAACCAGTAGTCGGCCACCCGGCGGACCTCGTCCTCCGCCAGCAGTTCGCCCGGCCAGGACCAGATGGCCACCAGACGCACCCCGTCGGGGCGGTCCTGGGCGACGGCGCTGACGCCGATCGCGTGGGCCAGGGGCAGGGCCGGATCGGCTCCGGAGCCCAGGGTCTCGACGGCCTCCGGGGGCGCCGCCCAGTCCTCGGCGCGCACCTCTTCGGGGTCCACGGCCGCGAACCGGCCGAGGTAGTTGAACCCGATCTGCGGTGCGGCGAGCGCGGCCAGCTCCGGGCCGTGCTCCGGGTGCAGATGGCGCAGCAGCCCGTAGCCGAGGCCCTTGTCGGGCAGGGCGCGCAGCTGCTCCTTGACCGCCTTCAGCGCGGTGCCCAGGGCCGGTCCCCCGGTGCGCAGCTCCTCCTCGGACACCGGTCCGGGGTCGACGGCGACCGGGTACAGGCTGGTGAACCAGCCGACCGTACGGGACAGATCGACGCCGTCCGCGATCTCCTCGCGGCCGTGGCCCTCCAGTCCGACCAGCAGCGCCGAGCCCTCGCCGCGGCCGCGTTCCCGCCGCCGGCGGGCGACGGCCAGCGCCAGGCCGGTCAGCAGGACGTCGTCCACTCCGGCGTTGAAGGCGGCGGGCACCCGGCCGAGCAGCGGTTCGGCCACCTCGCCCGGCAGGGTCACGGTGAAGCTGCGGGCGCTGCCCACCACATCGCGGGCCGGGTCCAGCGGGCGGTCCGCGAGCGCCGGATCGTCGGTGGCCAGCACCGAACGCCACAGCTCCGGCTCTCCGCCGCGCTTCCCGGCCGTGGCCTCCTCGGCCAGCAGCCGCGCCCAGCGGCGGAAGGAGGTGCCCACCGGCGCGAGCCGGACGTCCTCACCGGCGGTCACCGACTGCCAGGCGGCCTCCAGGTCCTCCTGGAGGACCCGCCAGGACACCCCGTCGACGGCCAGGTGGTGCACGACGAGCAGCAGCCGGCCCGGGCGGTCGCGTCCGGCGTCGAACCACACGGCCCGCACCAGCTCCCCGTCCTCCGGCGACAGTTCGCCCTGGACCCGGACCTGTTCCGCCGCCACCCGCTCGATCAGCGCGGACGGCGCCACCCCGGCGATGTCCGCCCGGCTGATCAGCCGGGCGGCCTCCACCGCGCCCTTGGGGGCGACCTCCAGCCGCGGCCCGGCCCCGCCACCCGCGGGCAGCAGCTTCGCCCGCAGCATGTCGTGGTGGTCCAGGACGGCCTGGAGGGCGGCGGCGAGCAGGCTCTCCGAGCAGTCCGCGGGCACCTGGACCAGACTGGCCTGGTGCACGGTGCCGGTGGGCCCGCCGCGCTCGTACAGGTCCAGCATCACCGGGGTGAGCGGCAGTTCGCCGAGGGCGTCCTCGGGGGCCTCGGCGGGGGCGGCGGCCGTCTCCTCGCGGGCGACCCGCGCCAGCGCCCGTACCGTCTTGTGCCGGAACACCTCCCGCAGACTGATCAGCAGCCCGGCCTTACGGGCCTTGCCGGCGAGCTGGATGGAGACGATGCTGTCGCCGCCCAGCTCGAAGAAGTCATCGTCGGGACCGACCTCCTCGACGCCCAGCACCTCGCGGAAGAGCGTGGTGAGCAGCTCCTCGCGGGAGCCGCCGGTGCCCTCCCCGGCCCCGGCCGGGTCGTCGCCGCCGGTGCGGGCGCGCGCTTCGAGCGCCGGGCGCACCGACGCCCACCAGCGGGCGGGCGCGTCGTCGCCGAGCTCGCCGACCGGGCTGCCGGGGGCCTCGGCCATGGCCGCCAGAACCCCGCGCAGCGCGGCCATCAGTCCGGCGATCTCGGTGGCGGTGAACAGGTCGGGGCGGTAGCCGAGTCGGCAGTGCAGCTCGGTGCCGTCGAGACCGGCGTCCAGGGTGAGCGGGTAGTGGGTGGCGTCGTTCATCTCCAGGTCCACCGCGCGCACCCGGCCGTCGTCCTCGCCGCCGAACCCGGCGCCGTCGGCGGGCACGTTCTGGAACACCAGCAACGTGTCGAAGAGTTCGCCGTGGCCGGTCTCGCGGCGCAGCTCCACCAGCCGGATGTGCTCATGCGGCATCAGCTCGGTCTGCCGCTCCCACAGCCGGCGCAGCAGCGCCTCCAGCGGTTCGGCCGGATCGATCCGGACCCGCACCGGGACGGTGTTGATGAACAGCCCCACCATCCGCTCGACGCCCGCCACCTGGGGCGGCCGTCCGGCCACCGTGGTGCCGAAGACCACGTCCCCGGAGCCGGTGATCCGGCTGAGCAGCAGCCCCCACGCGGCCTGGACGACGGTGTTCATCGTGACCCCGTGCCGCTGGGCGGTGGCGGTGAGCGCGGACACCAGCGCGCGCGGCATGTTGGCGGAGACCTTCTCCGTCATCACCGGCGGCCGGTCCGGGTCGGCGGGCGCCAGCAGGGTGGGCCCGGCGAGACCCGACAGCTCCCGGCGCCAGGCGGCCCGGGTGGCCTCCCGGTCCCGGTCGGTGAGCCAGCGCAGGTAGTCGCGGTACGGGCGGGCCGGGGGCAGCCCCGAGCCGTCGCCCTCCGCCGCGTACAGCCGCATCAGCTCGTCCAGCAGCACCGGGGTGGACCAGCCGTCGAGCAGCAGATGGTGCCAGGTCAGCACCAGCCGGTGACGGCCGGTGGCCAGCCGCACCAGGGTGCAGCGCAACAGCGGCGGCCGGGCCGGGTCGAAGCGGTGGGCGCGGTCCCCGGCCATCACCCGGGCCAGTTCGGCGCCGCGCTCCTCCTCGGGCACCGCGCTCAGATCCCGTTCGGACCAGGGCAGTTCGCCCTCGGCCAGGACGATCTGCACCGGCTGGGCCAGTCCGTCGTGGGCGAATCCGGCGCGCAGGTTCGGATGGCGGCGCAGCAGGCCCGCCACGGCCGCCCGCAGCGCGCCCGGGTCGGGCTCCCCCTCCAGGTCCAGCCCGAACTGCACGGTGTAGACGTCCAGTTCGGTGTCGCTGTAGAGGGAGTGGAAGAGCAGCCCCTCCTGGAGCGGGGCCAGCGGCAGTACCTCCACCAGATCCGGGTGGTCGCGCTCCAGGGTGTCCACCTCCGCCTGGGTCAGGGAGACCAGCGGGAAGTCGGACGGGGTGCGGCCACCGGCGCCGGTGCCCGAGGCCAGCGCGGCCAGGGCGGCCCGCCAGCCGTCGGCCAGCTCCCGGACGTCCGTCCCGGCCAGCAGCTCGCCCGCCCAGGTCCAGCGGGCGGTCGGCTCCCCGCCGCCGGTGACCGCCCACTCGATGTCGAGCGCGTACGGCAGCGGGGTGTCCGGGGCGCCGGGCGGGGTGGGAACGGCCGCGCCGGGGGTGACCCGGATCTGGGGTGCGGCGAATCCGGCGAACACGGCGGCGGTCTGCGGGTTGAGATGGCGCAGCAGCCCGTAGCCGACCCCGTGGTCGGGCACCGCGGCCAGCCGCTCCTTGATCCGCTTGAGCGCGGCACCCGGCTCCGGGGCGTCCCCGGTGTCGAGGCGGACCGGGCGGGTGGCGGTGAACGGGCCCACGGTGCCGGACAGTTCCGCCGGGGCGCGGGTCCGGCCGTCCGCCGCGACGTCGAGCAGCAGCCCGGCGGGGGCCGGACGGCCGTGGCGGTCGCGCCACTCGGCCACCGCGAGGGCCAGCGCGGTCAGCAGCACCGTGTCGGGGTCGGTGGTGAACCGCCGCGCCACCTCGGTGAGGGCTCCGGCCGGCAGGGTCACCTCCAGGGTGCGGGCGGTGGCGGCGAGATCGCGGGAGGCGTCCAGGGCCCGGTCACCCAGCGGGGTGTCCCCCGCACCCAGCACACCGGTCCACACCGCCACTTCCTCGATCCGGGCCGGGTCGGCGGCCTCGGCGGCCAGCCGCTCGGCCCAGGCGCGGAAGCTGGTGGCCACGGGGGTGAACGCCGGGGTCCGGCCCTCGTCCGCCGCCCGCCACGCCTCGTCCAGATCGCCCAGCAGCACCGGCCAGGAGCCGGGGTCGGCGGCGAGCTGGTGGACGACCAGCAGCAGCCGGTGGACGGCACCGGGTCCGGCGTCGAACCACACGGCCCGGACCACCACCCCGCTCTCCGGGGCGAGCCGGGCGCGGGCGGCGGCCGCCTCCTCCCGTACGGCGGCGTCGAGGGGTTCGCCGGTCAGCTCGCGGGCGTCGACCCGGGTGAGCAGATCACCGGCGGACACCGCGCCGCGCGGCAGCGTCTCCAGGCTCCACACGTGGTCCCCGACCCGGCGGGTGAGCCGCAGCCGCAGGGTGTCGTGGTGGTCCAGCAGCGCCTGGAGCGCCGCGGCCGGTCCGTCCCCGCCGCGCACCGCCCGCTCCACCAGAGCGTCGCGGCCGAGGTGATCGGCCGGAGCGCCGGTGCGCAGCACATGCAGCGCCGGGGTCAGCGGGATCTCGCCGACTCCGGTGTCCGGGGCGGTCCGCTCGGCCTCCCCGACGGCCACCGCCGCCGCGGCCAGCTCCTCGACCGTGCGGTGGCGCAGCACATCGGCGGCGGTGAACTCCAGGCCCGCTTCCAGCGCCCGGCTGACGAGCTGGATGGAGACGATGCTGTCGCCGCCCAGCTCGAAGAAGCCGTCGTCGATACCGACCCGCTCCACCCCGAGCAGTTCGCCGATCAGCGCGCACAGCAGCCGTTCCTTGGCGTCGCGCGGCTCCCGGCCGCCGCCCCCGGCCCCGAGCTCGGGTTCGGGCAGCGCGGCGCGGTCCACCTTGCCGTGGGCGGTCAGCGGCAGTTCGTCCAGTGTCACCAGGGCGGCGGGCACCATGTAGGCGGGCAGCCGCGCCGCCAGATGGGCACGCAGCGCCTCCGGGCCGGGCGGCCTGCCGCCCTTGGCGACGGCGTAGCCGATGAGCCGGTCGCGGCCGTGCTCGTCGGGGCGTACGGCCACCGCGGCGCGGTCCACCTTGGGGTGGGCGGCCAACGCCGCCTCGATCTCGCCGAGTTCGATCCGGAAGCCGCGGATCTTCACCTGGTCGTCGGCGCGGCCGACGAACTCCAGCTGACCGTCCTGGCGGTGGCGGACGACGTCCCCGGTGCGGTACAGCCGCTCGCCCGGCCCGCCGAACGGGTCGGCGACGAAGCGCTCGGCGGTCAGCACCGGCCGGTGGAGATAGCCACGGGCCAGCCCGGCCCCGGCGATGTACAGCTCGCCCGCGACCCCGGGCGGGACCGGGGCCAGCCGGTCGTCCAGGACGTAGACCCGGGTGTTCCACACCGGGCCGCCGATGGGCGCGCGCACCGCCCCGGTCAGCGGACGGCTCATGGTGGCCGCCACGGTGGTCTCGCTGGGCCCGTAGGCGTTGACCATCCGTCGCCCGGCCGACCATCGCGCCACCTGGTCCGGGGCGCAACTCTCACCGCCGACGCCCACGGTGCGCAAGGAGGGCAGCTCGGTGTCGGGCACGGTGGCCAGCGCGCCCGCGGTCAACTGGAAGTGGGTGATGGCCTGGTCGCGCAGGAGCGCGGCCAGCTCCGGCCCCACGGGTGCGCCGTGGCCCTCGGGCAGCACCAGCGCGGCCCCGCTGAGCAGCGTCATCGCCAGGTCGGCCATGGAGACGTCGAAACTGGGCGAGACGGCTTGCAGCACCCGGCTGTCGGCGTCGAGGGCGAAGGTCTCCCGGTGGGCACCGGCCATGCTCGCGATACCGGTGTGGGTGACCACCACGCCCTTGGGGCGGCCGGTGGAGCCGGAGGTGTAGATGACGTACGCGGGGTGGGCCACGGTCAGCGGCCGCAGCCGGTCCGCGTCCGCCGGATCGCCGGTGGCGGCCGCGGCCGCCTCGGCAGCGGTCTCCGCCCCGTCGACCACCAGCGGTGGCGCTCCGGTGGCCGCGCCGATCCGCCCGGCCTCGGCCGCGGTGGTGAGGACCAGCGCGGGCCGGGCGTCGCGGGCGATGAACGCGATCCGCTCGTCCGGGTAGCCGGGGTCCACCGGCAGATACGCCGCCCCGGCCTTGAGCACGCCCAGGGTGACCGCGAGCCAGTCCGGCGACCGGGGCACGGCCACCGCGACCAGGTGCTCGGGGCCCGCGCCCCGCGCGATCAGCAGCCGCGCCCACCGGTTGGCGCGGGCGTTGAGCTCGGCGTACGTCAGGCTCTGGGCACCGGCGACCACGGCGGTGCGGTCGGGGGTACGGGCGGCCTGCGCCGCGAACAGGTCCGGGAACGTGGCCGGTCCGGCCTCCCGCGCGGTGTCGTTCCACTCGACGAGCACCCGCCGCCGGTCCTCGCCGCCGAGCAGCTCCACCCGGCCCACGGGCTGGTGCGGATCCCCGGCGACGGCGGCCAGCACGGCGCGGAACCGCGCCGCCAGCGCCTCCACGGTGGTGTGGTCGAACAGCTCGGTGCGATAGGTGATCTGCCCGCGCAGCCCGGCGGGCGCGCCGTCCGCGTCGAACACCTCGCCCAGCTCCACACCGAGGTCGGCCTTGGCCGACGTCAGGGCGAAATCGGCCGGGGAGGCGGTGAGACCGGGCAGCTCCAGCCGCGGGGCCGCGTTGTTCTGGAACGCCAGGAACACCTGGAACAGCGGGCTGTGCGCACGCGTCCGGTCCGTTCCGAGCGCGTCGACCAGCCGCTCGAACGGCACGTCCTGGTGGGCGTAGGCCGCCAGGTCCGCGGCCCGCACCCGGCCCAGCAGCTCGCCGAAGTCCGGGTCGCCGCTGAGATCGGTGCGCAGCACCAGGGTGTTGACGAAGAACCCGACGAGGTCCTCCAGCGCCTCGTCGGCGCGTCCGGCCACGGCCGTGCCGATGGGGATGTCGTCCCCGGCGCCCAGCCGGTGCAGCAGGACGGCGAGTCCGGCCTGCACCACCATGAACAGGCTGACCTGGTGTTCCCGGGCCAGCTCGACGAGGCGTGCGTGCAGGTCGGGGTCGTAGCCGAACTCCACCGTGCCGCCCTCGTGGCCGGGTTCGGCCGGGCGCGGCCGGTCGGTGGGCAGCGGCAGTTCGGCGGGGGCGCCGTCGAGCGCGTCCGCCCAGAAGTCCAGCTGCCGGGAGATCAGGCTGTCCGGGTCGTCCTCGCTGCCCAGCACGGTCCGCTGCCACAGGGTGTAGTCGGCGTACTGGACGGGCAGCGGGGCGAGGTCCGGGGTGCGGCCCTGGACCCGGGCGGCGTAGGCGGTGGACAGATCGCGGGCCAGCGGCGCGTTGGACCAGCCGTCGCTCGCGATGTGGTGGACGGTCAGCAGCAGTACGTGTTCGTCCTCGGCCACCCTGAACAGATGGGCCCGCAGGGGAAGTTCGGCCGCCAGGTCGAAGCCGCGCGCGGCGGCCCCGCGCAGCGCCTCCGCGAGACCGGTGGCCGAGGTGTCGGCCGTCTCCAGCGGGACGGTGATCTCCTCCGGGGCCAGGATGTGCTGGCGGGGCCGCCCCTGGGTGTCGTGGAAGACCGTCCGCAGGCTCTCGTGGCGGGCGAGCACATCGCCGAGCGCCGCGCGCAGCGCGTCCCGGTCCAGGGTGCCGCGCAGCCGGATCGCGATCGGCACGTTGTAGGTGCCGCTCGGCCCGTGCAGCCGGCCGAGGAACCACAGCCGCGACTGCGCGAAGGACAGCGGGATCTCATCGGGCCGGGCGGCCGGGACGAGCGCCGGGCGGGCACCGCCCGCGTCCGCCAGCCGCCGGGCGAGCAGCCGCGCGGTGGGGGCCTCGAACACCGCCCGCACGTCGACCTCGGCGCCGAAGGCGGACCGGACCCGGCTCAGCAGCCGCACGGCGCTGAGCGAGTTGCCGCCGAGCGCGAAGAAGTCGTCCTCCACCCCGGCCTCGGGGATCTCCAGGACCCGTGCGAACAGCCCGCACAGGATCTCCTCCTGCGGGGTGCGCGGCGTCCGCGCGGCCGCCGTCCCGGAGCGGAACTCCGGCTCCGGCAGCGCCGCGCGGTCCAGCTTGCCGTGCGCGGTCAGCGGCAGCGCGTCCAGCACCACGACCGCGTCCGGGACCAGGTACGCGGGCAGCGCCCCGGCCATCCGCTCGCGCACCGCCGCACCGTCCAGGGTCCGCCCCGGGCGGGCGGTGGCGTAGGCGATCAGACGCCGGGTGCCGGGCCGGTCCTCGCGGACCACCACGGCCTGCGCGGCCACGTCCGGGTGGGCGGCGACGGCCGCGGCCACCTCGCCCGGTTCGATCCGGTGGCCGTGCAGCTTCACCTGGTCGTCGGCGCGCCCGGCGAACACCAGGTTCCCGTCGGCCCGTCGGCGCGCCAGATCGCCGGTGCGGTACATCCGGGTCCCGGCCGGGCCGTACGGGTCGGCGGTGAACCGCTCGGCGGTCAGCGCGGGCCGGCCCAGGTATCCGCGGGCCAGCGCGGTCCCGGCGATGTACAGCTCGCCCACCACCCCGGCGGGCACCGGCCGCAGCGCCGCGTCCAGGACGTACGCCCGCACATTGCCCTGCGGACGGCCCATCGGCACCGGACCGCCGGGCAGTTCGGCACCCGGGGCGATGCGGTACTCGGTGCAGTTCACGGTGGCCTCGGTGGGCCCGTACACGTTCCACACGGTGGCCGCCGGATGGCGCGCCCGCCACTCCGCCAGCGCCTCCCCGACCAGCGCCTCCCCGCCGAGCAGCAGCTCCTGGGCGGGTGAGAAGCCGTCGGGCAGCGCGCCCAGCAGCGGCAGATGGCTGGGGGTGGCCTTCATGAACGTCACCGGGGTGGCGGCGAGCCGGGCCGCCACCGGGTCGTTCTCCTCCAGCGCCCCGACGAGCACCGCGCCACCGGTCACCAGCGGGGTGAACAGGGCGGTGACGGTGAGGTCGAAGGAGACCGGCGAGTGCAGCAGCGCCGCCCCGGCCGCGCCCGGATAGGTACGCGCGGTCCAGGCCAGATAGTCGGCGACCGAACGGTGCGCGACCACCACACCCTTGGGGCGCCCGGTCGATCCCGAGGTGTAGATGACGTACGCGGGGTGGTCCGGCGTCAGCGGCGCGGCCCGGTCGTCGTCGGTCAGCCCACCGGACGGCAGCGCGGCGAGGGCGGCGGCCGTGTCCGCGTCGTCCACCACCACCCGCGCCACGTCGTCGCCGGGCAGTCCGGCGGCGAGCTCCGCGGTGGTCACCAGCAGCACCGGGGCGCTGTCGGCCAGCATGGAGCCGATCCGCTCGGCCGGGTACGCCGGGTCCACCGGGACGTACGCGGCCCCGGACTTCACCACCGCCAGCAGCGCGACGACCAGTTCGGCGGAGCGCTCCATCGCCACCGCCACCAGCCGCTCGGGTCCGGCCCCGCGCTCGGCCAGCAGCCGGGCGAGCCGGTTGGCGCGCGTCTCGACCTCGGCGTACGACAGCTCGGTGCCGTCGTGGAAGAGCGCGGGCGCGTCCGGGGTACGGGACACCTGCGCCTCGAACAGCTCCGGCAGCGTCCGGTCGGAGGCCGGGAGTTCAGGACCGGCCCACTGGGACTCCAGCCGGGCCCGCTCCTCCTCACCGAGCAGATCGACGCGGCCGACGGGCAGTTCGGGGGTGGCGGCGATCGTCTCCAGCAGCCGCCGCATCCGCACGGTGATGGCGGTGGCGGTGTCCGCCTCGATCAGATCGGGACGGTGGTACCAGTGCAGCGCCATCCGGCGCTCGTCCCGCATCACCACCACGCCCAGCGGATAGTGGTTGTCGCCCTTGGTGTCGACCTCGGTCAGGGTCAGCCCGTGCACCGGTCCTCCGGCGCCGTCCGCGCCGTCCGCGCCGTTTGAGGGATAGTTCTCGAAGACGACGGCGGTGTCGAACAGCGTGCCGAGGCCGGTCAGCCGCTGGAGGTCGGCAAGACCCAGGTAGTGGTGGGCCAGCAGTCCGACCCGCCCCTCCTGGACCCGCACCAGGGTGTCCAGCAGCGAGGCGGCCGGGTCGACCCGCACCCGCACCGGCACCGTGTTGCTGAACAGCCCCACCATGGACTCCACGCCCGGCAGCTCCGGCGGACGGCCCGAGACGGTCTCGCCGAACAGCACATCGTCCCGGCCGGTCAGCCCGGCCAGCACCAGCCCCCAGGCGCCCTGCACCACCGCGTTCATGGTCAGCCCGTGGCGGCGGGCGAGCGCGCCCAGCGCGGCGGTCAGCTCCGCGGGCAGCTCATCGGTGATCCGTCCCGGCAGCACCGCCGCCCGGCCCGTGGCGTCCGGCGCCACCAGCGTCGGCCCGTCCACCCCGGCCAGCGCGGTACGCCAGGCGTCCTCGGCGGCGCCCCGGTCCTGCCGAGCCAGCCAGGCCAGATAGTCGCGGTACGGGACGACCGGCGGCAGCACCGTGTCCTCGCCCCCGCTTCCGTACAGCGCGAACAGCTCACCCGCCAGCACCGGTGCCGACCAGCCGTCCAGCAGCAGATGGTGGGCGGCGAACAGCAGCCGGTGGGCGTCCTCGGCCAGCCGGATCAGGGTGAAGCGCAGCAGTGGCGGCAGCTCCGGGTCGAAGCGGTGGGCCCGCTCGGCGTGCAGCAGCCGGTCCAGTTCGGCGGTGCGTTCGTCCTCGCCGAGCCCGCTCAGGTCGATTTCGTTCCAGGGCAGTGCGGCCTCGTGCGGGATCAGCTGGAGCGGCCGTCCGTCGGCGGTGCGGTGGAAACCGGCGCGCAGGGTGTCATGGCGGCGCAGCAGTCCGCTCACCGCGGCGCGCAGCGCACCGGTGTCCAGGCGGCCGGTCACATCGACGGCGAGCCGGGTGATGTAGACGTCCTCGGCGTCCTGGTCGTACGCGGTGTGGAAGAGCAGCCCCTCCTGGAGCGGGGAGAGCGGCAGCACATCGGCGAGGCCGGGCTGGGCGGCGGCGAGCCGGTCGATCTCCTCCTGGTCCAGCTCGACCAGCGGCAGGTCCGACGGGCTGAGCCCACCGCCACCGGGCCGGTCGGCGTGCGCGACCAGCGCCTGAAGCGCGTCGAACCACGCCCGCGCCACCTCCGCCACCTCGTCCTCGGTGAGCAGTTCGCCCGGCCAGGTCCAGGTGGCCGACAGCCGGGGGCCGTCGGGGTGGGTCTCGGTGACGGCGTTGACGGTGAGCGCGTACGGCAGCGGGGTGGCCGCGCCGGCGCCACCGCCGAGGCCGTCCCCGGAACCGTCCGCGCCGTCGGCGGTGCCGATCCGGCCGAGGTAGTTGAAGCCGATCTGCGGTTCGGCGTACTTCGCCAGGGTCACGGCGGTGCGCGGGTTGAGATAGCGCAGCAGTCCGTAGCCGATCCCGTGGTCCGGAACCGCCCGCAGCTGCTCCTTGACCCGCTTCAGCGCCCCGGCCAGCTCCGGGCCCGCCGCCGCCCTCTGCTCGCGGGACAGCGACCCCGGGTCGAGACGCACCGGATAGAGGCTGGTGAACCAGCCGACCGTACGGGACAGATCGACGCCCGGCACGATCTCCTCCCGGCCGTGGCCCTCGAGGCCGACCAGCACCGAGGAAGTGTCACCGCGTCCGTGGCGGCGCCGCCAGTCGGCCACGGCCAGCGCCAGCGCGGTCAGCAGTACGTCGTTGACCTCGGCGCGGAACGCGGCCGGCACCCGGCCCAGCAGCGGTTCGGTCACCTCGGCGGGCAGCCGCAGGGTGAGGTGTCCGGCGGTGGCGAGGGTGTCCCGGGCCGGGTCCAGCGGGCGTGCGGTCAGCGCCGGATCACCGCCGCCCAGCACCTCGCGCCACAGCGGCATCTCACGCATCCGCTCCGGTTCGGAGGCGGCGGCCGTCAGCGCCCGCGCCCAAGCGCGGAACGAGGTGCCCACCGGCTCCGGGACGAAGCGGCGGCCCGCGGCGGCGGCCTCCAGGGCGGCGGTCAGTTCGGGCAGCAGAATGCGCCAGGAAACGCCGTCCACGGCCAAGTGGTGGATCACCAGCAGCAGCCGCCCCGGCTCGGCCGGGCCCGCGTCGCACCACACGGCCTGCACCATCCGGCCCTCGCCGGGTGCCAGCCGGGCCTGCGCCGCGCCGAACTCCTCGGCGGTCAGCGCCGGCAGGGCGTCTGCGCCGAGACCGGCGGTGTCCACCCGGCGCAGACAGTCCTCGGCGCGCACCGCACCGCGCGGGGCGACCTCGAGGGTCCACTCGCCGATGTCCTCGATCCGGTGCAGCCGCAGCCGCAGCGCGTCGTGGTGGTCCAGCAGGGTCTGGAGCACCTGGCCGACGCGCTCGGCGTCGAGACCGGCCGGCACCGGGACGGGCATGGACTGGTTGAACTCGTCGACCGGGCCGCCGTGTTCGCTGAACCAGTGGATGATCGGGGTGAGCGGCACCCCGCCGATCCCGTCCGAGGGCGCGGTGCGCCGCGCGGGCGCCTTGCCCTCGGTGGCGACCCGGGCCAGCGCCTCGACCGTCTTGTGGCTGAAGACGTCGCGGGGGCTGAACCGCAGCCCGGCCTTGCGCGCCCGGCTGATCAGCTGGATCGAGCCGATGCTGTCGCCGCCCAGCTCGAAGAAGGACTGGTCGGCGCCGACCTTCTCCACCCCCAGCACCTCGGCGAAGAGCGCGCACAGCAGCTTCTCGCGGTCGGTGGCCGGTTCCCGGCCGGTGTCGTCCGAGCCGAGGTCGGGGGCGGGCAGGGCCTTGCGGTCCAGCTTGCCGTTGACCATGAGCGGCAGCGCGGCCAGCGGGATGAACAGCGCCGGGACCATGTACGCGGGCAGCAGCCCGGCGACATGGTCGCGCAGCGCCTCGGCCCCGGGGGTACGGCCCGGCGCGGGCACGACGTACGCCACGAGCTGCCGTACGCCCGGCTGGGACTCGTGGACGACCACGGCGGCGCCGTCCAGCTCCTCGTGGCGGGCGAGCACCGCCTCGATCTCGCCGAGTTCGATCCGGAAGCCGCGGATCTTCACCTGGTCGTCGGCGCGCCCGACGAACTCCAGCTGGCCGTCGGCCCGCCGGCGCACCACATCCCCGGTGCGGTACATCCGCGACCCGGGCGGACCGTAGGGATCGGCGGTGAACCGCTCGGCCGTCAGCGCCGCACGCCGCAGATAGCCACGCGCCAACCCCGGCCCCGCCACATACAGTTCACCGGCCACTCCGGGCGGGGCCAGCCGCAGCGAACCGTCCAGCACATACGCCCGGGTCCCGGGCACCGGGGTGCCGATCGGGGGCGTTCCGGTCCCCGCGGTCAGCGGCTCGCTCATCGACACGGCGACGGTGGACTCGGTCGGACCGTAGGCGTTCACCATCCGGCGGCCCGGCGCCCAGCGCTCCACCAGCTCCGCCGGGCACGCCTCCCCGCCCACGACCAGACAGCGGAAGTCCGGCAGCGACCCGGCGGGGACACTCGCCAGCGCGGCGGGCGGGATCAGGGCATGGGTCACCCATCGGCCGGAGATCACCTCGGCGAGCGGTTCCCCCGCCAGCGGTCCAGGGGCCGGAACGACCAGCGTGGCACCGGACGTCAGCGTCATGCACAGTTCCAGCACCGAGGCATCGAAACTGGGCGAGGAGAACTGCAACACCCGACTGTCCGCCGACACCGCGAACCGCTCCCGCTCGGCCGCCGCGAACGCCGCGATGCCACGGTGGGAGACCACCACACCCTTCGGCACACCGGTGGAACCGGACGTGTAGATCACATACGCCGGACCGTCGAGCGCGACGGGGACCGGCACGGGCGCGGCCGATGATGCCTCGGTGCCGTCGACCATCAGCACGGCCCGGCCCCCGGGCACCACCTCCGCGTACGCCTCCGTGGTCAGCACCACCACCGGACGGGCATCGTCCAGCATGAACGCCACCCGCTCCGCCGGATAGTCCGGATCCACCGGCAGATACGCCGCCCCCGCCCGCATCACCGCGAGCGAAGCCACCACCGACTCCACCGAACGCCCCAGCACCAGGGCCACCACATCCTCCGGCCCCACCCCCGCCGCCGACAGCCGACCCGCCAACGCGTCCGCCCGCGCCGCCAACCCCGCGTACGACAACGCCACATCCGCCGACTCCACCGCCACCGCGTCCGGCGACCGCCCCACCTGCGCCGCGAACAGCTCACAGAAGGTCACCGGTTCCACCGCACGGCCCGTGGTGCGTCCGCCACCGAGCTCCCGCCGCTCGTCCTCGGACAGCAGCGCGATCCGCCCGGCCGGACGGTCCGGCTCGTCGATCAGCGTGCGCAGGATGCGGACCAGCCGCTCGCCCGCGACCGCCACATCGGCCCGTGCGAAGAGGTCGGGCCGGTAGTTGAGCACCAGCCGCAGCCGTCCCTCGAAGACATGCGCCACCAGGCACAGCGGATAGTGGTTGGCGTCCAGGACGTCGAAACCGTCGATCCGCAGCTCGCCCGCGAGCGCGCGCAGCGACTCCAGGTCGAAGGGGAAGTTCTCGAACGCCACATAGGTGTCGAACAGTTCGCTGTGTCCGGCCAGCCGGTGGATCTCGCTCATCCCCAGGTGCTGGAACGGCATCAGCTCCATGTGTTCGCGCTGGAGCCCGGCGAGGGCGTCGGCCAGCGGGGTGCCCGGGGTGATCCGCATCCGTACCGGCAGCGTGTTGATCAGCATGCCGACCATCCGCTCCACGCCCGCGACCTCCGGCGGACGGCCGGAGACGACCGTGCCGAAGGTGACGTCGTCCCGGCCGGTCAGGGCGGCCAGCAGCAGCGCCCAGGCGCCGTGCACGGCGGTGGAGAAGGTGAGGTCACGGCCGCGCAGCCGGGCCGACAGCGCCTCGGTCTCCGCCTCCGTCAGCTCCAGCGCGAGCTGTTCGGGGTGGACGACCGCGCGCCCCGGGTCGGCCGGGGCCAGCCGGGTGGGCGCGTCGATGCCCTCCAGGGCCTGCTTCCACACCTTCTCGGCGCGGGTGCCGTCCTGTCCTGCCAGCCACGCCAGATGGGTGCGGAACGGGGTGACCGCGGGCAGCGCGGCGGTGTCGCCCCCGCGGCCGTAGAGCTCGAACAGCTCGCCCAGCAGCACCGAGGTGGACCAGCCGTCCAGCAGGATGTGGTGGAAGGTGCACAGGAAGCGGTACGCACCCTCGCCGAGCCGCACCAGCAGGAACCGCATCAGCGGCGGCCGGGACAGATCGAAGCCGTGGGCCTTCTCGGCGTTCTGCAACCGCTCCAGCTCCGCGGCGCGCTTCTCCGCGCCGAGCCCGCCGAGGTCGGCCTCCGCCCACGGCAGCTCCACCTCGCGGGAGACCACCTGCACCGGACGGCTCTGTTTGGGGTGCAGGAAGCCGACGCGCAGATTGGCGTGGCGGCGCAGCAGGGCCGCGGCGCTCTCCCGCAGCGCGGCCACCTCCAGCGCCCCGCCGAGGTCCAGCACCACCTGCACGGTGTAGACGTCGTGGCCCTTCTCGTCGTACAGCGCATGGAAGAGCAGCCCCTCCTGAAGGGGCGACAGGGGAAGGATGTCCTCGGGGCCCGACTTCGTCATTGCAGCGTCCTCCACTCGGCTTCCAGGCCGTCGATCTCGTCTTGGGATAGCTCCACCAGCGCCAGGTCCGACGGCGCGTAGCCGCCCGCCTCCGGCCGCTCGGCGTGGTCGGCCAGCGCGCGCAGGGCCCGGAACCAGCCGTCGGCCAGCTCACGCATGTCGGCGTCGGACAGCAGCCGTCCCGGCCAGGTCCAGGAGGCCAGCAGCCGGTGGCCGTCCGGATGCCGGTGGGCCACCGCGTTCAGCTCCACCACGTGCGACAGGGGCTGACGCGGGTCGCCGTCGCCGAGCACGGCGTCGGACTCGGCGGCGGGGCTCCAGTGGCCCGCCGCACCGGATCCGGGCGCGTCGGCGCGGCCCAGGTAGTTGAAGAGCAGCTGCGGGGTGGCGAGTCCGGCGAGCCGGGCGCCCGCGGCGGGGTCGAGACGGCGCAGCAGCCCGTAGCCGATGCCCTCGCCGGGCAGGGCGCGCAGCTGCTCCTTGACGGTGCGCAGCGCCGCACCGGCCGCCGCGCCGCCGGACCACAGTCCGGCCCAGTCGCCGTCGGCCACGCCCGGGTCGAGCCGGGCGGGGTGGACATCGGTGAACCAGCCGACGGTACGGGACAGGTCGAGGCCGTCGCCGAGGTCCTGGCGGCCGTGGCCCTCCAGGTCGATCAGGGCGCCGGGGCCGCCGGGCGCCCCGCGCCGCGCCCGCCAGTCGGCGACGGCGAGGGCGAAGGCGGTGACCAGCACCTCGTGCACGGTGGCGCGGAGGGCGGCCGGCACGCTGGTCAGCAGTGGCTCGGTGCGGTCGGCGGGCAGGGTCATGGTCAGCCGCCGGGCGGCTCCGGCGGTGTCGGTGGCCGGGTCGAGCGGGGTGTCCACCAGTCCGGGGGCGGGCTGCCGCAGGATCCCGGCCCAGATCCCGCTCTCGGCCGCGCGGACGGCGTCGGTGGCGCGTGCGCGCAGGGCGGTGGCCCAGTGGCGCAGCGGGGTGCCGACGGGCGGCAGTTGGGGCGCACGGCCCTCGCCCGCCGCCTCCCAGGCGGTGCGCAGGTCCTCGAGCAGGATCTGCCAGGACACCCCGTCCACCGCGAGGTGGTGGACGGCGAACAGCAGCCGTCCGGGGGCACCGGGCCCGGCGTCGCACCAGACGAGCTGGGCCATCACCCCGGCCTCCGGGTCGAGCCGCCGCCAGGCCGCGCGGGCCTGTTCGGCCACGGTGGCGCGTACCGCGTCCGGGTCCTGACCGGTCATGTCGATCCGCCGGACCAGGTCGCGCGCGGCCACGGCGCCGCGTTCGGCGATCCGGTACGTCCAGCCGCGCCCGTCGCGCCGGGCGCGCATCCGCAGCGCGTCGTGGTGGTCCAGGACGGCCGCGAGGGCGGTGGTGAACCGGTCGTCGTGGCCCGCGCCGGGCGGCACCCGGGTCAGGGTGGTCTGGTGGAAGGCGGCGAACGGGCCGCCGGGGCCGCCGCGTTCCTCCAGCCAGCGCATCACCGGGGTGGCCGGGAGGTCGCCGGTGGCGCTCACGGCCGCCTCCAACGCGGTGGCCGCGGCGGGTCCGGCCGCCGGCAGCGCGGCGGCGATCCGGGCCACCGTCTTGTGCTCGAAGACGTCCTTGGGGGCGAGGTCCAGGCCCATCCGGCGGGCGCGGGCGACGAGCTGGATGGAGACGATGCTGTCGCCGCCCAGCTCGAAGAAGGAGTCGTCGAGGCCGACCCGCGCCACGCCCAGCACCTCGGCGAACAGCCCGGCGAGCGCTTCCTCCCGGGCGTCGCGCGGCGCCCGGTGCTCCGTGTCAGCGCCGTCGGGGCCGAAGGCTCCGGTGTCCGGGGCGGGCAGCGCCCGCGCGTCCAGCTTGCCGTTGGGGGTGAGCGGCAGCTCCGGCAGGGCGACGAACGCGCTGGGCACCATGTAGTCGGGCAGCAGCCCGGCGGTGTGGGCGCGCAGGGCCGTCCCGTCCACCGCCGCGCCCGGTTCGGGCACCGTGTAGCCGACGAGCCTGCGCAGCCCCGGCTGGTCCTCGCGGACCACCACCGCGGCCCGCGCCACTCCCGGGTGGCGCCGCAGCACCGCCTCGACCTCGCCGAGTTCGATCCGGAAGCCGCGCAGCTTCACCTGGTCGTCGACGCGGCCGAGGTAGTCCAGCACGCCGTCCGGCCGCCTGCGGGCCAGATCGCCGGAGCGGTACATCCGGGCGCCGGGGGCGCCGTACGGGTCGGCGACGAACCGTTCGGCGGTCAGCCCCGGCCGGCCCAGATAGCCGCGGGCGAGCTGGCCGCCCGCGATGTACAGCTCGCCGGGCACCCCGGGCGGCACCGGCCGCAGCGCCCCGTCCAGCACATAGACCGCCGAGTTCCACATCGGGCGGCCGATCGGCACCGGTCCGGCGGGTATCTCCTCCTCGGGACCGATGCGGTGCTCGACACAGCCGACGGTGGCCTCGGTGGGTCCGTACTCGTTGACGACGGTGGCGCCGGGCCGCTGCTCCCGCCACCGCGCCACCACCTCGCCGAGCAGCATCTCGCCGCCGACGACCAGTTCACCGGTGGGCGAGAACTCCTCGGGAAGCACTCCGAGCAGCCCCAGGTGGGACGGGGTGGCCTTGAGGAAGCCGGGCCGGGGCGCACCGTCGCCCGGCCCCTCCAGCGCGCCGACCCGCACACAACCGCCGCTGATCAGCGGCGCGTAGAGCGCGGTGACGGTCAGGTCGAAGGAGACCGGTGAGTGCAGCAGCGCGCTCTCCGCCACCGACGGGTACCGCTCGCGCGCGTAGCCGAGGTACACCGCCACCGAGCGGTGGGCCACCACCACGCCCTTGGGGCGGCCGGTGGAGCCGGAGGTGTAGATGACGTACGCGGGGTGGTCGGCGGCCAGCGGGGCGCGGCGGTCGGTGTCGGTCGGGTCCCGCTCCACCGTGCCCGCGGCGCGCGTGATGTCGAGCACCGGCAGCCCGTCGGGTACGGCTCCGGCGGCGGAGGGGGCGGTGAGCACCAGCGCCGGATCCGCGTCCGCGAGCATGAAGGCGATGCGCTCGGCCGGGTAGTCGGGGTCCACCGGGACGTACGCGGCGCCCGACTTGACCACCGCGAGCAGCGCCACCACCAGATCGGCCGAGCGCGGCAGCACCACGCCCACCAGCCGCTCGGGTCCGGCGCCGCGCGCGATCAGCTCGTGGGCCAGCCGGTTGGCGCGTACGTTCAGCTCGGCGTAGCGATACGTCAGCGCGCCCTCGGTCAGGGCGGGCGCGTCCGGGGTGCGGGCGGCCTGCGTCTGGAACAGCTCGGGGAGCAGCGCGCGGGGCGTCACGGTGGGCGCCTGGTTGACGCCGTACAGCAGCCGTTCGCGCTCGGCGGCGGTGAGCAGTCCGATGGCGCTGAGCGGGCGGTCGGGGTCGGCGGTCACCGCGTCCAGCAGCCGTACGAACCGGTCGGCCATCCGCTCGACGGTGTCGCGGTCGAACAGATCGGTGGCGTACTCCAGCCGTCCGTCGATCCCGGTGGCGGCGCCCTGGTCGGCGGCCCGTTCGTCCAGGCCGAACAGCAGGTCGATCTTGGTGACTCCGGGGTCGACCTGCTGCGGGGTGGCGGTCAGCCCCGGGAGTTCCAGGGTGGATTCGGACGGCGTCTGCACATCCATCATCACCTGGAACAGCGGGTTCCGGGACAGGGAGCGCTCCGGGTTGAGCGCCTCCACCAGCCGCTCGAACGGCACGTCCTGATGGGCGTGGGCGGCGAGCGCCATCTCCCGGGAACGGCCGAGGAGTTCGGCGAAGCTCGGGTCGCCGGTGAGGTCGTTGCGGAACACCACGGTGTTCACGAAGCAGCCGATGAGATCGTCCAGCGCCGGATCGGTGCGCCCGGCCACCGCGCTGCCCAGCGGGATGTCCTCGCCCGCGCCCAGCTTGTTCAGCAGCACGGCCACCGCGCTCTGGAAGACCATGAACAGACTGGCGCCGTGGGCGCGGGCGAGCTCCGCGAGCCGGGTCCGGAGTCCGGCGCCGACGGCGAACCGCACGATGTCCCCGCGCTGGCTCAAGCCCGGCGGCCGGGGCCGGTCGGCCGGCAGCGACAGCTCCTCCGGCAGCCCCTCCAGGGTCCGCTTCCAGTACGCGAGCTGGCGGCCGAGCGGGCTGTCGGCGCTGTCGGTGCTGTCCTCGCTGCCGAGCACGGTGTGCTGCCACAGGGTGTAGTCGGCGTACTGGACCGCGAGCGGCGGGAGATCGGGTGCGGCGCCCGCCGCCCGCGCGGTGTACGCCCGGCCCAGATCGCGGGCGAGCGGGGCGAGCGAGAGCCCGTCGGCGACGATGTGGTGCAGCACCACCAGCAGTACGTGCTCCTCGGGGCCGAGCACCAGCAGCCGGGGCCGTACCGGCGGTCCGGCCGCCAGGTCGAAGCCCTCGGCCACCACGGCGGCCACGGTGGCGTCGAGCGCGTCCTCGGTCACCTCGGTGACCGACAGCACCACCCGGGCATCCGCCTCGGCGGGGCTGAGGACGTGCTGCCGCGGGCGCCCGTCGGTGTCCGGGAAACAGGTGCGCAGGCTCTCGTGGCGGGCCAGCACATCGGACAGCGCCCGCCCCAGCGCCGGCCGGTCCAGCCGCCCGGACAGCCGCAGCGCGAGCCCCATGTTGTAGGCGCCGGTGGGAGCTTGGAGCCGGTTCATGAACCACAGCCGCTGCTGGGTGAGCGACAGCGGAAGCTCGGCGGGGCGCGCCATCGGCGCCAGGGCGGTACGGGCGCCGTCGGCACCCTCGATCCGGGTCACCAGCCGGGCCACGGTCGGCGCCTCGAAGACGGTGCGCACCGACAGCTCGGCGCCCAGGGTCTCGCGGATCCGGCCGAGCAGCCGGATGGCGGAGAGCGAATGGCCGCCGCGTTCGAAGAAGTCGTCGTCCAGGCCGATGCGTTCGGCCTTCAGCACCTCGGCGACCAGGGCGCACAGGGTCCGTTCGCGCGGGGTGCGCGGGGCGCGGTACGGCGCCCGTACGGCCTCCTCGGCGGGCGCCGGGGCGGACGCGGCCACCGGCGCGATCCAGCCCTCGGGCAGCGGCAGTTCGAGTGCGCCGACGGTGTCCCCGGGCGCGGCGTCGGCCAGGGTGGCGAGGAAGTCCACCAGCCGCTGCCGGTGGTCCGCGACCGCGTCGTGGTCGTACAGATCGGCGTTGGCGTGGAAGTCGACGAGGAAGCCGTCGCCCGGCTCCCGGTTGTCGACCACCAGCGACAGATCCTCCTCCGGGCCGATGGAGAAGCCGCGCACGGTCGAGGGGCGGCCCGCGAAGGTCAGCGGGGTGCCGTACATGATGAGGTTGATCTCCGGGCCCCACAGCCGCTTGCGCGTCCCCACCCGGCGCAGATCGCGGTGCACGTCCTCGTAGCGGTAGCGCTGATGGCGCAGCACCTGGTGGAGTTCGCGGCTGACCGAAGTGAGCAGCGCGGCCACGGTGGTGTCCGGGCCGACCTCGGTCCGCAGCGGCAGCGCGTTGGAGACCATCCCGGGGGTCCTCCGGGCGGCCGGGTCGGGGCGGGCGGCCACGGCAAGGCCCAGCACCACATCGGTGGCGCCGGTGAGCCGGTGCAGATAGGCGGCGATGGCGGCGACCGTCACGGCCGGCCAGCTCACCCCGGTCTCCCGGCCCAGCGCGCGCAGGCCGTCGGCGGTCTTGGCGGGCACCTCCCCGGCCAGCCGCACATGGTCGGTGGGCACCCGGTCCGGCCGCGGCGCCAGGCTGACCGGCTCGCCGAGACCCGCCAGTCGGCCGGTCCAGAACTCCCGGTCCTCGGCGAACCGTTCGGACTCCCGGTAGGCCAGGTCCTGGGCCACCAGCTCACGCACCGACCCGAACCGGTCGGGCGACGGCTCGTCCCCGGCCACCAGCGCGGTGTACACCTCGGCGACCCGGGCCACGATCAGCGACCAGCTGTAGCCGTCCACGATGGCGTGGTGCACCCGGCTGAACCAGGTGTACCGGTCCTCGGCCAGGGTGATCAGCCCGAACGTGAACAGCGGCCCCGCGGAGAGATCCACCGGGGCCGCCACCCGCGCGAGCATCCACGCCTCCGCCTCCGCGGAGGGATCGGCAGCGCCGCTCACATCGAGCGTGTGCAGCGGCCAGTCCACGGCCTCCTGGACGATCTGGCGCGGACCCTCGGCACCGGGCACGAACCGCAGCCGCAGGGTGTCGGCCTCGTCCACGGTGCGCCGCAGCGCGGCCTCGAACAGCACGGTGTCGACCGGACCGGATATCTCGACGCATTCGGCGATGCTGTACATCGGGTTGTCCGGATTCACCTGCTGGGCGAGCCACATTCCGGACTGGGCGGCCGTCAGCGGCACATGGGGACCATTCTGATCGGCCATTGCCATTCACCTCGATTGGGTAGGCTCATCGATCGGGCCCAACCCTACGGAGCTTCGGGAACGGCCCCAGGGGCGCATGAAAAACTTGAAATCGCCGAGAAACGCATATCGAAGAATGCGTATCGCGCTGTACCGGATGCGCGCCGGACGGCTACCGTCGACGGCTGCTCCGCACCTCGACGGCCACCCCGCACCTCGACGGCCGCCCGGTACGGAGACTGCCCCGGCCTGGGGACGGCCGGGGCAGTCGGATGCGGTGGCTCAGGCGGTGGCCGGGGTCAGGGACACCGGCAGACTGCTGTAGCCGTGCAGAAAGTTGGAGTGGATCGGCCGGCCCGGTCCGGTCAACTCCGCCTCGGCCACAAAAGTGCGCAGCGCGGTGAGCATCGCGTGGATTTCCGCACGCCCCAGATAAGCGCCGAGACAGAAGTGCGGTCCGTATCCGAACGACACGTGCTTGTTCGGTGTGCGGCCCAGATCGAATTCCTCCGGAGCGGCGAACACCTCCTCGTCGTAATTCGCGGAGCTGTTCCACAGGGTGACGATGTCCCCGGCGCGGATCCGCTGTCCGCCGATGTCGGTGTCCACCACGGCCCGCCGTCCGAAGTGCATGGCCGGGGTGACCCAGCGCAGCACCTCCTCCACGGCGCTGTCCACCGTGACGTCCCCGCCGCGCAGCCGCTTCCACTGCACCGGGTGCTCGATCAGCTCCCGCATCCCGCAGATCATCGACAGCCGGCTGGTCTCGTCGCCGCCGAGGATCAGGCTGTAGCAGTTGAAGACGATCTCTTCCTCGGTGAGCGGCTCACCGTCGACCGTCGCCGTGGCCAGCACGCTGACCACGTCCCCGGTGGGCTCCTCGCGCCGCTCCTCGGCCAGCTCGGCGAAGTACAGCAGCAGTTCGTTGCGGGCCACCAGGGAGTCCTGGGCGCTCTGCCCGGCCTCCTCCGCGCTCAGCGCCTGTTTGGTGAGGGTGAGCAGATAGCCCCGGTCGGACTCCGGGACACCGAGCAGATCGGCGATGGTGGCCATCGGGATGTGCTCGGCCACGTCCTGGGCGAAGTCGCAGCCACCGCGCTCGACGGCGGTGCGCACCAGCCGTTCGGTGCGCCGTCGCACCCCCGCCACCACCCGCTCCAGCACCCGTGGCGCGAACGCCTTGAGCAGCAGATTGCGGATCTCGCGGTGGCGGACCCCGTCGGTGACGGCGAGCATCTTGCCGCTCGCCGAGTCGCCGCCCTGGAGCAGGGTGGTGAGGACGTTGCCCTTCTCCGAGGTGAAGGCGCGGTTGTCGCGGTAGACCGACATCACGTCCCGGTAGCGGGAGAGCACCCAGAAGCCGGGCATCAGCCCCTCGGTGGGATGCCAGTGCACCGGGCTGTGCTCCCGGAACCGCCGCCACATGGGCGCCGGGTCACGGTTCAGGAAGGTCTGCGGATCGGTGAGATCGACCTCGGTGAGATCGGCCTCGGTGAGATCGGCCTCGGCGGGTTCCGGCCCGTCGAGGGCGTTCGGCTCATCGAGGGCGTTCGGCGGCTGACCGGACATCCCGCGCCTACCCCTCGCGCCGGGTCATCGACACCAGCACCTTGCGGTCCCCGGTGAAAGGGCGCCGCCCGTGCGTGGTGAGGATGTTGTCGATCATGATCAGATCGCCGTCCTCCCACCGCTCGGCGAGCGTGGTGGTGGCGTACACGTCCAGGATCGTGGCCAGCTCCTCCGCGGTGATCGGGGTGCCGTCGCCGGCGTAGGCGTTCCGCGGCAGCCCGTCCTCGCCGCAGATCTCCAGCAGCCCTTCGCGCACCGCCTCCGGGAGCGCGTGCACATGGAACAGATGCGCCTGGTTGAACCACACCCTGCGCCCGGTGAGCGGGTGTTCCACCACCGCCGGACGGCGCTGGCGGGTGCGCAGCACCTCGCCGTCCCACTCCGCCTCGATACCGTGCTCGGCGCAGTAGCGGTCCACCTGCGCCTTGTCCTCGGTCTGGAACCCCTCCTGCCAGGACAGGCCCATCCCGGTGCGATAGGTGCGGGTGTAGAGCACCCCGTGCTCCTCGAACCGCGCCACCAGGTCCTCCGGCAGCCGGTCCAGGACCGCGCCGCTGTCGGCCACCGGGGTCTCCCCGCCGGTGGCCGCCGCCTTGGCGCAGTACAGGAAGAGGTTGTGCGGCCAGTTGTGGGAGTACGCGCTCTCGTTGTGCTGCGGAATGGACTGGTCGGCCGGGTACTCGGTGGAGGTGTAGACGTTCCCCTTGACCCGGCTGCGCGGGGTGGAGCGCTCGTTGTACTCCAGCGTCCGCCCGCCGATCAGCCCGGCGAGCCCCGCGAGTTCGTCCTGCTCGCCCAGGCCCAGGTTCTTCACCATCACCGCGGCGTGGTCCAGCATCGCCGACCGCAGCCCGTCCACGTTGGCGGCGATCCACCCCGGTCCGTCGCCCCCGTGGCGCGGGGTGACCCGGACCAGTTGGGTGCCGTGGTGTTCCAGCAGGTCGACCTCGGCGTCCGTGAAATACTTCTCCGTCATTCCTTCTCCACCTCCAGGCTGAAGCCGTCGATGCTCACGTGGTTGACCGGGTCACCGGCCGCGTACTCGTACGCGTTCAGGAACGGCCCACTGGAGACCGGCTGGGTGAAGCGGCCGAGCGCGTTGTTGAGCAGCCGGGTGTCCAGCACCGTGGCGTACTGCGCGCCCGCGTGCTCGGTCCCGCGCTGGTACTGGCCGAGCCAGCCGTAGTCGTAGTCACCGGGCAGGTTGTCCGGGACGTGGTCGGGGTCCACGGTGCCCTTCGCGGTGAGCGGTTCGCCGTACGGGCCGTAGCGGTACACCCCGCCCCGCTGCTGTCCGTCGTCCCCGGCGACGGCGAACACATCGCCGCGCACGGTCGGATAGCTCCAGCTGGTGCGCGCGCCGTCCACGGCGCCCTTGCGCACCCCCATTACCCCGCCGGGCAGTGCCACCACCCGGGCCAGCACCCGCTTGTCGGCGCGGAGCACGAAGTCGACGTCCCCGTCGGCCGGCGAAGTGTGACCGTAGAGCAGGCCGGTGTCACCGGCGCCGGTGGAGGTGCGCTCCACCAGGTGGTCGGCGATGTCGGAGCCGTAGCGCACCTCGGCCGGGTCCGTCCCGGTGATCTTCGTACCGAGGTAGCGCTCGGCCGCGTCGTGGCGCTGCACCACCGTGGCACCGCCGGTCCGGTAGCCGGTCATATGGCCGTTCTCGGCGTAGGTCACCCCGCTCACCGGGTGGTCGCCGGTGGTGGCCAGCAGCCGGTCGGCGGCGTCGTAGCAGTAGCCGGTCTCGGTGGTCCCGTCCGCCGTGCGGTCGGTCAGCCGCAGCCGGTTGCCGTTGTCCCCGGCGCCCGCCTCGGTGCCCTCCGGGCAGTCCTTCGGCGCGGCGGTGAAGTCGTAGCCGTAGTGGTGTCCGGTCACCCAGGCGTCGACCAGCCGACCCGCCGCGTCGTAGCGGTAGTCGGGCCCGTCCTCACGGGGATCCTCACCCGCCGTGGACTCGTCCGTCACCACCCCGGACCGGGCGCGGGTGACCCGGCTCGGCAGCTTCCGGCCGTCGGCCAGCTCCCAGTCCTTGGCGGTGATCCGGCCCGCGGCGTCCCGGCGCACCGCGAGACGGCTGCCGTTGGCGTAGCTCACCTTCTCGATCCGGCCGCCCTCGTCCAGCGCGACCGTGGCCAGCGTCCTGCCGTCCAGCGCGACTCCGGTCTCCCGGCCCGCGTCGTCGTACGCCACCGTCTTCACCTGCGTCCGGTCCCCGCCGCCGGGCGGCGTGGACGTCTCGCGCACCGCGCGCCCGGCCCGGTCGTAGCGGGTGTCGGTACGGATGCCGTGGACATCGGTGAACCGCACGGTGCGGCCGAGCAGATCGACCGTGTACACCAGATCGCCACCGGGCTCGGACGCCTTCGTGGTCAGCGGATCACCGCCGTGCGCGGTGTCGTAGGCGATGGTGCGCGCCGGGGCGTCGGCAGTGCCGGGGACGTGCATGGCGAGGATCTGGCCGCGCTCCCCGTAGTCCACACAGGCCCACTTCGGCCCGCCGAAGTTCACCGCGACCGGCAGCCCCCGGGTGTTGTAGACGAACCGCTCGGCCCGCGCGGCGCCCTTGGCCGGTGCCGCCGAGGTGACCGACTTCGGCAGCCCCGCCTGGGGCAGCGGATCGTCCTTGTCGGTGCAGGGGTTGTCGGCCTTCTCGTCCGCGCCGTAGTACGCGTACGTCTGCCGGGCGCCGCTGGGCATCACCTTGGCGGTGGGCCGGAACATCTCGTCGTAGGTGTAACCGGTCCTGAGCTTCAGCCCCTTCGGATCGGTGACCGTCGCCACCGGGACACCCATCTCGTTGAGCCGGGTCTCCACCGTGCGGTCCGGGACCCCGTCGGAGCCCGCGGTGACGGTGGTCATGCTCGTGGCGCCGTAGGTCGTGGTCTCGGACGGCACCTTCGCGCAGCCGTCCGGGGCGGGGGCCATCAGCCTGCCGCCGGCGGTGAAGCACTTCTCGGGGCCGGGCCCGAAGGTGCCGACGGGGCGGCCCGCCCCGTCGTGGACCGTGGTGGTCAGCAGGCCCGCGGCGTCGAGGACGGTCGCGGGCTCGCCGCCCGCGGTCCAGGTGGTGCGTACGGTACGGCCGGTGGCGTCGGTGTCGGCGCCGACCCGGCCCGCGGTGTCGTACGCCACGGTGCGGACCCCGCGCAGCCCGGCCACCTCGATCCGGGTGGAGCCGGAGCCGTAGCGGTAGGCGTGCTCGGGGCGCGCGGGCTTGCCGCCGGCGAAGCCGGTGGGCTCGGGACCGGCCAGCAGCGTGGCCCGGTTCCGGTGGGCGTCCGTATCCGCGTACGCCAGCCGGTAGTTGGCGGTGGCGTGGTTCCGCCGGACCGGGTCGACCGCGATCCAGTCCATCACCAGCGGGGTGCGCACATCGGTGAGCCGGTGGTCGGCGGTGTAGCCGAAGTCGGTGGTCTCGTCACCGGGGTTGACGATCCGGGCCAGCTTCCCGGCCGCGTAGTGCAGCTGGGTGGTGCCCACGCCCGGCACGGTGACGGCGCAGACGAAGCCCCGCGGGGCGTGGTCGTCGGCACAGGTCGGGCTGCCCGCGTAGGAGAACTTCAGACCCGCGTCCTCGGCCTCCTCGGCGGCCTTGACCTGGGCGGCGTCGGACGTTCCCTTGGCCTTGCCGTTGGCCTTGCCGTTGTCGCCGGGCTCGGCGAACGACGCGGGCCGTCCGGAGGCCGCGGCGGAGGGCTTCTCCTCCGCTCCGCCGGGGCTCAGCGGATTGGCCGCGCCCGTGTTCCCCGTCGTCCCCGCGCCCGGCGCACCGTCGCCCGTGCCCTCCTTGACCGCGCTGGCGCCGTCCGCCCCGGTGGCGGCCGGGGTCACGCTCCAGCCGGGCGGCAGTACGGCACCGGCGGGCGCCAGCCACGACGAGGGCACCGGAAGGCTGCCCTTGCCGGACCGCTGGACCCACAGGGCCACCCGACCGCCCTTCGCGGGCCGCTGGTACTCCATCCGGATCCGGTAGGTGTGCCCGGCCTTCAACTGGCGTACGGCTCCGAACTCGGGCGCCGTACCGCCCTTGTCGCCCTTCCAGTCGTCCACGACCGGGGTGCCGTCCAGCCAGATCCGCACCCCGCCGTCGTAGACGCCGCCCAGGCGGTAGCCGCCCGAGTCGGGCACCCGCAGGCGTCCGGTCCAGCGCGCCCGGAACCGGTCGCCGGGCGTGGCGTCCGGCCACGGCGCGCTGTCGCCGCCCCAGCCGAACGAGGGCTGGGTGTCGGTCCGTACGGCCGCCGGGTCCTCGTCGTCGCCGATACCGGTGCCGGAGGTGCCGGTGTAGTACGCGCCGGTGAGCCCCACTTCGGCGGTGGCCAGTGAGTTGTAGGTGAAGGTGGCGCCCTGCGGACCGGCGGGGGTGGCGGCCTGCGGGGTGGCGACGGAGGCCGTGGCGTTGCCGTTGGCCAGGTTCACCGACACCGGGCCGAGGGTGTCGGCGGGCACCGGCCCCCCGGGGGCCTGCGCTCCGAGCCGCAGGTTCACCGCGAGGGAGCGGGCCGGGGCGTCGGCGGTCACCGTGCCGCCCGCGCGGTTCCGCGCCCGCACGGTCCAGCGGTACCGTTCCCCGTCCTTGAGCACCCCGTCCGGCACCGTCCAGCGCGGTGTCCGCAGCCAGCCGGAGGAGACGGTCTGCCCGCTGCGCGGGGTGTCACCGGTGCCGATCACGAACTCGTACGCGGCACCGCCCGCGGCGCGCGCGGCGCTCAGCACCGGGCGGCGGGCGGCCGTGGTCGCTCCGTCGGCCGGGGAGGCGGGCCTCGGTGCCGCGGCGGTGTCCTTGCCGGACGTGCCCGCCGGTGCGCCGGTGCCGTCGAAGTCCCCGGCGGGCCAGGCGGGCCGCACCGGATCCCCGGCCTTCGCGGACAGCATGGCCACGTCCGAGGGGGAACGGTGTGCGGCGCGGCCCAGCCAGTCCGGGGCCGCCGAGGCCAGGGGTCCGCTCGCGATCAACGCCACGGAGGCGGTCACGGACGCCGCACACGCCGCCGCCACTCTGAGTGTTCTGGTGCGAGCCATGCTCAGTCACCACTCCAACCTGAAAAGCACCGCGCGGAGCCGCACGGCGTCGAGAAGGGGGGCCGCGGGCTGATCCGAGCTGATCCGCAGGACACGGCCTGGCCGAATGCTCCCAACCGCCACCACGCCCCCAAAGCCCTTAACGAAACTTTGAATACGGGCCCCGAGGCCGTCCCGGTGCGGAGGGTGTGCCCTTCCGGCTACGGTGAGTGCCGTGACCACCCGCATCCTGCTGGCCGACGACCAGGACACCGTCCGGATCGGCTTCCGGCTGATCCTCGACTCGCAACCGGACATGGAGGTCGTGGGCGAGGCCGGGGACGGCCTGGAGGCCGTCGAACTCGCCCGCAAGCTGCGGCCCGACGTGGTGCTCGCCGATATCCGGATGCCGCGGATGAACGGGCTCGAGGTCACCCGGCTGCTCACCGGGCCCGATGTCGAGGACCCGGTCAAGGTGATCGTGGTGACCACCTTCGACCTCGACGAATACGTCCACACCGCGCTGCGCAACGGCGCCTGCGGCTTCCTCCTCAAACGCTCCGGGCCCACCCTGCTGGTGGAGGCGATCCGGGCGGCGATGGCCGGGGACGCCATGATCAGTCCCTCGGTGACGGTCCGTCTGCTGCGCCAGTTCCAGGAGCCGGAGAAGCCGCGGGCCAAACAGCCGGTCGAGGCGCTGACCGAGCGCGAGGTGGAGATCGCGGGGCTGGTCGCCCAGGGGATGACCAACGCCGAGATCGCGGGCGAGCTGTTCATCTCGGCCGGCACGGTCAAGACCCATATCGCCAACGTCCAGCGGAAGCTGGACGTCCGGAACCGGGTGGGGATCGCCGCCTGGGTCTGGGACAGCGACCGCGTCGGCTGAACCCCCGTGACGTAACCGGTGGTTGTGTTCCCTGCACGTTCCTGCCATCCACACCCTGTGGACAGCCCTGCCCCGCCCCGGACGGCGGCGTCCCGCCCGCGACGGGACGGACAAAGGGCCCGGCCCCCCGTTGTGCGGGGGACGCGGGCCCATCGGGGTGGTGCGGGGTCAGGCGGCGCAGACGCCTTTCATACTGTCGATGAGAGCCAGTACGGCACGGGCCGACGGCAGGATCATGCGCCCTTCCCTGGTGAGCTGGGCGCCGGTGGAGTCACGGGTGAAGAGCTTTGTGCCCAGCATTTGTTCCAGGCACTTGATCTGATAGCTGATGGCGGGCTGTGAATAACCGAGGACCTTCGCCGCCTGATCCATCCGCCCTATCTCCGCTATAGAGACGAAGGCGCGGAATTCCCGCTCGTGCATTTTGCCCCCTGTCCGATTCGGCTGCCTTCTGGGCTGCCGAGAACCGGTTCCACAGCACCGGTCATCCGATCCGTCGAACCCATATCAACGTAACTGATCTCGAAAGGCAACAGCCGGTGCAGGAAGCTGCAATGCGGTGCGCCGCGGTATGGGTAGGACAGCCCCGCGGTGCCTCGTCGGGGGAATTTTCGAGGCACCGCGGGAGTCTTTTCGGTGTTTCCGCGACACGTTCCGGAAGCGGGGGGCACGCGGCCTGTCACGGCCGGAGCGTCACTCCTGGGTGACCGCCCTCAGCACATTGAGCCGGGCGCCCCGCCGGGCCGGTCCCAGCGAGGCCAGCATCCCGACCAGCGCCGCACCCACCAGATAGACCGCGATCAGCGCCCACGGCAGCGACAGGCGGCTGACGCCCTGGGACTTCATCGAGCGCGCCACCGCGAGTCCGAATCCGGAACCGACCACCACCCCGAGCACCGCGCCGAAGAGCGAGATCACCACCGACTCCGCCATGATCATGCGGATCGTCTGGCCCCGGCCGAGGCCGATCGCGCGCAGCGCGCCCAGCTCCTTCGTCCGCTCCATCACCGACAGCGCCAGGGTGTTGACGATGCCGAGCACCGCGATGATCATCGCGACCGCGAGCAGCGCCTGCACCACGTTCAGCATCATGTCGAAGCCGTCGTTGAACTTCTCCGCGACCTTCTCCTTGGACTGGACGGTCACTTCGGGGCTGTCCCGGAGCGCCTTCTCCACCCGCGGCTGGACCGAGGCGGCCGACGCGCCCGGCGCCAGCTTGATGTACGCCTGCGACGGCTGGGCGTAGCGGAAGCCCTCGGTGGCATCGGCCCAGGGCACCACCACACTGTTGGCCAGCGCCATCTCCTCGAAGGTGCCCGCCAGCCGGTAGGTGCGGCGCTCACCGCGCTGGAGCTGGAGGGTGACCTTGTCCCCGACCTTCACCTTGCGGTCCTCGGCGGTGTTTTTGTTCATCAGCACCGAGCCGGGGGCGAGTTCGTCGATCGACCCGGCCTCGGCCCGCAGGCTCAGCAGCCCGCGCGCCGCCTTCCAGTCCTCCCACGAGGACACGGTCTGGGTGGCCGTACCGACCTTCGCGGTGTCGAACGACGCCGCCGCCACCGCGTCCACCCCGTCGATCCCGCGCACCGCGCGCAGCGCCGCCGGGTCGATGGAGGCCGACATGCCCTGGCCGATGTCGCCCATGGCGACCAGTTCGGACGTCAGCTTGCCGGAGATCTCGTTGTTGACGCTGTCCTTCGCCGACGCGGCCACCGTGCTGAGCGTGGTGACCAGCGCGACACCGATCATCAGGGCCGATGCGGTGATCGCGGTACGCCGCGGATTGCGCGCCGAGTTGCGCCGCCCCAGCTGACCCGGGAGCGAACGGGAGAACATCCCGCCCAGCAGCCAGACGGCCGGCCGGCTGATCAGCGGGGTGAGCAGCGCGACCCCGATGAACGCGAGCAGCACCCCGGGCAGCACGGCGGACACCGCGGCGTCGCCCGAACCCATGAGCCCCGTCAGCAGCAGCCCCGCGCCCACCACCAGCAGGATCGAACCGGTCCAGGTCTGCTTGCGGTGCTTGCGGTCCGGGGCCGCGGCGGCGCGGATGACCGCGATCGGCGGGACCTTCGCCGCGCGCAGCGCCGGAAACAGCGCGGCCAGCATCGTCACTCCGACACCGACCAGCAGCGACACGATCACGGCACTCGCCGGCACGGCGAGGTCGGCGACCTCCAGCCCCGCCATGGAGTCCGCGAGCAGCGAGGCGCCCAGCGCCCCGAGCCCCACCCCGAGCCCGAGTCCGACCACCGCCGCGACCAGCCCGATGACCATCGACTCCAGCAGCACCGACCCGATCATCTGGCGGCGGCTGGCGCCCAGCGCCCGCAGCAGCGCCAGTTCCCGCATCCGCTGGGCGATGATGATGGAGAAGGTGTTGATGATCAGGAAGACGCCCACCAGCACCGCGACCGCGGCGAAGCCCAGCAGCACCTGGGTGACCAGGTCCAGTACGTCCCGCGACCGGTCGGCCGACTTCTTCGACAGCTCCTCACCGGTGCGCACCTCGAAGCCGCCGCCCAGCTCCTTCTTCAGCGCGGTCTGCACGGAGGCGGCCTTCGCGCCGGAGGCGAGGGTCACGGTGACGGCCGAGTACTCGCCCGTCTTCCCCAGCATCAGCCGCTGCGCCACCGGTTCGGTGAACGCGACGGTCTGCTCACCGCCGATGGAGTCCCGGTCACCGGAGTATCCGAAGACGCCGGAGACGGTGAACGTCCGCTTCGGCTCCCCGGTCAGCACCGCGATGCTGTCGCCGACGGAGAAGTGGCCCTTTTCGGCGAGTCCGGCGTTGATCGCCACCTCGCCCGCCTGGCCCGGCGCCTTGCCCTCGCGCAGCTTCAGCAGCGAGGTCTCGCCGGTCCAGCTCTTGCCGTACCGGGGACCGCCGGTGCCCGGCACCACCTTGCCGTCCTTGCCGAGCGCCCGCGCGCCCTCGACCCGCACCTCCCCGTGGGCCGTGCCGACCCCGGAGACGCCCGCGACCTCGCGTATCGTCCCCGCGTCCAGCCCCACCGGCGCGCTGGCCGCGTCGCCCACCCCGGCGTCGACCCGCGGTTTCGCGGCGACCTGGAGGTCGATGTCGTCGTACGCGCCGGCGAACTGGGCGTCGAACGACCGGCCCAGGGTGTCCTGGAGGACAAACGCCCCGGAGACGAAGGTGACGCCCAGCACCACCGCGAGCCCCGACAGCAGCAGTCTGAGCTTGCGCGAGAGCACGCTCTTGAGAGTCGCCTTGAACATCAGGCCACCTTCTCCAGCGTGTCGATCTTCTTCATCATGTCGAGCACGGCCTCGGCGGTCGGTTCGGTGATCTCGGCCACGACCTGGCCGTCGGCGAAGAACACCACCCGGTCCGCGTAGGAGGCGGCGTTCGGGTCATGGGTGACCATCACGATCGTCTGGCCCAGCGTCCGCACGGAGTTGCGCAGGAAGCTCAGCACCTCGGCACCGGACCGCGAGTCCAGATTGCCGGTCGGCTCATCGGCGAAGATCACCTCGGGCTGGGACACCAGCGCCCGCGCGCACGCCACCCGCTGCTGCTGCCCGCCGGACAGCTCCGACGGCCGGTGGCCCAGCCGCTCGCTCAGCCCCACCGTGTCGATCACCTGTTGGAGCCACTCGGGCGAGGGCTTGCGCTTCGCGATGGCGAGCGGCAGCAGGATGTTCTCCTCCGCGGTCAGCATCGGCAGCAAATTGAATTGCTGGAAAATAAATCCGATACGCTCCCTGCGAAGCCGGGTCAACTCCTTGTCGCTCATTCCGTTGACCTTCATGTCGGCCACATACACATCGCCCTCGCTCACCGAATCAAGACCGGCGAGGCAGTGCATCAGGGTCGACTTCCCGGAACCCGAAGGACCCATGATCGCGGTGAATTGACCGCGGCGCAGCTCCACATTCACCCCCCGCAGGGCGGCGACTTGGGCATCGCCGGTGCCATAGAGCTTGTGGACGTTCACCGCTCGGGCGGCCAGTTCCGTCTCCGTCGAAATCGTCGCGCTCACGCGGCTCACTCTCCCTGTGCCGGGCGGTGCTTACGCCTGCCTACGCTGATGAGCCGAGAGTAGGACGGGCCGCGGGGCTGCCACCTCTGCCGAATGGCAGAGATCGGGACGGAGTTCGGGGCGGAGGCGGGTGGGGCCGCCGGGGGCCCGCTTCGAAGTCTTTGCATCACATCTGTGCGGAGCGGGGGCCGGGCCTAGGGTCGCGGGGAGGCAGGAGCACCTACCGGACAGCGCCTACCGGACAGCTGAGGGGGACGGCATGGCCGCCACACGGACACTCTCCAAGTACTGGATGCTCACCAACGAGTTCACCCAGAACCCGTATCCGGTGCTGGAGCACGTCCGCGAGGAACGCCCGGTGTGCGAGATCGCGCTGCCCGACGGCGGCCGCGCCTGGGTGGTGACCCGCTACGACGACGCCAAGGCCGCGCTCGCCGACCCCCGCTTCAGCCGCGACATCCATGTTCACTACCAGTTGATGTCCCGCCGCTCGGGACGGACCCTGACCCCTCCCCCCGAGGAGGCCAACCATCTGGCCAACCTCGAACCCCCGCGCCACACCCCGCTGCGCAAGGCCATCAGCTTCGCCTTCACCCCGCGCCGCGCCGAGGCGCTGCGGCCGCGGATCCTGGAGATCGCCGACGAGTTGCTCGACCGGATGGCGGGCCGGACCCGCACCGATCTGATCGCGGGCTACGCCGATCCGCTGCCCGTCATCGTCATCGCCGAGCTGATGGGTGTGCCCGCGGACGCCTGGCCGGACTTCCTGCGCTGGTCACAGGCGCTGCGGACGTTCTCCCCGACCGACACCTCGGGGGTCCTGGACCGCAACATCCAGGATCTGTCCGCGTATATGTCCTCGCTCATCGCGGCGAAGGAGCGCGAGCCGGGTGAGGATCTGCTGTCCTCCCTCATCCACGCCGACGCCGAACGGCGGCTGACCCCCACCGAGATCCTGTCCACCGGCTTCGCCCTGATGACCGGCGGCAACGACACCACCGCCAGCCTCGTCGGCGGGGTCATCGCCGCCCTGCTCACCCACCCGGAGGAGCGGCGGCGGCTGCTCGCCGAACCGGGCCGCTGGGGCGCCGCGATGGACGAACTGATCCGCTACGTCGGCCCGATCAGCAACGCCCTCCAGCGCGTCACCACCGAACCGGTGGAGATCGGCGGGGTCACCATTCCGGCCGACGAGGTGGTCATCATCTCGGTGATGTCCACCAACCGTGACCGGGGCCAGTTCCCCGACCACCCCGACGAACTGGACCTCGACCGCGCCAAACCGGCCCATCTGAGCTTCGGCTTCGGCATCCACTACTGCTCCGGGGCCCATCTCGCCAAGATCATCACGGAGATCGGGGCCCGCCGGCTCTTCGAGCGCTTCCCCGGGGTGCGGCTGGCGGTCCATCCGTCGGAGCTGCGGTACCAGCAGAACGTGGTGGTACGCCCGCTGGAGGCCCTGCCGGTCACCTGGTGAAGCGGCGTCTGCCGGTCACCTGGTGACCGACCGCTCGGGGCGGCTACTTGGACTTGGGGACGGTGGACGCCACATCGTCCAGCACGGCGTCGGTCACCAGACCGGTGTCCTCCAGGACCTCCATGTGGTCGTTCACGGTGTTGTTGGCCTGCGTGGCCAGCCGCCGGATCATGGCGTTCTTGGTGGTGGCGCGGACCTGGCCGATGGTGATGAAGATCTTGCCGTGCGAGGCGCGCAGCAGATCCACGAAGGTCTGGTCGAACTCGCGCCCCTTGGCGGCCTTCATCTGGTCCACCCAGCCCTGCTGCTCGGCACTGGCCTCGTCGGGGAGCGGGACGTTGAGGGCCTTGGCGTCCTCACGAGTGAGCTGGTCCAGCTTGCTGTGGCCGTCCAGCAGATGCATTCCGGCCCGTTTGATCGCCTCGCTCGAGGCCTGGCTCTGGGCCATCCGCCCGGCCGGTATCTCCCACAGCCCGGCCTGCCGGACCTTGACCAGGAAGGTCTTGTCCAGTTCGGTGAGTCCCCCGGACCCGGCGGCCGCCGCTCCGGCGTTCTGCGCCGACGGCAGGTGCCCCGCCACCGAGTCACCTTCGTCCGCGCCATCGCTCTGCGACATCCAGACGGCCACCCCGGCGACGATCGCCACCAGGGCGACCACGGCAGCGAGTACGCGACTCATGGGAAAGGCGGGGCCGTTGCTTCGTGCGTTCCGGGCGTGAGATTTCATCATGCCTCCTGGGGGCACAACGGTCCGTCACTGAGGAGCCGTGGCCGTAGTGCAAGGGACTGCTGTGGACTCCTGGGAATACGCAACACACGAACTTTGCACTGAGCAAGAATCTTTTTCGTCGGTTGTGCTCAAAGCGGGCCCGAAGCGCAGTCGGTTCGCCTACAATCCCCTGCCCGGAAACGTCCGTACCCTCCCAGGGCCACAGAAGGACGGGTCCACACCGGTGAGTTCGGCGGAGAGGCCCCAGAGCCGGGCCGCCGCCTCCGGGTCCACGGCCCACGGTTTGACCCCGCCGACGAGCATGTCGTCGCTCGTGGCGGGCTCCGCGAGATCGCAGTCCTGGCAGTAGACACCGCCGTGGCCGTCGAGCAGCGGTGACGTCGCCGCCCAGACGGCCGTCGCCGCCCCTTGCGACGGCGTCTTGAAGCCCTCGGCGGCGCGGCCGTCGGCGGTGATCCAGCCGAGCGCGGACCACTCCTCACGCGGAACATGGCGCTGGAGCGGGGTGAGGATGCTGCCGGGGTGCACAGCGAAAGCACGTACCCCGGCAGCGGCACCGATCCGGTCCAGGTGCCGGGCGAAGAGGGCGTTCGCGGTCTTGGACTGCGCATAGGCCAGCCAGCGGTCGTAGCCGCCACGGAAGTGGAGGTCGTCCCACCGGATGCCGGAGAGGAAATGGCCCGACGACGCGACGGCCACCACCCGGGCACCGGGGGCGAGGGACGGGCGCAGACGGCCGACGAGAGCGAAGTGTCCGAGGTGGTTGACGGCGAAGTGCGCCTCCCAGCCCGGCCCCACCCGGGTCTCCGGACAAGCCATCACCCCGGCCCCGTTGATGACGATGTCCAGGGTGCGCCCGGTGTCCAGGAAGCGGTCGGCGAAGGACCGTACGCTCTCGAGATCGCCCAGGTCCATCGGCTGCACCTCGCTCCCGGGTACGCCCCGCAGGGCTTCCCCGGCGGTGGCGGTCCGCCGCGCGGGAACGATGACGCGCGCTCCGGCGCGGGTCAGGGCGCGCGTCGTCTCCAGTCCGAGCCCGGAGTACCCACCGGTGACCAGTGCGGTGGTGCCCGTCAGATCGATCCCGGTGAGGACGTCGTCGGCGGTGCTGTGCGCGCCGAATCCGGTACCCAGCCTGCGCTGTTCGTTGATCATGCGAAAGGACGGTAAAAGCTGGACCGCAGGCGAGGTCAAGCGATGGGCCGGATCAAGCGACGGACGGGCTCAAGCTACGGTGCCCCCATGGCGGAGAACACGGGCGGCTTGTCCATCGGCAGGGTTTCCAGGGTGACGGGTATGAGCGTGCACGCGCTGCGGTTCTTCGAGCGCGAGGGCCTGTTCCTGCGGGAGATACCCCGGACCGCGGGCGGACAGCGTACGTACGAACAGGCCGACGTGGACTGGCTCCTGCTGTGCGACCGGTTCCGTGCCTCGGGTATGCCGATCGCCACGATCAGGCAGTTCGCCGCCCTCGTCCGCGCCGGAGGGGGCAATGAGCCCGAGCGTCTGGCCCTGCTGCGGGAACACGAACGTCATGTCCAGTCCAAGATCGCGGCCCTCACCGCCTGCCTGGACATCATCCGCACCAAGGTCGTGACCTACGAACGGCACCTGGATGAGGGAACCGCCGCGGGGTTGTGGTCCCCCGCGCCGCCGGACGGGACGACGGACGACCGATGACCTCGCGGGACGGGTCCGCGGCCGCACCCTCACCAACCGGCGACCTGCCGCCGCGCCCCCCGCCCGTCGCCCGACGGCCCGCCCGAGGGCTCGCCACCGGCCTTGGTGAACGCCTGCAACGCCTCGATCAGTCCACGCCGCTGTCCCACCGGCATGGCCTCCACGATCCCCGCGAGCTCACCCTTCCGCCGCTCGGTGACCTCCTCCACCGTCCGCCGCCCTGCATCGGTCAGCGAGATCACACTCGCCCGCCGGTCCACGGCCGAGACACCGCGGGCCACCACACCGGCCGCCACCAGCCGATCGATCATCCGCATCGCCGTGGACGGCTGCACCCCCAACTCCTCGGCCAGCCGGGACAGCGTGAGCGGCCCGCTGTTGTCCAGCGCCACCAGCATCCGGAACTGCGGCAGCGTCAGCGTCTCCTCCACCGCCGCCAAGGACCGCGCCGAGACGGCGAGCAGCAGACGGGAGGCGATCAACAAGGCGTGGACCATCGCCTCGACATCGGACTCGGGAACGGGCGAACTCGTCGGCATGATTCCCTTTCTACCGTGGACCCCGCCGGAAATACGGTGGCCTGCCGAATCGGACTGTGCCACCCTGCGCGCATGACACCCACGCCCCGCACACCGGACCAGCCCGGGAGCCATGCCGCGTAAATCACCGGCAGCGGTACGGGCCGCCCTCCCCCGTCACCCGCGCAGAGGCGAGCGCTCCTCGGTCATCGACGGTGTGTCCGCGGCGACGCTGGGCGAGACCCACCGCCTGGAGCGCGCCCGCGGCAACCCCGGCGAGGTCGCCCGGGACCTGGCCGGGTGGAAACGCCAGGCGGCGGAGGCGAACCGGCGGGGCGGCACCGGCCCCTCCACCCTGTGTCCGTGCTGTGAGCCGGAACCCGAGGGCCGCCGGGGCCTGGAGCGCGTGCTCCACTCCCTCTCCCGCCGCGCCCGCCGCGAACTCGCGGCGGTGGTAGGGGCGGTGGACCGCCGGGTGCTCGCCACGACGTACGGGGCCCCGCCGGACGTCCCCGGCTGGTGGGAGCACCGCGTCTGACCACGCTCAGATCGGCCGGTACATACCCGGCTCGTCACCAGGTGGCAGCCCCCGGCTGATGTTGACGTAGACCGTCCCGTAGGGAGTGGGCGTCCGCCACGCCTCCCACTGATCGAGTTCATCCGCGCAGAACCGCTTCAACAGCCCGAGAAACAGCTCGAATTCGCCGTCCGACAGCGGCCCGTCACCGATCGCTTCCATTCTCCGCAGCCTATCCAGCCGCGTACCTCCCGAAAGGCCCCGCCCATGCCCGCCTTCACCGCACCCGACGGCACCGAACTCGCCTATGACGTCCTCGGAGAGGGATCCCCGCTGATCGTCATCCCCGGCGGCCCGATGCAGGACCCCGCCTACCTGGGCGACCTCGGCGGTCTCTCCGCCCACCACCGCCTGATCAAGCTGCACCTCCGCGGAACGGGCCGCTCGGCCGCCCCGCGGGACCCCGCCACCTACCGCTGCGACCGGCTCATCCCCGACGTGGAAGCCCTCCGCGCCCACCTCGGCCTCGACCGCGCCGACCTGCTCGCCCACTCCGGCGGCACCAATCTGGCCCTCCGCTACGCGGAGGGCCACCCGGACCGCATCCGCAGACTGGCTCTGATCACTCCGAGCCCCATGGCGCCCGGCATCACGATCACCGCCGACGACCGCCACGCGACGGCCCTGCTCCGCCAGGACGAACCGTGGTTCCCGACGGCCTTCGCGGCCCTGGAAGCGATCGTCTCCGGCCGTTCCACCCCTGACTCCTGGCAGGCCATCGCGCCCTTCCGCTACGGCCACTGGGACGCCACCGCCCAGGCCCACCAGGCCGCCGAGGCCACCCAGCGCAACAACGAGGCCGCCGCCGTCTACGTCTCCGAGGGCGCCTTCGCCCCCGACGCCACCCGCACCGCCCTCGCCGGCTTCCACCAGCCGGTGCTGCTCCTCGCCGGAGAGTTCGACCTGAACTCCCCGCCCCCGGCCGTGGCCGCTCTGGCCGACCTCCTCCCCGCCCCCCACTTCACGACCCAGACCGGCGCCGGCCACTTCCCCTGGCTCGACGACCCCAGCCGCTTCGTGTCGACCACGACGGCGTTCCTGATCTGACCGCCGAACCGCCGGGGGCCACCGGGGACCGCCTGCCTCAGACCAGCTCGGGTTGCGGCTCCGGCAGCGGCGCCGGTACGGCCTTCCCTTCCCACAGTTTGGTGGTCCGTGCGTAGCGATGGACCACCGAGCCCATCGCCAGCAGGAGAAGGGGCCCGAACACCCACGGATGCTTTGCCATCTCCACCGGCAGACAGCGATACGCCACCAGAAGCGCGGCGAAAACCGTCGCGCCATGAGCGACCAGCTGAATTCCTGACCGGTCCCAGCCATACGCGAGCGAACGCAGCGCCGCCTCGATCGTGAGCGCGAACACCACCCCGGCAAGGAGATCCACGCCGTAGTGGTAGCCGAAGCCCAGCGTTGCGCCGAGCGTGGCAACCAGCCAGAACGCGCCGGCGAAGCGCAGTATCCGTGGGCCCTTGCGGGAATGAATGAAGATCGCGGTAGCCCACGCCGTGTGCAGGCTGGGCATGCAGTTGCGAGGGGTGATCTGGTCGTACGGCATCGGGTGCGGGACAGCGATCGGCGGCGGCGTATGCGGCCACAGGTTGGCCACCGCCCATTCCACGCCGCCGGTGCCGGTGGCGCCCGGACCGTAGGCGAAGATCGGTCCGACCACCGGGAAGATCATGTAGATGCCCGGCCCGACGAGGCCGATCACCAGAAAGGTGCGCACCAGATGATGGCGCGGGAACCGGCGCTCGACCGCCACGTGACGCAGCTGGTAGATTGTGACGATGACCGCGGCCACCGCAAGCTGAATGTAGACGTAGTCGAGAACATGGCTGCCGATCGGGCCGGTGGCCTTGACGATCCGGCCCACCAGCCACGACGGGTCGCCCAGCGCGTGATCGGCGGTTGCCAGGTACTGGTCGAGCACCGCCGGGCGGGTCTTGGACGTGATGAGCAGCCAGGTATCGCCCGTCTTGCGGCCGGCCACCAGCAGCAGACCCAGCCCGACGCCCTTCAGCAGCAGCGCACGTTCCCGGCCGGTGCGGCGCGTGACAGCGATGACCGCACAGCCCAACATCACCCACAACGCGCCGTTTCCGAAGGGGTGGCCTTCGGTCACCTTGACGTCGAGCACCCACCGCACCAGCACGAAGACGACGTCGATGCCGATCGCGACACCAGTCGCGATGAATCGTTCCCGCCAGGTCAGCACCACCATCATCAACGCCATACCGGCGTACAACAGGAACCCCGACTTGGGCGCGAGGACCACCTCTTGCGCCTGGGTGGTGATCGGCCCCGGCAGACCGTACCGACGCGCGGCGAGCTCCAGCGCGATGAAGAACCCGAGGGCCACCACACCCGCCGCGGCCCACAGCATCGCCCGTGGTTGACGCCACGCGGCGAACCCAATTGTGCGGCTTATTCGCGAAAACATCCGCGATGCTATAGATATCAATTGTCTGGCCGATTTGTTGGACGTTGATTAACCAAGTCACGCTTTGTGCTGGACAGCATGGTTTTCCGGTGAAGGACGAGCGATGAGGGCGATCATCGTGAGTTTGAACATGCTATCCGAGCGGTGCGAGTGGGTTCGCTGGTCATGAGTGGTGCGAAGATCACCCCATCCTGCGCTCGAGGAAAGCCCGTGGGGAAGCGAGGGGATGAGGACGAGCCGGTCAGGGAGGAGACGAACTCGAACGCCGTCGGGGCAGGGGCGCGGCTCCGGATGCGGATGCGGACAGGCCATCACAGCGTCCTCGAACCGAGGGAAGCGCCACGGCCGTACCGGCGCGACGTCCCGCGTGCCCCCCGCGGCGATGTCTCGCAGCTTCCCCGTACGCGGGCCATCCGGCCCGCGATACGCCACGGGCCGGTGCCCCGTCCAGCACCAGAACAGCGCTGCCCCCCAGCGCCCACACATCGGACGCGGCCGTGGCACGGACGTGCCCGGTCTCGGGGGTGTCCAGCAGGGCCCGGGCGATCTCCGGGGCGGTCGTGCGCGTGAGAGCGCCTCGGTACGGGACCCGACCGGTCTCCAGATCAGGCAGACCGGCTGCCACCGGACCGTGCACCGGCGCGTAGTCGATCAGGACAGCCGAGCCGTGCGTTCGTGGGCTGGATGTCGGCGTGGGCCCACCCGACAGCGTGAAGGGCCGCCGCCGCGGTGGCCATGGACCGCGCGCAGGCGGCTACGACCTCGCGCGCACGGGGAGTGTCCTGGTGACGGGCTGGAGCCAAGGCGTCCCATCAGGTCCCCCGGCGCCCACCGCACCGCCATCCAGCGCCCCTCCTCCATGCCCCCGCACCGACCGGGTAGTCGGCCTGGATGGCACCAAGGCGATCAAGCTCAGCGATGACCCGGATCTCACGGTCGAGCTCGGCACGCTTGTCCCGTCGCGCCGCGCCACCGCCATGGCCGTTGACCTTCAGGCCATCGCGGGCTAACAGCTCGTTACGGAATGAGCCGTTCGTGGCTGGTCGAGTTTCCGACCCGGTCCCTCTGCTCTTTGGGCCGCAAGCTACCCATCGCCAAATGTTGGCCACCGATCCTGGGTAGGCTGCGCGGAGAGTCCTTCAGGGGGGCGTTATGACGAAGGTCACTATCAGCCTGGACAGCGATCTGGCGATCGAGGTGATGCTGCTGGCCGGTACGAGGAGTCCGCAGGACGCTGTCGAGTTGATCGTCCGAGACTACCTGGCGCGGGGTCGCCGCACCGAGGCTCGTACCGGAGACGCCGCCGACCAGGATCGCCTCTCTGACCGGCGGTCGGCGCCGGAAGAGGGCCGATGAGCGCTTCAGAATGAGTTCAGGGCGCTCAAAAGGGGGTCTCACTCCGGACCTTCACCGGTCGACCGCAGCCGTCCCGGCACCAAACACCATGTGATCGTCGACCGGCACAGCACTCCGCTCGCCATCTCGCTGACCGGCGGAAACCGGCATGGCGTGACCCTGTTCGCGCCCTCCTTGACGCAAGCCCGCACATCCGCGGACGACGCGGCCGCCCCGCCACCGGCCCAAACGCCTTTTCGCTGACCGCGGCTACGACTTCTCAAGCACCGTCGCGCGCTGTACGCCCGCGGCATCACGCCGAAGATCGCCCGTCGCGGCGCCCCGCACGCTCCGGCCTGGGCAAGACCCGATGGGTCGTCGAGCGCAGGTTCGCGTGGCTGCACCGGTTCAAACGCCCGTATCCGCTACGAGATACGTACCGACCTGCACCAGGGCCTACTCGAACTCGTCTGCGCCATCATCTGCTTGAGGCGACTACGCGCCGCATTCTCGAAGGGAGGGCCTAGAGTGTCTGCTCCAGGTGTGCCAGGAAGATTGCGATCAGGCGTGGGCGCGGGACATCGGGTACGGGAGCGTCAGGCAGACCCTCTTCCAGTCCCCATTCAGTATTGAACGTCATCGCCATCCCATCCGGAACGATATTCTCCCGAAGCCAGTTCACGAAGGCCGCAGCCGTAGGCGCGGGACAGTCATCGATGGCCACACCTTCCGGTGACAGTCTCGCAATGCCCTCGAGCTTCTCGTCCCCGAGCGTGATACCGAAGTACATTTTGGTCCCCCGAATCGACTCGCCGAGTTCGAGGTCGACGAACTCGTCAGGGCCCCGTTCACGCAGCTTGGCTTCCAGGTCCTGGTACGTGAGGCCCCAAGTTTCGCCCTCCATTGGCGTGAAGATGTACATGGTGCGGAGGGCAGCCAGTTCGGAGGCGTCCACGTGATGACTCCATTGTGTTGCATCGATGTTGGTCAGGGGACATAGCGCGCATAGCCTTTGACACCGTACGCCGCCATCATCACGCGCCAGTATGCTACTGAGTCCGCGTTGTTTGTGACTGTCTCCACGCCCCGCATCTCAGTGTTCCGGGGGTCTTTGAGCGCTGCGGCGTACTTTTTGAGTTCCCTTTCGTCCTTGTCGTAGAGGAAATCCTTCTTGTGCGTTTGATGGTTTTGACGCAGTTCATCGAGGGTGCGATAGCACTCCTTCTTCCCGTTGTTGACGTACTTGGCTTCGATGGCCATACCGTCGCTTTCGCGGAAGCCGTCGACCATCAGCGTGTTGTTCTGGCTTTTGACGACGCCAGGCGGGATCGGCACCTCGTACTCAGGGTATCCGGCCACGCGCTTCTGGTAGGCGACCTCGGGGGGCTTACCACCAGATACGTCACCCGCACGCAAGGAGTTCAGCCAAGTGCGGAATTTCCGCTGCTGGCCAAGGTTGAGGAGGGGAAAACGGGGATCCGGTGGTACCGGGGGTGGGATTGGGGGGAATTCGCGGCCCAGTCGGTACCCGGTAGCCGGCCGGGACCAGGGCGGGGACCCGAATGAGCGGAGCAAGAGGGATTGGCAGCCCCGGCAGCGAATCGCCATCAGGTTGCGGCACGGGGACACGCGCTCTGGAACTGTCCAGCGCACGCGGAATTTTCCCGAGCGCTGCTATGTGGGTGTCAGACGCGACGAGTTCATGGAGGCCGCCATCGGTTCCGTTGCCGCCGAGCCCGGGGCTCAACTCAGGCCCACGGAAGGGCTCATTCTCATCCCAAGGTATCTGTTCGAGGGCTGTGTCGATATGGTCCGCGTAAGCATCGCATGCGGAAGCAAGCATCTTGCAGGCTGATGGCAGATTAGCCATGAGGGTCTCATCCTCGCCCACTACGGACGGAGGGGCAGTCTTGCCGACGAACGTTTTGAAGAAGCTATGAGCTGCGTCCGCAGTTTCGCCGGCCTGATCAAGGGTGGCCGTCTTCCAGGCAGTGTCGGAGTCCCAGTAGGCATCCTCGAGGATCTTCGCGGCAGAACGCCAACTCTTGGCGACCTTACGGAGCTTGTCACGCTGTCCACGAAACCGTTGATGATGCAGCCACTTCTGGGACCAGCTTGTCTCACCCACAACGTCCGGTAGATCCTCGGCGTTGTGACTGGACCGCGGTGTGCAGTCCGGTCCGGAGGGCTGCGAACCGAAGTCAGCGGCTCCAGGGCTCTGGTCGAGCAGTGAGGCCGCAACTTTGCTGTCCTGCCTGAGGAATTGCTCAGCAGCAAGCAGCAGCGTTCCCGCACCCGTAGCCATGACCTGATGAGCGCTGCCAGCCTTCTCGAAGACCATCTTCACTGCCGGTGTGTACACGGCAGCGAACGCCCGACCGGCGTCATCATCACCGGCCATGCCGCCGTTCTTTTCGAGGTCGACGAAAAGTTGGTCGACCATCTCGTAGATCAAGTCTCGTAAGCCCAGCAATGACCACGAGGCATTGACAAAGTTTCCGGCCTGATGCTGAAGATTCAACCTCTCCCCCTGTGTGACGCTCCAGCCACCGCATGCAACGTACATGCTGCGCGGTTTCACGGAGGTGGAGCAGCCTCTTTTAAGCCCTCTGCACGCGCATCTGGCTCCTGCGACCGGCATATCGCCGTCCCGAGCCTGCCATGCCCCACGGCGTCGGTGAAGCCCAACTCCTCCATGAATTCCCCCATTAGCCTCGATCGTTCATGAGGGGTCGTCAGTTTGCTGGCGGACTCTTTGTGGTGGGGGTTTCGGCGTCTGGGCAGGCTGACGGCCCGGTTGTCGCGTCGGGTGGGCGCCGGGTTCCACGGCTCCGGTCGGGGGTGGTGCTGCTCGCAGGGACGGGAACGTGCCGGTCAGCCGGGGTTCGGGAGGACGCGGAGCCGGTCCAGGGCATCGCTGATCACGTCGGCCCAGGGCCAGTGCCTGGCCAGGCGGAGGTAGCGGCGGCGGCCGGTGGTGATGAGCTGCGCGGCGGCGGAGAACAGCCGAAGCCGAAGGCGGCGGGGCTCCCACAGGCGGGCCTTGCCGGTGAGAGCGAGCAGGGGCATCCAGGCCAGCAGGTCCAGGGCGATCTGGACGATCTCCAGCCAGATCTGGTTCTGTGCGGCGCCATGGTGGGGAAGGTTGCGCAGGCCGGTGGCGCGGGCGGCGCGGATGCGGTCCTCAGCACGGGCACGCTGGCGGTGGCGCAGTTCAAGGGCGGCGATCGCCTCGCCCGCTGTGTTGGTGGCAAAGCAGGTCAACCGCATGCCGTCGGCGTCGGTGAAGCGCAACTGGGCACCGGGGTGCGGCCGTTCCTTCCGCACGATCAGCCGCAGCCCGTTGGGCCAGCCGGTCAGGCAGTCGCCGCCGAGTTCGGCAACCCAGGCGCCGTCGCGGATGTCGCCGTCGGGTTCGACGGCCGGTGTCCAGGCCGAGGCCGGGACCTTCAGGACGGCCTGGTGGATGGCGTCGGTGATGGTCATGCCGACCGAGTACGACAGCCACCTTCCGCGCCGGGCGAGCCAGGCGACGAACTCGTGGGTGCCTCCGCCGGAGTCGGTACGGATCAGCGTCTGCCGGCCGCGCCGGAGCCGTTTCGGCAACTGGGCCAGGGCCAGTCTGGTGGCCTCGATGTGGTCGGCGGCGGTGTTGGAGCCCGCGTTGCCGGGCCGCAGCAGGCCCACGACCGGCTCGCCGGACCCGCTGCGGCCGTGGTCGACGAATCCCATCAGCGGGTGGTGGCCGAACGTCTTCTTCCAGGTCGCGGCTGCGTCCTGCTTCTCGGAGTGGGCCAGGACGAGGACGCCGTCGATGTCCACGATCACCTGCCCGCCCGTGTCCGGCGCTGCTTCACCGGCCAACCGCCATACGCGTTCGCGTACTTCAGCACGGGCGGTGCGCAGTGCTGCCAGGACCCGCTGTCCGCCCGACGCCAGCGTGTTGATCAGCCGGGAGACCGTGGGGTCGGAGGCTACCGGCCCGAACACGGCCGGCTCAGCCCGCAGCAAGCCCACGTCGGCCAGGCAGTCCCCGCCGAGTGCCACCGCGAGCGCGACATCCAGCAGGATCTTGCCCGGATCGTGCACCGCCCGGGCCTTCCGCCACGGCTCAAGCGCCGCCGATATCGCCGTGTCGAGACCGGACTTGCGGATCGTCTCGACCAGCAGCACGGCCCCGGCCTGCGAGACGACCCCACGACCGCCGCCCTCGACGCGGACACGCGGGTAGGACCCGATACGCTTCTTCACCTGGAAAGTGCCTCCGGCGGTGGCGGGAACAAGGACCTCAGCAATCCTCATTCTCGCTGGTCAGAGGCACTTTCTGCTTTCTTGATCACCAGTCGGACAGCCCGCCTCGTGAAAGCGCGAGGTTAGAGGCGCTCGCACACGCTGAACATCAGGCTGCGGCCACGGGGGATGCGCAGACTCCATCGTCCCCTGGACCCGTGCAGCTACTGCCCGCTTCACGCGGCGGGCGAGTCGTGGGAGCGCAAAGACCGGACTACTCCTCAAACCGTGGCAGGGGTGGGTAGTCAGGTTGAGAGCTCTGTTCAGGACCCCGGGCCGATGGCACCGGGGATGTCGTCATGCCCTCATTCGAGGACTCCCCCCTCCAGCCGGGGCGCATCGATCAGGCTCAACGCGAAGGCTCGTGGTGATGCGAGACGGACGGCGGCCGACGGTCCGTTGGTCACCCGCCCGGATAGTGGCGCGCTATGGGCAAGCGGCCGACCGAGAGCGTTGGGGCGATGTCCTGCCCGGTCTGGGTGCGGGCATGGTCAGGGGGCCGTACGCTCGTTGGGACTCGGGCAGGCTTTGGACCGTTGGTTCACTCGCCCGGAGCGAGGATGACCGCCTTCTCCTCAACTCCTCGGTGAAGGGCCCATTGCTGGGCGGCTTCGGCCATGTCGTGGAGCCAGTTCGCGTCCGGGAACCGCTCCGCCTGGCCTCGGCTCATACGCACGGTGGCGACAGTGAACGCGTCGATCGCGGCGGGATTCGCCGTCGCCCACCCCTTTGCACTCGGCCGCCCACGCTTCAGCCCGTTCCGCTGTGTGTCCGGCTGCGATCAGTTGGACCACGAGACACGCGGGGTCGATGAAGGCAGCGCCCACGGTGGGCCACGACCAGTCCACGATCGACGTCCGCCGCGCGCCGATCATCAAGTTGTCGGGGTTGACATCGGTGAACAGCAGGGCGTCGCCCAGGAAATGAACCCTGTCCCCCTCATCGGCGAACCGGTCCCACCGCGTCTCCCCCTCACCCGGCGCACCACGAGCTCCCCGAGGCTGTCGAGGACACCTACGACCGCGGGGAGGTCGGGTGAGCCGGGTGTGAAGTCCGCGGAGCGTCCGTCCACGGGCTCGAAGCCGAGCACGATCCAGTCGTCACCCTCGACATGCCACCGCAACGTCGGCGAGAGAGCCCGCACCGACGGATTGACCAGCCGCTCCCGGACGATCGAGGCCCGGCGGCCCCCAGGCCGGTTGCGGCACGCCTTGACGAAGAATGATCCCCGCTCTCCCAAAACCAAAGCTGTGACATCGGCCCCTTTGCCGCGCGAGGTGGGCCGGACCTCGTACTGCTCGCCCGTGTGCGGACGGATCAACGCCCACAGAGCCTCGACCCTCCGGTGGCACAGTGTGCATCAGCTCCTCGGGCTGCACGAACTGCTGGGGTACTCCAGCACCTCAGAGTGTCTTGGAGTGCGTCGAGGATCTGGTAGAGGGTGAGCCCTGCCCGGGGGAGGTCTAGACAATAAGCAGCGCCCGGTCTGTGACCCGGGCCTTTGCCGTGGAGCGGGTGACGAGCATCGAACTCGCGCTCTGAGCTTGGGAATCAATGGCGCCTGCCATAGCTGCATGTCGCTGACCTGGTGAAATGCTGCGGCAGAGGCTTTGGATAGCGGCATGGCCGCACCGCCGTTGACCGCTGTTTGCCGTTCCGGAGGGCACGGATGGGGCACGACGGTTGTCGAAGGCGCGGATGTTCGCCGCCTTCGCCTGGTGGTGGCCCTCTGTGCGTGTGAGCCGTCCACGGGTGAAGCCTGGCCTTGCACGCGCAATCGAAGATACTGCGCCACTGTGTAGTCCTCGTCGCCTGCGACCCGGCCCACGAGGTGCCCAGCGTCAAGGAACCGGCCGATCATGCGGGCGGCCAGCTCCGGCTTGGTCGCGAAGACGGTGTCCTCGCCCAGGCCCGCGGCCCGGCAGCGGTCCGGGTCGCACGTCCACGAGCGCGCGATGTACAGCTCACGGTCCACCGCCGCGTGCCCGCGGCAGCCCGCGTAGACGAGGTAAACCGCAACCTGCGCGTTTTCGATCCTCCCGGCGGTGCCGGTGTACTGGCGCCGGGCACCGACGGTGTGCGTGCCCTTCTTCACGTCCCCGGTCTCGTCGATCACCAGCACCGCATCCGCGCAATGCCGAAGTGGGCGTTCCGTATGCCGCTTCACGATCTCTTGCCCACTCTAACCCGACAGTCGTAAGGTTACGCGTGTCAGGTCATGCGGGGGAGATGGAAAGGCCTGCACTGTGCTCAAGGGAAAGGCAGTTGGGTGAAGATCACGGTCGATGAAGAGAAATGCTGCGCTGCCGGGCAGTGCGTGCTTGTGGCCCCGGAGGTGTTCGATCAGCGGGACGAGGACGGCATCGTGGTGCTGCTCGACCCGGAGCCCGGGACAGCGCAGGAAGCCGCCGCGCGAGAGGCCGCGCAGGTGTGTCCGGCTGCCGCAATTCTGATCGAGAAGGGCTGAGGTGACAGCCGCCCCGCAACCGCGGCGGCTCGTCGTGGTCGGCGCGTCGGCCACGGGCTTGGCGGTGGTGGAGGAGGTGCGGCGGCGCGGGTTCACCGGTGAGGTGACCTTGATCGGTGACGAGCCGGGGCTGCCGTACGACCGTCCACCCCTGTCGAAGCAGCTGCTGGCAGGTGAATGGGAGACGGACCGGTTGCTGCTGCGGCCGGGTGAGCAATGGGAAGCGCTCGGTGTCACACACCTGCCGGGCACGGCGGCCGTGGGGCTGGACACGCAGGCCCGCCTGGTGCGTCTGGCCGACGGCACCACGCGCGAGTACGACGCACTGGTGATCGCCACCGGAGCGGTTGCAATGCATCCCGTCTCGCTGGGCGTCGGCCTGGCCGGCAGCCAGGTGCTGCGCAACCTCCCGGACGCGCTCCGTCTTCGTGACGCGCTCACCCAAGGCAGTCGGCTGGCTGTGGTCGGCGCCGGATTCGTCGGGGCCGAGGCGGCGGCCGTCGCTCGAGGCATGGGCGTGCCGGTGACGATGGTCGACCCGCTGGCGCTCCCCATGGTCGGCGTGCTGGGCGAGGAGGTGGCGCAGATGCTCGCCGAACGCCATCGCGCCGCCGGAGTGGACCTGCGGTGCGGTGTCGGCGTCACCGAGGTGCTCTCCGAGGCCGGCCGTACCACGGGGGTGGCCCTGGACGACGGCAGCGTCGTCGACGCGACGAACGTGCTGGTCGCCGTCGGCGCTCGCCCGGCCGTGGGCTGGCTCGCCGACTCTGGTGTGCCGCTCGGCGATCGGACGCGCGACGGCGTCGAAGGCGTGCTGTGCGACAAGGCCGGGCGAGCGGGCGAGGGCATCTGGGCCGCGGGTGACGTGGCGGCCTGGTTCGACCCGGCGAGCGGACGCCATCGGCGCAGCGAGCACCGGCTCGCCGCGACGGAGGAGGGTCGAGCCGTCGCAGCCGCCCTGCTGGGCGCGGAGCCCCCGGCGCCCTCACTGCCGTACTTCTGGTCCGACCAGTACGACCTGAAGCTCCAGTCCTACGGCACCACCGGCCGGGACATGGCCTTCACGGTCGTGGAGGGCTCGCTCTCCGAGGGCAGATTCATCGGCGTCTACGGCCATCGCGACAGCGACGGCCGGCCGAGCACCGTGGACGGCGTGCTCGGCAACGGCATGGCCCGCTCCCTGCGCACCTGGCGGCAGGCCGTCCTGGACCGGGCCGCATGGCCCGCAGCTGCTCCGTCCGCCGCATAGGCGTCGGCGGACCGCGCACCCCCAACTCACCCAGAACAGAGACGTTCGAAAGAAGGCAAGGCGACATGACCACCTCCGCACCCCCCACCCCGGCACCCGAGAGCGAAGCACCCTTCTTCCCGGCCGCGCGGACCTGTCCCTTCAGCGCGCCGCCGCAGCACGCCGAGTTCCGTGAGGCCGGCGGCCTGCACAAGGTCACCATCTGGGACGGCTCGCAGCACTGGCTCGCCACCCGGCACGACGACGTCCGTGCCGTCCTGGGCAGCCAGTCCTTCAGCGCCGACGTGCGCCACCCCAAGTACCCACTCGACTGGTCCACCCAGCGCGAGGAGCAGGGCGGCCTCTTCCTGCGCCTCGACGACCCCGAGCACGCCCGGCTGCGGCAGATGCTCACCCGGGAGTTCAGCGTCAAGCGCACTCGGGCCATGCGCGACGAGCTCCTGCGGATCACGGACGAGCTGATCGACAAGATACTCGCCAAGGACAGTCCCATCGACTTCGTCCAGGAGTTCGCGCTCGCCCTGCCGTCCCGGGCCATCTGCCTCGTCCTGGGCGTCCCCTACGAGGATCGTGAGGTCTTCCAGAAGCACGCGGACCTCGGCGCCGACCTGACGGCCACGCATGAGGAGCGCGTCCAGGGACAGCTGGAGGCGATCGCATACTACACGGATCTCATCGAGCGCAAGCGCCGCGAGCCCGGCGACGACATGATCAGCCGTCTCCTCGCGGACCACTCCGGTCCGGATGGATTCCCGCCCGAGACCATGCCCGGTCTGGTCGCGATCCTGACCGGAGCAGGACACGAGACCACCGCGAACATGCTGGGTCTGGGCCTGACCGCACTTCTCGTCAACCCCGACCAGCGCGAACGGCTGATCGCCCACCCGGAGCTGGCGGCCAGCACCGTGGAGGAGATGCTGCGCTACTGGAGCATCGTCGCCGTCAACCCGCGCCGTGTCGCTCTCGAAGACGTGGAGATCGGCGGGCAGCTGGTCCGCGAGGGTGAGGGCGTCATCGTCTCGTTGGTCGCCGGCAACCATGACCCGCGCGTCTTCGACACGGACGAGTGCCCCGCCGACCGGCTCGACATCGGCCGCAACCCCCGCAACCACGTCGCCTTCGGCTTCGGCACCCACCAGTGCCTGGGCCAGAACCTTGCCCGCGTCGAGATGGAGGTGGCCTGGCCCCGCCTCTTCGAACGGATCCCCGGGCTGCGGCTGGCCGTCGCCGAGGACGAGTTGGACTTCAAGAGCGAGACCGCCGTGTACGGCCTGAAGTCCTTGCCGGTGACCTGGTGAGCGCCGGCGCGTTCACCGTCGGGGGCTACCTCGACGGCCGTGGCAGGCGTATGGAGGGCACGGCGGCGCTGATCACTGGTGCCGGCAGCAGCGGAGACTTCCTCGGCACGGGAGCCGCGACCGCCCTGCTGCTCGCCGCGCAGGGCGCCACCGTCGGGATTCTCGACGTCGGTGAGGAGCGCGCCGCGCGCACGCGCACGCGTATCGAGGAGGCCGGCGGCAAGGCCGTCACGCTGGTGGCCGACGTCACCGACGAGGACGCCGTCGGTAACGCCGTGGACTCCTTCGCGTTCACGGCGGGCCGGCTCGACGCGGTCGTCAACAACGCGGCCGTCACCCCCAAGGGGGACATCAAGACGGCGACCCGCGCCGACTGGGACCGGGTCTTCGCGGTCAACGCGACCGCCCCCATGCTGGTGGCCCGCGCCGCCTACCCGCATCTCGTCCGCAGCGGTGGGGGCTCGATCGTCAATGTCTCTTCCATCGCCGGCCTGCGCGGCTTCGGCACCGGCGCCTACGGCCCCAGCAAGGGCGCCCTGCAGTCCCTGACCGTCGACCTCGCCCACGCCTGGGGACCGGACAACATCCGCGTCAACTGCCTGGTCCCCGGGCACCTGTACACCCCCATGGGGGACCAGGGCGGCGCCGAGGGCCGGGAGATGCGCCGCAAGGCCAACCTGCTGGGACTGGAGGGCACCGCCTGGGACCTGGCCTGGGCCGCGCTCTTCATGGCCGGCCCGGAGTCACGCTGGATCACCGGCACGGTGCTCCCCGTGGACGCCGGGACCACCACCGCAACCGGCCTGGGCATGTTGTCCCGCCTGACCGCGCCCGAAAACGGAGAACAGCCATGAGCTCGACCGAAGACGTCGAGGCCGCCGGCGCACGACGCACGGCGAGTGCGCGCCGAACGGCGGGGGAGCAGGTCGTGGAGGAGATGCTGGGCGCGGCCTTCCTGACCGCGAACATGCAGGCCGCGCCCGACGGAGACGGCCCCGTGCCCAGCATGGGCCGACTGGCCCTGGAGCACGTCTTCGGGGACATCTGGACCCGTCCGGGGCTCGCCCGGCGCGACCGCAGCCTGATCACCCTCGGAGTCCTGATGGCTCAGGGACATCAGACAGAGATCAGCAACCACGTCGTGGCAGGCCGGGCCAACGGACTCAGCCCCGAGGAGATCCTGGAAGCCGTACTCCACACCGTCCCGTACATCGGATACCCAGCAGCCGGCCAGGCAATGGCCACGGCCACGCGTGCCCTCGGCCAGGCGTAGCCCCCTTCGGGGAGGTTGGCCGGGCCCGGCCAACCTCCCCGAAGCGACTCATGGACCACAATGAGAAAGGTGAACGACCAGCCATCCGCCACCGTACGCAGGCGCAACGCCCGAGGCCAGGGCAAGCGGCTGCGCCAGGACATCGTCGCGGCCGTCGGCCGCCTGCTCGACGAGAAGGTGGCGAACGACACCCTTCCCGTCTCCCTCCGCGAGGTCGCGCGAGAAGTCGGCATCGCCGCCCAGAGCATGTATCTGCACTTCGCCGACAAGGACGAGCTGGCCCGCGCGGTCACCGAAGACGGCTACGAGCGTCTCGTCGCTGCCATGCGCGACGCCGACGCCGAAGCGGTCGACTGCGGAGCCGATGCCCGCGAGCGGCTGCACGCTCAGGCCGACGCCTACTGCACCTTCGCCCGCACCCAACGTGGCGTTTACCGCCTCATGTTCGGCTACGACGCCACCTCCTTCGGGATACCGCGCGATGCCCATCCCGCTCGCGCTCTGTGGCAGCAGTGGCTCGCCGCCCTCCATGCCTGCGAGAACGAAGGCCGGCGCTGGCCCGATGGCGTCGAACACGCAGCCACCACCCTCTGGTCGGCCCTCTTCGGCCGCTTCGCTCTTTGGGCCTCCACTTTCGGACAGCAGGATCCGGAAGAACTGACGGTCTTCGCCCACCGCACCGTCGACACCATCCTCCGCGGTGCGATCGGGTGAGATCCGGCACGGACCTCAGCCCTCGGCCCTGCCCACCGCGTCTTCCAGGACGCGATCCGGTGCGCAAGCGGATCAGGAACGGGGGCGCTCACCCCGGAACACCGTCGCTGACCTCGTCGCGGGCCGCGGGCGCCGCGCCCTTCCGCTGGCCGGGGAGCCTGGCGTTGCGCAGGCCGAAGGCGGAGACCGCCGCCCCCAGCAGCACCATGACCACCGGGACGACGAGCGCGGTGCGGTATGCGTCCATCGGCGTCGGCCGAGGAGCCATCGGCGCCGGCCGCGGCGATCCCGTACACTGCGGTCACCGCTGAGATCCCGACCGCCGAGCCGAACTGGGTGAACGTGTACAGCAGCCCGCCGGCCAGGCCCTGCTCCTCCTTGGCCACGCTGTCGGTCGCCGCGATGGTGAGCGGGCCGTAGGCGAGAGCGAAGGCGGTGCCTGCGATGATCGGGCTCGGGAACCTCGCCGCGTTGACCAGCCCATTTCGACCGGCAGGAAGAGCCCGTAGGCCACGATCGCCAGCAGGAAGCCGATGAAGATCACCGACTGTTGCCGTAGCGATTCACCGGGCGCGGGGTGAGGGTGGGCGCCAGCACGGCGTCGCAGCCCATGACGATCAGCGCGATAGCGGCCTGCAGGGACGACCAGCCGCGCAGCTCCTGCAGGTAGAGCGTGACGATGAACTGGAAGCCGAAGAACGCGCCAGGATGAGCAGCGCGGCGAGGCGGCAAATCCACAGCTCAAAAACCCTGGACACATCCTCCCGAGCCGTAACTTCACTGCCTTGGTATGAGCGATGAGCCTGCAGAGTCTTCTGCGGCAGCTTGTGACGTTCTGTCCGCACAGAGTGACGAGAAGTACCCGCAATGCCAGGGGCGGCTGCCTCGGTCCTACCTGTGGTGGATCGTCGGCTTGGTGGCCTTCTCTCACCCGGTGCTGCGTCCGAGGCAACTTCATGTTCTTCCTCAGCTCTCGCCGTCCCTTCCCTTCTACGCGGATGCCACGGTGTGGAATGGCGCGCCAGGCCGGCGCCGAAGATCCGCCGGGGCTTGTTCTGGTGCCTCCACCGGGCCGGGAAGATGCGCGCGATGCCCTGTGTGGGTCCACGCTGACCGGGTTGCCCAAGGGTGCGCGGGTGGGGACGGGGGCTCCGCGGCGTATCGCCCAGCTGCTGGCGGTGCGACCTGATATTGAGGTCGTACCGATTCGGGGTAATGTCCCGCCACGGCTGAAGAAGATCGAGACAATGGGGCTTGACGCTGTGGTTCTGGCGGTCGCGGGGCTTCGCCGTCTCGGGCTGGATGATGCTATCGGCGAGATTCTGCCAATCGATCTCTTCCCGCCGTCGCCGGGGCAAGGAGCGCTTGGTATTCAGGTGCGTGAGGACAGCACGGCGATTCAGGACATCCTTTCCACGTCGGGAGATCTCGCGGTTGACGCTCAAGTGCGGGCTGAGCGTGCATTGCTAGCCGAGTTGCACGGCGGATGCAGCGTGCCCGTGGGGGCATATGCGGAGGTCCGCTCGGATGGATCGCTTTCGCTTTATGCGCAGGTGACGTCGCTCGATGGGATCCGTCAGGTTTCCGGCTCGCTTTCTGGGCCGTTTGGCGATCCGGAGAAGCTCGGGGAGGCCCTGGCCGGAGAGCTGATCGGCCAGGACGCGCGTTCTATCCTCGGCGACATACGGGCCGAGGCTGCGGTTTAGCCGCTGAGCTGCCGGGCGATGTCCAGCGCCGCGTACGTGACGCTGGCGTCGGCTCCGGCTCGCTTCAGCATGGTGAAGAGTTCGATGAGCCTGCGCACGTCTCGTCGGCCGGTCCTGGCGTCGAGGGACGTGAGCGCGGTGTACTCGCCGGACACCGAGAACGGGAAGAGCGGCGCCCGGGTGTGCTGCTTCAGGCGGGTCAGCACGTCGACGGTGAACATGGCGGGCTCCAGCAGGAGCATGTCGGCGCCTTCTTGGACGAGCTGGAGGGCCGCGTCGATGAACTGCTCGGGCTTGCCCGGATTGATCTGGAACTCGCGGTCGACGCCTGCCTTGGGGGTGGCGCCCATGGTGCGTCGGAAGCCGTCGTACAGGCTGCTCCAGAAGATCACGTGCGGCATGACGGAGACGTTGCCGTGCCCCTGATCGTTCAGCGCGGTGCGGGCGCCTTGCGTGGTGCCGAGCACCATGGAGGCCGGACCCACGATGTCGGCGCCTGCCGCTGCGTGTGCGACGGCCTGCCGGGCGGTGACGTCGACCGTGGCGGGGATGTCCGGGCGGCCGTGTACGTCGGTGAGGTAGCAGAGTCCGGAGTCGGTGTATGAGCAGAGGCACGTCTCCGTCATGACTGCGAGGTCGGGTTCCGCGTCCTTCGCGGCGCGGACGGCCTGGGCCATGAGTGCGTCGGGCATGAGCGAGATCTCGCCTGTGGCGCCGCGTCGGGTGGACTCGGCGAAGATCTTGACCGATCGGATGCCGTGTAATCGGGCCTCGTGCATCGTACCCCGAGGCCCCCACGCTGCCCACCGTCCACGTGCCCGGCCCGACTGCCCCGGCGGCCCAGCACCACCACGCCCCGGCCTGCGCGTGCCAGAACACCCCCGCGCCCGCTCCCCGGACACCGCTGCTCGGGCTCAACGCCGGAACCGTCGGGGCCGTGGTCACGGTCGGCATCGTCCTGACCGCGCTCCTGGCCGCCGTCGCCGTCACGGCCATCTCCGTCACCGTGGCCGCCGTCGTCATGCGCTCGCTGCTCACCAGCCAGCGCCGCCGCTGACCCACACGAGCACGACTGCCGGGGCGGCCTCGATACCGCCAAGCATCCGCCGCCCCGGCAGCCCAACCCCTCCCGACCACAGCCGAAAGAGGTGTCCCCATCATCACCCGCACCACCCCGCCACCGCTGTCCCAGCTCGGCAACCTGGCGGCGCTCGGCAACCTGCCAGCCCTGCTCCGCCAACTCTCCGGACTCGGCGGCTGCACCCACCCCATCCGCCTCGACGGCCACCGCACCGAGCACGAGGTGAACCGGGAAACCGGCGAGATCGGCCGCGTCCTCCGTCACCTGGACTCCGCCGAGCTGCCCGCCGGGCATCTGCTGGTCCGCTGCAACAACCGCCGCATCACCCGCTGCCCGGCCTGCGCCGAGACCTACCGCCGCGACACCTTCCACCTGATCACCGCCGGACTACGCGGCGGCAAAGGCACCCCGGAAGGCGTCGCCACGCACCGCGCGTCTTCGCCACCTTCACCGCGCCCAGCTTCGGCCCCGTCCACAACCGCCCCACCGGCCCCGCCGGTACCCACCGCCCATGCCGCTGCGGCACACGCCACGACCAGGAAGACGATGAGGTCGGCACCCCGCTCAACCCAGCCACCTACGACTACGAAGCCGCGGTTCTCTGGAACGCCCACGCGGGGCTGCTGTGGCGGCGGTTCTCGATCTACCTGCGGCGGGAGGTCGCCAAGCGGGTCGGGCTCACCCAACGCACGTTCCGTGACCACGCTCGGCTGTCCTTCGCCAAGGTCGCCGAGTACCAGAAGCGCGGTGCCGTCCACTTCCACGCCGTGATCCGCCTCGACGGTCCCGACGGCGGCGGCACCCCGCCCCCGGCCTGGGCCACGGCCGAGTTGCTGACCGACGCGATCCGCGCCGCCGCGACCGACACCACGACCAGGGCACAGATCACTGGCCCGGTCATCGATGGCCGGGCCCACACCTTCGCCTTCGGGGACCAGCTCGACGTACGACCCATCCGGGGCGCCGACTTCAACGGTGGCCAGGAGCTGACCGATCGGGCCGTTGCCGCGTACATCGCCAAGTACGCGACCAAGGGCGCCGAGACCGCCACCGGTGCCCTGGACAGGCCGATACGGCTCATCGCCGAGATCGCCCAGCTCGACATCACCGACCACGCCCGCCGCCTCATCCGCACCGCCTGGGCCCTCGGCGCCCGCAAGGACCTGGAACACCTCCGGCTCCGTGCCTGGGCTCACATGCTCGGCTTCCGGGGCCACTTCTCAACCAAGTCCCGTCGCTACTCCACCACCCTCGGCGCCCTCCGCGACGCCCGCGCCACTTGGCGACGTGCCCAAGCAGCCACCGAGCTGGAGAACGAGGAGACCACTCTCGTCCTCGCCCACTGGGTCTACGCAGGAACCGGCCTCACCGCCGCCGAGGAATGGCTCACCGCCACCATCACCCCCGCCCCCGGAACGGAAGGAGATCCAACACATGCATGAAGACGAGCTGTTGACCGTGCGCGAAGTGATGGCTCGGCTGCGACTCGGCCGCTCCACCGTCTACGACCTCATCCGTTCCCGCCGCCTGCCCTCACTCACCATCGGCCGCTGCCGCCGCATCCCGGCTCGGGCCGTCCGCGACTACATCGCCAACGAACTGGAGGCGGCCGCCTGATGTCTACGCAGCGCAAGCGCAATCCCAATGGCGCTGGCACGATCACTAAGCGCAAGGACGGCCGGTACCAGTGCGCGGTGTACGTGCTCCAGCCGGACGGCACCCGTGCCCGGAAGTTCGCGTACGGCAAGACCTGGACCGAGTGCGACAACAAGCGCCGGGAGCTGCTGGCCAAGGGCGACGGCGGCATCCCCGTGCCGACCCGTTCCGCCAAGCTCTCCGAATGGCTGCCGTACTGGCTGGACAACGTGATTAGGCCGAACCGGAAGCGGACCACGTACAGCAAGTACGCGATGCATATACGGCTGTACCTGCTGCCCATGCTCGGGGCCAAACGGCTGGAGTCCCTCAGTGTTCGACACCTCCGGACGTTCCTCGCCGAACTGGCGCGCAAGACGACGGCCGCCACGGCCAAGGAAGCTCACCGCGTGCTGCGTACCGCCCTCACCGCCGCCTGTCGTGAAGAACTCGTCACCCGCAACGTCGCGTCCCTCGTGGAGGCCCCGAAGGTGAACAGCCGCGAGACAACACCGTGGTCTCTGGACGAGACACTGCGGTTCCTGGAAAAGGCGCGCCGCGACCCGCTGTACGCGGCCTTCGTGCTCGCTATCGCGATGGGGCTGCGGCGCGGGGAGGTGCTGGGGCTGCGGTGGTCTGACGTGGACCTGGACAAGCGGGTGATCCGTGTTGGGAACCAGGTGCAGCGCATCGGCGGTGAGCTGTACCAGGACACCACCAAGACGGGGAAGATCCGGCCGGTGCCCCTCCCCCTGATCTGCCTGGCCGCGCTGCGCTGGCACCGGCTCCGTCTGGCCGTCGCCCCCGCGCCCAACGCGCTCGTCTCATCGGTCGCCTTGTGGCCTTGCCGCTCACCACCCCAGGGCGGCAGCTCTCTCTCGCGTTGATGTCACTTGTAGATGTCAAAAGCCCCGGACGAAAGATCGTCCGGGGCTTCGTCCCTGCTCAGACACAGAGCCGACTGTCGGGTTCGAACCGACGACCTTCGCTTTACAAGAGCGTCAGGGGTGGCTGAGCTACCAGCGGAAAGACCCTCACAGGCCGGTTGACCTGGGATTTCGCGTCCCGACGCATCCCGAGTCATCCCGGCTTATCCCGCTCTCATATGTACGGCATGTGTACGAGAACGGGGCGGCCCCGGAAGGTGGGCAAACACCTGATCCGGGGCCTACGGCCGGACCCTTCCAAGCAAGGAGTCCGCACCATGAGCATCACCGTACAGACCCCCACGCACTGCACCGCTCTGGCCCCGGCCGTGCCGCTCGGCGAACTGCTCGCCGACGCCGACGCCCGCAGGCTGTTTCCGACTCTGACCGGCTCGGCTGCGCTCGCCGACTCCCGCCAGCTCAACGCCGAGGCTGCCGAGCGGGAGACCGTGCGCCGGTCCGTTGACGCGCAGTTCCCGGTCATCGCCCAGTTCCTCGCCGACACCCCCGCCAGGGTGGAGAGCAGCCCGGTCCGGATCACCGCGCCCGGTGCCCGTGAACCCCTGATCACCGCCGAGCTGTTCACCAACGACGACCCCACCCCGCGCACGGTCGCGGCGGTCTACGCCTCGGCCAACTCAGACGTTGACACCAACTCGGCCGGGCTCCGGCAGCTCGCTTCCCGCATGCGTCACGGGGCATGCGGATTCGATCGGCTCGCCGATCAGCTCGCTGCCATCGAGCAGGGCGCGCCCGCTGCCCCGCAGCCCGCCGCGCCGCCCACCTGGACGATGCGCACGCACGACGGCGACGAGCACACGGAGACCTGCCCCACCTGGTGCACCACGACAGAGATCCACCAGCGGGAGACGGAAAGCACTATCCACCCGTCCGACATCTGGCACCAGAGCGACCACGTCGCCATGCCCCTGGTCCTCACCGAGAGCCGCGAGACGTATGAGGACCTGGTCCTCATCGCCGACGTCGCCGTGATCCCCCACGCCGACGAGGCCGAGCAGCGCATCCCGCACGTCAACATGCAGATGATCGGGGACCAGGACTTCTGGACCGGCCCCATGGGCCCGGACGAGTTCGGTGCGGTCATCGACAAGCTCGCCGCACACGTCGACCAGCTGCGTGCCGTCCACGCCCAGCTCGTCCAGGCCCGCGCCGACTGGCAGGCGAACGGTGGTGCCCAGTGAGCCACAACATCCCCGAGCCCGCGGCCGAGTTGCTGCGCGCCGTCCTCGAAGCGCTCGACATCCCGGCCCCGGCCACGGTTGGCGACGCCGAGATCCACGACCGACTGATGGCCAACCGGGCCATGCACGCGACGATCGCCCTCCGCGGCGTCCTCCAGCGCGGCGACGACCCCGGATGGTCCGCCGACTACCTGCGCGCTCGCCTCGCCGAGCACCCGCCCACCGGCTACCGCGCCTTTGGCCAGTCGCGCACCAACGCCGAGGGCCAGCAGTGAGCGCGCCCCGCACGGTCACCGTGCAGACCCGCGATCACGGCGCCGTCACCCTCACCTGCCCGCCCTGGTGCACCGCCCGCCACGAGGACGGTGGGTACCGCGTCGACCTCTTCCACGAGGGCCCCGAGACCGGCCTCACCCTCGGCACCAGCCGCGGCACGGTCTACCTCATGCCCGCCTTCCTGGAGCAGCGGCCGTTCACCGAGCAGCGGGAGCCCGGCCGCCGGCCGTTCGTCAACGTCGGGCTGGACGGCGACTTCTACCCGTCCGATCCTGCGCAGCTGCACGGCATCGCCGAGTCCCTGATCCGGCACGGCGCCCAGCTCCACGCGCTCGCCGGTCATCTCGCCGCACTTCTCCGCGAGGAGGGAGGCCGGTGAGGAACCGCCAGGGGGACCGTGACTTCCTCGGCTGGATCGCCATGGCCGCGTGCATCGCCATCTCCGCGCACGGGGAATGGTTCCTCGCCCAACGCTGCGGCTACGCCGATTTGGTGGCCGCGGGCCTGCCCGTCGCCATCGATGCGTACGCGCTGCGGGCCATGGACGTGGGCCGGGAGGTGTTCCCTCCGGTGCTACTGATGGTCGCTACGAACGCTGCGGCGCACCTGATGCAGGGCGGCATGCTCGCGGTGTCGCCGTGGCTGGTGGTGGCTGTCTCGGCGATCGCTCCGGTGGTTCTGTGGCGGGTGCACGCGCTCCGGGCGGGCCGCGGTCCGAGCGAGGTGTCCAGTTCTGGACCCCTGCCGGAACCGGTAGCGGAACCGATCTACGTCCCGCCCGTTCCGGCGGAACCGGTGCCGGAACCGATCAAGGCCCGGCCAGTTCCGGCGGCGGTCGAGACGACCCCGAGCGTGCCCGTGCTCGGCCCGTTCGTCGCCCTCGCCGAGCTGGAGCGGAACCACGGCGGAACCAGCACCGGAACCGACGCTGACCAGCCGAAGCAGCACCCCGAGGCCGAGCCGGACGAGACACCGGAACCGGCGGGCGGAACCGGCGGAACCGAGCGCGGTTCCGATCGGTCCGACGAGCCCGCCGAGGACACCGACGCGGGCCGATTCGCTCGCCACGTGCAGACCGCTCGCGGCTGGCTGGCCACGGAACCGGAACTGACCGGAACCGCCATCGGCAAGCGGCTCGACGCGTCCGACTCCTACGGCCGGCGCGTACGCCGCGCCGCCCTCGCACCCACCTGACGGAAGGCACCCGTCGTGCTGCTCGCGCTCTTCGCGGGCGGCGCGGCGGTCGCCCTCGGCCTCCTGGCCGCCGTCGACCGCCGCGCCCTGGTGCCCGTGCTCGGCACCACCGCTCTCGTTCTCTCCCTCGCCGCGGCCAGCTTCGCCGCGCTCTCGCACTGAGGAACATCATGAACTTCACGCACAACGTCGTCAGCCTCGGCGGCGTCACGGTCGGTCTGTCCATCGCCGCATGGAACGTCACCCGCTGGTGGACCGGCCACAAGAAGCGCAACCTCGCCGCGCTCAAGGACCTCGTCCCGTTCTTCATCACCGCGCTCTACGGGGTGCTGCTCATCCTGTCCGCCGGGGGAATCCTCGGCCGCGGGGCCGACGTCGGTCTGTGGGGCTCCTCCGCGATCGGCGACGCCGCACTTAAGCACGGTGTGGGCGGCGATTCCCCGAACGTCACCCGGCACTCCAACCTCGTCCTGAGCGACGGTGGGCACGCGGTGGTCATCATCGCCACGGTGGTGCTGGTGGCCGTGTGGACCCGCAAGCGCGGCTTCCGCTGGGACATCTTCTTCAACCTCGTCTGCGGCATCTCGCTGGGCCTGTCGTCCGGTGTCGCCGGAGCCGCAGGGTTCGTCCTCTCGCCAGTCGTCTCCGCGGCCGGTGACTGGACGGTGGGGCTGCTGTGAACGCCCGCGAGATGGCGGCGGCCGCGGTCGAGTGGTCCCGTACGGCCGGGCAGCGGCTCGCGCTCGGCACCGGGCTGCTACTCCACGGGGCGGGCGGCTGGCTCGCCCCCGAGGACTCCGGGAAGCGGTTCGTCGCCCGCTCGGGCGGGGCGTTGGTGGGGGTGGCGTTCTACGGCCAGCTGCTCGGCCGGGCGCCGTACTTCGTCGCCGCTGTGCCGGTCGTGTGGGCGGTCGCCGCGTGGCGCATGTCCGATTCGTCCGCCACTCCCCCACCGGACCCCGATACCCCTCTCGGCCACGAAGAGGCTGGTCAAGAGGGTGAGAGGTGGTACCCCTCTCCGATCGTAGAAGGGGTCGCGTGGTCCATACAGCCACCCGTGCAGCGGGTCGAGAAGGCACGGAAGGGAGCCTGCGATGAACGGCCATGAGTATTGCGACAAGTGCGGCTGGTGGACCAAACCGAACTGCGGCCACTGACCTCGTACGCGCGGGCGGTGCGAGTGTCTGGAATTCCAGACACGACCTCGGCGGCTCTCATCCTCGCGCACGGGCGTGCGACTGAGTCATATGACTCAGTAGCCCGTGCGACAGCTCTCGTCCCCGCGCGGGCGGTGCGAGCGCGATAGGTGGTTTTCCCAGGAAAACCACCTATCGCTTCTCACGTGCCACGGCGGCGAAGTCGGGTTTCCCAGGAAGACCGACTTGGCACTCACCCCGTGCACGTGTGCGGCACTCGTGTGAAAAATTTTGCACACCGGCGGACGCTCCACCGACCCTGTACGCGCGGGCGGCACGTCCACAATTGTTGACACCGCACTCCCCCCACCCCACCGACCCTGTACGCGCGGGCGGCACACCGGCTGGATCTTCGTCTGCCATAGCCATGTTCCACCGACCCTGTACGCGCGGGCGGCACCCTTCACCACCAGCAGCACAACGGCCCCGGAACGCGGTTCCCGCGCGCGTCCCGGGGCCGTTCGCGCGCCCGCTGCCGAGCGCGGCGGGCGGCTGGGCGGCCGAGTCCAGAGACGGCAAGGGCCCCGTCCGCGTGCCACCTGGGCGACACGCGGACGGGGCCGGTAAGCCTCCCGCTCAGTGCTCGCGCCGCCGCCATGGGGCACGGGTCACCGTATCGCGGCGCGACCACAGCCCCTTGCACTCAGGCGGCTTGAGCCCGAAGTACTCCCCGCAGCGAGCGCACCACGGCAAACCGCTCTCAGGGTCCGTAGGGCACTCATCGGAACAGCGGGGGCACTTCTCCACAGGGTCCTGCTCTCAGGCGGTCAGGTCGTACTCGCCCGCCTTGACGGCGTTGGTGAGCAGCCGCCAGGCGTCGGGCGTCATGGTAACGATCGCGTCGGGTCGCTCGCTGTCCCGGACGGCAACGACGCCGGGGACGTTGAGAGCGACCTGCGGGCAGTTGCCCACCTTCTTGTCGCGGCAGAACGCTGTGCTCACGAACTCGAACGACTGTCCGGTCATGATGCATATCCCTTCACAGTGCTACGGGGAGTCGGTCCCCGTGCCGCCTTGCAACCCATCCGGCCGTCGACCGTCACGTAAACGGCCGGATGGGGGTCGGGGAGGGCGGGCCGCCGCAGGTGCGTCCGGTACGGGGGCCCGGATCGGCAGCGGCCCGCCCGGTCATGGGGCCGCGGCGCGCGCTTCGCGCCGGACGGCGTCGTGCAGCTCGTTCCCAGCCATGCACCGTTGACTGTCGCGGCAGTCAGCGCAGCCCTCGGCGTGGCCGAGGAACCGCGCCCACGCGGTCGGCTGGTCGGGGTGGACGGCCGACTCCTGGCCGGCGGTCACCGAGCCTCCCCCTCACCGGTGTCCGGCTCGGTGAGCACGGCGTGAGCCAGGGCCTTGTACAGCCGCCACGCGTCGGTGAGGTACCAGTCCTGCGTGAACGGCACCCGCCAGAACGTCCCGGGCCGGGCCAGTCGACGAACGGGGGGCACGCCGAGGTAGGTGGCCACGCCCTCGGCATGGGAGAGGACATGGACGTTCCGAAGATTCCATGACACCGCGGCACCGGGGGTGATGAGCCAGTAGAGGGTGTTGCAACGGTCCTGGATGACGGCGCCGGAGTGGCTGCCGAGGAACGCGAGGGCTCGCTCGCCGATGGGCTCCTCCACACGGACGGCGTCCCACCACTTGCCCGCCGGTAACGCCTCGGGGCACTCCCCGGTCGGTGGTGTCCACTGCTCGGCTCTGGTCGTCATGGTCGGCTCCATGTAGCGGCGTGTTGACCGTCACATCTTGTCGACCGGACAAGCCCCTGATGTCCGCTCGTTGCGGACATCAGGGGCTTGACTCTGGGTGAGCGAGAAGCTACACGCCGCTCCACAAGGCGTACTCGCGCAGTTCTCGCGACGGCCGCGGCCGAGCCCGCAGCAGCGTGCCGACTGTCTCCCGCGTCGTCGGGTGATAGCGCGTCTGCTGCGGCGTCACCTTCCGCGCCTCCTGGAGGGAGGTGAGCGCATCATCAGGCCGAGCCGTCAGCGCCTGCGATCGTGCACGGTCCACCAAGAACTGCCCCGCCCGCAACGGCGAATAGCCCTCGGGGATGCGGACTGCCGAGGCCCGCTCCAGCGCGAGCCCGTGTTCGTCCCTGTCGCCCGCCGCTGCCACGCCGTGCTGGCCGACGTTGGTCGGGCCGAACACCATGCCGTAGTGATCGGTCTCGCCGAGGTCGCGCGCGAGCCCGTGCGCCTCCGTCAGCCAAGTGTCGGACTCGTCGCCGCGGCCTACCAGGGCGTGCAGCTGGACGCCCTTCAGCATGAGGCCACCGCGGACCGCGCGGGTCTCCGCTGTGTGGTCGTCGTCCAGATCCTCAAGGGCGCGGTTGACCAGCCGCAGACCCATCTCTATGGCCGGTCCGTTGGCGGACAACTGAGCGCGCTTCAGCCGCTCAACAGCCACTTGCCGCGGGTCCCCCGAATGTGCAGCCGCGGCCGCCATCCGAGCCAGCGCCAAGCGTGCGAGATCCAGATAGCCGAGCTTGTAGGCGACGCTGAACCCGCCGAGGGCCGCCTCAGATTGCAGCCAACAGAACCGCTCACGATCCCCGGGGCGCGCGTCGAGGACCGCGTATGACAGCTCGGCCAGCGTGCCGGGCAGCATCCGCGCCAGGTCGCCGAACCGCCCCTTGGAGCGGAGTTTGTAGACACGTTTGATCGTCGCCTCGATCTCCGTCAGCGGCCGTGGCGGCGGCACGTCACCGGCGGGCGGGATGTCCCAGTCGTCAAGGGCGTTCGACAGCGGGGCAATGAGCTGGTCGAGCTGATCCTTGCGCAGCTGCTCGATGAAGGGCTGCCCGTGGATGACGGGTACCGATACGTTTAACGCCTTGGCGACCGCGGCGATGACCTGCTCGCTCGGATGGCGTTCCCCGCGTTCGACGTCGGACAGCATGCTCTTGGAGACGTGGGCTCGTTGGGCGAGTTCCCGCAGGGAGTAGTTGCGCAGGGCGCGCAGTTCGTGGATGCGCGCGCCAACTCCCTCGGGTCGCCCGTCAGTGGCTTGTGCCATCATGGGCTCCGTTCTGCTTCGACACCAGAACGGTACCCCCGGTCGGCTCCGGGGTACGTCGATCGGCCCCCACTCAGTGGGGGCCGTCGTGCTGTTCAGGCGCAGTCGAGAGACCGCTACGACGCGGTCAGATCCACCTCCACGATCGCCGAGGGGCGCAGGATCTCGAGACCGAACCGGCCCTCGAACCGGAAGCGCAGCATGTTCCGTTCGAAGTCCGAGGCGCCGCTGCCGGCGCCCAGGGCGTTCGGGTCGTAGACGTTCTCCGACCAGTCGAGCATGCCCTCCTGGCGCACCTGGAGTTGCATCTGTGAGAAGTCGGCCAGGTACGCGGTGCCGGTTGTCGCGGACTCGGAGACGACCACCGGGGCGCCCCACAGTCGGCGGGCCGCGGGGTTCACGCTGGCCTGCGGGCCGCCGTAGTAGAACCGGGCCTCGTTGTCCGCCAGGAGTTCGATGGCCTCCCAGTCGTCCGGGGTCATCACGAACGCGGCGTTCGTCATGTAGCCGTACCGCTCCAGCTTGGTCACGGCCTTACGGGTCGTGACCAGCAGGTCCGTGGTGAACGCCTGCGCCTGCGACCCGGACACGTTCCCGATGCCGGTCATGTTCTCGCCGGTGCCGTCCCCGTTCAGGATCTGTGCCTCCAAAGCCAGATCCAGACCGAGACGCATCTCCTGGTCGATGAACTGCCGCAGCATCGCCACGTCGTCCAGATCCTGCTTCGCGATCGGCTCCGACAGGTGCGCGATCGTCCGCACCCGGTCATCGACGCGCGACAGGGTGTAGACGGAAGTCGGCTTCTTCGCGCCCGGAGCGACCGCGGCCGCGTTGTTCGTACGGGTCGTCTGACGCAGGTACGCAAAGCGGCCCGTCGTGTTGGCGACGTTCGGCATGAGCTGCCGCAGCGACAGCACCGGCACGTCCATGCGGACCGGCTCCGGGTCGAGAGGCACGCTCACCGCGATGGTCCCGCCCGCGAGGATGCCCTTGTAGCCCTGCGGGCCGCCCAGCGTCTTCAGCATGGTGTCGGCCCAGTCGGTGCCGCCGGACGCCTTCACGCGCGGGTGCACGTCCGCCTTCCGCGACGTCGGGGCCGCGATCGAGTCGCCGAGTTCAGCGAGCGTCTTGCGGAGGCTTTCCCCTTCCTGCGCGGTCTTGATCTGTGTGGTGAGCGGCTGTGCCTCGTCCAGGATCGCCCGCAGCTCCGTTGCCTCCTCCGCGGTGAAGTCGCGCTTCTCCGCGTCCGCCTTGGCCTTGATGCCCGTGGCCTTCGCGGCGAGCAGCTTGAGGCGGGCACGCATCGTTTCGAGATCCATCTCAGTCCTTCGGGAAGTCGTGGTGTCTTCCCGGCACGGCCGGAGGCACGGCCCCGCTGACGCGGTAGGCGGGCCTGCAACGGTGGGTCCCGGGCGGCGCCGAACTGAGCGGGCCGGAGAGCTGGCGGCGCCATTCCGCGGGGGTCTGCTCGGGACGGGCGACTTGGCGGCCGGACTGGCTACCGGTGGCCGCCGCCGCGCCCCTCGCATCCGCGCTCACGGAATGGTCGCTCGCGGTCCCTACTGCTGGCCGTCGATCAACCTGCGTTGATTCTACCGAGCCGGGCCGACTTCGCGGGAGATCTCGCGGCCGTCCCTGTAGGTCGTCAACTCCGCGCAGCCACACCGGCACGGCAGGAACCGGAGCCGCTGCACCGCGCGGCCGCCGTCCTCGATGAACCAGACGTCGCCCTCGGCGTCCATCAGCCGTCCCTGGGACGCCTCCGACGTCCACGCCCCCGGCGGCAACGCGGCCAGCTCCGCATGCTGCACGACGACCGCGAGCAGCCGCGCCCCGGCGGCGCGCCGTCCGTCCACCGGTTTCACCCTCATGTCCGCCTCCACAGCCTGTAGTCCCAGTCCTGCACGTCGATCGGGTCGCCCTCGGCGAACTCCTGCTGCCCGTCCACACGCGCCGGCCCCATCGGCACCCGCGCCGCTCGCGGCCGGTGCCAGTCCTGCTCGGCGGCGGGCGCCTGGTCGTCCTCGTCCATGCCTCTCTCCTCACGCAAACGGGTTGTCGTCGTCCTGGCCCTGGTCGTCGGTATCCGCCAGGCCGATCCGGACCCGGGCGTCCGTCGTCAGACCCAGTTCGCGCGCCCAGTACCGGAGCTGCTGCGACGCCTCCCGCATCGCCACCGTGGCCGGGTTCTTCACCATCCGCCCGCGGTCCATGTCAGACCGGCCCTCAACCACCGGCCCCCGATCCCGTACGTCCGCCGCGGCCGAAGCGAACGCCGACCACCACGAGCAGTAGGCCACCAACGCGGCCCGCTCGCCCTCGCGGAACCGGGTGGCGTCCATGGCGTACACCTCGGCCAACCGGTCCCACTCCGTCAGCCCGGCCTCGTCCAGCACTCCAGGGCGGTTCGACCAGTCCAACCCCAAGCCACCGATCTCGGCTTCCTTCGCGACGCGCAGCGCAGGCTTACGCTCGATGAGCTTCAACCCCTTCGGGGGGTCCGTTCGTCGTGCGGGCATGAGCCTTCCTCTCCAAAAGCGGTTCTGAACGCCGTTGGCGTGTGCCGAGTTGACCGCGGCGGGCCCCCGGGCGATCAGGGTGGTGATGCCGACACCTCTCCCCCCTGGTGGTCGCTGTGGTCGGAGCTGATTTCGTCAAGCCAGGCAAGGCCCGTGGTCTGGCCGACGCAGACAGCAGCGTGCGGGTACCAGCGGGCGACGGTGGGCGCGAGGCGGGCCAGGTGGGCGCTGAGGTGCAGCACCGCGCCGACGCTCGCGCGTTGGGCCCGGAAGGTTCCGGGCGGGTCGTCCCAGGGGCAGGCGTCTTCGATACGGCCGGCGGTGACGACCTGGCCGATGACGTCGGGGACGTACAGGACACCGTGGTGGGCACGGTCGGCGTGGTACGCGGTGCCTCCGATGACGCGCCATGCCTGAGGTGTGATGCCAGTTCGAGCAGGATGCTTTCGGATGCCGTCCAGGAGGTGCGACAGGTTGGGCATGACGCGGATGCCGCACTCACAGTCGGGCCATGGGGCGTCGTGGGGTCCGTGGTCGGTACGGCCGTGGTTGCAGACGGCGGTGACGTAGGACTGACGGGGCCAGGGCTGGCGGGCGTACGGGGTGTGGAACCCGCTGAGGCGGCCGTCGTCGGTGAGCTGCCACCATCGCCAGCCGACCGGGGTGGAAGTGTCGTTCACGGTGTCTCCTCGGGGTCGGGAGCCGGGCAGAGGGGGAGCGGCGTGCTCTGCCGCCATCCGGTCGTGCTGATGGCGGTGGAGAGCAACCGGGCGGCTTCGGAGCGGGTGATGGGCGTAAGGTCGTCGGCCCACTGCTCGGCAAGGGCGTGAGCCCGGGCGAGGGGACGTTCGTAAAGCCGGGCGTTCCGGGCGTCGTTCACGGTCGTCTCCTCAGCATCCGGGGTGTGTGGTCTGGCCGGGCTCGTAGGGGGTGAAGGGTTCACCGCACGCAACACAGGTGAGGTCATCAGAGAGTGGGCGCATTTCAGCGTCCCCAGCGTCCCCAGCGTCCCCCTCACGCCGTTCTCCCTGGTCAGGGGTGGCGCCTCGGGGGGACGCTGCGAAGAGCGCAGTGTCCCCCTCAGCGTTCCCCAGCGTCCCCCCGGTCGGCGGGGGGACGCTAGCGTCCCCCTCCCAGCGTCCCCCCTGTTCCCGCAGGCCAGCCCTGGTTTCGAGGGTGTTGGGGAACGCTGGGGACGCTGCTTCGTACCTTCTCTCTGCTGATGCCGTGAGCGTGTACAGCCGCTGCTTCTTCGGCTTGGGTCCGCGCTTGCTGTCGTCCACATCGATGCCGATGGTGCGCAGCGCCGGAGCGAGCCGCTTGAGCTGGCCACCCGCCCTCGTGGGGTCCTTCGGCCACTTCTTGGGCAGCCGGTCCGGGGTAGGAACGCGCTCCAGCAACTCCGAGGCGGTGAGGGTCAGGCCCTCGGCTCCCGCACGGTCCACGAGTGCGACGACGGCCTGAGCGAACGGCTCGCCGTCGAGCACGTCGGCCACCGCGTCCCGGGCGCTGGCCCGGTAGCTGTCCATGGTCGTCCAGCCCTGCACCTGGTCGACAGCGGCGAGGACGCGCGCGAAGTCGGCCATGCGGGGGCGTTCCGTCAGCTGGACCTCGGGGAGCACCTTGAGTACCTGGGCGAGCAGGTCGAACAGCGAGGCGAGGATGGCGGCGTGGGCGTCGGCGTACGCCGCGTCCATCTCGGCCTCTTCCCGCCGCTTGCTGTCCGGGATGGTGTGCAGCTCGATCATCAGCAGTCGCTCGGCCAGGTCCCCAGCGAGGGCCCCAGCGTCGATCGTCGTCATGGCCAGCACCCGCCGGAACTCCAGCACCACCACGTCGTCGTCGGTGTACAGGGCGCGGTCCACGATGCCGTCGCCGGTCACGGCCCGGCACAGCGCGTCGGACAGCCAGTCGGGGATGATCGAGACGTTGTCCAGGCACAGCGCCCAGGAGTTGAACGCCTGTGTGGCCCACGACTTGATGTCGCGCGGCGCGGTGCGCTTCGGGGCGCCGGAGGGATCAACGAGGCCGATCACCATCTTCGCGCTGTAGGACTTGCCGGTGCCCTGCTCGCCGCGGAACGTCAGGATCGGGTGTGGCAGGTCCGGGATGAACGCGGCGACCAGCCATGCGACGAGCAGGTGGAATCCCTCGTCGCTCATGTTCAGCAGGTCCCGCAGCTTGGCCAGCCCGTCGCCGTCGCTGACGGGAGCGGGCAGGGGCTTCATCGCCCCGGAGCGACGGAACAGCACCGGGGACCGGCTCTCGCGCCGCCAGCCGTCCGGGCCGACGACGACGCACCGGCCGTCCGACGTCGCCAGGTCGACCACGATGGTGTCGCCGTCACGGGCGACGCGCATGTGAGGCACGCGCGGGTCCTCGGCCTGGGCGGCGCCCTCCAACACGGTCATGGCGTCGGCGAGCGCGGATTGCGAGGGGGCGTTCCCGCCGTTGGCGTCGGTGTAGATCAAGGACAGCTCGGACCGCAGTCCAGCTTTGCCCCGGAGCGGACGAGCGATGTTGGGCCCGTCGCGCTTCACACCGTACGGGCGTCCGTCCTCGGACATGAACAGTTCGTAGCGCTCCCGGGCGAGGGCAACGAGCTGCGATGCCTGCGAAGGCCCGCGGCCCTTGCCCTCTTCGGCGAGCCCGGCCCGGCTCAGGATCTCCCGGGCCTGCTCGTCGAAGTCGTTCTCGTCGCTCATGCGCGGTTCCTCACGGGGGCGTTGCGGGCGCTTTTCACGGTGCGTTCGGCCGCTCGCTCGGGGTGGCCGAGGGAGACGGCCGCGTCGACCAGGGCGCGGCCGAACGCCTCGGCGTCGGCACCGGTCTCGTAACCGCGGCAGGCAGCCCAGTACAGGCGGTTGTTGAGTTCGCCCTCGGGGGCCTGGAGCACGAACTTGACCAGGCCGAGCAGCGCGGCCGAGCGGCGCGGGCCTGGCAGCGCAGGCGGCTCCGGGCGGGGGCGCCGGACCGGCGGCGGGGGCAGCATCAACGACAGCAGGGGGTCCGGCAGTTCGGCGACGTCGCGCAGCTCGGCGACGCGGTATACGCCCCTCGCGGTCCACGACCCGGGACCCACGAGGTAGCCGCCATATCCGCGGACGTCGATCCCGGGGCCGAGCTTGCTCGCGCTGTTGTGGACCGGGGCGCCGGCCGGACCCGTGAACCACAGATGCAGACCACCCGAGGGGGTGGCGATCACCATGGTGTCGGGCACGGTGAACGTGTGCTGCCTGGCGAGCGCGTCGAGGGAGACCACGCCGTCCACGCCGTTCTTCCGGTCAAGGTCGATGCCGAGCAGGGGATACGCCCCGCGCCCGCACGCAATGCCGTAGCCGGTGGCGTGCGGCGCAGCGGCGAAGAGCGCTGCGAGACGCTGAGCGTCTGTGGTGGCGTCGTGGACGCCGTGCCCGGGGCGCCCGCACGCCCCGCGGCACTGCGGGATACCGCGCGGGTCGTCGCGATGCGGGGACCGGATGGCGGGCAGCTTGGCCCGACCGATCGGAAAGACGTGCAGACCACGCCGCGCCGCGCTGGTGGCCGCGTGGAGCGCCTGCCGCCATGCGAGGCCGTGTGGCACGATGTCGACAGACCCGCCGCCCTGCTGGTCGTGTTGCGCCCCCGCCCGTGCCACCGGGTCGGGGGCGTTCTGCATGTCGGTCATGCCGCCGTGCCCCCGGTCTGAACCGTCCGGGCATCGAGCCACCGATCGATCGCGGATCGGCGGTAGTGCACTCGTGCCGACCTCGCTGGACTGGTCTTGATGTAGTCGGGCCCCATGCCCATCCACCGCCAGTTGGCGAGCGTCTGCGCATCGATGCCGTATTCGGCTTCCACGTCCTTGGGGGTCAGGAGCGGGTCGGTCATGTCTCGCGCACCTCTTGTTTCCCGGAACATGTGTTGCACGTTAGCACCATCTGTTGTTAGATAGAGCCATGAGTCAGATGGTAGTGCACACAAGCGGAATAACAAGGCGAGCCTTGTTGCATACGCTGGTGCCCATGACTGAGCAGCAGCGCGGGCGCCGCGCGATCGAGATCGGGCCCACCGGCAAGACCGTCGCGGCGAACCTTTCGCGTCTCCGCGAACGCCGCGGCATCACAACCCGACAGCTCTCCGGGATGCTGGAACGAGCTGGGCGCTCCATCCCGGCCTCGGGCATCACGCGCATGGAGAAGGGTGAGCGGGTCGTGACGAGCGACGACCTCGCCGCCCTGGCGGTAGTTCTCGGTGTGTCGCCTGCCGCGCTGCTCCTCCCCCTGACCGACTCCGACCAAGAGTCGGTTGAGGTAACGGGCATGGGCCCCACACCCGCATCGGACGCTTGGGCATGGGCCAGCACGCGCCGCCCACTGAAGATGGCCCCGGGGAACGAGCAGACCGAACTGCTGGAGTACCAGCTGTACGGCCTCCCGCCCTGGCTGCGGGACCTATGGGGGCAGATGGCGAAGGCGGGGGACGTCACCGGGCTCCCGCCGCGTCGGCTCCGCGAGCTGCTGGATGGGCTCGCCGAGGACGTCGACCGACTACGTGATCAGGCGGGGGGAGAGGATGGCTAGGGTCTGGATTGAGGACCGCGCCGGCCACGCCGACTACCAGGCAGCCATGGAGAAGTGGCAGGCCGCGAAGAAGGCGGGCAGCAAGCGGCAGCCGCCGGGCAGGTGGCGGGTGCGCTGGTACGGGCCGGATGGCAAGCCGAAAGCCAAGACGTTCCAGAAGTTGCCGCAGGCCGAGGCGGAGAAGCAGACGCTGACCGGGCGACTCGACAAGGGTTCGTACCGTGACCCGCAGTCGGGCAAGGCTGCCGTGACGGTTGTGGCCGAGGAGTGGTTCGGCAAGCTGCGCAAGCAGGGCCGCCGCACCAAAGCGGACTACCGGGAGATCCTGGACAGCTACGTCCTCCCCTACTGGGGATCGTGGCAGGTTGCGGCGATCGCCTGGGACGACGTCTCGACGTGGGTTGACGAGCTGTGCGAGAAGCCCGGCAAGTCCGGACGGAAGCTCGGCGCGGCCCGCGTGGTGAAGATCTATCGGGTGTTCTCCGCGGTGTTGAAGCACGCGGTGAAGTCGCACCGGATCGCGGCCAGTCCGGCGACGGAACACGACCTGCCGCGCCGCGATGACGACGACGATCACGTATACCTCTCGCACGAGCAGCTTGAGGCCCTGGCCAACGCGGCGGGTGAGTACCGGCTGCTGGTGCTGACGCTCGGCTACTGCGGCATCCGGTGGGGCGAGGCGATCGCGGCCAAGGGCCGGCGGCTCAACGTCGACACGCGACGGCTGCGCATCGTCCAGGCGTACAGCGACGTCAAGGGCAAGCTCGAACTCGGGCCGGTGAAGACGCACGAGAAGCGTTCGGTGCCGCTCCCCCGGTCGTTCGCCGAGGAACTGCGGCCGATAGGGGACGCGGCGGGGGCGGACGGGCTCTTGTACACCGCGCCGGAAGGCGGACCGCTCCGATACTCGAACTTCCGGGGCAGGATCTTCGACCCTGCGGTGAAGGCGGCCGGGCTCACCGAACTCGGGATCACGCCGCACAAGCTGAGGCACACCGCGGCGTCGCTCGCCATCGCGGCCGGCGCTGACGTCAAGGTGGTTCAGCTCATGCTCGGACACAAGTCCGCGGCGATGACGCTGGACGTGTACGGGCACCTGTGGCCGGATCGGCTGGACGAGGTCGCCGACGCACTCGACATCGGGCGGAATGCCGCTCTCGAAAAGCTGCGTGCGCAGCTCGCCGCCTAGGGGGCGCTGAATCCGTGTGTACAGAATGCGTACTGCGCTCACGGGCGCCCCCTGGCGGGGAAGCGTCCAACCGGTCTGTGACCAGGGTCTTCCGCTCAGAGCCGACTGTCGGGTTCGAACCGACGACCTTCGCTTTACAAGAGCGGTGCTCTACCAGCTGAGCTAAGTCGGCGTCCCCAGCAGTGTACCCATCTCCCGAGGGTGATCCGTTCGAAAATTCTCACCCTTCACCTAGAGACAGATCACCCCTCCCCGGGATAGCGTCACGCCAATCCACTTCAGTGGACTAGACCCACCTTTACTCGGATCGTCCGGCACGTTCCTGCCGGTGAAGGGATCAGATCGCCATGGCCACGGTCACGTACGACAAGGCAACCCGGGTGTACCCGGGCACCGAGAAGCCCGCCGTCGATCAACTCGACATCGCCATCGAGGACGGTGAATTCCTCGTCCTCGTCGGACCGTCCGGCTGTGGGAAGTCCACCTCGCTGCGGATGCTCGCCGGGCTCGAGGACGTCAACGGGGGCGCCATCCGGATCGGTGACCGGGATGTCACCCACCTGCCGCCGAAGGACCGGGACATCGCCATGGTGTTCCAGAACTACGCGCTGTACCCGCACATGACCGTCGCGCAGAACATGGGCTTCGCGCTCAAGATCGCGGGCGTCAACAAGACCGAGATCCGGCAGAAGGTCGAGGACGCGGCGAAGATCCTCGACCTCACCGAGTACCTGGAGCGCAAGCCCAAGGCGCTCTCCGGTGGTCAGCGGCAGCGGGTGGCGATGGGCCGCGCGATCGTGCGGGAGCCGCAGGTGTTCCTCATGGACGAGCCGCTGTCCAACCTGGACGCCAAGCTGCGTGTGCAGACCCGTACGCAGATCGCGAGCCTCCAGCGGCGCCTCGGGATCACCACCGTTTACGTCACCCACGACCAGGTCGAGGCCATGACGATGGGCGACCGGGTGGCCGTGCTGAAGGACGGGCTGCTCCAGCAGGTCGACTCGCCGCGCCACATGTACGACCGCCCCGCCAACCTCTTCGTCGCGGGCTTCATCGGCTCCCCGGCGATGAACCTGATCGAGGTGCCGATCACCGACGGCGGGGTGAAGTTCGGCAACAGCGTGGTCCCGGTCAGCCGGGAGGCGCTCAGCGCCGCCGCCGACAAGGGCGACCGTACGGTCACCGTGGGTGTCCGGCCCGAGCACTTCGACGTGGTCGAGCAGAACGGCGCCGCCGCCAAGGCCCTGACCAAGCAGTCCGAGGACGCCCCGGCCGGGCTCGCCGTCACCGTCAACGTGGTCGAGGAGCTCGGCGCCGACGGTTACGTCTACGGCACCGCCGAGGTCGGCGGCGAGGTCAGGGACCTGGTCGTGCGCGTCAACGGCCGCCAGGTGCCGGAGAAGGGCGCCCAGCTGCACGTCGTGCCGCGGCCGGGTGAGATCCACGTCTTCTCGACCTCCACCGGTGAGCGGCTCAGCGACTGAGCCCGCCCCTGAGGGAGTTCACGGCGCCGTTCGTCCGCTCGCGCGGGCGGGCGGCGCCCTTGTTGTTCTGCCGGGGTGGGCTGGGGGACGCGGCGCTCCGGGTGACGTCATCACGTTGTCGATAAATTCCCCGACAATTGCGGCATTTTGGACAGCAACGTCAACGCATCCGCCCTCAAAGGTGGCATTCCATCACCCACCTCAGTGACTGAATGTCGCCAAATCGTCGCTCCTCGCTACGATCACCGCGTACCGCAGTCCCGATCGACCCGCGAGGAACACCCCCGTGAACACCGCAGCCCGCCGCATCGGCAGAACTCTCGCCCTCGTCCTCCCCGTCGTCCTCGTCCTCTCCGGGACGCTCGCGGTCACCCGCGTCCCGTGGGCCTCGCCGAGTGCCGAGTCGCAGATCCTCACCGCGTCCGCCAACAGGGCGTCCACCCAGGCCACCCATCGCGCCCCGCACGAGCTGCTGCGCGACCGACTGCTCGCCGAGCTCCAGGAGAAGGACCCGGCGGTGGCCCTCACCCACCTCCAGGTGGCGGCCAACGAGCGGCCCTCCCTCGCCAAGCACTGTGCGTCCATCGCCCGTGCGCTCGGCCGCGCCGCGGTCGCCAAGTACGGCGGTGCGGCCCGTGCCCAGGCGTACGCTCGCCCCGTGTGCGACACCTCGTTCGCCTCCGGCATCACCCAGGCGTACCGCTGACCGCGCCCCCTCATCCAGCTCCGCCTGCGGCGGTCCCGGCACCGCATATGGTGCGGTCCATGACCGATGACGACGACCGCAGGCACGGGCACCACCCACAGGCCGCGCGCCCCACCCAAGCCGTCGTCCTGGCCGGAGGCCAGGGCTCGCGGCTGCGCCCGTACACCGACGACCGCCCCAAGCCGATGGTCGAGATCCCGGGCACCGGGACCCCGATCATCGGCCACCAGCTCGCCTGGCTGGCCGCCGAAGGCGTCACCGACGCCGTCGTCTCCTGCGGCCACCTCGCCGCCGTCCTCCAGGACTGGCTGACGTCGGCGGAGCTGCCGCTGCGGGTGACGACGGTCGTCGAGAAGGAGCCGCTGGGCCGCGGCGGCGGTCTGAAGTTCGCCGCCGCCTCGCTTCCCCACCCCGACCGGCCCTGGTACGCCACCAACGGCGACATCTGGACCCGCTTCTCGCTCCGCGACATGGCGGACTTCCACCACGAGCGCGGCGCGGTCGCCACCCTCGCGCTGGCGCGCCCGCGCATCCCGTGGGGCGTGGTGGAGACGGACGAGTTCGGTCATGTCCTCGACTTCATCGAGGCGCCGCCGTCCCCGTACCTCATCAACGCGGGGGTGTACGTCTTCGCCGCCGACTTCACGTCGCTGCTGCCGAACCGCGGCGACCACGAGCGCACCACCTTCCCGCGCCTCGCGCGCGAACGCCGTCTGGCGGGCTTTCCGCTTCCTCACGGGGCGTACTGGCGGGCGATCGACACCGCCAAGGACCTCACCGAGGCCGCCAAGGAACTGGCCGCGGGCCCGGCCCCGCACGGCCACGGTCCCCTCACCGCCACCCCGCCCGTCCCCCACACCTGAGTTCACGGCTGAGATCACGGCTGAGATCACGCCTGAGCTCGGTCCTGCGGCGGCCCGGCCGCGAGCGGGGCGCGGCCGGGCGGCGGCCCGGCACCCCGGCCGCCTCACGGCAGCGCGCCGCATCCGGCGCGGGGGTCCTCGCCGACTCCGTCGCGCCGGCCGGTGATGCGGACAAGGTCATCACCATTGCCGACCCGTCCTTCGCCGAGCACGGCGTGCGGTTCACCGGTATGGACCCGGCCGATCGCTTCCCCGAGGCCCTGCCCGTGCCGGCCGCACTGATCGCCGCCGGCACGCTGGACGTCCCCGTCTGGCGGACCTATCCGCTCGCCGAGGCCGCCCGGGCCCACGCCGATATCGAAGCCGACCGCGACCAGGGCAAGGTCGTCCTCCTGCCCTGACCCGGGCTGCCCTGCCCCTGAGACCCGGGCCACCGCCTCGCCCAACCACCGGGCGGGACCCCGGCGTTGCGCGTCGCGCGCCGCGTCCGCGCCGCGGACCGGCGGGCGTCAGCCGAGGAGGCCGCCCAGAGCGGCTTCCTCGCCGCCGCTCTCGCTGTAGCCGCCGTACCCGCCGTCCTCCTCCGCCGGGGCTTCCTCCGGGCCGCCGCCGGTCACCCCGCCTCCGGCGCCGTCGCCGAGGGACGGCGGGCTCATCGTCGTCCTCGGGGCGACGGGAGCCCGGCGCGGGGACTGCGGGGTGGTGCCGAGGCCGGGCTGCGACTGGCTCGGTCGGCCGGACCCGTCCAGCGGCCCCGTCGCGCTCGGCTGCCCCGGGACGGAGGACGACGCCGACGCGGACGGGCTCGGGCTCGTCCGCGGGCGCTCGCTCGGGGACGGGGCGCCGCTGGTGCCCACCGGGCCGCGCGTCCCGCCGCGCGGGCTCTCCATGGACTTCCGCGGCAGCGGCGAGCCCGGCACGCTGTTCGTCGGCACATCCCTCGGCTCCGGCGCCCGCACCGTCTCCGCGGACCGAACGGCACCGCCCAGCGTCGAGCCGACCAGCAGGGTCAGCCCGGCCACCACCATCGCCATCACGGTGCCCCGGCGCAGCACCCGGCGCCGCAGGTCCCACAGCTCGGCGCGCGGGCCGAGCCGCCGCCACGCCTCGCCCGCGAGGCGGGCGTCGGCCGAGTACACCGGCGCGCCCGCGATCAACAGGGGGCTCCATGCGGCGAGGTAGATGATGTCGGGGGCGTCGTAGACCGGCACCGTACGCCAGCTCACGGTGAGGATCAGCGCGGCGGACAGCAGCGCCCCGAACGCCGCCGCCAGCCGCTGCCACAGCCCCAGGACGGTGAGTACGCCGACCACGATCTGGAGGAACGCGACCGTCAGCCCGGCGCCCACCGGGTGCTCGAGCGCGAGGTCCCGCAGCGGTTCGGCGATCGGCCAGGGGTGCAGCGACCGCAGCCAGGTGACCATCGAGCCGCGTTCGCCGCCGTCGAAGTAGACGGGGTCGGAGAGCTTGCCCATCCCGGCGTAGACGGAGATGAAGCCGAGGAAGATGCGGAGCGGGAGGAGGACGATGCCCAGGTTCATCCGCCGCCCGGGGTAATAGGCCTGGCGTACGGAGTCGGAGTGGCGGCGCGGGCGCGGGACGGCGGCCTGGTGGGGCGCGCCCGGCTCCTCGTACCGGCCCTGGTCCCAGCCCTGGTCCCGGTCCCGGTCACGGTCGGGCAACTCCCCCGCTCGCGGCGGGCGTTGTCCGGGCCCGGACCGCGGTACCGTCTCGGTGCGCGGGCTGCGCGGCCCGATGACGGTGGGCTGGCCCTCGTCGATCGCGATCCGTGGCAGCACCTGGGTGGCGCCCACATCGTCGGCTCGCTCGCCGAGGCCGTCGGCCACGCCCTCCTCGGAGTACCGCACGGCCTGGAGGAGCCGGGTCGCCGCCGTGTCACCGCCGGGCCGGGTGCGGCCGCTCCACACCACGGGCGGGCGGCGCCGGGCCGGGGCCGGGACGCGGGCGAACCGGGCCGTGTCCGCCAGCGCGCTGCTCACGACCGGGGCGCTGAGCTGCACCCGGAAGCTCGGGGCGTTGACGGCGACCTGCGCCGGATCGCATGGCACCTTGGCCATGGTCAGCTGCGGCTCGTCGTCGAATCCCGGCGCGCGTCCCGCCAAGGGCGTGCGGGCTTTTCTGGTCTCCACACTCAACTAACCGAGTGACTGGCGGGAAAGACACTGGCCGTGACCGTCTTGTGCTGTCCGAGGCCCGTCAAGTCAAGATCGTCGAGCGGAACGCACCGCACAGCGCGGCGCCCGCGTTCAGGGACTCCGCGCCGCCCCGGCCCACCGCGCCCCTCCGCGGCCGGGCACGCCCGCCGACGCGCCCGCCCCTGCGCCGCGCGCCCCCGCCGGGGCGCGCGCCGTGCACGCCGCTATCCGCGCCGACGCGCCGCCTCGTACAGGACGACGCCCGCCGCGACACCCGCGTTCAGGGACTCCGCACCGCCCGGCATCGGGATCCGGACGCGCACATCGCAGGTCTCGCCGACCAGCCGCGACAGGCCCTTGCCCTCGCTGCCGACGACGATCACGACCGGGCCGTCCAGCACCTCCAGGTCCTGGAGCTCGACCTCGCCGTCGGCGGCCAGGCCGATCACGGTGAGCCCGGCCTTCTGGTAGGACTCCAGCGCACGGGTGAGGTTGGTCGCCCGGGCGACCGGAGTGCGGGCGGCGGCGCCCGCGGAGGTCTTCCAGGCGCCCGCGGTCATCCCGGCCGCGCGCCGCTCCGGCACCACCACACCATGGCCGCCGAAGGCGGACACCGAACGCACCACCGCGCCGAGGTTCCGCGGGTCGGTGACCCCGTCGAGGGCGACGATCAGCGGGTCCTCGCCCTCGTCGAAGGCGGCGGCGCTCAGGTCCTCGGGGTGGGCGTACTCGTACGGCGGGACCTGGAGCACCAGGCCCTGGTGGTTGAGTCCGTTGGTCATCCGGTCCAGCTCGGGGCGCGGGGCCTCCATCAGGTGGATGCCACCGCGGTCGGCGGCCAGCTTCAGCGCCTCGCGCACCCGGTCGTCGCTGTCGATGAACTGCTGGACGTACAGCGTGGTCGCCGGAACGCCCTCGCGCAGCGCCTCGACCACCGGGTTACGGCCCACCACCAGCTCGTTGGTGCCCTTACCGGCGCCCCGGCGCGGGGCCGGGCGCCCCGTGGCTGCCTTGCGGGCGCGGGCGTTGGCCGCGCGCTGCTTGACATGCCCCTTGCGCATCTCGGCGGGCGGCGTGGGGCCCTTGCCCTCCAGCGCCCGGCGCCGCTTGCCGCCACTGCCGACCGTCGCGCCCTTCTTGTTGGCGGTGCGGCGGTTCCTGCGCTGGCTGTTGCCGGCCATGAATGTCACCTGTCTCTTGACTGCTCAGCGCTGCTCGGCAAGCGGGCAAACGTAACGGGAAAGCGTATGCGGAAACGTAGGGGGAGCGAAAATGTGGGGAGAGACGTAGCGGGAAACGTATGTACGGTCATCAGTGTGCCGCCCGGCGGGCCGGGCGGCACAAAGACGGAGGTCAGGGAGAGGCCGGAGCGGCGCCTCAGCGGCTGCCCAGCTCCCATCGCGGCCCCGACGGAGTGTCCTCGATCACCAGACCCGACTGCTGGAGCTGATCGCGGATCGCGTCCGCCGTCGCGTAGTCCTTGCGGGTCCGCGCGGCCTGCCGCTGCTCCAGGACCAGCCGGACGAGCGAGTCGACCACACCGTGCAGATCCTCGCCCCGGTCCGAGCCGCCCGACCAGTGCTCGTCGAGCGGGTCCAGGCCCAGGACGCCCAGCATGGCCCGCACCTCGGCCAGCCGCGCGACCGCCGACTCCTTGTCGTCGGCGGTCAGGGCGGAGTTGCCCTGCCGGACGGCGGTGTGGATGACCGCGAGCGCCTGCGGCACGCCGAGGTCGTCGTCCATCGCCTCGGCGAACGCCGGCGGCACCTCGGCGGCGGGAGCGACCGCCTTCCCCGCCTTTTCTGTCACCCGCTGGACGAAGCCCTCGATCCGGGCGAACGCGGACTCCGCCTCGCGCAGGGCCTCCTCGCTGTACTCGATCGTGGACCGGTAGTGCGGGGTGCCCAGGTAGTAGCGGAGCACGATGGGGCGCCAGCGCTTGACCATCTCGGAGACCAGCACCGAGTTGCCGAGCGACTTGCTCATCTTCTCGCCGCTCATGGTCACCCACGCGTTGTGCGCCCAGTACTCGGCGAAGTCGTCGCCGAACGCCTTGGCCTGCGCGATCTCGTTCTCATGGTGCGGAAAGATCAGATCGATACCGCCGCCGTGGATGTCGAAGACCCGGCCGAGGTACTTGTGGGCCATCGCCGAGCACTCCAGGTGCCAGCCCGGCCGGCCACGGCCCCAGGGGGTCTCCCAGCTGGGCTCCCCCGGCTTCGCCGCCTTCCACATGGCGAAGTCGCGGTGGTCGCGCTTACCGGTCTCGCCCTCGCCGGAGGGCTGGCGCAGCCCGTCCAGCTCCTGGTTGGAGAGCCGGAGGTACTCCGGGAACGAGCGCACGTCGAAATAGACATTGCCCTCGGCGACATAGGCGTGGCCCCGGTCGATCAGGGTCCGCATCATCTCGATCATCTCGGGGATGTGGCCCGTGGCCCGCGGCTCGTAGGTGGCGGGCAGGCAGCCGAGGGTGTCGTACGCGCTGTTGAAGGCGCGCTCGTTCTCGTAGCCGATCGCCCACCACGGCCGGTTCTGCTCGACCGACTTGGCGATGATCTTGTCGTCGATGTCCGTGACATTGCGGATGAGGGTCACGTCGTAGCCGCGGTGCAGAAACCAGCGGCGCATGATGTCGAAGTTCAGATTGGACCGGACGTGCCCGATGTGCGGAGCGGCCTGCACGGTCGCGCCACACAGGTAGATCGAGACGCAGCCCGGCGTGAGCGGGATGAAGTCACGGATCTGCCGGGCGCTGGTGTCGTACAGCCGAATAGTCACGCATCAAGGGTAGTGGGAAGGCGGCAGTGCCCCGCGCCCGATCCGGCCGAGGGACACATAAGCGTGACACTTGGGGCGCCTCGGTCAGTCCTCCGGTCAGCCCTCCGGCGTCCTGGCCGCTCGGGGAGCGGCCAGGACGCCGGTCGCTCAGAGGGAGCCGACGATCCTCTTCGGTGTGATCCGCACCACAATCCGCTCGCTGTCCTGCGCGGACGCCGGGTTGAACTCGGCGTACTTCTTGCCCGCGTACTTCAGCGACAGCTCGTCGATCAGCGCGTTGCCGCCCTCGGTGGTGTACGACGCGGTACCGCGGATCTCGGCGTACGTGTACGGGGAGTCGGCGGGCTGGACCAGGACCGACACCCGCGCATCCCGGTCGATGTTCCGCTGCTTCTGTCGCCCCATCGTGGTCGAGAACAGCAGCTCGTCCCCGTCACGCTTCACCCACACCGGTGACATCTGCGGGCTGCCGTCGGCCTGGACGGTGCCGACGACGATGAAGACGGGGCTGTCGAGGAGGCGCTTGAGGTTCTCGGAGAGTGCGGTGGCCACGGCGGATCCTTCCCTCACGACGGGTCGTTCACGGTGGGCTGAGCTCCGCCTGGGCCGGCGAAGCGTACGGAAGCGGGTCGCGGGTACCCGTTTCCGTACGTACCCAACGCACCGTCAGAGGTCAGCACCCTCGCGGGGAACAGGGCCCGTACGGACCACGAGCGCCGTGGCGACCGCCGCCAGCCCCTCGGCCCGGCCGGTCAGCCCGAGGCCGTCCGTCGTGGTGCCGGAGACCGAGACGGGCGCGCCGACCGCGGCCGACAGCGCCTTGACCGCCTCCTCCCGGCGCTTGCCGATCTTGGGGCGGACGCCGATCACCTGGATCGCCACATTGCCGATCCCGAACCCCGCGGCGCGTACGATCCGGGCCGCCTCGGCGAGCAGGGTGACCCCGGCGGCGCCGGACCACTCGGGGCGGTCGGTGCCGAAATGGGCGCCGAGGTCGCCGAGCCCGGCGGCGGAGAAGAGCGCGTCACAGGCCGCGTGGGCGGCGACATCGCCGTCGGAGTGCCCGGCCAGGCCGTACCCCCCGTACTCCTCGGCGTCCCACAGCAGACCCGCGCACCACAGCTCGCGGCCCTGCTCGAAGGCGTGCACATCCGTGCCGATGCCCACCAGGGGCAGCGGGGGCACCTCGGCGGCGGGGCGGGGCGTCTCAGAAGCCATCGTTGGCCCTCCTGCGCGCGAGAACCGCCTCCGCCAGCACCAGGTCCAGCGGCCGGGTCACCTTGAACGCCTCCTCATGGCCGGGTACGACCACGACCTCGACGCCGAGCCGCTCGACCATCCCCGCGTCGTCCGTGGCCCCGTCGCCCTCCAGGACGATCTTCTCGTGGGCCTCGACCAGCGTGGCGCGGTCGAAGCCCTGCGGCGTCTGGACGGCGCGCAGCCGGGCGCGCTCGGGGGTGCCGACGACCGGCTCGGGCTCACCGGCCCGCTCGCCGGTGCGCGGCTCGACCTGCTTGACGGTGTCGGCCAGCGGCAGCGCGGGGACGACGGCGGGCGCCCCGTCCCGTACGGCGGCGATCACCGCGTCCACCGTGTCCTCGGGGACCAGCGGACGCGCGGCGTCGTGGACCAGCACGGTGGAGACGTCCTCGGGTACGGCGGCCAGGCCCAGCCGGACGGACTCCTGACGGGTCTCCCCGCCGGGGACGACCACCACATCGGCGCCGCGGCCGGTCAGCGGGTAGGCGTCCAGCAGCCGCTGGACCTCGTCGGCGCCGTCCGGCGGGGCGACCACGACCACAAGGGAGACGGAGCGGGATCCGGCCATCGCCCGGACGGCGTGAACCAGCATCGGCGTACCGCTCAGCGGACGCAGCGCCTTGGGCGCACCGGGGCCCAGCCGCACGCCACGGCCCGCGGCCGGGATCACGGCGGCGGTACGGGCGGGGCGCTCGGGCGCGCCGGAGCCGCCAGGACTCGTGGTTACGGACTTTGAGTTGGCGTTCAGGTTTGCTTCCTCGACCGAAATGGGTATGGCCACAGCGTGCCGGGCGCGATGCGCCGACCAGCCCCTTCCGTGACGACTGGTCGAGCCAGTGCCCAGGGCCCGGCACACCTTTCGCTCCATCTGTACCGCGATCCATCCGCACGGCGACCGCGACATCCGCACACGGCGACACCGGCACGCAGCGGCACCGGTGCGACGCCGATACGCACTGGTCCGGCACACGGTGCGGTGGACCGGGACCCCAGGGTCCCGGTACGCGCACATGCCGCAGCGCCCGGCGACAGACGGCTTAGAACAGCAAGTCTGAGTCACTCGGGCACCGCGGCAGTGATGTGTCAGGACGCGAGAACCTCATCAAGCAGGGCCTCGGCCTTGTCCTCATTGGTGCTCTCGGCGAGGGCCAGCTCGCTCACCAGAATCTGGCGGGCCTTGGCGAGCATGCGCTTCTCACCGGCGGAGAGTCCGCGCTCACGCTCTCGGCGCCACAGGTCGCGCACAACCTCGGCGACCTTGATCACGTCGCCGGAGGCGAGCTTCTCGAGATTTGCCTTGTAGCGACGGGACCAGTTAGTCGGCTCTTCCGCATAAGGTGCTCGCAGCACCTCGAAGACCCGGTCCAGCCCGTCCTGGCCAACCACATCACGCACACCGACGAACTCCGCATTGTCCGCCGGCACACGAACCGTCAGGTCACCCTGAGCGACCTTCAGCACCAAGTAGGTCTTGTCCACGCCTTTGATCTGGCGAGTTTCGATGGCCTCGATCAGCGCGGCCCCGTGATGGGGATAGACCACGGTGTCGCCAACCTTGAACGTCATGTGACAGGTACCCCTTCCGTGGCTATCCAGGGTAACACGGGAACGCCTTCTTCTGAATGGCGTTTTCGCAGGTCAGGGCATATCTCGGGGCTTGACAACAGCGGCCGGAACGTGCTGGGAGAGGTAGGCGGAACCGGGTATTCGCAGGTGGGAGCCGCTGTGAAGGCGGGCTGAAACCCGCGCGCCACCCGTCCCGAGAAGGTGCCACGAGCGGCCGTACGTCCCGTTTTGCCGGAGTCCAGTCGATGGACTTCCGCTACTCCGTTCGGGCCAGGAGGCGTCAGATCCGGCCCCGATTCACGAATTGATCACGAGAGGACCGGATCACTCCTGTGATCAATTCCAGGACATCCACGGATTCCTTACCGATAATCTCCGGGCCGGGCCGCCGAACCGATATTCAGGACGGCTCCGGAAGGGCCCCGCGGGCCCGTGCCGCGTCCAGGAGGCGGGTCGGGTGCGGCTCCAAGAGGGCGGATCGGTAACCTAAGGCCGCTGATCCAACTTTTACCTCGTCCTAGGAGATGCCGCCGCCGTGAGCAGCAGCCTTCGACGCGGCGTCCTCGCCGCCGCCGCCATCGTGGTCTCGGTCGCCCCGCTCTCCGCCTGCGCGGCCGGGAACGACGCGCAGACGCAGGAGATCAAGCCGGACAACGCCGCGACGTCCGTCGGCACCATCAAGATCCAGAACGTCAACGTGGTGACCCAGCCGGACCGCAAGGCCAAGGGCCCGGCCGTGGTCACGGGCAAGATCTTCAACAACGGTGCGCGGAACGAGACGCTCAAGGCCATCACCCTTCCGGGCACCGGCGCCCGCGCGAAGCTCTCCCCGGCCAAGAAGGGCTCGGGCCCGATCGTGGTGCCGGCCGGTGGCTCGGTGATCCTCGGCGGCAAGGGCAACCCCTCCGCGGTCCTCGCCAACGGGCGGGAGGCCGCGCGGGACGGGGACGCACAGCGCGTCGTCTTCGACCTCAACCGGACCGGCGACATCCCGATCACCGCCTTCGTCGTCCCGGCGCACAGCTACTTCAAGGGCTGGGGCCCGTCCGAGGTGCCGACCGCCACACCGGGCAAGCCGACCGGAACGCCGACCGGCACCCCGTCCGGCTCGGCGAGCCAGGACACCCGTCCAGGCGCCACCAGGCCCGGCGAGAAGCCGTCCGGTTCGGCCACCGCCAAGCCCGGTGGCACCACCAAGCCCGGCAACGGCATCGCCCCCGGCGAGCCGACGCCGAACGCCCACTGAGGCACGGACGAGGGCCCCGGAAGCAGTCCTTGGGTTCTAACGGTCCTCGCAACACCCGCGATCTGTGGGAGTTGCGAGGACCGTGGCCGTTGGACGGGATGATCTTGCGGGGTTGAGGGAGCGTTTCCTTGCGCGGCTGGATGCCGTGGGGAACGTGACCGTGGTGGCGCGTGAGCTGGGGGTGAACCGGAACACTGCCTTCGGCTGGGCCCGAAAGGCCGGACGGACCTCGGTGCGCCTGCCTCGGCGGCACCCCGGGCGCGACGAGTACGAGCGGCTTCGGGCCGCCGGTGTCGCACCTCGGGTGGCGGCCCTGCAGGTCGGGGTGAACGAGCGCACGGCCAAGGACTGGGACTGGGGCGTCAAGAAGACCGGCACCACGCGCACTTACGCTGACGGCCGCCGTGTCGACTACAGCACCGGGACCGTCACGATGTGCGGTGTGACCACGGCACCGGTGGGCCTGACGGCCCTGGAGAAGCAGCTTCACCCGCGGTTCCTAGCGCTCGCCGAGCGCGAGAAGATCCGCGATCTGCGCGCGGCGGGGCAGTCGCTGAGGGCGATCGGACGGGTCCTGGGACGGCCGGCGAGCACCATCAAGCGGGAGATCGACGCGAACTCGGGCAGCGAGGGCTACCAGCCCTACGCCGCCCACCGGGCAGCGGCAGCGCGCAGACCCCGGCCCAAGGAGCGCAAACTGCTGCGCGAGGGACGGCTGCGCCGCTTCGTCCGGGACGGACTGCGCCAGCGGTGGTCACCGGCACAGATCTGCCACGCTCTACGGAGAGAGCATCCCGACGACGAGAGCATGCGGGTGAGCGTGGAGACGGTCTACCAGGCACTGTATTTCCAGGCCCGCGGCGGCCTGAAGCGGGAAGTGCAGGCCGCCATCCGTTCCGGCCGGACCCGCCGCAAACCGCGCCGGGACTCCCAGCGGCGCACGCCCCGGTTCATCGACCCGATGGTGATGATCAGCGACCGTCCCGCCGACGTCGAGGACCGGGCCGTGCCCGGTCACTGGGAAGGCGACCTGATCATCGGCGCGGGCGGGCGCTCCGCGATCGCCACCCTGGTCGAGCGCAGCACCCGTTACACCCTGCTGGTCCATCTGCCGGGCGGGGCCCACGACGCCGAGACCGTCCGCGACGGCCTCGTTGCCACGATCCAGACCCTGCCCGCCCACCTGCGCGGCTCCCTCACCTGGGACCAGGGCAGCGAGATGGCACGCCACAAGCAGTTCAGCATGGCCACCGGCATGCCCGTCTACTTCTGCGACCCCGCCAGCCCCTGGCAACGCGGCTCGAACGAGAACACCAACGGCCTCCTGCGCCAGTACTTCCCGAAAGGCACCGACCTCAGCGTCCACAGTCCCGAAGACCTCGAACACGTCGCCCAGGAACTCAACGGCCGCCCACGCAAGACGCTCGGCTGGGATACCCCAGCCGAGCGTCTACGTGATCTACTCACCACCTGAAACCAAGTGGTGTTGCGACGACCCCTTGAATCCAAGGTCTTCCGGGGCCCTCGTCGCCTTCGGCCGCGCTCCGGCTTACGGCTCGAACTTGTAGCCCAGACCGCGCACGGTGACCAGGTACCGCGGCGTCCCCGGGTCCGGCTCGATCTTGGCGCGCAGCCGCTTCACATGGACATCCAGGGTCTTGGTGTCGCCCACGTAGTCCGCGCCCCAGACGCGGTCGATCAGCTGCATCCGGGTCAGCACCCGGCCCGCGTTCCGCAGCAACATCTCCAGCAGGTCGAACTCCTTCAGCGGCAGGTCCACCTTGCCGCCGTCGACCGTGACCACATGCCGGTCCACATCCATCCGGACCGGTCCGGCCTCCAGGGCCGCGGGGGTGACCTCCTCGGGCTCGCCGCGGCGGCGCAGCACGGCTCTGATCCGGGCGACCAGCTCGCGGGAGGAAAAAGGCTTGGTCACATAGTCATCGGCACCTATCTCCAGCCCGACGACCTTGTCGATCTCACTGTCCTTGGCGGTGACCATGATCACCGGAACGTTGGAGCGGCCGCGCAGCTGCCGGCACACCTCCGTACCGGGCAGTCCCGGCAGCATCAGGTCGAGCAGCACCAGATCGGCGCCGTTCCGCTCGAACTCATCGAGCCCCTCGGGTCCCGTAGCCGCGATCGCGACCTCGAATCCCTCCTTGCGAAGCATGTACGACAACGCGTCGCTGAACGATTCCTCGTCCTCGACGACCAGAACTCGGGTCACGGAAGGACCTCCGGGGCTGAAAGTGGTTCGTTGGAGAAGGTCTCGTACGGCCGGTCCGCTTCCTCGCCATCGAGGTCGGCCCCGGTCTCGTACGACTCGCTCGACGAGCGGTCCCGGTCCCGCGCCGCACCGGCTTCCGGGAGTCTCAGGGTGAAGGTGGAGCCTTGTCCCTCGGCGCTCCACACCGTGACCTCCCCGCCGTGCGAGGCGGCCACGTGCTTGACGATGGCGAGACCGAGCCCGGTCCCGCCGGTCTGCCGCGAGCGGGCGGGATCGACGCGGTAGAACCGCTCGAAGATCCGCTCACGGTCCTTCTCGGATATGCCGATGCCCTGGTCCGTGACGGCGATCTCGATCAGATCGCCTCCGGTCGCGGGGATACGGCGGGCGGCGATGCCGACGCGGGTCCGGGCCGGGCTGTAGTTCACCGCGTTCTCGACGAGGTTGCCGAGCGCGGCGGCCAGCTGGCCGCGGTTGCCCCAGACGTGCAGTTCGGCGGTGCCGCCGGTGGCCATGGTGATCTGTTTGGTGCCCGCCTGGTGGCGGCAGCGGTCGATGGCCTCGGCGACCAGCTCGTCGACCCGGACCGGCTCGGCGTCCTCCAGCGGGTCGTCGTTCTGCACCCGGGAGAGATCGATCAGCTCCTGGACCAGGCTGGTCAGCCGGGTCGCCTCGACCTGCATCCGCCCGGCGAAGCGGGTGACCGCCTCCGGGTCGTCGGACGCGTCCATCACGGCCTCGGACAGCAGCGACAGCGCGCCGACCGGGGTCTTGAGCTCATGGCTGACATTCGCCACGAAGTCGCGCCGGACCGCCTCGATCCGGCGGGCCTCGGTGAGGTCCTCCACCAGCAGCAGTACCAGCCGGGAGCCGAGCGGGGCCACTCTGGCCGATACGGCGAGGGCGTCGCCGCCCCGGCCGCTGCCGCGTCGCGCCAGATCGAGCTCGATCTGCCGGATCTCGCCGTCCCGCCGGGTCTCGCGGGCCATCGCCAGCATCGGCTCGACCGCCAGCTTGCCGCCGCGCACCAGGCCCAGCGCATACGCCGCCGAGCTGGCCTTCACGACCGCGTCCGCCTCGTCGAGGACGACCGCCGAGGACCGCAGGACCGAGAGAACGGTGTCCACGCCGGGCGGCAGTACCGCATCGGTGTGCAGCGAGGAGCGCGTAGGCTTCGCCTGTTCGCGCTCGCTCCAGCGGAACGCCAGCATGGCGATCACACCGGTGCAGAGCCCGGCGAGCGCCGCCACTGCGGCGATCGCCGCGTTCACGTTCATGCGTCCAGGTTATGCGGGGCACCGGACCCCTCCACAGCCCCGCAGCGATCCCCTCGAACAGACGTTGCCGAGAGTTCACCGAGGGGTCGGCACCGGTTCACTCCCGACCGTCCGCCGCGGGGGTCGGGCACGGCGACGCGAGGGGCATGTTGCCGAGAGTTCACCGAGGGGTCGGGTGTGGTTCACCCCCGATGCCGGAGCAGGACGCGTTCCGGCCGGAACGTGGGAGTGTGGGGCGCGGGCGCGAGTCCACGCCGACCGGCCGGGGAACCGGTACCGGGCGGAGATCGATCGAGATCGGTCAGAGATCAATAGAGATCAATAGAGATCTATCGAGAACGATCTGTTGAGAACGATCTGTTGAGATCCACAGAGATCCGTCAGCGAGAGTCAGTGAGAGAAGGTCAGTGATGCGGGACGCGTACCACGAGGAGCTGGATTCGATCGGGGAGGGCCTGGTCGACATGGCCCGGCTGGTCGGTTCGGCCATCGGCCGTGCCACCACCGCCATTCTGGACGCGGATCTCAAGCTCGCCGAGAGCGTCATCGCCGCCGACGAGAAGGTCGACGATCTCCAGCGCGAGCTCGAGAGCCGTGCGATAGCCCTGCTGGCCCGGCAGCAGCCGGTCGCCACCGATCTGCGGATCGTCGTCACCAGCCTGCGGATGAGCGCCGACCTCGAGCGCTCCGGCGACCTCGCCCAGCACGTCGCCAAGCTGGCCCGGCTGCGCTTCCCGAACTCCGCCGTCCCCCGCGATCTGCACGCCACCATCCTGGAGATGGGCCAGCTCGCCCAGCGGCTGATGGCCAAAGCCGGCGAGGTCATCATCACCAAGGACGTCGACCTCGCGCTCCAGCTGGAGCAGGACGACGACGCGATGGACCTGCTCCACCGCACCCTCTTCCAGCACCTGATGGACGACCGCTGGAAGCACGGCATCGAGACCGCCGTCGATGTGACCCTGCTGGGCCGCTACTACGAGCGGTTCGCCGACCACGCGGTGTCGGTCGCCAAGCGCGTCGTCTACCTGGTCACCGGTGAGCACGCGGACGAGATCGTCCAGCAGCAGGACACCGTCGAAGGGGCGTGACGCCGCCCTGCGGGTATGCCTCCGCGCGCCGTCCGTGCGCCCCTGCGCACGGACGGCGGATCGGCACCATGAGCAGCAGGTGACCCTTCTCGAGGAGGCGACACATGGCGGACCTCGCCAAGCCCAGGCCCATGCCCACCCCCGCCACCCGCCCGGCCGACCGGCGCCCCCCGCTCCCCCCGCTCGCCGCCTGCGGCTGCGGCTCGGGCTGTGGCTGCGGCTGCCAGTCCGGCGGGCCCTGCCAGTGCGGCGGCTGCTGCTGACGTAGGCGTACGTCAGCAGGGCCCGGGACCGGTGCGGTCCCGGGCCCTGCTGCGTTCAGCCGCGGCCCTGTCCGGTTCCGGTTGACGGGGATCCCGGCCGGGTGCGGCTGGTGTCCCGTTGGGCCTGGACCGCCGTGGGATCGTCAAGCCGGGCGCGGACGGCCGGATGGACATCCGTCACCTGGCGGATGACCCACGGTTACAGGAGACGTCGGGAACGCACAGCGCCCCCTGCCTGGCGGGGAAACCGCGGACAGGGGGCTTCAAGCGGGTGGGCAGCGGCCTCGGACGGCCCGGCGACGGCCCGGACGTCGCCCACCGTTTCACCTCGCCCAGTCCCATATGACCCGGCGGTGACGCCGGCCTGGTGGATCCGCCCTGCACCTCGACCGGAGCCGGCCACCGCGCTACACGGTGGACACCGCCGTCGGGGCCGGGGCCTTCTCCTGGGCGGGAGAGCCGGCCGTGCGGCGGTGGGCCGCCAGCTCCTTCGTCAGCCGCTGGATGTGGTAGTGCTGAACCCGCGCCGTGCGCTGTAGCGCCATCACCGCGGTGAGGAAATGATCCATCTCGGCGGCCCGGGTGAGGATGTCGTCGGGCACGTGTTCGTCCCGCAGGCAGGCTTCCGCGTCCTGGCCGAGCACGGCCCGCGCCCAGCCACGGGTGATCGGCTTGAACAGGCTCGGGTGATTGGCGACGATCCGCGCCCGGATGGCCAGGTCGTTCTCGGCGGCCTCCACGTGCAGTCCCGTGTCCTTGTTGCGCGCCCCGAACAGCGGCTCATGGATGTGGTGGGCATCGAAGCCGTGCTCGACGCAGCCGACCCAGAAGTCCCAGTCCTCTCCGGCCCGCATGCTCTCGTCATAGCCGCCCACGGTCCGCCACACCTCCCGGCGGTACAGCGAGCAGTAGAACATGATCAGCCTCTGGAGCATCAGTTCCCGGCTGTAGGCCGGGAGGGACATCGCCTGCGGGGGCAGATCGTCTTCGGTGAAGGTGAACACATCAGTGGAGGCGATCGCGATGTCGGGGCTGCCGTCCAGGACCGCGACGGTCTTCTCGAGCATCGTGGGAGCGATCACGTCGTCGGCGTCCAGCGGAAGGACGTAGCGGCCGGTGGCTGCCTCGATCCCGGTGTTGCGGGCGGCCGAGACGCCGCCGTTCGCCCGCTGGACGAGCCTGATGCGCCGGTCGGGGTGGCGGGCGATCAGGGACCGGGCCACCTCGGCGGTGTCGTCGGTGCTGCCGTCGTCGACGATGAGGATCTCCCAGTCCTGGAAGGTCTGGGCGAGGATGCTGGACACGGCCTCGGGCAGATAGCGGGCGTAGTCATGGCAGGGGATGACCACCGAGACCACAGGGGCGGGAGTGTGTGGCATGCGCGGTCTTTCGGTTCGGGGCGGGGGTGGGGGTGGGAGTGGGAATCGGGCGGGCCGGAAGCCGGTGTTCCGGGCACCGGCCGTCCCCCGGGGCCACTTCCGCGGGCCCACGGCCGGGCACTGCCACGGATCCTGCGCTAGCTGTGCTCGTGCTCCGCACGCTGAGGGGCGTAGGCCCCGTCCGCGTACTCGCGGTAGTGGCCGAACCCGAGCTCGCGTCCGCGGTCGTCATCGACCTCGCAGAACCACCCGTAGTCGGCGATGGTCATGTTGTTCACCGGCGGGCAGCAGTGCCCGTAGTCGGTGATGGTCATGTTGTTCACCGGCGGGCAGCAGTGCCCGTAGTCGGTGATCGTCATGTTGTTCACCGGCGGGCAGCAGTGCCCGTAGTCGGTGATGGTGACGTTGCCGATCGGCTCGCAGGGGTGACTGGTCCCGGGCGTGAGGGTCACGTCGCCGCTCATCGGCTGTCCTGGGTACCCGTACGTCGCCGTCCGCGTCTGCGTGTCCGGAGCGATGGCGGCGTAGGCCGCCTCCGCGGTGCCGAGCAGTCCGGCCGTGGCCAGCGCGGCAGGCAGGGCCAGTGAGGTCATGACACGGGATTTCACGGTGGCACCTTTCCTTTGGGTGCGGGGGAGCTGCCCCGGAATGCCGGTGTACTTCGTGGCGCGGGCAGTAAAGCCACCGTAAGTTTGGTCACTCAATGCGTCAAAACGATTACTCACTGTGTGTGACGGCCAGGGTGGCGGGTTCCGGCCGCGGTGCGCCGTGGTGCGGATGCACCACCTCCAGATCGGGCAGAGCCCAGCATGCGGTTCCCATGTCCAGGGCCATCGCGGCCAGCCCCTCGGTCTCGATGAACTGCCGGTAGGGGAAGGACGGGAAGGTGAGGCCGTCGCGGTGCAACTCCGCACGGACCAGCAACGCGGTTCCGCCGACCGAGTCGACGCGGACGAGTCCGCGGCCGCGCAATTCGTCGAGGTACGTCCGGCCGAATCCCCTGGGAGGCTGAAGGATGCCGTCGCGCAGCCACTGGGCCCAGTTGAGCGTGCCGGCTCCGGGCTTGAGGACGAAGGTGTTGAGGTCGTACGTCGGCCCGCCGGGTGCGGTGGCGCAGTGCGGGACGACGATGTCCTTGCGGGCGCCGAGCAGGCGCTGGACGAGGTCCGCCGGATAGCCGGTGACATCGACGTCGAGCCACAGCACCCATTCCTCGTCGGCCAGGGCCCGGGCGAGGAGATGGTTGCGCACCTTGGCCAGCACCGAGCGGCGCCGGCGCTGGATGCCCTGCTCCCAGCGGGGTCCGGCCAGCTGGAGGCCGAAGTCACGGTGGACGAGGGTCACCCGCCGGAACTCCCCCTCGATGCCGGGCAGGACCTGCCGGAGCAGTTCCGGGGTCGAGTCCCTGCTGTCGCCCTCCAGCAGGCCCAGCGAGATCGCCTCGCGCGGGTAGTCCAGCGTGCGCAGGCGGTCCAGATAGCCGGGCAGGAACGCGGCCGCGTCCTTGAGGGGCGTGAGCACCAGCACCGGGGGCCGCTCGCTCGCCGGTGCCGGGGCGGGCTCGGGTTCCGGTTGCGGCTTCCGCTCGTAGCTGCGCGCGGCGCCCGCGGCGGCGGTGTCGGCGTGCGCGATGTCCCCCGGTTCGAGCGGCAGCCGGGCCGCCATGGCGAGCAACTGCTCGGCGTAGGCTCCGGGTTCGGCCCACACCTGGGTCGCCACCTCGAAGTGTTCCGCGAAATGCGACGCGTCGAAGGTGTTGTTCCCGTGGCACACGTAGGTGTACAGGTCGGGCGCGTCCACCGAGACGACCCGGCAGCTTCGGACCAGCTCCTCGGCCACCGGGGTGTCCTCGCCACGGCGCTCGGCCGGATAGCGCGGGAGCCGGCCCTTCGCGCACACCATCGACCCTTCCCAGACCCGCGCGCAGGAGATGGCCAGCTTGCGGCGGGCGGGCCACCACAGCCGCTCACGGGCGAGGAAGCACGCGTCGGCACCGAGCGCCAGGATCGCCGCCATCTGGGTCTCCACCCGCTCCGGGTCGTACAGGTCGTCGTCGTCCCACTGGCACACGTACGGCCCGGTGGCCCGGTCCACCGCCTCGTTGCGCAGTTCCCCCAAGGTCCGTCGCTCCGGGGGGAGGCGGTGATGGTGGATCCGCGGGTCGTCCAGGTCACGGATGTGCCGCTCGAGCGCGTCATCGGTGCCGTCCTCCACCACGACCAGCTCCAGGTTCGGGTAGGTCTGAGCGGTGAAGCACCTGATCGCGCGGCATGCCGTCGCCGAGCGGTCCTTGGTCACCATCAGGCAGGACACGGTCGGCGCCGGCGCGCCCGAGGCCCAACGGCGGCGCTGTGCCTCCAGGTTGAGCAGGCCGTCGGCGACCGGCTGCCGCTCCTGACTGGCCCAGAACGGGAACCGTCTGCCCGCCGAGACCCTCGGCGCGGTCGCGGTGTCACAGGCCCAGCTGCCCGACCAGTGGTGCACGGCGTAGGCATGCTCGTAGTCGGCCTCCTGCGGGCCGAACAGCTCTGTCGCGTGCGGGCTCACCTCCGGGTACAGGACCTCCGGGCCGACCACCGTGATCGAGTCCGGCTCCGGGGCACTGTCGACCGCTCTGGTGAGGAAGAACGGGCCGGTCGTGTCGAGCGTGGCCGGCAGCTTGTGGGCGCCGACCAGTCGGCGGTGCACATGGGCCGCCCAGAAGGGGTGACCCGGCCGTGACGCGATGAACGCGTTGCCGACGATGCGGGTGAATCCGCGCTGCCGGGCCAGCAACAAGCGGGTGTGCGCCTCGGGTTCGCAGCCGAGGACGAGTTCGCGCCCGTCAAGGAGGTCGGAGACCGGCTTCAGGCACTCGAAATCCAGATCCACGTAGAGGCCGCCGAAATGGTCGAGCAGGAAATAGCGGATCGCGTCGGCCCGCATGATCGGTTCGGGATAGCCGTCGTAGACCGGCAGGAACCACGGATAGTGCTCCTGGAGGAAGGCGCGGTTGTCCGCATCCGTCCACAACCGATAGCCCCAGCCGGGGTGGTGCAGCCGCCAGGACTCGGCCCACTTCTGCCATGCCGGAGGGAGGTCGGCGTCTTTCCATGTCTGGTGAATCAAGGGGGGAATTGTCTTTTGTGCAGTCATTCGCACAGTATGTCGGGTTGTTTTGGCAGGCCGGATATCCGGTGATACCCGCCGCCGGAGCAATCACCCGAACGGTGGGCTCAGGGCATCGCCGGTGCGGCCCGGGACGACTGGCCCGCCGCGTGGACCGGGCGAGCTACGTGCGGGCCTCGTACCCCCACGGGGGGACGATTCGTGGGCGGCAGGACCGCGCGACGGCCCCATCAAAATGGGGTCGTCCAGCCGTACTGCCAGGTCGGCCACGGGTACCGTTCTGAGTGTCCAGGGCAGAACGGAGTTCAGCATGCCGCAGAGCAATGAGGAACATACCGGTGCACGGATCGCCCGTACTCGTCGTGAGCGTGCTCTGACCCAGCAGGGTCTGGCGATGCGCGCCAACGTCTCGAAGTCCCTGCTGTCCAAGGTCGAATGCGGTCAGAAGCCCGCCTCGCCATCGCTGGTCGCCGCCTGCGCACGGGCGCTGAGCGTCACCACCGCGGACCTTCTCGGCCAGCCCTATACCCAGGAACTGCGACGCGAGCGGCTGGATGAGGTGATACAGCCCATCCGGGTCAGCATGGAGAACTGGGACATCCCCCTCAACTGGCAGGTGCCGGCCCGTCCCGTCGCGCTGATCCGGGCCGACATGGAAAAGGTCCTGACCCAGCGGCGGCAGGCCGAGTATCTGCCGATGGCCGTCGATCTCCCCGCGCTCATCGACGAGTGCGTGCAGGCCATCCACACCACCAGCGGTGAGGAGCGGCGGCAGGGGCATGAGTGTCTGGCTTGGGCGTTCCGGTGTGTGTTCACACTGGCTTGGTCCTTCGGGTACGTGGACCTGGCCACCGTCGCCCTGCAACGTCTGGCGTGGGCGGCGCCCCGGGCCGATGAGCCGGGGCTGGCTGCCATGTACGGGTATCTGCGTGCCCAGACCACTCTGTCTTCCAGCCGGTACGACCTGGGGATGCGGGTGGTGGATGGCACGTTGCGGGACATGGCCGGACAGGACTCCCGGAACGCGACGGGTCTGGTCGCGATGACGGGCGTGCTTCAGCTGCGGGCGGCGGTGATCGCCGGACGGATGGGGGACGCCGACGCAGTGGACGCTCGCGTGTCCGAGGCCCGCGCGCTCGCTCAGCGGACCGGGGAGACCGCGGCCTATGGCGTCGGGTGGGGTCCGACCAACGTGGGAGTGCACGCTGTCGCGATCGCCTGCGATCTGGACGAGTACGGACAGGCTGTCGATCTGGCGCAGGGCGTTCGGTTCCCCAAGGGCTGGGATCGGTCCCGGGCCGGGCATCACTGGTTGGACCTGGGCAGGGCCAACGTGTGGACGGAGGACGCGGATGAGGCGCTGCGCTGTCTTCAGCGGGCTCGTCGTACTGCCCCTCAGCAGACGCGCTATCACCCCACCGTGCGGGAGGCCGTGGTGACGCTGCGGTCGCGTGACCGGTCGCGTAGCTGTGAGCTTGCCGAGTTCGCGCAGTGGATCGGCCTGTAGCAGTCGCGGTGATGGTCGGGTTGCACTGTTCTGTGCAACCCGACGCTCAGCACGGTCGACACGATGTGACGGTCAGTGAACCGTCCGTGCATGGAGTCGACCATGACGAGCAGAGCCGAGCAGTGGACCCCGCCGAACGGGCCCGATCCCGAGGCCTTACCGGCAGGCCGATGGTGGGACGCGGTCCGGGCGGCGGAGGACATCGGTGAACGCGCCCTCGGCATCCTCGGCGAGCAGTCCGGCGCCGTCATCAAAGACCGCTGCAACACCCTCTACTGGCTCATCGCGCCCGGCACGACCACGTCCTGGAATCTGCGCGGAGTCACCGTCCTCACCGAAACCGAAGGCGTCGCCACCTACCTCGGCGTGCCCCCGGCGGACCGGTTGACCCAACCCGGCTCGTATTGGCGGGTCCCGTTCACACGTCGCCGGTACCTCACCGATTCGCACCTGTCGCACAAGGCGCTGATTTGCGCCCTGCTCGCCGAAGCCGGTGAAGCTCAGGAGGGCGACCGGTGATGCCTCAGGTCTGCGCCCGCTGCCAAACGACGACCAGGCAGCCGGTCGTGGTCGCGATCGGGCACGGTGCGAGCGCTGGCGGCGGCACCATCTACGCCTGTCCGGGCCAGTGCGCCGAAAGCCTCCCGGAGCAGCGCGACCCCTTCGAGCAGACCCTCCCCGCCCGCCACGCCCCCGTCAGGTGGCAGGGATGACGGCCGCGGCCGACTACGGGACGACCCGGACGACGTACGAGACCTGGGTGTGCGAGCCCGCCTGCGGCGTACCCACCGCCCCGTCCGAGCCGACGCCCTGGGGACGGTTCCTCGACCACGCCATGGGCTGTGCCGACTGCCGGGCGGGCCAGCGGTGCGCCACCGGGCACAGGTTGCTCCACGCGGTGCGGGAGGCCCTCACCGCGGCCGCCCCATGACCGGCGGGGCTGCCACTGCCGCGACACAAAGCCCCGCCCCGGTCGCGCGCTTGGACGGCTGGCGACCGGGACGGAAACCGTGCACCACCCCATCGAGAGAGGAAGGCACATGCGAGACGTTACTGCGTTACTCGACCGGCCACAGCGGGCCGAGGTCATCGGGACCGTCCTGCGCAGCAACCCCGGCATGGACGAGGACATGGCAGGCCGGATCGTCGACGAGGCGGTGAAGTTCGTCGCCGCAGCGGCGGGGACGGCCCAGCCGCTCGCTCCATCCCGGGTCGTGGACGAAGGCTGGCACGCCCTGATCCTGCACACCCACACGTACCGCCAACTGTGCGAGGGCCTCGGCGCCTTCGTCCACCACGTCCCGGAGGCACCCGACCCACAGTGGCGAGACCCCGAGGCTCTGACGCGGACCCGACAGCGCATGGCCGAGGCGGGATTCCCCGTGGACGACGCCCTGTGGCTGGCGCCCACCGACCAGAGCATCCCGGTCGCGGCCAGTTGCCAGCACTCGGATGACAGCGGGCCGATCGTCATCATTCCCAAGCCCAAGGGCTGACCCGCGTAGGCTGCGGGCCGGAAGGAGGACACCGATGGAGTGGATCGACCCGAAGTACGCCGAGCTGGTCGCGACCATGCGACGGGCCGAGGCGGACGCCTCCGAACAGGACCCGTCCGAGGACCGGCCGGTCCGGGGGTTCATCGTCCCTGACGCCAGTCCCGGCCCGCTGCCGCGCTGAGCCGAACCCCGCCCGGTGCCGTGCGGCGCTGGGCAGGCAGACCTCTTCGCTGCCATCTTCGACGCGGCCGAAGACGGCCCCAGCTCAGCAACAAGCCCCCTACCCGCGAAGAAACCGCAGGCAGGGGGCTTGATCAGTCGGGCTTACTTCTTCTTGCCCTGGGTCTGGCGGGCCCGTTTTTCGCCCCTGGTCAGCGGGCCGCACACCTCGGCTGACCAGCGGTTGGGCCGTCGTTGTTGGTCGTTGTTGGTCGTCGGCGGTCGACCTCGGAGGGCCCAGAGAGGGCCCGGCGGTCTCGCCCCGGGCCTCACTCACGAAGAAGAGCAGCCCCCTCCCGGCTTGGGGGTGTCGTCCGTGAAACCGTGCTCAGCAGGACGTGTTGGGCGCTGAGCAAGCCAGCCAGACACCCGAGGGCCGCCGTTCACGGCCACTCCCTCAAGGACTGTCCGAACATGCTCGAAGCCTTGCCGAAGGTAGTACGCCTGAAGCCCCTCGTTAGTCGTCCACGCGTCCAGACGGAGCCACTTGGCTCCGGCCTCATAGGCCCGATCCCCCGCCCAATCGAGCAGGCGCCCCCCGACGTTCGCCCCGGCATGCGTGCGCGCCACAGTGAGCTTGTTGATGAACAGAGAGGGCTCCGCGAGTTCCTGCTCTGTCCAGAGCCCCGCTTCTGCGTCGGGAGTCAGAGTGATGGTCGCGACCGTCGCATCGCCGTCCACAACCATGAAGACAGTCCCTGCCTCGATGGTCTCCAGCAGCTTGTCAGCGGGATAGGGGCGTCGCCACTGGTCGGTGCCGAGACGGGCAAGCCAAGCTGCGGCCTCCTCCCGGAAGGCCAGCAGCTTGGCCACGTCGTGCGGCTCCGCGAGAGAGATGATCACGCGTTCTCGATTCGGGCGGACAGTTCGCCGATCTCGTAGTTCATCCGGTTCAGGTCGCCCCGAAACGTCGTGATCGTGCATCGGATGGGGCGATCCGGCGAGTAGCCCGTTCGGGTCCAGAGCATGACCGGCACACCGGCTCCAATCTCCAGTAGGCGAGCCTCCTCAGGCGTGGGCATTCGAGCCGCGATCTCGTCGAAGTACCCGACCTGTTCGATACCCCGGGAAGCGAGATAGCGTGTCGTGCCCTCAGCGATGTCGCCCGGCTCAGCCAGTCGCGGCGACTCGTCTACCAGCCACGATGGATAGTAGGTCGCTTGTGTGGACCATGGAACGTCGTCCACATAGCGATGACAGAACCGCAATACCGTCTTCGTACTCGGCTCGATCTTCAGTCGCTCAGCGATCTCCTGCGACGCAGGCAGCATCTCGACACGGAACGTCTGGTGCGGGCGGCGCCCCGCGTTCGTCACGTCCGTGTTGTACGCGTCGCCGTTCTGCGGAAATGTCAGGTTCTCGAAGCGAGACGCGTTGAGCTCGAACACCTCATGCGACTTGACCTCGTATCCGAGTCCCTGACTGGACGAGATCAGCCCCTCACTGACCAACAGACTCAGCCCATTGCGGATGGTGTTCCGCGACGCGTCGAAGCGCTGCTGTAGGTCGTTCTCAGAGGGCAGCCGCGATCCAGGCGCATGGGTGCCGTTGACGATCTCGCGGCGTAGGACGTCGGCCACTTGCCGGTACTTCGGCTGCTTGTTCATGGCCCCATCATGACGCACTCGCGCAACTTGTTGGTACATGCAGTCCCTAACCCCTTGACGCATCACTGTCCGTCGGTGCAGCATCACTGCATCGGCTTGTACCAACAAGCTGAGCAGGTGGTGTAACACCTCCAAGTGTGCCCGCCTGCGCCGAAAACTCAACAGCGTGATCCGCCACAGACACGACGGCCGTGACCAAACCAGCCGAGGTGAGCGGAGACCAGTCGGTCATCTCCCGTCAGGGACACGTGCCGACTCAAAAGAACGGATCTGCCCAAGGGCACCCACGCCGTGCGAAGAGACCGGGATGCGATTCCTCGGAGGAGCGGGACTGAGGCACAGATCCATATCGCGCAGTACGGGCCGTCACCTCCCGCAAAAGGTGTCCAGCGCGGCTCAGGCCCGCGCATCTCTGACTTCCGCCGCATCCGTGCGGCGGCCGGTTGCCTCCGCTGCTCGTCTCGTACGAGCAGCGCTGAGGGGAGCCGGATCTACCGACTTCAACGGCGCGCGGCCCCGGTGCTGGAACACCGGGGCCGCTGTTCGGGCCGTTCACCTGTGGAAGGACACACGACCCAATGGAACACATCGTTACTGTTCAGGACGCTGTTACCGCGTTCGCCGACTTCATGGAGCCGACGAACGCCGAGCTGGACGCGATCGAGGAGGAGATGCCCGCGATCCTCGCGGATGTCGACCTGTTGGACGCGCAGATCATCACCCTCGACCGCACGCCGACGGAGCTGGATATCCGGCGTATCCGCCGGGCCCGCCGCCGACTGCTCACCGCGCTGGTGAACCAGGCCACGGACGCGCACTGGGGTGGCGCGGCGTGAGCGGACAGAAGAGCGCGCGGGAGTTCACCGCGCAGATGTCCGTCCGACAGGGCCGCTGGCGTCTGTACGTGGCGCTGCTGAACACGACCGAGCAGTGGCCCGAGCATCGGTTCGGGCGCTCGGTCCCGACGTTCACGGACCGTACGGACGCGCTCAGCCTGCTCGGGTTCGAGCCGGTAGCGGGCGCTGAGTGGACGTGGACCGAGGACAGCGAGATCCCCAATGACCCCGCTTCCCCGGTCGTGCTGATCGCTGCGATCCGGGTCCGTTCACTGCCGGAGGTGAGCGCGTGAACGCCGTTCAGATCCGTTCAGCCGAGCGCGCGCTGTCGGTCGGCACGTGGTTGATCGTGGCGGGCGCGATGCTCTACTCGATCCTCACCGTCACCCCGCTCGCCGCCGCGCACACCCCCGAACGGTGGGACTGGACCGCGCCCATCCTGCCGCTTGTCGTGGATGCCGCCGTGGTCATCGTGGTCCGCCTGGACGCGGTGCTGGCCCGCCTCGGGGGCAACGGCGGACGGTGGCCCATCGTCCTGCGGTGGATGACTGGATGCATGACCCTGGCCCTGAACGTCGCGGACTCCGCGCTGCAAAAGGACCTGGTGGGCGTGGCCGTGCACGCGGTCGCGCCGCTGCTGCTGATCGTCACGGCAGAGACCGGACTCGCCTACCGGCGAGCGATCACCGCCGCCGTGCTGGCGCTGGAAGCCAAGCAGCAAACCGACCGGGACGCCCGCGAGCGGGCCGCCGCCGAGCGGCGTGACGAGGCTGCGCGGCGGGCCCGTGAGGAACGCGAGCACACGGCGGCGCTGGCCCGTGAACAGCGTGAGCACGAAGCCCGCATGGCCCGTGAACAGGCCGACCGGGAAGCCGCCGCGCGGCGTGAGGAACGCGACCGCGAGCAGGCCCGTGAGCGTGCCGAGCACGAGGAGCGTGAACGCCTTGAGCGTGAGCGTGAACAGATTCAGCGGGAGCGTGAACGCCGTGAGCGGGAAGCCGCCGAACGCGCGGAGCGGGAGCGGGCCGAGCGTCTGGAGCGTGAGCGCCGTGAACAGGCGGAGCGGGAGGAGCGGGCCGCGCGTGAACGCGCTGCTCTGCTGTCCGGCGGCCCCGCCTCGGACAAGCTGCCCGAGGACGACGCGCGCGCCATCGTGGCCGCCGCGCATGCCGAGGGCCTGTCGGTGCGGACCGCAGCCGAGCTGTGCGGCTGGTCGGTCGGGTGGGTCTCTTCCCGATATGCCGAGCTGCGCGGGCCGGTCAACGGCGTTCCGGTTGACCTGGCTAGCACGGGCCGCTGATGACCACCGCATCGGCCAGTGGCTCGCTGCCTGTGTACCGGTGGCGGCTCGCCCCGGACGGATTGGCCACCCGTCGGCAGCTCCGTGCGCTGGGGCTGCGTCCGGGTGGTCAGGACGTGGCCGCCGAACTCCAGCGCCCGCGCCGAGCGCGGGGGCCGCTGGTCGCCTATCTCTACCGCATCGACGGAGCGAAGGCCGTCCGGCCGATGACACCGGCCCGCCGGGCGGCCCTCGCCAGGGCCAACCGTGCCCGGCGGACCTGCCCCCTGTGCCGACGTGATGCCGGATACGTCATCCCCGCCGCGCTCGGGGCGTGCGTGCCCTGCGCAGCCCCCAACTGATCTGAGGGAGAGCCCTGATGGCCCACCGTGACCCGCCGGGGATCATCGCCCCGCACATACCCGCCGACGCCTACCGCCGCGCCGAAGCCACCGGGCAACCGGTTGTCATCGTCGTGCACACCACCGACCAGACCGGGCGCCCCCTGCGTCACTACCTGTTCCCCATCATCGTCGCAGGTGCGGGCGTCGTGGGGGTGTTCGGTCTAGTGGCGATGTTCGTGGCGCTGCTCGACTTCGCCGTGCACACGGCCGTCGCCATCGGCAGCGTGGCCGGACCCGTCGGCATCGGCGGGATCACCCTCCGCCTCGCACGCCCCAAGAACTGAGTCGGCAGAGCCCGCACCGTCGGCCTACGGCCCCCGCCTTCCCTGGAAAGGGGCGGAGGCCGTAGACGGCCCGCAGCGCGTCCGGCCCCCCTTCTGTGGGGGTGGAGACCCCCCGGGCCGTGAACGGCCCTTCAGGGCCCCGCGAGGGGGGTTGCACAACCAGTTATTCCGCCGCTCTACGCGCGCGTGCGCGTAGGGCCCCCACCCCTCCCCACCGCTCAACTCTGCAACGTCGCAGATCAGATGTGGTTGCAGGGGTTCAACCGGTGCTGTCGACGCAACCGACAGCACCGACCGCTGCAACTCGGGCGGGCCGGTCACGCCACGCAACGGCGCACCGGCCCTCATCCACGGTCTTGGAGGACCCTTTCGTGGACTGGAAGCAAGCATGGTCGACCACCACCAACACCACCAACGCGGCACTGGACTCGCTCGCCCCGGTGTGCGTGCCGTTCGCGGCCCGCTGGGACCTTGAGGCAGACCGGCGTGACAAGCTGCGCACCCCAGAACACCTCAAGGCGCTCATGGCGGCGCAGAAGGAGCACAACGCCGCGCGTTCCACGCACGCCACCGCCAAGTCGCAGCAACTCAGCGCGCGCGCCGCGTCGAAGAATCCGTTCGCGGCCGGTCGCCGCGCCGCACGTGTCGCGAGCAAGGCAGCCTTGAGGCACGAGCGGGACACCCGCGCCAAGCTCAAGGCCGCGCGGGTGAACTACCCCAGCACCCTCAAGGCTCGCGCGATCCAGGCGCACTCGGTGCACGCCATGCCGAGTGCTGTCGCGTCCGCGCTCATGTCCACCTCGCACCTGACCGTCTGGCCGGTCGCCACCTCGGCTGTGCTGATCGGGGCGAATGTCGCTGGTCTCGCGCTCGGGCGGCGCAGGCTGCGGGTGCCGGTGGATGAGTCGCTGTCGCTGGAAGAGCGTCAGCTCATGGAGCGGCTCGACCCGTCGTACTGGGTCGAGCACGCCCCCGACCGTGGCCTGTCGGGCACGGTCACCACGCCTCCCGCCATGGAGCCGGGCGGCATCCGGTGTGAGATCCGGCTGGATGGCACGTGGACGGTCAAGACGCTCGCGGACAAGGCCGACTCGGTCCGGGCGCTGCTGGGTGCCCGCACCGCGCTGCGCATACGGATCACCTCCGCCTCGCGCGGCGGGTGGGCCGTTCTGACCCTGGCCACCCGGTCGGCAGCCGCGGGCGTCTCCTCGCTGTGGACTCCGGACCGCATCCCGTCCGACCTGATGATGATGAGCCTCGGTCTGGACACCGAGACCGGTGATGAGGTCCTGATCCCGTTCGATGAGCGGCTGTTGGTCTCCGGCGCCTCCGGCACCGGCAAGTCCTGGTCGTTCCGTCCGCTCATGGCCACCGCCCACCTGCGCGGTGACCTGCTGCTCATCGACGGCAAGGGCGAAGAGGCCAACATCTGGGAGTCCGCGTGCCGCGTCGCCGTGGAACGCGACGACATCACGGACGCGGTGGACGAGGCGCACGCGGAGATGACCCGCCGCAAAGTCGACATGAAGAAGCGCGGCATCAGCGTGTGGGACGGCCGTCAGCTCACCGTCGTCGTGGACGAGGGACAGGTGATCCTGGCCCTGATCACCAAGGACAAGGACCGGCTACAGCGTTTGATCGAGCTGTCTTCTCTGGGTCGCTCGCGCGGTGTCGTTTTGTGGTGGGCGACGCAGTACCCGTTGACCGATGGTGGTGCGCCGGGTGTGCACAAGCTGATCGCGCCGAACCTCCTGACGCGGTTCTCGCTGCGGGTGGCCGGTACGACTCAGGCCCAGGTCGCGCTGGATGACTGCGCGCACTACGCGCCGCACCAGATCCCCGACGGCCGCGAGTACCGGGGGCACGGCTACCTCAAGGGCTACGGGCCGCGCATGCTGCGCACCTGGACCCTGGACGACGCGGGCGTGCGCGCCCTGCCCAAGTCCATCTGGACCCCCAAGCAGACCCCGGGCGATTCGTCGCCGCGAACGCCGCTGCACCTGGTCAAGGAGACGGCCGCACCGTCTGGGGCGGCGACCAACCGGGACAAGGTGCTGGCAGCCGTGCAGTCCGGTGCCCGCACCGCCAAAGACATCGCCGAGGCGACCGGCCTCAACAAGGGCACCGTCTCCCGGGAGATCAAGGCACTCACCGCTGGCGGGGCTCTGCATCGGACCGCCGACGGCCGTCTCCTGCCTGGTCAGCAGGCTGCCTGACGACTCCACGTGAACGACAACGGCGGCCCCCACTCCGCCAAGAACCGGGGCCGCCGCCAATCCAGCACGCCACTCACGAACTGGAGACCTCCAGCATGACCCAACCGACCACCATTCGGGCAGAGCACCTGCATACCGCTCTCTCTCTGGCAGCCTCCGGCGTGCCCGTGCTGCCGTTACGAGCCGGGAAGGTGCCGTTCGGTAACTGCACGCGCTGCGCGAACAACGCCTGTGGCGGCCGACCCAACATGAAGACCCCCGGCCCCTGCGCCTGCCCGGCGCCCTGCCACGCGTGGTCCGCCGCGACCACCGACCCAAACGTCGTCGGTTCTGGCGTCTGGCGGCGCGCCTGGCGGTGCGCGAGTGCGGTCGCCTACCACCCGGGCGGGGCGGGGTTGACGGTCGTGGACCTGGACGACGCCGACGCGATCGCGTGGGCCCGCGCGAACCTGCCCGCCACGCAGACCGTGCCCACCACGCGCGGCGAGCACTGGCTCTACTTCGGTGCCATGCAGTCCGCGAACGCGGTCCGGCCGGGCGTGGACATCAAGTCCACGATGGCCTACGCCCGGTGGCTCGGATTCGGCTCCGGCACGATGGCCCACCTGCCGGACGCCGTGCGCGCCCTGGCCGTCCAGAAACCCGCCACACCCCGGTCCGCGCCGCAGCCCCTCACGGTGCCCACACGGGCCAGGGGCGGGGAGTGCCCTCACCGCACGCCCACGTACCTGGACCGTGGCATCGCCATGGCGGAACAGCGCATCGCCCAGGCCACCAGTGCGGTGCACGCCACCGTCTACCGCACGTTCCTCGCCGTGCTGTCCACGCACGGCCGGTGCGGCTGCCTCACCGAAGCGCACACCGCGCGGCTCTTCACCGCCGCACAGGCCAAGGGCGAGACCGCCCGGCACTGCACCGACGCGTGGACCAACGCCCTGACCAGGTTGGGACTGTAGCCATGTCCGACGACGACAAGACCCCGGCCCGCGAGATCATCACCGACTACGCACAGGCGCACTTCCGGTACTTCCGCACCCCCGACGGCACCGTGTACGCGCAGAAGAACGGTCACCCCGTGGCCCGTCCGATCCGCTCCCAGGGCACCACGGGCAGCCACCGCCAGGAACTCATGGTCGGCCTGTTCAAGGACGGGCGCGGCGTGTTCAACGGGACCGCGTTGAAGGAGGCGTTGGACCTGATCGAAGCGCTCGCGCTGTCTGAGGACGTGCAGCCCGTCCACATCCGCGTCGCCCCCGGATTCGACGGGGCGACGTGGCTGGACCTGGGCCGCGATGACGGGAAGTCCGTCCGCATCCACCCCACCGGCTGGGACATCCTCACTCCCGACCCGCGCGAGGTGTGCTGGCGGCGCACCCAGCTCACTGGGGAACTGCCCCTGCCCGCCAAGGACACCGACGGCAAGGGCATCGACCTCCTGCTCCGCCTGTGCAACTTCGCCAACGCAGAGACCGAGTGCCTGGCTATCGCCTGGCTGGTCGGTTGCCTCGGGCCGTCCGTGCCCGTTCCCGCGCCGTTCCTCACCGGACCGCAGGGCGCGGGGAAGTCCACCGGCGGCCGGATGCTCGTGCGGATCATCGAGGGCATGAGCGGTGACCTGCGCCGCGCGCCGAAGGACGAGGAGAACCTGATCGCGGCGGTGGCGGCCGGATGGGTCACCGCCCTGGACAACCTCTCCCACATGACGCCGGACCTGTCCGACGCCATGTGCTGCATCGTCACCGGCGCCGAGAACGTCAAGCGCGCCCTCTTCACCGACGGGGACGTGTTCCGCGCTCGCTACCGCCGCCCCCTGCTCCTGACCGGGATCGATGTGGGAGTCATCCGGCCCGACCTGGCGGAACGGCTCCTGCCGCTGCGACTGGAGCGGCCCCGCGTCCGGCGCACCGAGGCAGAACTCTGGACGGAGTACGCGGAAGTTCTGCCCGTCGTTCTCGGCTCTCTCCTTGACCTCACTGTCAAGATCCGCGCGGTTGAGGCGGAAACCCCCACCGACCTGCGGATGGCAGACTTCGCGCACCTGTGCGCGCAGCTCGATGCGGCAACCGGCCTGGGGGCGCTCACCGCCTACCGGGCCAGTCTGGACGACCTGAACGACGACGTGATCGAGGGCGATCTCCTCGCGCAGACCGTTCTCAGGCATGCCGACACCATCGAGCCGGGCGGCGAGCAGCGGATGACGTCTACCGAGTGGCTGCACTGCCTCAGTCGCCTCTACAGCGGCGATGAACTGCGTGCCCTGCCCAAGGGCTGGCCGACCACGGGCAAAGTCCTCTCCGACCGGCTCAAGCGCCTCCAGCCGACGCTTGCCGCTCGTGGTGTCCTCATCGACACCGGCCGCACCAGCGAGGGCCGCTACCTCGAAATGACCCGCCCGGCCACCCCGCCCCCACACGAGCAGAAGCGGCTGGCCTGACCCGCGAACGCCGCTCGCCTGGACAAGCAAGAAGAGCACCAGGGCCGAGGCGTGCTCCTCTTGCTGTTCGGCGGAACGCCGCCCAAGGGTCGCGCCGCGAAGCGGCTCCTTCTTCACGCTTTGAGGCGCCACCGAACTACAACAGACACCCCCTCTTTTGTCCTAAGAGGGAAGACGCTGCGTCATCTGCGTCATGCGGACGAGAAAACGGCCCCTGACCTGCGGCAAGAGGCATGACGCAGACGGCGGCCTCTGCGTCATCCTGCGTCATCTGCGTCATGCGATGACACAGCTCATGACGCGCCGATGACGCACCCCCTAGCCGCTGCGTCACACAAAACCGCAGGTCAAAAGCATGAATGACGCTGATGACGCAATGACGCAGAAATCCGCACCTCGGACACACGCGGAGTCCGAGACACCCCCGAAGCCAACGCGACTCAACCTCTGAGGACCCCATGAGCCGAACCCGTTCCGCTCAACCCGACCCCCGCGCCACCCTCCGCAGCGGTGTCCTCGACCGGTACCTCACTCCCGACGACATCGCCGAGATCTTCGGCGTCCCCCTCGAAACCGTCTACCAGTGGCGCAGGAAGCGCACCGGTCCTCCCGGCTTCCGCGTCGGTAAGCACGTTCGCTACGACCCCGCCGAAGTAGGGGCCTACGTCACTCAGCTCAAGAACGTCGACCGCGTCGCGGCCTGACGCAACCTCACACACCGTCAGGGGCAGCCGTTCAACGGCTGCCCCTGCTCCATGCTGGGAAAGGACCCCGCCTCTCATGGCAGGCAGCATCCAAGACCGCTGGCTCAAGACCGAGACCAACGCCGACGGCAAGACCGTCCGAGTCAAGACCGCTCGCTACGGCCAGGGGCTGCGTTACAGGGCCCGCTACTTCGCGCCTGACGGGAAACGCAAGAGCAAGTCGTTCGCCGACGGACAGAAGCGCCTCGCCGAGCAGTGGCTGAGCAAGATGGCTGCGGACGTGGCTCGCGGTGACTACATCGACCCGAACGCGTCCCGGACGTCCTTTCAGGAGTTCGCGGAGGAGTGGCTTGCGAGCCAGAGCGGAGACCCGAACACCCGAGCGTCGATGCAGTCCCAACTCAGGCTGCACGCCTTTCCCCGCATCGGGTCACGTCCGCTCGGGTCGTTCCAGCCGAGCCACATCCGCGAGTTCGTAACGCAGCTCGAAGCGTCCGGCATGTCCGGCGCGTACGCCCGTGTGATCTTCTCCAACGTCCGCGCCGCTCTCAGCGCGGCCGTCGAGGACGGCTACCTTCGCCGGAATCCCTGCAACTCGCGCACGGTGACGCTCCCCGAGATGGGCATGCGCCGTGTCGTCCCGTGGCAGCCGGAACGCGTCTTCACCGTGCGGGCCGCCATGGTCGAGCGCTTCCGCACCATGGTCGACATGGGCGCTGGCTGCGGCCTGCGACAGGGCGAGATCCTCGGCTTGTGCGTCGATGAGCTGGACTTCGACACCAACACCCTGCACGTGGTGCAGCAACTCAAGCTGAGCCTGAGCAAGGCCGTGTTCGCGCCTCCGAAGGGCGGCAAGCTCCGTGACGTGCCTCTGCCCGATCCCGTGGCGGAGGCGCTGAAGAAGCACATCGAGCGCTTCCCGCCCGTCGAGGTCACGTTGCCGTGGATGCGGGCGAACGGCCAGCCTGTGACCAAACGCCTGATCTTCAGTGGGCCCAACGGCGGGCACGTCTGGCGTACGTCGCTGAACGAGGACCATTGGAAGCCCGCCCTCGCGAAGGTCGGCGTCATCCCGAAGGCCAAGAGCCGCGAGCACGCCGCCGCTCGCGAACACGGCATGCACGCCCTGCGGCACTTCTACGCGTCCGTTCTCTTGGACGCGGGGGAGAGCATCAAGGCCGTGAGCGAGTATCTCGGGCACTCCGACCCGGGCCTGACCCTGAAGGTGTACGCGCACCTCATGCCGAGTAGCCGGGACCGCGCCCGGAAGGCTCTCGGGCTGGCGCTCCGGCCGCAAGGCTCGGGGGACTGAGGGCCCACAGTGGGCCCGGGCCGTGAAAACGCCCCCGATCCGCGCCGTAGGCGCAGGTCGGGGGCGTGATCGCAAAGGCTACTTCTTCTTGCCCTGGTTCTTCACGGCCTCGATCGCGGCCTTCGCGGCCTCCGGGTCGAGGTAGGTGCCGCCCGGGGTGAGGGGGCGGAAGTCGGCGTCGAGCTCGTAGGAGAGCGGGATGCCGGTGGGGATGTTCAGGCCCGCGATGTCGGCGTCGGAGATGCCGTCGAGGTGCTTGACCAGGGCACGCAGGGAGTTGCCGTGGGCGGCGACCAGGACGGTGCGGCCGGTGAGGAGGTCCGGGACGATGCCGTCGAACCAGTACGGGAGCATGCGGACGACGACGTCCTTCAGGCACTCCGTCTGCGGGCGCAGCTCCGGCGGGAGCGTGGCGTAGCGCGGGTCGGAGAACTGGGAGTACTCGGCGTCGCGGGGCAGCGGGGGCGGCGGGGTGTCGTAGGAGCGGCGCCAGAGCATGAACTGCTCCTCGCCGAACTCGGCGAGGGTCTGGGCCTTGTCCTTGCCCTGGAGGGCGCCGTAGTGGCGCTCGTTGAGGCGCCAGCTGCGGTGGACCGGGATCCAGAGGCGGTCGGCCGCTTCCAGGGCGAGCTGCGCGGTGCGGATGGCGCGCTTCTGGAGGGACGTGTGGACCACGTCGGGGAGCAGGCCGGCGTCCTTCAGCAGCTCACCGCCGCGGACTGCCTCCTTCTCGCCCTTCTCGTTCAGGTTGACGTCCACCCAGCCGGTGAACAGGTTCTTCGCGTTCCACTCGCTCTCGCCGTGGCGGAGGAGGATCAGCTTGTACGGTGCGTCGGCCATGCGCTCGAGCCTACTGGACCCGTCGGAGGGGGTCAGTGGACGACCAAAGGGCGGACTCCGGTAATCCGGTAGCGGCCCGGGGAGGGGAGCTGTAAGGTGCGTTTTTCAGCAGAGCTACTTACATTGCGTGGTTGATACGCGTTGATCCACGGGGGGTCGCCGATGTCGCCGAAGGCCGTCGTCAGGCTGCGGCGGGCAGCGAAGGAGAGCGTATCGGGGCTGCCCCGGGCGTTCTGGTGGCTGTGGACCTCCACGCTGGTGAACCGGTTGGGCGGATTCGTCGCCACCTTCCTTGCCATGTACCTGACCGTCGAACGCGGCTACTCGGCGACCTTCGCCGGACTGGTCGGTGCGCTGCACGGGCTGGGCGGGGCGGTGTCGGCGGTGGTGGCCGGGGTGCTGACCGACCGGCTGGGGCGGCGGCCCACGCTGCTGGTGTCCCAGGTCTCGACGGCCGTCACGGTCGCCGTGCTCGGCTTCGTCCAGGACCCGGTCGCCATCGCGGTCGTGGCCTGCCTGGTGGGTATGACGAGCAACGCCTCCCGGCCCGCCGTGCAGGCGATGATGGCCGACATCGTGGCGCCCGAGGACCGGGTGCGGGCCTTCGCCCTCAACTACTGGGCGATCAACCTCGGCTTCGCCTTCTCGGCGATGGCGGCCGGGCTGATCGCCCGGCACGGCTATCTGACCCTGTTCCTGAGCGACGCGGCGATGACCCTGCTCTGCGCGGTCATCGTCTTCGTCAAGCTGCCGGAGTCCCGGCCGGAGCGGAGCGCCGACGGGCCCGCCACGGACGAGCCGGAGATCGGGCTCGGCACGGCGCTGCGCGACCGGCGGTTCATGGCCGTGGTCGCGCTGTCGTACCTGCTGGCGGTCCTCTTCCTCCAGGGATTCGTGGCGCTGCCGGTGGCGATGGGCGCGGACGGGCTGTCCAGCTCCGACTTCGGACTGGCCATCGCGACCAACGGCGTACTGATCGTGGCCGTGCAGATCCCGGTGACGCGCTTCATCGAGCACCGTGATCCGGCGCCGCTGCTGGTCGTCTCCGCGCTGCTCACCGGATGCGGTTTCGGGCTCACCGCCTTCGCCGGGTCGGTGGGCCTGTACGCGCTGGCCGTCGCCGTCTGGACGCTCGGCGAGATCATCAACTCCCCGACCCAGATGGGGCTGGTGGCCCGGCTCTCCCCCACCCATGGCCGCGGCCGCTACCAGGGGATGTACGTACTGTCCTGGTCCCTCGCCTCGCTGACCGGCCCGCTGGTGGGCGGAGCGGTCATCGATCGCTTCGGCGCCGACGCACTGTGGGCGGGGAGCGCCGTGGTCGGCGTCGTGGCGGCCGCGGGGTACGCGGCGCTGGGGCGCAGACTGCGGGCCCGGCCCGCCGCGGATGACGTGAACGCGGTGAACGACGTGGACGACGTGCGCGACGTGGACGACGTGCGCGACGTGGACGACGTGCGCGACGTGGACGACGTGCGCGACGTCGTCGTCGGGGAGGGCGGGACGACGCCGGTCGTTCGGGACGCCGACACCGTCGGCTGACGTTACGGCGTGCGCCGCGGCACGAGCGACTCGATATCGATGCTCGGCAGCGGCAGCGACGGCAGCGGCCGACTCGTCGGGAGCCCCGTGGGCAGCGGCCGCCCCGTCGGGAGTCCCGTCGGGAGTCCCGACGGCAGGTCGTAGGTCGGGACCGCGCCGGGGGCCGGGTCGGAGCCGTAGGGGCCGCCGGGCTGCTGGGTCCAGCGGGGCACCGGGCCCCCCGGGTACGTCGGCTCGCCCCGGTCGCTCCACAGCGCGTACCCCAGCCCCGTCAACCCCAGCAGCACCGTGAGCGCCAGCGCCCGTACCGCGCCGATCCGCCGACGGGCGGGCTCGGACACCTGGGGCGCGATGCTGACGTTCCGCACCTCGTCCCCGGGCGCGCCGTCGGACGTACCGGCCTCGGCCCGGTCCGGCAGCGGGCTGCGTTCGTCCACGCCGAGGGCGGCCAGATGCAGCCCCAGCCGCTGGGTCTGGCCGGGGAGTCGTACGGCGGTGTCGGCCCAGGCACGGATCGTCTCGGGCGCGAGGCCGTCGGGCGGGACGAGGGTGCTCGGTCCGGTCCAGTGCATCGCCCAGTACGCGCTGCCGCCCGCCACCAACTGCGCCCCGATCAGCACGGACAGCGCGGCGGCCAGCGGTTCCAGCGGCTCCCGCCCCGCCGGCCCGGCGGCGGCCAGCCGGGAGTTGAGGGCTCGGGCGAGCGGCATCCGGCGGCCGCTGTCCACCAGCCGCAGCACCCGGTGGATGGTCAGGGGGCCGGGCCGCTCCCCGCCCGCCTCCTCGTGCTCGACCGTACGCACCGCCTCCGCCAGCGGGGTCAGGATCCGGGTCGCGCGCTCGGCGGCCAGCAGCGCGAGCCAGTCGCGCCACGGCACCGTGTCCCTCGCCCCGGAGAACAGCGACCGGCCCGCCTCGGCGGCGTAGCGGGCGGGTACGCAGAGGGGTTCGAGGTCGGCGGGGTCCGGTGCGGCCGGGCCCGGGGGCATACGGAGGCGGGCCAGCCGGCGGAGGCGGACGGCCAGACCCGGGTGCGGGTCGTCGGGGTCGGCGGGCCGCCGCACCGCGTCCTCGAGCACCTCGGCCATCAGCTCCCGCAGCTCGGGCGCCTCGACCAGATCGGCGAAGATCCGGAACGGGTCGTCGGGCACACATCCGTGCGCCCGGCGCATCGGGGTGAGGAACTCCGCGATGAACTCCGGCCACAGCTGTTCCAGCACGGCCGTGGAGCGCAGCGCGCCGGCCACCGTGTCCGCCCCGGCCACCCGGGCGGCCTCGCGGTCCGCCTCCAGCTCCTGCCGCCGCCGCACCGGCCGGGTGAGCCGGCGGAAGACCCGTGCGTACAGCCCGACCAGCGCCTGCGGCCCGCCCGCGTACATCCGCACCAGGTCATTGGCGGCCGACGCGTCCCGGATCGCCTGCCGGGCGGCGTCGAGACCGGCCGAACCGCGGTGGGCGAGGGCGCCGAAGCGGTTGTGGCGGCGGGAGTAGTGGCCCAGCTCATGGGCGAGGACGGCGCGCAACTCGGCGGGCGGCAGGCCCGCCAGCAGGGGCAGCCCCAGATAGAGGGTGCGGGAGCCGGGCACCAGGCCCAGGAACGAGGCGTCCTCGGTGACGGAGGCGTTGACCTCGCTGGTCAGCCGGATGTGGTCCGGCCGCCGGGTGCCCACGGCGCGAGCAAGCTCCTCGACCACGGCCCATAACGCGGGCGCCCCGCGCCTGCTCACCCACACCGTGCCCGCGGGCGGTCCGGCGGGCCGGGCGGTACGGACCACCGCCCACACCATTCCGGCGATCACCGGGGCGAACGCGGCGCACAGCAGGAAGATGCTGGTCGGGGGCGTGGTGGCGGTCGGCTGTCCGGAGCTCCATAACGCCACCACCAGGAAGCCCACCCACAACAGCACCATCACCGCGACCAGCACGTAGAACCCCGCGAGCAGGGCCACGGCCAGCAGGGCGCGGACGGCGGCGATCACCGGTTCCCCCGGCCGTGCCCCCGGCCGTGCCCCCGGCCGGAGTCGTTCCCGGAGCCGCGCCCCGGCTCGCGTCCGCGCTGCTCCGCGCACAGCCCGTCCAGCAGCCAGGCGGCCGCGGCCGACAGCACCGCGTACAGCGGGTCGCGCGGGCTGGGGCTCATCAGCCGCTCGCCTTCGCGGTCGAAACCGGGCGGGATGCTCAGCAGCAGGGTGAGCCGGGCGCGGGCCTTGTGCAGATTGCTGCCCACACCCCGGGTGGTGATCCCGAGTTCGGCGGATATCTCCTGGTAGCTCATGCCCGAGGTGGCCATGACGATCACCTCGCGCTGCCGCGGCGGCAGGGTGGTGAGGGCGCGCAGGGTGGCCAGCGCCTCCGAGGTCTCCTCCACGGTGGCGGTCGGGGAGGCCGGAACGGTCAGCTCCACCGGCTTCCAGCGGTTCCGCCAGCGCCGTCCGTCACGCACCAGCTTGTGCCGCATGGTGGTGAGGACCCAGCCCTCCGGCGAGGGGCAGGCGCGCACCTTCGGCCAGCGCTTCATCGCCTCGATGTACGCCTCCTGGAGGGCGTCCTCGACGCCCTGCCGGTCGCGGCCGAACCGCATCAGGGCATGGGCGGTGAGCCGGCGGTTGGTGCGGGCGTAGAACGCGTCGAACTCCTCGTCGCGCGTGGTCTCCTCGGCCGTGTCGCTCATACCGGGCCCCCGCCCCGCGCGTCCGCTCCGCCCCGGCCGCTCTCCGCCTCGGGGCGGCGGATGGTCAGCGCCGCGCCGTCCGCCCGGTGGTCGGTGAGCACCGTGCCCGGGCCCGAGCCGCGTACCAGCTCCATCAGCAGCCGCGCCCGGGCCCGTTCGCCCGAGCGCGCCGCCAGCCAGCGAATGACGTCCCCCATCAGGCGCAGCACCCCCACCGTCACGACCGTTGCCACCGTGAGCCACGGATTGTCCATGAGCACCGTTGTGTCTCCCCTTCATGGTTCCCGGCTGAAGCCGGTTCACCATGAAGAGCCCGCACAGAACGGTTTTCTTCACCGCGGTATCGGAGAAATTTCGCGGCGGGCGGGGCAGTTCGCGGGCGGGGCGGGGGGTGGGGCGGTCCGGGGGCGGGGCGGCCCGGGGGTCAGCCCGCGGCGTCGCGCGTCAGGTTGGTGAACGCCTCGAGGTTCCGGGTGGACTCACCGCGCGCCGTACGCCATGCGTACTCCTTGCGGATCGCGGTGGCGAAGCCCATCTCCAGCAGGGTGTTGAAGCTGCCGTCCGCGTTCTCCAGGACGGTGCCGAGCAGCCGGTCCAGTTCGTCCGGGGTGACGGCGGCCAGCGGCAGCCGCCCGACCAGATAGATGTCGCCCAGCGGGTCGATGGCGTAACTCACCCCGTACAGCCGGGTGTTGCGCTCCAGCAGCCAGCGGTGGACGGTGTCGTGGTTCTCGTCCGGGTGGCGGATGACAAAGGCGTTGATCGAGAGGGAGTGCCTGCCGACGCGGAGCGAGCAGGTGGTCGAGAGCTTGCGGGTGCCCGGGAGCGTGACCACGTACGTCCCCTCGGACGGGCTCTCCCACTCCAGCTCGGCGTCGCGCAGCGTCCGCTCGATCACGGTCCCGGCGCTCGCTGCGCTGTCGGCGTCGGCTCCGTTACCGGACCTGTCGGCGTTGGTGTTGGCGTCACCCATGGGCCGATCGTAGGCGACGCCGCTCGCGCATCGCCTCCATGTAGACCTCCGCAGTCGCCGCGGCGGCCGTGCCCCAGCCGAAGGACTGAGCGTGCCGGGCCGCCGCCGCGCCCATCCGGTCCACGCGCCCCGCCTCGTCCGCGAAGGGCCGCAGGGCGCGGGCGTAGTCGGCCGGGTCGTGGCCGCCGACCAGGGTGCCGCTGACACCGTCCCGCACGGCCACCGGCAGGCCGCCCACCGAGGCCGCCACCACCGGGGTGCCGCATGCCTGCGCCTCGACCGCCACCAGTCCGAACGATTCGCTGTACGACGGCATGACCAGCACCGACGCCGCTCGGTACCAGTCGGCCAGCTCGTCCTGGACGACCGGGGGCCGGAACCGGACCACGTCGCAGATCCCCAGCCGCGCCGCCAGCTTGTGCAGCCGCTCCGGCTTGGCGAGCCCGCTGCCGCTCGGCCCGCCGACCACCGGCACCACGAGCCGTTCGCGCAGCGACGGGTCTTCCTCCAGGAGGTGGGCCACCGCGCGCAGCAGGATGTCGGGTGCCTTCAGCGGCTGTATGCGCCCGGCGAAGAGCGGTATCAGCGCGTCGGGCGGCAGTCCGAGCCGGGCGCGGGCCGCCGCCCGGCCGTCCGCCGGACGGAACCGCTCCAGGTTCACCCCCGGATGCACGACCGCCAGCCGGTCGCGCGCCGCGTCGTAGTGGCGCACCAGCTCGTCCGCCTCCTCGGCGGTGTTGGCGATCAGCCGGTCGGCGGCGCTGACGATCTGCTGCTCGCCGATGACGCGGGCCGCGGGCTCGGGGGTGTCACCGGCCGCGAGGGCGGCGTTCTTGACCTTGGCCATGGTGTGCATGGCGTGCACCAGCGGTACGCCCCAGCGCTGGGCGGCCAGCCAGCCGACGTGGCCGGAGAGCCAGTAGTGGGAGTGGACCAGGTCGTAGTAGCCGGGGCGGTGGCCCGCCCACTGCTGCATCACCCCGTGGGTGAACGCGCACAGCTGCGCCGGGAGGTCCTCCTTGGCCAGCCCCTCGTACGGGCCCGCGGCCACGTGCCGCACCAGCACCCCGGGCGCCAGCTCGACGGAGGGCGGGAGCACGCCGGTGGTCGCCCGGGTGAAGATCTCCACCTCGATGTCGAGGTCGGCCAGCCGCCGGGCGAGCTCGACGATATAGACGTTCATCCCGCCCGCGTCGCCGGTGCCGGGCTGGTGCAGGGGGGAGGTGTGCACGCTGAGCATCGCGATCCGCCGGGGCCGCCGCGGCACGCGCCGGAAGCGCGCGTGGGGGTGGCCGCCGAACGGCACATGGGATCGGCCTCGCAGACCGCCGAGGCGGGACGCGTGCTGGCTCACCGCGCGATACCTCCTAGCCGGGGGCGGGCTGCCCCTCCGAACCGTCAACACCGGAATCGCTCCTTCCCATTTCCGCTTTGCCAAAGTGTGACGTTCGGGGAGTGGGACGGACGCGCCGTGTGACGGCCGACCGGACGGCCGCCCCGCCCGAGGCACCCCATAAGCTCTGGCCATGCCCGCCCGCGTACCGCCGCCGACCCGCCCGGTCGGTTCGGCGACCCGCGGGACCACCCATCCGAACCGGCTTCGCCGCATGGACCGCTGGATCGCCGCCGCCCACGGACCCGCCCTGCGCCGGGCCGAGGCCCCCGTGGCGGTCGACCTGGGCTACGGGGCCGCGCCCTGGACCGCCGTCGAACTGCTGACCCGGCTGCGCACCGTACGGCCCGGGGCCCGGGTGGTCGGGGTGGAGATCGACCCGGTGCGGGTCGCCGCCGCGCGGCCGTACGAACGCGAGGGGCTCGCCTTCGCCCACGGCGGCTTCGAGGTCCCGCTGCCGGACGGCGCCCGGCCCGCGCTCATCCGGGCCGCCAATGTGCTGCGGCAGTACGAGGAGGACGAAGTCGCCGAGGTGTGGCGGCGGCTGTGCGCCCGGCTGGCCCCGGGCGGCCTGCTGGTCGAAGGGACCTGCGACGAGATCGGACGGCGGCACGTATGGGTCGCCCTCGCCCCGGACGGTCCGCGCACCGTGACCTTCGCGACCCGGCTCGGCTCCCTGGAACGCCCCTCCGACCTGGCCGAACGGCTGCCGAAGGCGCTCATCCACCGCAATGTGCCGGGCGAACCGGTGCACACCTTCCTGCGCGACTTCGACCGCGCCTGGGCGGCCGCCGCCCCGTACGCGGCGCTCAGCGCCCGGCAGCGCTGGATACGCAGCGCCCAGACGCTCCGCGCCGCGGGCTGGCCGCTCGTGGACGGGCCCCGGCGCTGGCGGCAGGGCGAACTCACGGTCCGCTGGGACGCGCTGGCGCCCCGGCCCTGACGCCCGGCGCCGCACCGCCCTACGACGGGGACACCGCGTCCAGCAGCGCGTCGATCAGCCCGCGGTCGTGGTCGTACGTCAGCCGCAGCCGGGCCGCTGAGGGCGGCAGCCAGACCAGCCGGTCGACCTCGCGGTTGGGGACGAAGGGCTCGTCGTGGACCGCCTCCGCCGCCCAGTAGCGGACCTCCTTGGGACGGCCCTTGGCCACATAGCGGAGGGTGGGCAGCGGGGCGCCGGGGGCGCATCCCATACCGGTCTCCTCCGCGACCTCCCGCACCGCGCCGCGCAGCGCGTCCTCACCGCGCTTGAGCTTGCCCTTCGGATGCGACCAGTCGTCGTAGCGGGGGCGGTGGACCACCGCGACCTCCAGCCGCCCGCCGTCGGGGGCGCGCCGCCAGAGCACACAGCCCGCCGCGAGGACGGGTCCGGTGGGCGCGCCCGCGCCGCCGTCGCCCGAGCCCTGGGAATTCCGCTGAGCCATCTGCCGTCCCGCCTCCCCGGTCGCCGCGGATCGCTGGTGCCCGCTGATGTCCGCCCGTGTGGTCTTCAGGTCGCTCTGGTGGTCTTCAGGTCGCTCTGGTCGCGATGCGCCGCCAGATCCGGCCGAACGCGAAGCGGGCCGCCTCCACCTCATGGCGCTGATCGGCGTGGAGCACACCGAGCGCGTACGCCGTGGCCGGGGCGATCCGCGGGGTGCGGGCCGCGGCCGCCGCGGCGGCCGCGGCCTCGGACGCGTCGCGGTGGCGCTCCAGCGCCTGGGCGGCGGCCAGCAGCCGTACGGACTGCGGGGGCTCCACCGGGCCGTTCACCGGGCCGTTCACCGCCCCGGCCCCGTGCCCCTCGTCCGCAGCCCTGGGCACCGTCGGCGCCTCCGCCATCTCCAACACCTCCAGTGCGTAGCGGCGCATGCGCAGCAGATGGCGCACCTGGTGCCAGGGCGCGTCCTGCTGTTCGCTGGCGGGCGGGGCGTCGGCGGCGGGGGTCGCGGCGAGCCCGTGGATCAGGGCCTCGGCGTTGTACGGATGTTCGGCGCGGCCCAGTGGCAGTACGTCGACCGCCTCGACCAGCCGCCGGTACGCCGTCTCGGCGAGCGGGATCAGCACCTGCTCGGCGGGGCGCTGGGCGGCGGGCTCCTCGAGCGGCACCTCGGAGGCGAGCAGCGCCACGGTGTCGGCGACCGCGTGGAAGCGGGAGGAGCCGAGCGCCTGGAGGGCGGCGGTGTGGGCGCGGGTCCGGGCCAGGGTGAGCTGGCGCTCCAGCAAGGCCCCGGCGCGGGCTGCCCCCACGGTCAGCCCGGCGCCCCGGCCCCCGTCCGCACCACCGGCCCGCTGGGGGGCGGTGGCCGGATGTCCTGTCGCGTCCGGTCCGTCGGCGTGCTGACCGGTGCGCTGATCCACTCGCTGGTCGGCTCGCTGGTCGGCTCGCGGGTCGGCTCGCTGGTCGGCCGCCCGTTTCCCGGACCGTTTGCCGCCGGCCGGCGCGGAGGTCTCCTCGGCCCCGTGCGCCGCCTCCGCCGGGTCCGCGCCGTCCACGGGGGCCCTGCGCGGGGCGGGCGGGGCGGGCGCCGGGTCCGGGGTGCCGGTGGCGAGGGAGACGCTGCGGCGGGCGGCCCGTGCGGGCCGGGCCGGGGCGGCCGCGCTCCCGCCGCCTCCCGCCGTCTCGCCCGCCGCCGCCCCCACGGCCGCGGCCTCCTCCGCCGCGGGCCGGTCCGGCGGCCCGCCGGTACCGGAGAGGCGGTGGAGGGCGTCACGCAGCCGGGACAGCCGCTCGGTGTACGCGTGCTCCAGGGCCAGCGTGCCCGACAGCCAGGCCAGCTCGGCGCGGAGCTCATCGGACCAGGCGGTGTCGGTGAGCGGGCGGTAGACGGACAGCGCGCCGCTGATCCGGCGGGCGGCCCGGCGCAGCAGCCGGGCGGCCTCCGCGGACTCCTCGGCGTCGGAGCCGCTCTCGCGGTGCAGCCGCAGACTCCGCAGGAAGTCTCCGGCCTGCGCGTTCAGATAGGACGCGAGCACGTCCCCGGCCGTGGGCGGGGACGCGGCAGGGGCCGGGTCCGCGATGCGCTCCGCCGTGCCGTACCCCCCGGGCCCCCCAGGGCCGCCCGGACCGGCGCCACGGGGCGGGGTGCCGGGCGGCTGACCGGTACCCGTCATCCCGACCAGCGGCAGGTCATGTCGTTGAACCACGCCGTCGCCTCCGGGCGTCTATGAGCATTTCCTGTACGTTCCGCAGCGGCTGTCCGTCCGGGTCCGTGGCGTGCCGCGTCCACTCGCCGTCCGGGCCCAGGTGCCAGGAGGCGGTGGTGTCGGACATACCGCTCTCCAGCAGGCGGTTGAGCGCCGCGCGGTGAGCGGGGTCGGTGACCCGCACCAGCGCCTCTATCCGGCGGTCCAGATTCCGGTGCATCATGTCGGCGCTGCCGAGCCACACCTCGGGCTCACCGCCGTTCCCGAACGCGAAGACGCGCGAATGCTCCAGGAAGCGCCCCAGGATGGAGCGGACCCGGATGTTCTCCGAGAGCCCGGGAACGCCCGGCCGCAGCGCACAGATGCCGCGCACCCAGACGTCGACCGGCACTCCGGCCCGCGCCGCCCCGTAGAGGGCGTCGATCACGGCCTCGTCGACCATCGAGTTGACCTTGATCCGCACCGAGGCGGGGCGGCCCGCCCGGTGGTGGGTGATCTCCTTGTTGATGCGGGTGACCAGCCCGTCGCGCAGTGACTTGGGCGCGACCAGCAGCCGCCGGTAGGTCTCCCGGCGGGAGTAGCCGCTCAACCGGTTGAACAGGTCGGACAGATCCGCGCCGACCTTGGGGTCGGCCGTGAGCAGCCCCAGGTCCTCGTAGAGCCGTGCCGTCTTGGGGTGGTAGTTGCCGGTACCGACGTGGGAGTAGCGGCGCAGGGTGTCGCCCTCCTGGCGGACCACCAGCGACAGCTTGCAGTGGGTCTTCAGCCCCACCAGGCCGTAGACCACATGGCAGCCGGCCTCCTCCAGCTTGCGCGCCCACTTGATGTTGGCCTGCTCGTCGAACCGGGCCTTGATCTCGACCAGCACCAGCACCTGCTTGCCGGACTCGGCGGCGTCGATGAGCGCGTCGACGATCGGCGACTTGCCCGAGGTGCGGTAGAGCGTCTGCTTGATCGCGAGCACGTCCGGATCGGCCGCGGCCTGCTCCAGGAACGCCTGCACGGAGGTGGAGAAGGAGTCGTACGGGTGGTGCAGCAGGACGTCCCGCTCGCGCAGCGCGGCGAAGATGTCGGGGGCCGAGGCGGACTCCACCTCGGCCAGGTCGCGATGGGTGCCCGCCACGAACTTGGCGTACTTCAGCTCCGGCCGGTCCAGCGCCGCTATCCCGAAGAGCCCGGTGAGGTCGAGCGGGCCGGGCAGCGGGTAGACCTCCGCGTCGGAGATCTTCAGCTCGCGCACCAGCAGGTCCAGGACGTACGGGTCGATGGACTCCTCGACCTCCAGCCGCACCGGGGGCCCGAAGCGGCGGCGCAGCAGCTCCTTCTCCAGGGCCTGGAGCAGGTTCTCCGTGTCGTCCTCCTCGACCTCCAGGTCCTCGTTGCGGGTCACCCGGAACATATGGTGCGCGAGCACCTCCATCCCCGGGAACAGCTCCTCCAGATGCGCCGCTATGACGTCCTCCAGCGGCACATAGCGCTGCGGCGACGCCTCCAGGAACCGGGAGAGCAGCGGCGGAACCTTCACCCGTGCGAAGTGGTCATGGCCGCTCACCGGGTTGCGCACCACGACGGCGAGGTTGAGCGAGAGCCCCGAGATGTACGGGAAGGGGTGCGCCGGGTCCACGGCCAGCGGAGTCAGCACGGGGAAGATCTGCTGCCGGAAGAGGGTGAAGAGGCGGGACTGCTCCTTCTCGGTGAGATCCGGCCAGCGGATCAGATGGATGCCCTCCTCGGCCAGCGCCGGGGCGACGTCCTGCTGGTAGCAGGCGGCGTGCCGGGCCATGAGTTCCCGGGACCGGGTCCAGATCTGCTCCAGCACCTCACGGGGCTGGAGCCCGGAGGCGGAGCGGGTGGCCACACCGGTGGCGATGCGCCGCTTCAGACCCGCGACCCGGACCATGAAGAACTCGTCCAGGTTGCCGGCGAAGATCGCGAGGAAGTTGGCCCGCTCCAGCAGCGGGGTCGCGGGGTCCTCGGCGAGCTCCAGCACCCGCTCGTTGAACCCCAGCCAGCTGCGCTCACGGTCCAGGAACCGCCCCTGGGGCAGTTCGCCGTTCTCCGCGTCCGGACCGGAGCCCTCCTCGTAGATGTCCGGATCGGCGTCGAGGTCGGGGTCGAGCGACCGCACCGGCGGAACGGCGACGGCATGCGGCCTGTGCGCCGCGATCGAACCGACCGAGGGCTGGGGCTGCGGGTGGACCGGTGCCTGACCGCTGGAGTGGCTCATGACCTCATTGTTCCGCGCCGGGACGGAAGACGGCGTGGCGGAAGCGTGTGCGACGGCGGCACGGAGTCTCCGGTTCGACGGATTCGGCACAGCGGACTGCATTCAGTGATGCTTGCAACCGAGATTGAATCGTCGGTAACGAAGACATGGCGCGTAGGAAATCGGGACCCGACCCGCAGGCGTTCCGTCCCGGCCCCGGGTCCCGGCCCCAGGTCCCGGCCCCGGCTCCGGCCCGCCGCGGCCCGGACCCTACCCCGGTCCCGGCTTCCGTAAAGCCCAGGGCCCGGCCCAGGGCCCGGCTCCCGTCTCGGGCTCAGGTCTCCGTGCGGTACATCAGGTCCGTCTCGTGCGTGACGAAGCCCAGCCGGTCGTAGACGGAGACGGCCGCGAGGTTGTCCGCGTCCACGTACAGCATCGCGGTCGGCAGCCCCTGCGCGGCCAGGTGGCGCAGGCCGATCGCGGTCAGCGCCCGGCCGAGGCCGCCGCCCTGGGCGTCCGGCCGCACGCCCACCACGTACACCTCGCCCAGCCGCTCCTCGCCGTGCACCTTGGTCCAGTGGAAGCCGACGATCTCGCCCGCGCGCTCGGCGAGGAAGAAGCCTTGCGGGTCGAACCAGACCTCCCCCATGCGGTCGTCCAGATCACGCTGGGTGAGTGAGCCCTGCTCGGGGTGGTGGGCGAAGGCCGCGGCGTTGGCCGCCAGCCAGGCGGCGTCGTCCTCACCGGGCCTGAAGGTCCGTACGGTGATCCCCTCCGGCAGCGCGGGCTCGTCGATGCCCAGCTCCGCGGGCGATCCCAGGGGCCGCCGCATCTGACGCAGCTCGCGGAACAGGGTCAGCCCCAGTACCTGGGCGAGATGGCGGGCGGAGGCATGGCCGCCGTGCGCCCACACCCGCAGCCGCTTGCCGGACTCCTTCAGCAGGGTCACCCCCAGCGCCCGGCCGTGCCCCTGGCCGCGGTGGGCCGGGTGGACGACCAGTTCGGCGGCCGGGGCCTCCACCGGATCGGTGTCCTCCAGCTGTGCGTAGCCGACCAGCTCCCCGCTCGGCTCGCGCAGCACCAGATGCCGTACCCCCGGTCGCTGCCCCCGCAGTTGCAGCCGCCCCTGCTCGGACACCGCCTGCTGACCGTCGGTGCGCGCGGATTCCGCGATCAGGCGCAGCACATCCTGGACCACAGCGGGCGTGAGCTCCTCGAGGACCTCGATACGCCGGGCGCCGGCCGTCTCGTTCACCACGTCATTCATGGTGCCGAGCCTACGACTCGGCCGCGGCGCACCGGCGTTCCCCGGCAGGGGACATTTCCCCCCAATGGGCCAACCAGCGGGTGACGGCCGGCCGCCGGCAACCAGCTCGTAACCTCATCCCCCTGCCTCGCTACGCGCGTTGACCGTATGCTTCGGCCCACCGAGCACCACGGGCACATCCGCTCGAACGCACCTGACCACGGATTCGGACCACCACGGGCAAAAGGGGACGACATGGCAGCGAGACCTCAACGGCGCGGAGCGGCCCGCCGGTTGGCCACGGGGGTCGCGGTCCTCGCGGCCACCGCCGGTGTCCTGTCCGCCGCGGACCCCGCGGGCGCGGACACCACGGCCGCGCCGGGGCACCGGCCGGACCGCACCGTCGACGTACAGCTGCTCTCCTTCAACGACCTGCACGGCAACCTGGAACCGCCGCAGGGCTCCTCGGGCAACGTCACCGAGACCCAGGCGGACGGCACCACCAAGTCCGTCCCGGCGGGCGGTGTCGAATACCTCGCCACCTCCCTGCGCAAGGCCCGCGCGGGCCATCCGTACTCGGTCACCGCGGCCGGTGGCGACATGATCGGCGCCAGCCCGCTGCTGTCCGGTCTCTTCCACGACGAGCCGACCATCGAGGCGCTCAACACGCTGGATCTGGACGTCACCTCGGTCGGCAACCACGAGTTCGACGAGGGCCGCGCCGAGCTGACGCGGATGCAGAAGGGCGGCTGCCACCCCAAGGACGGCTGCTACGAGAAGGGCAAGAAGTTCCAGGGCGCCGACTTCCCGTACCTCGCGGCCAACGTCACCGACGAGAAGACCGGCAAGCCGCTGCTCAAGCCCTACACGGTCTGGAAGCACAAGGGCGTGAAGATCGGCTTCATCGGCGTCACGCTGGAGGGCACGCCGGACGTCGTCACCGCCGACGGCGTCAAGGGACTGACGTTCCACGACGAGGTCAAGACGGTCAACAAGTACGCCAGGGAGCTGTACCGCAAGGGCGTGAAGTCGATCGTCGCGCTCATCCACGAGGGCGGGATGCCCGCCTCCTCCTCGTACAACTACGACTGCGACAGCCCGGGTGCGGGCGACGGGGTCTCCGGTCCGATCGTCGACATCGCCAAGCACCTCAGCCCGAAGGTCGACGCCCTGGTCACCGGCCACACCCACCAGGCGTACGCGTGCACCATCCCGGACCCGTCCGGCACCCCGCGCACGGTGACCTCGGCCGCCTCCTTCGGACGGCTCTACACGGACACCACGCTCACTTACGACCGCCGCACCGGCGACATCGTCCGGACGTCCGTGAAGGGCGCCGACTCGGCCAACCACGTCGTCAACCGTGAGCAGCCCAAGGCCCCGGACATGACCTCGCTGATCGGGCGCTGGAACAAGCTGGCCGCACCGATCGCGAACAAGCCGGTCGGCTATGTCTCCGCGGAGATCCCCGGACGCGGCTCCACCGCCTACGAGACCCCGCTCGGCGATGTCATCACCGACGGCCAGCTGGAGGCGCTCTCCCCCGCCGACAAGGGCGGTGCGCAGCTCACGCTGATGAACCCGGGCGGTATCCGCTCCGACCTCGCGTACAAGGCGTCGGGCAGTGAGGGGGACGGGGTCGTCACCTATGGCGAGGCGTTCACCGTGCAGCCCTTCACCAACATGATGAACGTGCTCGACCTGACCGGCGCCCAGCTGATCACCGCGCTCCAGCAGCAGGTCAGCGGGGCCAATGAGAACAGCCCGAAGATCCTCCAGGTGTCCAAGGGCTTTACCTACACCCTGGACCTCACCAAGTCCGGCAAGGACCGGATCGACACCGGCTCGGTGAAGCTGAACGGTGAGCCGATCGACCCCGCCAAGACCTACCGCGTGGCGATGAACGAGTTCCTCGCGGGCGGCGGCGACGGCTTCCCGGTCTTCAAGGAGGGCAGGAACAAGCTGGTCGGCGCCTCCGACCTGGAGGCGTTCACCGCCTACCTGGGCGCCCACTCCTCGGCGTCCTCCCCGCTGGCCCCGCCGGCCGCGGACCGCATCACCGTCAAGAATTGACCCCGGCGCGACGGCCCGGCCCCCCGGAGGACGGGGGCCGGGCCGTCGCCGTCTCCCGTCCCGCTTCTCGGTCCCCGTCTCCGACGGCGTCGATAGATTCGCCGTATGGAGCACATGCGCAGGACGCTGCGGTCCGACGACGTCGAGGCAAGGATCCGCGACGACATCGACGCGGGGACGTACCGGCCGGGCGACCGGCTGCCCGCCCCCGAGGAACTCGCCACCGAGCTGCGGAAGCTCACCAAGGCGGTGGACTCCGCCTACCGGCGGCTCGTCGAGGACGGAGTACTGGTGGAGGGGCTGCTCGAACCCGGCTTCTTCGTCGCCGATCCCGCGACCGACCCCACCGTGCGCACCCTCCTCCAAGCGGTGCGCGGCACCCAACTCCGGCTGGAGCGGCTCGAACAGCGGCTCGCTGAGCTCACCGAGCGGGTGGCCTCCGTGGAGCGCGGACTGCGGTCGGCCCGCCGTGAAGGCGGCGGCTACGACCAGCAGTTCTGACCACGGCCTCACCCCTTGGGCCACCGGTGAAACCCCCGTACAGGCGCACACACCCGTCCGCCCATGCCTCCGCCCGCCCCGTGAACCCCCCGCGCCGGACCCCCGGCCCGTCCTACCCTGGAGGCTTCGAAACGGCCGACACCGCCACGGGGGGACCGGGGCCCTATGGATCCCGCAGCGAACAGCGTCCGGCTCGCGCCGGACGTCGTCGTACCGCTGATCACACGACTCTTCGCGGCCGAGGGGCCCGGTGCGCCACCGGCCGACCGGCCGGTGCGGATATCCGCCCTGGTCGCCTTCCAGGGCGACCGGCGGACCCTCACCGAGCGCGATCTCACCCGGATCGCCGCCGCGCTGGTCGCCGAGGCACTCCGGGAAGCCGCTCCCGCCGGGGCACGGGTGGGCCACGGCGGTGAGGCGGAGCGGGCCGTCACCGACGCGCTCGCCCGCAGCCTGCACGCGCTCGGCACCGTCGACATGGACGACGTACGGGCGGTGCGGCTCGGACCCGAGGCGTTCGCCCGGCATCTGGCGGTCGCCGCGCCGGACGCCGACCGCGAACTGCCGCCCGGCGCCGCCCGGCTGCACACCGCCGTACTGCACGCGGTCTGCGACCAGATCCTGCGCTTCCTCGTCCGGCGGTCGGCGTTCGTCGCCCGCGGCCTCGCCGAGCGGGCGGCCGACACGGACGCCGCGTTCGAGGAGATCTACGCCCGCGCGATCATCGCGAGCCACGACCATCTGACGATCTACGGCATCGATCTGGCCCACTCCCCCGACACCTGGCCCCTGGACACCGCTTACCTCAGTCTGGAGACCGAGACCGACGCGGGTCCCACCGCCCCCGCGGAGCAGGCACTCGCCGGGAGCGACCGGGTGTTGCTGTGGGGTGTGGCGGGCTCGGGCAAGACCACGCTGGTGCAGTGGCTGGCGGTCTCCGTGGCCCGTGGACGGCTGCCCGGCCAGCTGGCCCGGCTGCGCGGCCGGGTGCCGTTCGTACTGCCGGTGCGGCGGTTCCGGCACGGCGGCTTCCCCCCGCCCGACCGCTTTCTGTCCGCCGTCCGCCACCCCCAGGCCGACGCCCAGCCCGACGGATGGGCCGAGCGGGTGCTGTCCGCGGGTCGCGGGCTGCTGCTGGTGGACGGCATCGACGAGGCGCCCGAGGGCGACCGTGAACAGCTGCGGGAGGCGCTGCGCGAACTTCCGGCACGCTATCCGGGGAACGTCTGGCTGGTCACTTCCCGCCCCTCCGCCGTCCGCGAGAACTGGCTGTCCTCCGAGCGCTTCGCGGAACTGAAGCTGGCCCCGCTCAGCCGCGAGGGGGTCACCGCCTTCATTCAGCGCTGGCACGCCGCGGCGCGCGAGGACGGCACCGATCTGGACCGGCTGGGCTCCTACGAGGAAACGCTGCTGGACGCCGTGCGGATAACGCGTGAACTGGGACGGCTGGCCACCAATCCGCTGATGTGCGGACTGATCTGCGCCCTGCACCGGGACCGCCGCGGCTATCTGCCGCGCGGCCGCAAAGCCCTCTATGACGCGGCCCTTTCCATGCTGCTGGAACGCCGTGACCGCGAGCGCGCCATGGTGCCGCCCGATGGAATCGACCTCCCGCAGGAACCGAAGATCAGGCTGCTCCAGAAGCTGGCGCACTGGATGCTGGTCAACGGACGGTCCGAAATGGACCGGACAGTGGCCCTCGAGACCTTCGCCCAGCACCTTCCGTCCATTCCCCATGCCTCGCGGCAGGGCGGACCGGAGGAGATCTACCGGCATCTGCTCCACCGCACCGGACTATTGCGTGAGCCCACCCCGGGGTCGGTCGATTTCGTCCACCGCACCTTCCAGGACTATCTGAGCGCGAGAGCGGTGGTGGAACGACACGATTTCGACTTCCTCATCGACCACGCCCACCTGGACGACTGGGAAGAAGTGATCAGAATGTCGGTCGCTCTCGCCCGCCCCGATGAATGCGCTTACCTCCTGGAAGGACTGCTGGCCGCCCGAAAGGGCACCCGCCCGGTCCATGCCCGCCATCGCAAACTCCTGGCGGCCGCGTGTCTGGAACACGCGACGGAGCTGGACCCCGCGGTGCGTTCCCGGGTGCACCGCTATACCCGGGATCTGGTCCGGCCGACCTCCCTGGAGGCGGCCCGGGCGCTGGGCTGGATCGGCCCTATCGCACTGGAAATGCTGCCCGATCCCACCGGCGTATCCGATGAGGAGGCCCATCGTCTGGCCGTCACCGCCAGCTCGATAGCCGACGACCGCGCCATCGACTATCTGGCCCGGCTGCGGGACCGTACGTCCTGGGCGGTGCGCTCACAGCTCGCACGGGCCTGGCGGCGCTATGACACCGACCGCTACGCGGAGGAAATCATCGCGCATCTCGATGAACGCGAACTCGACTTTCCGGTGTCCGACGCGGCCGAGCTCGGCGCGCTGCGCAGACTCGGCGGCCGCCCCTGTGTCCAGATCGCCGGGGCCTTCACCCCGGAGCAGCTCACCGAGGGCCTGGTCGCCGAGCGGCTGACCGAGCTGTGGCTCTCCTACGACCTGGGGGACGGCCTGGACCTGAGCTGGCTGTCCGCCTTCCCCCGGCTGCACACCCTGCGGCTGAGCCCCCGCAACGCGGAGGTCACCGGGGTGCCCGAGGGCGTCCAGGTCATAGTGACGGGCAGCTGAGGGCCCCGGGCAGCCCGTACGGGCGCCTGAGTGCCCGTACGGGCACCGGAACGGGCGGAACGAGCAAAGGGGCCGTGGCACCGTCCTGGACGGTGCCACGGCCCCTTTGCGAGCCCTGGAAAGGGATCTCAGGTGCCTGGAGCGCTTACGCGTCCTTGCTCAGGTTCGGGCCTCCGCCGGCGGCGGACTCGATCGGCGGGGTGTCGGGCAGCGCCGACTTCTCCTCGCCACGGAAGGTGAACTTCTTCTCCTCACCCTCGCCCTCGGTGTCCACGACCACGATGTGGCCCGGACGCAGCTCGCCGAAGAGGATCTTCTCCGACAGCACGTCCTCGATCTCGCGCTGGATGGTCCGGCGCAGCGGCCGGGCGCCCAGAACGGGGTCGTACCCGCGCTTGGCCAGCAGCTTCTTGGCGACGCCGCTGAGCTCGATGCCCATGTCGCGGTCCTTGAGCCGCTCGTCCACCTTGGTGATCATGAGGTCGACGATCTGGATGATGTCTTCCTCGGTGAGCTGGTGGAAGACGACCGTGTCATCGACACGGTTCAGGAACTCGGGCCGGAAGTGCTGCTTCAGCTCCTCGTTGACCTTGTTCTTCATCCGCTCGTAGCCGGTCTTCACATCGCCCTGGGCGGCGAAGCCCAGGTTGAAGCCCTTGGAGATGTCCCGGGTGCCGAGGTTGGTGGTCATGATGATCACCGTGTTCTTGAAGTCCACGACCCGGCCCTGGGAGTCGGTCAGCCGACCGTCCTCCAGGATCTGGAGCAGCGAGTTGAAGATGTCCGGGTGGGCCTTCTCGACCTCGTCGAAGAGGACCACGGAGAACGGCTTGCGGCGCACCTTCTCGGTGAGCTGGCCGCCCTCCTCGTAGCCCACGTATCCGGGCGGGGAGCCGAAGAGCCGCGAGACGGTGTGCTTCTCGCTGAACTCCGACATGTCGAGCGAGATCATCGCGTCCTCGTCGCCGAAGAGGAACTCGGCGAGGGTCTTGCTGAGCTCGGTCTTACCGACACCGGACGGGCCCGCGAAGATGAAGGAGCCGCCGGGGCGCTTGGGGTCCTTGAGGCCCGCACGCGTACGCCGGATGGCCTGGGAGAGCGCCTTGATGGCGTCCTTCTGGCCGATGACGCGCTTGTGCAGCTCGTCCTCCATGCGCAGCAGCCGGGAGGACTCCTCCTCGGTGAGCTTGAAGACCGGGATGCCGGTGGCCGTGGCCAGGACCTCGGCGATCAGCTCCTCGTCGACCTCGGCGACGACGTCCATGTCGCCGGCCTTCCACTCCTTCTCCCGCTTCGCCTTCGCGGCCAGGAGCTGCTTCTCCTTGTCGCGCAGGCCCGCGGCCATCTCGAAGTCCTGCGAGTCGATCGCGGACTCCTTCTCCCGGCGCACATCGGCGATCTTCTCGTCGAATTCGCGCAGGTCCGGCGGTGCGGTCATCCGGCGGATCCGCATCCGGGAACCGGCCTCGTCGATCAGGTCGATCGCCTTGTCCGGCAGGAAGCGGTCCGAGATGTAGCGGTCGGCCAGGGTGGCGGCGGCGACCAGGGCCGAGTCCGTGATCGAGACGCGGTGGTGCGCCTCGTAGCGGTCCCGCAGGCCCTTGAGGATCTCGATGGTGTGCGGCAGCGACGGCTCGGCGACCTGGATGGGCTGGAAGCGCCGCTCCAGGGCGGCGTCCTTCTCCAGGTACTTGCGGTACTCATCGAGCGTGGTCGCGCCGATGGTCTGGAGCTCACCGCGGGCCAGCATCGGCTTGAGGATGCTGGCGGCGTCGATCGCGCCCTCGGCGGCACCCGCACCCACCAGGGTGTGGAGCTCGTCGATGAACAGGATGATGTCGCCGCGGGTGCGGATCTCCTTGAGCACCTTCTTCAGGCGCTCCTCGAAGTCACCGCGGTAGCGGGAGCCGGCGACCAGGGCACCCAGGTCGAGGGTGTAGAGGTGCTTGTCCTTGAGGGTCTCGGGCACCTCGCCCTTGACGATGGCCTGGGCCAGGCCCTCGACGACCGCCGTCTTGCCGACGCCGGGCTCGCCGATGAGGACCGGGTTGTTCTTGGTGCGGCGCGAGAGCACCTGCATGACCCGCTCGATCTCCTTCTCGCGCCCGATGACCGGGTCGAGCTTGGATTCGCGGGCGGCCTGCGTGAGGTTGCGGCCGAACTGGTCCAGGACGAGCGAGGTGGAGGGAGTGCCCTCCGCCGGGCCGCCCGCGGTGGCGGCCTCCTTGCCCTGGTAGCCGGAGAGCAGCTGGATGACCTGCTGCCGCACCCGGTTCAGATCGGCGCCCAGCTTCACGAGGACCTGGGCGGCGACGCCCTCGCCCTCGCGGATCAGGCCGAGCAGGATGTGCTCCGTGCCGATGTAGTTGTGGCCGAGCTGAAGGGCCTCGCGGAGCGACAGCTCCAGGACCTTCTTGGCACGGGGGGTGAAGGGGATGTGACCGGACGGGGCCTGCTGCCCCTGGCCGATGATCTCCTCCACCTGCTGGCGGACCGCCTCGAGCGAAATCCCGAGGCTCTCCAGGGCCTTAGCGGCGACACCCTCACCCTCGTGGATCAGGCCCAGGAGGATGTGTTCGGTGCCGATGTAGTTGTGGTTGAGCATCCGGGCTTCTTCCTGAGCCAGGACGACAACCCGCCGCGCGCGGTCGGTGAACCTCTCGAACATCGTTAATCGCTCCTCAGAGCGGTCAGAAAGATCGGGGACGATCCCCTCCCTGTCCTTCCGCATGCTAGTCCCGCAACCCGGGACAGCTCATTCCAACTGCCGACAACCGTCCGGATCACCCCCGCTCGAGCGGGGCGAACAGCCACTAACGTCCTGCCCGAACAGCCGACAACTGCTCCAACCCGATGGTGCGAGACGATGTTCCCGCAGGCCAAGCCTCTACGCCCACCGCCAGTACGCCGATGGCGAACGCCGCTTCCGCCCGACACGCGGACCGCCCCTCCCACTAGGGATGTCTTACCCGCAAGGACGCGCACTCCATGCCGCGCGGGCTGGTTCCATCCGCTACGGGCGAACAACCTTGCGCCCCTTCGCCGGCCCCGCACCCCCCGGACCGCACACACAGCGCATTCGAGCACCCACGGAACGTAACCTTCATGAGGGCGGGCAGTTGCTCTGGGCATGATCTTCACCGCCAGGACCCCAGCGGTCCCGTCCGCCGCCCCGGCCACCGCCACCGCGCTCGGCCGTCCGGCCGCCCGGTCCCGGTGGTACGAGCGCGAGCTGGGCTGGCCGACGACCGGCAGCGAACCCGTCGAACTGCTCACGGGGGTGGCGTTCGACGTGCTGGAGCTGCCGGTCGCGGCCGGTTTCGCAATGCTGCGACGGGTACCGCGGACCGGTCCGGTCGCGGTGGAGGGCCCCTGGATGCGGCTGCTGGTGGCCGCGGGCAGCGCCGACGAACTGCCAGGGCTGCTCGACTGGCTGGAGTGGGGCGGGGTTCCCCTGGATCTGACCGCGCTCGGTGCGGGCGGCCGGATCACCGCTCCGTGGCCCACCTCTTCCTGGTCCCCGCCCGCGGCGCCGGGAGAACGGCGCCCGCAGGAGGCCGCCGTATGGCTGCGGCCTCCCGAGCCGGGGGGCGAAGTGGAGCCGACCCTGCCGAGGACAGGCTTCGGGGGCGATGGGGGCGCCCCCGATCTCGTGCGGCTCGTGGGTGCGGCGGCCACGGAGTGCCACCGTGCCCGGTTGCTGCGCGCCCGGCCGCTGCCCAGGCAGCGACGAGCCGGGGAAGGATGACGCGCTCAGGCGTTGGCCTTCTCGTATGCCTCGCGCACGGTCGCCGGAACGCGGCCGCGGTCGTTGACCTCGTAGCCGTTCTCCTTGGCCCAGGCGCGGATCTTCGCGGTGTCCTGACTGCCGCCGGCCGCCGCACGCGCCTTTCCGCGGCCACCGGAGGTCCGGCCACCAGTACGGCGGCCGCCCTTGGTGAACGGCTCCAGGGCGTCCCGGAGCCGGTCGGCGTTCGCGGTGGTGAGATCGATCTCGTAGCTCTTGCCGTCCAACGCGAACGTCACGGTCTCGTCCGCCTCGCCGCCGTCGAGATCGTCGACAAGAAGGACCTGAACCTTCTGTGCCATGAGGTTCCTTTCAGGGAAAGCGGGGGGTTCGGGGTGCGGCGTTGGCCGCTGATGTCTCACCCCCCAGGTAATTACACTACGAGGGAATAGCAAACCGCTTTTCCCGGAAAAACACAAACCCCCCGGGAAGGTTCGACCGATCCCACAAGCGGGAAGCCTGTAGGAAGCCGATGTTCCGGAGCTATGTGATAGGGGAGCGATTCGGACATAGGGCCCGCGATCACAGTTGCAGAAGCATCCGGCTGTTGCCAAGGGTGTTCGGCTTCACCCGTTCGAGACCCAGGAACTCGGCGACGCCCTCGTCATAGGAACGGAGGAGCTCGGTGTAGACATCCCCGTCGACCGGCGTCTCGCCGATCTCCACGAAGCCGTGGTTGGTGAAGAAGTCGACTTCGAAGGTGAGGCAGAAAATGCGCCGCACCCCCAGCCAGCGCGCTGTCTGCAACAGCTTGTCGAGCAGCAGGTGGCCTACACCACTGCCCTTGAGAGCGGGATGCACCGCGAGAGTGCGAACCTCCGCGAGGTCTTCCCACATGACGTGGAGTGCGCCGCAGCCAATGACCTCCGCGTCCTCGTCCCGCTCCGCGACCCAGAACTCCTGGATGTCCTCGTAAAGCGTCACGGTCGCTTTGTCGAGCAGGATGCGATCGTCCACGTAGGAGTCGATGAGGCGGCGCACGGCCCGCACATCGCTGGTCCGGGCTCGGCGGACGGTGACTACTTTTGATAGTGCGGAGGACATGCCCGGACGCTATCGCCCCGTGTCATCGCCCCGACTCACCGGGGCTCTCCCCGGGCTCCCCGAGTTGTGCGACGCGCATGGCGTCGCGCAGTGCATCTCGCTGCTCTTCGGACATCATCCCGAAGAACGCGACGAGGGCGGCCGCCGGGTTGTCACTGGCCGACCACGCCTCGTTCATCAGTGCGGCCGAGTAGGCGGCCCGGGTGGAGACGGCCGCATATCGATAGGCACGACCTTGAACCTCCCTGCGGAGCCAGCCCTTCTGATGGAGGTTGTCCATTACCGTCATGACCGTCGTGTAGGCGATCGAGCGTTCCCGTTGAAGGTCTTCCAGGACTTCCCGCACGGTGACCGGGCGGTTCCACTTCCACACCCGGGTCATGACCGCGTCTTCGAGCTCTCCCAATGGCCGAGGCACACCGTGAATAATAGTGGGAGATGTCCTGGATGTCGGGAGAGCCGCGCAGCAAAAGACGCACGTCCCGGGACGCGGTGCGTCCCGGGACGTGCAGGTCAGCCGTTGTGTGCGGGGTGTGGCCGCGGACCGGGTACGGTCAGGGCGCCTCGGACCCCGCGGCCCGGCGGTCCGCCTCGGCGCGCGCCAGCACCGCGTCCACCGCGGCGTCCTCCTTGGCCTTGTTGGCGCCGCCCTGGCTCTTCACCATCGTCACGATCAACGCGATGAAGGCCACGGCCATCACCACGGACGGGACCAGTGCGGAGATGTAATCCATGGCTCCCGGCCTCCTTCTGCTCGAGACCCCCAGATTACGCGGCGCGCCGCGGCCGCCCGGAGCCGGGGCGGCCGCGGCGGGGCCACGGGCGGAGGTGGATCAGCACCGGGGCTTCGGGGGCGGTCAGGCGGAAAGCACGGCGGCCGCGGGTCCGCCCTCCGCCCCGGCGACGGGTTCGGCGTCGGCGAGGAGCCGTGAGTCCTGCTCCGGCGGCGGTGAGGGGCGGCGCCGCTTGGGCGGGAAGACCTCCGCGGGCGTCGGCACGGGGCGTCCCGGACGCGGGGTGCCGCGGCCCGGCTCCTCACGTTCGGGCCCCTCGCGGTCGCCGCGGTCCGGCTCCGCGGGCTTCTTGCGCGGCTCCCGCTTGGGCTCGTCGGCGCTCCGCGCCGCGACCCCGCCCGGCAGGGCGCGCAGCCTCGCCGCCACGGGGCGGGGGCGGGGCCGCAGGGCGGTCACCGAACGCTCCGCGAGCCGGGCCCGCACACCCCGCTCGGCGACCCGCTCGCAGTGGCCCAGAAGCGCCCGCCGGCGCTCGGCCTCATCACCTCCGGCGGTCGTTCCGCACAGCGCGCGGAGGGCGGCCAGGTCCTCCGGGAGCGGCTCGTAACCGGCCGCCAGGGCGCCCTGGAGCTGCTCCAGATATCCGGCGGCGGCGCCGGGGAGGGCGGCGCGGTAGCGGGCGAGCTCGTCGAGCAGGAACGCTCGCAGCCGCCCGCCCTCGCGGACCGCTTCGTCCACTGCCTCGGCGAGGCGGAGACAGTCCTGGATCTCCTCCGTCCGGTCCGCGCCGAGGGGTCCGGGAGAGGGAGTGACGGGGTGGGGTTGGAGGGCGATGGCGAGGGCGCGTCGGAGCACACGCAGCTCATCCGCGCTGAACGCCATTCCGCCGCGAGATCCGTATGGCGTGGGCATGGGGCGACTTTAAGTGCTAAGCGGACAATTTTCGCGAAGCGCAGGGACATGCGGCGCGTTGCGGATCCGGTCCGTACCCCGGTGCGGACGATGCCGCAGGTGGGAGCGGGTACGGCACGGGGCGCGGGCCGGGGGCGCGTCCGGCGCGAGAAGGCGCGCGGCGGTGGACGGGGCCGGGAGCGGGCCCGGGATCCGGCGCCGGAGCGCGCCGGGGGACGGGCCGGGACACCCCGCGCCGGACCCTTCCGCGGGTTCCGCTTGTCAATACGGAATTCGAAGAGTTGTGTTTCCGCCGATCGTCGCTCGACGGATGGCCGAGAGCCATCGAAGCCCCGGAGAATTCGCCGGAGAGGTGCCGGACGGAGCCGGAATTCGGAATGACTCCGAGTTCGCAGGCGGCGACCGTGACGACCTATTCCACGGGCCGCCGCTCCCGGACCGGAGCCGGGGAGCGGCGCCCGTTTAGCGCTCAGCTCCGGGAGATGTTGCGCTCATAGACCAGCCTCAGGCCGATCAGAGTCAGCCAGGGCTCATGCTCGTCGATCACCGACGATTCACCGAGCACCATGGGGGCCAGCCCGCCGGTGGCGATGACCGTCACCTCCTCCGGGTCCTCCGCGAGCTCCCTCGCCATCCGCCGGACGATCCCGTCGACCTGGCCCGCGAAGCCGTAGAGGATGCCGGACTGCATCGCCTCGACCGTGTTCTTCCCGATCACGCTGCGCGGCCGGGCCAGCTCGATCTTGCGCAGCTGGGCGCCGCGCACCCCCAGCGCCTCGACCGAGATCTCGATACCCGGGGCGATCACCCCGCCCACGTACTCCCCGCGCGAGCTGACCGCGTCGAACGTGGTGGCGGTGCCGAAGTCGACCACCACGCAGGGGCCTTCGTACAGCTCGACGGCGGCCAGCGCGTTGATGATCCGGTCGGCGCCGACCTCCTTGGGGTTGTCCATCAGGATCGGCACACCGGTCTTCACCCCCGGCTCGACCAGGACGGACGGCACATCCCCGTAATAACGGCGGGTGACCTCGCGCAGTTCGTGCAGCACCGAGGGGACGGTGGCGCAGATCGAGATGCCCTCGATGCCGTCGCCCAGTTCCTCGCCCAGCAACGGATGCATCCCCATCAGGCCCTGGAGGAGCACGGCCAGTTCATCCGCGGTGCGGCGGGCATCGGTGGAGATCCGCCAGTGCTCGACGATCTCGTCACCGTCGAACAGCCCCAGCACGGTATGGGTGTTTCCGACGTCGATGGTCAGCAGCATGGGTCAGTGCACCTCGGCCTCGCGCAGGTCCAGGCCGATGTCGAGGATCGGGGACGAGTGGGTGAGCGCGCCGACCGCCAGATAGTCGACACCGGTCTCGGCGTACGTACGGGCGTTGGCGAGCGTCAGCCGGCCGGAGGACTCCAGGGCGGCGCGCCCCGCGACCAGCTCGACGGCCTGACGGGTCTGCTCCGGTGTGAAGTTGTCGAGCAGGATCAGATCCGCGCCCGCGTCGAGGACCGGCGGGATCTGGTCGAGGGTGTCGACCTCCACCTCGATCGGCAGCTCCGGGAACTCGGTGCGCACCGCGGTGAACGCCTGCGCCACCCCACCGGCGGCGACCACGTGGTTGTCCTTGACCAGCGCCGCGTCCGACAGCGACATACGGTGGTTGACCCCGCCGCCGCAGCGCACCGCGTACTTCTCCAGCGCGCGCAGCCCCGGCGTGGTCTTGCGGGTGTCGCGCACCTTCGTCTCCGTACCCTCCAGGGCGTCCGCCCAGGCGCGGGTCGCGGTCGCGACACCGGACAGACGGCACAGCAGGTTGAGCGCGCTGCGCTCGCCGGTGAGCAGATCGCGGGTACGGGTGCGCACGCTCAGCAGCTTCTGCCCGGCCTCGACCCGGTCGCCGTCCTCGACGTGCCGCTCGACCTCGAACGCGTCGGTGCAGACGACCGAGAGGATCGCCTCGGCGATCCGCAGCCCGGCGACGGTGCCCGCCTCCCGGGCGGTGAAGTCACCGGTGGCGACGGCGTCCTCGGGGATGGTGGCCACGGTCGTCACGTCCACGCCCTGGTCGAGGTCCTCCTCGATGGCCATATGGGCGATGTCCTCGACCTGGACCGGGTCGAGCCCGGCGAGGCTCAGCAGCGCGGTGAGATCGGGGTCGAGGCCGCACTCCATCGGGCCCAGCCCGTCGCGCTCGGCGGTGGCACCGTCACAGCCGCACGCGTCACCGCAGCCGGCCGCGTCCTCGTTGGCCAGGTGGAGCGGTAGCGGCGGGAGGGGCACTGGCTGTCGGCGGTCGTCGGAGGTGCTGCTCACGGCTGGGACTCCGTCTCGGTTCGAGGGGTGGGTGGGGCGACCGCGGGGCGGGCGGGAACGGGGAACGACGCGGAGTCCGTCGTACGGACGTCGAGGGAGCCGCCGGGCCGCAGGGTGACCAGCAGATGGCGGCGCCAGGCGACGTCGTCCCGCTCGGGCCGGTCCTCACGCCAGTGGCAGCCGCGGGTCTCCTCCCGGCGCAGGGCGGCGGCGACGAGTACCCGGGCGACGAGGAGGAGGTTGGTGGCCTCCCAGGTCTCGACGCCGGGCTCGGCCGTCTTGCCGTCGCGCCGCAGCTCGTCCGCGGCCTCGTCCCGGATCCGGTCCAGCCGCTCGGCGGCACGGGCCAGACTCTCGGCGGAACGGATCACCCCGGCCCCGGTGGTCATGATCCGCTGAATCGCGTACCGCGCCTCGGAGGGCAGCAGCGGCGAGGCGGTGTCCGCGGCCGGCCGCGCGGAGGCGTGCGGCCCGGACACGGTCGGCTCGGGTGGCGCGGCCGGTACGGCGGTGATGTCCGCCGCGATGCGCTCGGCGAAGACCAGGCCCTCCAGCAGGGAGTTGGAGGCCAGCCGGTTCGCGCCGTGCACTCCGGTGCAGGCGACTTCACCGCAGGCGTAGAGCCCCGGTACCGAGGTGCGCCCGCGCAGATCGGTGCGCACGCCGCCGCTCGCGTAGTGCGCGGCGGGGGCGACCGGAATGGGCTCGGTCAACGGGTCGATGCCGTGCGCGCGGCAGGCGGCGAGGATGGTCGGGAAGCGCCGCTCCCACATCCGCGCCCCGAAGTGGCGGGCGTCCAGGTACATGTGCTCGGCGCCCTGCTCGAGCATGCGCCGCAGAATGCCCTTGGCCACGATGTCGCGCGGGGCCAGCTCGGCCAGCTCGTGCTGACCGCGCATGAAGCGCACCCCGTCGGCGTCGACGAGATGCGCGCCCTCGCCCCGCACCGCCTCCGAGACCAGCGGCTGCTGGCCCTCGGCCTCCGGGCCCAGCCACAGCACCGTGGGGTGGAACTGCACGAACTCCAGGTCGGAGATCTCCGCCCCGGCCCGCAGCGCCAGCGCCACCCCGTCGCCGGTGGACACCGCCGGGTTGGTGGTCGCGGCGAAGACCTGGCCCATCCCGCCGGTCGCGAGGACGACCGCGGCCGCGCGCACCGCGCCCACGCCGTCCCGCTGGCCCTCGCCCATGACATGCAGGGTGACACCGGACGCCCGGCCGGACGCGTCCTTCAGCAGATCCAGCACCAGGGCGTTCTCGACGGTGTCGATCCCCGCCGCGCGCACCGCGTCGACCAGGGCCCGGGAGATCTCCGCACCGGTCGCGTCGCCGCCCGCGTGGGCGATCCGGGAGCGGTGGTGGCCGCCCTCGCGGGTCAGCAGGATCTCGCCGGTGCTCTCGTCGGCGTCGAAGCGGGCGCCGGTGGCGATGAGCCGGCGCACCGCGTCGGGGCCCTCGGTGACCAGGGCCCGGACCGCCTGCTCGTCGCAGAGCCCGGCGCCCGCGACGAGGGTGTCGTCGAGGTGCTGCTCGGGGGTGTCCCCCTCGCCCAGCGCCGCCGCTATGCCTCCCTGGGCCCAGCGGGTGGAGCCGTCGTCGAGCCGGGCCTTGGTGACCACGGTGACCTTCGCCCCGGCGGCGGCGCAGCGCAGTGCGACGGTCAGCCCGGCGACCCCGGAGCCGACCACCACCACATCGGCCTCGGTGGCCCAGCCGGGGGCGGGGGCGCGCAGTGCGGCGACGGACGCGGGGGCGGGGGCGCCGGGCCGCGGCGGCTCGTCGTGTCGTATGGCATCGGGCGTCATCGGGCGCTCCATGGGGCCGCGAGGACTCCGCCCGGGCACACACCGGGCGGACTCGGGCAGACAGCGGGCGGAGGGGACATCGGGCACATCATCAGGCTTGCCTCGCTGGGTCGTTCGGTACGCATCCCCCGAGCCGCCGCCTCATCGGGCGGCTCCGAACCACAGGCGGATGTTGTCGATCAGACGGGTGGTGCCGATCCTGGCGGCGACGGCCAGGACCGCTTCGCCGGTGTGGTCGTCGGGGACCTCGGAGAAGTCCACCGGGTCGATGAGCCCGACGTAGTCGAGCACGAGGGGCGGTTCGAAGCCGCTCGCCTCGTCGAGCACCGCGCGCGCCGCGGCCCGCACCGCCGCGGGCGAGGTGACAGCCGTGAGCCCGTCCGGCACGCCCGCGTACGCGGGGGCAACGGACCGCCCGGGTGCCCACGGCCCGCGCGGCCGCCGCGGAGCGCCCGGCGCATCCGGCGTCGGCGGACAGTCCTGCGCGCCGTCGGCCGCCGGAGCTTCGGTGGCCGGCGCCTCGGCGCCCGCGCCGCGGCCCGCCGCCGGCACACCCGCGTCCCGCCCGGCGAACAGCGCCCGCGACAGAGCCAGCGCGGTGCGCCGCTCCTCCGCCGAGAGGTAGCGGTTGCGGCTGGAGAGGGCGAGGCCGTCGGCCTCCCGGACGGTCGGCACACCGACCACCTCGACCGGGAAGTTGAGATCGTCCACCATCCGGCGGATCAGCGCGAGCTGCTGTGCGTCCTTCTCGCCGAAGAACGCCACATCCGGGCGGGTGAGATGGAGCAGCTTGGCGACGACGGTCAGCATCCCGTCGAAGTGGCCGGGGCGGGACGCGCCCTCGTACCGCTCGCCCAGCGGCCCCGCGGCGAGCCGGATCAGCGGCTCACCGCCCGGATACACCTCGTCCAGGCGCGGGGCGAAGACGATGTCGGCGCCCGCCGCGGCCGCGACCTCCAGATCCGCGTCGAGGGTGCGCGGATAGCGGTCGAGGTCCTCGCCCGCGCCGAACTGCAGCGGGTTCACAAAGACGGTGACGGTCACCAGGCCCTTGGAGCCGACCCGGGCGCGGGCGGCGCGGATCAGCGAGGCGTGGCCGTCGTGCAGCGCGCCCATGGTCATCACCACGGCGGTCCGCCCCGCCACGGCGAAGTGGGCGAACGCGACGTCGTAGTCGGAGCGGCGGGTGTACAGCTCGACGTCCGGCTCACCGGGTCCGGCCTTGGTCCACAGCCTCGGGCTCACGATCCCGTCCCTCCCCGGCCCGGCCCCGGTACGTCCGAGACATCCGACAGAACGCCCAGCAGGTCTTCCGCCAGCTCCGGCTTGAGCAGGCCGTGGGCGAGCGCGCGGTCCGCCGTCGTACGGGCCATCGCCAGATATCCGGCGACCGCCTGGGGGGCGTGCCGCCGCAGCTCGGCGACATGGGCCGCGACCGTGCCCGCGTCGCCGCGCGCGACCGGGCCGGTGAGTGCGGCGTCCCCGCTGCGCAGGGCGTTGTCCAGCGCGGCGCCGAGCAGCGGGCCGAGCATCCGGTCGGGGGCGCCGACCCCCGCGCCGCGCAGCAGCTCCATGGCCTGGGCGACCAGCGTGGTCAGGTGGTTGGCGCCGATGGCCAGCGCCGCGTGGTAGAGCGGGCGGGACTCCTCCTCGATCCACTCGGGCTCGCCGCCCATCTCGATCACCAGCGCCTCGGCCGCCAGCCGCAGCTCCTCGGGGGCGGTGACGCCGAAGGAGCACCCCGCGAGGCGCTGGACGTCGACCGAGGTGCCGGTGAAGGTCATCACGGGGTGCAGCGCGAGCGGCAGCGCTCCGGCCCGCAGCGCGGGCTCCAGCACCCCGACGCCGTACCGCCCCGAGGTGTGCACCAGCAGCTGGCCGGGGCGCACCGCGCCGGTCTCGGCCAGCCCGGCGACCAGCTCGGGCAGGGCGTCGTCGGGGACGGTGAGCAGCACCAGCTCGGCCCGCGCCAGCACTTCGGCGGGCGGTACGACGGGCACTCCGGGAAGCAGATCGGCGGCCCGGCGCACGGAGGCGTCGGAGACACCGGAGGCGGCGACGGGGCGGTGCCCGGCCAGGCGCAGCGAGGCGGCGAGGGCCGGGCCGACGCGGCCCGCGCCGACGACCCCTACGGTGAGCCGTGCAGGGCGGTCCTGCGGCTCGGGAAGTGGTTGTGCGTTCACGCGACAGCGGCCTTCCGTTCCAGTCCTCAGGGGGTACCGGACGATTCCCCGCCATGCTACGCGAGTGTTTCCACGCGGCCCGGCCGCGTCCCCAGCCCTGTGGAAAACCGTGTGGTCCCGGGGACGCCGGCTGCGCCATCATCGGCCCATGGCGGAGAGCGCGCGGGACGACGGCGGTGACGACGGCGGGACGGAGCGGGACGGGAGCGGCGCGGAGCGGGACACCAGCGGCGCCGAGGGGGCCGAGCGGGCGGCCCGGGACCGCAGGCGCACGGCCTGGCGCGCGTCGGAGCGGACCCTCGCCCGCGGTGCGGCGGAGGCCCGGATCGGTGAGGGGCTGGCCCGGCTGACGGCCGAGCCGCCCGCCGGATACGACCCGGACGCCTGGGTGGACCTCTACGGCGACGGGATCGTGGAGGAGCTGGAGCGGCGGGTCGCCGGAGTGCTCGGCACGGAGTCCGCGGCGTTCTTCCCCACCGGCACCATGGCCCAGCAGATCGCGCTGCGCTGCTGGGCGGGGCGCACCGGCAACCCCCTGGTGGCGGTGCATCCGCTGGCGCATCTGGAGGTGCACGAGCGGGACGCGTATCTCACCGTGAGCGGACTGCGCGCGGTGCGTCCGACGACCGAGCCGCGGCTGCCCACCGCCGAGGAGATCCGCGACCTCGACGAGCCCTTCGGCACCCTCGCCCTCGAACTGCCGCTGCGCGACGCGGGCTTCGTACTGCCCTCGTGGGACGAGCTGGTGGCCGTCGTGGAAGCCGCCCGGGAGCGGGACGCGGTGGTGCACTTCGACGGGGCCCGGCTGTGGGAGTCCACCGTCCACTTCGGCCGTACGCTGCCGGAGATCGCGGCCCTGGCGGACACGGTGTACGTGTCCTTCTACAAGTCGCTCGACGGCATCTCGGGGGCCGCGCTGGCGGGGCCCGAGAGCCTGATCGCGGAGGCGAAGGCATGGCGGCACCGGTACGGCGGCACGCTGTTCCAGCAGTGGCCCGCCGTGCTCAGCGCGCTGGCCGGGCTGGACCGCGAGGTCCGGCCCGCTGCGACCTGCTGCTCCCGGCCCGTCCCGGGGCCACGCTCGACGAGGAGCTGGACGCGCTGGACCGGATCGACGACGAGACGTATCTGACGGCGGTCTTCGAGATCACCTGCTCCAGCTCGTACACCCGGTGCAGGCAGTCGCCGCTGGTCGACGCCGGCGAACGGGCGCGGGTCCGCGAGATGGCCGCGGCCCGTGGCCCCCGGCAGGCGGCGTTCGCCGACCGGATGCTGGACGACCCGGACGGGCTGCGGGTCTGGCTGCGACGGCTGCTGGAGGACTGCCGGCAGGCGTTCTTCGCCGACACCTGGCAGCGGGTGGGGATCCAACTGGCCGCCGACGCCCGCCACAAGTCCGAGCTGCTCCAGCGCAAGGGCCTGGCGGAGGCGCTGACCGCGGCGTCGGCCGCGCTGTCGCTGTCCGAGGACGGCGACCGTGTCCTGGTCGACAAGCTGGCCGCCGGGCGGACGACGGCTTCGGACGACGGCCTCACCCTCATCCCGACCGCCTTCGGCTGGCCGCATGTGACCGTTGTGTACGCACCCGGCTGGCATCCGGTGATCCAGTACCCGGTCGCCTCGCCCGAACTCCCCGCGCCCGCGGCCCTGGAGCTCGTCCAGCGCCGGATGGAGGCCCTGTCCCACCCGATGCGGATGCGGCTGTGCCGCACCCTCGCGCGTGGACCGCACACCACCGGTGAGCTGTCCGAGGCGTACGGCATCACGCCCCCGGAGGTCTCCCGCCACATCGGCGTCCTCAAGAAGGCCGGTCTGCTCACCACCCGCCGCCGCGGCCGCTACGTCCTCCACCAACTGGAACTGACGGCGGTGTCCCGCCTGGGCACCGACTTCCTGGAATCGGTCCTCCGCTGAGGGATGCCGGAACCCGGCCGGTGGCCGGGGACGTCCGTACACGCTGACGCACACGTGTCCGCGCACGGCGGAAACAGCCCGCCGCGCGGACCAGCACCAGCCCGCAGACGCGGCGCCGCTCGCGGGCCGCCCACTACCCGTACCCCCGTGCGGGCATCCGCGCGGGGAGCATCCCCTCCCCCGGGCTGGAGCCGGGTGGCCCTGGGCACCCGCCCGAAGGCGGAGCCAAGACGCTCCCGGCACGAGCCGTCGCCACCCCACGGGGGCCGGCGCGCCCCGTTCGCCGCCCGGGGTCAGGCGTCCGCGACGCGGAGCAGGAGCTTGCCCGTGGTGGTGCGGGTTTCGATGAGGCGGTGCGCCTCGGACGCCTCGGCCAGGGGGAATTCGGCGGTGACGAGGCGGCCGAAGACGGTGAGAGCGTCCAGGGTGCGGCGGAGCGCGTCACCGCCAGCCCGGTCGAGCGCGAGGCCCACCCCGCGTCCGCCGGTGGCCGGTGGGGCATTGGCCGCGTCCGGATACCCCGCACGAGCCCCCGGCCACGAAGCGAGCTCCGGGGGCTACACCTCACGACCTTGACGTGGGGGCCGGGTAGTAATCACCTCAGGCTGAGGGGAGTTCGCCGACCTTCAGCGCCCTTATGAACGAGGCCCACGCATCCGCCTCGAACACAAGGCAGGGGCCAGCAGATGCCTTGCTGTCACGAACGGGCACAACGTCCGCGACTCCGTCGGCGACTTCGACGCACTGACCGTTGGCACTGCTGTAACTGCTCTTCCGCCACACAACCTCGGAGAAGTCGTACTGCACTACGAACACCTCCTCTCAATCTCTCATACCTGCAACCTTAGCCAGCAGATCAGCACTTTCGTTCGGTCCCACCGCCACGGCTTGCAGGTGCTCGAACATGGACTTGTAGCGCCGGATCTCCGTCTCAGACTCCAGGAAGAGATCGCCTGCTGGAGTGTCCACGTAGACCAACTCCGGGTCCGCAGGGTCCGGGAAGTCCATGTGCACGAAGCTGCCGGGCATACCTGCATGCGCTCCCTTGTCGAACGGGATCACCTGAAACGTGACATGGGGCTCTTCCATGAGCCGGAGCAGGTGCCGCGTCTGCTCCTGCATCACCTTGCGGCCGCCGACCGTGCGCCGGATGGCCGCCTCATCGACGATTGCCCAGAGTTGGAGCGGGTGCTCCTTGCTGAGCAACGCCTGTCGTTCCATCCGAGCCTGGACTCGCTGCTCCACCTGCTTGTGGCTGGCCGCCGCCCAAACACCTTTGACCACCGCGCGGGCGTAGGGCTCTGTCTGGGCAAGGCCGGGAATGAACAGCGACTCATAGTTGCGCACCGTCCGGGCCTCGGCCTCGAACCCGATGTAGGCAGCGTATTCCTCAGGCAACTCCGAGTGATACGGGCGCAGCCAGCCCTGGTCGTTGGACCCGCTCTGTACGGCCAGGAGGTCTGACCGCTGCGCCTCGGTTGCCTCATAGAGGTCCAGTAGGGCAAGCAATGTCCGCTTCTGCGGTCGGGCACGCGCCTTCTCGATGCGATACAGCGTCGCTGCGTTGATCCCCTTCTTCTCCGTGACCTCGTCGCGCGTCAGCCCGGCGGCAGAACGAAGTCGGCGCAGCTCAGCGGCCAGCCGTCGAAGTCTGACGGTTGGCGGATGGTGTCGCTTGTCCGACACGTGCGGTCCCTTCAGTGGCTCGGTGGTATCCGCGAGTGTGAGTGACCCTCAGGCCACAACTCAACCCAGTTCGAACACACGGCAGTAGTTCGCAATGCTTGCGTTCTCATGGTCTGCAAGAGCATGCTATGCCTACTACCGCTGAGCGTTCCACTTTGGTTACAGAGTGCAGCTCTTGGCTCTCCGTCATCTGAGCCCGAGGAGATGAGCCATGCCCACAAACGCCTTACCAGCAGGAACAGCGCCGCTCGCATCCACGCAGACCGTGACGCATCAGCTCCCTCGACACCGCCGCAGCGTCGGCCGCGCCCGCGAAGCTCTCCGCCATCAGCTCGCGAACTGGCACATCGGTGCCGACATCACGGAAAGCGCAACCTTGTTGCTTTCCGAGCTCACGACCAACGCCATCAACGCGAAGACGACGCGCGGCCGAGAGATCGGAGTCCGGTTCGTACTGACCGGCCTGGAGTTGCGCATTGAGGTCTCAGACACGAACGACGAGCAGCCAACCTTGAAGCACGCCGAGGACGATGATGAATCCGGCCGGGGGCTGGCTCTCGTGGACTCATTGGCCGACCGCTGGGGCGTTGAACCGCGCGATGCGGTGGGCAAAGTCGTGTGGGCTCTCTTGGTGCTGCCGGAGGGGGATACGTCACATCGATGACGCAGGAGACTCCGCTTGGAATTGCACGAGGCCGACGTGCAGGCGAAGCACCTGGCTGACCAGTTGCCCCTAGAGGAGCGCTCTCCAGCCTGGTTTCAAGAGGCAGTCGGCGTCAACTGCGACTTTGGGTCGCCGCGGCAAGCTCACGCACGCCGCTCACTCGTGAGTGTCGTGTGGATAGGTCATGGACGATCCGCCGAATGGCCGGGCGATCGCGAACTTCCCCGGGGCAGACGCGCAGGGCGGAATGCAAGGCGTTGGCCGTCTGCTCCGGCTTGCCCCACTGCCACCATGCACGGCCGAGATCGGTATACATCCGCCCCTTGCGCTCAGCAGTGGGGAACTGGTCCGGGTGCAGCGCCTGGCCTGCCTGGATGGCGGAACCAGCGTCTCCCAGCGCCCAATGAACGCTGACCTCGTAGAGGGCGACGATTGCGGGTGTGATGGGGAACAGATGTCCCGCCGGGACATGCTGGGGGAGTCCGCGCGCGGCTCGCGACGCCTCCCGGATCATGGTCAGTGCCTGATCTCGTTCACCGCCCCGCGCCGCCGTGTACGAGGTGGTACAGAGCATCTGAGCGTAGGCCGCCGACTGACTCGTCGCCGTCAGCCCCGTGGCCTCGACCCGGGCGGCAGCGCTAAGGATCAAGCGTTGCGCGGCGCCGGGCTGCTCCTGGTGACGCAGGACGATACTGAGTTCCCGCGTGGCAGCAGCGGCGGCCAGCGGGGAGCCGGAGAGTTCCGCATAGACCACGGCTCGGTCCGCGGTGAGGCGGGCCCGGTCGTAGCAACCGATCTTGATGAGGAGCTGGGCGGCCAGGCTGTAGCACGATGAGAGCTGGGCATGCGCCAAGTCCGTCCGAGCCCGGGAGACGTCATGAGCGTCGCCGAGAAGCCCTGGCAGCGCTGCCAGAAGGTCGGTGTGCCTGCCCGCGTCGAAGAGAGACCGCGCCCGCGCAAGACGGGCGTCGAGCGGTACCGCCGAGCCAGTCGGGGCTGGCGTGATCGCTAAGGCATCGTCCACGCCGGTGAGGAACTGGGCGGGGGCCACCAGCCCGGCGGCCGCGAGCAGTGTCCGGCGGCGCATGGGGTCCTCCTTGGCGCAACGTGGACCATCGGCCGCCACTCTAGTGGCTTGGAGCAGGTTCAATCCGAGCGCCGCACCCAAGACGTGCGGCGGCATGCCCACCTCTTGGGCAGCTCGTTGTAGGAGCCGTAAGTCAGCAGCGTTTCTGCCGCGTTGTTCCATCCGGGAAACCGTGGAAGCCGAGCAGCCGAGACGCGCCCCGAGGTCGGCTTGCCGCCATCCCCGAGCGACTCGGCCCACACGGATGAGCCCTCCGGGGTCGCGATGGTTGATGAGCGTTCGGGCCATGGTAGAAGTCCATAGCGGGTCCATAGTGCGCATCGCGCCTCCCACCGGCTAGGGCCGGACCGATCCACGTTAGCGAGCACTCGGAGGGGTGTCGACGGCGCATGCAGGACCTGCAAAGGGCGTGCGTCGACGGGTAGTTGATCCCTGCTCACGGTCTCCCGATGGTGTCCTCCGAGTGCGACCCGCTCTCGGCAGCAGGGCCCGAAGACACCATGGAGGCAGGCATGACAGCACCGGCGGAAACCAGGGTCCGAGACCCTAGGGACTATGTGAAGCGCGAGGTGTGGGACCGAGAGATCCAACTGCTGATGCGGGACCACCCCGTGGATGAGCTGATGGCCAACCGGCTGTTCGGTGCGGCGGTCTCATATCTGATCACGGCTATGGAGAAGTGGGGCCAGGGACTGGAGATGTGCTGCGGCCGCCTGGTCGACCTCGCAGTCCACGTCTTCATCCTGGACACCAAGAACTACCGCGAGTTCTGCGCGGACAATTTCGGCGGCAGGTTCCTGGAGCACATCCCGGAGATCGAGTTCAAGTACGACGGCTCGGTTGAGCGCACCGCACAGATCATCGCGGACGCAGGCTTCGACGTGGACTGGAAGCTCTGGGAGCGGGACTACGGCAAGTGTGGTCCATGCAGTCCGGGGGCGAACTGCCACTGATCCGACTCGGTTGGGCCCGGGGGCGTCACGGACGCTCCCGGGTCTCCTCGTGTGCCATCCGGGTGAAGTGGTGCCATCCGCCAACGCGCTGGAGCGGGCCTCGATACGGTGTCCGGCTTGAGGAACACCGGTCACTTCACCCTCCCGAGGAGCCTCATGCCCCATGCGCCGATGACAAGGGCCGAGTACTGGGACAAGTACAAGCCCTGCAAGTCCGAGGGCACCCAACCCGCGCCGCGGGCGGACCGGTTCGACTGGACGCAGTACCCCGGACACGGGCCGGGGGCCGAAGTCCTCGAAGACCCCCACCGCGCATTGGAGCTGGGTCCGGCGGAGGGCAAGGAAGCCGCCCATCTGGCCCGTCAGGGCGTCGATGTGACCGGCATCGACTTCTCCCTTGTCCAGGTCGCGCGGGCCCGGGCCTGGTGGCACGACACCCCTGGGCTGTCCTTCGTCCACGCCGAAGCCTGCGCCTACCTCGCGTCGACCCCTGCGGAGTACGACGCCATCTATTCGGTATGGGGGGCCGTATGGTTCACGGACCCGGAGGACCTGTTTCCGTACGTCTTGAAGCGATTGGCTCCCGGCGGCGTCTTCGCGTTCTCACACGCCGAACCTGTCACCGGTTCCTACGGTCCGCAGCAGATGCGCGGCAAGTGGCTTGAAGGGCGGGAGCGCGAGCTGACGGTCCTCCGCTGGCAGTACGCCCCGGAGATGTGGGCCGACATCCTCAAGCGGCACGGCTTCACCGACATCGACGCCCACGTCCTCAAGGCTCCGGAACCGGGGAGCCTGGGCACGCTCATGGTCCGTGCCCACGTTCCCGCGTAACGAGGCTCGGGACGACATCGCCCGCCCCCGGGCTCAGACGCCCGCCGCGCGGAGCAGCAGCTTGCCCGTGGTGGTGCGGGTTTCGATCAGGCGGTGGGCCTCGGGCGCCTCGGACAGGGGGAATTCGGCCGTGACGGGCAGTTCGACCTTGCCCTCCGCCACCGGGCGGAAGGCGCGCTCCGCCAGGGTGCGCAGGGCCCGCGGGTTCTCGGCCGCGAGGTTGAGGATGGACAAGCCGGAGACCGTACGGGCGCCCGTGTACAGCTCGCCCGGACCGGCCTGCCAGGGCGCCTCACCGCTCGCGTTGCCGAACGACACCAGGCGGCCGAAGACCGCGAGGGCGTCCAGGGTGCGGCGGAGGGTCTCGCCGCCGACCGGGTCGAGGGCGAGGTCCACCCCGCGCCCGTCCGTGGCCCGGCGGACATCCTCGGGGAAGCCGTCGCCGACGAACACCTCGTCGTAGCCGTACTTCAGCGCCTCCTCGGCCTTCTCCCGCCGGGAGACCACACCGTAGACCCGCCCGGCCCCGGCCAGCCGGGCCAGCTGTCCGGCCACCGTGCCGACGCCGCCCGCCGCGCCCTGGACGAGGACGGTCTCGCCCTCGCGGATCCGCCCCACCTCGTGCAGCAGGGCGTGGGCGGTGGGCACCACGGTCGGCAGGGTGGCCGCGGTGCGCAGCGAGACGCCGTCCGGCAGGGGGAATACGGTCTCGGCGGGTACGGCCACGACCTCGGCGTACGCCCCCGACTTCATGAACGCGGCGACCTCCTGGCCGACCCGCAGCCCGGTGACGCCCTCCCCCACCGCGCGGATCCGGCCGGACGCGTCGAGGCCCGGGGTGAAGGGGAAGCCGGAGACGCGGTAGCCGACGGAGCGGGCCTTGATGTCCGCGAAGTTGATGCCCGCGTAGGCGACCTCGACGGTCACCTCGCCGGGCGCGGGCGACGGTTCCGCCACCTCGACGAGGCGCAGCACCTCCGGCCCGCCGAGCTCCTCCACCACGACCGCACGCATGTCGGACCCCTCTTCCGCCTAGACTGTTCAATCAATAGCGAACAACCGAGAGTGTACGCATTTCATCGAACACTCGGCAAGGGCGCTCGCGGGAGCAGGAGACGGCAGAGGAGAGCGATGAGCCAGCGGAGCCACCGGGCCGCGCCCGAGCACACCCACCCCGACGACGTCCCCGTGCTGACCGCGCTCGCGGCGCTCGCCGATCCGGTGCGGATCCAGCTGGTCCGCGAACTGGCCGGGGCGGCCGACTGGGAGCGCACCTGCGGCACCTTCGACGTACCGGTGGGCAAGGCAGCGCTCAGCCACCACTTCTCGGTGCTGCGCGCGGCCGGGCTGATCGAGCAGCGCGACGCGGGACCGAAGCGGGTCAACCGGCTGCGGCGGCCGGAGTTCGACAAGCGCTTCCCGGGCCTGCTGGACCTGGTTCTGCGCGACCAAGCGCCCGGCCAGGCGCCCGACCGCGCGTCAGGGCCCGCCTGACCGGCGGGGAGGGCTCCGTCACGCCCGCGGGCCGCCCGCCCGGATCAGCCCCGACTCGTACGCCATCACCACCACCTGCACCCGGTCGCGCAGCTCCAGCTTGGTCAGGATGCGGCCCACATGGGTCTTCACGGTGGCCTCGGACAGCACCAGCCGCGCCGCGATCTCCCCGTTCGACAGCCCCTGCGCGACCAGCATCATCACCTCGCGCTCGCGCTCGGTCAGCCGCCCCAGCTCCGGCCGGGCCGCACCGCCCGCCCCGCCGCGTCCGCCGCCCGCGTCCCCCGCGCCCGGCAGCATCGGCGCGAAGCGGTCCAGCAGCCGCCGGGTGGTGCTGGGCGCCACGACCGCGTCCCCGCTGTGCACCGCGCGGATCGCCGCGAGCAGTTCGCCCGGCGGTACGTCTTTGAGCATGAAGCCCCCGGCCCCCGCCTTGAGCGCGGAGAAGGCGTACTCGTCGAGGTCGAAGGTGGTCAGGATGAGCACCTTCGGGGCGTCGTCCCGCTCACATATGCGCCGGGTCGCCTCCACCCCGTCCAGCTTCGGCATCCGGACGTCCATGAGGACAACGTCCACCTCCGTGGAGCGCAGCGCCTCCAGGGCCTCCACACCGTCGCCCGCCTCGGCGACGACCTCCATATCGGGCTGGGCCGCGAGCACCATCCGGAAGCCGGTGCGCAGCAGCACTTGGTCATCGACGAGCATGACGCGGATCGACATCTCCGGTCGGTCCCTTCCCTCGGGCCTGTGACACGGCACCAGCTGGTCCCGCACGGGCGAATCTATGCCGATGTGTGGTGGGTGTTCGCCTGGTCCGGCGTTCCGGCGTTCCGGCGTTGCGGCGGACCGCCCCGCGGACCGACGGCGTTCCGTGGACCCGGCCCCGGACCGTCGCCGCCCGGCGGCCCGCTCAGCCGGTCGGCTTCAGCGGCAGCAACGCGCTGACCCGGAAGCCGCCGCCCGGCCGCGGACCCGCGTCGAGCGTGCCGCCCACCATGCCGACGCGCTCCCGCATTCCGATCAGCCCGTGCCCCCGGCCGTCGGCCCCGCCGTCCTCGTACATCTCGCGCTGCGAGCCCCGTCCGTCGTCCTCGACCAGCAGACCGAGCCCGTCGTCGAAGTAGGTGATGCGCACACTCGCGCCGACGTCGGGGCCGCCGTGCTTGCGGGTGTTGGTCAGCGCCTCCTGGACGATGCGGTACGCGGTCAGCTCCACACCGCTGGGCAGCTGGCGCGGGCTGCCCACGACCTTGAAGTCCACCGGCAGCCCGGCGCCCCGCACCTGCTCCACCAGCTCGTCGATCTGCTCGACGTCCGGCTGCGGCACATAGTCGCTCTCCTCGCCCGGCTCCCCGGTGCGCAGCACCCCCAGCAGCCGCCGCATCTCGGCGAGCGCCTGGCGGCCGGTGCCCGAGATCGTCTCCAGTGCCTGCCGGGCCTGCTCGGGCGAGGCGTCGAGGACGTACGCGGCGCCGTCCGCCTGGACCACCATCACCGACACGTTGTGCGCGACGACATCGTGCAGCTCCCGGGCGATCCGGGCCCGCTCGGCGGCCACCGCCACCTTCGCCTGCGCCTCCCGCTCCTTCTCCAGCCGGGCGGCGCGCTCCTCCAGCTGGGCCCAGTAGGCGCGGCGGGTGCGCATCGAGTCGCCGAGCACCCAGGCCAGCACGAACGGAATGGTGACGAAGATCGTCGAGACGAGGGCCTGCCCTCCGGTCTGCCGCTCGTCGGGCCAGCGCAGGGCCGCCAGGGCCGTCGCGCTGAACGCCCCGGCGAGGGCGAAGCGGGAGAAGCCGCGCGACGCGTTGGCCGCCGCGTTGTAGACGATCAGCAGCAGGGCGAGATTGGCCGGGTTCGGCCCGAGGTCCAGCAGGAGCTGGACGACCCCGCAGGCGGTGGCCAGCACCAGCATCTTCTCGGGGGCGCGGCGGCGCAGCGCCACGGTCGTGCACAGGGCCAGGATCACCGGCACCCCGGCCATCCGGGGCTCGGTCCCCAGGGACGCCTCCGCGTACCAGAGCATGCCGACGCCGAAGAGGAGGACCGCCCAGAAGGTGTCCACCCCTGTCGGGTGACGGCGGAGAAAATCGTAGAGGCGCTGCACGTCACCCAGCGTAGGCACGGTGGATACCCTGACGGGTCAGACCGACGGGCGATCCGTGCCGCCGCCTCCTACTCCGGAAGGTGGACACGGCTCCGTTTCGGACTCCGTCCAGCGTGGCGTCTAGCGTGACGGTGTGGCGAACGACATGGGCGAATGGCGGGGGTGGCGCGTCGCGGCCGAAGCGGCCCTGTACGGAGCGAAAGGCTTCTTCCGGCGTGCGGAAGGACCGGCCGGGCACTTCCGGACCTCGGTGCATGCCTCGCCCCTGTACGCGCGGGCCGTCGCGGAGCTGCTGGGCCGGGTCGACGAGGCGCTGGGGCGGCCGGAGGAACTGGCGCTGGTGGACATGGGCGCGGGCCGCGGCGAGCTGCTGACCGCCGTCCTCGCCCTGGCGCCCGGGATGCCGCACGGGCGGGCGGCGCGGCTGCGGCTCTACGCGGTGGAGCGGGCGGCGCGTCCCGCCGGGCTCGACGGCCGGATCGCGTGGCACGACACCCCTCCGGAGGGGGCGACGGGGCTGCTCTTCGCCAATGAATGGCTGGACAACGTCCCGGTGGACATCGCCGAGACCGACGCCGACGGGGTACCGCGCCGGGTCGAGGTCAGCGTGGCGGACGGCACCGAACGGCTCGGCCCGCCGGTGCGCGGCGCCGACGCCGACTGGCTGGCCCGCTGGTGGCCCCTGGACGGCGCCGAACCGGGCAGCCGCGCCGAGCTCGGCCGCCCGCGCGACGAGGCGTGGGCGCGGGCCGTGGCCTCCCTGCGGGCGGGGCTCGCGGTCGCCGTCGACTACGCCCACGAACGCGCGGCCCGTCCGCCCTTCGGCACCCTCACCGGGTTCCGCGACGGCCGCGAGGTGCGGCCCGTCCCCGACGGCTCGTGCGATCTCACGGCACACGTCGCGCTGGACGCGTGCGCGGCCGCGGCGGGCGGGGAGCCGCCCCCGCGGCTGCTGTCGCAGCGGGAGGCGCTGCGCGCCCTGGGCGTCGACGGCGGCCGGCCCCCGCTCTCCCTGGCCTCCCGGGACCCGACGGCGTACGTCCGGGCGCTCAGCGCCGCGGGCGAGGCGGCGGAGCTGACCGATCCGGCGGGGCTGGGCGCCTTCGGCTGGCTGCTCCAGCCCGTGGGCCCCGCGTGCGCGGGCCCCGGCGGGCCGCTCGGGGCGAGCTGACAGACTGGTCCCATGACGGAGACGACAGTCGGCATCGGCGGCGCCGCGGAGAGCACCGACATGGTGCTCAACATCGGCCCTCAGCACCCCTCCACCCACGGAGTGCTACGGCTGCGGCTCGTCCTGGACGGGGAGCGCATCGAGCACGCCGAACCGGTGATCGGCTATATGCACCGCGGCGCCGAGAAGCTCTTCGAGGCGCGCGACTACCGCCAGATCATCATGCTCGCCAACCGCCACGACTGGCTCTCCGCCTTCTCCAACGAGCTGGGCGTCGTCCTCGCCGTGGAGCGGATGCTCGGCATGGAGGTCCCCGAGCGCGCGGTGTGGACCCGCACGCTGCTCGCCGAGCTGAACCGGATGCTCAACCATCTGATGTTCCTCGGCTCGTACCCGCTGGAGCTGGGCGGGATCACCCCGATCTTCCACGCGTTCCGGGAGCGCGAGGACCTCCAGCACGTCATGGAGGAGATCTCCGGCGGCCGGATGCACTACATGTTCAACCGGGTCGGCGGCCTCAAGGAGGACCTCCCGGCGGGCTGGCTCGGCCGGGCCCGACAGGCCGTGGCCGAGGTGCGTTCGCGGATGGACGTCTACGACCGGCTGGTGCTCGGAAATGAGATCTTCCGCGGCCGCACCCGCGGGATCGGCACCCTGAGCCGTGAGGCGGTCCACGCCTACGGGGTCAGCGGACCGATCGCGCGCGGCTCGGGCGTCGACTTCGATCTGCGGCGCGACGAGCCGTACCTGGCCTACGGGGAGCTCCAGGACACCCTGAAGGTGGTCACGCGCCAGGAGGGCGACTGCCTCGCCCGCTTCGAATGCCTGCTGGAGCAGACCCACAACTCCCTGGAGCTGGCCGACGTCTGTCTGGACCGGCTCGCCGAGCTGCCGCCGGGGCCCATCAACCAGCGGCTGCCCAAGGTGCTCAAGGCGCCCGAGGGCCACACCTACGCCTGGACCGAGAACCCGCTCGGCCTCAACGGCTACTACCTCGTCTCCAAGGGCGAGAAGACGCCGTACCGGCTGAAGCTCCGCTCGGCCTCGTACAACAACATCCAGGCTCTGACGGAGCTGCTGCCGGGCACGCTGGTCGCCGACATGGTGGCGATCCTGGGCTCGATGTTCTTCGTCGTCGGCGACATCGACAAGTAGCGGGCACGTAGCGGGCGGCCGAGGAGCGGCGCGGCCGCCACGGAGGCGGCCGCCGCCCCTCACGGATCACGAGATCGCGCTGCGCAGCTCCGCGATCTCGATCTGCTCGGTCTCGTCGTGCGCCGTCAGGTCGATGACCTCGCCCTCGGCGTCCTTCTCGGTCTCGGCCATCGTCTCCGCGCCGATCACATCGGCGAGGTCCTCCTCGTCCGCCGCGCCGGCGGCGGACGCGGCGGAGGCGGATGCGGCGGCCTCCGGCCCGGACTTCTGGGACCGCTGCTTCTTCGGGTGCTTCTTCTGGGTGCCGAAGTAGTCGAAGCCGGACTCGGTACGGGCCGCGGCCCGGCGGGCGGCGGCGTAGGGCACCACCGCCGAGGCGACCGTACGGGCGTGGCTGCGCGGCTCCGGCGGGCCGTCACGCTCGTCGGCCGCCGGGGACTTCCCCGGCGCGGCGGCACCGTCCTTGTCCCGGTTCTCGCCCCGGTCGCCCGGGCCGTCCCCGGCCCCGTCCCGCTCCGCGGTGTCCTGGTCGGCGGACGACCGCTGCCGCTCCCGCTCCTCCTGCTGGCGCCGCGCGTTGGGCACCAGCCTGCCCAGCGCCTCGTCGGCCTTGGCGTACGCCTCGGCGGTGGGCGCGGCGGTGGCGGGGGATGCGGCGGCGTCGGACGACTCGGCCGCCGCGGCCGTCTCGGCACCGCCGGACTCCGCGGACTCGCCGGACTCGCCGGAGTCGACAGGCTCGGAGGACGGTCCCGCCGCCAGCTCCGGCGCCGGGGTCGCCGCCTCCAGCGCGAGCCGTCGGCGGCCCTCCAGGGCGCTGGCGCGCTCGGTCTCGGCCGTGGCGTACCGGCGCAGCAGCTCGGCGTGCTCATTGCGCAGCCGGGCCAGTTCGGCCCGCTTGGCCCGCAACTTGGTGTTGAGCGCGGTACGGAGCTCGGCCGACTTCTCGGCGTCCGCCTCGAGGTCCGCGATCCGCTCCTCGTACTTCAGCTCCTGGCGTGCGGTCTCGCTCGCGGCCTCCGCGACCCGCCGACCGGCCGCGCGGTCCCAGCGGCGCATCAGCACCGCTCCGACGACCGCCGCGGCCGCCGCGGTCGCGACGAGCCCACGGATCACGACCGTATCGCCGACCAGCCAGGCACCGCCGGCGCAGGTTATCGAGGCGCCTGCGACCGACAGCGGAGTGAGGAGCCTGTGCAGCGGTGGGGATTGGCGGTGGCGTCCACGTGGCATGGCCCGAAACTTACCTTGCGGAGGGGTCGCTTGGGTGCCCGCCGGGCCAGATCTGTTGTCAATCCGTTGACAAATACGGCCGGACCGCCGGGCTGGGCCCGCCCGGGCGGGGGCGGCAACTCCCCGGCGGTTGTACTCCTACTTCACCAGCCCCTTGTCCTTGAGGTAGTCGTCGGCGACCTCCCCCGGCTTGAGCCGCTCGGCGTCGACCTTCTTGTTGAGTGCGGTGAGATCGGCGGTCGTCAGTACGGCGCTCAACTTGTTCAGCGTGTCGGCGATCTTCTTCGATCCCGCGGACTTCGCATTCACCACCGGAAGCACGTTGTCGGCGTTCTGGAGATTCTTGTCGTCGTCCAGCAGGACCAGACCGAACTGGTCGAGGGTGGCGTCCGTGGTGGTGGTCAGGAGCATCTCGTCCTTGCCGTCCTTGACCGCCTGCTTGGCCTGGACGCTGCCGATGTCCAACGGGTCGATACCGGCGACATCGATGCCGTAGGTCTTCTCCAGACCCGGCTGGCAGAACGGCCGCTTCGGACATTCGTCGCCCGCCGCCAGCGTCACCTTCTGCTTGGACTTCCCCAGGTCGGAAAGGGTTTTGAGATGGTGCTTCCTGGCGAAGTCCGCGGTGACGGCGAACGCGTTCTGGTCCACCGCCTTACCGGGCTCGAGCACCTTCAGCCCGCGCGGTTCGGCCAGCTTCGTCAGCGCCGCCACCGTGTCGTCGACGTCCGAGGAGGCCACCGGCTTCGCATTCGGCCCGTTCTTCTTCTGGTTGAGGAATTCGGCGAGCGTCGCCGCGTACTCCGGGACCACATCCATCTGGCCCTTCTCCAGGGCCGGTTCATAGAGCTCGCGGGTGTCGACCGTCTTGATCGTGGTGGAATACCCCGCGTCCTCCAGAAGTCCCGCGTACAACGCGGCGAGGACCTTCGATTCGGCGAACGCGGCGGTTCCGATCACCAGTGAGCCCTTGCCCGGTTTCCCGGAGCTGTCACCGCCGCCGGACTTCTCCAGGCTGTCGCCGCCGCAGGCGGTCAGACCGGCCGCCAGCGCCATGACACCCGCCGCGGCTCCCACCACCCGATAGATCTTGCTCATGGGTTCCCCATCCATTGTTTTCCGGACGTTCTCCGTCGTGGGACACCATCGGCCCACCACTGCTGCTATAGCGCCCCGGCGCGCTCTCAGCGCGTCTTGAGGACCGGCGACTTCGGCGCCTGGTCGGCGGGCGGGCGGTAGGTGGCCGGAGACGGCCGCCCCGTCCTGCGCCGCATCGGGTCCAGCACCAGCCCCAGCAGCACGAACACCCCTTCGACCAGCAGGGCGAGGGCCGCGACCAGCACCGCCCCGGCCACCACCTGAGGGGTGTCGGTGAGCCGGAAACCCGCCGTGATGATCCGGCCCAGACCGCCGCCGCCCGGCAGCGCCGCCAGCGTCGCGGTGGCCACGACCTGCACCGCCGCGGTCCGTACGCCCGTCATGATCAGCGGGAAGGCGAGCGGCAGCTCGACCCGGAGGATCAGCTGGCCGCCGGTCATCCCCATCCCCCGGGCGGCCTCGACGACCTCCCGGTCCGCCTCGCTCACCCCTACATAGGCGTTGGTGAGCACCGGCGGGATGGCGAACAGCACCAAAGCGATGATCGTGGGCCACTGGCCGTGCGTCCCCAGCGGGCTGAGCAGGAGCAGCACCAGCACCGCGAAGGTGGGCACGGCGCGGCCCGCGTTGGAGATGTTGACCGCGACCGCCCCGCCCTTGCCGAGGTGCCCGAGCAGCACGGCGACCGGCAGCGCGACGGCGCAGGCGATCGCCAGACAGACGAACGTCAGATACAGATGCTGGCCCAGCCGGTGCCACACCCCGTCGGCGCCCGACCAGTGCGACCCGGTGGCCAGCCAGGTCCACGCCTCGCCCACAACCCCCATCAGGCGGCCCTCCTCCTCTTGCGGGCCCAGGGCGTCAGCAGCCGCTGGACGCCGAGCAGGGCCACGTCCGCCACGACCGCCAGCGCCACGCACAGCACCGAGGCGGTGAGCACCTGCGCCTTGAAGAAGCTGCGCATCCCCTCGTAGATGAGGTTGCCGAGCCCGCCGTAGCCGATGATCGCGCCGACCGTGGTCAGCGAGACCGTGGAGACGGTGGTGATCCTCAGCCCCGCCATCAGCGCGGGCAGCGCGAGGGGCAGTTCGACGCCGAACAGCAGCCGCAGCGGTCCGTAGCCCATACCGCGGGCCGCCTCCCGGGCCTCCTCGGGCACCGAGGCGAGCCCGGCCATGATGTTGCGCACCAGGATGGTCAGCGAATAGAGCACCAGACCGGTGATCACGACCGCGACGGACACCCCGAACACGGGCAGCAGCAGGGAGAACATCGCCAGCGACGGCACCGTGTAGAGGATCGTGGTCATCCCCAGCACCGGCCCCGCCACCACCCGCCAGCGGCGGGCCAGCAACGCGAGCGGAAAGGCCACCAGCAGTCCGATCGCGACCGACGCGAGGGTGATCCAGACGTGCTGGAGCGTCGCGTCCGTCAGCTCCTGGCCGCGTGTGCGCACATACTCGCCGCATATCCAGTCGTTGCTGATCAGACAGTTCCGGTCCGCCATACGCTCACCTCCCCCATCAGGCCACAGCCACCTGGTCGTCACAATTCCTGGTGACCCTAACCCCGGGAGATGACAATCTCGTCCGATCGCCACACAACAGCAACAATGTCTGCCACGAATGCGGCAACAATGGGGAGCCATGATCCGTTTCGAGCATGTCACCAAGCGCTACGCCGACGGCACGACGGCCGTGGACGACCTGTCCTTCGAGGTCGCGGAGGGCGAGCTGGTCACGCTCGTCGGGCCCTCGGGCTGCGGCAAGACCACCACCATGAAGATGGTCAACCGGCTCATCGAACCGACCTCGGGCCGGATTCTGGTGGAGGACGGGGACATCGCCGAGACGGATCCGGTCCGGCTGCGCCGGCGTATCGGCTACGTCATTCAGCAGGTCGGTCTGTTTCCGCACAAGACCGTACTGGAGAACACCGCAACCGTTCCCCATCTGCTGGGCTGGCAGCGCAGGAAGGGCCGTGACCGCGCCGCCGAACTGCTCGACCTGGTCGGGCTCGACCCGTCCGTCTACGGCGACCGCTACCCCGACCAGCTCTCCGGCGGCCAGCGGCAGCGGGTCGGGGTGGCCCGGGCGCTCGCCGCGGATCCGCCGGTGCTGCTCATGGACGAACCGTTCGGAGCCGTGGACCCGGTCGTCCGCGAACACCTCCAGACCGAATTCCTTCGGCTCCAGTCACAGGTGCGTAAGACCGTGCTCTTTGTGACCCATGACATCGAGGAGGCGGTCCGGCTCGGTGATCGGATCGCGGTCTACGGCTCCGGGCGGATCGAGCAGTTCGACACCCCGGCCTCGGTGCTGGGCGCGCCCGCCACCCCGTATGTGGCCGACTTCGTCGGTGCGGACCGCGGGCTGAAGCGGCTCTCGGTCACCCCCATCGAACCCGGTGACCTGGAACAGCCCCCGGTGGTCCACCTCGACGACCCGCTGCCCAAGGCCGCCGCCCGGCTGGGCGCGGACGGGGCGCGCTGGGCCGTGGTGCTGGACGACGCCGACCGGCTGCACGGCTGGATCCCGGCGGACGCGGCCGACGGCGCCGAGGGGACCGTCCGGGACCACGCCCGCCGCATGGAGGCGTGGCTTCCGGTGGGGGCGCCGCTGAAGCAGGCGTTCAGCCAGATGCTCCAGCACGACGCGGGCTGGGTCGCGGTCCTCGACGGCGAGCGCTTCCTCGGCGTGCTCACCCCGGCCCGGTTGCACGAAGCGCTGCGCCGCTCGATCGACGCGGACGCGGGCGGGATCGCCCGCGGTGACGTGAACCTCCAGACGGTCGCGGACGCCTGAGCGCTCCGCGGGAAGTGCCGCGAGATGCCGTCCTTCGTCCGCGGCTGCGTCGTGGCCGGTCGCGCCCACGCGGCGGAGCCGCACACGACACAGCCCCGCGCCCTTCGGGGTGCGCCCCAAGGGCACCGGACGTCAGCGAGTCCGCTGGGGAGGTCCAGGAGCCGGGCGCGTACGGTGCCGGGCGCCCGGGCGGAGCCGTACGCCCCGCCCGGACCCCGGTTCACCGGTCGCTGAGCCGGCCGCCCAGCCACTCCAGCGCGGCCGGGACCTCACGCCGCCAGGTGTTGAAGTTGTGGCCGCCGGTCTCCAGGATCATCGATGAGATCCGGGTCGGCTTCCCGCGCCGGTTCAGCGTCTGCACCTTGTTCACGAACCGCATGGTGTCCTTGTAGTTCTTCTCACCGTGCTCACTGCTGGAGACCAGCAGCGAAACCGGCGGCGCGGGCTTGTGGTCCAGCCGCCACATCAGGTCGTTCTCGCGCTCCAGCTTCGTGCTGCCGCCGAACAGATCGCCCGTGGTCGCGTCGATCGGCGCCCTGTACGACGGCGAGAGGCCCACCGCGGCCGAGAACGCGTCGGGATGACGCATCGCCATCTTCAGCGCGCAGTAACCACCGGTGGAATTGCCGATGACACCCCAGTTACGGGCCTCCCGGCCCACCCGGTAGTGCTCGGACACCGCCTTCGGCAGGTCCTTGGTGAAGAACGTCTCGGCCTGCGGGCCGTGGGGAACGTCCACGCACTCGGTGTCCCGGGGCGGGGCCACCGTCGGCCGCGTCATCACCAGGATGGTCGGCTGCATCCGACCGCTCTTGACCAACTTATGGGCGTTCTGTGGGTATTTCAGACCATTGATCAGCGCTTCGGTGGTACCCGGGTAGCCGGTCAGCACCAGGGCGGCGGGAAACCTCCGCTTGGCGTACTCCGGCTTGAAGTACTCCGGCGGCAGGTAGATGTACGCGGGGCCGGCGATCCGTGACACCGGACCCTGGATGTTCACCTTCTCGATGCGTCCGGCGACCTTCGGCGACGAGCCCTCGTCCACTTTCATATGACGGGTCTCGGTGACCCGGACCCGGGTGCCCGGGGTGTCATGGTTCACCACCACACCCGGTTCGTCCTCGTTTCCGAGCAGATCCGACCAGGAACCGTAGAACCCGAAGGACTGATTGGCGAACAAACCGAAAGCCGCAAACACCGTGAACTGGGTTGCCAGTAGCATGCCGACCCGGCCGAGCACGGCGGTCACCCCGCGCCCGGCCAGCCGCGGCCACAGCCATATCGTGGCCGCGAACAGCAGCACCGCGGCGATCACAGAAATGATCACGATGTTGTTGCTCGTGAGACCCATCACTATCTTTCTGCCGGGCGGCCGGTCCCCCGTGCCGCTGGGGGCACCTCCCAGCGGTAGCTGGGGGCGGAACCCCGCCACCTCGAACTGCATCTAGAAAGATGCAAATCGTGCAGATGCTGCGTCAGAGAACCAAAGACCCTCTTGACCGAAGCGACGGGAATGCAAATGTCTGACAGCCAAGATGCCGAAACGTCCGGAGGGGTTCCCGGCCGGATACGGCGAGTGCTGCGCGGGCCAAGGCCGGAGGCGGTGCCGACCGTCGTCGGCACCGCGTGCACGCTGATCGGGCTGCTGGACCTCGTCTTCCCGCGGCTGCGCTACACCCGGGTGCACGCCTTCGCCGAGGTCCTGCCGGGGGCGGTCAGCTCCCTGGCCGCGGCGGCGTCCATCGTGGTCGGTTTGCTCCTGCTCATGCTGGCGCACGGGCTGAAGCGGCGGAAGCGACGGGCCTGGGTCGCGGCCGTGGGGCTGCTGCCCGTCGGCGCCGCCGCCCAGCTGCTCTACCGTCACTCGATCTGCGGCGCCGTTCTCTCGCTCGTCCTGCTGGGCGTGCTGCTGCGCTACCGCCGGGAGTTCGCGGCACTCCCCGACCCGCGCAGCCGCTGGCGGGCCCTGGCCAACTTCGTGGTCATGGGCGGGGTCAGCGTCGGTCTCGGACTGCTCATCGTCCGGTCGCATCCGGACACGGTCGTAGGAAAGCCGTCCTTCGGCGAACAGTTGGAGCATGTGCTGTGGGGGCTGTTCGGCTTCGAGGGGCCGGTCGGCTACCGCGAAGGGGCCGACTACACCGTCGGCTACTCCCTCGGCGCGCTCGGCCTGCTGACCGTCGCCACCACCGCCTACCTGGCCTTCCGCCCCGAGCACCCGGCCGCCCGGCTGACCGCCGACGACGAGGAGCGGCTGCGCGCCCTGCTCGCCACCCACGGCGGCCGTGACTCCCTCGGCCACTTCGCGCTCCGCCGCGACAAGGGCGCGGTCTTCTCGCCCAGCGGCAAGGCCGCCGTCTGCTACCGCGTGGTCTCCGGAGTGATGCTCGCCAGCGGTGACCCGGTCGGCGACGTCGAGGCATGGCCCGGCGCCATCGCCTGCTTCATGGACGAGGCCCGCGCCCACTCCTGGACCCCCGCCGTGATGGGGTGCAGCGAGACCGGCGGCGAGGTGTGGACCCGCGAAACCGGACTGGACGCGCTGGAGCTCGGCGACGAGGCCATCGTCGACGTCGCCGACTTCACCCTCTCCGGCCGCGCCATGCGCAACGTCCGCCAGATGGTCAAGCGCATCGAACGGGCCGGATACGAGACCCGGGTGCGCCGCGCCGCCGACCTGGACCCGGAGGAGCTGGCGACCATCCGGCGCGCCGCCGCGGACTGGCGCGGCACCGACACCGAGCGCGGCTTCTCCATGGCGCTGGGCCGGATCGGCGACCCGGCCGACAGCGACGCGGTCATCGCCACCGCCCACAAGGCCGCCGAAGAGGGCGCCGAGGACGGCCCGTACGGGGACCTCAAGGCCGTACTGCACTTCGTGCCCTGGGGCGCGGACGGGATGTCGCTGGAGCTCATGCGCCGCGACCGCAGCGCCGATCCGGGGATGAACGAGCTGCTGATCGTCGCCTCCCTCCAGGCCGCCCCGCAGCTGGGCGTGAAGCGCGTCTCGCTGAACTTCGCGATGTTCCGCTCGGCGCTCGCGCGCGGCGAGAAGCTGGGCGCGGGCCCGGTGCTGCGCGGCTGGCGCGCGCTGCTGGTGTTCCTCTCCCGCTGGTTCCAGATCGAGTCGCTGTACAAGTTCAACGCCAAGTTCCAGCCGCGCTGGGAGCCGCGCTTCGTGGTCTTCCGCAACACCCGCGATCTGCCGCGGATCGGACTGGCCGCGATGCAGGCCGAGGGCTTCGTCTCGCTGGCGCTCCCCCGGCTGCTGCGCCGCGGACGCCGCCCCGAGCGCCGGCCCTGCGCCCACCAGCACGCCGGCCGCGGCCGGGAGCTGGAGCAAGCCGCCTGAGCACGCCCCGGATGCCCGGCCCGCCCGCGTCCCCCGTCCGCCCTCCGGCTCCGTCTAGCCTGGGGTCATGACGACGTTGCGTGGGCGGGGCCGGGTGGCCGGACTTCCGGAATGGGACCGGTGTGCGGTGATGGGCGTGGTGAACGTCACGCCCGACTCCTTCTCCGACGGCGGCCAGTGGTTCGACACCGAACTGGCCGTCAAGCGCGGCCGCGACCTCATCGCCGCCGGGGCCGATCTGGTGGACGTCGGGGGCGAGTCGACCCGGCCGGGCGCGGCGCGCGTCGACGAGGCCGAGGAACTGCGCCGGGTGGTCCCGGTGGTCCGCGAGCTGGCCGCGGCCGGCGCCCTGGTCAGCGTGGACACCATGCGGGCCACGGTCGCCGAGCGGGCCGTGGAGGCCGGGGCCCGGCTGGTCAACGATGTGAGCGCCGGGGGCGCCGATCCGGCGATGGTGCCCACGGTGGCCGCGGCCGGAGTGCCCTTCGTGGTGATGCACTGGCGCGGCCAGTCGATCGACATGAACAACCGGGCGGTCTACCGGGATGTCGTCGGCGAGGTCCTCGCCGAGCTGCGCACCGGCCTGGAGCGGGCGGTCGCGGGCGGTATCGACCCGGAGCGGATCGTGATCGACCCGGGTCTCGGCTTCGCCAAGGAGGCCGAGCACGACCTGACACTGGTGGCGCATCTGTCCGCACTGCGCGAGCTGGGCCGCCCACTGCTGGTGGCGGCCTCCCGGAAGCGGTTCCTGGGGCGCGTCCTGGCCGCCGACGGCGGCACCCCGCCGCCCGCCCGGGAGCGGGACGCCGCCACCGCCGCGGTCACCGCGATCGCGGCCCACGAGGGCGCCTGGGCGGTGCGGGTCCACGAGGTACGGGCGAGCGCGGACGCGGTGCGGGTGGCGCGGGCCATCGAGGCGGCCGGGGACGCGGCGGGAGCGTTGTGACTTCCCTTACGGACAGCGAGCGCGTGGCCCAGGCGAACACCGCACTGTACGAAGCCATGGAGCAGGGGGACCACGAGGCGCTGGAGCGGCTGTGGCTGGACGCGCCGGACACCGAGGTGTCCTGTGTGCACCCCGGCTGGCCGGTGCTGCGCGGCCGGGGCGAGGTGCTGCGCTCCTATGCGCTGATCATGGCGAACACCGACTACATCCAGTTCTTCCTGACCGATGTCGAGGTGTCGGTGGTGGCCGACACCGCGCTGGTGACCTGCACCGAGAACATCCTCAGCGGCGCCCCGGCGGAGCAGGAGGGCGAGCTCGGCCCGCTGGTGGGACAGCTGGTGGTGGCCACGAACGTGTTCCGCCGGACGGACGACGGCTGGAAGGTGTGGTCACACCACGGGTCCCCGGTGCTGGCGGAGAGTGACGAGAACGGCCCCGAGGGGCCGGAGGGACCGGACGACGACGGACGGCTGATGCCGGACTGACGGTCCCCGTTCGAGCCCCGCGAGGTGCGGGTAGGGGTCTGTGGCGCGGGGAGGCGGAGCGAGCACGCCGCGACCCCGTGAGCGAGTGCCGCCGGCACCCGCAGGTAGATTCGAGGGAGGTACCCCGGCGGACGGCTGGGGACGGGTGGTGCGTACCGGGCGCGTCCGGACGTGCCCGCGTACCGACGACCAGCAGGAGTGATTCGGGTGGATCGTGTCGCGCTGCGCGGCCTGCGGGCTCGCGGACACCACGGGGTGTTCCCCCAGGAGCGCGAAGAGGGCCAGACGTTTGTCGTGGACCTGGTGCTCGGCCTGGACACTCGGCCCGCCGCGGCCGACGACGACCTGACCAAGACCATCCACTACGGGGAGATCGCGGAAGAGGTCGTGGACGTGGTGCGGGGTGAGCCGGTCGATCTGATCGAAACGCTCGCCGAGCGGATCGCGGACCGTTGCCTCGAGCACGACGTGGTACGGGAGGTCGAGGTGGTGGTGCACAAGCCACAGGCCCCGATCACCGTGCCCTTCGACGACGTGACCATCACCATCACCCGGAGCCGAGTATGAGCAGCAGCGACCCGACCGTGCAGCCCGTTCCCACCTCCGTGGTGGAGCGGGTGGACGCCGCCGATGTGACGTTGAGCAACCCCAAACGGGCGGTGATCTCGCTCGGCAGCAATCTGGGCAACCGCCTGGAGACCCTCCAGGGCGCCATCGACGCGCTGGAGGACACCCCGGGGCTGCGAGTCAAGGCCGTGTCGCCGGTGTACGAGACGGACCCGTGGGGCGTGGAGCCCGGCACCCAGTCCACGTATTTCAACGCGGTGGTGCTGGTGAAGACGACGCTGCCGCCCTCCTCGCTGCTGGAGCGCGGCCACGCCATCGAAGAGGCGTTCGAGCGGGTGCGGGACGAGCGCTGGGGCCCGCGCACCCTGGACGTGGACATCGTGTCCTACCAGGACGTGGTCTCCGACGACCCGACGCTCACCCTTCCCCACCCGCGGGCGCACCAGCGCGCCTTTGTGCTGGTGCCGTGGAACGACGTGGACCCGCAGGCCGAGTTCCCGGGCCGGGGCACGGTCTCCGGGCTGCTGACCGAGGTGGGGCAGGACGGGGTCCGGGTCCGTACGGACCTGGAACTGCGCCTGCCCGAATAGACGTTGATCTCCCGGTAGGTTCGGGAGATGTTGGCACGTACGAGGTGAGGGGCGACCGGTCGGTGAGGAATCTTCGGATCGGGGTGCTGGTCGGGCTGTTCGTCGTGGCCGGTGTGGTGTCGTGGGCGGGGGCCCGGCTGTGGGACACGCTGGGCTCGCTGCCGAGCGTGCCGGTGGCCGCGCCGATCGTGCTGGCCCTGATCGCGGTCGTCCTGACCGCGACCGCGCTGGCCCTGCGCGGCCGGCTGCGCGCCCAGCGTGAGCGCCGGCCCGGCGCCAAGGGCGTGGACCCGCTGGTGGCCGCCCGCGCGGTCGTCTTCGGCCAGGCCAGCGCCCTGGTCGCGGCGCTCGTCGCGGGCATGTACGGCGGTGTCGGCGTCTTTCTGGCAATGGAGCAGCTCGATGTCCCGGCCCGCCGGGACCAGGCCCTCTATGCCGGGTTCTCGGTCCTGGCGGGCGCGGGTGTGATCGCCGCCGCGTTCTTCCTGGAGCGCGTCTGCAAGCTGCCCGAGGACGACGACGAGAACCACAACGGCAACGGTCCCAGCGCCGCCGCCCGCGCCTGAGACGAGGGCACCGCCACGGGCACAGCGGGGCGGGCCCGGCTAGGCCCTGTCCGGTGGATCTTATCGGGCCCGCGGCGTCTGGCACGCACGCTCGCTGCGTTGTCGGGATCACCCGAGTAGGCCCACTACGAGGGCGACCCTCCGCCTTGCGATCGCACGCACCAGACGCCGCGGGCTGATCCTCAAAGATCCACCGGGCAGGGCCTAACGGGCCATGATCAGGCTCATCGCCTCGGCCCGGGTGGCGGGGTCGCGCAGCTGACCGCGGACGGCCGAGGTCAGGGTCTTGGCGCCGGGCTTGCGGACTCCGCGCATGGTCATGCACATGTGCTCGCACTCCACCACGACGATCACGCCGCGCGGTTCGAGTATCCGCATCAGGGAGTCGGCTATCTGCGTGGTCAGCCGCTCCTGGACCTGGGGGCGGCGGGCGAACACATCCACCAGCCGGGCCAGCTTGGACAGCCCGGTGATCTTGCCGTCGTGGGAGGGGATGTAGCCGACGTGGGCGACGCCCACGAAGGGGACCAGGTGGTGCTCGCACGACGACATCACTTCGATGTCCTTCACCAGCACCATTTCGTCATGGCCCAGGTCGAACGTGGTGGTGAGCACGTCCTCCGGCTGCTGGCGCAGCCCCGCGAAGATCTCCTTGTAGGCACGGGCCACCCGCCCGGGGGTCTCCCGGAGCCCTTCCCGGTCCGGGTCCTCGCCGACGGCGATGAGAAGCTCACGGATCGCGTTCTCGGCGCGCTTCTCGTCGAACTCGCCGATGCGGCCCTCGCCGTCCAGCGTCACCGGGTCGGTCATGGATTGCCTCGTTCCTTGCACACACAAAGCACACACATGCGGAATGCCGCGTCAACAGGCTAGAACCTGGCTGACACGGCATTCATTCCGGGGCCGACCAGGGGCCCGATGGGCCCCTGGCGGCCGGGATCAGTGCTCCGAGCCGGAACCCGTCTCCTCGGGACGCTCCGGGGTCTCCTCCGGGGCGGTGGCCTTCGCGAGGGAGGCCGCCGAGGTGGACTGGGCGCCGTTGGCCGGGGCCAGCTCCTTGGGGGAGAGCACCGGCGGACGGGTGGAGGGGGTACGCCGCGAGGAACCGGTCCACGCCGGACGGGCCGGACGCTTGACGATCGGGGCGAAGATCTCGGCGATCTCCTCCTTGTTCAGCGTCTCCTTCTCCAGCAGCGCCAGCACGAGGTTGTCCAGGACGTCGCGGTTCTCGACGAGGATCTCCCACGCCTCGTTGTGCGCGGCCTCGATGAGCTTCTTGACCTCCTCGTCCACCAGTGCGGCGACCTCTTCCGAGTAGTCACGCTGGTGAGCCATCTCACGCCCCAGGAACGGCTCGGAGTTGTCGGAGCCGAACTTGATCGCGCCGAGACGCTCGGTCATGCCGTACTGGGTGACCATCGCGCGGGCCGTGGCTGTCGCCTTCTCGATGTCGTTGGAGGCGCCGGTGGTCGGGTCGTGGAAGACCAGCTCCTCGGCCGCCCGGCCGCCCATCATGTAGGCGAGCTGGTCGAGCATCTCGTTGCGCGTGGTCGAGTACTTGTCCTCGTCCGGCAGGACCATGGTGTAGCCCAGGGCCCGGCCGCGGGAGAGGATCGTGACCTTGTGCACCGGGTCGCTGTTCGGAGACGCCGCCGCGACCAGGGCGTGACCGCCCTCGTGGTACGCGGTGATCTTCTTCTCCTTGTCGCTCATGATCCGGGTCCGCTTCTGCGGTCCGGCCACGACACGGTCGATCGCCTCGTCCAGGAAGTGGTTGTCGATCAGCTTCTTGTCGCTGCGGGCCGTCAGCAGGGCGGCCTCGTTCAGCACGTTCGACAGATCGGCACCGGTGAAGCCGGGGGTACGGCGGGCGACGGCCGACAGGTCGACGTCCGGCGCGACCGGCTTGCCCTTCTGGTGGACCTTGAGGATCTCCAGACGGCCCTGCATGTCCGGACGGTCGACGGCGATCTGCCGGTCGAAGCGGCCCGGGCGCAGCAGCGCCGGGTCCAGGATGTCCGGCCGGTTGGTGGCGGCGATCAGGATGACGCCGCCCTTCACGTCGAAGCCGTCCATCTCGACCAGCAACTGGTTCAGCGTCTGCTCGCGCTCGTCGTGACCGCCGCCCATGCCCGCACCGCGGTGCCGGCCGACGGCGTCGATCTCGTCGACGAAGACGATGGCCGGGGCGTTGGTCTTGGCCTGCTCGAACAGATCACGGACCCGGGAGGCACCCACACCCACGAACATCTCGACGAAGTCGGAGCCGGAGATCGAGTAGAACGGGACGCCCGCCTCGCCCGCGACGGCGCGCGCGAGCAGCGTCTTACCCGTACCGGGCGGGCCGTAGAGCAACACACCCTTGGGGATCTTGGCACCCACGGCCTGGAACTTCGCGGGCTCCTGGAGGAACTCCTTGATCTCCTGGAGTTCCTCGACCGCCTCGTCGGACCCCGCCACATCGGAGAAGGTCGTCTTCGGGGTGTCCTTGGTGATCAGCTTGGCCTTCGACTTCCCGAAGTTCATCACCCGGGAGCCGCCGCCCTGCATCTGGTTCATCAGGAACAGGAAGACCACGACGATCAGCACGAACGGGAGCAGCGAGAGCAGGATCCCGACGAAGGGGTTCTGCTTCGACGTCGAGACGTTGTACCCGTCGGGGATCCCGTTGTCCTTCTGGGCATTGGCCTGAAGAGTCCTGGCGACGTCGAGCCCCTGGTCACCGATGTAGGTGGCCTGGAGCTTGTCGCTGCCCGAGATCTTCGCGACGTTGTCCTTGAGCTTGATCTTGATCTTGTGCTCGTCGCCGGTCGTCAGTTCGGCGGACTGGACCTGGTTCCGGTTGATCGCCTTGACGACCTGGCTGGTGTCCACCGACTTGTAGCCGCCGGACGAGCCGACGACCTGCATCAACACGACCACGGCGAGGACGGCCAGCACGATCCACATGACCGGCCCACGGAAGTAGCGCTTCACGTCCATCCATACGGGGCGAAGCCGCCCCGTCCCTCCTGCCACAGTGAGGCACGGCAGCCCTGGAGGGGCGCCTGTGCGTGCGGTGTATTGCGGTGTATTTGTGGTGTATGAGCTGTGTGATCCTCAGTCTCGAAAAAGACTGACCTTCGGACGGTACCCCAGCATTGTCACCCGACGCCGCCGTGGACTGTTAACAAAACCGCCTTCCCCTGCTCCAACGGCGGGAAACCGCGACAGGTTCCCGCCGGGCGCGCCGCGGCTCAGCCGCCGTAGACGTGGGGCGCCAGGGTGCCGACGAAGCGCAGGTTGCGGTATTTCTCGGCGTAGTCCAGGCCGTATCCCACGACAAACTCGTTCGGGATGTCGAAGCCGACCCACTTCACATCGATGGCGACCTTGGCCGCCTCCGGCTTGCGCAGCAGGGTGCATACGTTCAGCGAGGCGGGCTCGCGCGAGCCGAGGTTCGACAGCAGCCAGGACAGCGTCAGACCGGAGTCGATGATGTCCTCGACGATCAGGACGTGACGGCCCTTGATGTCGGTGTCCAGGTCCTTGAGGATCCGCACCACGCCGGAGGACTGGGTACCCGCGCCGTAGGACGACACGGCCATCCAGTCCATGGTGACCGGAGAGGACAAGGCGCGCGCCAGGTCCGCCATCACCATCACCGCGCCCTTGAGGACACCGATGATGAGCAGGTCCTTGCCCGCGTATTCCGCGTCGATCTCGGCGGCCAGCTCAGCCAGCTTCGCGTTGATCTCTTCCTCGGTGATGAGGACCGACTTCAGGTCGGTGCCCATGTCCTTGTCGTCCACCCGCGCCACTCTCGTTCGGCAATCCGGCAATTCGGCGGGCGGCTCAGCCCTGCCGGATGACCAGTCTGCCACCCTCCCGGCGGACCTCTACGCGCCCGGGGAGGTTGATGGCCCGCTGGCCCCGCCAGCCGGTGATCAGCCGGTCCACCTCTTCGATGTGGCGGGCGAAGAGCGAACCGGCCGGAGCGCCCGCGGCGATGGCGGCGCGGCGCAGCACCCGGCGGCGGACGGCGGTGGGCAGCCCGTGCAGCCCCACGGTGTCCAGCTCGACCGTGCCGCCGCCCTCGGCGGGCACCTCCGCGGCGGTCACCACGTCGGCCTCGGCGCGGGCGGCCCAGGCGTCCAGGGCGTCGGCGTCGTCACGGGAGAGCTGGGCGGTGCGGGCGAGCGCCTCGACGACCCCCTTGCCGAGGGCCTTCTCCAGCACCGGCAGCGCCTCGTGACGGACGCGGGAGCGGGTGTAGCTGGGGTCCACGTTGTGCGGGTCGTCCCAGACGGGCAGCGACTGGGCCAGACATGCCTTGCGGACGGTGTGCCGGTCGAGCTGGAGGAAGGGGCGGCGGTAGCGGCCGCCCGCCCCGGAGACCCGGGCCATACCGGACAGCGAACGGATGCCGGAGCCGCGGGCGAGACCGAGCAGAACCGTCTCGGCCTGGTCGTCACGGGTGTGGCCGAGCAGGACGGCGGCGGCGCCGTGGCGCTCGGCCGCGGCGTCCAGGGCGGCGTAGCGGGCGTCGCGGGCGGCGGCCTCGGGACCTCCGTCCCGGCCGACGGCGACCGCGATCGACTCGACCGGCGCGAGGCCGAGCTCGCGCATCCGCTCGGCGACCTCGGCCGCGCGGACCTCGGAGCCCGGCTGGAGGCCGTGGTCGACGGTGATGCCGCCGGCCCGCACGCCCAGCCGGGGGGCCTCGAAGGCCAGTGCGGAGGCGAGCGCCATGGAGTCGGCGCCGCCGGAGCAGGCGGCGAGCACCAGCGGCCCGTCGCCGCGCACCGGCCGGGTGCGCAGGGCGGGGGCCGGGCGGGAGGAGGGCGGAGTCGGGGCCGAGGAGGCGACGAGAACGTCGTGGAGGACGCGGCGCACCGCCAGGCGTATCGCGGCGACCGCTGGATGGGGACCCATGTCCGTTTCCCATCTGTCAAGCGAGGGGGTGCCTCGGGGGGCGTATCGAGATTTCGTCACGCAGAGTATGTCGATGGTGACAGAAGCGAGCTGTTCCCCGAGCATCGCACGCCTACCCGTGGCTCACGGTCCCTCGGACGAGTGATTAAGGGGGGCATTCCGCCGCCGCCGAGTGTGCCGGTTCTACGACTCCGCCCTACGGTGCACCCGCGCGACCCAATCCGCCGGTTTGTTGATCTCCGACTTGGTCGGGAGCGTATTCGGGGACGTCCAGACCCGGTTGAAGCCGTCCATGCCGACCTGGTCCACCACGGCCCGTACGAACCGCTCACCGTCACGGTACTGCCGCAGCTTGGCGTCGAGCCCCAGCAGTTTGCGCAGTGCCTGGTCGAGCCGTCCGGCGCCGCTGGCGCGGCGCTTCTGGAACTTCTCCCGGATCTCCGCGACGGAGGGCACGACCTCCGGGCCCACCCCGTCCATCACATAGTCCGCATGGCCCTCCAGCAGCGACATCACCGCGGTCAGCCGGGCCAGGATCTCCCGCTGGACCGGGGTCTGGACCAGCTCGATGATGCTGGCCGCGCCGCGGTCCCCGTCGGCCTCCCGCTCGGTCCGGCCGCCGCCGAGGGACTGGACGGCCTCGCGCAGCCGCTCCAGCAGGGTGGCGGGGTCCACTTCGGTCTCGCCCAGGAACGCCTGGATCTCGGACTCGATGTGGTCGCGCAGCCAGGGCACGGCGGTGAACTGGGTGCGGTGGGTCTCCTCGTGCAGCGCCACCCACAGCCGGAAGTCGTGCGGGTGGACGTCCAGCTCGCGCTCCACATGGACGATGTTGGGGGCCACCAGCAGCAGCCGGCCGCCGCCCGCGGTCCCGGGCAGCTCACGGCCGGGGGGCGCGAAGGTCTCGTACTGGCCGAGCACCCGGGAGGCGAGGAAGGACAGCAGCATCCCCAGCTCCACACCGGTCACCTTGCCGCCGACCGTGCCCAGCACGGCCCCGCCGGGCAGTCCGCCGCGCCGGTCCTGCATCTTGCCGAGCAGCGGCGCCAGGATCTGGCGGAAGCCCGCCACGTTCGCCTTGATCCAGCCCGCGCGGTCCACCACCAGCACCGGGGTGTCGGCGTCCGGACCGCCGGACACGGCCATCCGGGTGAACGCCCGTACGTGCTCCTCCGAGGACTTGGCGTGCCGGCGCAGCTCGGCCACGACGGCGCGCGCCTCTTCCCGGCTCACCTCGGGCCCCGGGCGGACCAGCCGGGTCGCGGTCGCGACCGCGAGGTTCCAGTCGACCATCTCCACACCACCGATGCTCGTCATGGCTTCACGGTACGTGGCCCGGGTCGCATCCGGGAGGAGACGGCGGCCCGCACACGCGGTCGCCGGGGTCCGCCGTCACCTCCGCCGGCTCCGTCAGCGGCAGCCGCAATTGGCCAGGGCCGACGCCATCCGGTCCAGGGCGCGCTGGGCGCCGTCGGCGTCGGTGGTGCCGTTGGTGATGAAGGTGAAGACCAGCAGCCGTCCGTCGGCGTCGACCACCGTGCCCGCGAGGGTGTTGATCCCGGTCAGGGTGCCGGTCTTGGCGCGGACCACCCCGCGGCCCACCGAGTCCTTGGCGTAGCGGGTGCGCAGGGTGCCGTTGAATCCGGCCACCGGCAGTCCGGTGAGCACCGACCGCAGTTCGGGGCGGTCGCGGTCGGCGGAGCGCACCAGCGCCTGGGCGAGCAGGGCCGCGGAGACCCGGTCGGCGCGGTCCAGCCCGCTGCCGTCGGCGATGCGGACGCCGTCCATCGGCAACTTCAGCTTCCTCAGCCGGTCGGTCACCGCCCGCGCGCCGCCCGCGAAGCTGGCGGGCCGCCCGGCGGCGACGGCGGTCTGCCGGGCCAGGGCCTCGCCGAGGTCGTTGTCGCTGTTGGTCAGCATCCGCTCGACGAGCGCGGACAGCGGCTGGGAGCGTACGGCGGCCAGCGCCTCGGGGGTCTTCCCGGCCTCCTGGGCGCGCGGTTCTCCCCTCACCTCGATCCCGCGGTCGCGCAGCATCGACGCGAAGGAGTCGGCCGCGTCGGCGGCCGGGTCCTGGGCGCGCGGGGCCGGGCCGTGGTCGCTGTCGTCCTGCCGTCCCTCGTCGACCATGAGCGGGCTCACCGGCGCGATGTTCTCGTTGACGCCGATCGGGTGCAGCTGGGGGCCCGAGTAGAGCGAGGTGTCGTAGCCGAGCCGGACCGTGCGGGTGTCGCGCTTCTTCAGCGCGCGGGCGGTGTCGTCGGCCAGCCGTCGCAGGGAGGCGGGCTGGTCCGGGCCCTTCACCGGGCGGGCGGTGAGCGTCGGATCGCCGCCGCCGACGAGCACGATGCCGTCCTTCCCGGCCCCGACGACGGTGGTCTTGATCCGGTAGTCGGGGCCGAGCGCGGAGAGCGCGGCGGCACCGGTGGCCACCTTGATGATGGAGGCGGGCACCGCGACGCTGTCCGCCTTCGCCCCGTACACCTGCCGTCCGGTGGCCACGTCCATGACGGACACCGAGCGCCGGTCGCCCAGGGCCGGGTCGTCCAGCAGCGGTTCGAGGGTGTCGGCGAGCCCGGCGCCGGTGGGCGGCGGCACCGCGTCCTCGCCGGTGTCCGGTGTCGGCTCGGCGGTGGGCGCACCGAGGGCGGCCAGCACCGGGGAGGCGCTGGGCGCGGGCTCGTCCGCGCCGTGACGGTCGCCACCTGCCGCCGGTCCCCCGGCGGCGCGGGCGCGTTCGGCCGTACGCTGCCCGGAGTCCCACGGCCCGGCCACCAGCACCGAGCCGATCGCGACCGCGAGGCCCACCGTTGCGGAGACCACCGTCAGCCGCACGGTCTGCCGCTGTTCGCACGTGGCTTGCCGCCACTGGTTCCGCACTTCGCTCCGCGCGCGGCTCAGCCACTCCCTGACCTGCCACGATCTGGCTTCAGGCACGACCGACCAGCCCCTTTCGCCACCACACACCTGCGTGGGGGACACTTAATCACCAGACGTATGTGTTGATCATGGAGGAGCCACCCGTGGAGTTCGACGTCACCATCGAGATCCCGAAGGGTTCGCGGAACAAGTACGAGGTGGACCACGAGACGGGGCGCATCCGTCTCGACCGTCGGCTCTTCACTTCGACCAGTTACCCCGCGGACTACGGCTTCGTCGAGAACACCCTCGGCGAGGACGGTGACCCGCTGGACGCCCTGGTCATTCTCGACGAGCCGACCTTCCCCGGCTGCCTGATCAAGTGCCGTGCCATCGGCATGTTCAGGATGACCGACGAGGCGGGCGGCGACGACAAGCTGCTCTGTGTCCCGGCCTCCGACCCGCGGGTGGAGCACCTGCGTGACATTCACCACGTTTCGGAGTTCGACCGCCTGGAGATTCAGCACTTCTTCGAGGTCTACAAGGACCTGGAGCCCGGCAAGTCGGTCGAAGGGGCCAACTGGGTGGGACGCGCCGAGGCCGAGGCCGAGGTCGAGGCGTCCATCAAGCGCCTCGAGGCGTCCGGCGGCCACTGAGCCCGAACACCGCGGACGGGCCGGAGCAGATCCGGCCCGTCCGCTGTTTTTCGCTGTATTCCCGCTGTATTCCGGGGAGATCGAGCGGGCGGTCCGGGGCTAGAAGCCGCGGGTGCGCTTGGCGGCGCGGCGGCCGCCCGGCTCGATGGCGGCGCCCGGCATCTTGAGGAAGAGCCGTGCGGACTCGTTCCCCAGGTTCACTCCTATGGCAATCGCCAGGGCCAGTGCGGCCGCTTGGGTGAGATGGGCGACCCCGCGGTCCAGATTGCCCTGGGCCAGGGCGAGCAGTCCGAAGTAGGTCGCGCTACCGGGCAGCAGTGGGCCGATCGCCGCCGTGACGTACGGCAGCGCGGAGGCGAAGCGATAGCGGGACTGGAGCTGGCCGAAGAGGCCGACCAGCCCGGCGGCCACGGTGGTGGCGGCCACCGGCGGTACATCGGCGGTGTCGGCGAGCGCCGCGTAGACCACCCAGGCCACCGCGCCGTTGAGCGTGGCGAACAGCACGGTGTGACGTTCCTGCTGGAGCAGGATCGAGAACGTCAGGGCGAGCAGCATCGCCGCCAGTATCTGGATGTACGGCCGCTCCACATGGCGCAGCGCCGCCTCCGGGTTGAGCTTGGCGTCCAGCTGGAGGCCGCCGTACAGCACCGTGAGCACCCCGCACACGATGCCGACGATGAGGTAGCCGACTTCCAGGAGCCGGGCAGCGGCGGTGATGTAATAGCCGGTCAGCCCGTCCTGGACACCCGCCACCAGCGCCTGTCCCGGGATCAGGGCGAACAGTCCACCGGTGATCACCGCGGACGCCTGGAGTCCGGAGTCGGCGAGGCTGAGCCCGACGCCCATCGCGGCGGGCGGCATCGCCGCGGCCACGAACTGGTAGAACTCCGGCAGTCCGCGCCCGGAGGCCAGCCATGCCAGCCGGTCGCCGAGCATCGCGCCGACGGCCGCCGCGAAGAACACCGGCCATTCACCGCCGACCAGCATGCTCGCCGCCCCGGCCAGCCCGCCGCCCGCGACGGTGAGCGCCCAGCCGGGGTAGGGGTGGCGGTTACGGCGTATCTCGGCCAGCCGCCGGTACGCCTCCTCCAGGGTGATGTCCTCGTGCGTGGTGATGTCGTCGACCAGCCGGAAGACCGCGGAGAGCCGGGTGTAGTCGGTGCCCCGGCGGCGCACGGTGCGGCTGGCGGTGACCGGGTCGTCCACCAGCGAGGCCTGGTAGCTGACCGACAGCAGGGTGAAGGTCACCGTCGGCTCGCAGCGGTCGAGCCCGTAGGCATGGGCCACGCCGAACATGGCCGCCTCCACGTCCTCGGCCCCCTCGCCGCCCGCGAGCAGCAGCTCGCCGATGCGGAGGGTGAGGTCGAGCACACGGGGCACGGCGGGGCCGGTGTCACCCTCCGACCGTTCGACGCGCTCGGGGAGCGGGCGCTCCCCGAGCGGCATCCGCAGCATGGTGCGCATGCGGTCCTGCCAGGGCGCGTCCTTGGTCAGCCGGACGACGGGGATACCGCCGGGCGGGGTGAAGGCGGGGAAGCCGCCCGTGGTCTGGTTGCCGTTCTGCGAGGTCTTCATCCCGGCGGGCGGGGCGAAGGCGGAGCCCTCCGGCTCGGCGGCGGGCTCGGCGGCAAGCCCCTCCGGGACGGCGAACTCCGACGTCGGATGCTCGTCCTCGGGGGGCGGCGGCAGTGGTAGCCCCAGGGGCGGAGTGAAGGCGCTGTGAGCCTCGTCGGACTGCGGCTTGCCGTTCGCCGCCACGTCCGTCTCCGCGGCCCCGCCGCGCTGTCCCTGCTGTCGGTCCGACCCCACGTCTCCTCGCTCCTCGCCGGCCTCCTCGTGCATTTCCGGGCGGCCGCGCGAACCAGCGACGGCGGCCACCGCTGCCCATTGTGCGGGGCGGTGACCAGCGAACGGGAGCGGGGGCGGTGGTGGGGCCGATGTGAAGCCGGGGGAAGCGAGGCGAAAACGGGTGAAGGGGGTGTGACCGGCGCGGACGGTGGCCCTGGGGCCCCGGGGGTCAGCGCTTGGCGTGGCGTCCGCGCGGGGCCTGCGGCGGAGCTCCGGCGCCCGGCTGCCCCCCGGCCGCGTCCGAGGTGCCCCGCTCGCCGGCGGCCGCGCTCTTCTTGGCCTTGCCGCGGGCCCGCAGGAACTCGATCGCGATCGGGACGACCGACAGCAGCACGATGCCGAGCAGCATCAGCTCGATGTGCGCATGGACGAAGTCGACCTTGCCGAGCACCGCGCCCAGCAGGGTGACCCCGGTCCCCCACAGCACACCGCCGAGCACATTGAAGATGATGAAGGAGCGGTAGTTCATCCGGCTCACGCCCGCGATGATCGGCGTGAAGGTGCGGACGATGGGCACGAAGCGGGCCAGCACCAGCGACTTGGGCCCGTACTTCTCGAAGAACTCATGGGCCTTCTCCACGTTCTCCTGCTTGAAGAACTTGGAGTCGGGGCGGCGGAACAGCGACGGGCCGACCTTCCGGCCGAACAGATAGCCGACCTGGTCGCCGATGACGGCGGCGACGGTGATACCCAGGCACACCAGCCACAGATCCTGCTTGATCACATCGGTGGTGACCAGCAGACCGGTGGTGAACAGCAGGGCGTCGCCCGGCAGGAAGAAGCCGATGAGCAGGCCGGACTCCGCGAAGACGATGGCGAGGACACCGAGCAGACCGAAGGTCTCGATCAGATAGTCCGGGTCCAGCCACTGGGGGCCGAGCGCGAGGGTGGTCACGGGTGACAGGCTCCTGGGTCGAGGGGTGCAGGCTCGTGCGAGGCCCGGCCGCAGGTCGGGGCGGACTGGATGCGGTGTTCTTCGCAGTGTGCCGCCCAAAGCTATCAACGCCGGGTGCCTGTCCTTGGTTCCCACCGGCCCGGGGGTGCCCGGCGGGCCCGGAGGGGGTCTCCGGACCCGTCGGGCGGATCAGGCGCCGCGGTACCCCGCGCGGTGCGCGTTGGCGAGGATCGCGGTGCGGAGATAGGCGGCCAGACCCGGCTTCACCGCGTCGTAGGTCGCGGTGAAGCGCTCGTCCGCCACATACATCTCGCCCAGACAGGTGTGGATCTCGTAGGTGCAGTCGTAGAACCAGCCGACGATATGGTCCCGGTGCTCCTCGGCGAGGTCCATCGCGGCCTCGGACTCGGGGTCGGTCCCGGCCTCCAGGAGGGCTGCGAGGCGTGCGTTGAGGTCATCCGCCTCAGCCTTGATCCGCAGATAGTCGTCCTTGGTGTACGAGGCGGTCCGGCGCACCGACTCCCGGTACGCCTCGGTGTGGCCCCAGCGCCGCTCGACCTCCTCCGCGTAATCCTCGGGGTCTGTGTCGCCAAAGACCTCGAACTTCTCCTCCGGGGTGAGGTTGATGCCCATGCGCTGTGCCTCCATGGCGTGTTCGACGGCGGCGGCCATCTGCCGCAGCTTCTCGATCCGGCCGGTCAGCAGCTTGTGCTGACGCCGCAGATGGACTTGCGGGTCCGCGTCCGGGTCGTCGAGCAGGACCGCCACCTCGTCGAGCGGAAAGCCGAGCTCCCGGTAGAACAGGATCCGCTGGAGCCGGTCGAGGTCGGCGTCGTCGTACCGCCGGTGCCCGGCCGGGCTGCGGGCGCCGGGGCGCAGCAGCCCGATCTCGTCGTAGTGGTGCAGGGTGCGCACGGTCACACCCGCGAAACCCGCGACCTGTCCCACGGAATAGCTCATGGTTCGCTTCCGCTCTCCTGGTGTCGGTACCGGTCGTGCTCGGTACGGGTTCCACGGTGCGCCCTCACGCCGCGTGAGGTGCAAGTCCGGATGGCGGAACCCGGATGAGCCGCCTTTTCGGCCACTGGCATCCTGCCGATTGTGCTCGGGATAACGGATCTTTCGACCTATCTGGTGGGACTGGCGCTGATCATCCTTCTGCCAGGGCCGAATTCGCTCTATGTGGTGTCGGTCGCGGCCCGCCGCGGCCCTCGTGTCGCCTACCGGGCGGCGGCGGGTGTGGTGTGCGGGGACGCGGTGCTGATGGCGCTGTCGGCGGGCGGGGTGGCCTCGCTGCTGCATGCGAGCCCGCTGGTGTTCGACGTGGTGAAGTTCGCGGGCGCGGGCTATCTGACCTGGCTCGCGGTGGGCATGCTGCGCGGGGCACGGGCGCTGTGGCGGCGCGGTCCGGGGGCCGTTGGGGCGGCCGGCGGCGGCGCGGACGGCACGGGTACGGCGGGCGCCGAGGGGACGGCGGCGGAGCGGCCGTACCGCCGGGCGCTGGTCATCAGCCTGCTGAACCCCAAGGCGATCCTCTTCTTCATCTCCTTCTTCGTGCAGTTCGTGGACCCCGAGTACGCCCATCCCGCGCTGTCGTTCGTGGCGCTGGGCGCCTGGGCGCAGTTGTTCAGCATCACCTATCTGTCGGTGCTGATCTTCGGCGGCACGTACCTGGCGGCCACCTTCCGGCGGCGCAGGCGGCTGACCGCTGGTCTGTCGGCGGGTGCGGGCACGGCGTTCCTCGGCTTCGCGGCGAAGCTGTCCCTGAGCAGCGGGGCGTAGCGGCGGGGGAGCGGCGCGGGGGAGTGACACCGGGGAGCGGCGCGGGACCGAGCCTTATGCCAGATATGCCCGTATTTTCGGGAAGATGGCACTTCATCGAGGCTCCACCAGCAGGCACGGCGGAGAAGAGCGGCCCGCCTTCTCCGTCAACCCCTTCTACGGCGAGGCCGACCCGGTCAGCGGCATGGCCGCCGAACCACCGCGCCGCCGCCTCCCGGACGGGCCGATGGCGCCCGCCGCCGCGTATCAGTTCGTCCATGACGAGCTGATGCTGGACGGCAACGCCCGGCTGAACCTCGCCACCTTCGTCACCACGTGGATGGAGCCGCAGGCGGGCAGGCTGATGTCCGACTGCCGCGACAAGAACATGATCGACAAGGATGAGTACCCGCGCACGGCCGAGCTGGAGCGGCGCTGTGTGGCGATGCTCGCCCATCTGTGGCACGCCCCGGACCCGGATTCGGTCATGGGCTGCTCCACCACCGGGTCCAGTGAGGCGTGCATGCTCGCCGGGCTGGCCCTCAAACGGCGCTGGGCGAAGCGGAATCCGGTGCGCTACCCGGCCACCGCCCGGCCCAACCTGGTCATGGGCTGCAACGTCCAGGTGTGCTGGGACAAGTTCTGCAACTTCTGGGAGGTCGAGGCGCGGCAGGTGCCCATGGAGGGCGACCGCTTCCACCTCGACCCCCAGGCCGCCGCCGACCTCTGCGACGAGAACACCATCGGCGTCGTCACCGTGCTCGGCTCGACCTTCGACGGGTCCTACGAGCCGGTGGCCGAGGTGTGCGGGGCGCTGGACGACCTCCAGGAGCGCACCGGGCTGGACGTACCGGTCCATGTGGACGGGGCCTCCGGCGCGATGGTGGCACCGTTCCTCGACACCGACCTGGTGTGGGACTTCCGGCTGCCGCGCGTTTCCTCCATCAACACCTCGGGCCACAAGTACGGCCTGGTCTACCCGGGGGTGGGCTGGGCGCTGTGGCGCACCACCGAGGACCTGCCCGAGGAGCTGGTCTTCCGGGTCAACTACCTCGGCGGCGACATGCCCACCTTCGCACTCAACTTCTCCCGGCCCGGGGCCCAGGTGGCCGCCCAGTACTACACCTTCCTGCGGCTGGGGCGGGACGGCTTCCGCGCGGTCCAGCAGAACTCCCGCGACGTGGCCTGCTCGCTGGCCGACCGGATCGAGGCGCTCGGCGACTTCACCCTGCTGACCCGCGGCGACCAGCTGCCGGTCTTCGCCCTCACCACGGCGGACGGGGTGGAGAACTTCACCGTGTTCGACGTCTCACGGAGGCTGCGGGAGTGCGGCTGGCTGGTGCCCGCGTACACCTTCCCGCCCCACCGCGAGGATCTGTCGGTGCTGCGGGTGGTATGCCGCAACGGCTTCTCGATGGATCTGTCCGACCTGTTCATGGACGATCTGCGGAGCGTGATGCCGGAGCTGCGGGCACAGACGAAACCGCTGGGGCGGCCGGAGTCCGTCGCCACCGCCTTCCACCACTGACCGCTCCGCGGGAGGTGCCGCGAGGTGCCGTCATGCGTCCGCGGACGCGTCGTGGCCGGTCGCGCCCGCGCGGCGGAGCCGCACATCGACACAGCCCGCGCCCCTTGGGAGCACCCCCGACCACACCGGGCTTCAGCGAGGCCGCTTCATCTTCTCAGCCCGGCTGGGACGCGGTGTCGAGCAGCAGCTCGGCTCTGCGCCGTACCGCCTCCAGGGCCCCGGGTCTGCGGCCGGGCACCCGGCCGCGCAGCTCGATCAGCTGCGGGGCGAGGGCGCTGGCCCTGGTCCGGTCCCGGATGAACTGCCACTGGTGGTGCGCCCGGTCCACGGCCCCCTCCACCTCGGGATGCCCGGCCGGTTCCCCGTTGCCCAGCCGGGCGTCCGCCACCGCGAGCCACAGCTCACAGGCGCGGGCCGGATCGTCGGCCAGCCGGGCGAGATCGGCGCGGACCTCCAGCCAGTGGATCGCTTCGGCGGAGCGCGGACCGGCCGCGCGCAGCGCCTCCCGCTCCCACGCCGCCGCCATGGAGGCGGCCTCGCCGTGCCGTCCGTGGTGCGCGGCCTCGAAGATGGCGGCGTGCGGATCCGGCACCGGAGCGGACCCGGGAGAGGGCGGCGGCGGAGCCTGGGGCGGTGTGTCCTGGGGTGCCGTGGCGCGTACGGCGGGGTCGCGGACGCACAACGCGTCCGGCACCGCGTCCACCGGGCGCGGAGACGTTTCCCCTGACCCGTCCAGCAGCAGGGCGGGCCCACCGCCGAGCCCCGCCTCCGCGGCGGCCCGCTCGTGCAGCCGGACGTACGGCAGCGTGGCGGCGCCACCGCTCGCGGTGCCGCCCGTCGTACCGGCGGCCGCCGCACCGCGCAGCACATCGGCCAGCGCCCGGCTGTAGACCGGCGCCGCGAGCTGCCGCTTGGGCGGGGCCGGGGCCACCGCGCCGTACAGCGTCAGCCCGGACGCGAGCCGACCGGGGCCGCCCGCGGCCCCGGACAGCCCCGGCCACGCCGTCTCGTCGGCCACCAGATCGGCCAGCACCGTGGCGCTGCCGGGCGGCCGTTGGGCCAGCTCGGCCGCCAGCCAGTGCCACGGCAGCGCCGTGTACCGGGCCGTCCGCGGGGTGGTGCGCGCCAACGCCAGATGCGGTAAACGCTGTTTGGCGTCGACGGTGAGCTGGCCCGCGAGATAGATCAGCACCGGGCCCGGATGGGCGGCCGCCGTCCGCAGATGGGTCAGCACGGTCTGCGGATCGGCGGGGTCGACGAGTTGGACGACGCTGGCACCGCCGGGCGTGCCCAGCAGCGCCGCCGGAGGCACGGCGGCGAGCTGTGGCAGAGCGGCGGCCGCGTCCATCAGCCGCTGCTTCCCGGCCGGGGCGGCCGCGATCAGCAGGGCGTATCCCGGCCCCCCGGCCGTGGCCGCCCCCGTGCCCACGCTGTCGTTCCCCATACCTGCACCGTATCCGCAACCACCCACCACCGGTGACGATGTGACCGAGGCGGCATCCGGGCCCCGGGCACACCCGTCAGCGGCTGAGCCCCCGGTAACGGCCGACGGCGAGCGGGAAGAAGACCGCCACCAGAAGCAGCGGCCAGCCGACGGCGAGGAGTTGGGCGTGGTCGGCGGCCCAGGAGCCGCGCCCGGCACCCGGGATCCCGAACAGATCGCGGACCGCGGTGGCCGTCGCCGACATCGGGTTCCACTCCGCGACCGTGCCCAGCCACGCGGGCATGTTCTCGGGCGCGGTGAACGCGTTGGAGAGGAACCCGACCGGCCAGACCAGGATCTGCACGGCCTGGACGAGTTCGGGACGTCCGGCCACCATGCCCAGGTGGATACCGATCCACAGCATCGCGAAGCGCAGCCAGAGCAGCAGCCCGGCCGCCAACAGCGCGTTTCCCAGGCCGTCGTGCCAGCGCCAGCCCATGGCCAGGGAGACCCCGATGAGGACGCACAGGCTCAGGCCGGACTGGAGCATGTCCAGGACGCTGCGCCCGACCAGCACCGCCGAAGAGGCCATGGGCATGGAGCGGAAGCGGTCGATGACGCCCTTGTTGAGGTCCTGGGTGACGGCGAGCATCGTCCCCTCCAGCCCGAAGGCCATGGTGAGGGCGAGCATCCCGGGCACCAGGTACTCCTTGTAGTCGCCGCCTCCGGGGACGGTCATCCCGCCGCCCAGGAAATACGCGAACATCAGCAGCATCATCACCGGGAAGACCAGGTTGATGACCACCTGGACGGGTTGGCGCGCCCAGTGGGCCAGTCCGCGCCGGGTCATGGTCCAGGAGTCGGCGAGGGCCCAGAGCGGGCCCCCCGAGGGCCTGGCGGCGATATCCGTCGCGGTGGTCATACGTCCGCCCCTTCCTTGGTGCTGTGGTCGGTGGTGTGGTCCGTGGTGGCGTTCAAGGCGCCCTCCGCCGCCGCGCCGTCCGCGGTGCTCCTCCCGGTGAGGTGGAGGAAGACCTCGTCGAGGGTGGGGCGGCGCAGCACGATGTCCTCCGCCTCGATCCCGGCCACGGCCAGGGCCCGTACGGTCTCGGTGAGCGCGGCGACCCGGTCCTCGACCCGGGCACCGACCCGCCGCCGGTCGGCGTCGGTCTCGACCTCACCGGCGCCGGTGGCCGGGCCCACGACCGCGGCGGCGGCGCCGAGTTGGCGGCCGTCCCGCAGCACGACCTCGATGCGGTCCCCGCCGATCCGGGCCTTGAGCTGGTCGGCGGTGCCGTCGGCGATGGCCCGCCCGTGGTCCACCACGCAGATCCGGTCGGCCAGTTGGTCGGCCTCCTCCAGGTACTGGGTGGTGAGCAGCACCGTGGTGCCGCCGCCGACCAGGGAACGGACCGCGTTCCACACCTCGTTGCGGCCGCGCGGGTCGAGCCCGGTGGTCGGCTCGTCCAGGAAGAGGACCTGGGGCCGCATGATGAGGCTCGCGGCCAGGTCCAGTCTGCGCCGCATGCCTCCGCTGTACTGCCCGACGGCCTTGTGGCCGGTGCCGGCGAGACCGAACCGCTCCAACAGCTCGTCCGCGCGGGCGCCCGCCCGGCGGCCGCCCAGGTGGTAGAGGCGGCCGAACATCTCCAGGTTCTGCCGTCCGCTCAGCTCCTCGTCGACCGCGGCGTGCTGGCCGAGCAGCCCGATGCGGTAGCGGACCTGGTCGGGATGGCGCCGTACGTCGTGTCCGGCGACCTCCGCACGGCCGCCGTCGTGCCGCAGCAGGGTGGCCAGGATCCGTACGCAGGTGGTCTTGCCCGCGCCGTTGGGACCGAGCACGGCGTGCACGGTGCCCTTCGGAACGGTCAGGTCGAGTCCGGCGAGGGCCGGTTTTCCGCCGTAGGTCTTCCGCAGTCCTTCGACCACGATCGCGGGATCGCTGTCGACCAAGGTCTTCTCCTCTCGAATTGCATTAGTCAAATTTGACTAGGCGCCTCCGGAAGGTACTCTCCGATCCGGGGTTAGTCAAACTTGATTAATAGATGGATCACCCAGGGCGGTGCCCACCTAGGGTGCGCCCGTCCGGGGTGCGCCCGTCCGGGGTGTGCCCGTCCGGGGCGTGCTCCTCACCGGGTGGTCGCGCCGTCTCCGTCCATACGTCCACCGAGCGCTTCCCCTCGCCCGCCATCACATAGGCCCCGCCCTCGAGGCGCTCGATCAGCCCGCGGGTCCACTCCGCCCCGCTGTCGGCGGAGTGCAGCCAGAACTTCATGATCTCGCCGATGTGGCCCCACTCGTCGGGGGCGTCCTCCGCGGGCATCCAGTGCCGGGTCACCTCCTCCCGCCACCCCTCGAGCGTCGCCACCCGCTGCTTGAGCAGATCGATGGCCTCGGCCCGGGTGAGATCCACGATGAACCCCACCCCGGCGGTCAGCTCGTCCAGCTTCTGACCGTGTTCCAGCAGGGCCTTCCGCAGCAGCCGGAAGTACTCCTCCTCCCCGTCCCCGGTCAGCTCGTACTCGGTGCGCGGCGGGCCGCCGGCCGTGCTCGGCGCGATGTCATGGGCGCGCAGCAGCCCTTGTTTCGCCATCTGTTTGAGGGCGTGGTAGATCGATCCGGGCTTGGCGTTGGACCACTCGTGCGCGCCCCAGAACTCCAGGTCGTTACGGACCTGATAGCCGTGCGCCCGCCCGTGCTGGCGCACCGCTCCCAGCACCAGCAGCCGGATCGCTGACATCTTCCGCTCTCTCCATCCTGCCGTCGGTCCCCGCGGCCTCTCGCTGCCGTCCAGGCTAGACGCGACGGGTCGGGCGGGATGGATCGGGCGAGACGGATCAGGAGGTGGCGGAGGCGGCGCCGGTCTCGTCGATGAGAACGAAGGCGGTCTTGCCGTCGATGGTCTCCCGGATGATGTCCGCGTGACCGGCGTGCCGGGCCATCTCCTGGATCAGGGTCAGCAGCAGGAAGCGCATCGACCGCTCACTGCCCGGAGGGAACCACGGGACGCGGGGCAGCGGGAAGGTGCCGTTCAGATCCGGCAGCGAGCGGATGAACTTCTCGGTGCGGACCGCCACATCGTCCCAGAAGGCGAGCACGCTCTCGACCGTCTGGCCCTCCTCCAGCTCATAGCTGAGGTGCCAGTTGTCGTGGTTGCGCTCGATGGTGTGCGGTACGCCCTTGGCGTCCTCGACCCAGCTCTGCTCGACCTCGGCGACATGCTTGAGCAGCCCCGCGAGCGACAGTTCGCTCGCGGACGGCTTGCTGCTCGCCTGCTCGGCGGTCAGACCGTGCAGGGTCCGGCGGATGGCGCCGCGCTGCGCATCCAGGAAGCCCAGCAGGGCGCCGGCCTCGTCACCGTGGGCTTCCTGACTCACGAGAGTGGGCATGGGGTCCGCCTTCCGTCGGTTCCGCCGACCGGGGTGTCCCGGTCTGTTCATGTCTCCGACAGTAGAGAGCGATGCGGTCAGCTTCTGTCCTCATCGATCGAGAGGACTAAAAAATCCAGCGGACCCCGAACCACCGCGGATCAGAAGGGGAACTGGCTCCGTCCGTGCTGGATGGAGATCCACTTGGTGGTGGTGAAGTCCTCGATCATCGACTCGCCGTTGAGCCGCCCCAGCCCCGAGTGCTTCTCCCCGCCGAACGGGACGATCGGCTCGTCGTGCACCGTGCTGTCGTTCACATGGATCATGCCGGTGTGGATGCGTTGGGCGAACCGCACTCCGCGCTCGATGTCGGCGGTGTGCACGGCCCCACTGAGCCCGTACTCCGTGTCATTGGCGATCCGGACGGCCTCCTCCTCGCCGTCGAAGGGGATCAGCAGCACCACCGGACCGAAGATCTCCTGCCTGAGGATGGCCGAGTCCTCCGGGACCCCGCCCAGCACGCTCGGCTCCATCAGCGTGCCCTCGGTGCGCCCCCGCACCAGCGCGGTGGCGCCCTCGGCTATGGTCTGGTCGACCAGGGCGCTGAGGGCCTCGGCCTGGCCCTCGTTGATCAGCGGGCCGATGTGGGTGGTCGGATCGCCGGGGTCGCCCACCTTCAGCGACTTCACCTTGGCCACGAACTTCTCGGTGAACTCCCGCTCCACCGCCCGGTCCACCAGCACTCTGTTGGCCGCCATACAGACCTGCCCCTGGTGGACGAAGCGGCTGAACACCGCCGCGTCCACCGCGTAGTCGAGGTCCGCGTCGTCCAGGACGACCAGCGCGCTGTTGCCGCCCAGCTCCAGGATCGACCGCTTGAAGTGGGAGGCGGCGACGGTGGCCACATGGCGGCCGACCTTGTCCGACCCGGTGAACGAGATCACCTTGGGCACCGGGTGCTCGATCAGCGCGTCACCGATCTCCGCGATGTCCGTGACCACCACATTGAGCAGTCCCGTGGGCAGCCCCGCCTCCTCGAAGACCTTGGCCACCAGACCGCCACCGCAGATCGGGGTGTTCTGGTGCGGTTTGAGGACCACGGCATTGCCCAGGGCCAGCGCCGGCGCCACCGACTTCAGCGAGAGCAGGAAGGGGAAGTTGAACGGGCTGATGACGCCCACGACCCCGACCGGCAGCCGGTAGAGGCGGTTCTCCTTGCCGTCGGCCGGGGACGGGATGATCCGGCCCTCGGGCCGCAGGGCCAGCTGGATCGCCTCCCGCAGGAACTCCTTGGCCAGATGGAGTTCGAAGCCCGCCTTCACCTGGGTGCCACCGCACTCCGCGGTGATCGTCTCGGCGAGCTCCTTCTCACGGCCCTCGATGATCCGCAGCGCGCGCTCGAAGACCTGCCGCCGGACATAGGGGTTGGTGGCCCCCCACTCCGGCTGCGCCCGCTCGGCGGCCCGGTAGGCGAGATCGATCTCCTCGACGGTGGCCACGGTGATGGACGCCAGCTTCTCCCCGCTGTAGGGGTCGAAGTCGACGATGTCCCAGGAACCGTTGCCGTCGCGCCACTCACCGTCGATGTACTGAAAAGCCAACTCGGAGAAGTAGGACATGCCATCCCTATCTGGAGGACGCGGTGCCCTTCACCGAGCACCCGCGCACGCGTGGGGGGTATTCCTGACGACACGTCAACCTACTGGTGCGTCATGTGTCGCGAAGGAGGTCTTCGAGCAGTTCCCGACTCTCCTGCGGCGACAGGCTGTCCGCGCCCAGCCGCTGCAACACCCGCTCGTACTGGGCCACTTCATCGCGCTTGTCCAGGTAGAGCGCGCTGGTGAGCTGTTCCAGATAGACCACGTCGGGCAGATCGGACTCCGGGAAGCGCAGCAGGGTGAACGCCCCGCTCTCCGCCGCGTGACCGCCGAAGGAGAACGGCATCACCTGCAACGTCACATTCGGCTGCTCGGAGACGGTGATCAGATGGCGCAGCTGGGCGCGCATCACCTCGGGCCCACCGTACGGTCGGCGCAGCGCCGCCTCGTCCAGCACCGCGTGGAAGGCCGGGGCACGCTCGGAGACCAGCAGCTTCTGCCGCTCCAGCCGCAGCGCCACCCGGCGGTCCACTTCGGCGGCGGGCGCCTGGGGCTGGCCGCGGGTCACCACGGCATGGGCATAGCCCTCGGTCTGGAGCAGCCCGTGGATGAACTGGACTTCGTAGCAGGCGATGTGGGAGGCCGAGCCCTCCAGGCCGACATAGGTCTGGAACCAGCCGGGCAGCACATCGCCGTAACTGTGCCACCAGCCGGTGAGATTGGCCTCGCGGGCCAGCCCGAGCAGCGCCGCGCGCTCCGCCTCGTCCGTGACGCCGTACAGCGTCAGCAGATCCTCGATGTCGCGCGCCTTGAAGCTCACCCGGCCCAACTCCATCCGGCTGATCTTGGATTCGGAGGCGCGGATCGAATAGCCCGCCGCCTCCCGCGTGATGCCGCGGGACTCGCGCAGCCGTCTGAGCTGAGAGCCCAGGAGGATGCGGCGCACCACCGATCCGCTCGACTCGCCTGCGGTCATCTGCGCGACCCTCCCTGTACGGAATTCACCCTTCCGAGGCGACCCCGCGGCCCCTGGGGCTGAAGTCTGCCACTTCCCAGGTTCCACGCTGTGCACATGCGGTCACTCAGCAGGGCCATGTACGCATCATTGCGTAGGAAGAAAGGCGTGTAAATGCGGTCACTGTCCCTCAAACAAGCTCCGTGCACGTGCATCTGCCCTTGCATCTGCTCTACGCATTCGGAACCATAGGGTTAGCGCACGTGCAAGCTCGTACGAGATCTGGCCAGGAGTCGTCACGGCCACGGATGCAGGAGTGCTCGCATGGGGAGCGAAGGATCCACTCTGCTGGAGCCCTTGTGGCGAGGGCTCCCGCCGATCGACCCCTCCGCCGTCTCCGGTTCCGTCTCCTGCCCCTTGCCCTCCCGCTTCGAAGCGGTCCGCGGCGCCCGGCAGTTCACCGGTTCCACCCTGCGCCAATGGGGTCTGCCCGAGCTGTTCGACGACGTGGCCCTGGTCGTCTCCGAGCTGGTGACCAACGCCCTGCGGCACGGGGTGCCCGGCGGCCTCACCGGCGGCCGGGGCGACGCCGAGGCCGATCCCCAGGTGCGGCTCCATTTGATGCACTGTCCCTCCCGGCTGGTGTGCGCGGTCCGCGACCTCAGCGCGGACGGCCCGGTGGCGGGTGAGGCGGACTGGGCGGAGGAGTCCGGGCGCGGGCTCCATCTGGTGGAGTCCTTCACCGACGGCTGGGGCTGGCATCCGCTGGCCGGGACGCTGCGGGGCAAGGTCGTCTGGGCCCTGTTCCAGCTACCCCGCCCCTGACCGGGACTCAGCGGCGGCCCTCGGCGAAGACCCTCGTCACACGGGCCCCGTGACGGAACTCAGTGGTGGGCGGACTCCGGCGGCGCCGCGGTGATGCCCAGGGCGTGCAGCTGGAAGAACCGGGTCACATCGTGCATCGTGACGATCCCCTCCAGATGACCGTGGTCCACCACCAGCACCGGCATTCCGCCGCCACCCGGCCGCGCCCGCTCCAGCACCTCGGTCAGCAGCTCGTCCGACGTGGCCACCGTGCACCGTGACAGCGGTACGGCCACATCGCGCACCCGGCGGGACTCCCGCTCCCCGGCCGGCACCGTCGCGAGGGCGCGCAGCTGCACCACCCCGCTGGGCCGTCCGTCGAAGTCGAGCAGGGGCAGTACGGAATGGCGGGAATGGGCCGCCACCTCGTCGATGAACCGCTCCACGGTCAGCCAGTCGGCCCCGGTGGCCACCGGCGTGGACATCGCGTCGCCCGACCGCACACCGCGCAGCGCCGTGGCGAACCCGGCCCGCTGCCGCTCGGCGTTGGCGATGACGACCATGAACAGTCCGATCAGCGAGAGCCACAGACCGCCGCCGTTCCCGCGCAGGAAGGAGATCCAGCCGAAGGCGATGAGCAGCACGCCGAAGACCTGACCGCTGCGCCCCGCCGCCCGGTCGGCGCGCTCCCGGTCACCGGTGCGCCACCACAGCACCGCCTGCACCACCCGTCCCCCGTCCAGCGGGGCCGCGGGCAGCAGATTGAACACACCCAGCAGCAGATTGGCCCAGCCCAGCCAGACCAGGAGAGCCGCGGGCACCCCCCATCCGGCCAGCGCGTTCACCCCGATCCCCACGCCGACGGCGATCCCGCCGAGGAGCAGGCTGGTGAGCGGACCGCTGACGGCCACCAGCAGGGCGACCCCGGCGGTGCGCGGCCGTCCCATCTGGGTGACTCCACCCAGCGCCCACAACGTCACGTCCTCGACCGAGACGCCCTTGCGGAGGGCGGCCACCGCATGGGCGGCCTCGTGCAGTAGCAGGCTGACCATCAGCAGCAGCGCACCCACGAGGCTGGCGACGACGTACACCGCGGTCGTCCGCCCGGGGGTCCACGCGGGCAGTGTCTCGCGGCCGAGACCGTAGGCGAGCAGGGCGACCAGTACCGGGACGCTCCAGTGCATCCGCAGTGGCACCCCGAGTACATGTCCGACCCGGATCGAGCCCTTCATCGCCGTCGTCTCACATCAGCTGGGTCCCCCGATGTCACTACCAGTGTCGCTCACCGGCGTGGCTTCGGCGCCGCGCCCACCGGGACGGTCAGCCGAGACCGGCCGGGTCCTGTGCCAGGTGGTCGAATTCGCCGTCCTTGGCCCCGAGCAGCATCGCCTCGACCTCGGCCGGGGTGTAGATCAGCGCCGGGCCGTCCGGGAAACGGGAGTTGCGCACGGCAACGTCACCGCCGGGCAGCTTGGCGAACTCCACGCACGCCCCCTGGGAATTGCTGTGTCTGCTCTTCTGCCAGACGACCCCCTGAAGGTCCGCGGCCGCCATGCCGTTGTACGGGTGGTCGCGCACAGGGCTCTCCACTGTTCGTGCAGCTGACAACTGCCCGGATCATAGCCGCGTTCTCTTGCGAATGCATGAGCGAATACATGAGCGAATGCACTCGCGTTTGCACAGGTAGATGCATGAGCAGATGCACGTGCACCAAGCGTATCGGCCTGATCACCCGGCAATCGCGTCTCCTGCCCCGGGCAGAGCAGAACACTCGTCATCTCTTCCGCTGTGACGTAAGACGTCAGGGAGGCGTCCCGGGTTGGCCGCTCCCGCCGGGTCTCCGGACCGCCGGCCGGGGGCCGTTGTCAGTGCCCCCTGCCAGACTCACGGTCATGCGGTGGGCAGTGGCGGAGACGGACGACGGGGGTGTTCGTCTCTGCCCGCTGAACGCCGAAGGGGGAGCCGCCGGGCCGGCAGTGGAGGTCACGGCGGCTCAGGGCGGGATCGCCGAGGCGGTGCGGTCCCGCCCCGAGGCCGACCGCTGGGTGTGGCGGTCCACCGCCGAGATCCATCCGCGGCTGCTCGCCGCCGGGGTGCGGGTCGAGCGGTGCTGGGACACCGAAGCGGCCGAGGCACTGCTGCTCGGCCACGAGGGGCGTTCGGGCGCACCGCGCTCCCTGGCCGCCGCCTGGGCCCGGCTGCGCGGGCTGCCGGTGCCGCCCGATCCACCGCCGCGGACGGCGCAGAGCCAGCCGTCCCTGTTCGAGCCCGGCCCGCCGCCGCTGCCGCCGGGCACCGATCCGCTCGCCGCCCTGCTCGCGGTGTACGCGCACCAGTTGACCCGTGCCGAGGCGGCCGAGCACCCCGACCGGATGCGGCTGCTGATCACCGCCGAGTCCGCGGGCACGCTGGTCGCCGCCGAGATGAACCGCGCCGGGGTGCCCTGGCGCGCCGACCGCCACCGGGCGCTGCTGGACGAGCTGCTCGGCGAGCGCTATCCGGGCGGTCTGGAGCCCCGGCGGCTGGCCGAGCTGGCCGACGAGGTCTCGCGCGCCTTCGGCGGCGTGCGAGTGCGGCCCGATCTGCCCGCCGAGGTGGTCAAGGCGTTCGCCCGGGCGGGGATCGCACTCGGCTCGGCCCGCGCCTGGGAGCTGGAGCGGATCGACCACCCCGCCGTGGAGCCGCTGCTGCGCTACAAGAAGCTCTACCGGCTGCACACCGCCCACGGCTGGGCCTGGCTCCAGTCCTGGGTGCGCGACGGCCGCTTCCGCCCCGAGTATCTGCCCGGCGGCACCGTCTCCGGCCGCTGGACCACCCACGGCGGCGGCGCGTTGCAGATCCCCAAGGTGGTGCGGCGGGCGGTGGTGGCCGACCCGGGCTGGCGGCTGGTGGTCGCCGACGCCGACCAGATGGAGCCGCGGGTGCTCGCCGCCATCTCCCGCGACCCCGGGCTGATGGAGGTCGCGGGCAGCGGCCGCGACCTGTACGCCACCCTGTCCGACCGCGCCTTCGCGGGCCGCCGCGACCAGGCCAAACTGGCGCTGCTGGGCGCGATCTACGGACAGACCTCGGGCGACGGCCTCAAGCATCTGGCCGCCCTGCGGCGCCGCTTCCCGGCGGCCGTTGCGTATGTGGACGACGCGGCCCGCGCGGGTGTGGAGGGCAGGCTGGTGCGCACCTGGCTGGGCCGCACCTGCCCGCCCGCCGCGGGCGCCGAGGGCGAGGAGTTCGCCGACGAGGCGGGTCTGCCGCGCGACCAGGACGAGGAGCCGTCGTACGGCAGCACCGCCGGCGCCCGCGCCCGCGGCCGGTTCACCCGGAACTTCGTGGTGCAGGGCAGCGCCGCGGACTGGGCCCTGCTGGTGCTCGCGGCGCTGCGGCGGTCCCTGGCCTCGGCCGGGCTCCGCGCGGAGCTGGTCTTCTTCCAGCACGACGAGGTCATCGTGCACTGCCCGGAGGAGGAGGCCGAAGCGGTACGGGAGGCGATCGCCGCGGCGGCGGACGCGGCGGGCCGGATCGCCTTCGGTGAGACCCCGGTGCGCTTTCCGTTCACCGTGGCGGCGGTGGAGTGCTACGCGGACGCGAAGGGCTGAGCAACCACCCTCCGGGCGCGTACGGATGAGGGGACGGCCCTCGCCCAGGCGGCGCAGCCCCGCAGGCGCCCGCCCTGATCGTCCGCACACGATGATCACAGGGCCGCCGGGGCGGCGGCCCGCCACGCCGCCCACAGGGAGACCTGCCATGACCATCAGCCTCGAGCGACTGCGCCGCTGCACCATCGCCGTGGACCTCGGCGCGGCCAGGACCCGGGTCTATCTCAAGCGCTCCGGGGTCATCGTGGACGAGCCGACCGTCGCCGCCGTGAACACCCGCACCGGCGGTCTGATCGCGGTCGGGAGCCTCGCCGAGCGCATGACGGGCCGTACGCCCGCCCACATCCGGGTGGTCCGCCCCGTCTCCGGCGGCACCGTCGTCGACATCGCCATGGCCCAGCGCATGCTCCGGCTGCTGCTCGGCAACAAACTGCGCCGCGCCTGGCGCCGCCGTCCGCTGATGAGCGCCGCCGTCTGCGTCCCGCACGACGCCGATCCGCTGGCCCAGCGCGCCGCCGTGGAGACCCTCACCGGCGTCGGCGCCCGCCGGGTCGAGCTGGTCGACACCCTGATCGCCGCCGCGGTCGGCTGCGGGCTCCCGGTGGAACGGCCCGAGGCGACGATGATCGTGGTGTGCGGCGCGGCCACCACCCAGGTCGCGGTGTTGTCGCTGGGCTCGATCGTGGCCGCCGAGCGGGTGCCGGTCGGCGGCGACACCGTCGACCACGCCCTCATCCAGCATCTGCGCAACGAACACGCGCTGATGCTGCCCAGCCAGGCGGTCCGCCCGCTGCATATGGTGCTCAACGACGAAGGCCCGCTCACGAAGGGCGCCGAGCGCGTCACCGAGGTGCACGGCCGGGACGTGGCCACCGGGCTGGCCCGTTCGGTGCGGGTGGACGTCGACGGCGTACGCACCGCCATGCGCACCCCGCTCACCGGGCTGCTGGACTCGATCGGCACGGTGCTCCGCCGCTGCCCGCCCGACCTGGTGGCCGACCTCGCCGACCGCGGGATCATGCTGGCGGGCGGCAGCGCGCTGCTCCCCGGGCTGGACTCGATGCTGCGCGAGGCCACCGGGATGCCGCTGAACATCGCCGACCGCCCCGATATCTGCGCGGTGGAGGGGCTGGGCGCGATGCTGGACGGCAAGGTGCAGCCCCTGGTGCTCGAGGCCATGGTCTCCTGAGCCGTCCCGGGGGCCTCCCCGCACACCTCACCTCGCATCCTCCCGCGTCCTTCCGCGCCCTGCCCTCCGAACCTGATCGGATTTTCTTCGCGACGCGTTGAGCGGCCGCCCCCTCCCGTGCGTAGTGATGGGGGAAGAGGCCGAACGGCCGCCCAACCCCCCCGGGGCTCAGACCGGGAGTCGCCAGATGTTGTCCAACTCAGGTCAGGTCCTGGAGGTTCGTGTGCAGGACGATGCCGCCGTGGCCGATGAGCGTCCGTCGAGATCCCATCGCGGGACACCGGACGAGCAGCTCATGCGCGCGCTCTACCAGGAGCACGCCGGGCCGTTGCTCGCGTTCGTACTGCGCCTGGTGGCGGGCGATCGGCACCGTGCGGAGGATGTCGTCCAGGAGACCCTGGTACGCGCCTGGCGGAACGCGGACCAGCTGTCCCGGGCCACCGGTTCGATCCGGCCCTGGCTGGTCACGGTCGCGCGGCGGATCGTCATCGACGGCCACCGCAGCCGGCAGGCCCGGCCCCAGGAGGTCGACCCCTCCCCGTTGGAACTCATGCCGGCGGAGGACGAGATCGACAGGGCGCTGCGGCTGATGACACTGTCCGACGCGATGCACGACCTCAGCGATGCCCATCGCGAGGTGCTGGTCGAGACGTATTTCAAGGGCCGGACGGTCAACGAGGCGGCGGAGACGCTAGGCATACCCAGCGGGACGGTTCGATCCCGGGTCTTCTACGCGCTGCGCTCCATGAAGCTCGCGCTTGAGGAGAGAGGAGTGACGGCATGACAGCGCAGGCGCACCACGCGGGACATGACGCCGTTGGGGCGTATGTGCTCGGCGTGCTCGACGAGGTAGAGGCCACCGCCTTCGAAGCCCATCTGGCCGGCTGCGGTCAGTGCGGACAGCAGCTCGACGAGCTGACCGGACTGGAACCCCTGCTGGCAGACCTGGCCGCGGACATCCCGGGGATCCACAGCTCCCCCGGCCGCACCGCGCTGACGGGCCACACCCCGCATGTGTTCACCGCCACTCCCACCGCCATCGACACCCTCACCGCACGCCCCGGCCCGGCCCTGCTGAACCGTATGGTCGCGCGGGTCGCCGCGGCCCGCAGCAAGCGGCGGCGGCGCGGCCTCTACCTGGTCGCGGCGGCGGTCGCGATGATCGTCGGGGGACCGCTCGGCACCATCGCCGTCACCTCGGACTCCGGTAAGGACACCACGGTCACGGCCAGCCCGAGCCCGAAGGCCGCGTTCGTCAAGATGCCGGTCAAGGTGCACGGCACCGACCCGGTCACCAAGGTGAACGCGTCGGTCGCCCTGGAGGACAAGATGTGGGGTACCGACGCCGTTCTCCAGCTGAAGAACGTCAAGGGCCCCTTGGACTGCAGCCTGATCGCGGTCTCCAAGGACGGCGATGAGCAGGTCATGACGACCTGGTCGGTGTCGGAGTGGGGCTACGGGATGAAGAACAGCCCCCACAAGGAGGCCAGAGATCCGCTCTGGGCCCACGGCGGCGCGGGCATGAAGCTCGCCGACATCGACCACTTCGAGGTCCGCACCACCGGCGGAAAGCGCCTGGTCTCCGTGAACGCGTAGCGCATCGTGAACCCGTAGGAGATCGACGCGTCAGACCACTCGGATTGCCGAACGTGCCGTGCGGCGCTGTGAGCGGGATGTTACACAGAGTGTGATATGTCGTCTTTCGCGTCCCCGGGGGGTCCGGATCCGAGGAGGCACCTGTGGCTGACCCGGACACCCATCAGCAACGCATGTTCGCCCAGTACGTCCTGCCCGAGATCGAGGTGCTGCTGCGCGTGGCGATGTCTCTGACCGCCCAGCGTGCGGACGCCGAGGATCTCGTGCAGGACACGTTACTACGGGCGTACCGAGCAGTCGGGCGTTTTGACGGGAGACATCCACGGGCCTGGCTGCTGACGATCATGCGACATGCGGAGGTGAGCCGGCGCCGCCAGCGCCGGCCCCGACTGCTCGACGACCCCGACACCGAGCTGGAACGGCTGACCCCGGCCCTCGACGCGACACCCGAGGAGCTGGTGGTCGACACGGCGTTCGACGAGGCCGTGGACGCCGCGTTCACGGCGCTGCCGCTCCGTGACCAGCAGGTGGTGCGGCTGGTGCATGTGGACGGGCTGTCCTACGCGGAGGCCGCACAGGTGCTGGACGTGCCGAAGGGCACGGTGATGAGCAGGCTGCACCGGGCGCGCAAGCGGATCCGCAACCGGCTGTTGGCCACGGGACTGGAATCACAGCGAGGTGGGGCATGAGCAGATGGACGTGGTGGCGGGATACCGAGCGGCGCCGGACCAGACAGTGCCCGGTGGACGCGTCGATGCTCCAGTCGTATCTGGACGGCGAACTCGACGCGGAGGACGCGGGCCGGGTGCGCTCGCATGTGGCGGAGTGTCATCGCTGCGCCCGTGAGCTCTCCGTGTACCAGCGGATCAGCCGCGCGCTGGCCGCCCGGGTGGAGGCGGGCACGGACGCAGCGACGCTCGGGCGGCTCCGGGAGTACGCGGACTCCGTCGCGGAGCGGGAGCGCCAGGAGCCGGGGACGGCGCCGGGCGCGGAGGCCGACGCGGGGCAGAGCGCAGTGCACAAGGCCGGAGGCTGACGACCCCGGCGCCGGGGTCCGGCGGTGGCCCGGGCCCGAGACCCGGCCCGCGGCCCTGATCCGCGGCCGGGCCCGGGATCCGGTCCGGGTCCGGTCCGGCGGCGGAGCGGACGGCGGTCCGTTCCCGCACGGTGCCGCGCAGCAGCGCCACCGCGGTCAGCAGGGTTCCGGCGACCAGCGCGACATCGGCGAGGTTGAACACCGGGCCGCGGCCGGCCACCGTGATCCAGTCGATGACGGCCCCGCGCAGCGGGCCCGGCGGTCGCAGGGCCCGGTCCGCGCCGTTCCCGATGGCGCCACCGGCGATCAGCCCCAGCCCCAGCGCGGCCCCGCGGCTGCGGGCCCGCAGCCCCGCCCCGGCGGCGGCCAGGGTGGCCGCGGCGCCCGCGAGGGTGATCAGGGTGATCAGGACCGGCCGCCCGTGCCCCAGCCCGAAGGCCACCCCCGTGTTGTGGACCAGGAGTGCGCGGAACGGCCCCAGGGCGGTCCGCGGTCCCGGCATACCGCCCCAGGCGGCCAGCGCCAGCGCCTTGGTCACCTGGTCGGCCACGATCACCGTGAGCACGGTGACCGGGAAGAGGATCCGACCGGTGGACGGACGGGGCAGTGTCATGGGAAGGAAACCCGGTCGGCGGACGCCTCGCTTCCCTTTTCGCGCCTTCCTCCTGTCTTCCCCTGCTTTCCCCTGCTTCTCCTGCTTCTCCTGCTTTCCCCTGCGACGACAGGTGACCGCGAGGGCACACGGCGCGACGGCCCCGGACACGATGGAGGGCCCGCAGGCGGTGCCTGCGGGCCCTCGCTGTCCTATCGCCGTGATGGCGTGGTACCAGCCGGGGTCACTCCGACTTGTTCCCCTTCTTCGCCTCCAGCAGAGGCGTCTGGTACTTGGACAGCATCTTCATCTTGTTCTTGTCGACGGTCTTCCAGTCGTTGTTCAGAACACCACCGGTGTCACCCGAGTTCGGGTTCCACGACCAGTACGTGTAGCTGATCTCGTGCTTCTTCAGGTAGTCCATCAGAGCGTTCTGCCAGATGGCTTCCTTGCTCTTACCGGCGGTCTTCTTACCACCGAACTCACCCAGAAGCACCGGACCGATGTTCTGCTTCTTGATGTAGGACCAGTGCTTCTCCCAGATGCCAGGCATGTTCTTGGGGAAGTTCTTCGCCATGAACCAGCCCTGCATGTAGACGCCCGGACCGTAGTCGTGCGCCGAGTAGACGACCTTGTTGCTCTCCTTGAGCTTCACCGGGTGCTTCTTCACACCCTGGAGGTCGCCACCCCACCAGAACTGCTCGTTCTTGTGGCGGTCGGTGCCCTCGACGAAGATCAGCCAGTCCTTGTTGACCTTGTGGATCGCGTCACCGGCCTTCTGGGCCGCCAGGCGCCAGTCGGTCTTCGGGTTGCCGTCGCCCCACGTGGCCTGGCCACGCGGCTCATTGTGGAGGTCGGCGCCGATCACCCGGTCGTTGTCCTTGTACCGCTTGGCCAGCTTGACCCAGTCGGAGAGCCACTTCTTCTCGGTCAGGCTCTGCGAGTACCACAGCTCACTCTGACCCTGCTGGTCCGGACGGTGCTGGTCCAGGATCACCCGGATACCACGGTCGGTGGCACCCTTGACGATCTTGTCCATGATCTGCTGCGGCTTGAGGCCCTTCAGCTCCGGGTTCAGCTTGTAGTTCACACCGGTCGGCTTGGCCTTGGCGTCGAACATGTCGTTCGCGTACGGCAGACGCAGGGTGTTGAAGCCCTTGTCGGCCATCTGGTCCAGCATGGACTCGTAGTTACGGGCCCACAGACCGTGCGGCGCGTAGCTGCCGGTCTCGAAGCCGAACCAGTTCACACCGGTCAGGACGACCTTCTTGCCCTCGGAGTCCACGATGTCACCCTTGTGGGTGGACAGCGGACCCTCGGAACCGGCACCGGCGACCTTCTTCGACGCGGCGCTGGTGCCGGTCGAGTCGTCGGAGTTCATGGCAAAGGCGGTGACAGTGCCACCCACGGCAGCGACAGCGACGACGGCCGTCGCGATACCCACACGCAGACGGTTGGGGCGCGGAATGCGCGACGTCTTGGTGGTCTCGCCGTTGGTCGGGGCGTTGTTCTGATCCATGGGGGAATTCATTCGCTGATGCTCCTGAGGAATTCGGGTACTGCGGTCTTGAGGACGCTGGTTGTTCTTGTCGGAGATTCCAGACATTCCATTTGCGGGTCGGAGACGGCGGTCAGCCGGACAATCCGAGCGCTCGGAAGGAGTGCGCCGATCTGGCGGTCCAGCCGTTGCGCTTGCCAACTCGGCTCGTCCACGTCGATCAGCACCACATCCGGTTGCATGTATCGGGCCAGAGAAATTGCTTCACGGGCCGACCCAGCTATTCCGGATAGCTCCAGTCCGGGCTCCTCGACTACGAGGTCTGCGAGAGCACTCAGCATTTGAGCGTGGTGCTCCACGACGAGAACTCTTTGCATCGATGGAGCTCCTTCGGTTTTGTCCTTTCGCTCAACGACATTAGGGAATGAACAAGGCCCGAAGCACCGTACGCACGATTGAAATTTGGCTACTTCAATTGCAGGAATTCAGGGCACGCCAAACGGCCGAATTCCGCCTACCTCAGTTGAGGTAGAGGAATTCGGCCGTTTCGTATGGGTTATGTCCGATTTGCGGGGCTGGTTCGGGGCGCACGAGGGCCGGGGAGGGGCCCGAGGGGCGGTGCGGAGGTGCCCGGGAGAGGTCCGGGAGAGCCCCGGGAGGAGGGCACAAAAAAGCCCGGCCGGGACTCCGGCCGGGCTTGTTGCCGCAGGTCAGCGACGGGTCAACCGGTCACGCAGGGCGCGTCAACCGGTCAGGCGGTACGCATAGCCGGGGACGAAGATGCCCGCACCGGCGACACAGCCGTCCGCCTGCCCCGGATGCTTCACCCACAGGAAGGCGTCGACCCCGGGCTGCCCCGTGGCGGTGGTGGGCGCGGTGCCCAGCTTGCGGCCCGGCGGATCGCAGAAGCGGTGGTGCCGGGTGGGCCCGGCCCCGTTGCGGCTGGTGTCCACCACCATGCCCAGCCCGGGGCGGCCCAGGTCCTGGACGACGGACCGGCCGTAGCGCACCTCGTCACGGGTTTCGTTGAAGTTGGAGACGTTGAGGGCGATGCCGTCCCCGTACCGGTCGGCCCCGGCGTGCCGCAGCCGCTCGGCCATGGTGCGGGCGGGCTGCCAGCCCGAGTTACCGGCGTCGTAGTAGACCCGGGCCCGCGGGGCCCGCCGCTGGAGCACCTGACCCGCGTAGGACAGCGCCTCGAACCGCTCCGCGCGCTGCCGCCGCTTGAGACAGCCCATGTGGGCGAGCGCGTCCGGTTCCAGGATCACCAGCGCGGGGGCGTCGCCGATCCCCCGGGTGAAGGCGTCCATCCAGCGCTGGTACGCCGCCACGTCCCCGATTCCGCCGGAGCTCAGCTGCTCGCAGTCGCGCAGGGGGATGGTGTAGGGGACGAGGACCGGCAGCCGCCCCTGGGCCGCGGCCCGCCGGACCAGGCCGTGGGCCCGCTCCTCGACCAGGGACTCATTGGTCTCGGTGAACCATGCGGCCTGCGGCTGGGCGGCTATCTGTCTGCGGATCGCCGCCGCCCGCCGGTCGCGCGGATGGTCGCGCACCCACTCGGCGGCCGGGTTGTGCGGGTCGGTGTAGAAGCGGGCCGTCGCCGGGAAGAACCCTTTGGCCACCGGGAGTGACCGCGGCGGCGGCCGATCGGGGGCGGAGCCGGGCGAGAGCAGGGACTGCATGATGGCCGCGGCCATCGCCGCCTCCACCACCAGCACCATGACCGCGAGCTGCACCATGCCCCGGACCGTCCACCTGGGCGTGCGCCGACGCGTCACCGGACGGTCCCCGCCGGCCCGGCCGCGTATCGTCGCGGGCATCGCACGGCCCGCCGGTCAGCCGTTGTGGGAGTTGTTGGGCGGGGGCCTGCGGCGGCTGATCAGCACCACCGCCAAAATCGCCAGCACCACCAGCACCGCTGCCACCACCCCTATCGTGATCAGGGCTGATTCGTCTCCCGCCGGTTCCTCGGCGGAGGCGGGCTTGGTGCGCGGATGGTGCCCGGCGGCCGAGAGATCGGTGGAGGCGGGCGGCGCGGCCCGGTCCGCGAGCGCCTTGGCCGGGGCGATCCGCCCGAAGCCGTGAGCCGGGGCATGGCCCGCCGATCCCTTGCGGTCAGCGGTGTCGATCAGCTTCTGGACCACCTGGCGGGAGTTCCAGCGGGGGTGCTCCGAGCGCAGCAGGGCGGCCCCGGCGGCGACCCAGGGGGCGGCGTAGCCGGTACCGTCACCGGTCCAGTAGTTGTTGTTACGTGCCGTGGTCAGGATGGCGACCCCGGGCGCGGCCAGGGTGAGCTTCCCGCCGCGGTGGGAGGAGGTCCACACCGCGCCCTTCTTGTCGGTGGCCACCACGGCGACCACCCCGGGCAGCGCGGCCGGGTAGGTGGGGCGGTTGCCCTCCTTGCCGTTGTCGCCCGCGCCCGCCACCACCACGGCGTCCTGAGCGATGGCGTACTTCACCGCGGACCGCAGCGCGGGGGTCGGGCGCTTGAAGGAGACGCCCACGTCGATGACGCGCACCCCATGGCTCGCGGCGTGCCGGATGGCCTTCGCGGTGGCGTCGGCCAGGGGTTTTCCATCGCGGTAGACACCCAGCGGCATCACCTGTGCCTCGGGGGCCAGGCCGTACACCCCGTCGCCGCGGTAGTTGCGGCCGGTGCCGACGATGATTCCGGCCGTATGGGTGCTCTGTTCCGCCGCGCGGCCGTCATCGCGATTGCCGAAGCCGCTGGCACCGTTCGCGAAATCCTTTCCGCGCACGATGCGCCCGCGCAGATCCGGATGGGTCGCGTCGACTCCGGTGCCGATGACCGCGACGGTCACTCCGGCACCCTTGCTGAATTTCCAGGCACGCTCGGCTTTGAGCGCGGTCAGCGCCCATTCGGAATCGTGGAGCGAGCCGCTGTCGGATTCACTTGCCGCGGCCGGCGTGGCCGTAGCGAGCGTCATCAGCACGATGAACGCTCCGGCCCGGCCGGCGCATCGATGGCGTGACATCACGTGACCTGACATTACGTCACCTACTCTCCTCGCACGGGACGCAAGGCCGTCGGGCCCATTTCATCTTGGGCATCCCCCGGGGGTACTGACACCCGCGGGAGAGGGAAGAGCGGGTCCCTTCTTTGGGGGACCGCCCCGAGCGACGCGGTCCCCGCACTCCCCAATACGGGGGAGAAGAGGGGTCCGCCGAAGGTGTACCACCCGCTCCCCCGACCGCGGGTACTACCTCCTTTTCGGGTGACGCACTCTTGGACTCACTGGCCGAAAGAGCCTCCTGTCGAGGGAGTCGCGATGCAGCGTTTCCGAACGTTCAGCGAGCGCACCAGCGAGCCGGACGAACGGGCGGAGGTCACCGTCCGGAGGCGGACTGGAATGTTCTCGCGGACCCTCTCGGTGCGGATTCCGCCGACGGGCCTGTCCGGTCTCGCCGTGCGCTTCGCACTCGTCGGCGGGGGCGGCGTACTGGTGAACACCGCGGTCCTCTATGTGCTCTATCACTGGGTCGGGCTTCCGCTGCTGGCGGCGTCGTCGATCGCGGTGGAACTCGCCGTGGTCCACAACTATCTGCTGAACGACCGGTGGACCTTCGCGGCTCGCGCCCGGTCCGCCGGACGGTTCGTCAAATTCAATGTATCCGTACTGGGCGGACTCGCGGTCAACGTGTTCATCGTCTGGTCGCTGGTCCGTGCGGGAATGCATCTGCTGCTGGCGAATTGCTTCGGCATCGGAGCCGCGTTCGCGGTCAATTTCGCCACCAGTACGGGCTGGGTCTGGGGGAGGCGAAGCCGATGATTGTCGCGATCATCTATTTCGTGCTGGTGTCGGTGTCCATCCTGCTCACCGTGCAGTCGACCCATGTCCTCTATCTCATGCTCTACACCTGGGACCGGTCGGACGCCGAACGGAAGGCCAGGGCACCGAAGTCGTTTCTGTCGCCCCATCTCTCGTTCAGTGTCCTGCTGCCCGCCCGGCATGAAGAGGACGTCATCCAGAGCACCATCGAGCGCGTGGTGCGGGCCGACTACCCGCCCGAGCTGCTGGAGGTCTTCGTGATCTGTTCACAGGACGACACCGGCACGGTGAAGAAGGCGGAGGAGAAGATCGACGAGCTGAACCGCGAAGGGCTGCACAACGTGCGCGTCGTGGTGTTCGGCGACAAGCCGATCAACAAACCGCATGGGCTCAACGCGGCTCTTCCGCACACCACCAAGGACGTGGTGACGATCTTCGACGCGGAAGACGACATCCACCCGAAAATCTTCAGCCTGGTCAACACGGTGATGGTCCAAGAGCAGGTCAGGGTGGTCCAGGCCGGGGTCCAGCTGATGAACTACCAGTCCAATTGGTACTCGACGCTGAACGTCCTGGAGTACTTCTTCTGGTTCAAGAGCCGGCTGCACTACCACGCCCACTACGGCTCCATCCCGCTCGGTGGCAACACCGTCTTCTTCGCCCGTGAGCTGCTGATGCGGCTCGGCGGCTGGGACGACCGCAACCTCACCGAGGACGCCGACATGGGGCTGCGGATCTCCGCCATGGGCGAGAAGGTGCGCGTGGTCTACGACGACCGGTACGTGACCAAGGAGGAGACCCCGCCGACGCTCGGCCACTTCATCCGGCAGCGCACCCGCTGGAGCCAGGGCTTCATGCAGACCCTGAAGAAGGGCACCTGGAAGGAGATGCCCACGCGCAAACAGCGCTGGCTCGCCTTCTACGTGCTGGCCTTCCCCCGCGGACAGGCGCTGCTGGGTCTGTATCTGCCGCTGTCGCTGGGGATGATCCTGATCCTCAAGGTGCCGGTCCTGATCGCGCTGTTCTCCTATCTGCCCGTGCTGCTGCTGGCCGCGCACTTCCTGGTCCAGGTGGTCGGTCTCTACGAATTCACCGGCGCGCACGGCCTCGAAGCCTCGCCGAAGACCGTCGTCCGGATGGCCATCGCCTGGTTCCCCTTCCAGCTGGTGCTGGCCTACGCCGCGCTGCGCGCCATGCGGCGGCAGCTGATCGGCCGCCATGACTGGGAGAAGACGCAGCACGTGGGCGCCCACCGGGCGACGACCGAGGAGGCGGAGTCGCGTGTCGGATAACACCAGGTCCCCGCAGCCGGTCGAGGTCGGCGACGCTCCCCGGCGCCCCGCGCGGCGCCGGCGCCCCCGCTTCTCCGTGGAGCGCGGCTGGTTTCCCCCGCTGGGCGGCAAGGGCCGGGCCGCCCTGGTCTTCGCCCTGCTCACCGGAGCCCTCACACACGGCTACCACCTGTTCCGCTATCCGCTGTACCTCACCGACGAGGGCATCTACATGCAGCGGGCGTGGTCGCTGGTGCGGGAGACCAGCCTGTCCCCGTACACCTATGACTACGACCACGCCCCGATGGGCTGGATCACGCTGGCCGGGTGGGTCTTCCCGCTGCCGAGCCAGTTCGAGACCTTTGGGAACGCGATCAACACCGGTCGCTTCCTGATGCTGCTGGTGCATCTCGCGAGCGCCTATCTGCTTTTCGAGATCACCCGGCGGCTGTCCGGCAGTGTGCTGGCCGCGACCGTGACCACGTTCTTCTTCAACGTCTCGCCGATCGCGGTCTACTTTCAGCGCCAGGTCCTGCTGGACAACCTCATGATGTTCTGGCTGCTGCTGAGCCTGTTCGCGCTGCTGCGGCGAGAGATCACCATCAGATCGGTGTTCGGCGGCGGGCTGGCCCTGGGGATCGCGCTGATCACCAAGGAGAACGCGATCTTCTTTGTGCCCAGCTTCATGTATCTGCTCTACCGGCGGATCAAGGGATCGCCCAGCAGCCGGTTCACCAGCAGCCTGTGGCCGTTCGCCGCGGCGGCCCCGATCGGCGCCTATGTGACCTACGCGCTGCTCAAGAACGAGCTGTTCCCGAGCAGTATCGACTTCGATCTGAACAATCCGCCCGCGGACCACGTCTCACTGCTCTACACCCTGTGGTGGCAGGTCAACCGCAACCAGGGCAACCTGCTCAGCCACAACGGGCTGCTGCACACCAGCTGGCTCGTCCGGGACAGCTTCCTGCTGATCGTCGGGATGGCCGCGATGGTGATCAGTCTGTGGTGGGGGCTGCGGGACCGCAAGCGCAACCTGGGATTTCTGATCGCCGGGACACTGGCCTTCGGGTACACGTTCTACCTGTTGCGCGGCAGTGTGGTGCTGGACTTCTACGTCACCCCGCTGATCCCGATGTTCGCGATGAATATCGGAATGGTCACCGACCGGATGCTGAGAGCCGCGTACTCCAGCCGGTTCATGCGGCGGGCGCATTCCACGGTGCGGGTCGCTCTGCCTGCACTGGTGGCCCTCGTACTGCTGGCCTCACCAGCGTCCGGATACCTCGTGCACACCAATACCGAGGGCCATGTGCAGATCGCGGACCAGTATCAGTCCCGGCTGAACCTCACCGGAATGCAGCACGCTCAGATCGCATGGGTGCGCAAGCACATTCCGCCCGACGCGCGAATCATCATGGACGACGACCTATGGGGCGAATTGCATGACGTACGTCCGTTCTATCCGTATGCGCATTCCCACTGGAATGCTTCCTCGGACCCCGATCTACGGGACAAGTTGTTCAAGAAGAGGTGGCAGAACATCGACTACATCATCATGTCCAACAAGATGCGCAAGTCCATCGCGGCAAACAACGCGGATGGCCGGGAGAACTGGATACTGCAAGCGCTGCGGAATTCCGACCAGGTCTGGTCGGACACCCAGGGCAATATCAAGCTGGAAATCTACCGTGTGCAATAGCCATGGGAAGAGGAGGTGAAGGCCATGCCTGAGTACGACGACGACTGGGATGTTCCGGAGGACGAGGACAGGGATGCTCCCGAGAACGAGGGAGATTCTCCGCGGAACAGGAACAAGAAGAAGATCACCTGGAAGACGGTCCTGCTCGCTCTCGTGGTCTTCGCGATCGTCGGATCGCTCGTCCAGGTCGTCGCGCGCGGCGGCTTCGGAGGCGCCCTGAACACCACCGGCAACGGAGGTGGCGGCTCCCCGAAGAAGGAGCGGTCCGAGCAGGAGGTGCGGCCGCCGAAGCAGCCCAAGACCATCCGGCTGGGCAACCAGCGCATCCCGCAGTCCTCCGGCCCGATCATCGTGATCAACCCGGGTCTGGTGACACCGGGCAGCAAGGCCGCGGTCGAGGGCGGTGGCTTCGACAAGAAGGCCACGGTGGACATCCTGCTGAAGGCCCGGAAGTCGGACACCAAGGGCCGTCCCATCGGCAGCGTCAAAACGGACCGCTACGGCTCGATCTACGCCCGGTTCACCCTGCCGGAGTCGGTCGGCACCCGGCCCACCACCCTCGTCGCCCAGCAGCGCGGCAGCACCAAGACCGCCCAGGCCCAAGTGATCACCGGTGGTGCGGTCGGCACCGCCAGGATCAACAAGATGGTCGGGCGGCCGGGTGATGTGGTCTCGGTCAGCGCCCACGGCTTCCGCCCCGGTGAGGCGATCGACGTGTTCTGGGGACGGACCACCGGCACCCCCGTGACCACGCTGCACACCGACAGCGGCGGCAGTGTGGGCCGCGCGGACATCAAGGTGGGCGTGGCCCCGACCGGCTCCAGCACCCTGGTCCTGGTGGGCAAGCGCAGCAAGACCACGGCCACCGCGCCGTTCCAGATGCTGGCGATGTACCCCTCGATCAAGTCCTCGCCGTACGCGCTCAAGGCCGGTCAGCGGCTGACGCTGTCCGCCAAGAAGTTCGCGCCCGGTGAGCGGGTGCTGGTGTACATCAACTCCACCGGCGGCCTCCCCGCCTTCACCGCCCAGGCGAACGAGATGGGGCAGATCCGCGACGTGGCGTTCAACGTGCCGTACGGCCTCAAGGGACGGCAGACGCTGATGGCGATCGGCGACCAGAGCCGGGCCGTGGTCCGCTCGGGCTTCACGGTGCTGCCGTACACCCCGTCCGCCGAGCCCAGCGCCTTCGGCGGCAGGGCGGGCACCACGCTCAGCTTCTACGTCTCCGGCTTCGCCCCGGGCGAGACGGTGAACGCCTACGCCGGATCCGCCGCCAACAACCAGCGGAAGATCGGGACCTTCCAGGTCGACAGCCGCGGCAAGGCGTCGGCGGTGGGCTCGTACAAGATCACGCCGGGCGATGAGAACGGTGTGTCCTTCCAGCTCATCGGCCAGAGGAGCGGCGGCGTGGCGAAGGCCAGCATCAATATGTCGTCCGGCCAGGGACAGGGTCACTAGGGACGGGAACCACACCCGAACGAGAACGTGGGCCGGGCCGGACCCGGGCCGGAGGGGGCGGGGCCCACGTTCGGGAAAGCGGTCGCACGAGGGCCGCGGGACGGCTCGTCGACGGGCCGAGAGTGCCGTAGATGTACCATGCGTCCTGGAGTGTCCTATGAGTGTTATTTTCGGCCCGAACTCGCGGAGAGTCCTGCAATTCCTGACCCATATCGAGGACCTCTCACCGGAGGAAATCGACCGGGTGGCCGACCTGTGGAAGCAGACCTCCAGCCAGACCCGTGCCGAGGGATGGGCGGAGGTCCACCGCACCACGACCGATGTGGAGCGGTACCGGATCCTCGTGGCCGCCTCGGTGGCCCGCCGGGCCGCCCTGGACAAGGCGCAGCACCACCACCGGCACGACTGGGCCTTCTGGGCCGCGGTGTGGGACGCGGCGGCGGCCGTCGCCGTGTGCGACCGCATCGGAAGCCACTACAACGTGCTGGTCGCGCCGCTGGCCGCGGTCATGCCGTCACTGGCGCACTGCCGCCGCGATGAACTCGAGCCCCGCGAGCTCCAGGGTGCCGTCCTCAAGGGAGGTGGGTAGCGATGGGCGACAACCGGATCGACGTTGTGGTGGCCGATGACGACCCGGCCGTCCGGGAGGCACTCGCGGACCTCATCGACTCCCACCCGGACCTGGAACTCGTCGGGCTGGCCATCAACCACGAGCAGGCCGTGCGCGCGGCGGTCGAGCACCGCCCCAAGGTCGTGATCATGGACGTACATATGCCCAAGGGCGACGCCCCGGGCAGTGTCCGCGCCATCCGCGACCAGGTCCCCGACGCCCGGGTGGTCGCGCTGTCCGCCCACGGCGACCGCGAGACCGTCCTCAACATGCTCGCCGTCGGAGCCAGCGGCTACCTGGTCAAGGGCACCCCGGCCGAGGAGATCCTCGAAGCGATCACCCGGGCCGCGCGCGACCAGTTCAGCATGTCCGCCGAACTGCTCGCCGACTGCGCCGAACCGATGCGCCGCGCCGACCGCGCCTCCTGGCGCTTCGAGGACCTGGTGAGCAGCCGCCTCGAGGAGTCCTACCTCGAACTCCTCGGCCACGCCCCGTGCGGTGTCCTGGTCCTCGGCTCCCGCGGCCGGATCGAGTACGCCAACGCCCACGTCCGGCACATGTTCGGCTACAGCTCGGCCGAACTGCGCGACAAGCGGCTGCGGGACCTGGTCCCCGAACGCTTCCGGGCCGCCTCCGAGCAGCTGATCGGCAGGGTCTTCACCGCACCGTCCGCGATGTCCGGCCGCCGCCGGGACGGCACCGAGTTCGCCGCCCAGTTCAGCGGGGGGCACCTCCAGGGCAAGCGGCCCCGGTGCGTCGTCTTCGTCTCCGACCTCAGCCAGCTGCGGGCCGCCGAGAGCCGGTTCCGCCAGCTCATCGAGTCCTCCCCGGACGCGATGGTGATCGTGGACTCCGCCGGGCGGATCCAGGCCGCCAACAACCGCACCGAATCCCTCTTCGGCTACGACCGCGACCATCTGATCGGCCGCGCCGTCGAGGCGCTCCTCCCCGACCAGCCGCTCACCATCTCGCTGCGCGAATGGGACGACACCCTCGAGCAGCCCGTCGGCCACAGCATGGAGCTGGTGGGCCGCCGCAGCGACGCCAAACAGTTCCCGGCCGACATCAGCATCAGCCCGCTGCGCACCGAGGAGGGGCTGCTGACCGTCCTCACCGTCCGGGACATCACCGAGGTGCAGCGCGCCCAATTCGTCCTGGAACGCAGCCTGGAGCTGCTGGAGGTCACCGACCGTGACCGCCAGGCGCTGCTCAGCCATCTGGTCCACGCCCAGGAGGCCGAGCGCGGGCGGATCGCCGCCGACATCCACGACGACACCATCCAGGTGATCACCGCGGCCAGCCTCCGGCTCCAGCAGCTGCGCCGTCGGCTGCGGGACCCCGAGGAGCAGCGGGTGATGGAGAAGCTGGACGAGACCCTCAAGCTCTCGCTCAGCCGGCTGCGGCAGCTGATCTTCGATCTCCGCCCCTCCAGCCTGGAGCACGGCTGTCTGGCCGGGGCGCTGCGCGGACTGCTGGAGCAGATACGCACCGAGACCGGGGTCACCTACCGGCTGGAGGACCGGCTCACCGTCAAGCCCCCGCCGGAGACGATGGCGCTGATCTACCGGACCGCGCAGGAAGCCCTGATGAACGTGCGCAAGCACGCCCGGGCGAAGACGGTCCACGTCCAGCTGCTCGGGCTCGACGAGGGCTGTCTGGTGCGGATCGTCGACGACGGCCAGGGCTACAACCCGCTGGAGGTGGAGTCCCGCCCGGGCCATCTCGGCCTCTCGCTGATCCAGGAGCGGGCCCAGATCGCGGGCGGCTGGTGCCGTATCGAGAGCGCGCCGGGCTCGGGCACCACCGTGGAGTTCTGGGTGCCACTCGGCGAGGTCCGGCCGCCCGCCCTCGACCCCCTGGGTCCCCCGGAAGGGGACATACAGCCGTGACCGCACCGGCGGAGCTGACCAAGGTGCTGATCGTCGAGGACCACCGGGTGGTCGCCGAGGGTCTGTGGGCCCTGCTGGCCGAGTACTCGGACCTGACGGTCGTCGGCTGGGCCGACTCGGTCGCCGAGACCGTTCCCATGGCCAAGGAGCTGGGGCCCGATGTGGCGCTGGTCGACTTCCGGCTGCCGGACGGCACCGGCGCCGACGCTGCCGCCAGCATCCGGGCCCACGATCCGTCGACCGCCATCGTGATCCTCAGCGCCGACGCCAGCGATTCGGCGCTGCTGGCCGCGGTGGAGGCGGGCGCCTGCGGCTATCTGCTCAAATCGGCGAGCGGCGACGAGATCGCCGCGGCCATCCGCTCGGCCGCCGAGGGCGAGACCCTCATCCCGGCCAGCACCCTGGTGGAGGTGCTGTCCCGGCACCGGGAGACCGCCCGGTCCTCCGCGGAGCAGACCGAGCGGCTGGAGTCCCTGACCAAGCGCGAGCAGGAGATCCTCACGCTGATGAGCCAGGGCCTGGACAACCGGGCCGTCGCGGAGCACCTGAGCATCAGCTACGCCACCGTGCGCACCCATGTGCGCAAGATCCTGGAGAAGCTGGAGGCGCGCTCCCAGCTGGAGGCGGTCGCCAAGGCCACCGAGTTCGGTTTCAAGCCCGCGCAGCCCGAACGGCCCGAGTCCGGCTGACCGGCCCTGCGGGCCACCTCCCCCCACGGGGCGGTGCCACACGGGGGCCGAATGGGGGACAAAGTCCCCCGTCAGATGGAATTCCGGGCACATCGAGCCGGGTTCCCTTCCCATGCGAATCCTTATGCGGATCCGACAGCCGCCGAGCCGGGGCTCCGTCCCCCGTCCGCCCCGACGATCACGTTCGCCGCGGCGATCGCGACCGTCCCGTCCCCCGGGCAGGTGAGCCAAGTGGCGCTTCGCGTTCTCATCGCCGACGACCATGCGGTGGTCCGCCAGGGCCTGCGCATGATCCTCGGGCTCGACAACGACATCAAGGTGGTCGGCGAGACGACCAACGGCCGGGAGGCCGTACGGCTGGCCCGGGAGCTGTGCCCCGACGTCGTGCTGATGGACCTGCTGATGCCGGTGATGGACGGGGTCTCGGCCACCGCGGAGATCCGCCAGGACCTGCCCGAGGTCGAGGTGGTGGCGCTGACCAGCTCGCTCGACGACGCCATGGTGATGGGCGCGGTGCGGGCCGGGGCCATCGGCTTCCTGCTGAAGAACGCCGAGGCCGATGACCTCAGAAGCGCGGTGAAGGCCGCCGCCGCGGGCCAGATCCATGTCTCCCCCGCCGCGATCTCCCGGCTGATGGGCCAGGTCAGGGACCCCAGCGGCCCGGAACAGCTCACCGAGCGGGAGACCGAGGTGCTGACCATGCTCGCCCGCGGCAAGGCCAACAAGGAGATCGCCCGCGATCTGCGGATCGGCCAGCAGACGGTGAAGACCTACGTCAGCCACATCCTGACCAAGCTGGGCGTGCACAGCCGGACCCAGGCCGCGGTCTACGCGGTGCAGTCGGGCCTGGTCCCGGCCGGTGAGATCAACCCGCCCGAGGCGCTGGAAGCGACGTCCACGAGGGAGCAGTGGTGGTCGGCGTGATCGGCACGTACCGGATCCGGATCGCCCGGCGGCGCCGCGCGGCGGCGGCACTCGCCGAGATCACCGAACGCCTCCTGGCGGGGGAGACCGGCGACGCGGTGCTGCGGCTGATCGCCCGCGGACTGCGCGGGGCGCTCGGCGCCGACATGGCCCGGGTGATGGTGCTGGAACCCGGCGACGTGCTCGCGGTACGGGTCACCGACGGCGCCCCGGCGGTCACCCCGAGCGGGCCGCTCACCCCCGGCGGCTCCGCCCCCGCCCGCCAGGCCATCCGCGCCGGACGGTCCACCCTGTCCGGCGGCGAACGGCGCCCGCCCCGCTACCGCCGGGTCCCCCACGACACGGCCCTGACCTCGGTGCTGGACGCGCCGCTGGTGGTGCGCGGCCAGCCGGTGGGGGTGATCGAGGTGGCCAGCCGGCCCGGCGGACGCCGGCTCACCCGCGGCGATGTGCGGACCGTCGAGCGGTTCGCCCCGGCCGCCGGGCACGCGGTCGCCCGGATCCGTCACCGGGACCATCTGCGCCGTCTGGCCTCGACCGCCGCCGGACACGGTTCGGTACGGCGCACCCTGGACTCCCTGGCCGCGGGCGCGGTGGCCCGTACCGGCGCCGCGAGCTGCACCGTCTATCTGCTGGAGCCGGGCCCGGGGGTGACGCTGCGGATGGCGGGCGGCGGCCACGGCCACACCCCGCCCTCGCGCCGACCCGCGCTGGAGGCGATCGCCGGAGCCGCGCCCGTGATCCACGGCGGCAGCGGCGGCACCGCCGGTGACGGCCCCGCCCGGGGCGCGGTGGCCGCCTGGCCGCTGCTGTGCGAGAGCACCGCGATCGGGGCGATGTGCTGCCACTTCCCCGCGGGCCGCGACCCCACCGACGCCGATCTCACCGTGCTGGAGGTGATCGCCGGGCACGCGGTGTGCGCGGTGGAGCGGGACCGGCTGCGCACGGCCACCCAGGAGAAGGTGGTGCGCGAGGAACGGCAGCGGATCTCACGCGAACTGCACGACTCGGTCTCCCAGGCGCTGTACGGCATCGCGCTCGGCGCCCGTACCGCCCGTGAGCTGCTGGAGCGCGATCTCGCGGGACCGGCCGGACCGGCCGAACTCGCCGAGCCGATCGATTACATCCGGCGGCTCGCTGACGTCGCCATCGCCGAGACCCGGTCGCTGCTGTGCGAGCTGCGGCCCGAGTCACTGGAGGCCGAGGGGCTGGTCGCCGCGCTCACCCGGCATGTGGAAGCGCTGCGCGACCGGTACGGCATCGCGGCCGAGGCCCGGCTCGGGGACGAACCGGAGACCACACCGGAGGCCAAGCACGCGCTGTTCCGGATCGCCCAGGAGTCCCTGCACAACGTCGCCAAGCACTCCCGCGCCCGGAACGTCACCCTCCATCTGCTCAGTGGTCCGGGGACCGTGACGTTGACGGTCGCCGACGACGGTGTCGGCTTCGACTGCCAGGGCTCCTTCCCCGGCCATCTGGGGCTGCTCTCCATGCGGGAGCGGGCCCGCGAGGTCGGCGGCACCCTGAACGTGGACAGCCGTCCGGGCCAGGGGAGCCGGATCCGGGCCACCGTCCCGACCGGTTCGTGAGCCCGCACTCCTGACGGCATATGAGACATTTCCGTCCATGCAGCCGACCGTGCGGGACCGCACGCTGGACGCCGGGCTCAGCGCCGGGCACACGGCGGTCGAGGAGTGCCTGTTGAGCGCCACCCAGAGCGATGTGCCGTTCATCACCGAGGCCGCGCGGCGGCTGCTGCGCTCGCACGGCCCGCGGTTCCGGCCGCTGCTGGTGCTGCTGGCCGCGCGGTTCGGCGATCCGGAGGCGCCCGGGGTGGTGCCCGCGGCCGTGGTCGTCGAGCTGACCCACCGGGCGACGCACTGCCGCGACGAGGTGCGGGACGAGGCGGGCGTACGCCGCCGGGCCCCCGGCGCCGCCCGCCCCGCCCCGGACGCCCACTGGACAACACGGTGGCCGTCCTCACCGGTGATGTCCTCTTCGCCCGGGCCTCGCATCTGCTGGCCGGTCTTGGCCCGCAGGCCGTACGGCTCCAGGCCGAAGCGTTCAAACGGCTGGTCACCGGCCAGATCCTGGAGACGACCGGGCCGCCGGACGGCCGTGATCCGGTCACCCACCACCTGGAGGTGCTGACCGGCCGGTGCGGTTCACTGACCGCCGTCTCCGGACGGCTCGGCGCGATGACCGCCGGGGCCGCCCCGGACATCGCGGACACCCTCGCCCGCTTCGGCGAACGGCTGGGCGTCGCCCGTCGGGTGGCAGCCGAGGCCGACACGGCCCTGGCCCCGGCCCTGGACCGCCGCCCCACCCTGCCGCTTGTGCTGCTGCGGTCACGGGGAACGGCGGCGGACGGGGCCTCGGGCGGCGGCGCGGACCGGGAGCTGTACGACCTGCTCACCGCCGGGCCCGCCGACCGGGAACCGGACGCGGAGGCGGTGGCCCGGCTGCGGGCCCACCCGGTGGTGGCCGACGTCCGCCGGGAGGCGGTCCGCCAGGCGGACGCGGCCCGCGCGGCCCTGTCACCGCTGCCCGACGGCCCGGCGAAGTCCGCGCTGGACGGGCTGTGCCGGGCGGTGATCGAGCGGGCCGGCCCACGGCCCGCCACGCACGGGGACTGAGCGGTCGCGGCCGGTCCGGCGCCCGGCGAGGCGGGGCGCGGACGTCACGGCGGCGCCCGCGCATCCCTGGTCCACCAAGCCCGTGGCACCGTTCACGACGGCTGGTCGCCGCGCAGCAGCGCCGCGCCGAAGCGGCGCAGCCGCGCGAGCGCGTCGGGGTCCAGCGGCTCCCGGCGCCGTACCAGCGCCCGCCTGATCTCGCGCTGCCCGCCCGCCGTACCGCATCGGCACCCCTTACCGACGCCCGCGGGCCGGGCCCTTCGTCGCCTCACAGCGTGGAAACCCGCCGGACGCGAACCAGAATTCCCCCGCGAAGCGCCGGGAGCGCACCGCCAAGGGCTGTCCGGTGAATGTTGGAGGGCCGGCCCGCGGCGTCCGGTGCGGGGGGCATTTCCCAGCGGTAGCCGGGGGCGCGGTGCCAGGCGTCGCGGGCCCGATGAGATCCGCCGGACAGGGCTCACGGCTGCCAGGCGTTGTGGCTGATCACCAGCATCGACTGGAGCTGCACCCCGGCGGCGTAGGCGCGGGCCGGGTCCGGTGGGGTCGTGCACAGCCGCTCCCACAGCGCGTCCAGCCACGCCTGCGCCCCCTCGTCGGTCAGCGCGGCGACCGCGAGGGGCGCGGCGAAGGCGGGCGACCAGCCCGCCCCGTAGACCGTGCCGTCCAGGTGGTAGCCATTGCCGAGCCGGGCCGGGTCGCCGTCGGCCGCCGTCCGCGCCCACCGGCTGATCCGGCGCGCGGCCACCCGCGACCGGGGGTCGCCGCCGAGCGCCGCGTCCGCGCCGAGGCGCCACGGGACCCGGCAGGCGTTCCAGTGGTAGTCGCCGTCGTGCGGGCTCTCCAGGACCCGCGACGGTGCGGGGCGGGGGCGGCCGGTGGTGGTGTCCACGACGAAGTCGGGGAGCAGCCCGGTGTCCGGCGCGTAGCGCCGCTGCACGGTGTCGGTCAGCGTCAGCTGCGCGTCCAGCACCTCGTCCCAGAAGGGGTCGCCGGTGGCGACCCGGAACGCCCTGAGGTGGCCGGGCATCCCGTCGGACGTCCGGGAGACGCCGTCCCAGTCGCCCGAGGACCAGTCCCCCAGCTTCATCAGCCGGGTGCCGGGGTGCACCTCGCTCTCCTTGACGGCCTGGACGCGCCGCAGCGCGAGGGCGGTGTAGTCGCCGCCCCACTGGCGTCCGGCGAGCAGCAGCCCGTAGGCGATGTCCAGGTCGCCGTCGGTCGCGGAGTCGCTACCGCCGACGTCCCGTCCGCCGCTGTCCTGCTGGGCGGCGTGCAGTTCCGGGTTGTTGACGGAGGGGTGGGCGCGCACATGTCGGAGGATGCCGTCGAAGAGGCTCCGGGCCTCGGGGTCGGCGCCCGCCATCAGCGCCGTGATCACCAGGCCGTAGCCCTGGGCCTCGGCGACGTACGGATGGGCGGCGTCGGGGGTGTACACCGCGCGGCAGCCGTCCTCGCCGCCGATCCCCCGCCGGAGGAAGCACGCCTTCCAGCGCAGGTAGTGGTCGAGGACCCGGCGGTCGGCCGCCGCCGGGTCACCGGAGGGCCGCAGGGTGCCCGGCGGATACGTCCGGGCGTGGCAGCCGAAGGGGACGGCCGTCGCGACGCCCTGTCCCGCCGTCATCGCAGCCGGCGCCGCCGGGTCCGCCGCGACCAGCTCAGCAGCGAGAAGATCACGTCGGCCACGAACAGCACCACGCCGATGACCAGCAGATAGCCCAGGCCGTGCACCACGGTGCCGATGATCCCGAGCGCCATGGCCACGATCACGAGGAACAGGAACAGAGCCACGGCGCGACGTCTCCTCGGGTCAGCGGCGGGCGGACCGCGGGTCAGCGGCGGGCGAGCCGCCGTTCACCGGCGGCGGCCTGGTAGGGCTTGCCGTAGTACTGGAAGATCGTTCCCTCCTGCTCCGCGGGCAGGATGTCGTCCGTCCCGATCGACGGAGCCTTCTTCACCAGCGACCGGTCGTACGAGACCTTGACGTACCCGGGCCCGACGATCGCGTCGTCGACGGGGACGAACACCAGCCGGTGCCGGGTCGGCACGCCGGTCCGGACGGTGGCCATGGCGGGCTCGTCATTGGTCGTGGCCACGTAGATCGCCTCGAGCGAACCGATCTTGCGGCCCTGGTCGTCCACAACGGCGCGGTCGCGCCACTCACGGATATCGGCTGACTGGATCATGACATATCACCCTCTGCCCTCTGTGCTTCAAGGCTGCCTCGCCTTTCCGCGGTACGCCACGCCATCCACCCACAGGGGGGACACACACCGAGGGGACACACACACCGAAGGGCCCGGCCGGAAGATTCCGGCCGGGCCCTTCGACATTCCCACCACATACCGACAGTGGCTCCGGTGCCGCCGCCCCCACGGCGGCGGCGACCGCTCGGCTCCTACTCCGCGAGCATCCCGCGGCGCAGCCGAGTGATCGCCTTCGTGAGCAGCCGTGACACATGCATCTGGGAGACACCCAGCTCGGCGCCGATCTCCGACTGCGTCATCTCGTCCCCGAACCGCATCTGGAGGATCCGCCGGTCCCGCTCCCCGAGCTGCTCCACCAGCGGCTTGAGGGCGTGCAGGTTCTCCACGTTCTCCATGGCCGGATCGAGTTCGCCGATGCGGTCGGCGAAGGTGGTCACCCGGGTGGTGCCGTTCTCATGGTCGGCGGGGGCGTCCAGCGAGGTGGTGAGATAGCCGTTGCTGGCCACCAGTCCGTCGAGGACCTCCTCCTCACTGAGCTTCAGGTGCTCCGCCAGCTCGGCGGTGGTCGGCGACCGGTCCAGCCGCTGGAAGAGCTCCTCGTTCGCCTTGGCCAGGTCGATCCGCAGCTCCTGGAGCCGCCGGGGCACATGCACCGCCCAGCTCGTGTCACGGAAGAAGCGCTTGATCTCCCCCACGATGTAGGGGACCGCGAAGGTGGTGAACTCCACCTCACGGGTCAGATCGAACCGGTCGATCGCCTTGATCAGACCGATCGTGCCGACCTGGACGACGTCCTCCATCTCCACCGAACGGTTCCGGAACCGTCGGGCGGCATACCGGACCAGCGACAGATTCAGCTCAATCAGGGTGTTCCGCACATATTGGTACTCGTGCGTCCCCTCCTCGAGCTCCGTCAGCCGGTCCAGGAAAGTCTTGGTCAGCGCCCTGGCATCCTTCGGCGCTACCTTCGACGGGTCCGTCACCGAGGGAAGGCCAGAGAGCTCAACTCCGCTGTCCTGCTCAGCTTCGGCTGCCGTCATATCTGACGAGACCACGGGTGCCGTGCCGTTCACGTCGCACTCCCTGTATCGGCTGCATGCATAGGCTGATTGAAGACGCGTGTACCCACCCTCTACACCTTCATTCCTGGAAATCCTGATGACGCCGGAACCGGCACGGGGACCTGGCGTCCGGCCCGGCCCTGAGCGGCCACGGCTGACACCCCGTCAGCGGGGACCCACCGCGCCGCACCACGGGTCCGGACCAGGACAAAGCACCTGGTCGGGGGTGTGCCGCGGACCACCATCAGCGACGAAACCGCTCAGCCGGTGGCAGGCGTCCTGTTCCGCGATGAGCTTGGAACAATAGAGCGGCCGGTGGGCGGGTGAGTCCGACGGCGCACAGGGGGAGCGGGGGAAGGGAACCATCGCATGACGCACAAGGACGCCATCGACGGCGGCGGGACCGAGCGGATACCCCAGGGGGCGAAGCCTTCCGAGGTGATTCCGGGGTCGCCGAAGACGGTGGAGGCGCTGGCGGTCAAGCTGCGGGCTTATGCCGGGGCGTTCAAGGACGGGGAGGACCAGCTGGGTGTCCTGTCGTTGATGAACTGGACCGGTGCGGCCAACGAGGGCTTCAAGGGCGCGACGGACACGTTGCCGTTGGAGCTGGAGTCGGCGGACAAGTACTTCACCTCCGCCGCCAGTGCGCTGGATGCGTATGCGGACAAGTTGCGCTCGGTGCAGAAGCGGGTCAAGCCGATCATCGACGATGCCGATGAGGCGCGGGCGGCGTCCAAGCACTACTGGGAGCGGGTGCGGAAGTACAACGAGGCGGTGGACCGCAAGGACGAGACGCTGCCGGAGCGCCCGCCGGAGGAGGATCCGGGGCTGGCGGCGCTGAACGACTGCTACGCGCGGCTGGACAAGCTGGAGCACGAGCTCGGGCTCACGGTCACGTCGGCGAAGAAGAAGCTCGACACCGCCGCGAAGGAGGCCCCGGACAAGCCTCCGGCCCCGTCGGGATGGGACAAGTTCAAAAAGGGTGCGGGGGACTTCTTCGGTGGTGCGGGGGACACCGTCGGCGGCTGGTACGACGACTTCGACGACCTCGTCAACGGCGGCGTCGGCGGCGCCGGTCTGCGGCTCGCGGGCATGGCCGACGGCGCCGCCTACGCCGCCGATCACCCCAAGGAGTTCGCCAAGGCCGTCGTCAACTGGGACGAATGGCAGCGCAACCCCGCCCGCGCCGCCGGTCAGCTCACCCCCGAACTCCTCCTGGCGCTGGCCTCCGGGGGCTCCGGCGCCGTCCGCCGCGGCGCCTCCACCGCCAAAAGCGCGGCACAACGTCTCCTCAACCGCGAACGGGCGCTGAGCCGGGACGGGCGGGCGCGCCGGCACACGGATGAGAACCCGGGACAGTCCTGCACCCCTGGTGACAAGAAGTGCACCACCGGCGAGCCGATCGATGTGGCCACCGGCGAGATGGTCATGTCGGACACGGATGTCAGCCTGCCCGGTGCCCTGCCGCTGGTGCTGGAGCGACACTATGTCTCCGGGCACCCCTGTGGTGGCTGGTTCGGCCGCACGTGGGCGGGCACGCTGGACCAGCGGCTGGAGATCGACGACGCGGGCGTGGTCTATGTCGCGGACGACGGCATGCTGCTCACCTACCCCGTACCGGAGCGCGATGTCCCCACGTATCCGACGTCGGGTCCCCGATGGCCGCTGTGCTGGGACGGCAAGCCGGACGGCACGTTCACCGTCACCGCAGCGGAACTGAACCGGACGCTGCACTTCGCACCGCTCCCGGCGGGTGGCCGGGAGCTGGCGCTGACGGCGATCACCGATCGCACCGGTGACGGCGACCGTGTCACCATCGGCTATGACGCGCAGGGCACCCCGGCCGAGATCAACCACTCCGGCGGCTACCGCATCGCGATCGACACCGATCCGAAGCTGCTGCGGATCACCGCGCTGCGCATGCTCCACGGCGAGGACCACCAGCACAGCACCACTCTGATCTCCTACGGCTACGACGAGGCGGGGAACCTGTCGGAGGTCGTCAACTCCACGGCCAGGCCACTGCGTTACCGGTATGACGACAAGCACCGGATGACGTCGTGGACGGACCGCAACGGCACCACCTACGCCTACGTCTACGACCACCGTGGCCGGGTACTCCGTGGCATCGGACCGGACGGGATCCTGTCGGGTCGGCTGCACTACGCAGCGGACGGCCGCACCACCCGCTACACCGACTCCCTCGGCCACACCACCACCTACGTCCACAACGACGCCTACAAGGTGATCGCGGAGACCGATCCGCTGGGCAACACCACCCGCACCGCATGGGACGAACACAACCGCCACCCCATCGCCGTCACCGATCCCCTCGGCCACACCACCCGCTACCGCTACGACGACGAGGGCCGTCCGACCGCGGTCGAGCGCCCCGACGGCAGCGTGACCGTGGCCGTCTACGACCGCCACGACCTGCCCACCGAGCTCCACGAACCCGACGGCACCGTCTGGCGCCACACCTACAACGACCGCGGGGACCGCACCTCCACCACCGACCCCACCGGCGCCACCACCCACTACACCTACAACACCCTCGGCCACCTCACCTCCATCACCGACGCCCTGGGCCACACCACCACCATCAGCCCCGACGCGTTGGGCCTCCCCGCCGCCATCAGCGACCCGTCGGGCGGCACCACCCACGTCCGCCGTGGCCCGCACGGCCAGATCACGGCCGTCACGGATCCGCTGGGCCGGACCACCCGGCACGGCTGGACCATCGAGGGCAGACCCTCCTGGCGCGAAACCCCCGACGGCGCCCGCGAGGTGTGGCAGTGGGACACCGAGAGCAATCTCGCCCTCCACACCGACCTGGCGGGGAACACCACACGGTTCAGCCACACCCACTTCGACCAGACCGCTTCCCGGACCGATCCCAACGGCGCCGATTACGCCTTCGCCTACGACAGCGAGCTGCGTCTGACCACGGTCACCAACCCCCAGGGCCTCCAGTGGCGGTACGAGTACGACGCCGCGGGCCGTCTGGTCGCGGAGACCGACTTCAACGGCGCCACCACCACCTACACCCGCGATGCCGCGGGCCGCCTCACCGCCCGGACCAACGCCCTCGGGGAGACCGTGCGCTTCACGCTCGACGCGGCCGGGCGCGTGGTCACCCAGCACGACGAGGCCACGGGAGAGGAGACGGTCTACTCCTACGACGCGACCGGATCACTCTGCCGCGCGACGAACGCCCAGGCGGATCTGATCCTGGAGCGTGACCCGATGGCCCGCGTGGTCGCCGAGACCGTCAACGGCCGCACCACCACCTACGGCTACGACGCGGTGGGCAACCGTACCCGGCGCACCACGCCCTCGGGTCTGACCTCCACCTGGAGCTACGACCCGATGGGTCTGCCGACCGCCCTCACCACGGCCGAGCAGACCCTGACGTTCGCCTATGACGCCACCGGCCGCGAAACACGACGCTCCACCGGCGCCGTCACCCTCGACCAGACCTGGGACCCCTCCGGCCGTCTGGCCACCCAGAGCCTCACCAGCTCACCCCACGACGACCTGCTCCAGCACCGCTCCTACAGCTACCGCCCCGACGGCCACCTCACCGGGATCCGCGAACTGACCACCGGAACCCGTCACTTCACTCTCGACCCCCAGGGCCGCGTCACCGGCGTCCAGGCCCACGGCTGGACCGAGAAATACGCCTACGACCGTGCGGGCAACCAGACCCACGCCACCGCCCCCGACCACCTCAGTACCGGCGACCGCAGCCACACCGGCACCCTCATCCAGCACGCCGGTCCCACCACCTACCACCACGACGCCGCCGGCCGGCTCATCCGCAAGACCCGCAAACTCCTCAACGGCCAGACCCGCACCTGGACCTACACCTGGAACACCCACGGCCACCTCACCACGACCACCACCCCCGACGGCGGCGAATGGACCTACACCTACGACCCCCTCGGCCGCCGCATCGGCAAGACCGGCCCCGGCAACACCACCTTCATCTTTGATTGGGACCACACCCGTCTCGCCGAACAGACCACCCACCACGGGCTGATCACCACCTGGGACTACGCCCCCGACACCCATCAACCCCTCACCCAGAGCGACCAGGAACCCGGCACCACCCGGTTCCACACGGTCGTCACCGACCCCACCGGCACCCCCACCGAACTCATCACCCCTGACGGCACCCTCGCCTGGCAGGCCCGCACCACTCTGTGGGGAACCCCCCTCACCGCACCCCCCGACGCCACGGCCTGCCCCCTCCGCTTCCCCGGCCAGTACGCCGACCCCGAAACCGGCCTCCACTACAACCACCACCGCTACTACGACCCCGAAACCGCCCGCTATCTCACCCCCGACCCGCTCGGCCTCGCACCGGCACCCAGCCCCCACACCTACGTCCCCAACCCCCACACCTGGCAGGACCCCCTCGGCCTCAAAGGCTGCAAGGACAAGGAGAAGAGGCAGCCGCGCCTGTCCGACCCGATGCCGACGGGGCTGCCGAAGCCGTTCGTCAGGGCGTACGACGACATCAGGGAAGGCAACGGAGTCCCGCGCCTGGACGACAACGGTGACCCGAAGATATTCAAGGGCAAGAGGGCGCATGAGCGCCCGTGGAAGGGTGCGACCGAGTACGAGGTCCCGGGCGCCAAGGTGCCCGACAAGGCGCGGATCCTCGTGAAGACCCTTCCCGACGGACGTAAGGTCATGGGGTGGAGCACCGATCACTACGACACCATTCACCCCTTCACCGCCCCGCATTTCCCGGATGACGGCTGGGGTTGATCATGAACATGTATCGATTCGTCGAAGACGAGACCCAGCGGGAAATCCTGACGGCGGATGATCTGCGTGGATTCTTCGCCGATCCCTCGACCGGGGAATCGGGCCCGGTCGTCGCCGTCGGAACATCACTCGAGCCGGAGAAACTTCCCCTTTCCTTCGGGGATGTGGAGTTCCAGGTGAGGGACGTCCGGGGAAAAGAGATCGGCTCGTATTACGTAGGGGCCATCGAGGTCATCGGCGCACGCGATACCGAAGGCGGTCATGGCCGCACCGATCTCACGATCTCCTTGGGTGGATACACCCTGCCGTACCCCTATGCGGGGGAGATCTGGCGCACCTGGTCCCATGGCCCACCCGTCGCCTCCGGAGCGTGGAAGGACCTTCCCGCCGAGGCACACAGAAGCTGGCTGCACGTCGTCCAGCAGGCGTGGTTCAGTGCGGGGCACCGGGCGAGGGTCTACGGCGACGCGGACACGTACGAGATCGCCGGAGCCGACCTCGCCACCATCGACAGCTTCTACTGTGCCCTCGGCGAGGCCGTCAACGGCCCGGGCGGCTACCTCGGATCCAACCCCAGCGCACTCGACGACTGTCTGAGCAACAGCGGTGGCGGGCGCCGGAGGCTCTTCCGCCTGGTGTGGCGGGACTTCGAGGTGTCACGGCGGAACATCGACGAGGACGAACTCTCCTGGGCCGTGGAGGCGTTGCGCGACGGCGGCGTGGAGATCGACATCTCTTCCGACGGAGATCAATAACTTGCGACGGAGCATGAGAGGTTCGACACTCCCGTCACGCCTGTGTCACGGCCTGCCGTTTGTCCGTTGCGGCGATTTTGCGGAGTTGGAAGGATGGACCTGGAAACGACCTTCATGCTTATCGCTCGGCGAGGGGGGCCGGATGAAGTTCGACATGGGAGCGCAGACGCTGTCGACGCTGCAGTCGAAGTCGCGTGGGTCAAGTGATGATCTCGGTGCGCTGATTCGCCAACTGGTGCAGGCCGCGGAGCCGTTGGAGGGAAGGTTCAATGGCTCGGGCAAGGCGGCGTTCGACTCGTTCAAGGCGCGGTCGGATGAGATCTCGCGGTCCCTGCACGGCGCGTTGTCCTCGATCCTGGGTGGTCAGTCGGGGATGGACTCGGCGTTCAGCTCGGGTGACCAGGAGCAGGGTGACAACGCGCGGACGCAGATGGGCGCGGCCAACTTCGACGCGGCCCGTTTCTCCGGCCGCTGATCCGGGGCCGCCGACCGCATTTTTCCTTCGAGCTCGATGGGGAGTGAGCTTTCATGGCTGCCGGCAGTGACCGCCGCTCGTACGACACGGGGGCTTCCGCGGACGCGCAGGGCAATATCCAGGCGGTGATCGCCCGTCTGGAGGAAGTGATCACCGCGCGTGATGCCCAGGTGAAGGCGGCGATGGCCGATTTCAGGGCGGATGGTGTGGCGGATGAGTACCACGGCAAGGAGCAGCGCTGGAACCGCTCCTCGCAGGAGGTCAAGAACATCATCCAGTTGCTGAAGACGACGCTGGAGAAGAACGACGGCACCGCGCAGCACACGCTGTCGCGTGCGAAGGCCGCGGTCGACAACATCGGCTGAGCCGCACCGGCTGAAGGCATCGTTGCGGGAGATCACCAGCGGAGGGAGCTGAACTCGGCGGGGCCACCGCGAGCCGCAATCCTCAGCTCCGGCACAGCCGACCCGGACTGTACGGCCCACACATGATGGCTTACGTTGCAGAGAGGCCGTGAGGAGGAGGACTCCCAGACCAGTGGCACGGGATTACGACAGCCAGCTCCTGGAGTCGGTCGCGGTACGCCGCCGCAGAATGCGGGACGCGCTGCTGTTCGGCGCTCAGCGTGCGCGGCGTACGGCGGATGAGCGGATCGGGAAGATGTTCGCCGGAATCGCGATCGCCGCCGTCCTCTGCGCGGGGTGCGTCGGATGGTCGTTCCTCCAGCACACCCTGCAGAAGCAGAAGGACGAGCAGGAGAAGCGGCAGCGCCAGGAACAGCAGTACCAGCAGCCACCTCGGACACCTGACCCCAAGAACTCCGGCACGTCCGAGAAATCCGATAAGGGTTGACATTGTGGCCGACCGCATTCACGCTCTCGACGTCGCGACGATAGGTTCCCCCACGTGGTGAACACAGCATCGACTTCCCGGGCACAGCTCAGCCGGGTGACGCTGATCGGCGAGCGCCGCCGGGCGGATATCGTCCTGCCCTCGGACGCTCCGATCGGGCAGTTGCTGCCGGACATCCTCCAGTTGCTGGACGACCGGGCCGCATCGCGGCCGATGACCCGGCAGTTGATCACAGCCGACGGCTCCGCGCTGCCGCACGACGCCACGCTCTCCTCGGCGGAGATAGCGGACGGAGCCGTCCTGCGGCTCGTACGGGCGCATGCGGCGCCGCCCGCGCCCGTGGTGCACGACGTGACCGATCTGGTCGCGGACGACCTCGACCTCCAGACGTGGCGCTGGCGCCCGGCCGCGCGCCGGATCGGCGCGGGCGTGGCCACCGTGGTCTTCGCGGTGCTCGCCGGGCTGCTCGCCCGCCGCGAGGTCGCGCTCGACACGCTCGCCACGGCCCTCGCCGTCGTCGCGCTCCTCCTCGCCGCGGCCGGTGCGGCCGCCGCCAAGGTCGGCCGGGGAAACCGCGGGCTCGCCACGGCCCTGCTGATCGCCTCCGGCGGACTCGGCGTCCTCACCGCGTGGACCGCCGCCGACGCCCACGGCTGGTCGGGGACCGCGCGGCTCGCCGCCGTCGCGGGTGCGGCCGCCCTGACACTGGCCCTGCTCGGCTACTTCTCGCCGCTCGGCCGCGGCGGCCTCGTCGGCGCCGGGGCCACCGTCGTCCTCGCCGTCGTATGGCTGGCCGTCGCGGCCGCACAGGACGACACGGCCCGGCTCGGCGCCGTGATGGCGGTCTTCTCCATCGTCCTCCTCGGACTGCTGCCGCGGCTCGCGCTCATGGCCTCCGGCCTCACCGCGCTCGACGACCGCCGCTCCGCCGGTACATCCGTCAGCCGCCACCAGGTGAGCAACGCGCTCGCGGCCACGCACCGCGGTCTCGCCCTCGCGACGATGGTCACCGCGGTCTCCGCGGTGTCCGGCGACTGGCTGCTGACCATGGGCGACGAACCGACCGTGTGGACGGTGTCGCTCTCCTCCGTGGTGGCCCTGGTGCTGCTCTCCCGGGCGCGCGCCTTCCCGCTGATCGCCGAGGTCGTCACGCTGTTCGCTGCCGCCGCGGTGCTCGTCGTCCGTCTGGTGGTCGTGTGGATGGGGCAGGGCGGGGGCGCCGGACCGCTCGCCGTGCTGGGCGCGGCGGCCCTCCTGCCGCTGCTGGCGCTGGCGGTGCAGCCGCCCGAGCATGTACGGGTCCGGCTGCGACGGATCGCCGATCTGACCGAATCCATCGGTGTCGTGGGGCTCTTCCCGCTCGCCGTCGGTGTGTTCGGCGTCTACGGACAACTGCTCAACAAGTTCTGAATCGACGCGCGGCCCTCCGGGCAGGGTGGCAGGTGGGAAAGAGGGCCGACATGGCGAACGCGGACAACTGGCAGGGCGAGGTGCTGCGGACCCTGCGGGACGACGGCAGCACTCCCGGGCAGGAGCCCCCGGTGGACAGTCCCGTGGGCAGTCCCGTGGGCAGTCCCGTGGGCACTCCCACGGACACCCCCGTGGCGGTCCCGCCCCCGCACCCGGACCAACAGCACGCGCCACGGCCCGGCGTGCGGCCCCACCCGGTCACACCTCCTCCCCCGCACACCCCCGACTCCCGCCCCGTGCTCGACCCCTCCCTCGCCGCCGCCGCGCACCGCCCGCGCCACGGCGAGCACCTGGCCTCGCGCGCCGTGCGAATCTTGCGCCGTACCGTCTCCTCCTCGGCCGCGCGCGAGGTCGCCGAGACCACCGCCATCGCCGAGACCCTCCAGCGGCCCGTGACCACCGGCCGCCAGATCGCCGTCACCTCCATCCGCGGCGGCGCCGGGAAGTCGACCGTGACGGCGCTGCTCGGCATGGCGTACGCGCACTACCGGCAGGATCCGGTGCTCCTCGTCGAGGCCGATCCGGCACTCGGCTCGCTGCCGTCGCGGCTCGGCGCCGAGTCCGTGCGCTGGACCACCGGCGATCTGGCGGGCATCGTCGAACCGCAGATGTCCCTGCTCGACGTCACCGGCTATCTCGTCCAGCTCCCGGGCAACGCCTGGCTGCTCCCCGGCAGCCAGGGCCAGATCGGCACGATGCTCGACACCAAGGCGTACGAGCGGGTCATGGTCTCGCTGCGCCGCTACTTCGGCGTGACCGTCGTCGACTGCGAGACGCTGCCCGCCGAGGTCGCCCGCGTCGCGCTCGCCGCCGCCCAGGCCCGGGTGCTGACCGCGCCCGCCACCCTGGAGGGCATCACCAGCACCCACGCGGTGCTCCAGTGGATGCGGGGGCTGCCCCGCCACATGATCACCGGAACCGTGGTGGCGCTCACCGAACTCGTCCCGCACTCCGGCATCGACCTCGACAAGGCGGCCCAGCGGCTCACCGAGACCGGCGCGAGCGTCCGGGCGCTGCCGTACGACCGGCACCTGGCGGCCGGCGGCCCGATCCGTACCGAACGTCTCGCCCACGCGACCAGGGAAGCCGCCGCCGCACTCGCCGCGGACGCGTTCCGGCTCTCCCAGCAGCGCCGCTGATCCCGAGGACGGACGCCGATGAGTACCCGACTGATCCACCGCCCGGCCCGGACCACCCGCCCCCCGGCCCCCTCCGAGGCGCGCACCATCGAGGCTCCGCCCAACCTCCCCGAGGGGAAGTCGGGCAACGTCGCGATGTCCATGCTGCCCGTCGCCGGTGTGCTGTCGTCCGTCGTGATGATGACGGTCGTCCGCAACAGCCAGTTCGCCGGGCTCGGCGCGATCATCGTCGTCGTCACGATCATCGGTTCCCTGGGTCTCGTCTTCTCCCAGCGCGGCAAGGCCCAGCGCACCCGGCGCACCCAGCGCGAGGCGTACCTGACCTATCTGGAAGACCTCCGCGAGGAACTGGCCGGTGAGGAGCGTGAGCGCCGGGAGCGGGCCGATGTGCTCAACCCGCCGCCGGACGCCCTGTACGACATCGTGCGCGACCCCGCCCGGCTGTGGGAACGCCGCCGTCTCGACGGGGACTTCCTGCGCGTGCGCGTGGGCACCGGCGAAATGCCCGTACGCGACCTCACCGTCGCCCAGCAGGGCTCGTCCGTCCTCACCCCGCCCGACCGCTTCATGCTCAACGAGGCGTCGGCGCTGATGGCCCGCTTCCGCACCGGCACCGAACTCCCGCTCACCGTGCCCCTGGACCGTGTCGGCAACATCAGCGTCATCGGCCCGCGCGAGGACGGTCTGCGCGTGGTGCGCGCCCTGCTCGTGCAGACCGCCGCCACCCACGCACCGGACGACGCGGCGATGGCGCTCGGCGTGCCGGGTGAGCGGATGGCCGACTGGGAGTGGGTGAAGTGGCTGCCGCATCTGCTCGACACCGAGCAGTTCGACGGCCCCGTCGCCGCCCGCCGCATCGCCCCCTCACTGCCCCAGCTCGCCCGGCAGATCGGGCCCGAGCTGCGCCGCCGCGCCTCGTACGCGGCCGAGGTGCGCCGGGGTCTGTCCGGTGTGGACGCGCTGTCCATGACGTCCCGGCTCCTCGTGGTGGCCGACGGGCACGGTGAGGACGCCGTCGACCTGCCGCGCCCCGACGATGCGGTGGGGCTGCGCGAGATGGGCGTCACCGTGCTCCATCTGCTGGAGCGGCGGGTCCAGGAGCCGGGGCAGGTGAGCGTCCGGATCACGGTCGACGGCGACCAGGTCGTCATCGAGGACCTGCGCGAGCAGGAGCCGATCAGCGCCCACGGGACGGTGGACGAGGTGGGTATCCCGTTCGCCGAAGGGCTGGCCCGGATGATCGCGCCGCTGCGGCTGTCCGCCGAATCGCTCGTCGACGCCCCGCTGTCCGGCCCCGTCGACTTCGCCGAACTGCTCGGCATCGACGACGTGGCCCGGCTGGACGTGCCACGCCTGTGGGCGCCGCGAAGTGAACGCGCCTTCCTGCGCGTGCCCATCGGCATCAGCGACTCCCACGACCCGGTGCTCCTCGACCTCAAGGAGTCCTCCGAACTCGGTATGGGCCCGCACGGGCTGTGCGTGGGCGCGACCGGTTCCGGAAAGTCGGAGCTGTTGCGCACCCTCGTGCTCGCGCTCGTCGCCACGCATCCCCCCGAGGACCTCGCCCTGGTCCTGGTCGACTACAAGGGCGGCGCGACCTTCGCCCCGTTCGCCGGACTGCCGCATGTCGCGGGTGTCATCACCAACCTGGAGAACCAGGCGGGACTGGTCGAGCGCGTCCACGCCTCGCTCGCGGGCGAGGTCAAGCGCCGTCAGCAGGTCCTCAAGGACGCGGGCAACGTCGCCGACATCGGTCACTACACCGCACTGCGCGCCGAGAAGCGGCCCGACCTGGAGCCGCTGCCGCATCTCTTCGTGGTCATCGACGAGTTCGGTGAACTCCTCACCGCCAAACCGGATTTCATCGACCTGTTCCTGTCCATCGGCCGCATCGGCCGCTCCATCGGGGTGCATCTGCTGCTGTCCAGCCAGCGCATCGAAAGCGGCAAGCTCAAGGGGCTCGACACCTACCTCTCCTACCGGCTGGGCCTGCGCACGTTCTCCGCCGACGAGTCCCGTACGGTCCTGGACACGACGGACGCCTTCCACCTGCCGCCGCTGCCCGGCTTCGGCTTCCTGAAGGTCGACACCAGCCACTACGAGCGCTTCAAGGCGAGTTACGTCTCCGGCGCCTACCGCGGGCCCGTCCAGCGCGGCGAGGAGGAGGAGGACACCGGTCCGCTCGCGCTGGAGTACCCGGCGTACAACACCCTCACCGAACCGGAGGGGCCGGGCGAGCAGGAGCCCGCGATGCGGCGCCGTGAGACCGGGCCGACCGAGCTGGGCGTCATGGTGGGGCAACTCGCGGACGCCGCCGCCCCGGTGCGCCGCATCTGGCTGCCCCCGCTGCCCGATGCCATCGCGCTGGACAAGGTCGCGGGCCCGCTGGACGTCGGCACGCGCGGTACGCAGCTCGCGGGGCGCCGCGGACAGCTCCAGGTACCGCTCGGGCTGCTCGACGACCCCACCAAGCAGTGGCAGGGCCGGTGGTACCTCGACCTCACGGTGGCGGGCGGCCACGCGGCCGTCATCGGCGGCCCGCAGTCCGGCAAGACGACGCTGCTGCGCACCCTCGCCCTCTCCCTCGCCCTGACCCACACCCCGCAGGAGGTCGGCGTCTACGCCCTCGACCTGGTGGGCGGGGGGCTCCAGGCGCTGTCCGGACTGCCGCATGTCGGTGGGGTCGCGGGGCGCGCCGACCGCGAGCGCGCCGGGCGCACCGTCGAAGAGGTGCGGACCATGCTCGCGACCCGCGAGGACCTCTTCCGCCGGCACGGCATCGACTCCGTCGAGCAGTTGCGCTCCCTGCACGCGGCCGGTCAGCTGCCGGAGCTCGCCTCCGCCGAGATCGTGCTCATGATCGACGGTTTCGGGGCGCTGCGCGACGACTTCGAGGAGCTGGACGACGCGGTCGTCGACATCCTCAAGCGGGGCGGCGGCTACGGGATCCATGTCGTCGCGGCCATGCTGCGCTGGAACGACGTCCGCATCGCCACCCAGTCCAACTTCGGCACCCGTGTCGAACTGCGTCTGAACGACCCGAGCGAGTCCAGCATCGACCGCAAGCTCGCGAAGACCCTGGCGCCCGACGAGCCCGGCCGCGTCCTCACCGACGGCAAGCTCTTCGCGCAGGTCGCGCTGGCCCGTACGGACGGGCTCGCCGACACCGCGGATCTGGGCGCCGTCCTGGAGCGCACGGCCCGCACCGTCCGCGCCACATGGAACGGTGAAGTCGCCCAGCCCGTACGGGTGCTGCCGCACATGCTGGAGCCCGCACTGCTGCCGGGCCCGGCCGCCGAGCCCACGCGGGTGCCGATCGGCCTGGACCAGTCCGCGCTGGCGCCCGTGACCCTCGATCTGTTCGAGCACGACCAGCATCTGCTGGTGCTCGGCGACAGCGAATGCGGCAAGACCAACCTCCTCATGACCATCGCGCACGGTCTCATCGAGCGCTACGGCGAGGACGACCTGGTCTTCGCGGTGATGGATCCGCGGCGCGGGCTGCGCGGCGCGATACCCGAGGAGTTCCGCGGCGGGTACGCGTACAACGCCCGGATGTGCGGGGGCCTGGCCGCCGGCATCGCCACCGAACTGGAGAAGCGGCTACCCGACGAAAACGCGGACGCCGCGGACACTGAGGACCTGGAGCCGGGCAGTTGGGGCAGCGGTCCGCGGATCGTGGTCCTGGTCGACGACTACGACGTGCTGACCACCGCGGGGCAGGCACCGCTCGCGCCCTTCCTGCCGTACGTCCCCTCGGCGGTCGACCTCGGCCTCCACTTCGTACTGACGCGCCGGGTCGCGGGCGCCTCGCGCGGGATGTACGAACCGCTGGTGATGGGTCTGCGTGAATCGGGGGCCTCGGCACTGGTGATGACGGGAGACCGCGGCGAAGGGCAGCTGTTCCCGGGCGTGTACGCCGCGAAGCAGCCCGCCGGGCGTGGGGTGTTGATCCGGCGGAGCCATCCGAACCGGCTGATCCAGACGGTGTACACGGACGGCTGACGCCGGACGCGCGCGCGAGCCGGCCAGGCGTACCCCAGGCATCCCAGCCACTCAGGCCCCCGGCCACCAGACCCCCAGGCCCCCAAGGACCCCAAGGACAACGAAGGATCGGACGGGAACCCCATGACCAAGGACGTCATCACCCTCACGCAGAAGATGCCCGACCCGTTGAGCGTGCTGGCGGGCCTGCTCTCCGGAGGCCCCGACAAGCTGATGGGCACCACGGGTGAGGACGCCGTTGTCCAGCTCTGCGACCCGGAGGGGCGGCCGCTGGTCTCCGTGGAGGCGCCGGTGCTCGTACAGGTGGCGGGCGAGGCCGAGCGGCTGCTCGGGGCCACTCCGCCTCCGGTGCCGTTCTGGTGGACCGAGGCCCGTGCCGCCACCGGGGTCGAGGAGGCGGAACGGCTCGCGGGCACCTTCGCGGCCCGGCTGGCGTCCCTGACCGGTGGCTCCGCCTGGCCGCCGGAGGCCGCGCGCTCCCTGACCGTGGTGGCCTCGGAGGGGGTGGGCGTGGCGCCCACGCCCGCGGCCGCGCAGCCCGCCGTCGACGTCCTCACCGACAAGGTCGCCGTTGTCATCCAGGACCGCCCGGTGGTCGCCATGACGGCCTGGCTCGCGGACGCGCGCCGCGCCACCGCCCGCGCCGAACTCGGCCTCCAGATCGTCACCTCCACCGACGCCCGGCTCTCCCCAGCCGTCCGCAACAGCCTCGGCGGCTGGCCCTCGCGCTGGGTCGTCCAGGACGAGAAGGAGGGCTACTACGACGGCCTCTCCGGCGCCGTACTGCGCTGGCAGAACGGCCTGTTCGCCCCGGTCGAGTCCGCCGACGCCACCCCGGACGATCCCCGCACCCCGGTGGCCACCGCCTATCAGGAGTTCGCCGACACCGGTGAACGCCAACTGGCCCTCACCTTCCGCACCGTTCACCCCGCCGACGACCGCCTCGTCCTCGGCGGCGCCCTGGAGTCGGTCTGGCGCGAACTGACCGGCGACCCCCCGGCCGGCTGGGGCACCGCCGAACCCGCCAATCTCCCCTGGTCCCTGCGCCAGTTGACGGATGTTGCCCGCGACCGGGCGCCCGAACCCACCTGGCTCGTGGTCGTCGGCAGCCCCGACCGCCCCGCCCTGGCCACGGTCCGCATCAGCCGCACGACGGGGGGCGTGGAGGAGGACATCACCCTGGCCTTCGGCTACGGCCCGGACGAGGAACCCCCGTTGGGCGTGCTCCCCCGGGTCGCGGAGATCCTGGCCACCCGCCATCACCTCCAGTCCATGCTCCTCCAGCTCCGCAAGGCCCGCCGCGACCTGATGGTCCCGCCCCGCTTCGAAGGTCCCGGCGTCCCGCTGGCCTTCGTCCTCGGAGCGGAGGAGGTCCGCGAGCTCCCCGGCGACCGGGCCCGCCGCACCCCCCTCGCCGAACCGCCCCTCCAGCTCGGCCCCACGACCCGCCCCGCCCTCTACTACCCCCTCCCGGGCGACCCGGCGGATCTGTCGGGCTGGCACGACTTCGAACGCCTGATGCGCCACCTGAAAGGCGCCTGACAACGCTTTCCGTGATCACGCGGCGGTCCCCCGGCCGGTCTCGCGCTGGACGGCGTCGGCCACGGCGTCACGTACGTCGTCATGGGTGGGGGTACGGCCGGATCCCGAGAAGGTGCGAGAAAACAGGGGCTCCTCCCACACACGGTTGGCCATGGCGGCGAGATGGATGCCCTGCCGGATGATCTCGGCCTCGCTGATACCCCGGCGCTTGGCTGCCTCCTTACGCCTGGGACAAGTCAGGAGCGCTGCACAAGCCACGGCCCCTCCAGGCCGTAGGCCACAACCATGGCCTGAGCAGTACGCGATGCCGTCGGCGCCTTGTGCTCAGACCTTGGTGACCACGACGGCAGGCCCGCACAGCAAGGTGATGTCCTCGGGATCGGAAGTGAGGATGGTGACGGGGGCCGGCGCGGCCCGTGCGATGGCGGCGAGAACGGCGTCGATCGCGTACTTGTGACCGTGGAGGTGGTGGCCGCGCAGCAGCACGGCAGCCTGGTCCGCCACGCTCTTCGTGACGTCATGGACGTCGATACGGGACAGCACCCACCGGATGCGGGCCGGATGCACGCGCTCGTAATCAGCCTCCAGGGTGGTCATCGCGGTCGTGGCCACCCGTATGCCCTCCTCCAGGGCCGCCTGTACGAGGGTCACGACGACGCGGTCTTTGAGGTAGAGCTTGGACAGGCCCTCGCTGTCCAGAAGCAGTGTGCCAGGCATCAGGCCGCGGTTCCGCCCACACCGCGGTGGTCATGCCGCAGCAGGGCGCGGGCCGCTTCGACCTCGTCCCGGGAGAGCGGGTCGTTGTCGGTCTGGAAGTCGGCGACGATCTCGCGGAGCTTGTCCATGGCCACCCTGTGCTCCAGGGCTTCGGCCACATAAGCGGAGAAGCCGCCTGGTCCGACATGAGCACGTACGGTCTCCGCGAGGTCCTCGGGGAGACTGATCGAGTACTTCTTACTACCGGCCATAATCCCTATGCTACCACTGGTAGTAATCCCACGGGATCGCCCACCGTTCCGAGTGGCCGGTTTCCGATTCACGCCCGCGTTGTCAGACCTGTCTGAGAGCCTGGGGTGCGTGTCCGGGAAGTCCAGTCCGAAGTTCGGCGAGAAGTCCAGCGCTTCGCCGCCTCAGCCCTTCGCTTACCTGCAAGCGCCGAACGCGGCCCTGTACGACCGAGTCCTGGACGTTTTCGCAGAAGCCAGGGAGCGGTTCATCGTTCATCTGCGGCCCGAGGACGTCGCCGCGGAGCTGCGGTCCGAGGCGGGCGGGGCGCCGGTGCCGATCGAGGCGGTCGGCGGCGCGCTGGACCAGCTGGTCGACTGGGGCAATCTCCGTGCGGACCCCGACACCGGCCGGGTGACCTCGGTGGAGGACTTCCACCGGGCGCGCTTCCTGTACCAGCTCACCCGTCACGGCCAGGCCGCGCTGCAAGCGGTTGCGGTCTACGACGAGGCGCTGGGCCGGCGCGGCCAGCTGCAGTCGGTGGCCCTGGCGGACATCGCCGAGCAGCTGGCTGCCCTGCTCGCACTCGCCCGACAGAAGGACCCTGATCCGGCCAAGGCGCATCTCGCGCTGCTGGCGCTCGCCGACCGGTTCGGCAGCCTCGCCGACAACGCCCAGGCGTTCATGGCCTCACTGCGCCGCACCATCGACTTCCAGGACGGCGACGAGGAGGCGTTCATCGCGTACAAAGACCGGCTGGTGGAATATATCGACCGCTTCATCGCTGACCTGGCCAACCGCGGTGCGCAGATTGCAGACTTGCTCACTCAGCTGAACACAGCAGGTGTGGACCGCCTGCTGCTGTCCGCCGCACAGCGGGAGGCCGGCGACGCCGTGCCGGAGGTGGGAGCGGACGGACAGGAAGCGGAACGGGCCCGGCTGGCTGCGTCGCAGGCCGCGCTGACTGCGTGGGAGAACCGCTGGCGCGGCCTGACCGACTGGTTTCTCAGCCGGTCCAACCGACAACCGTCGCAGGCGAAGCTGCTGCGCGGTGCGGCGGTCAGCGCGATCACCAGCCTGGTCAACACGGTGGCCGCGCTCAACGAACGGCGTGGCGGTCGCTCCGATCGGTCGGCCGACTTCCGGGCGCTTGCCCGCTTCTTCGCGCAAGCCCCGGATGACGACGCAGCGCACCGGCTGTGGCGGGCGGCCTTCGCCCTCGCCCCGGCCCGCCATCTGACGGTGGACGCCGAAACCGAGGCAGCATGGCAGGACGCGGATCTGCCGGGCACCACGCCATGGGCACAGGCTCCGCCACTCGAGATCAGCCCCAGACTGCGCGAGACGGGTTCGTACGAGCGCCGCGGGCGGCCGACCCGGGTTGCCGACCGGTCCGCGGCACGGCAGGTACTGGCCGAGCAGGTCGAGCGCGAGGCCGCCCAGACCGCCGCGGCCCGTGCCCGGCTCGCTACGGGCGGCCCGGTCCTGCTGTCCGAGCTGGCCGGCGACGACGGGCTCGACCCGCATGCGTTCCGGCTGTTCCTCGCGGTGCTCGGAGACGCGCTGTCCGCTCGGGTGCCAGGTGAGCATGAGTCCTCGGCAATCACTGGCGACGGCACCATGGAGGTCCGCCTGAAGCTGGTGGACCCCGACGCCGTGGTCCGGATCCCGACGGCGGACGGTGTGCTCTCCGGTCCTGAGCATGTGATCGAGATCGTCGACCTCGTGCACGAGAGCAGCGCCGGAGGGAGCGGGCCGGCCTCAGTACGTTCGATGACGCCTCCGCTCACGACCGACGCCGTGGGAGAGACGCGCCGATGAGCACTGCTCTCGTCACCGACGCACAGGCGGAGCGCCGCCGGGCGGCCCGCGCGCTGCTGGCCTCACCACTGCTGACCAGCGGCAGTGAGGAGTTCCGGCTGGTCCGTAAGCACGGGGGTGAGCTGGCGTCCTGGTTCACCCACGAGACCGGCTGGCGACTGGTGGTCGATGCCGAGACCGCCCGGCTGTACAAGACCCCCGCGCGGTTGGACGACGCGACCAGACCGGCCCGCGCGCCGCGCACCAGGGTGCCGTTCACCCGACGCCGCTACGTTCTGCTGTGCCTGGCACTGGCGACGCTGGAGCGGGCCGACGGACAGACCACCCTGGGCCGGCTCGCCGAGGGGGTGCTGACCGGGACCGCCGACCCGGTCATCGCGGACGCGGGAATCGTTTTCCGCATGGAGCGCCGGGAAGAGCGCTCCGACCTGGTGGCGGTCGTCCGGCTGCTGTTGGAGTGGGGCGTGCTGCACCGGGTCTCCGGCGATGAGGAGGCGTATCTGTCAGAGGCGTCCAACGACGTGCTCTACGACGTGCGCCGGCGTGTCCTGGCTGCGCTGCCGGCCGCCACCCGCGGCCCGTCCACCATCGAAGCGGCGGATCCGGATCCGGACCAGCGACTCGGCGCGCTCACCTCAGAAGTCGCCCCGGACACCGAGGAGTTGCGGCTGCGAGCGCTGCGCCACCGGCTCACTCGCAGACTGTTGGACGACCCTGTGCTGTACTACGCCGAGCTGCCCGAGGACGAGCGCGCCTATCTGGTTTCCCAGCGCTACGCGATCACGCGCAGGATCACCGAACTCACGGGTCTGGTGCCGGAGGCGCGGGCGGAAGGCATCGCGATGGTGGACCCGGACGACGAACTCACCGACCTCCGCATGCCCGAACAAGGCACCGACGGGCATGTCACGCTGCTGATCGCCACCCACCTGGCCGAGGCCGACGGCCCGCGCAACGAAGAGCAACTTGTTGCGCTCGTAAAAGAGTTGGCCATACGGCACCGCTCCTACTGGCGTAAGTCCGCCGCCGAGCCCGCGGCCGCCGCCGAGCTGGCGGCCCAGGCCCTGGACCGGCTCGCCGCTCTCGGCCTTGTCAGCCGGAACGGCGAGACCGTAACGGCCAAGCCCGCCCTGGTCCGCTACGCCCTGGCCGCACCGACCATCCGAAAGGCCCGCTCCCGCGCATGACCACCGCGCCATCCGCCGCTTCCACGCCCCTGCCCGAGCCCGCCCGTAGTCGCTGGCAGCCGCTGCGCGCGGGGCTGACCGACATCTTCTACTACGACGCCGAGGAGTTCCGCTTCCACGACGGGCGGCTGCTGTTGCGCGGCAACAACGGCACGGGCAAGTCCAAAGTCCTCGCGCTCACGCTGCCGTTCCTCCTCGACGGCGAACTCGCCGCCCACCGCGTCGAGCCGGACGGCGACCGCGCCAAGCGGATGGAGTGGAACCTGCTGCTGGGCGGCAGACACCCGCACGACGAACGCACCGGTTACACCTGGCTGGAATTCGGGCGGATCGGCGAGGACGGCCGGGCTCAGTACCGAACCGTCGGCTGCGGGCTGAAGGCGGTCAAGGGGCGAGGCATCGCCAAGCACTGGTTCTTCACCACCAGCCTGCGGATAGGTCCCGACCTGCCGCTGATGTCCGCCTCCCGGGTTCCCTTCACCCGGGAACGGCTACGTGAGGCGCTGCAGGGCCACGGACTCGTCCACGACACCGCCGCCGAATACCGCAGGACCGTGGACGAACAGCTCTTCGGCCTCGGCCAGGAGCGCTACGAGGCGCTGGTCAATCTGCTCATCCAGCTGCGTCAGCCGCAACTGTCGAAGCGGCCCGACGAGAAGCTGCTGTCCAAAGCACTCACCGAGTCACTGCCACCGCTTGATCCGGTTTTGATCGGGGAGGTCGCCGAGGCGTTCCGCGGTCTGGACGACGAACGACACACGCTCGGCGCGCTCACCGAGGCATCCACGGCCGCCACCGCCTTCCTCACCCACTACCGCCGTTACGCCGAGATCGCCGCCAAGCGGCAGGCCGCCGTCCTGCGCGTCGCCCACAGCCGGTACGAACACCTTGGCCGTGGTCTCACCGAGGCCGAGACCGAACACGCAGGGGCAGAAGAGCGGTTGGTATCGGCAGAAGCCCGGCTGGAAGAGCTGGAGGACACCCGGGTGGCGCTGACCGCCACCCGGGACGCACTGCATCGCAGCCCCGAGATGGACGCCGCCCGCGAGCTGGAACAAGCCGGCAAGACAGCCGAGGCGCTGCGCGCGGTCGCCGATGACCGCGCCTCCGCCGCCCGGACCGCCCAGCGGCTCGCCGGCGACTGGCGGCGCCGGGCCGCCGACGCGCAAGCTCGCAGGGATGCCGACCAGTCGGCGTTCGCCGAAGCCAACAAAGCGGCTCAACAAGCCGGCGAGGCTGCCGGAATCGATCATGCCCCGGTGGCCGCGTCGTTGGACGGCGAGGAACCCCCGTTTCCGGAGTCCCGTAGGACGGGCGAGCGCGCCATTGAGCGGCGCCGCCAGGCCGTCACCGGTCTGACCCGGCTGCTCACCGACGCCGAACGAGCCGACGAGCGGGTGCGTACGGCACAGACCGAAGCCGCCCGTGCGGCCGCGGATGCGGAAGCCGCGCAGGAGCGTGTAGCCGAAGCCCGGCAGGCCGTCGGTGAAGAGGCAGCCGGTCTCCTCGCGGTGTGGCGCGCGTGGGCTGCGGGAGCGGTCGAACTGCGCCTGGCTGATCCCGACCGGTACATCGCAGTCTTGGAAGCGTGGACGGACACCCTGGACGGCCCGAATCCGGCCGCCGACGCCGCCGCCGAGGCCTACCGCACGGCGGTCAGCGCGCTCACCCGGCAGGAGACGGAGCTCGACGCCGAGCTCGACGCCGCACGGCATGAACTCACGGGGGTTGACGAGGAGACCGCCCGCCTGGAGTCCGGCGGCCATGAAACCCCGCGCCCGGCGTACACCCGGGATCCGCGTGCCCGCGTCGACCGTCCCGGCGCGCCGCTGTGGCGGGCCGTCGACTTCGACGACGCCGTTCCGGAGTCCGATCGCGCCGGGATCGAGGCAGCCCTGGAGGCCGCCGGACTGCTGGACGCCTGGATCGCGCCCGACGGCACCCTGCTCGACGACCGCACCCACGACGCGCTGCTGCTGCCGGGCTCCGCTGCCGCCCCGGGCACCAGCCTGACCGCCGTACTTCGCCCTGCCGTGGACCGGGCAGACCCGCAGGCCGATGTGCTGGACGACGCTGCTGTGCTTGCCGTCCTGGCCGGGATCGGCCTCGGCGGGGGCCCGGACCACCACACCTGGGTCGCCGCTGACGGGAGCTATCGGATCGGCGCCCTCACCGGGCGCTGGGCCAAGCCGGCCGCCCGCTTCATCGGTGACGGCGCCCGGGAAGCGGCCCGCCGCGCCCGCCTCACCGAACTAGCCGCCAGGCGCACTGAACTCGGATCAGTGATCGACCAGTTGGACCAGCGGCGCCGCGCCCTGCGGGAACGGGCCACGACCCTCACCGCAGAACACCGTGCCCAGCCCTCCGACCAGGCGCTGCACGAGGCGCATACCCGCGTCGACCACGAGGCCGAGGCCGCCCGCCGCCTGGCGGAGCGTCGGGCGGAGGCCGAGCAGGACGCAGCCACGCGCCGGGAAGAAGCCGAGACAGCGCGCCACGAGGCCGAGGAGTACGCCTCGGACACCGGACTGGCCGCCACCCGCGAGGCACTGGACCGGATCCGCGACGCGATCTCCGGCTACGCGGCCGCCCTCGCCGCGCTCCTTCCGGCCGCCACCGCCCGGGCGCGTTCCGCCGCCTTCGCCGCCGACGCTGCCGCGGAGGCGGAGACCGCAGCGGCTGCACAGGCCCAGGCCGACGAGGCCGCCACTGTCGCCCGCCGCAGTGCCGACGCCGCCGCCGAGCGCCACCGGGTGCTGGACGACACCGTCGGGGCGAGCGTGGCGGAGCTCCACCGCCGACTGGCCGAAACCGACACGGCGATCGCCGCACGGGAGGCCGAGGAGAAGGCGACCCAGCGTGCTCGTGATGCCGCCTTGACCGCCCGGGCCCGGGCCGAGGGCCGCCGCAGCGAGATCCGTACCCGGATCGAGGAGGCGACCGACGAACGCGACCACGCGGTGACCGCCCTGCGCTCCTTCGCGGCCACCGGCCTGCTCGCCGCCGCGCTGCCCACCATCACCGTCCCGCCGCTGGACGAACCATGGGCACCGACACCCGCCGTCGCGCTGGCCCGCACCGTCAACACCGAACTCGCCGAAACGGACGAATCCGACCGCCGCTGGGAACTGATCCAGCAACGCATCTCCACCGAACACAAGGTGCTCACCGATGCCCTCGGCCGCCACGGCCACTCCGTCGGCATGACCCTGCACGACGGCATCGTGATCGTTGACGTGGTCTTCCAGGGGCGCACCCACGACGTTCCGGCCCTCGCCGACTCCCTGCGCGAGGAGGTCGACCAGCGCGACCGGCTGCTGTCCGCCAAGGAACGCGAACTGCTGGAGAACCACCTGGTCGGCGAGGTCGCCGGAGCCTTGCAGGAACTGATCGCCGCAGCCGAGGAGCAGGTGGCTGCGATGAACCGGGACCTGGCCGCCCGTCCCACGTCGACCGGCATGACCTTGCGCCTGCAGTGGCAGCCCGCCAAGGAAGCCCCCGAGGGTCTGGAGGCCGTACGGGCCAGGCTGCTGCGGCAGTCCTCCGATGCCTGGTCGCCGGCCGACCGTGCCCAGGTGGGCACGTTCCTGCAGGCCCGCATCGCCCAGGACCGCGAGGACCACCCCGGGGACTCCTGGGCCGACCAGCTCACCCGCGCCCTGGACTACCGCACCTGGCACGCTTTCACCATCCAGCGCCGGCAGGACGGCCAGTGGAAGCCGGCAACCGGCCCCGCTTCCGGTGGCGAGCGGGTGCTCGCCGCCTCGGTCCCGCTCTTCGCCGCGGCCTCCTCGCACTACTCCTCCGGCGGCCCGCACGCCCCGCGGCTGATCGCCCTGGACGAGGCGTTCGCCGGTGTGGACGACGACTCCCGCGCCAAGTGCCTTGGCCTGCTTGCCTCGTTCGACCTCGACGTGGTGATGACCAGCGAACGCGAGTGGGCCTGTTACCCCACCGTGCCCGGCATCGGAATCGCCCAGCTGAGCCGGCGCGAGGGTATCGACGCCATCCTGGTCACCCCCTGGTGCTGGGACGGCGTCGCCCGCACCCGCCACCAGCGCCCCGCCCCTTACATCCCCATCCCCGCCCAGGCAGCCATGACTGCCGAGGCACCCGCGCAGCCGCCTCTCTTGGAGGACGAGTAATCGTGCCGGAGACCGACCGGCCACGGCTGCGCCGCCTGCTTGGCACCCCCGAAACCGCCTGGCTGCTGGAACGCGTCCGAAGCCGGATGGCCGCCGGGCGCACACTGGACACCGCCGTCACGCTGAAGGCCGCCACAGCCGAACAGCGCCGCGCGATCGAGCTGCTGCTCGGGCGGCGTCTGCGCTCGGGCGCTTCGCTCACCGTGCCGCTGACCGAGGTCGACCGTACGCTGCGCGAGTCGCTGACCTGCCCGGACGGCCTCGCGGCAGCGGTGGTGACGCTGACCGGACCCGTGCCCGACCGGCGCGCTCAGCACGCCGCCGAGGCCGCCGCCTGGCAGCAGGCACTGGCCGAGCTTGACGTCCCAGCCATCACCGAGCGAGCCGACCTGGCATCCTGGCGAGCCGAGCTGGAAGCGACCGGTCTCCTCAAACGCCTCTCCGGGGGCGACCCCGTGCTGGCCCGCACACTGGCCGCCGAGGCGGTACAGGTACTCTCCCAGCTCCCGGCAACCCATAGCATCGGCCTGCCAGTCCTCGCCGCCCGCACCCTCGGGGACGCTCACGCACTGGACGAAGGCCGTCCGGTCGCCACGCTGGTCTTCTCCGCCGTCCGTTCGCTTGCCGCCCTGCCCGCGGGTGCGGCGTCCGACACCGAAGCCCGCCGGGCCGCCTGGTCGGCCGTAGGGGTGGCCTTGGACGAACTCTCCTCGCGCGTACTCGTCCTCGGCCTGCCCGGCTCTCCCCGCAGCACCACCGGCCGCATCCTCGCCGCCGCACACGAAGGGGGCGAACCCTGCCTCCTGACGCTACGCCAGCTCACCAGGGAACCATCTGACCTCGGAGTGGCGGGACGCACGATCCGGGTCTGCGAGAACCCCGCCGTACTCGCCGCGGCCGCTGACGGGCTGGACCCCGGCTGCTGCCCACCGCTCGTCTGCGTCGAGGGCAACCTGTCCCTCGCCTCACGCGCCCTGCTCACCCAACTCACCGACCGCGGCTGCCCGATCGCCTACCACGGCGACTTCGACTGGGGCGGCGTCCGCATCGCTGCAGCCGTCCTGCGCCTGCCCGGCGCAGCACCGTGGCGCTACAATGCCCCCGCCTATCTCGCCGCCGTCGAACGCGGCCTCGGCACACCGCTCACCTCCGGCGCCCCGGCCCCGACCCCTTGGAACCCGGCACTAGGTGAGGCCATCGCCGAGCACGGCATACGAGTCGAGGAGGAGCATCTGCTGGACCAGTTGCTCGCGGACCTCAGCTCGGGGTGAACGTGGGGTACACGGTGAACGTGGGGTCACGCAGCCTGTAGGTGCCGCCCAGTGACCGCACAACGCTGCCACCGAAGAGGTGCCCGTGGCTCGGCCGAGCAGCAGTCGGCCGCGATGAGCGCCATTGCCCTACAGCTGTCCACGCTCCTTCAAAACAGTCAGCCAAATGGTCATGGAGGCGACAAACGCCCCGCCTCCTACCTTGGCAGCGTCGACGAGCCTGTCTCCTCCCCAACTCATCACGATGCCCGTCGCCAGGGCGATGGTGAGAGAGCAGAACAGAGCCACCAACAGCCACGGGGAGCGGGCGCTGGAGGGATCCGGTGTGGGTTCTGTGCTCAACTTCCCTGTCCCATCCTCGTTGTCTCGGGCCGCACCACGGACGCCGCCTGCCACATGACGCACTCAGCGAGTGCAGTCCGCGAACGCTCGGCAGCTTGGGCAAAGTCGCGGTGCGCGACGATCTGCTGGTCATAGGACCTGAACTGATCTCCGATGCGGCACTGCTCGTCCCACACCGGAAGAGGTACCGGGAGCTGGCGAAGCGACGCGACAGGATGGAACCGATTGCCGTGGTGGCCGTTGAGCAGGTCCGGATCCATTCCTCGATGGCCGGCAGAGAAAGAAGAGCCAGCAGGTAGTCCGGCAAGACCTCCCGCACCGGATCGGCCAACGGACGGATACGGAGCAGATTGCCGCCGAGGATCCAGCCCTCTTGTGAGGCATCCACCAGCGCCGAAGGGCCGGTTGTCCCCGTCCGCACACACAGGATGTCGCCCGCCATCACGCGGTACTTCTCAGTGTCCCCTCGGCGTGCTCGTGCCGCACCGACATTTGATCCGGCACCACGATTCGGCGGTCCCGCAGATGAGTCGGCTGCACCACGGGCACAATGCCGTCGTCCGAACGGGTGCGCTTGATGAGGGAGGGGGAGGGACCTGCCTGCACCTCGCAGATCGCGCCCAGTGGCCACTCCTCCCAGTCAGTGAGCTCACGGACACCGACCAGAGCATGCAGAGAGTCCAGCTCCCGCTGCACCTTTGTCATCTGCTGGTCTGCCAAAACCATGACATGCCGTGCGCGGCGGAACATCGCCGCACTGGCCTCGAGCTCCGTTTGCAGGTCGTCGGCATCGCGCCCCGCGGACACAGATTGCGCCACATAATCGGCCGGGTTGAGTGAATAGTCCCGGTCACGGACGTCGTCCAACTCGGCCGTTCCACTCAGGCCTGTGGTTCCAGCGTGCGCAACCGAGCGCTCCCGGTCGAACTGCCATGACGCCACGGCCCGCACGACTGCCGACGTGTCGTCCTCCGTGAGCAACCGCCGGGTGCGCGACTCCATCACCCCCAAGTGCCGAGCGTCGACGAACAAGATCTGCCGGCTCCGGCTCGGTGCATTCCTGAGGATCCACACGGATACAGGGATGGCCGTATCGCGGAACAGCTTTGCAGGAAGCGTGATGATGCACTCCAGCGCTCCGCGCTCCACCAGGTTTCGGCGGATGTCACGGTCCTGCCGACTGGCCGACGCAAGAGCGTTGTTGGGCATGAGCACGGCCAAGCGGCCACCGGGGTTGAGCTTGCGGAGTGCGTCCTGCACCCAGGCGAAGTAGTCGCTCCCAGGGGGTGGGGGACCGTAGGGCCACTGCTCCGGCATGCTGGTGTGCAGAACGGATCCGCGCGCGTTGAACGGAGGATTGAGAAGAATCCGATCTGCGGTCACTGACAGCCGGTCCGGCTCGTTCCACGGCGCTGCGCTGCTGGTGCCGAGGCGTGCCCCGTACGCCGTGCAGCATGAGATGCATACCGGCGAGTCGAAGGGTGTCCTCATGCGAACCAGTGCCGCACACGGTCAGCGAAGCAGCAGAACACCCGGCACCGCGCACTGTATCGACGGCTGATGTGAGCAGCTCGCCGCCGCGGAGATACGGGTCACAAAGGGTGAGCTGCTCGTCCTCTTCACGTACCAGCAGCTCTGCCATCATCCGCGTCACAGCACGGGGAGTGAAAAACTCGCTGCTCGTCAGACCAGCGTGTTCCTCGTACTGCTCGAGCAGTAGCCGGAATGCCTCGGGCCCCAGGTCATGGGAGAGGCGGATGCCGTGCTGGAGGTCCGCATACGAGCCGGGCCTGAGGCGATCGAGGGAGCGCCCGAGACCTGGCAGGATTCCCAGGCTCCGCAGAGCGTCATCGGCAGCGTCACCGACGCGCCGGAGCAGCCGTCGGGCCTCTTCCGGGCTTTGACGGGGCGGTGTGGCGCGAAGCAGGCTCGTCCATACGGCCGGTGCGCATGCCCGCAGGAACGCGCCCCCTACTGGAACCTCCACGCGCTCATGCTCCTTGTCGGACTCCAACAAGCCCTGAGCAGCCGGAGAGCGCCCTCGTTGGCCTTTCAGCAGCACTTCCGACCACGGCTTCTGCACCATCGCTGCACCGATGCGCTCCCCTCGCGCTCCCCTGGCCTGAGCAGCGCCTGGTGCTTCACCTTGAAGCGTTCGCAGAAACCACAGCTCAGAGCCCGCTTCCCCCACCGGTGGAGGCGAATCCACCACGCAGTGTGAAACCCCAGACCTACGCATCCGAATACGTAGGCCATCAGGAGCGCTGGCACCGGCCTTCCATGGCCCATGGAACGATAAAACCCCAGGTCAGAAGCCTGACCTGGGGTTTCACCTCAGAGCCGCCTAAGGGAATCGAACCCTTGACCTACGCATTACGAGTGCGTCGCTCTGGCCGACTGAGCTAAGGCGGCAGGCCGCGGTGCCAGATTGGCATCAGCAGCGCCGCCAAGTCTACACAGTTTCGAGGGGTGCTCCGTACGGGGCCGGTCGGGGGCGGTGCGGGGGGTGTTCGGGCTGGTCAGCGGCAGCGCTGCTGGGCGGCGGGAGGGCGGCCGGAGACGAGGTAGGTGTTGATCGCGTCGTCGATGCAGCGGCTGCCTCGGCCGTAGGCGGTGTGCCCGTCGCCCTCGTAGGTGAGCAGGGTGGCGGAGGAGAGCTGGCGGGCGAGGGAGCGGGCCCAGGCGTAGGGGGTGGCCGGGTCGCGGGTGGTGCCGACGACCACGATGGGAGCCGCGCCCTTGGCGGTGAGGGCACGGGGCCGGCCGGTGGCGGGCACGGGCCAGTAGGCGCAGTTCAGGGCCGACCAGGCCAGGGCCCCGCCGAAGACGGGAGATGCCTTCCGGAAGGCGGGGAGGGACTTCTCCACCTCGGCCGGGGTGCGGAAGGCGGCGGGGAGATCGAGGCAGTTGACGGCGGGGTTGGCGTACATGAGGTTGGCGTAGGAGCCGTCGGCGTCGCGCTCGTAGTAGAGGTCGGCGAGGTTCAGCAGACCGCCGCCCTCGCCGCGCAGGGCCGCGCGGAGGGCGGTGCGCAGCTGGGGCCAGGCGCTCTCGTCGTACATCGCGGCCATCACGCCGGTGGTGGCCAGGGACTCGCCCAGCCGACGGGACCCGCCGGTGGCGACGGGGCGGGAGTCCAGGCGGGTGAAGAAGGAGCCGAGGCGGTCGCGGGCGTTTGCGACGGAGCGGGTGCCGAGGGGGCAGTTGTCGCGGCGGACACAGTCCTTGGCGAAGGCGGTGAAGGCGGTCTCGAAACCGGTGGTCTGGTCGAGGTTCATCCGGCGGGAGGACAGCGCCGGGTCGAGGGCGCCGTCGAGGACGAGACGGCCGACGCGGGAGGGGTAGAGATCGGCGTAGGTGGCGCCGAGGAAGGTGCCGTAGGAGGCGCCGACGTAGGTGAGCCGGTTGTCGCCGAGCGCGGCGCGCAGCAGGTCCATGTCGCGGGCCGCCTCGACGGTCGAGACATGGGCGAGGACCTTGCCGGAGCGGTCGGCGCAGCCGCGGGCGAACTTCTTGAAGGCGGCCACGAGCCGGTCCCGCTCGGCGGGGGCGTCGGGCGTCTGGTCGGTCTGGGTGTAGGCGTCCATCTGCTGGTCGGTCAGACAGCGGACGGGTTCACTGGCGGCGACACCGCGCGGGTCCATGGCCACCATGTCGTACCGGGCGCGCACCCGCGCCGGATAGCCGACCGCGGCGTAGCTCTGGAGGTAGCCGATCGCTGAGCCGCCGGGGCCGCCCGGGTTGACCAGCAGTGAGCCCAGCCGCTGACCGGATCCGGTGGCCTTCTTCCGGGAGACCGCCAGCTTCAGCTCGCGGCCGCCGGGCCGGGCGTAGTCGAGCGGGGCCCTGAGGGTGGCGCACTGGAAGCCCGCGCCGCCGCATCCGCGCCATTGCAGGGTCTGTTCGTAGTACGGCTTGAGGGCGGCCGGGACGCTGGGCGGCGGCTGCGCGGCGGCGCTCGTCGAGGAACCGGAGGAGCAGCCGGAGAACAGCAGGGCGGCGGCCGCGAACGCGGCGCCGAGCGTGCGGAGCGTACGGCGGCTGATGTCCATCGGCGGATCCCTCGGTTCGCGGTCGCGGAGCGCGGGGATCGCCCACGGCCGACGCGACGCGGGGTGCATGACGGCCGATTCCGGGATCCCTAACGGAGCGTATCCATTCGACTACGCTCCATGCGCGTCCCGCTGAACCCGTACGAGTGACGCGGCGCGCGCACGTCGGCACGGATGCGGATACGGACGCGGGCTTCGCGGTTCAGCCCGCGCGCAGCGCCATGGTCATCGCCTCGACCGCCAGCAGCGGCGCCACATTGCGGTCCAGCGCCTGGCGGCACGCCGTGACCGCCTCGATACGGCGCAGCGTCCGCTCCGCCTTCGAACCCGACGCCACCCGCTCCAGCGCGTCCCGCACGTCGGTGTTGGCCAGCGCGACCCGGGAGCCCATCTGGAGCGCCAGCACATCCCGGTAGAAGCCGGTGAGGTCGGTCAGCGCCTGGTCGAGGCTGTCCCGCTGGGTACGAGTGGCCCGGCGCTTCTGACGGTCCTGGAGCTCCTTCATGGCTCCGGCCGTGCCGCGCGGGAGCCGTCCGCCCGTACCGGCGGCGGCGCCCAGGGCGGCGCGCAGCTCCTCGGTCTCCTTGACGTCGACCTCCTCGGCGACCTGCTTGGCGTCCTCGGCCGCCGCGTCGATCAGCTCCTGCGCCGCCTTGAGGCAGCCGCCCACGTCGTCCACGCGCAGCGGCAGTTTGAGGACCGCGGCGCGGCGGGCGCGGGCCCGCTCGTCGGTGGCCAGACGGCGGGCGCGGTCGATATGGCCCTGGGTGGCGCGGGCGACGGAGGCGGCCCGCTCGGGGTCGATGCCGTCACGGCGGACGAGGATGTCCGCGACGGCGTCCACCGGGGGCGTACGGAGGGTCAGCAGGCGGCAGCGGGAGCGGATCGTGGGCAGCACGTCCTCCAGCGAGGGCGCGCACAGCAGCCACACGGTGCGCGGTGCGGGCTCCTCGACCGCCTTGAGCAGAACGTTGCCCGCGCCCTCGGTGAGCCGGTCGGCATCCTCCAGGACGATCACCTGCCACCGGCCGCCCGCGGGCGACAGCTGGGCCCGCCGGACCAGGTCCCGGGTCTCCTTGACGCCGATGGTGAGCATATCCGTGCGCACCACCTCCACATCGGCGTGGGTGCCGACCAGGGCGGTGTGGCAGCCGTCGCAGAAACCGCAGCCCGGGGCGCCGCCCAGGGCCCGGTCGGGGCTGACGCACTGGAGGGCGGCGGCGAAGGCGCGCGCGGCGGTGGCCCGGCCGGAGCCGGGCGGACCGGTGAACAGCCAGGCGTGGGTCATCTTGGACGACGCACCCGGCTCGGCGGCCGGGGCGCCGTCCGCCGCCTGCGCCGTGACCAGGGTGTCCGCATCGCGCGCGGCAGCCGTGAGCTGGGCCGCTACTCGGTCCTGCCCGACCAGGTCGTCCCACACCACCATGGCTGCCTCCGCCCCTTGTGCTTACGCCATCCCATTGTGGGCCACCGCTCGGACACCCGGATCCCTCGGCCACCCGGAGCCACGGCCGGAGCGACCTCGAGCGAGAGGCCCATGGGACGGCTCCGGCCGTCCCATGGGCCTCTCGAACGAAGCGGTCGGACCGCCGCCGTCAGCGGCGCCGTCTGCCGTCCTCGTCGTCGTGCGGGCCGAGCAGTTCGTCGGCCAGGCTCGGCAGATCGTCCAGCGGGGTCTCCTCCGCCCACTCCGGACGGCGGCGCTTACGGCGCGAAGCCGACGACCCGCCCTGGTCCTCGGGCTGCCCCTGCCGCCCCTGGGCATCGTTCCCGCCATAACCGTGGCCGTGACCGTGGCCGTACTGGGGCATCTCGCGGGTGCGCTCGTTCCCGTGGCCCTGGCCCTCCTCGGACCGGAACATCCACGGCGGAACCCGGTCCGCCGGATCGCCGGACCGCTCGTCCCGGACGGGCGGCAGCACGGCCGTCTCGTCGGCCGCGTTCGACGGCTCCGGCGCGGCGGGCGCCTGAGGAAGGACGGTCGTCTCCTCGGCGTCCGGCCCCTGCTGGGGACGGACCGGCGGCAGCACCGCCGTCTCGTCCGCGTCCCGGGGCGGGGTGCCCCGGTCGGCCGCCGTGGTCCGCGGGTCGACGCGCGGCGTCCGAACGGTCTCCGTCGCGTCGGGCCGGGCCGCCGTACCCGCCCCGCCCGAAGCGTTCTCCGCCTCGTCCCGGCCCGGACGGGCCGGGGGCGCGGGCGGTACCGGAGGTGCCGCGGGCGGCTGCGGCGCCGGACGGTCGGGACGGGCCGGAGCCTCGGTCTCCACCGTCGGCGCGTCGGCCCCCGGAGCGTCCATCGCCGTCCGGGCCCGCTCCGCCCGCAGCAGCGCCTCCTCCGCCTTGCGCTGCTCGTCCAGGCGGCGGGCCTCCGTCTCGGCACGCTGCTGGGCCTCCGCCTCCGCCTGGACGCGGCGCCGCTCCTCCTCGGCGGCGCGGGCGCGGTCCTCCGCCTCGATACGCCTGCGGTCCTCCTCGGCCCGGCGGCGCGCGTCCTCGGCCCGCTTGCGGGCCGCCTCCGCCTGCCGCTCGGCCTCGCGCTGCCGTGCCTCCTCCAGCTCGCGGCGCTTGCGCTCCTCCTCCTCGGCGCGCGCCTTGGCCAGCGCCTCCTGGCGCTCGCGCTCCAGCCGCTCCTCCTCCGCCTTGCGGGCGGCCTCTTCCTCGGCCTTGCGGCGGGCCTGCTCCTCGGCGGCCTTCCGGGCCTCCTCCTGGGCCTTCACCTCCGCCTCGGACAGCGGCATCATCCGGTCCAGGCGGTGGCGCACCACAGAGGTGATCGCCTCGGGCAGCTGCCCGGCGTCCACGACGAGGTAGCGGGCCGGGTCCGCGGCGGCGAGAGCCAGGAATCCGGACCGTACGCGCTGGTGGAACTCGGCGGGCTCGGACTCCAGCCGGTCCGGGGCCTCGGTGAAGCGCTCGCGCGCGGCCTCCGGCGAGACGTCCAGCAGCACCGTCAGATGCGGCACCAGGCCGTTGGTCGCCCAGCGCGAGATCCGGGCGATCTCGGTCGCGGAGAGATCGCGCCCGGCGCCCTGGTAGGCGACGGACGAGTCGATGTAGCGGTCGGAGATGACCACAGCGCCGCGCTCCAGCGCCGGGCGGACCACGGAGTCGACGTGTTCGGCGCGGTCCGCCGCGTACAGCAGCGCCTCCGCGCGGTGCGAGATCCCCGCGGACGAGACGTCGAGCAGGATCGAGCGCAGCCGCTTGCCGATGGCGGTCGCGCCCGGCTCGCGGGTGACCACCACCTCGTGGCCCTTGGCCCTGACCCACTCGGCCAGCGCCTCCACCTGCGTGGACTTCCCCGCTCCGTCACCGCCCTCGACGGCGATGAAGAAGCCGGTGGCGGCCGGGGCCTCGTCCGCGCCCCCGCCGCCGCGCAGCGCCTCGCGCAGATCGCGCCGCAGCGGCACGCCCTGCCGGTCGTCGGTGCGGCCGAGGACCAGCGCGGCGACGGGCAGCAGCAGCGCGCCGACCAGCATCAGCGTGAAGGCCGCGCCGCCGTGGGCGAAGACCCAGTCGCCGCTGCCGAGCCGGTGCGGCCCGATGACGGCGGCGAGCAGCGGGGCGGCGACCGCGCCGAGCCCGACGAAGACGCGGACGACGGCGTGCAGATGCTCGGTCATCCGGGGCCGGCGGGACTCCTCGGACTCCTGGTCCAGGAGGGCGTGGCCGGTGTACGCGGCGATTCCGGCCGACAGCCCGGCGATCAGGGTGATCAGCAGGACCGTGGTGGCGTCGTGCACCAGGCCCGCCGCGAGCAGCGCCAGCCCGGTCAGCGCGATCGACAGCGCGAGCAGCCGGCGCCGGGACAGCCCCGGGAGCACATGCGGCGCCCAGCGGATGCCGAGCGCGGGACCACCGCTGAGGGCCAGCACGAGCAGCGAGTAGCCGACCGGGCCACCGCCGAGGTCCACGGCCTGGAGCGCGGCGACGCCGACGGCCGCGGCGATCGCGGCCGCCACTCCGGCGCAGGACAGCACCAGCAGCGGTACGGCGCCGGTGCGGCCCTTGTCGGCACCGCTGCCGGACGCGGCGCGCGGGCGGCGCAGCCCTTCGAGCGGCGAGCGGGTGCGGGGCGTCTGCGCGGCGGGCAGCTCGACGAAGTAGAGGATCGAGACGGAGGCGGCGAAGAGCCCCGCGCCGACGTACGAGCCCAGCGCGGCCTGGTGGTCGTGGAACCACACCACGCCGGTGCCCAGCAGCCGTGCGAAGAGCGTGACGACGAGCAGCGCGGCGGCGGCGAGCGGCAGCGTCAGGAAGGTGGTGCGCAGCGAGAGCCTGCGCAGCGCGTCGAGGTGGTCGGGCAGCGGGCGCACGGCCGCGCCCTCGACGGGCGGGGCCGGGAGCAGCGCGGGGGCAGCGTCGTCCTTGGCGACGGTCCAGAAGCGCTCGGCGACGCCGACGACAAAGGTGGTGATGAGCAGCCAGGCGACGGCGTCGCCCGGGGTCCACTCGATCCACAGCGGGGCGATGAGCAGCAGGGCCAGCCGCACCCCATCCGCGCCGATCATGGTCCAGCGGCGGTCCAGCGGTCCTGAGGGGGCCAGCAGCGAGGAGACCGGGCCGAGCAGGACCGCACCGAAGAGCACGGTCGCCAGGAGCCGGACGGCCAGCACGACGGCGACGGCGAGGGCCGCACCGCGATAGCCGCCGCCGAAGGAGCCCGTGGCGACGGAGGCCTGCAACGACAGCAGGACAAGCACCAGCACGGCGAGCGCGTCTCCGGCGCCGCCGACGAGTTGGGCACTCCACAGCCGCCGCAGCGGCGGATAGCGCAGCAGGGCCCGTACGGCACGCTCACGGGAGTCCGCGGCCAGTGCGCCGGATGTGGTGGTCACGTCCGTTGGCTGCTCTCGCGTCATCCCGCAAGCCTATCCGGATCACGTAAATTCACGTGCCCCCGGCCGAACAAACAGGCGGGGGCGCGTGGGTTGCGGCGAAATGAGCCGTGGCTACTCGGCGTTGGCCGCCGACTTCTTGGCCGCCGTGGTCTTCTTCGCGGCGGTCTTCTTGGCCGTTGTGGTGGTCTTCTTCGCCGCCGTCTTCTTGGCGGCGGTCTTCTTCGCGGCCGTCTTCTTGGCCGCCGTCTTCTTCGCGGCGGTCTTCTTCGCGGCCTTCTTGGCCGGGCCCTTGGCGCGCTTCTCCGCGAGCAGCTCGAAGCCGCGCTCGGGCGTGATGGTCTCGACGTCGTCGTCCCGGCGCAGCGTCGCGTTGGTCTCGCCGTCGGTGACGTACGGGCCGAACCGGCCGTCCTTCACCACCACCGGCTTCTCGCTGACCGGGTCGGTGCCCAGCTCCTTCAGCGGCGGCTTGGCGGCGGCCCGGCCGCGCTGCTTGGGCTGGGCGTAGATCGCCAGCGCCTCGTCGAGGGTGATGTTGAAGATCTGGTCCTCGCTGTCGAGCGACCGCGAGTCCGTGCCCTTCTTCAGGTACGGGCCGTAGCGGCCGTTCTGCGCGGTGATCTCGGTGCCCTCGGGGTCGGCGCCGACGACACGCGGCAGCGACATCAGCTTGAGGGCGTCCGCCAGGGTCACCGTGTCCAGGGACATCGACTTGAAGAGCGAGGCGGTGCGCGGCTTGACCGCGTTCTTGCCGGTCTTCGGGGTGCCCTCGGGCAGCACCTCGGTGACGTACGGGCCGTAGCGGCCGTCCTTCGCCACGATCATGCGGCCGGTGTCCGGGTCGGGGCCCAGGTCGAAGTCACCGCTCGGCTTGGCGAGCAGCTCCTCGGCGTAGCCGACGGTCAGCTCGTCCGGCGGCAGGTCGTCGGGGACGTCCGCGCGGTGGCCGGTCTGGCCCTCGGTCTGCGAGGGGCGCTCCACATACGGGCCGTAGCGGCCGACGCGCAGCACGATGCCGTCGCCGACGGGGAACGAGGAGACCTCACGGGCGTCGATCGCGCCCAGGTCGGTGACCAGCTCCTTGAGGCCACCGAGGTGGTCGCCGTCGCCGTTCCCGGCTTCGGCGGCGGCACCCGCGCGGCCGTCGGCGGTCTCACCGAAGTAGAAGCGCTTGAGCCACGGCACGGCCTGGGCCTCACCGCGTGCGATGCGGTCGAGGTCGTCCTCCATCTTGGCGGTGAAGTCGTAGTCGACCAGCCGGCCGAAGTGCTTCTCCAGCAGGTTCACCACGGCGAAGCTCAGGAAGGACGGCACCAGCGCGGTGCCCTTCTTGAAGACGTAGCCGCGGTCGAGGATGGTGCCGATGATCGAGGCATAGGTCGAGGGGCGGCCGATCTCGCGCTCTTCGAGCTCCTTGACCAGCGACGCCTCGGTGTAGCGGGCCGGGGGCTTGGTGGCGTGGCCGTCGGCGGTGATCTCCTCGGCGGCGAGCCGGTCGCCCTCGGCGACCTGCGGCAGACGGCGCTCGCGGTCGTCGAGCTCGGCGTTCGGGTCGTCCGCGCCCTCCACGTAGGCCTTCATGAAGCCGTGGAAGGTGATCGTCTTGCCGGAGGCGGAGAATTCCGCGTCCCGGCCGTCGCTCGCCCGGCCGCCGATCTTGACGGTGACCGACTGGCCGACCGCGTCCTTCATCTGGGAGGCGACGGTCCGCTTCCAGATCAGCTCGTAGAGCCGGAACTGGTCGCCGGTGAGGCCGGTCTCCGCCGGAGTGCGGAAACGGTCCCCCGAGGGGCGGATCGCCTCGTGCGCCTCCTGGGCGTTCTTGACCTTGCCCGCGTAGGAGCGCGGCTTGTCCGGCAGGTAGTCCGCACCGTACAGCTGGGTGACCTGCGCCCGCGCCGCCGCCACCGCCGTGTCCGACAGGGTGGTGGAGTCGGTACGCATATAGGTGATGAAGCCGTTCTCGTACAGCTTCTGCGCCACCTGCATGGTGGCCTTGGCACCGAAGCCCAGCTTCCGGCTGGCCTCCTGCTGGAGGGTGGTGGTGCGGAACGGGGCGTACGGCGAGCGGCGGTACGGCTTGGACTCGACGGACCGCACCGTGAAGGCGGTGTCGGCGAGGGCCGCGGCCAGGGAGCGGGCGTTCTCCTCGTCCAGGTGCAGGACGTTCGCGCCGTCCTTGAGCTGCCCGGTCGAGGTGAAGTCACGGCCCTGGGCGACCCGGCGGCCGTCGACCGTGCTCAGCCGGGCGCCGAAGGTGCCCGGATCGGTGGCGTCACCGGTCCGGCCGGTGGCGAAGGTGCCGGTGAGGTCCCAGTACTCGGCGGAGCGGAAGGCGATGCGCTCACGCTCGCGCTCGACGACAAGCCGGGTGGCCACCGACTGCACACGGCCCGCGGACAGCCCGCGCATGACCTTCTTCCACAGGACCGGCGAGACCTCGTAGCCGTAGAGGCGGTCGAGGATCCGGCGGGTCTCCTGGGCGTCGACCAGGCGCTGGTTCAGCTCGCGCGGATTGGCCACGGCCTCGCGGATCGCGTCCTGGGTGATCTCGTGGAAGACCATCCGGCGGACCGGGACCTTGGGCTTGAGGACTTCCTGGAGGTGCCAGGCGATGGCCTCGCCCTCGCGGTCCTCATCGGTGGCGAGGAACAGTTCGTCCGATTCGGCGAGCAGCTCCTTGAGCTTCTTGACCTGGCTCTTCTTGTCCGCGTTGACGACGTAGACCGGCTGGAAGTCATGCTCGACGTCCACACCGAGACGGCGCACCTCGCCGGTGTACTTGTCGGGTACCTCGGCCGCACCGTTCGGCAGGTCCCGGATGTGCCCGACGCTGGCCTCGACCACGTATCCCGGGCCGAGGTAGCCCTTGATCGTCTTCGCCTTGGCAGGCGACTCGACGATGACGAGTCGGCGGCCGCCCTGCGCGGTCTCGCTGGTGGTCGGGGACAACTTCGCTCTTCTCTCCGGTCGACGCCTCGGTGAACGGGCACTGCAGCACGGGTAACGCGTACACGGCCACCACTTCGGTGACGCTGCGGAGTGTGACGGTACCTCCCGCCCCCATGTCAAACGGAAAAAGCCCGCAACGCCACTCGAACGGTAACCCGACAAGCGTCCTGTCTGCCGCCCGGAGCGGCACAAGCCACCGCGGAAGGCCCTGTCAGGCGTAACCCAGGCACCAGATCCCGCCGCCGAGTGCGGCGAGGCCGAAGAGAAGGGAGAGCGTCGCGGAAGCGACGGGGCTCACACCGTGCGCGACCGGCTGACGCAGCCGCATTCGCGCCACCGTCCACAGCAGCAGCGCTGTGCCGAACAACACGAATGCCGCTCCGGCGAAGATCGCAGGTCCGCTCTCCATGGCCGGATCGTGGCACGCGCGGAAGGCGTCCGCGCGAACCTGGGATGAACAGCGCGCGACCGGCCTTTTCGGCCATGTTCACGGGCCCCGCAAGCGGGATACGCCCTGGCGTGTCCCGGTACGGACCGGGAGGGCCCACGGGGCGGCCCGGCGTGCCACGCGGGTGGTCCATCCGGTCACGCACCGCCAGAGATTCCGTACATTCCGTATATCGGGGCCGCTCCGTGGCCCCGTACGGCAGGTTCCTGTCATAGGGGGCACGGGGTGCGGGGCGATCACACCGGCGCACGCCGGGCACGACTACGCCCCCTGAGGTCCTTCGGGGCCCTCGGCCCCACTCCCGCCCTCGGCGCGCTCGGCCTCCTCGGCCCCGACCGGCTCCAGAAAGCCCTGCCCGACCAGGAGCCGGATGGACTCCGGAGTGCGGTCGCGCAGCACCACCGGGTCCTCCCCGAGGAGCTGGGCGATGGCGTCCAGGATCCGGCCCGCGCTGAGTGTGCCGTCGCACACACCGGCGAAGCCCGCGCCGACCGTGTCCACCTTCGTGGCGCGCCGCATACCGCGGTTCTGCCGCAGCACCACATGCTCCGGGTCCTCCGCCCCGGGCAGCCCCACCTGCTCCTGCACGACCTCCTCCGCCAGCCGGAAGCGCCCGGCCAGCAGCGCCGCGTCGTCGTGCGTCCGCAGGAAGTCCTGCCGGGCGAAGTGGGCGGCGACCGCGTCCCCGAGCGGCTGCTCGACCGGATGCGGCCACTCCTCCACCGTCACCGACGGCCGGGCCGCACCGGACTTGCGCAGGGTGATCCAGCCGAAGCCCACGCCCTTGGTGCCGCGCGCCTCGAATTCGTCCAGCCATGCGTCGTAACGCGCCGCGTACACCTCCGGCCCGGCCAGATGCTCACCCGCGTCACGCAACCACAGCTCGGTGTACTGCGTGATGTCCTGCACCTCGCGCTGCACGATCCACGCGTCACAGCCGCTCGGCACCCAGGAGGCCAGCCGCTCGCGCCAGTCCTCCCCCTCGATGTGCTGCCAGTTGGCGAGCAGCTGGCACCAGCCGCCGTCGGTGAGGTGGTCGGCGGACTGCCGCACGAGGGTCCGGCACAGATCGTCCCCGGCCATCCCGCCGTCCCGGTAGACCAGCCGGGAGTCCTCCGGGGAGCGCGGGGAGATCACGAACGGCGGATTGGACACGATCAGGTCGTACCGCTCGCCGTCCACCGGCTCGAAGAGCGAGCCCTCGCGCAGATCGGGCTCCGGCGCACCGGACAGGGCGAGGGTCAGCCGGGCGATGGCCAGGGCGCGCGGATTGCGGTCGGTGGCGGTCACCCGGGTGGCGTGGCGGCTCGCGTGCAACGCCTGGACACCGGACCCGGTGCCGAGGTCGAGGGCACGGCCGACCGGGGTGCGCAGGGTGAGCCCGGCGAGCGTGGTGGAGGCGCCGCCGACCCCGACCCCGAGCACGAGCTGGGAGCGGTCCGCGGCGCTCCGCTCGCCGCCGGGGCCGCCGATACCGCCCGCGCCGCCGACCGCGCAGCCCAGGTCGGAGACGATCCACCAGTCCTGGCCCTCGGGCCCGCCGTACGGCCGTACGTCCACGGTCGCGCGCACCTCGTCGCCGTCCCGCACCAGCCAGCCGTCGGCGAGGCAGTCCTCGGCGGGCAGGGCCGCGGCCGCCCTCCCGTACGGCTCGGGGCGCTGCAACAGGAAGAGCCGCACCAGCGTCTCCAGCGGGGAGTCACCGCGGGTGGCGCGGAGCGCCGGAACGGTCTCGCTGCGGGCCAGGGCGGCATAGGCGGACGCGCCGAGCAGATCCAGCAGACCGTCGGCGGTGAAGGAGGCGGCCGACAGCGCGTCACGGAGACGAGCGGTGCGCCCGGGGTCGGCGGTGGGGAGACGGAACGGAGGCTGGTGCGTACTCACGCCCCCATTGTCGGGGCAATCACCGACGGCCCGCGACGACCGGCGGCAACGCGCGCCACGACGGCCGGGGCCGGGGTGGGGGGAGCGTGGACGACATCACGTCGTGGATGACATCACGTCACCGACGGGGCTGACGGGCCGACAACGGGGGCGTGGTGCGGGGGCTTGCCTTCCCGGCATCCACTGCTACGAATTCACTTAGTGGATGACCTGGCGCCGGGTTCCGTTCAGGACTGCGTGGCCGCGCCGCCGCTCGGGGCCTTCGGCTTCTGGCAGCCGGGCTGCTTGGCCATCGCCGTGCCGACCTCCCCCTCCTGCAGCTTCTGGAGGGCCTTGTCACCCGACTTGCTGAGCTTGTCGAGCTCGTCGGCGACGCCCTTGAGCCCCTCGGCGAACTTCGACTTGTCCGAGGTGTCGAGCTTGTCGACGCTCGTCTTCAGGTCCTTGTACGCCACGGAGGTGGAGTTGAGCTCCTTGACGGCCTGCTTCTGGGTCGTCTCACCGTTGTCGACCGGCGGTGGGCCCGCCTTCTGCACTGCCTTGGCCAGCGCCGCGTACGACTCGGAGATCTGCTGGAACGCCTTGGAGTCGGTCTGCTGGAGCTTCTTGGAGTCCTGCTCGTCGGCGGCTGCCTGAATGGAGGCGTTGGCTCCCTGAATCTTCTTCAGCTGCGGCTGCACCTCGTCGCAGACCGACTTGGCCCAGTCGTTGACCTTCTTGTCGCCCTCGTCGCCGTTGCCGCCGCAACCAGTCAGCGCCACGACGAGTGCCGCACCGCCGGACAGCGCTGCCACTAGCTTCTTGATCACCGGATTGGTCCCTTCCATGGCTCTCGGCCCCGGAACATACACGGCGATCCGGCGATGATCGTGGGGCGGGCATCCCGTATGGATGCTTTTGAAGCCATTTGCATCAAGCTCGCTGTGCTGTCCGCCTCACTCCACGGAGGGACGTCCGGTGGCATGCGTACGGGCGGACGGTGTGCCGGTGCACACCACCCGCCCGCACGTCGTGGGGGCCCTCACGGCCCCGTGACCGACCCCGGGGTCAGGACACCACCGCCGCGTCGGCCGACTTCGCCACGCGCTCGGAGTTGCCTTCGTCACCCACGGCGATTCCGCGCCGCTTGGAGATGTAGACCGCTCCCACGATGATCACGACGGCGGCCACCGCGATGACCGCGCGCAGCCCCGGACTGGCGTCGTCCCCGTACGAGAACTTCACCACCGCCGGGGCGATCAGCAGCGCCACCAGGTTCATGACCTTCAGCAGCGGGTTGATCGCCGGGCCCGCGGTGTCCTTGAACGGGTCGCCGACCGTGTCGCCGATCACCGTGGCGGCATGGGCCTCACTGCCCTTTCCGCCGTGGTGCCCGTCCTCGACCAGCTTCTTCGCGTTGTCCCAGGCGCCGCCGGAGTTCGCGAGGAAGACGGCCATCAGGGTGCCGGTGCCGATCGCCCCGGCCAGGAAGGAGCCGAGCGCGCCGACCCCGAAGGTGAAGCCGACGGCGATGGGCGAGAGGACGGCGAGCAGACCCGGAGTGGCCAGCTCGCGCAGGGCGTCCTTGGTGCAGATGTCGACGACCCGCCCGTACTCCGGCGTCTCGCTGTAGTCCATGATCCCGGGCTTCTCACGGAACTGCCGCCGCACCTCGAAGACCACCGCACCGGCCGACCGCGACACCGCGTTGATCGCCAGTCCCGAGAAGAGGAAGACGACGGCGGCGCCGAGGACGAGCCCGACGAGGTTGTTGGGCTGCGAGATGTCCAGGCTGAGATTCATCTCACCGGCCACGGTCGCGTGCACATCGTCGATGGCCTCGGCGATGGCGTCACGGTACGAGCCGAAGAGCGCGGCCGCGGCGAGCACCGCCGTCGCGATCGCGATGCCCTTGGTGATCGCCTTGGTGGTGTTGCCGACCGCGTCGAGGTCGGTGAGCACCTGCGCACCCGCGCCCTCGACATCGCCGGACATCTCGGCGATGCCCTGCGCGTTGTCGGAGACCGGGCCGAAGGTGTCCATCGCGACGATGACGCCGACGGTGGTCAGCAGACCGGTACCGGCAAGCGCGACCGCGAACAGCGCCAGCATGATCGAGCTGCCGCCGAGCAGGAACGCGCCGTAGACGCTGAGCCCGATCAGCACCGCCGAGTAGACCGCGGACTCCAGGCCGACCGAGATACCCGAGAGCACCACGGTGGCCGGGCCGGTCAGCGAGGTCTTGCCGATGTCCCGGACGGGACGCCGGGTGGTCTCGGTGAAGTAGCCGGTGAGCTGCTGGATGAGCGCGGCCAGCACGATGCCGACCGCGACGGCCACGAGCGCGAGGACCCGCGGGTCCCCGCTGTGGCCGAGGATCTCACGGTCGGTGACCCCGTCGAGATCGGCGTAGCTGGACGGCAGATACGCGAAGACCGCGGCCGCCACCAGCACCATCGAGATCACGGCGGAGATGACGAAGCCGCGGTTGATGGCGGTCATCCCGCTGCGGTCGGAGCGGCGCGGGGCCACCGCGAAGATCCCGATCATGGCGGTGACCACGCCGATGGCCGGAACGAGCAGCGGGAAGGCGAGACCGGAGTCGCCGAACGCGGCCTTGCCGAGGATCAGCGCGGCGACCAGGGTCACGGCGTAGGACTCGAAGAGGTCCGCGGCCATGCCCGCGCAGTCGCCGACGTTGTCACCCACGTTGTCCGCGATGGTCGCGGCGTTGCGCGGGTCGTCCTCGGGAATGCCCTTCTCGACCTTGCCGACGAGGTCGGCACCGACGTCGGCGGCCTTGGTGAAGATACCGCCGCCGACCCTCATGAACATCGCGATCAGGGCGGCACCGAGACCGAAGCCCTCCAGCACCTTGGGCGCGTCGGCGGCATAGACGAGCACCACGCAGGAGGCGCCCAGCAGGCCGAGGCCCACCGTGAACATGCCGACCACACCACCCGTCCGGAAGGCGATCTTCATCGCCTTGTGCGAGACGGCCGTCAGATCCACGCCCGGCTGACCGGGCGCGGAGGAGGCGGAGTCCCCATTGACGGATGTGCCGGGTGAGGCGGACGCGGCGGGGGTGGCTTCACGGGCCGCCGCGGCGACGCGCACATTGCTGCGCACCGCGAGCCACATCCCGATATAGCCGGTGGCCGCCGAGAATCCCGCGCCGATCAGAAAGAACACCGAACGCCCGATGCGCTGCGCCCAGTCGTCCGCAGGCAACAGCATGAGCAGGAAGAACACCACCACGGCGAATCCGCCGAGGGTGCGCAGCTGCCGGGCGAGATAGGCATTCGCGCCTTCCTGCACGGCCGCGGCGATCTTCTTCATGCTGTCCGTGCCCTCGCCGGCCGCGAGGACTTGTCGTACCAGCACCACCGCGACCGCGAGTGCCGCGATCGCGACGGCGGCGATCACCAGCACGATCACACGGTTGTCATCGGTCAGTTCCGCGGCGGCCAGGGTTGGGGTTAGGTCCAGCTGATGAGGGGTGAGAGGCCCCGCCATTCGTCCTCCTTGACGTTTGGCACATGGGCGCGCAGCAGTTCTGCGACCGCAGAAGAGCCGCCACGCTCAGGCGTCCTGAGCTCGAGATGTGGACGGATTGTAGGGAGCGTCACACGATCAAAACAGGGCGCCGGAATGGGAATTCGCCTGCATCAGTGAAGATCAATAGGTTTGCGGCCCGTGAATTCCTCCGGAAGAAGGGCGTTTGACAATTGGTTGACGGGTGTCAAATGATCTCCATAAATGATCTCGGTGCACTATGAAAAGTGCTGATCAGGGCTTACTTCACTGATGATCGCGAGGCACGATGGGCGGGTGATGCGGAAGATCGCGGAGAGGCCTGGGAGCGGCCGTGGAGGGGACGACGAGCCGTGTGAAGGCGGGGCCTGAAGGTCACCAAAGGTCGTCGAAGGTCATGCCGACCTGAAACCGGAATCGGCGGGAGCGGGGCTGCGGGGGCCGGGAGGAGCGACGGCCGGGGGCCGGGAGCGACGCCAGGAGCGGCGGGACGGGGCCGGGAGCGACGCCAGGAGCGGCGGGACGGGGCCGGGAGCAGCAGAGCGGCACGAGCGCATAGCCGGACTGGCAGGCCGGGAGACAGGGATCCAGGTGGGGCCGCCACGGCTCAGGCCACCGAAGGGCAGCCGGAATCACCAGCGGAGCCTTCACGACGGCCACGCCACCGCGAAGCGGCGAGGACGCGCACACCGAAGCACGGCCGCGCGGCACAGCGGTGCCACGGCCCGGCCGACCCGACACCATGCCGGGGCGGCTGCGACAGACAGCCGGGTCCGGCGGCTACGGCACCAGGGAGTCGGGAGAGGTCGGCCAGCTCATCCGGATCACTCCACCGGTCTCGCTGGTCGTCACCTCGACATCGTCGACAAGCCCCTTGATCACGGCCAGGCCCATTTCGTCCTCGCCCTCGGCCTCGGACTCCTCGTCGCCACCGGGGGCGCCGGGTGCCAGAGCGGCCGAGGTCGGGGACTCATCGCCGATCTCGATGGAGAACTTCTTCTCCTCCTCGGTCAGCGCCACCCGTACCGGGGCGTCCACCCCATTGCTCAGGTGGAGCCCCACCGCACGGGTACATGCCTCACCGACCGCGAGCCGCACCTCGTCCAGCACGGCCTCATCCACCCCGGCCCGGCGCGCCACGGCCGCAGCGACCAGTCGGGCGGTCCTGACGTGCTCGGGTAGCGCGCTGAAGCGGAGTTCGACGGTGGCCATGCCATCCCCCTCGGGCGTATGGGCGTGCATGTCGGGGGGACCGGGCGGTGACGCCCGGGTCCCCCTTCGGTGTCTTCCTGCGACGACCGGGTCAGTCGGTCGCCGCGACAGCGTCCTCGACCGAGGTGTGAATAGGGAACACCTTGGTCAGGCCGGTGATTCGGAAGATCTTCAGAATGCGCTCCTGGTTGCACACCAGGCGCAGTGAGCCCTCATGGGCACGTACGCGCTTCAGCCCGCCGACGAGCACGCCGAGCCCGGTGGAGTCGAGAAAGTCGACGCCCTCCATGTCGACGACCAGGTGGTAGCTACCGTCGTTGACAAGCTCGACCAGCTGCTCGCGCAGCTTGGGCGCGGTGTATACATCAATCTCGCCACCGACCTCGACGACCGTGCGGTCGCCAACGGTCCGAGTCGACAGGGACAGGTCCACGGATCCTCCAGCACCTTGCATCGAGCGGTCGCCCCCCATGGATCGGCAGCCGCGATGGCATTCAATCACTTACCAGCAGGCGTGCACGACGCCTTGAGCCCATTGTCCGTCAGACCAGTGACACACTCGATGTCGATGGCCCACAACCAACTCCCGCGGCAGGCGAGCATACGCCCCTCACCTCGGGCTGTCCTCGGTCGGCTCGGCACAGGGGCAGGCCGAGGCGCGCGCATCACTCATACGGAGCACTTGCCCCCGCGTCTCGGGAGCCATGCCGACTGGCCCTCGCCGATCCGGCCGGAAGTGATCGAGGCCATCCGGGCCGCCGGAATCGACCGTCCGTGGGCTCACCAGGCGCGTACGGCCGAGCACGCGCTGCGCGGGGAATCGGTGGTGGTCGCCACCGGAACCGCCTCCGGCAAATCCCTGGCCTATCTCGCCCCCGTCCTCAGCACTCTGCTGGACGGCTCCGAGGAGCCGAGCGGGCGGGGCGCGACCGCCCTGTATCTCTCGCCCACCAAGGCGCTGGCCGCCGATCAGCGCCGTGCGGTGGCCGATCTCACCGCCCCGCTGGGGACCGCCGTCCGCGCCGCGGTCTACGACGGCGACACGCCGGTCGAGGAACGCGAATGGGTGCGCCAGTACGCGAACTACGTCCTCACCAACCCCGACATGCTGCACCGGGGCATCCTGCCGGGCCACCCCCGGTGGTCCTCCTTCCTGCGCGCGCTGCGCTACGTGGTCATCGACGAGTGCCACACCTACCGGGGTGTCTTCGGCTCCCATGTCGCCCAAGTGCTGCGCCGGCTCCGGCGTGTCTGTGCCCGCTACGGCTCCTCGCCCGTCTTCCTGCTCGCCTCGGCCACGGCCGCCGACCCCGCCGTGGCGGCGACCAGGCTGACCGGTCTGCCGGTCCTGGAGATCACCGAGGACTCCTCGCCCCGCGGCGAGGTCGTCTTCGCCCTCTGGGAGCCGCCTCTGACCGAGCTGCACGGCGAGCAGGGAGCCCCGGTCCGCCGCACGGCCACCGCCGAGACCGCGGATCTGCTCACCGATCTGGCCGTCCAGGGCGTCCGCACGGTCGCTTTCGTGCGCTCCCGGCGGGGCGCCGAGCTGATCGCGCTGATCGCCCAGGAGCGGCTGGGAGAGGTGGACCGCTCGCTGCCGGACCGGGTGGCCGCGTATCGGGGCGGCTATCTCCCCGAGGAACGCCGGGCCCTGGAGCGCGCCCTGCACTCCGGTGAACTCCTGGGGCTCGCCGCCACCACCGCCCTCGAGCTCGGCATGGACGTTGCGGGTCTGGACGCCGTTGTCCTGGCGGGCTACCCCGGCACCCGCGCGTCCCTGTGGCAGCAGGCGGGGCGGGCCGGACGCAGCGGACAAGGAGCCCTCGCGATCCTCGTGGCCCGGGACGATCCGCTGGACACCTATCTCGTCCACCACCCGGAGGCGCTGTTCCGCCGGCCGGTCGAGTCCACCGTGCTCGACCCGGACAACCCCTACGTCCTGGCACCGCATCTGTGCGCGGCCGCCGCCGAGCTGCCGCTCACTCCGGCTGATCTGGAGCTGTTCGGCCCCGCCACCGAGGAACTGGTGCCGCAGCTGGAGCAGCGCAAGCTGCTCCGCCGCCGGGCGACCGCCTGGCACTGGACCCGCCGTGAGCGCGCCGCGGACCTCACCGACATCCGCGGGGAGGGCGGCAGCCCGGTCCAGGTCGTGGAGGCGGCGACCGGGCGGCTGCTGGGCACCGTGGACGCCTCGGCCGCCCACAGCACGGTTCACGAGGGTGCAGTCCACCTCCACCAGGGCCGGAGCTATCTGGTGAAGCAGCTCGACCTCGACGAGTCGGTCGCCCTGGTGGAGGAGGCCAGCCCGCCGTACTCCACCACCGCCCGCGACACCACGGCCATCTCCATCCTGGAGACCACCACCGAGATCCCGTGGGGGGACGCCCGGCTGTGCTTCGGCTCGGTGGAGGTCACCAACCAGGTCGTCTCCTTCCTGCGCCGCAAGCTGATCACCGGTGAAGTACTCGGGGAGTCCAAGCTCGATCTCCCGCCGCGCACGCTGCGCACCCGCGCCGTGTGGTGGACGGTCACCGAGGACCAGCTCGAGGACGCACGGGTGCACCCCCAGGCGCTCGGCGGTGCCCTGCACGCCGCGGAGCACGCCTCCATCGGCATCCTGCCGCTCTTCGCGACCTGCGACCGCTGGGACATCGGCGGGGTCTCGGTGCCGCTCCACCCCGACACCCTGCTGCCGACGGTTTTCGTCTACGACGGACACCCCGGCGGGGCGGGCTTCGCCGAGCGCGCCTTCCACACGGCCGCCCGCTGGCTGACCGCCACCCGCGAGGCGATCGCCGCCTGTGAGTGCGAGGCGGGGTGCCCGTCCTGCATCCAGTCCCCCAAGTGCGGCAACGGCAATGACCCGCTCGACAAGAGGGCCGCGATCCGCCTGCTGACGACCCTGCTCACCGGAGCCCCTGAGCAGACCGCCGCCGGATGACGCGCTCCGCGCCCCGGTCCGCGACCGCATCGCGGGGATCGGGTCCGGCCGCCGCTCGGCGCCCTCGGTGACGGGCGCGGTCACGGGCCCGGCCCGTGCCCTGGCCCGGAGGGTGAACGGCCCGGTGCGCACCTCGGCCGTGAGATCGGCGATCTCACCGGTCAGGGCGCACCGCACCACTTGGGCTCCCTGGGCGGAGGCGACCCGCCGGGCGAGGCGGCACGCCGCGCCTGTCCCCTCCAGTCCGTGATCGGCGGCCGCGAGGGCGGCCAAGTCGGCGGCGGCGCCCGCACGGTGGCGGGCCACCATGGCCTGCCCGGCGGCCAGCACGGCCGCGAACACCGCGCATACGGCCGTGGCGGCCACCACGGCCCAGACCGTCGCCGACCCGCGGTCCTCCGTCCTCCTCACGGCAGCGCCCCGCGTGCCCCGGCCGCCCCCGGCGAGGTACCGACGGCGTCCTCGGCGAGGGCCACCGCCTCGCCGCGCAGGCCCACCGCGAGCGGGCCGGGACCGGCCGAGCGGGCCTCGACCCGCACCCGCACCAGATCGCCCTCCCGCCACCACTCGATCCGGGCTCCGTGCGGTGCGGCCGACCGGGCGGCGGCCACTGCGGCCGCCTTCGGCTCCGAGCGCGCCGCCGCCCTCGCCCCGGCCCGTGCCGCGTCAACGCACTGCAACTGGGCCGCCGCGGCCATCAGGCCCCAGATCAGCATCAGCGAGAACAGCGCCAGTACCGGCAGGGCGATGGCGGCCTCCGCGGTGACATAGCCGCCGTCCCGCCCCGTGCGGGGCGGCCCGGAGGTGCCCCGCACGCCGCTTCCGGTGCGCGGGCCCCTCCGACCGGCCGCCTTCGGCCGCGGCCCCTCAGAACCGCGCATCGAGCGCCTGCCCGATCACCGACTCGAGCGCACCGCTGACGCCTCCACTCGTCACCACCTTGTAGAGCACCGCGGCGAAGGCGCATGCAGCGATCGTCCCCATCGCGTACTCGGCGGTCGTCATACCCGCCTCGGCCCTGGCGAACATCGCCACATACCGCCGTGTCCACCACTGCTTCACCATGTCCGTCCCCCTTGTGATCGTTTCCGTGATTGTTGTTGTGACCGTCGTCTGCGGTCGTCGGGTCGTGCTTGTGATCGCCGTCGGCTCATCTCGCCCGTTGTTCGCCTCCCGGTGCTCCACGGCGAATCCGGGACCGTGCTCAACCGCGGCCCATCAGCCCGCCGGCCAGGCCGACCATCACCGGAGCCAGGCCGACCAGCAGATACGCGGGCAGGAAGCACACCGTGAGGGGAGCGGTGGCCCGCACAGCGGTGCGGTCGGCCCGTTTCACCGCCTCCCGGGTCTGTTGGGCGCGGCATTCGGCGGCCACCCGGGAGACCGGCTCCACCGCCGGTGCGCCGGTCGTCCCAGCGCGCTCCAAGGCGCGGGCCAGTCCTCGCGCTCCGGACAGAGCACCCATCCGCCCCCAGACATCGGCCGGTTCACCTCCCAGCCGGAGCTCCGCCGCGGTGCGGGCCAGCCGCTCACCGACGGGGCCGCCCAACGACGCGCCCACCGCCTCCGCCGCCCTGCGCGGCCCCGCGCCGGCCGCCAGGCAGGCGGTCAGCAGATCGGCCGCCAGGGGAATCTGCCGTGCCGCGGCGGCCTCGATGCGGCGGTCACGGCCGGATGGGCCACCGAGGGCCTGGCGGCGCCGCTGCCAGCGCCGGACGCCATAGGCGGCGGCGAACCCCAGCACCCACCCCGCCGGACCCTCGACCACGACCGGACCGGCCAGCAGCGCGCCGAGGGAGGCCGTCCGGGCCAGGGCCGCGCCTTCACCGGCCGCGGTGCGCCATCGCCGCCACGGGCGGGGCCGCTTCGGCGGTCCGCCCTCGACGCCCGGCAGCAGAGCCGCCAGCCGACGCCGGACGGCCCTCTCCCGGCGGAACTCGAGCGCGGCCATGACCGTGCACAGGACGGCCGCCGCGGCGGGCAGCACGATCCCCAGCCTGTGGGCAACGTCAGCGCTCATCGGCCACGGCCCCGGAGGAGACGAGCGCCGACCGCACCAGCCGACCGGTCCAGAACAGTCCGGCCCACTCCAGCAGCCCGCCCAGCACCAGACAGCCGAGACCGGCCGGAGTGTGCAGCAGTACATGCAAGGGGTCGGCACCCAGCGCGCTGCCCAGGACCAGTCCGACGAGGGGGAGCCCGGCCAGGGCCATCGCGGTGGCCCTGGGCCCCGCCAGCTTGGCGCGCAGATCGTCCCGCTGGTCGCGCTCGGCGCGGAGCGCCACGGCCACCCGGTCGAGCCCGGCCGCGAGCCCCGCGCCCTCGTCGACCGCCACCTGCCAGCAGGCGGCCACCCCGGTCAGCCCCTCGGCTCCCGGCGTCCGGGCCGCTCTGCGCAGCGCTTCGGGCACATCACCACCGAACCGGGCGGCGGCCGCCACCAGCCCCCACCGCTCCCCGAGGTCTTTCGCGGACACGGCGAGCAGTGCTTCGCCCGGCTGCCGCCCGGCGCGCAGCTCCCCCGCCACCGCCGAACACAGCTCGATGACCCCGGCGGCGCGCAGCTCGCGGACCCGCCCGCGCTCCCGGCGCCGCAGCCACCGGCCCACGACCGGCACGGCCACCACCGCGAGGAGCAGCGGCAGGACCGACGCGCCCAACAGGGCGACCACGACCCCGGCCGGGAGGCAGAACAGCTCACGGCCCATCCGCCCGCCGTACCGGACGCGCCATCGCTCCCGCACCCCGGCGGCCGCCTCCGTCAGCCTCCGTACCGGGTCCGGTGCGCCCGGTGCGGTGGATGCCGCCGATGCGACGGGGCCGCCGCCCGCGAACAGCAGCCTGGCGCGGCGCAGCTCCCGGTCCCGCTTGGCGACCAGCCACACGGCCGCTCCCGCGCATAGCACCGCGGCGCACAGCGCCATCGCTCCGCGATCCGCTCCCGCGCCCGTCATACGGCACCTCCGGCCCGTTCGCAGAGGCTCCGGAGCCGCTGCCAGCCCTCGGCCCGTTCGAAGCCGTGCGGGCCCCACAGGGCCGCGGGAACGGTGGTGACGTAGCCCGCCCGGTCCCGGTCGAGCACATGCAGCTCGGCGATCCTGCGCCGCCCGCCGCGGTCCCGCACCAGATGGACCACGACCGACAGGGCGGCGGCCAGCTGGCTGTGGAGGGCGGCGCGGTCGAGGCCCGCGGTCGAGCCGAGCGCCTCCAGCCGGGCCGGAACGTCCCCGGCGGTATTGGCGTGGACGGTGCCGCAACCGCCTTCGTGGCCCGTGTTCAGCGCGCCGAGGAGATCGGTCACCTCGGGGCCCCTCACCTCCCCGACCACCAGCCGGTCCGGACGCATCCGCAGGGCCTGGCGCACCAGATCCCGCAGGGTGACCTGGCCGCGGCCCTCCTGGTTGGCGGGGCGGGTCTCCAGCCGGACCACATGCGGATGGTCGGGCCTCAGCTCGGCCGAATCCTCGGCGAGAACGATCCGCTCATCCGGTGCGACCAGCCCCAGCAGGGTGGTGAGCAAAGTGGTCTTACCCGAGCCGGTACCGCCGCTGACCAGGAACGACAGCCGGGCGTCCAGCATCGCCCGCAGCAGATCCGCACCGCCAGGCGGCACCGTCCGGGCCGCCACCAGCTCATCGAGGGAGAACGCCCGCGGGCGCACCACCCGCAGTGACAGACAGGTGGAGCCGACGGCCACCGGCGGAAGCACGGCGTGCAGCCGCGTCCCGTCGGGCAGCCGGGCGTCCACCCATGGCCGGGCGTCGTCCAGCCGCCGCCCGGCCACCGCGGCGAGCCGCTGGGCGAGCCTGCGCACGGCGGCCGCGTCGGCGAAGGTCACGGCGGTGCGCTCCAGCCCCGAACCCCGGTCCACCCACACCTCGTCGGGGGCGGTGACCAGGACGTCCGTGACATCGGGCGCGGCGAGCAGCGGCTCCAGGGGGCCGGTGCCGACCAGTTCGGATCGCAGGGCCGCGACCACCCCGAGCACTTCGGTGTCGCCGAGCAGCCGTCCCTCCTCCCGGAGGGCCGCCGCCACCCGGGCGGGCGTGGGCTCGGCTCCGCTTTCGGCGAGCCGCAGCCGTACCGCGTCCAACAGCTCTGCCGGTGCGGCGCTCATACGGGCACACCCCCTTCACCGGCCAGGGCGCGCGCCCAGAACTCGGTGCAGAACCGGCTGAGCGGTCCGCGCGCACTGCTCCCCGGGGGCTCCCCGCTGTCCAGGGCGGCCGACAGGTCCGGCTCCGGCGGCAGTTGGCCGGCAAGCGGCAGCCCGAGCAAGCCCGCGATCTCCTCGTCGTCGAGCTCGGGTCCACACGGCCCCCGCACCACCGCGCGCAGATCGCGCAGCACCATCCCCACCGTGGACGCCACCCGGTGGGCGGCGGCCACGGCGCGCAGCTCCGCGGGGACGACCAGCAGCCCGAGATCGATCTGGGCCAGGGCCTCGGCCGTGGCGTCGTCGATCCTGCGGGGCAGGTCCACCACCACAACTCCGCCCCGCCGCCGGGCCGCGGCCAGCACGGCGCGCATCGCGGAGTCGGGAATGACAACCGCGTCCCCGCGGTCCCAGCTGAGCACCCGCAGGGAATGCAGCTCGGGCAGCGACTCCTCCAGCGCGCTTCCGGCGACCCGGCCCCTCGATTCGGCGAAGGCGGGCCATCGCAGCCCGTCCGCGGCCTCACCGCCGAGCAGCACATCGAGACCGCCGCCCAGCGGATCGCCGTCGATGAGCATGGTGCGCCGGCCGGCGCGCGCGGCGGTGACGGCCAGGGCGCAGGCGAGGGTGGAGGCACCCGCGCCACCGCGCCCGCCGATGACCCCGACGGTCAGGGCCTGCCGCCCCACTCCCTCGGCGACATCGGCGATCCGGTCCACCAGCCATGTCTCGGCATCGGGCAGAAACGCGACGTGGTCCGCGCCGAGATCGACGGCCCTCCGCCAGATGCCGTGGTCGTCGAGGTCGCGCCCGATGAGCAGAACCCCTTCCCGGCGGGCGCGGCCGCACAGCCGGGCGGCGGAGTCGTCGCCGACGAGGACCAGCGGCGCGCCCTCCCAACTGCCTCTGCGCGTGGGCGTCCCATGCGCCACTTCCGGCTCGGCTCCGGCCGCCGCGCACAACCGCAGCAGATCGTCGAGAAGTTCCTCGTCCTCGGTGACGATCAGCGGTCCGCTCCGCTGTTCTTCGGCCGCCGCCGGTCGTTCCGGTGTGATGGATGCAGCCATGATCCCCTCCCCATAAATCGTTACGCGCTCTCACTCCCGCTAACGGCGAGCGCGAACTACTCGGAGAATCACGATGCGGCGATCCAGAAAATCTTGGGGATCTTGGTCCAAAACTGTGGAGAACTCATCAGTTGTGAATATCCCAGTCACCTAAACCAGTGACTTCCGGAGAGCAGCCTAGCGATTACGTACGGTCACCGTTCAGGCTGGTGGGGAGGAAGAGCAGCCAGGACCCGCGGAAGGGGGCCACGATCCGGTGAGACCACCGAAAAAGCGTCCGGACATGCGACGACCCCCGCCGGGGGGGAGAGCGGGGGTCGTCCCCACGGCCGACTCGGGGGGGGGAGGAGTCGGGCCGGGTTAGCACGGTCGCGAACGATCCGTGACTTCCATGGTGTACCCGAGAGCCTTCTCAGGCAAACCCACGCGCCTCAGCTTACGCCGAATGGTGGGCCCTATGCTCAGCGTCGTGGAAAACCACTCCTTGCCTCGGACAGCCGCCTTCTTTGACCTGGACAAGACGGTCATTGCGAAGTCAAGCACACTCACCTTCAGCAAGTCCTTCTACCAGGGTGGCCTGATCAACCGCCGCGGCGTACTGCGCACCGCCTATGCGCAGTTCGTCTTCCTCGCCGGCGGCGCCGATCACGAGCAGATGGAGCGGATGCGCGAGTACCTCTCGGCGCTGTGCCGCGGATGGAATGTCCAGCAGGTGAAGGAGATCGTCGCGGAGACCCTGCACGATCTGATCGACCCCATCATCTACGACGAGGCCGCCTCGCTCATCGAGGCACATCACACCGCCGGACGCGATGTGGTGATCGTCAGCACCTCGGGGGCCGAAGTCGTGGAGCCGATCGGCGAGCTGCTCGGAGCGGATCGCGTGGTGGCCACCCGCATGGTCGTCGAGGACGGGGTGTTCACCGGCGAGGTGGAGTACTACGCCTACGGCCCCACCAAGGCGGAGGCGATCGCCGAGCTCGCCGAGTCCGAGGGATACGACCTCTCGCGCTGCTACGCCTACAGCGATTCGGCCACCGATCTGCCGATGCTGGAGTCGGTCGGCCACCCCCACGCGGTGAACCCGGACCGTGCCCTGCGCCGCGAGGCGGCCACCCGCGGCTGGCCGGTGCTCTCCTTCAACCGGCCGGTCCGCCTGAAGCAGCGACTCCCCTCGCTCTCCATGCCGCCGCGTCCGGTGCTGGCCGTGGCCGCCGCGGTGGGCGCGGCCGCCGCCACCGCGGGTCTGGTCTGGTACGCCAACCGACGCCGCGCGCTGTATGCCCGGATTTGAGGGCAATAGCAAAGATCTGCGGTGGGGGGTTCCACTTGGCCACTCGCAGGAGTAGAAAGGACTTGACGGCCCGCGAGACCAGGGGATCCGGGAGGAAACCCCCAGACGCACCAAGGCCCCACGGACCGAGCACGAATGTCGGGCACCCACGCGACGCCGACCCGTCGATTACGGGCCAGCCGCACCAGGTAACGGGCAAAGATCCCGGCCTGATGGGCGAATATCTGTGCACGCATGGTAACCCGACGGACGTGCCAGCGGCGGTACCCCCGTGGTGCCGCCGCAACTCTGTGTCCGGACCCAACTCCGGCCCGCCCCAGGCCCTTCGGACCGCGTCCGGGAATCAGGCCGCCCCGCGCTGCAAGGCCTCGCACACCGCCGTGCTCTCCCGCACCCCGAGCTCAACCGCCCGCCCGCAGTGCGCGATCCAGGCCGCCATCCCCTCCGGTGTCCCGGACACATAGCCCTCCAGCGCCGCCACATACCTCGCGGCCCCCTGCTCGGCGTGCCCCACCTCCGCGGGACAGATCGACTTCGGGTCCAGCCCGCTGCCGACCAGCACGATCCGCTCGGCCGCACGCGCCACCAGGCCGTTGCAGGAGACAAAGGGCCGCAGTGCGAGCAGTTCGCCGTGCACCACGGCCGCCGTCACCAGCGCGGGGGCCTCGGTCCCCGCGAGCAGCAGCCGCGCCAGTCCGTCGAGCCGCCCCGCCACCTCGTCCGCGCCCGGCGGCTCCGGACCGATCAGCGCCTCGTCCACCCGCTCGCCCGCCTGGCGGGGCCGCCCCACGGCGTCGTCCACCCCGGTCCCCCCGGCCGCGACCAGATGCAGCCGGGCCAGCACCCGCAGCGGCGACTGACGCCACACGCTCAGCAGCTGTCCCGCCTCGGCGGTCAGCCGCAGCGCAGCGCCCACCAGATGCGGTTCACCCGCGGCCCCGAAGTCGGTGCGGCGGCGCACCTCTTCCAGCGCCCAGTCGGCTCCTGCCAGCGCGGCGGAGCCACGCGCTCCGCGCAGTGCGGCCTCGGAGGTGACCTCATTGCTGCGGCGGCGCATCACACGATGGCCGTAGACCCGGTCCACAGCCGTACGTACGGCGTCCACGGACTCGGCCACACCGGGCAGGGCGGCCAGGGCGGCGAGCGGATCTGTCGTACTCATGAGTACGACCCTACGCACCCGCTCCCGGGCGCCCCTCGTTGGAGTGGTCTTCTTCACGTAAATCCCTCATCGAGAAGGATCACTCACCTACGCTAGGTGAACATGAAGATCGCTTTCGTAGGCAAGGGTGGCAGCGGGAAGACAACGCTGTCGTCGCTGTTCATCCGCCATCTCGCCGCCACCCGCGCCCCCGTCGTCGCCGTTGACGCCGACATCAACCAGCACCTGGGGACGGCGCTCGGCCTCGACGAGACGGAGGCCGCCGCGCTGCCCGCCATGGGCGCCCATCTTCCGCTGATCAAGGACTACTTGCGCGGTGAGAACCCCCGGATCGCATCCGCCGACACCATGATCAAGACGACACCGCCGGGTGAGGGATCACGGCTGCTGCGGATCGGTGAGGACAACCCCGTCTACGAGGCATGTGCCCGGACCGTCCGGCTCGGCGACGGCGAGGTGCGGCTGATGGCGACCGGCCCCTTCACCGAGTCCGACCTCGGTGTCGCCTGCTACCACTCCAAGGTGGGCGCGGTCGAGCTGTGTCTCAACCATCTCGTCGACGGACGGGGGGAGTTCGTCGTCGTCGACATGACGGCGGGCAGCGACTCGTTCGCCTCCGGGCTCTTCACCCGCTTCGACATGACATTCCTGGTCGCCGAGCCCACCCGTAAGGGGATCGCCGTCTACCGCCAGTACAAGGAGTACGCCCGCGACTTCGACGTGGCGCTGCGCGTGGTGGGCAACAAGGTCCAAGGCCCCGACGACCTCGACTTCCTGCGCGCGGAGGTGGGCGATGACCTGCTGGTCACCCTCGGCCACTCCGACTGGGTCCGGGCGATGGAGAAGGGCCGCCCGCCCCGGTTCGAGGAGCTGGAGGAGCCGAACCGCGAGGCTCTGCGGGCCCTGCACACGGCGGTGGACGCCTCCTACGAGCGACGCGACTGGCAGCGCTACACCCGCCAGATGGTCCACTTCCACCTGAAGAACGCGCAGAGTTGGGGCAACGCGAAGACGGGGGCCGACCTGGCCGCCCAGGTGGACCCCGCCTTCGCGCTGGATGAGTTCGCGAGGGGCGCGGCGGCGACTAGTCCCGCTCCCGCCTAGCCGATTCGTCCTCTTCTGACGTCCGGTCTCCGCCGTCGCCCGAGTCCTGGTCGCTACGGGAACCCCCGTAGCGCTCGGACTCCCGGTAGCCTTCCGGCTCTTCGTTCCGGCCGGACTCCCGGTAGCGCTCGGGTTCCTCATCGCGCCCGGACATCCGCTCCCGGTCGGGGACAATGCTCCGCTCGGAGTCGTCCTCCCGGCCGGACCGCTCCCGGTCCGCGTCGAGCTCGCGTCCGGAGCCGTACTCCCGCTCCGCGTCCTCCCGTTCGCGCCCGTAGCCGTTCTCCCGGCCGGGATGGTCCTCCTTGCGAGGGCCGTTTTCCCGACGCGAGCCGTCCTCCCGACGCGAGCCGTCCTCCCGCCCGGGCTCGTCCTGCCGCCTGGGCTCGTCCTCCTGGTCGTGACCGCCCTTCCGTCCGTGATTGCCCTTCTGCCCGTGATCGCCGTCCCGTCCGTGATCGCCGTCCCGCTCCCGTTCGGCCGGGGCGGCGGAGCGCGGGAAGGTCGGCTCGGCGGCGAGGTAGCGCTTCCAGCCGCCCTCCGGTCGCTGTCCGACGTCCACCGACCGCAGTTTCTCGAGGACAAGGGGGTTCTGCGCGTCCAGCCAGTCGGCCAGTTGTTTGAACGACACGCAGTAGACGCCCTTGCGCGGGCAGACCTCCTTGATGACCTCCTCGACGGCGCGCATATAGGTTCCGCCGTTCCAGGACTCGAAGTGGTTGCCGACGAAGAGCGGTGCGCGGTTGCCCTCGTACGCCCGGTCGAAGGCGGCGAGCAGGCCGTCGCGCATCTGGCGGCCCCATGCGGCGCGCTTCGACTTCTTCCCGTTGGTCGATGAACCCGACTGATTGGCCAGGAAGTTGTAGTCCATCGAGAGGGTCTCGAACGAGCGGCCCGGCACCGGGATCTGCTGGAGCGGGAAGTCCCAGATGCCGTCGATCTTGCGAGGCCATACCTGGAGACCGCCGACGGAGCTCGCGTCGTAGCGCCAGCCCATCTTCTTCGCCGCTCGCAGGAGGTTCTTCTGCCCCTCCAGGCACGGGGCACGGCCGCCGACGAGCTCCTTGCCGTAGTCGAAGGGCAGCGGTTCCTCGTCCTCAAGGCCGGTGTTGGTCTTCCAGTTCTTCACGAACGACTCGGCCTGCCGAATCTCGCTCATCCACTCGCTCGGCGTCCAGCTGCCGACGCCGTCGCCGGAACCGCAGAAGTGGCCGTTGAAGTGGGTGCCGATCTCATTGCCGTCGAGCCAGGCGCCTCGGAGCTGTTCCACGGTGTCCCGGACGCCCTTGACGTCGTTGAAGCCGATGGCCGAGGTGCCGCGCGGATGCCTCGGCGGATCGTAGAGGTCCCGCCTTTCGGTGGGCAGCATGTAGACGCCGCTGAGGAAGTACGTCATCGTCGCGCCGTACTGCTTGCCGACCTCGCGGAAGTGGGAGAACAGCTTCTGCTCGTCCTGGCCGGCGCCGTCCCACGAGAACACGACGAACTGCGGTGGCTTCTTGCCGGGTTCGAGCGTGTCGGTCCTGAACTGATGGGGCTGCGGGCCGGTGTAGGCGGTCGAGCCGTCGCCGAGCAGCCGGAACGCCTTCCCGGCGTGGTTCGGGTTCTTCGGTACGGCGGGACCCTTCTGCGGACGTTCCCTGTCGTGCGAACCTCCGCTGCCGGCGGCGTTGTGCCCGTCACCGGAGTCTCGCGAGCAGTTGGCCAGCGCCGCCAGCGCCGCCATGACGGCGAGCCATGCAGTGACGTTTCTCCTGACCCTCATACCGCCACCTCGTCCCTCTTGTCTCCCTTGCCTCGGGAGCTCCGGCCGGATGGGAGCCAACCTCGCACGGACCGAGGAGAAGACAGAGCATGACAAGGCATTTCAAATGACTATTCACCTGATAGATGGAATATCATCACAGTTCGCCTCGAAATACCTCCCGCGGACTTTACTCAGAATTACCATTCATTTACCAACGCTTGGGAGTCGGCGGCGGGGCAGGCCGCCTGCCGCGACCGCGTTGTATCCGCGACCGCGAAGCCCTGGAGAGGACGGGAATGGTGAAAGTCTTGAACCGGTTCGAGGGGGCTCGACGCCGCACGGCTCTCTCCGCCTCGATCGCTGTCTTCCTGATCGCCGCCCCTCTCTCCCTGGGTATCGCACTGGTCGCCGGAGCCCCGCTCGAGGCCGGGCTGATGGCCGCCGCCGTCGCCGGGGGCGTCGCCGTGCTGCTCTCCGAGGTGCCACTGCGCCGGGTACGCGGCGGCGGGGCCACCGTCCACGACGCGACCGCCCACGACGCGACCGCCTGTGACGGATGGGCCAGCCATGATGGACAGATCGGCCGGAATGACCGGACCAGCCGGGATGGCCGGGTGGGGCGGCCGACCGCGGAGCCGTCCGGCGCCCAGGGCTGCCGACCATGGACGCCGTGGCGCCACCACCGGTGCACCCACACCGGCTCGACGGAGGGGCCTGGCGGCAGACACAGCGGCGGCCAACTGCTCGGCGGGGTGAGCGCGTTTCAGCGCAACACCGCACCGCTGGTGCGCGAGGAGCTGGCCCGGTTGGCGCGAGAGGGGCAGCGGCCCGGGCAGCTCTTCCTCACCTGCGCGGACTCGCGCCTGGTGACCAGCATGATCACTTCCAGTGGACCCGGCGATCTGTTCACCGTGCGCAATGTGGGCAATCTGGTGCCGCCACCGGGCACCGATGATTCCTGCGACTCGGTGGGCGCGGCGATCGAGTACGCGGTGGAGGTACTGAAGGTCGGCAGCATCACGGTGTGCGGTCACTCCGGATGCGGGGCGATGCAGGCCCTGCTCGGCTCGTCGGTCCCGGACCGGCCGTCGCCGGTGCCGGACGCGCCGGAGGCCACGGACCCGCCCGAAGTCACCGGCCCTCCCGGAGCCACTGCCCCACCCGAGGCCGCCGAACCGCCCGGAGCGGCCGACGTGCCTCAGCACAGTGGTCCACCCCAGCCCACCAATGCGCCCCAGCCGACTGGCCCACCCGAAGGCGCAGCCCTGCCCGAAGGCGCAGCCCTGCCCGAAGGCGCAGCCCTGCCCGACAGCTCGGCCTCGACCGAACGCTCAGCCCCGCCCCGGGCCGGGGCCCAGGTCGAGGGTGCCGATGGGCAGACTCCGCTGGTGCGCTGGCTGCGGCATGGCCGTCCCGGGCTGGCCCGGTTGGAGCGGATCGGGCGGCTGGGCCGCGGCGAAGTCGCTCTGTCCGATCGGCCGGTGGCCGACGATGTGGAGCGGCTGGCGCTGATCAATGTGGTGCAGCAGCTCGACCATCTCCGGGCGCATCCCTGTGTCGCCCGGCGGGCGGCCGAGGGCGAGCTGACCCTGCACGGGATGTACTTCCATGTGGCAGAGGCCCAGGCGTATGTCCTGGACGCCGGTTCGGGCCGGTTCCTGGCCGTCCGGCCGGGCGACGGTGCGCCGATGCCCACCACCTGTGTGCGTGCGAACACGGACGGGCCCCACATCGATGCCGTCCCGGAGACCCTGGGAGTGGGGTGATCAACAACGCGCACTATAGGTCTAAACCAATTTTCGTCAACAGCCCTTGTCAGGGTGTGCCGCGGGCTGATGAGCTATGGCCTGGGACACAACGGACACCCTGGGAATGGGAGATGTCGTGAGCAACGAAAGCCTGGCCAACCTTCTTCGGGAGGAGCGTCGCTTCGCGCCGCCCGCCGAGCTGGCCGCCGGCGCCAATGTCACTGCTGAGGCGTATGAGCGGGCAAAGGCGGACCGCCTGGGCTTCTGGGCCGAGCAGGCCCGTCGGCTGACCTGGGCGACCGAGCCGAACGAGACACTCGACTGGTCCAATCCGCCGTTCGCGAAGTGGTTCGCCGACGGCAAGATCAATGTCGCGTACAACTGCGTCGACCGTCATGTCGAGAACGGTCTGGGCGACCGCGTCGCGCTCCACTTCGAGGGGGAGCCCGGCGACACCCGCTCCCTGACCTACGCCGACCTGCAGCGCGAGGTCTCCCAAGCGGCGCACGCCCTCACCGAGTTGGGGGTCCAGGCGGGCGACCGGGTCGCCATCTACATGCCGATGATTCCGGAGACCGTGGTCGCGATGCTGGCGTGCGCCCGTATCGGCGCCCCGCACTCCGTGGTCTTCGGCGGCTTCTCGGCCGACGCTCTCGCCACCCGCATCCAGGACGCCGACGCCCGCGTCATCATCACCGCCGACGGCGGCTACCGCCGCGGCAAACCGTCCGCGCTCAAGCCCGCCGTCGACGAGGCCCTGACCCGCCCCGGCACGGAAAACGTGCGCAGCGTGCTGGTGGTCCGGCGCACCGGCCAGGAGGACGTGGCCTGGAGCGAGGGCCGCGATGTGTGGTGGCACGAGATCGTCGACCGCCAGCCGGAGCAGCACACGCCCGAGGCGTTCGACGCCGAGCACCCGCTGTTCATCCTCTACACCTCGGGCACGACCGGTAAGCCGAAGGGCATCCTGCACACCACCGGCGGCTATCTCACCCAGGTCTCCTACACCCACCACGCCGTCTTCGACCTCAAGCCGGAGTCGGACGTCTTCTGGTGCACCGCGGACGTCGGCTGGGTCACCGGTCACTCGTACATCGTCTACGGCCCGCTCTCGAACGGCGCCACGGAGGTGCTCTACGAGGGCACCCCGGACACTCCGCACCAGGGCCGCTGGTGGGAGATCGTCCAGAAGTACGGGGTCACCATCCTGTACACCGCCCCGACCGCGATCCGCGCCTGCATGAAGTGGGGTGACGACATCCCGGCCAAGTTCGATCTGTCGTCGCTGCGGATCCTCGGGTCGGTCGGCGAGCCGATCAACCCCGAGGCATGGATCTGGTACCGCAAGAACATCGGCGCGGACCGGACGCCCGTGGTCGACACCTGGTGGCAGACCGAGACCGGCGGCATCATGATCACGCCGCTGCCGGGCGTCACCGCCACCAAGCCCGGCTCGGCGCAGGTCCCGCTCCCGGGCATCGCCGCCACCGTCGTCGACGACGAGGCGAACGAGGTGCCCAAAGGCGCCGGCGGCTATCTGGTGCTCACCGAGCCGTGGCCGTCCATGCTCCGTACGATCTGGGGCGACGACCAGCGCTACCTGGACACCTACTGGTCCCGCTTCGAGAGCCGCTACTTCGCGGGCGACGGCGCCAAGAGGGACGACGACGGCGACATCTGGCTGCTCGGCCGGGTCGACGACGTGATGCTGGTGTCCGGCCACAACATCTCCACCACCGAGGTCGAGTCGGCGCTCGTCTCGCACCCCAAGGTGGCCGAGGCCGCGGTGGTCGGGGCGACCGACCCGCAGACCACCCAGGCCATCTGCGCCTTTGTCATCCTGCGCGGTGGCGCGGCCGAGGAGGAGGGCCTGGTCGAGGAGTTGCGGGCGCATGTCGCCAAGCAGCTCGGCCCGATCGCCAAGCCCAAGCGGATCCTGCCGGTGGCCGAGCTGCCCAAGACCCGCTCCGGCAAGATCATGCGCCGTCTGCTGCGCGATGTCGCCGAGAACCGCGCCCTGGGCGATGTCACCACTCTCACCGACTCCTCCGTCATGGAGCTGATCCAGAGCAAGCTGCCGTCCGCGCCCAGCGAGGACTGAACGCCCGCAACACCCGAGGCCACGGTTGAGGGGCGCCCCCGCCCGGCGGGGGCGCCCCTCACATATCCGGGTTAGAGTTGAGATCAGTCGCGTCAGGAACGCGACAAGATGATGAGGCGCGCCGGGAAGTCTGGTCGGCACACAGGACCTGTGTATCCGTTCCCCCGACCCCAGGAGGCCCCCACGTGGCCGCGCCGTCCCGCCGCACCTTCCTTGGACGCCCGTCGCTGCCCGAGCGGACGTTCGTCACTGACGCGCTGCGCACCGAGACCGTCGGCGGCGTCATTCTGCTCGTCGCCGCGATCGCCGCGCTGATCCTCGCGAACACCCCGCTCAGCGGCTTCTACAGTGACGTCAGGGACTTCTCCTTCGGCCCCGAGGCGCTGCATCTGCATCTGTCGGTCGCCTCCTGGGCCACCGACGGCCTGCTGACCGTCTTCTTCTTCGTGGCCGGGATCGAGCTCAAGCGCGAGCTGGTCGCCGGAGAGCTGCGCGACCCCAAGGCCGCGGCGCTGCCCGTGATCGCCGCCGTCTGCGGTATGGCTGTACCCGCGCTCGTCTATGTCGCCGTCTGCGCGACCGGAGGCGGCAGTTCCCAGGGCTGGGCGGTGCCGACCGCCACCGACATCGCCTTCGCGCTGGCCGTTCTCGCCGTCATCGGCACCGCGCTGCCCGCCGCCCTGCGGGCGTTCCTGCTCACCCTCGCGGTCGTCGACGACCTCGGCGCCATCCTGATCATCGCGATCTTCTTCACCAGGGAGATCCACCTCCTCCCCCTCGTGCTGTCCTTCGCCGGACTCGCGGTCTTCTGGCTGCTGCACCGCAAGGGCGTGCGCGGCAGCTACCTCTACGTACCGCTCGCCGTGGTGATCTGGGCCCTGATGCATGCCAGCGGGGTGCACGCCACCGTGGCGGGCGTCGCGATGGGCCTGATGCTGCGCTGCACCGTGCGCGAGGGCGAGGAGCACTCCCCGGCCGAGCGCGTCGAGCACCGGGTGCGCCCGTTGTCGGCCGGACTGGCCGTGCCGCTGTTCGCCCTCTTCGCCGCCGGTGTGCCCCTGTCCAGCAACGCGGTCACGGACGTCTTCACCCGCCCCGAGACGCTCGGCGTCGTCCTCGGGCTGCTCGTGGGCAAGACCGTCGGTGTCCTCGGCGGTTCCTGGCTGGCCGCCCGCTTCACCAAGGCCGAGCTCAACGAGGACCTGGCCTGGGCGGATGTGCTCGCGGTCGCCGCGCTCGCCGGAATCGGCTTCACCGTATCCCTCCTCATCGGCGAACTCGCCTTCTCCGACGACCCGGTGCTCACCGAGGAGATCAAGGCGGCGGTGCTCATCGGCTCGCTGTGCGCCGCGCTGGTCGCGGGCATCCTCCTCAAGCTGCGCAACAACAAGTACTGGCGGCTGTGTCAGGAGGAGGACCGGGACGACGACATGGACGGCATCCCCGACGTCTATGCACTCGACAGCCCGGAATACCACCTTCGGATGGCCGCGATCCACGAGGCGAAGGCCGCCGAGCACCGGCGGCTTGCCGAAGTGGCTGCCGCTGGGGACTCCGACGACGATGGTCCGGCATGATCTGAGAGGCTTGTCACCCGCGGAACCGCGCAGCAGAGGCAGCAGGCGCGCACAACGCGGCACACGCAGGAGCGGAAGACGCACAAGAGCAGAGGGAGATGGCGATGAGCGCAGCCGATGACAGCGGCAACCGCGGACTCGGCCAGGACGACGACGGCAACCGCAGCCTCGGCCGGCTGGTGGCCACGGCGACCACCGAACTGTCCGCGCTGGTGCACGACGAAATCGCGCTGGCCAAGGCCGAGCTCCGGGTGGGTGCCAAGCGCGCCGCGGTCGGCAGCAGTGCCGGTATGGCGGCCGGGGTGCTGCTGCTGTTCTCGCTGCCGGTGCTCAGCTTCGCCCTCGCCTACGGTATGCGCTCCTGGACCGGTCTCGGCCTCGCCTGGTGCTTCCTGATCGTGGGTGGTATCTACTGGCTGATCGCCGGAATCCTGGGCCTGCTGGCGATGGTGAAGTTCAAGAAGGTCAAGCCGCCCAAGCGGTCCATCGCCTCGTCCAAGGAGACGGCCGCGGTCCTGGGGAGCGTCAAGCCGCATCCTCGTGCGTCGAGCAACGGCGGACGCTCCGCCCGGGATGTGACACGCTCGTCGGCATGACCGTCCCTGATACCTACGCATCGGTCGTACGGCTCGACGGCCCCTGGACCCACCGGGACGTCGCGGCCAACGGCGCGCGCTTCCACATCGCCGAGCTCGGCGACGGCCCGCTGGTGATGCTGCTCCACGGCTTTCCGCAGTTCTGGTGGACCTGGCGGCACCAGCTGACGGCGCTCGCCGACGCCGGCTACCGCGCGGTCGCGATGGATCTGCGCGGAGTGGGCGGCAGCGACCGTACGCCCCGTGGCTACGACCCGGCCAACCTCGCGCTCGACATCACCGGGGTGGTGCGCTCCCTCGGTGAGCCGGACGCCGCGCTCGTCGGCCATGACCTGGGCGGATATCTGGCGTGGACGGCCGCGGTGATGCGGCCGAAGCTGGTCCGGCGGCTGGCGGTGGCCTCGATGCCGCATCCGCGCCGCTGGCGTTCGGCCATGCTCGCCGATGTCCGGCAGAGCGCCGCCGGCTCCCACATCTGGGGCTTCCAGCGGCCCTGGCTGCCCGAGCGTCGGCTTGCCGCGGACGACGCGGCGGCCGTGGGGCGGCTGATCCGGGACTGGTCCGGCCCCCGGCTGCCCGAGGACGAGGCGGTGGAGATCTACCGGCGGGCGATGTCCATCCCGTCCACCGCGCACTGCTCGATCGAGCCGTACCGCTGGATGGTGCGCTCGCTGGCGCGGCCGGACGGTATCCAGTTCAACCGGCGGATGAAGCGCCCGGTGCGCGTGCCGACGCTGCATCTGCACGGATCACTCGACCCGGTGATGCGCACCCGCAGCGCGGCGGGCTCCGGCGAGTACGTGGAGGCGCCCTACCGCTGGCGGCTCTTCGACGGGCTCGGTCACTTCCCCCATGAGGAGGACCCGACGGCCTTCTCCACCGAGCTGATCAACTGGCTGAAGGACCCGGAACCGGACCGCTGAGCTTTCCCTTGAGCATCGCCGTGGTGGTCCAACGACCCCCGCTGAGCACCGCTGAGTGCGGTCCGGTGTGCGGATAGCGACCACCCCGTGGCCGCCGTGCGAACAGGTGTCTTACGAACAGCCAATTGCCTGGCGCATAGGCCAATTGCCGCAGCCGCTGGCGATTACGGACCTTGGGCCAGGGGCAGACTCCGGCGTATGGGCTGGACGCACGACTACCGTGACGCACCAAGCGGCCGCGGCCCCGAAGCCGCCGCTGCTGCCAATGCCGCGCTGAGCGTTTCCGAGCGGGGCGGCTCCGGGCCTACCCAAGGCCATGACCCCGATATCGGGATTCCTCGCATCATCCGCCGCCGTGCCCGCTGGGTATCGGCGCGGCTGCGCCATCCACGCAGCCGCTAGCACCTCCGGCACCGCCACCACCTTCGGCATCGCCACCACCAGTACCGCCACCGTCGCCGACGGCAGCTCCGGCATGTCCGGCAGCACGGGCACCCTCATCGCCACCGCGCCCCCGCAGGGCCCGGGGCTCGGGGGCGCCCGCTGGAGGGCGCGCCCCTGACCGGCTTCCTAGTGCCGCGTCAGCCAAGGTGTGCCCGGTGGCGAGGCGTCCTGGTGCGTGCGATCGCAAGGCGGCCGGAGGCCCTCGTAGTGGGCCTCCTCGGGCTTTCGGCCACCGCGGCGAGAGGGGGCACCTCCCAGCGGTAGCCGGGGGAGCGTGCCAGGGCGGCGAACGGGCCGAACCTCGGCTGACGCGGCACTAGAGGGCGCACCCCTGGCTGTCCACCGGCTGCTCGGCCGTACGTCCCTCCGCGGCGTCCCCGGCCACCTCGTCCGCCGTCAGCGCGTACCCGGTGTCGGCGTCGTCGAGGGACTTGGCGAACACCACGCCGTACACCCGGCCCTGCGGGGTGAGCAGCGGGCCGCCGGAGTTGCCCTGGCGCACGGTCGCGTACAGCGAGTACACATCGCGGTTGACAGTGCCCCGGTGGTAGATGTCCGGGCCGTTGGCGTCGATGCGGTCGCGCACCCGGGCCGCGCGCACATCGAAGGCGCCGTTCTCCGGGAAACCGGCGACGATCGCGTCATCGCCGCTGTTCGCGTCCTCCTGGGCGAACTGGAGCGCCGGTGCGCGCAGCGTGGGAACGTCGAGGACCGCGATGTCGCGCTTCCAGTCGTAGAGCACGACCTTCGCGTCGTAGAGCCGGCCCTCGCCGCCTATCTGCACGGTCGGCTCGTCGACCCCGCCGACGACATGCGCGTTGGTCATCACCCGGTTCGGGGCGTAGACGAAGCCACTGCCCTCCAGGACCTTGCCGCAGCTGGGGGCGGTGCCGACCACCTTCACGATGCTCTGCTGGGCGCGGGTGGCCACCGGGGACCGCGCGAGCGCGGGGTCCGGCTGCGGCACCGAGGTGATCGGCTCATTGGCGAAGGGCGAGAAGACCTGCGGGAAGCCGCCCTGGGCCAGCACCGAGGAGAAGTCGGTGAACCAGGTGTTCGCCTCGTCCGGGACGACGCGGGAGACCCCGAGCAGCACCTTGGAGCTGCGGACCTCCTTGCCGAGGGTGGGCAGCGAGGTACCCGCGACGGCGGAGCCGATCAGCCAGGCGACCATCAGCATCGCCAGGACGTTCACCAGGGCGCCGCCCGTGGCGTCCAGGGCGCGCGCCGGTGACCAGGTGATGTACCGGCGCAGCTTGTTCCCCAGGTGGGTGGTGGCCGCCTGCCCGACCGAGGCGCAGACGATCACCAGGGCGACCGCCATGACGGCTGCGAACGTGCCGGGGGACGCTCTGTCGGTGGTGCCGTCCCAGACGACCGGCAGCAGATAGACCGCGACCAGACCACCACCGAGGAACCCCGTCACCGACAGCACACCGACGACGAAGCCCTGGCGGTAGCCGATGATCGCGAACCAAACGGCGGCGAGCAGCAGCAAGAAGTCCAGCACGTTCACCGAGACACCGTCTCATGCACGCCAGTCGAGTGGGACGCGCTTGGCGCGGTCCCAGGGCCGCTCCCACCCCGCGAAATGCAGGATGCGATCGATCACTCCGGCGGTGAAACCCCACACCAGAGCCCCTCCGACCAGGAACGCGGGCCCTGTGTGACCGCTCGGATGCGCTGTGGTCGCCCGATTCGCCGGATCCGTGAGATCGGCCACGGGAACGGTGAAGACCCGGGCCGTCTCGGCCGGATCCACCGGCCCGACCGGGCTCGGCCGGTGCCACCAGCCCAGCACCGGTGTGACCACGAAGCCGCTCACCGGGATGTAGAGCCGCGGCAGCACGCTGAAGATCTGGACCCCCGCGGGGTCGAGCCCGGTCTCCTCCTCGGCCTCGCGCAGCGCGGCGCGCAGCGGCCCCGCGCCATCCGGATTGCCGTCCTCCGGATCGAGCGCGCCCCCGGGGAACGAGGGCTGGCCGGCGTGCGAGCGCAGCGAACCGGACCGTTCCATCAGCAGCAGCTCGGGGCCGCGCGCCCCCTCCCCGAAGAGCACCAGTACGGCGGAGGGGCGGCCTCCGGCCCGCGGCGGCAGAAACCGGCTCAGCTGGGCCGGCTCGATCGTCTCGGCCGCGCGGGCCAGGGGCAGCAGCCACTCTGGCAGCCCCTGCGCGCTGACCCGCACCTCTCCGCCGTATGTGCTCGTCACTCGGCGGCTCCCAGCGGCGCCGCCGGACGGCCCGGGTAGTCGGACGGGGGACGCAGCCGCTGGCCGGGCTGACCGCCCATCTCGTATTTCAGCAGCTTCTTCGCCTTGTCCGGATCCGTCTCGCCCTCCCCGTACGACGGGCAGAGCGGGGCGATCGGGCAGGCGCCGCAGGCCGGCTTGCGGGCGTGGCAGACCCGGCGGCCGTGGAAGATGATGCGGTGCGAGAGCATCGTCCACTCGCTCTTCGGGAAGAGCGCGGCGATCTCCGCCTCGACCTTCTCCGGATCCTCCTGGTCGGTCCACTTCCAGCGCCGTACCAGCCGCCCGAAGTGGGTGTCCACGGTCAGACCCGGTACGCCGAAGGCATTGCCGAGCACCACATTGGCCGTCTTGCGGCCGACGCCAGGCAGGGTCACCAGGTCCTCCAGCCGACCCGGCACCTCACCGCCGAAGCTGTCACGCAGCGCTGCGGACAGGCCCAGCAGCGACTTGGCCTTGGCACGGAAGAAGCCGGTGGGCCGGATCAGCTGCTCCAGGACCTCGGGGTCGGCGGCCGCCATGTCCTCGGGGGTCGGATAGGCGGCGAAGAGCGCGGGGGTGGTCTGGTTGACCCGCAGATCGGTGGTCTGGGCGGACAGGACCGTGGCGACGAGGAGCTGGAACGGGCTGTCGAAGTCCAGCTCCGGGTGGGCGTACGGATACACCTCGGCCAGCTCGCGATTGATCCGCCGGGCCCGGCGGACGAGGGCGGTACGGGACTCGGTCCTGGCGCCACCGGACGACGGCCTGGCGGCGGTCGGTTTGGCGGAGGTCTTCTTGGCGGGCGCCTTCTCGGACGCGGTCCCGGACGTGGTGGTGGGTTTGCGCGGCTTCGCCGCTTTCGCCGCCTGCGCGGGCTGCTGTTCGCCCACAGCGGAATTACGAGGTGCGGTCACCCGTCCGGCCCCCTTGCCCTGTGCTCTCACCGGCGTATTGGACACCCGGCCAGCCTAAGCCCAGCCGCCGACATCCGGCCCGGCCAGAGCGGAGAGGCCGCCCAATCGGACCCCTGCCGTTCGGTCCGGAAGACCGGTGCGTCAAACTTGTGATTGATCGCACTGTTTTACCGTCCGGCATCATGGGGACGACGGTCCCCTGTGCATGTCGACAAGGAGAGACTCGTGGACGACGTTCTGCGGCGCGCCCCGCTCTTCGCGGCGCTCGATGACGAGCAGGCCGCTGAGCTGCGCGCCTCCATGGGAGAGGTCACCCTCGCGCGGGGTGACGCGCTCTTCCACGAAGGGGACCCCGGCGACCGCCTGTACGTGGTCACCGAGGGCAAGGTGAAGCTCCACCGCACCTCTCCCGACGGCCGCGAGAACATGCTGGCCGTGCTCGGCCCCGGCGAGCTGATCGGCGAGCTGTCGCTGTTCGACCCCGGCCCGCGCACCGCCACCGCCACCGCCCTCACCGAGGTCAAGCTGCTCGGCCTCGGCCACGGGGACCTCCAGCCGTGGCTGAACGCCCGGCCCGAGGTCGCCTCCGCGCTGCTGCGCGCCGTGGCCCGCCGACTGCGCAAGACCAACGACCAGATGTCCGACCTGGTCTTCTCCGATGTCCCCGGTCGCGTCGCCCGCGCCCTGCTGGACCTCTCGCGCCGCTTCGGCGTGCAGTCGGAGGAGGGTATCCACGTCGTCCACGACCTGACCCAGGAGGAACTGGCCCAGCTGGTCGGCGCCTCCCGCGAGACCGTCAACAAGGCGCTCGCCGACTTCGCGGGTCGTGGCTGGCTGCGGCTGGAGGCACGCGCCGTGATCCTGCTCGACGTCGAGCGCCTGGCGAAGCGCTCCCGCTGACCGAAGCGCTCTTTCGTAGCGCGGAAGACATAACCGAAGGGCCCCGACCGCGGATGGCGGTTTCTAGGGGTCGTTGCAACACGTGGTCGTGTTGATCAGGCCGCGAGCAGTTTATGCAGGCGCTCGGCTGGGGTTTCCCAGCCGAGCGTTTTGCGTGGGCGGCGGTTGAGCTGGTCGGCGACGGCGGCCAGGTGCTCGGGGCCGTGGGCGGACAGGTCGGTGCCCTTGGGGAAGTACTGACGGAGCAGTCCGTTGGTGTTCTCGTTCGAGCCGCGCTGCCAGGGGCTGGCGGGGTCGCAGAAGTAGACCGGGATGTCGGTGGCGAGGGTGAACTCGCCGTGGCGGGCCATCTCGCTGCCCTGGTCCCAGGTCAGGGACCGTTTCAGCTGGGCGGGCAGGGTCTGGACTGTGGTTGTCAGCGCTCCCAGGACGGCCTCGGCGCCGTGGTCGCCGGGCAGATGCAGGAGCATGGCGTAGCGGGTCGCGCGTTCCACCAGGGTGCCGATCGCGGACTTCCCGTCCTTGCCGATGATCAGGTCGCCTTCCCAGTGGCCGGGCAGGGCCCGGTCCTCGGCCTCGGCGGGCCGTTCGCTGATCATCACCATCGGGGTGGTGAACCGCGGCTGGCGGCAGTTGGCCTGCTTCTGCGGCTTGCGGCGGGCCCGCCCCGAGCGCAGGGTGCCGGCGAGCTCGCGCCGTAGCCGGCCTCTGCCCTGGACGTAAAGGGCCTGGTAGACGGTCTCGTGGACCACGTGCATCTCCGGCCGGTCGGGGAACTGTGCCCGCAGAGCGTGGCATACCTGCTCCGGGCTCCACTTCTCGTCCAGCATCGCCTGGACGGCGGCCCGCAGCTCGGGGTTCTCGCTGATCTTCCGGCGCTTGGGGCGGGGCCGGCGGGCATCCGCGCGGGCCTGGGCCGCGTAGGGCCGGTACTGACCGCTGCCCGGGTGCCGGTTGCGGCGGATCTCCCGGCTGATCGTGGACGGACTGCGGCCCAGCTCGGCCGCGATCGCCCGGACCGTCGCCTTCTCACGCAGCCGGTCGGCGATGTGGATCCGGTCGGCCTCGCACAGGTACCGCGACGGCGCAGAAGGCGGCCCCACCGAGTTGATCGGTGGGGCCGCCTTGTTGCTGCCGGACACGCCGCGTCCGTAGCGCCAGCGTTTCCCGGTCCGCCGGTTGATCCCGACAATCCGGCACGCTTCCGTGTTGCTCACGCCCTGCTGCATGAGCCGGAAGTATGCCTCCCGCTCACGAGTGAGCTTCCTGGGTCCCTGCGGCTGCCGGTCCTCACGGATCTCGAAGTCCATGCCACCCCTTGAGCTGGGGTGTTGCAACGACTCCTAGAACCCAAGCTCCCGGCCGGGGGCCTTCGGTCCTTCGGCCTTTCGGTTCGCTTCGGCTTGTTTTCGCTGGTCCGTGACAACGGGCTCGGGAGGTGCTCAGAGCGCCCCGGGGGCACTCCCGAGCGGCCGGAGTCCCGACCCGGCCCATGACCGCGCCCCGCACGCCCCCGGACGCCTTCGCGCGGGCGTGCACAGCTGCGCAGGGGGCGCGCAACCATCAGACAAGCGCCTGCCCGACGGCCTGCGCCCGCTCCGTACACCGCGCGCCGCGCCACCGCCCCCTCAGATCAGCCCGTGCTCCCGCAGATAGTCCAGCTGCGCCCGGACCGACAGCTCCGCCGCTGGCCACAGCGACCGGTCCACGTCCGCGTACACATGCGCCACGACCTCCCCAGGCGTGTGGTAGCCGTCCTCGACGGCCGTCTCCACCTGCGCCAGCCGGTTGGCCCGGTGCGCGAGGTAGTACTCCACCGCGCCCCGCGCGTCGTTCAGCACCGGCCCGTGGCCCGGCAGCACCGTGGACACCCCGTCGTCCACCGTCAGCGAGCGCAGCCTGCGCAGCGAGTCCAGATAGTCGCCGAGCCGCCCGTCCGGGTGCGCGACCACGGTCGTACCGCGTCCCAGCACCGTGTCGCCGGTGAGGACCGCGGCGTCGGCCGGGAGGTGGAAGCACAGCGAGTCGGCCGTATGGCCGGGCGTGGGCACCACCCGCAGCTCCAGCCCGCCGGTGGTTATGACGTCCCCCAGCTCCAGCCCCTCGTCCCCCAGCCGCAGCGCCGGGTCCAGGGCGCGCACCCGCGTGCGCGTCAGCTCGGCGAAGCGCGCCGCGCCCTCAGAGTGGTCCGCGTGGCCGTGGGTGAGCAGCGTCAGCGCGACGCGCTTCCCCGCCCGCTCCACCGTGGCGACGACCTCGCCGAGGTGGGCCTCGTCCAGCGGCCCGGGGTCGATGACCACGGCGAGGTCGGAGTCCGGTTCGGCGACGATCCAGGTGTTGGTGCCGTCCAGCGTCATGGGCGAGGGGTTCGGCGCCAGAACGCAGATGGCCCGGTCGGTGGCCGGTCCGCCGATCGCGCCTCCGCGCGGCTGGCCGGGCAGCGAGGCCGCGTACGTCATGCGGAGGATCCCCCCGTCGTGCCGGTCGGGATGTGCTTGGTGAACTCCTCGTGTCCCGGCCAGCTCAGCACCAGCTCGCCGTTCTCCAGCCGCGCCTGTGCGAGGACCGGGGTCAGATCGCGGTCGGCGGCCGCGGCCAGCGCCTCGCCGACCGAGCCGTACGGTCGCAGCTGGCGCAGTGTCGCGATGGTCGGCGGCATCATCAGCAGCTCGCCGCGGTCGTAGCCGTCGGCCGCCTCACCCGGCCGGATCCACACGGTCCGGTCCGCCTCCGTGGAGGCGTTGCGGGTGCGCTGCCCCCGCGGCAGCGCAGCCACGAAGAACCAGGTGTCGTAGCGGCGCGGTTCGAACTCCGGGGTGATCCAGCGGGCCCAGCAGCCCAGCAGATCCGAGCGGAGCACCAGCCCACGGCGGTCGAGGAACTCGGCGAACGACAGGTCCCGGCCCACCAGCGCCGCACGGTCCGCCTCCCAGTCGTCGCCCGTCGTGTCCGCGACGACCGTGTGCGGGGTCGGCCCGGCGAGCAGCACACCCGCCTCCTCGAAGGTCTCGCGGACCGCCGCGCACACGATGGCCTGCGCCTGCGTCGCGTCGCTCGCGTCGAGCCCCAGCCGCTGCGCCCACTGGGCGCGCGAGGGCCCGGCCCAGGCGACCATCCGCTCGTCGCGCGGATCGACGGAGCCGCCCGGATAGGCGTACGCGCCTCCGGCGAAGGCCATGGAGGCGCGTCTGCGCAGCATGTAGACGGCGGGGCCCCCCGGGGCCTCCCGCCCGTCGCGTACGGATTCCGCGGGCCCCGCGGACGCGCCGCGCTCCCCGGTCTCGCCGCTCTTCTCGGTCTCCCGGGTCTTCCCGGTGTCTCCGGTCCCGCCGGTCGCTTCGTCGGTTCCCCCGTCGCCCCCGGCACCCTGCGCGGCACTCTCGAGCCGCTCGGGTGCGTAAACGCCGTCCCCGTCCCGCCCGTCCTGTCCGTCCCGCAGCAGCAGCACGGTGGCGGCCCGGCGCGGCGTCACCGGTGTGAGCTCACCGGCCGACAGCAGCCGGATCCGCTCTGGCCACTCGGGCGGGTACCACTGGCCATTCGTAGTGGACATGGCCGGATGCTATGCGTTTGCGGGCGGATGTTCGAGGGGCCCTCGCCGCACCGGCCGGGTACGGCGGCCGGATCCAGGTGATGCACCAGGCGGACTAGTCAGCGACCTCGACCTGGAGCTCGACCTCGACCGGCGCGTCGAGCGGCAGCACCGCCACGCCGACCGCGCTGCGCGCGTGCACACCCGCGTCGCCCAGCACCTCGCCCAGCAGCTCGCTCGTACCGTTGACGACACCGGGCTGACCGGTGAAGTCCGGTGCCGAGGCGACGAAGCCCACAACCTTCACCACACGCACGATCTTGTCGAGATCGCCGATGACCGACTTCACGGCGGCCAGTGCGTTCAGCGCGCAGGTCCGCGCCAGCTCCTTGGCCTCCTCGGGGGTCACCTCGGCACCGACCTTGCCGGTCACGCCCAGCTTGCCCTCGACCAGCGGCAGCTGACCCGCCGTATAGATGTACGAACCGGTGCGGATCGCGGGCACGTACGAGGCGAGGGGAGCCGCGACCTCCGGCAGCGTCAGACCGAGTCCGGCGAGTTTGTCCTCGACGGCGCTCATGCCTTCTCCCGCTTCAGGTAGGCCACCAGCTGCTCCGGGTTGTTCGGCCCCGGAACGACCTGGACGAGCTCCCAGCCGTCCTCGCCCCAGGTGTCCAGAATCTGCTTCGTGGCGTGCACGAGCAGCGGCACGGTCGCGTATTCCCACTTCGTCATGAGCCGACTGTAATGCCTCTCCACCGGGGCCTGGTGCGTAGCCCGTGGGGCGACTGGTTAGGCTCCCCAGTGTGAGCAGGCTCCATGTCGTCAGTGGCAAGGGCGGAACCGGCAAGACCACGGTCGCCGCGGCACTCGCGCTGGCCCTCGCGGCCGAAGGCAGACGCACGCTGCTGGTCGAGGTCGAAGGCCGCCAGGGGATCGCGCAGCTCTTCGAGACGGAGGCGCTGCCCTACGAGGAGCGGAAGATCGCGACCGCGCCGGGCGGTGGTGAGGTGCACGCCCTCGCGATCGATCCGGAGTTCGCCCTCCTCGACTACCTCCATATGTTCTACAAGCTGGGCTCGGCCGGACGCGCCCTCAAGAAGCTGGGCGCGATCGACTTCGCGACCACGATCGCCCCCGGGCTGCGCGATGTGCTGCTGACCGGCAAGGCGTGCGAGGCGGTGCGCCGCAAGGGCAAGGACGGGCGCTTCGTCTACGACTCCGTGGTCATGGACGCCCCGCCCACCGGCCGGATCACCCGCTTCCTGAACGTCAACCACGAGGTGGCGGGGCTGGCCCGGACCGGCCCGATACACAACCAGGCGCAGGCCGTGATGCGCGTGCTGAAGTCTCCCCAGACGGCGGTCCACCTGGTGACGCTGCTGGAGGAGATGCCGGTCCAGGAGACCGCGGACGGTATCGCGGAGCTGCGCGCCGACGGCCTGCCGACCGGCGCGGTCATCATCAACATGGTGCGGCCCGCGATCCTCGACCACGACGCCGTCGAGATCGCGGCGAACGGGCAGCGCGCGGCGGTCGCGAAGGCGCTCTCGCAGGCGGGTCTGGGCGGCGCGCGCCGTGGCGGTCTCGCCGAGCGCCTGGTCGATCCGCTGCTGGAGCAGGCGCGCGAGCATGCGGAGCGGGTCGCGCTGGAGCGGACGCAGCGGGCCGAACTGTCCGGTCTGGGGCTGCCGCTGCACGAGTTGGAGCTGCTCACCGACGGCGTCGACCTGGCCGGGCTCTACCGGCTGGCGGCGGATCTGCGCAAGCAGTGGCCGTCGTGAGCGCGGCCGTCCCGAGCACGGCCATCGTGAGGGCGGCCGTCCCGAGCACAGCCATCGTGAGCACGGCCGTCCCGAGCACGGCCATCGTGAGGGCTGTCCCGGGCGCGCACGGCGGAAACGGGCCGGGCCGCGCGGGCGAGGCGGTCGGCAGGGGCTTGATGGGCGGTACGAGCCGTACGCAGGAGGCGGCATGAGCATGGACGTGGCACCTCGGCTGGAGACCGACGCGCTCCTGGACGACCCGCAGACCCGCATCGTGGTGTGCTGCGGCTCCGGAGGCGTCGGCAAGACCACCACGGCCGCCGCCCTGGGCGTACGGGCCGCGGAACGCGGCCGCAAGGTCGTGGTCCTCACCATCGACCCGGCACGCCGGCTGGCCCAGTCGATGGGCATCGACGCGCTCGACAACATCCCGCGGAAGGTGGCGGGCGTCGGCGCCGAGAACGGCGGCGAACTGCACGCCATGATGCTGGACATGAAGCGGACGTTCGACGAGTTCGTCGAGGCGCACGCCGACCCCGAGCGCGCCCGCGCGATCCTGGCGAACCCGTTCTACCAGTCGCTCTCGGCCGGTTTCGCGGGCACGCAGGAATACATGGCCATGGAGAAGCTCGGCCAGCTGCGCGCCCGCGACGAGTGGGACCTGATCATCGTCGACACCCCTCCGAGCCGGTCGGCGCTGGACTTCCTGGATGCGCCGAAACGTCTCGGCTCGTTCCTGGACGGGAAGTTCATCCGGGTGCTGATGGCACCGGCGAAGGTCGGTGGCCGGGCCGGGATGAAGTTCCTGAACGTGGGCGTCTCGATGATGACCGGCACGGTCAGCAAGGTGCTGGGCGGACAGCTGATGCGCGACGTGCAGACGTTCGCTGCCGCGATGGACACGATGTTCGGCGGGTTCCGCACCCGCGCGGAGGCCACCTACCGGCTGCTCCAGGCTCCCGGTACGGCCTTCCTCGTGGTGGCCGCCCCGGAGCGGGACGCCCTGCGCGAGGCCGCGTACTTCGTCGAACGGCTGGCGGCTGACCGGATGCCGCTGGCCGGGCTGGTGCTGAACCGGGTGCACGGCAGCGGGGCCGAACAGCTTTCCGCGGAACGGGCGCTGGCGGCCGCGGAGATCCTCTCGATGGCGGAGGCCGCCACGGACCCGGCGGCGGACGCCGACATGGACCCCGAGGTGGACCCGGCAGACCCGGACGTGGATCCGGCGGATCCCGAGCCGGGCCCGGCGGCGGATGCCGACTTGGACCCCGCCGATGCGAGCGATCCGGCCAACCCTGGCGCCGGCGAAGAAAATCTTGCCGACGGCGGATTTGTCGATCGTGACTCAGGGAAGGCTCAAGCGCGGAACCCCTCGGCAGCGGACCCCGACGTCTCCCCCACGTCGGCGGACACGTCGGCGGAGCGGCTCGCCGCGGGACTGCTTCGGCTGCACGCGGAGCGTATGCAGGTGCTCGGACGCGAGCAGCGTACGCACGACCGCTTCACGGCACTGCACCCCGAGGTTCCGGTGGCCCAAGTGGCCGCGCTCCCCGGAGACGTACACGATCTGGCAGGGCTGCGGGCGATCGGCGATCGCCTGGCAATCCCGCTGGAGCGCCCCCAGCGCGCGGGCTGAACGCCCGCGGCTGAACAACCCCCAGCAAGCGGCGTACGCCCACGTGCCGGGCACAGGACAGCGCACAACTCCGCGCGTATGCGCGCCCGGTGCGTGCCGACGCGGAGGCCGAGGGCACCCCCCATGGCGCCCTCGTCACGCCCAGCACGTCGTACGCAGGTCTCAGGCGGTCCTCACGGTCCTCACAGACCTCCCGTCGCGCTCAGGGTGGGCAGACCCCCCTAGGCCGCGGGCGCCGCGGGCCGTACCGCCCGTCCATCGAGACGCGCCTCATGGCCTATGACCGAACCGGTCCATGACCGAATCGACTCAAGGCCGACCACGACCGTCCGTGGCCGCGGCCGCATTCGTCCCGGACAGAACATGCACGTACCCGTGCCCGCCCCTGAGACCGACCGCCGTCGCCACCACTATCCGACGGCGGCGAAGCGCTCGTACTCCTCGTCGTCGAAGGGCAGAATGCCCGCGCTGCGCTCGTACTCGGTGCGCGCGGTCTCCAGCAGCCTGCGCCACGAGGTCACGGTCGGCCGGCGGCGCAGCAGTGCCCGCCGCTCGCGCTCGGTCATCCCTCCCCACACACCGAACTCGACACGGTTGTCCAGGGCGTCCGCAAGGCACTCGGTGCGCACCGGGCATCCGGTGCAGACCGCTTTGGCCCTGTTCTGTGCCGCGCCCTGGACGAACAGTTCATCTGGATCAGTAGTGCGGCAGGCAGCCTGCGCACTCCAGTCGGTTACCCAGCCCATGCTGGCGCCGTCCTCTCCCGAATCGGAGCTCCCCCACGGCGACAAACGGCATATTCACCGTCGCCAGTTGAGGACGTTACGGAAGGCGAGCAGGGCGCAACACCCCCTGCGGGCCCAATCTTGGATGGCCCGAACGGACTATGGGTACGCGGCAGATCACCCAACGGAGTGAGCTGGCGACATTTGCGATCACTAGTGCAAACCCGGGCAGTTCACCCAAGGAACAAAGGGCAGCTCAGGACAGGGGGCCGCAATCCGGGCAGGTCTCATCACTCACTAGAGTGAGGGTGGGGGTGTGGCGCAGCCGTGCATCTGTGACTGGCGTGAAACAGCTTATGCGAACACGCGGTCCCCTGTCCGGCGATTCGACACGTAGGCTGCCCCCTATGGGTAACACGCGTTCGGGTGGGGGGCTGTCCACCACTCAACAGGCCGCCAAGTTCCTCGGCGTCAGCGTGCTGGCCGGTGCGGTCATGGCCGGGCTCGCGCTGCCCGCGGTCGGGGCGTTCGGCCTTGCCGCCAAGGGAACGGTCGAGGAGTTCGACGAGATTCCGGCCAATCTCAAGACTCCGCCGCTCAGCGAGCGGACCACCATCCTGGACGCCAAGGGCGGCGAGATCGCGAAGGTCTACTCACGCGACCGCAGCATCGTGAAACTCAAGGACATCTCCCCCTATATGCGTCAGGCGATCGTCGCGATCGAGGACGCGCGCTTCTACGAGCACGGGGCGATCGACCTCAAGGGCGTCCTGCGCGCCGCGAACAAGAACGCCCAGAACGGCGGCGTCTCACAGGGTGCCTCCACCCTCACCCAGCAGTACGTGAAGAACGTCTTCGTCGAGGAGGCGGGCAACGACGAGGAGAAGGTTGCCCAGGCCACCGAGCAGTCCATCGGCCGCAAGATCAAGGAACTCAAGTACGCGATCCAGGTCGAGAAGGAACTGGGCAAGAAGCGGATCCTCGAGAACTACCTGAACATCACCTTCTTCGGGCAGCAGGCGTACGGCATCGAGGCCGCCGCCCAGCGCTACTTCAGCAAGCCCGCCAAGGACCTCGAGGTGCAGCAGGCCGCGCTGCTGGCCGGTCTCGTCCAGTCACCCAGCCGCTACGACCCGGTGGCCCACCCGGAGACGGCCGAGGCCCGGCGCAACACCGTGCTCCAGCGCATGGCCGACGTGAAGAACATCAGCCAGGCGCAGGCCGACGCGGCGAAGAAGAAGCCGCTCGGTCTGAAGGTCAGCCCGCCCCGGAGCGGCTGCATCACGGCCGTCCACGGCGCGGGCTTCTTCTGTGACTACGTCCACCGGATCTTCCTCAGCGACCCGGTCTTCGGCAAGACCCGGGAGGCGCGTGCCAAGCGCTGGGCCCAGGGCGGCCTGACGATCCGCACGACCCTGGACCCGCAGGCGCAGGAGTCGGTCGAGAAGTCGGTCAAGGCTCATGTGTACCAGTCCGACCGGGTCGCCACCGCCGTCACGCTCGTCGAGCCGGGCACCGGCAAGGTGCTGGGCATGGGCCAGTCCCGGCCCTACGGCGTCGACAAGGACGAAACCCAGCTCAACCTCTCCGCGGACAAGTCGATGGGCGGTTCGAACTACGGCTTCCAGGTCGGCTCGACCTTCAAGCCGATCACCGCCGCGGCCGCCATCGAGCGGGGCACGAAGCCGTACAAGCGCTACTCCTCGCCATACAAGATGGAGTACCCGAGCCCGGTCAGCACCTGCAAGGGCTCCTGGACCAACAACGAGGGCTCGACCGTCGAGAACGAGAACGAGCACGAGGTCGGCCCGTACGGGATGAAGGAGGCGACCGCGAAGTCGGTCAACACCTACTTCGTCCAGCTGATCAGTGACATCGGGGTCTGCCCGGTGACGGAGCTGGCCGACAAGATGGGCGTGCGGCGGGCCGACGGCAAGGAGCACCACCAGGTGCCCTCCCTCACCCTCGGCACCGAGGGCTTCTCCCCGCTCACGATGGCCAACGCCTACGCGACCTTCGCCAACCGCGGTGTCTACTGCTCCCCGGTCTTCATCGAGTCGATCACCGGGCCCGGCGGCAAGGCACTCAAGGTCCCGAAGTCCACGTGCCGGCGCGCCATGTCCCAGAAGACCGCGGACACCATCAACACCCTGCTGCGCGGTGTGGTCGAGGACGGCACCGGCAAGCAGGCCGGGCTCCAGAGCCGTCCGAGCGCCGGAAAGACGGGTACGACGGACGAGCGGCGGGCCGCGTGGTTCGTCGGCTACACCCCGAACCTCGCGGGCGCGGTCTGGGTCGGCGGCCCGGGTCCGGAGGGCGTCAAGATGGAGAACATCACCATCGGGGGCGTCCCCCACGACAAGGTCTACGGCGCGGACACTCCGGGACCGATCTGGAAGGACGCGATGAGCGGCGCGCTGGAGGGCAAGCCCGCGCAGAACTTCGTCACCGTCCCGATCAAGGACCCGAACGCCCGCAAGCCGGACCACCACCGCAAGCCGGGCCGCGGCGGCAATGGCGGGCCGGATGACCCCTGGCCGGACATCTCCCTCCCCCCGGACCTGATCGGCGGGGGCAACGGGAACGGCGGCAAGGGAAACGGGGGCGGGAACGGCGGCTGGCACCTGCCGTAGTACTGGCTGCTGAACGCTGAGGGGGCCGGGCATCAGCCGCCCGGCCCCCTTCGTATATCCGTTCAGCGCTCCCCACCTGCGGAATCCCATGAATCCGGGGATCTTGGAGGACCGCCGCCGCGGCGCGGGCTCAGCCCGCTAGCCGGCGCTTCACCGCGGCGGCGACGCGGCCGCCCTCGGCCCGCCCGGCGATCTTGGGGTTCACGATCTTCATGACCGCACCCATGGCCCGCGGGCCCTCGGCCCCGGCCGCCGCGGCCTCGCGCACGGCCTCGGCCACCAGCGCGTTCAGCTCGTCGTCGGTCAGCGGCTTCGGCAGGTACTCGGCGAGCACCTCGCCCTCGGCCTGCTCCCGCTCGGCCTGCTCGGTCCGCCCGCCCTTGGCGAAGGCGTCGGCCGCCTCGCGGCGCTTCTTCGCCTCCCGCGCGATGATCTTCTCCACCTCGGCATCGGACAGCTCACGGGCGCTCTCACCCGCGACCTCTTCCTTCTGGATCGCGGTGAGGGTCAGCCGGAGAGTGGAGGAGCGCAGCTCGTCGCGCGCCTTGATCGCCGCGGTGAGGTCGTCCTGCAGCCTGGACTTGAGCGTGGTGGTCATGGCGACGAGTCTGCCAGTACTGGCCAGGAATCACCCGAAGATTTCTCCCCCACCCGCGTTCTGCGACCATGGTGACCATGCGCGCGCAATACGGAGTACCTCTGGGAATCACGGCGGTCGGCGCGGCCGGCCTCGCCTACGCGGCCGCCTTCGAAGTCCGGTCCTTCCGGCTCCGACGGATCACCGTCCCGGTGCTCCCGAGCGGGATGCGCCCCCTGCGCGTCCTCCAGATCTCGGACATCCACATGGTGAGCGGCCAGCGCAAGAAGCAGCGCTGGCTCCAGTCCCTCGCCGGGCTGCGTCCCGACGTCGTCGTCAACACCGGCGACAACCTCTCGGACCCCGAGGCCGTACCGGAGGTCCTGGACGCGCTGGGCCCGCTGATGGAGTTCCCGGGCACGTACGTCTTCGGCTCGAACGACTACTACGGACCGAAGCCGCGCAATCCCGCCCGCTACCTGATGGAAAAGGTCAGCGGCCGCCACGGTCTCAACGGCAACCCCCCGGTCGTCGGCGCGATCCACAACCCCTGGCACGAACTGCGCGACGCCTTCGACGCGGCGGGCTGGGTCGGACTCTCGAACACCCGGGGCCGGCTGAAGCTGAACGACATCGAGATCGCCCTCACCGGCCTCGACGACCCCCACATCAAGCGCGACCGCTACGCCGAGGTGGCCGGCGGCGCCGAGACCGACGCGGACCTGTCCCTGGCCGTGGTCCACGCCCCCTACCTCCGCGTCCTGGACGCCTTCACCGCCGACCGCTACCCCCTGATCCTCGCGGGCCACACCCACGGGGGCCAGCTGTGCATCCCCTTCTACGGTGCCCTGGTCACCAACTGCGACCTGGACACCCAGCGGGTCAAGGGCCTCTCCAGCCACCACGCCGAGGGCCACACCTCCTATCTCCACGTCTCCGCGGGCTGCGGCACCAACCGCTACACCCCGATCCGCTTCGCCTGCCCGCCGGAGGCCACCCTCCTCACCCTCACCCCCCAGACCCCCTGAAACCGGACACCCCCGCCCCCACCTGCGAGAGCCCCGAAACCGGATTTCGTCTCTGGCCAGCGGTCCGCTAAAGTAGAGCTCGTTGCTTCGGGGTGTAGCGCAGCTTGGCAGCGCGCTTCGTTCGGGACGAAGAGGTCGTGGGTTCAAATCCCGCCACCCCGACACAGGTCAGAGGGCCAATCGCATGAACGCGATTGGCCCTCTGTCATGCTCGGGGGGCCAAACAGGGGGCCAAACGAATTTGCTCAGGCCACCGCGTCGCCCTCTTCCTGCTCCTCCGTGTCCTCCCCTTCCTGATCTTCGGCGAAGATGTCGTCCATCGCTTCAGCTCCCTGCGTGATCACCGGACGGAGCTGCTTGCGGTAGACCGCTTCCGTGGTCGCCTGGCTGCTGTGACCGACCAACAGCGCGATCCGCTCCAACGGGATGCCGTGATCTGAGAGCAGGGACACGAAGCTGTGCCGCAGCTCCCGCGGCGTCCACTCCGGCTTCAGCCCTGCCTTCTTCACGATGGCCTTGAAGTCGCGCCGGACGTTGGCCGCGTCGAGCGGCTCGCCGCTCCTCGTCGTGAAGACACAGCCGGTTGGGCTCCACTCCATCCCACGGGATGCGCGCTCCTGCTTCTGCCACCTCACGTGCTCTTCGAGCACGTCGACGACCTGCTTCGGCAGTGCGATGGTCCGGCGGCTCTTCCTGGTCTTGGTTTCACCGTGCTTGCGCACCGAGCGCCACACGGCGACGTACGGCGGGATGCCGTCCTTCGGCTCCAGGAAGACGTGGTCCCAGGTGAGGGGCCGCGCCTCTTCCGTGCGCACGCCACTGAGGAGCGAGAGCACGAGATAGGCATACAGCCGTGACGGTCGTGCGGCGATGAGCACGGCTTTCGCCTGCTCCAGGTTCAATGCCTTGCTCGGGCGGCCGGGGCGCCCCTCCGGCGCGGTGACGAGTAGGGCGACGTTCCGCGCGGCCTTGTCCCGGCGCTGAGCGTGCGCGATGGAGCGGCGCAGGATGGCGAGCAGGTCACGCAGGCTTCGCGTCGCGAGGAATTCGGCCCTATCGTCCAACCAGTCGTCGACATCGTCCGCACTGAGTTCCTTCAGCTTGGCCTTGCCGATGAACGGGATGAGGTGCTTGTTCGCCATCGAGCGGTTCTTGCCGATGGTGCCCTTCTCGTCGCGCCCCTTCAGCCCGCGCTCCAACCAGTCGTTCACCGCGTCGGCCACGGTGTAGGTGGCCGGAGCCTTGACGCCCGTCTGCACCTCCTTCTTCAAGTCCCGGATCTTGTTGCGCACTTCGGTCTTCGTCTTGCCGTACACCTTCGGTCGACGGCGCTTCCCGTTCGGGGCGTACCCCAGGGAGACGGCCCCCACGTAGCTCTTCTTGGCAGGGTCCCAATAGATCGTGTCCGCACCGTGGCCAGCCTTTTGGGCGCGCTTCGGGGTCTCGGTCATGTTCTGTTGTGCCTCCATAGGACAGGGCCGCGCCCTGATGGACGCGGCCCTGTGGAACTGCGGTGATGAAAAGCTCAGGCGGTGGCTTCCGCCTCGCGCTTGAGGAGTTCGACGTACTGCGCGACATACTCGGGCGGCACGAGACGGCGACGGCCGATGCGGACGGTCTGGAGTCGTCCGAGGCGGATCTCTTCATAGACCAGCGAGCGGCCGATGTTCAGCGCCGCCGCGGCTTCTTCCGGTCGGTACAGGAGCCGCTCGGTAGGAGCGGCGAGCGTGACGCTCATTCCGGAGTGCCTCCTAGGCGGGAAGGTCTCGGGTGCCTCTTGTGGCCACGTGTGTGTCCTAGGTGCGGATTTCTGCGTCACAGCGTCACCTGCGTCATTCATGGAGTCTGAACGGCGGGTTTCGGGTGACGCAGAGCACCGGTGGTGCGTCACCGGTGACGCAGGCTGTTCGTCACGCGTGACGCAGGTGACGCGGCGTGACGCAGAGAACAGCCGTCTGCGTCACGCCCGTATGCGCAGGCCACCCGGCGTTTTCCGGGTGCCCGTGACGCAGGTGACGCAGCGTTCCCCACTTAGGAAAAAGAGAGAGGCATCTGTGGTGGTGCAGTGCGGCTTAGGGCGTGAAGAAGGAGCCGCTGCGCGGAGCGACCATCGGGCGGCGTTCCGCCGAACAGCAAGAGGAGCACGCTCCGCAGGTGGTGCTCCTCTTGCTCGTGCGGTCGGCACGGTGCCGGTCAGAACGCCTGTTGCTCGTACGGGGGCGTGGCCGGTGAGCGGGTCATCTCGATGTAGCGGCCCTCCCTGGTGCGGCCCGAGTCGATGAGGACGCCCCGGGCGGCCAGGGTCGGTTGTAGACGCTTGAGGCGGTCGGAGAGGACTTTGCCGGTGGTCGGCCACCCCTTGGGCAGGGGGCGGAAGTCCTCGCCGGTGTAGAGGCGGGTGAGGCAGTGCAGCCACTCCGTGGACGTCATCCGCTGCTCCGCGCCCGGTTCGACGTCGGCAGCGTGCCGCAGGACGGTCTGCGCCAACAGATCACCCTCGATCACGTCGTCATTGAGATCGTCCAGACTCGCCCGGTACGCGGTCAGCGCTCCGAAACCGGTCGCCGCGTCGAGCTGCGCGCACAGGTGCGCGAAGTCCGCCATGCGCAGGTCCGTGGGTGTCTCCGCCTCGACAGCGCGCACCTTGACCGTGAGATCCAGGAGGGACCCGAGGACCACGGGCAGAACCTCCGCGTACTCCGCCCACAGTTCCGCCTCGGTGCGCCGGATCTTCGGCCGCTCCAGACGCAGGGGTAGGAGTCGTTCGGCGAGGTCGGGGCGGATGACGCCCACGTCGATGCCGGTCAGAAGCAGGGGGCGGCGGTAGCGGGCGCGGAACACGTCTCCGTCGGTGAAGAGAGCGCGTTTGACGTTCTCGGCGCCGGTGACGATGCAGCACATGGCGTCGGACAGGTCCGGGGTCATGTGGGAAAGGTTGTCCAGGGCGGTGACCCATCCGGCGGCCACGGCCGCGATCAGGTTCTCCTCGTCCTTCGGGGCGCGGCGCAGGTCGCTGCTCATGCCCTCGATGATCCGGATGAGCATCCGCCCGGCGGTGGACTTGCCGGCGCCCTGCGGGCCGGTGAGGAACGGGGCCGGGACGGGCACGGACGGCCCGAGACTGCCGATGAGCCAGGCGAGGGCCAGGCACTCCGTCTCGGCATTGGCGAAGTTGGTCAGCCGCAACAGGAGGTCGATGCCCTTGCCGTCGGTGTCCTTGACCGGCAGGGGCAGTTCGCCGGTGAGCTGTGTGCGGCGCCAGCACACCTCATGCGGGTCGGGAATGGCGATGTCCCACCCGGTGGGGTGGATACGGACCGACCGCCCGTCGGTCCGTCCCAGGTCCAGCCACGTTGCTCCGTCGAATCCGGGGGCGACGCGGATGTAAACGGGCTGTACGTCCTCGGTCAGAGCGAGTGCTTCGATCAAGTCCAACGCCTCTTTCAATGCGGTGCCGTTGAACACGCCATGCCCGTCGCGGAAGAGGCCGACCATGAGTTCCTGGCGGTGGCTGCCTGTCGTGCCCTGGGAACGAATCGGGCGGGCCACGGGGTGGCCGTTGCGCTGCGCGTACACGGTGCCGTCGGCGGTGCGGAAGTACCGGAAGTGCGCCTGTGCGTAGTCCGCGATGACCTCACGCGCCGGGTTCTTGTCGTCGTCAGCCACGGTTACAGCCCCAACCGGGTGCGGGCGTTGGTCCACGCGTCGGCGCAGTGCCGAGACGTCTCGCCCTTGGCCTGTGCGGCGGCGAACAGCCGCTGCACGTGAGCGTCCGTGAGGCACCCGCACCGGCCGTGCGCGGACAGCACAGCCAGGAACGTCCGGTACACGGTCGCGTGGATTGCCTCGCGGGCGTCGTTGATGCGGGCTTCCGCCATGGTGATCCCGCGGTCCAGGTAGGTGGGGGTGCGGTGGCGGCACTCCCCGCCCCTGGCCAGCGCGGGCACGCTCACGACATGCGGTGCGGGCCGGACCGCGGCGGGTTCCTTCACGGCCAGCGCGCGAACGGCATCGGGCAGGGCGGCCATGGTGCCGGTACCAGGCCCGAGGTAGCGGGCGTAGGACATGGACGACTTGATGTCGACACCGGGGCGGACTGCGTTGGACGACGTCATGGTGCCTTGGTAGATCCAGTGCTCACCGCGCGTCGTCTCCACGGTCCGGGTGGCGGGCAGGGTCTCACGGGCCCATGCCACGGCCGCCGCGTCGTCCAGGTCCACCACGGTCACCCCGGCGGCGCCGGGGTGGTAGGCGACGCAGACGGCCCGGCGCCAGGCGTGGGCCCATGCGAGGGACGTGATCACTGCGGGGTCGGTGGTGGCGGCGGCCCACGCGTGGCAGACGCCGGGGCAGCGGCACGGCCCGGCGGTCTTCATGTTCGGCCGACCGCCGCACGCGTTGTTCGCGCACTGGTGGCAGTTGCCGAAGGGCGCCTTGCCCGCGCGCAGGGGCAGCACAGGGAGTCCGGCGGCGGCCAAGGTGAGTGCCACTCGCCGGAGGGGGGTCTGTTGGGTCATGCTGGGAGACCTCCAACAGGTCAGTTCACGGCAGGTTGGACAAGGGCGGCCCCGCGACTTTGGCGAGACGAAGGGGCCGCCCTTGGCGTAGCTAGCTGTGGAAGTGGTTGCGCTTGATGACGGCCTTGCGGATGTTGACGGTGGTCCCGCCCTTGTGGCCGCTCGCGCTGAAGACCTGCACGGCCACCCACCCGCCGAAGATGACGGCGGCGAGGATGACGAGCTGGGTGATGAGTGCGGTCAGGGCGGTGATGAGCGCGGTCAGCAGGAACAGCCCGCCGCACACGGCGGCGAACCCGATGCCCCCGAGCGCGATGTTCACAGCGGCGCGGGAGACGGGCGGCTTGTGCGTGACCGGCTCGGGGTGCACGGGGGTGATGGCGTAGCCGGTGACGACGCGGCCGTCGGGCAGGACGACGCTCGCCACTGTCGGGATGTCGCCGGGCTGCATGGGCACGAGCGGCGCCATGTGTGCGGGCGTGGTCGGGGTGGGGTGGTGGACGTCCAGGGCCGCCGTCTCGTACGCGGTCGGGAGGCGAGTGTGTTCGTTCACGGTCGTGGCCTCCGGTCAGTTGCCGAGTTGGGCGATGGTGTCGGCGGACGCCTGCACGAGGTTGTGGATGGGCTCATACGCGCCGGTTCCGGCGGCGAAGAACCCGAAGAGGAACAGGGCGATGGCCGCGCCGCCTCCGGCGGACTTGGTCTTGACGGCGAGGGCGGACGCGGCGCCGAACAGCAGCACGGCGGAGATGTTCAGGGTCATCGGGAGCCTTCCGGTCAGGAGGTGTGGGTACCGGCGCGGTAGATGCGGGCCCAGCGGTTGTAGAGCCAGCGGCCGACGCGTATGCGCTTGCCGGTTGCCTTGCAGCGGCGGCAGTCCTTGCCGCGCTTCATCCGGCCCTTGCGGTCGGTCTTCATGGCGAAGCCCCAGCCGTTGCACTTGCGGCAGTTGCCGAACGGCGAGGCAGCACACACGGCGACGTAACAGAGTGTTACGCCTAGAACCAGAGCGATAGCGAGCAGGACAGGGGTCATGACGGGCCCTTCCAGGCGGGTTTCAGGGGTTTCCGCAGGTGGGCCGCTATCCGCTAGCGGCCTGATCAGGAGCGGTTTGGGGCGCTAGCGGGGCCGCTAACGTTAGCGGGGTGTGCCGCTAGCGCTAGCGGCCCCGGAGCCTCAGCCCGCGTCCCGCTTTCCGTCACGCTCCGCAATCGCGGCAACGATGTGGGAGCGGTCGATGCCACGCCGGTTGACGACCTTGCCCTTCACGCGGCGGCCCACCTGGATCGTGGAGACGCCGTGCGGCTTCAGGGCCGCGGCCAGCCCCTCAGGGTCCCAGCCGTCGTAGACCTCCTCGCGCAGCTCTGCGAGCCGGGCGACGACGGTCTCGGACCACACCTTGGGCTCATCGGCCGGTACCACAGCGAGGATGTCGCGCAGCAGGTCATAAGCGGTGGTGACCGGCTCGGGTGCCTCCCCGAGCGCGTGCCCGGACAGCGTGCCCGCTTCCTCTCGCAGGCGGCGGGCGCGGGCGCCGACGTCTTCGGCGTCGCGGCCGTCGATGTAGATGGCGCGCACGATCCGGGCGTCCGACCCTTCACCGACGAAGTAGTGAATGCCCTTGTCACCCCAGGCGAACATCGTCGCCCGCACCCCGCGCTTGTAGGCGGAGGTGCCGAGCACCATGTCGTTCTCCAGCTGGCCCATGACCTTCAGGCACCAGCGGGCCGACGCGTTCGCGCTGATGCCGGTGGGCAGCGCCTTGGCGTCCGGGCGCTGCGTGGCGAGCAGCAGCACGATGCCGGTGGCCGGACCGCGCTTGACCAGGTCGGTGGCGATCTCCTCGAACTCCTTGGCGTGCTCGGGGTGCTCGAAGAGCACCTGGCACTCATCCACCCCGATCACGATCGGGTGCAGCCCAAGGGAACGCTTGTCGGCAAGAGCACTGGTCACCTTCGATTCCGGGCAGACATCCCGCGGAAGCGAACGGATCACCTTGGTGCGGCGCCGCAGTTCCTCGCGCAGCGCCCGGAAGTCGTTCAGGCAGTACTCGATGGACTCGTCATCGTCGCCCGCGGCGTGCCGGTGGGAGGCTGCGTCGCCGACCGGGTCCAGGTCGCCGGTGCCCTTCATGTCGTAGGTGTGCAGCTCCGCCCGCGGGTCCAGGGCGGCGATGAGCAGCAGCAGACGCAGCAGGAACGTCTTGCCCATCCGGGGGATGGCGCCGATGACGCCCGCGATGTACATCAGCGTCGCCACGACCCAGCGTCCGCGCTGGTCGGTGCCGTAGGCGACCGGCTTGAACAGGTCCACCGAACCCGCCTTGAGCAGCGGCCACTTGGGCTGCTTGGCGCGGGACATGTCCTGGTCCCCCACCCAGAGCACGAGGTGTCCGGTGTGCTCATCCGGTACCGCCTCGGGCCACACACACCCGAGCGGGCGGCGCAGGCCGGAGGCGAGCCGGTCGCGGCGCTCGATGACGTCGGTCACCGTGACGCCGTAGGGGAGGTTGCCCTCCGCGCGCCAGCCGGGGCCGTCGCGGGTGATGGGGGCGGTGAACTCGAACCCCTCGCGCCCCTTGGCCTGCGCCTGGTTGATGGTGGGGATGCCGAGCGCCCCGAGCGCCCGCAGCACGATGTCACTGGTGAGCTTGACCGCCTTGGGCAGTTCCACCGCCCGGTGGATGACCGGGGCATCCGCCTGCTGACCTGCGAACCCGAGCGCCATCACGACCGCGCTCACCGACACCGCCTGAAGCCAGCCGGGGGCGAGCACGTACATCGCGAGCGCGGCGCCCAGGCCGACGAACAGTGCGAGCACCGCAACGAGGGTGCGCAGTCGGACGCGTCCATCGCGCTGCCGCGACAGCTTCAGATACTCCGCAGCGTCCTCACGCCGGACCGCGGCGAGTCGGACCGGCTCGCCCTCACGGTCGGCCATCCACCGCATCGTGCCGCCCACGAATCGGGCGGTGCCGGTCGGGGCTTGCAGGGCGAGCCGGGCGGCGTAGGCCGGGGTGCGCAGCGCGTGGTACCCGGCGGCGTGGGCATAGTGGCGGGCCACCCACGCGGTGGCGGTCCGCAGTTCCGCCACCGATCGCAGCCACACGGGAACGACCGCACGGCGCTGTGCCCCGAGCAGCCGACCGAGGTAGCCCGGACCGGTGGCCGTCGGAGTCGGTTGGTCGACCATCACGGGTGCGGTCGGGTCGCCCGACTCGGCACCCGACCGAGCGGTGTCGGAGTCGGCCGACGGGTCGGCGTCCGGCCGGGCGGTCGGGTCGGCCGACTCCGAACGGGCCGACCGCGCCTTGTCGAGGTCGACTACCTCGCCCCCGGAGTCGGCCGACATCTCCGCTTCGAGTCGATTGAACAGTTCGTTCTCGTCGTCGGGGTGCTTCACTGAGGGTCCTTCCAGTGGGAGGAAAGGCGGGGCCGGTCCGTCGCTGTAGGAGGTGAGCGGAGCGACCCCGCCGGATCGTTTTGCGCAGTTCAGGCGGCACGGACGGGGAGGGCAGTGGGCGCGAGGAAGCCGAGCGCGGCCACCGTGTAACCCGTGCACACGGAGCCGATCCGCAGTGCCCCCATCACGCCACGCGCTTCCACGCGGCCCGAAGCCGGACCTCTGAGGCGGAGTAGCCAGCCGCCCTGAAACGAGTGGCCATCTCACGGTAGGACAGGGCGGGCGTCTCGCTGTTGCGGATCTCGTCGACCAGCGCGTCAAGCGCCTCATCCGTGAGCGCGGGTGCCGTCTCCAACGCGGTGACCGGCTCTGTGGGGCCCCAGACGGGGAGTTCCCAGCGGGATGTGACGCCGGGCGTGACGCGGCTCGTCACGCAGGTCAGCGCCCTGCCGGTGTCCTCGCCCTGCCGCGCCGTCTCCAGCGTCGACCACGCCCGCGAGAGGGTCTTTGCGGTCTTCGCCTGGACGCGCGCGACGCGGGCACCGGCCCCCGTCACGGCCGTCAGCCGGGTCTCCTCGGCGGTGGCGTCCGCCCGCAGCCGAGCACGGGCAACGGCTGCTTCGTCACGGGCCTCTTGCTGGATTCCCCGGATCGCACCGAGCGCGGCCGGGGTGAGGGCGGTGCGCTCCCACTGTCCGTGCACCAGCCACAGTGCCTTAGCTGCGAGGGGCAGCCAGGCCACGGCCAGCCACGCGCCGGAAGATTCTTCGGCGGTCAGTGCGTGAGCGATGAGGACGCTGGTGGCGACCAGGCCGAAGAACCAGCCCACGCCCGTCACGGTGCGGTTGTGGTCGCCCTGCGCGGCGAGTCGGCGTTCATAGGCGAGCGTGGCGAGCCATCCACCGTCGATGCCGAGACCGACGACCAGCGCGACCAGCCACGGCACCGCCGTGCCCAGCCACATCAAGACCACGGCCAGAGTGAGGACCATGGACACCGCCGTCATCGCCACGGCGGGAAGAACGGTCTTGGCGCTCATGCCGCACCTCCCTTACGGCGGTTCTCCGCCCGGCTGCGCTGGTTGGGCTGCGTCCGCGGGGCGCCCTCGTACCAGACGAACGGCGGGATTTCGTCCGCGGCGGTGAAGACACGGATGGCGGCGCCCGCCGGGGCGTGGGGCAGGGGGTAGACCTTGCCGTGCTCCAACGACGCCAGCAGCCGGGCGCCGTGGTGCTCGCAGCCGTCCGCCCCATCGTTGTAGGCGTCCAGCACGGTCACGACTGCCGGGCCGTCGCACGGGGTCGGGTCGTCGTGGTGAGCGGCCGGGCAACGGTTGGCGCCGGTCACGCCACACCCCCCGGCCACGGTCAGTTCGTCGACGAAGGGGCGGCTGCGCCGGTTGCAGCCCATGTCACCTTCGACCGCGTCCCAGTTCACGCCGACGTACTCACGGCCGTGATTCGGGTGGTCAGTGTTGGTGACGCGGCCGATGTCGACCCCGTTGACGGTCCCCATGCGCCCCTCGGCAGACATGACGCGGGTGCCCTTCGGGAGGTCGGCGGCGGTGCGGGGGGTGGTCGACCCCACAGCCGTGCCCTGGCCACGGAGTTCCGCCACCAGGGCAGAGCCCTTCTCCGTCAGTGTGCTCTCGACGGGGTGGATCAGACCCCGGGCGATCAGGGCGCGCTCCGTGCGGACACCGCACGCCACCACTTGCCCGTCCTCGCCCGTGTAGAGGGCACGAAGCATGGGCTCGCTCAGCTTGTGAGCCCTGATGATCTCGGTCACGGGTGTGGCGCTCACGCTGCACCCCCGGAAACCTTCGCACCGGCCGTCTGGTTGATCACGGCGACGCGGGCGGCCAGCGCCCGGCGGCGGGCCCGGCGGATACGCCGCTCGTCGAACTCGGTCGGGACCCGGTCAAGGGTCATGATCTGCGCGTCCAACAGGTCGACGTCCGCAAGGATCACAGGCATCTCCCGGTCGATCGCGTCCAGCTCAGCGTCCGTCGGCTCCATGAAGTCGGCGAACGCCGTGACAGCGTCCTGAAGTGTGACAACGTGGTTCATGGGTCGTGGTTCCTTCCACAGAGGAACGGCCCGAACAGAGCCCCCGGAGTTGCACCTCCGGGGGCTCACGCCGTTGAAGTCGGGGTATTCCGGCTCCCCACCACCCCGCCCGTACGGCCACCGCACACAGCGAGACCGGACAGGCGAGGGAGGCAACCGGCGCGGCGATAGCCACCGCGGGACGGAAGAAGGCGACCGGTTGTCCGCCGCACTCGAACGATGCGAGGGACCGGAGATGAAGCGGCGCCGCCGTGCCGGTCGATCACGGCCGCGCCCAACGCTTTCGTCTGATCACAGTTGCTCCTTCAACGCGATGAACAGGGACTTTGCACTGCAAGGGGGACCTTGTCCCCACTCTCCGGCCGTTGCTCGCGGTCACCGGGCCACCTCGCCAGTACGGGCCGAAGCCCTGTTCCACCTGGCCTTTAGCGGGATTGCAGCGTTCTCGCCCTGTGCATTCGTGCAGGTCAAACAGGTCGATCAAGTGCTCTGCCCTTCTGGGCTGAGCCGCTTTCTCAACTCTGCCTCAGAGTGCACTGTGAGGCAGAGTGCGTCAAGTCCTCACGCGGAACAACCAGCGTGGGAGGCTGGTTCTACCTCTGCGGCTTAGGCACTATGAGGCAGAGACCGACAACACTTGGGGTGCAGATGGTCGAGTGGACCGGCAAGCAGTTCGCCTATCAGCAGGTAGCCGATGACCTGCGACGACGCATCGCGGATAGCGAGTTCGCCGACACCGGCCAGCTCCCCTCGTACGGGGACCTCCAGAAGGCTTACGGAGTCACGGTGACCGTGGCTCGCACCGCCATCAATCAGTTGAAGGCCGACGGGCTCGTCGTCACCCATCAGGGCAAGGGCGTGTTCCTGACTGCCGACGCCAGCCGCTCCGCCGCACAGCTCGTCGATCCGGTCGCGACCGTGGCCGAGTTGCGCGACGAAGTCGACAAACTGCGGACCGAAGTTGGAAAGCTGCGCCAACGCGTCGCGGCCCTGGAAGGGAACTGACCTTCCAGCAAGCCGGGGTGGGGCGTGAACGGCCGCGCCGTGGGGCATCTGAACCTCCTCGTTCGGTGTGCCACAAGTTCACCGCCACGGCGCGAAAACCTGTATCACGTCCCGCTACCTGAGAAAGTCCAAGCAGTTTTATACATCCGCTTACACATGCGCTATCACGAATTTCCACAGCGCTAGTCGGGCCGCTACACTCGCGGCTCCGACTAGCTATCTAGGAGGGGCAGATGGCTCGGAAGCACCCGGATTGGAAGCCGGATCTCCTGCGGATGCACCGCGAGGAGATAGGGCTCACTCTGGAAGACACGGGGGAGAAGCTCCGCGAAATCGCGGAGCGGCACGGCTTCAACCTGGCCGGGAACTTCCAGACGATCTGGGGCCACGAAAAGGGTTCGGTATATCCCGGTCCGCATTACCGCCGGGCATACTGCCGCCTCTATCGTCGCAATGAGGCCCAACTCGGCTTCCGTAAAGCCCTGCCCGGAGAGGATGCCCCTGTGGAATCCGTACCGGCGCCCGCTTCTGCTGAGCGTAAGCTCCCCAACCAGCCGGACGCAGTACGCAAAGCGCTGAGCAGCATCCGCGAAGGTACCGACGATGTGGACAGCGAAGCTCTGCGCAATCGTGTGGTCAACGCATGGAGCCGCCACACAGCAGGGGCAAGCACTGACGGACCGGCCGTGATCCTGGTAGGAGGGTACGCCGGATCGGGGAAGTCGGAGTTCGCGAAGTTCCTAGGCGGGCTCACCGGTTGGCCGATCCTCGACAAGGACTCACTGACGCGCCCGCTGGTCGACCAGCTTCTTGTCTCCCTGGGCGGAGAGGCGCACGACCGGAGTTCGGAGCTTTACCGGAAGAAGGTCCGACCGCTGGAATATCGGTGCCTCATGGAAGCCGCGTGGGACAACTTGGATTGCGGAATCTCAGCAATCCTCGATGCTCCGTTCATCGCCGAATTCGCACAATCCGAATGGATGCAGCGCTTCCAGAACCGTTGCCGGTCAAAGCGGGTTTCGGTCGCGACCATATGGGTTGAGTGCGACCTAGAATCCATGCGTGAGTACATCGAATTCCGAGGTGCAGCACGCGACGCCTGGAAGATGGAAGCCTGGGAGGAATACGCGTCGGGGCTCGATCTGAAGTTCCGTCCGCAGGGCCCGCACTTCGTCGTCGACAACAGCCTTGGCGCTGCCGTCGCCTTGGTCGACGAAGCGCGCGACGTGCTGAGCGGCGGTGGGCTGTGATGCGCTCTGGCGTGATCCTTTACGGCCCGCCCGGCTCCGGCAAAGACACCATCACCAGTGAACTGACACGGCTCCGACCGGAGTTCGCGCTGTTTGAGCGGCTCAAGGCTGGTCCCGGGCGCACGACGGGATACCGGCTCACGACCGTTGACCGCATCGAAGAGCTGTCACGCGCGGGAGGACTCCTCTACCGCAACGCTCGCTACGACGCTGAGTACGCCATCGACCGGCAGGGCGTCGCGGCCCTGGTCGACGCCGACCGCATCCCCGTTCTGCACATGGGGCAGGTCGTGGGGGCCAGTGCGGTGGCTGCCTTCCCCCTGCACTGGATTCGTGTGCTCCTATGGTGCCCCCTGGACGTCACGGAGTCACGTTCCATCGACCGCGGGGACAAGGACGTACAGGCTCGGGTGAAGGTCTGGCACGAGACCCGAAAGGATCTGTTGGCCCATGAAACCGAGCCATGGACCCTCACCCTCCGAACCGACCAGCTCAGCCCCACCGAGTCCGCCAACGCCATCATCGATGCCCTCGGGGCCACCGCGTCAGCCGAGAGCCGGAATATCCGGGAGCTTGTGGGATGACGACGCTCGGTGTCCTGCACCCGGGCAGCATGGGAGCTGCCGTCGCCGCTCAAGCGCGACGTTCCGGCGCTGAGGTTCTGTGGTGTCCGGCCGGACGTAGCGCGAGTAGCAGGGAACGAGCCGAGCGATACGGCCTCACGCCGGTACACGCGCTGAGCGAGATGGTCGAGCGGGCCGACATCATCCTGAGCTTGTGCCCGCCGGCCGCCGCCAAAGACGTGGCGCGGAACGTCACGGCTTGCTCGTACACCGGAATCTACGTCGATGGAAACGCAGTCTCCCCCGCGACGATGGCCGACATCAGCGCCATCGTGCAGAGCTCCGGAGCGACCGCGGTGGACGGCTCAGTGATCGGGTCCCCGCCGTCGGATACCAAGAGCCCGCGCCTCTATCTCTCCGGACCGGCCGACACGGTACCGCTGGTCGTCCGCCTCTTCGATGGAAGCTCCGTCCAGGCACGGCCCTTGCCCGGCGGGATCGGGCAGGCATCCGCACTCAAGCTGTCGTACAGCAGCTACCAGAAGGCCAGCCGCGTTCTGGCCGCGGTTGCCTACGCTCTCGCCAGTGATCACGGGGTTGAGGCGGAACTACTCGATATTGCCCAGGGGCGGACGACCAGCTACCTGACAGAGACCGCGTACTTCCCGAAGGTCGCTGCCCGGTCATGGCGCTGGGGCCCGGAGATGAAGGAGGCGGCTCACGCCCTCGAAGAGGCATGCCTTCCCTCCAACCTTGCTGAGGCCGCAGCGGCAGTCATGGAGCGGTGGTCCGAGCTAAAGGACACGTCGCCTGATCTGGCGCTCGCACTGGATGAGCTGCACACGGGCCCACACGGCGATTCCGGCTAGCCCTTCACCTCTCGCAGTAGCTCGATGGCCTCCGCGACGCTCTGCACCACGGCGTCGGGCTCGCGGGGGCCACTGGCCCACTCACGGCCGTTGGCCACCCACACTGCCCGCAGTCCCGCCGCGCTCGCCCCACCCATGTCCGTGTCGGGGTTGTCCCCGACCATCCACCCTCCGGCGCTGAGCCGGACGCCGCACAGCGCGGCGGCAGCATCGAAGTGCTCGTACGCCGGTTTCCTGACTCCGATCTCCTCCGAGACACAGATGCCGTCGAAGTGCGATGCGAGCCCGGTCGCGGCGAGCTTGGCCCGTTGAATGTCCCCCGCCCCGTTCGTCGTGATGCCCAGCGTCCACCCCGCAGCCCGGAGTGCTTCGAGTCCTTCCCGCGCCCCTGGGAGACAGCGCGCCGACCGCGCGACGCCGTCGACGTACTCGCGCCAGAGGTCGCCCGGGTCGTCGGCGAGCCCGAATGCCTCCCGCAGATGGACGAAGTCCGCCGGATAGGCTCGCTCCCGGAGCCGTTCACAGATGACGGACTCCGAGCCCCCCGGCAGTCGCCGTGATCGGGCGAAGCCACGGGCCCAGTCCTCCAGGCCCCCGCGTCGGTCGATCAGGGTGTTGTCGAGGTCGAAGAATGCCAGCACACTGCGACGCTACGCGACCGATGGCGGGCGCCTCACAGACGCTCCAGGAAGCTCCCACGGGGGGCCAAACGGGGGGCCAAACGCAACAGCCCGCACCGGACCGTCGCGGACAACCACGGACGGAACAAGGGCCGTTGATCCTGGTCATGCACTCGCCCCACAAGGTCAACTACCCCCGAAATCGCGTTCGGGACGAAGAGGTCGTGGGTTCAAATCCCGCCACCCCGACTGAAGGAACACCAGGTGGCCGGCCTACTCGCACGAGTAGGCCGGCCACCTGCTTTAGATGCGTGCCCACCTGCGTGATGAGCACTCCGGGCCCCGCTTGAAGATGCCGCCCATGACCGCTGCACCGGTCTGGAGCACTGGGGCGGATCTCCTCCCGGGAGGACCTCCTCAGCCACGGCCGTACCGAGGTGGCCGACGAGCCGGGATGTCTTGGCGGGACGCCACGGACAGCGCCTCGCGGAAGGCGCGCCGGACGTTGGTCGCGTCGAGCGGCTTGCCGACGGTCGCGACGAAGACGAAGCGGTGTTCCGCTCCACCGCGATGTGCGGACGTTGCAGCGGATCGGCATCCAACTTGCCCTGAGGAGGGCGTAGTCCCAAGTGAGCACCCGGAGTTCCGCGGCGCCTTGAGCCGGGCCATGTCCTCTGGCACGGTGAGCAGTTCGGGCGCGGCGGTCATTCGGGGGTACCTTCCGGGTCGAGGAGTAGTGGCGAGACGTGGCGAGGAAGTGTCCGCGGAAGCCGTTGGACTGCAACCGTCGCGGCAGGGACGGCACCGAGGCCGGTTGCGAGCCACGCTGATCGACCGATCAATTCACAAATAGCGCCGCGAACGGATCTCTGCTATCAATCTGAGAGATGGGGCCGACCACCGACCGAAAGAGTCCCTGCTCGCACGCAAGATCGTGCCATTTGGTTTACGGAGCCACCACCTTCCCAGCGCGTCATGGAAATGCAGCTGGACTGCTTCTTCTTGGATGGAGGGAGCTGACCTTATCGGCAGCCCAAGAAGGACTCGGGGAGGCGTGTGCGGAACATTTGAATTCACGGTCGAATTAGGCGCCAACTCTGCGAAGTATGCCACCTTCTCGTCAGCATTCGAATCCATTATCAAGAGGTGGTAGATGGGCGCATCACTGTTGTTTCGCACATGGAGATGTGACGTCTCTTTTCCGCCCTCGCGTGCTTGATCGATCCATGTAGCTATTTTGCTTGCCTGTTCTCGTTTCTTGTCCCGAGCACTGCGCCAATATGCGAAGACCGCGAGAACCACCGATGCTGTGCTCACCCACGCGGGCACATCACCCCAGTCCCAGCCGAACCAACTGGCGGCCACGACGGTCGACAGCCAGTTCATGCCGCACCTCCACGCCACTGCCGCGCCAGAACCTCCCCATATTCCCAGCCTGCGCGGTTCCTGTCCGGGACGCATCTCCCCAGCAGGATTCGAGCGGCCGCGAAGTGGCTCCGAAGCAGAAGCTGGGCCGCCGAGGCCGGCCAACAGTCCGGCTCCACAGCTCGGACCACGTGGGTCACGCTTGGGACAGGCCGTGGATGCTGCCAAGCCAGAGGACATCGCGCGCTCGTGTCATGGCGACGAAGAGCTGGCTGCGGGACAGCTCGTTGCGCTCGCGTTCGGTCTCGGGGGTTTCCGGGCCAGAGATACGGGCGGCCGTGGCCAGGGGCCCCTGGTGGTCGGGGAGGAATACGCGCTTGAACTCCAGTCCCTTGGCGCGGCGGTAGCTGCCGAGTTTGACGGCGTCGACCGGACGACCGTCGTAGTGCTCCAGCAGACGGGCGGGGATTCCTGCGCGTTCAAGGAGGCGCTGGTAGTGGCCGATGGCGCGGGTGGAGGGGCACAGGACCGCGCAATCGGCGCGGGCTCCGGGCGGGAGGTCGCGCAGTGCCTCGAGGAGGGCTTCGTCGTGCTCGGCCCGGGTGGGCCGCGAGACGCGGATCACCTGGCCGTCGTGGTAGGTGAGGTCGACGTCCCGGCGGCCTGAGGTGGGCAGTCCGTCGATGTCCTCGAAGGTGTCCTCCTCGACGACGGCGAGTGCCGCGTCGAGGATCTCCTTGCTGTTGCGGTAGTTGATCCGCAGCACCTGCGCACGGTCGCCACGGATGTCGATACCGGCGTCGGACATACGGAAACCGCCCGGATAGACGGCCTGTTGCCCGTCGCCGACCAGGAGCAGGCCGTTGGGGGTGTCGCCGACGAGGCTGTGCAGCAGCCGGACGCCGACGAGCGTGAGGTCCTGGACCTCGTCGACGATCACGGCGGTGTGGCGGTGCTGTCCGGTGCGGCGGCGCGCCTCCTCCAGGGCGAGGGAGAGGACGTCATTGAAGTCGTGTACGCCACGTTCGGTGCGGAGCGATTCGTAAGTCTCGAACAGAGCCCATACGGCTTGCCGGTGTGTCCGTCGCAGGCTCGTACGACGGCGTCGGCGCGGCACCGTGGCGTACTCATCGAAGGAGGTGATGCCACGGCCCTTGATGACGTGGTCGATCTCCTCCCGCCAGTACCCCGGTGCCGGGTCGATCTCGGCCAGACAGCTGTCGCGGCCGACGTGCTTCCAGGCGAGGCTGAAGGCCGTCTCCGCCTTGTCGCCGTTCAGCCGGACCGGGACACCGCGGTCGCGGAGGAACTCCTGCGCCCAGGAGTGCAGGCTGCGGAAGTCGACCCGGTCGGCGACGGCGGGGGACATGACCTCAAGGAAGGTCGCCTGCACCCGGGGCAGGTTGTTGGCGAAGGTGACGTACAGGACGCGGCCGTTGGTGCGCCGGGCCAGATGGGCCGCGCGATGCAGGGCGACCACCGTCTTCCCGGTGCCGGCCGGACCGCTGATCCGTGCGGGACCGGACCAGTTGCGGCGCACCAGGGCGACCTGGTCGGGATGGAGGAAGGTCATCCACTGTTCGATCGGAGCCCTCAGTGCCTCCGCCATCGCCGCTTCGCGCAGCCTATCGAGGTCGAACAGCCCCTGCGGAGCGTCGTCTTGGGGCCGAGCCGGTTCCGGCGGCCTCTGGGGCACGGACGATCCCTCGTACTCGGGGAAGACCTGCTCCAGATGGTTGGCGATGGCGTCCACGGTGGGGGCGGCCACCCGACGGCGTTGCGCCAGCAGGGCCGGGCCGACCTCGGCCTCCCCCAGCAGCCGGATCCTGCCCAACTCGACGTCCACGCGGTGTCCAGCGAAGACCATGAGGGGCTGGACGGCGACCGGGGACATCCCCAGCGAAGCCACCGCCGATTCGGCCACCTTTGTCACGGCCAGGAGTCTGGTGGCGTGCTCGTCGCGGGGCTCACCGTCGGCGACGAGCCGTCCGTCCGGTGTCTTTGGGGGCGAGCGCCAGTTCTTGACATCGACGACGAACACACCGCCGGGGCCGACGAGCAGCATGTCCACATTGGCGGTCCGCGTTCCCGGCCATCGGCGGTCCACCAGGAGCCGCCAACCGCGCCCGGTCAGTACCAACAGCTGTGCGGCGACCCGGCGTTCGCCCTCACTGGCGGCTTCCCATCTGCGCGCCTGCTGCCGGGCCGCTTGCCACTGCTCCCTCAGTAGCCGTTCCTGTCGCCGTGCCTCCTGAGCTCGCCGCGACGCGGATCCACCAGCTGCCATGCACGCCCCCTCGTACGCAGAGTAGTGATCATAAAGCGGTCAGCGAGGACACGACAGGGCGCCGGGGGCGTGCTCCGGGCACGGGCTCGCGGCTGGGTCCGCGGCTACTGGCGGCTCAGGGAGCGGCTGATGCCCGCGGCGATGGTGGTGGCCAGGATCCAGCCGGTGACGATCAGGGTGTAGGAGAGCCACTGGTACCAGCCCTGTGGGGCGAAGGCTGACTCCTGGCCGAAGCCGATGATCGGGAGGAGGAGGTCGACAGTGTAGAAGAGCGCGTTGAACTCGGGGGCCTCGTCGGGCTTCAGGGGGTGGGGGTGGTGGAGGGCGAAGGTGAGGGCGCCGCCCAGGAGGAGTGCCAGGAGCCATCCGGCGGCGCGCATGGGGCGGAAACCGTAGCCGACGGTGAGGTCCTGGAGGTGGCCCCAGAGCCGGGCGTGTCGGGGAAGGGTGCGGCGGTGGCGGCGGAGTTTGGCGAGTTGGACGGTGCGGGCGGCCGCGTCGTCGCCCGCGGTGCGGTAGGCGGTCGTCAACTGCTCGTAGGCGTACGGGAGATAGCTGCCCTCCTCGTGCTCGAGCAGAGGCAGGCGCTGCTCCGCGGGGAGGTGCGGGGTCAGGCTCCGGTAGCTGAGGCCGTCGATCCGTACGCGGTCGGGCCACACCTCCGGTGCGATGTGGAACAGGTCGAGTTGGGCGCCGCGCAGATTCAGGACGCCCTCGATCGGGGCGGCTTCGCGCAGCCACAGCTCGCCGATGGTCGCGCTGCTGGCGCGCAGGGCCTGGCCTTCCGGATGGCAGAGCCGGACATAGGCGAAATTCAGATGGCGCGGGATCCTGGCGCCGCTCAGATTGACGCGGCCCCGGGCCCGCATGCGCATACCGCGCAGATCGGTGCCGACGGTCAGGTTCTCGGCATGCAGGGCGGTACGGCCGGGGGCCAGGAGGTGGGCGTCGTCGAAGTTCACGTCGCCGGCGACCGTGGCTCCGTTCAGCCGGATCAGACCGTGGGCGACGAGGCCGCGGGCGATGAGGTCATGGCCGATGAGGGCCTGGTTGAGTTCCAGCACGGCTTCCGGGGGCTCACCAGGATCCGGTACGGCCGGGGTGAGCGGGGATTCGAGGCGGGTTCCGTCGAGGAAGACGGCTCCGCCGACATGCGCTCCCGCGAGCCGGACCCGGTCGGTGAAACGGCAGCCGGTCATCCGCAGCGCCCCGTCCACACGAATCGCTCCGGCGGTGAGTCCGGGCAATACGGAATGGCTGAGCACCAGGGTGCGGAATTGGGCTCCGTACAGGACCGGCACGCTCTCGAATACGCAGTATCGCAAGCGGACGGCGTGCTCGACCGTTCCGTAGCGGAGGTCCAACCGGCCGGTGATATGTGCACCCAGCACCTTCAGGGCCGGTATCTCACCGTCCCGTACCGGTCCGTCGAGCAGCAAGGCCCGCAAGACTCGTGCCCGTACGGTCCGTTCGGGTCCCCATAGGGTGCCGGGCTCGGGACCGGCCTCGTCGCTGTCGCGGAAATCGACGCTTTCGCCCAGCGGGAATGCGTCCCACACCCGGCGTTCCGCGGGCGTCAGATCGGTGATCTCCATCGGCGGGATCGTGTCCCGCGCGCGATCGGAGTGTCAACTCCCCCATGGCGCAGGCGGGATGGCGGCCCCGGCCGGGGAGGTGGCCGGGGCCGGTGCGCGGGGTTACGCGGTGGGCAGCTTGCCGCTGCGGGTGTGGACCTCGCCCATGAAGTCCGAGTCATGGGAATTGAGCCGGTAGACGTTGATACGGACCTTGTGGCCGTCCTTCACGTTCACCTCGCAGCTCTTGTAGGAGCTGGTCTCGCAGGTGCCCTTCTTGCCGCCCGCGGTGGCGTCGTAGACCTCGGCATAGATGTAGTGACCGTCCTTGCTGAGGTCGTCCACGTCGACGATCTCCGGTCCGCCGGAGGAGTTCCGGGGCTCGAAGACGATCATCGCGCGCTTCTTCCCGCCCGACGAGAAGTAGTCGACCGTGTTTCCCTCGGCGTGGGCGGTGCCGACGCCTGTCGCGAGCGCGAGGCCGATGGCCACCGCCGCGGTGCCGCCTACTCGGGCGAACGAGGGAAGACGCTTCATTTCTCTCCTACTGATCTGTGCCCATCGAATGCGGATGCTCCGGGGCCGGTGTTCCGGCGTCTGGAGCGGCTGTTGCGTCAGCCGATCACATGAGCGACGCCGCTGCCAACTCCATGGTGGTGAACCTGAGTTGGAACATCGCTCCTGTTACAGAACCGGAGTTGCGGTGTAGCCGTTCCATGAATCCACACGTCCGAAAGGTGGCTGTCCCCGGCCGGAGCGCGCCGGATAGGAAAGGCGCAGCGCCTGGCCGGATGCCGACGACCGTCGGCGCGGACACCGGCGCCGACAAGGAGACCGACGTGATCCGCAGACGCATCGCCTGTCTCGCACTCCTGACCTCAGCGGTCACCGCCACCGGTATGGCGACCGCGAGCGCCGCCCCCGGTGACACCATGAACATGTGCGGCAGCCAACTGACCCCCGCCGGCTATGTGGACACCCAGTGGTGGAACAGCTGGAGCTGCGGCTCCGGCACCTTCAACCCCAACATGAAGCAGATCAAGCAGCTCACCGGCTATCCGGTGGGCACGGAGGTGAACGCATGCGCCTCCACCTGGCCGCCCGCGGGCTGGACGATCACCAGGAGCTACTACAGCGGCGCCTGCCGCTATTCGGCCGTTCCCAGCTTCGACCCCAACAGCTGGACGCTGCGCCGTACGTCCTAGGCATGGCTGGACGTCAGTCGTCCGCGGCGGTCCAGCCCTGCCGGTGCAGTACGGCCGGTACGTCCGGGGCCTGGTAGTTGTCGCCCTTCAGGACCTTGCCGTCGGCCCGGAGGGTGGGGCGGCCGTCGGGACCCAGCTTGGTCATATTGGCCCGGTGGATCTCGGCGATCACCGCGTCGAGATCGATCCCGTGGACCAGGGCGGTGCCGTACGCGACGTAGACCACATCGGCCAGCTCATGGGCGAGGTGGGCGAGGGTGCCGCCGGCGGATGCCTCGGCGACTTCGGCGACCTCCTCGGCCAGCAGGTCCTGGCGGTGGGCGGCGACTTCGGATGAGACCGCGGTGGGCGTCGTCCGGGCGTCGAGACCGAAAGCCAGATGGAATTCGCGGACCAGATCGGCGGGAGAACGTTGCACCCGCCGATCGTACGCGGCGGGGCCGGAACGGGTGCGCTTCCGCTTCCTCGGCGACCATCGGGGGCATCGGCGGTCAGCGGTCAGCGGCTGGTCATCTGCGGTCAGCCGTCCGGGCGGTGCGCGGGCATCCGGGCGGTGCACGGGCGTCCGGGGCATCCGTGCGGTACGCGCTGAGCGTGCGCTCCGCGATCGCGATGCGACCTCCTCCCGCCGTCGCGATGCGGACTTCTCATCGCCGCGCGTCTCGCGTGTAGCCGCTTCTGTCATCCTCACGGATGGTAAAGAATGGGTAATGGCAGGAAGTCGGCCAGGGACCGATGGAACGGTTCCCACCCGTGGAATCGGCCGAGGGCCACCGCGTTCCGTGGATGCCGGGGAGCGGTCGAGGCGCGGGAGTGACCGGGATGCGGGCGCGGCCGGGCCTCGGGAATGGTTGGCTGTCGAGAACGGCCGAGGGTGGCGGGAGCGGCCGGGCGGTGCGTCATGAGGAGGACGGTGACCATGATCGAGTGGAGGCAGCTCAGCTCCGGTGTACGTCCCGTCCCCGAGCCCGTCTCCACCCCGGTGATCTGGGTCGGCGCCTTCGTCGGCGCACTGCTGCTGGTGGTGGTCGTCAACTTCCTCGGTGGCCACGGCCGCCCGGGCTTCGCCCTGGTCGCGCTGTCATTGCTGGCCGCGCTGCTGGGGTTGTGCGCGCGGTTTGTGGCGGCCCCGGGCACGGCGGCGCTGTGCTGGCTGTTCCTCAACGCCTTCGCCATCCCGCCGTCGGGGGAACTCACCTGGGCGCAGGGCCGTGACACCGGGTGGCTCGCCTGTCTGTTCGCCGCGGCCGTCGCCGGAACCGCCCTCGCGCGGATCGTCAACGCGCGTGCCGGGTACCGCCGGATCACGCCGCACGGGCACGGCGCCTGATCGTCGGACTGACGCCTACTGGCCGTCGGACCGCGGCGGAGCTTCGCCCCCGCCGCGCCGCGGCCCCGCCGCCGCGAGTGCCTCCCGCCGGACGCGCGGCCCGGTGCCCGAGGGCTGTCCCGTGATCCCCAGTGGATCAGCGAGCGGCGCCGGATGCGGTCAATCGCAAGGCGGAGGGTCGTCCTCGTACCGGGCGTACTCGGGCGATCCCGACAACGCGGCAGGGGGCACCTCCCGGGCGAAGCCTGGGGGCGGCCGTAGCCGGCGTCGGGAGCCCGCTGGGGATGACGGGACAGCCCTTAGGGTGGGGACCGTCAGCGGAGATCGCCACGGAGGCTCTCCCGGCCTTCGACTCCGCTTCCGGAGTGGTGCACCCATGAGCCTCAGCATCCGCAATCAACTGCCCGCCACCGTGATCGCCGTGACCCCCGGCGAGGCCATGGCCACGGTCCAGGGCCGACTGGCCGGTGGCCAGATCGTGACGGCCGCGGTGACCCTGGGCGCCGTCGAGGAGCTCGGCATCACCGAGGGGTCGCGGGTGACCGCGTTGGCCAAGGCCACCGAGGTCGCGTTGGCCACCGGTGAGGTCTCGGGGCTGAGCATCCGCAATCGCCTGCCGGGCACGGTCGCGCGCCTCGCGCTCGGGGCGGCGATGGCCACCGTCGTCATCACGCTCGACGGAGGCGGGGAACTCACGGCCGCCATCACCCAGGACGCGGTGAAGGACCTCGAGCTCGCCGAGGGCACCCCTGTCACCGCCCTGATCAAGTCGACCGAGGTGTCGCTCGCCACCGCGTAGGCCACCCGCGGCCCCGGCCACCGACTCCGCCTCTTTCTGACAGCACCGCAACGGTCTGCGCCCGGCAGGAGCCATGGCGCATACCGGGGTGCGCGAGGGACAATTGCTGACGTGACCGAGCGCAAGCCACCAGGCATCAGCTTCGAGACATGGGCGGACCGGCAGATTCGCGAGGCGGAGGAGCGCGGCGACTTCAGCGATCTGCCGGGATTCGGAAAGCCCCTCCCCAACCTCAACCGCCCCTATGACGAGTTGTGGTGGGTCAAGGAGAAGATGAGCCGGGAGAATCTCTCTTTCCTGCCGCCCACGCTCGTGCTGCGCAAGGAGGCGGAGGACGCACTCGCGGCGGCTGCCGAAGCGCCGTCGGAGCGCGCGGTGCGGGAGTTGCTCTCGGGCGTCAACGACAGGATTCGCGAGGCGATCCGCCGACCGCCGCCGGGGCCGCCGCTCAATCTGGCGCCCATCGACATCGATGAGGTCGTCAAGGAATGGCGGAATCGGCATGCGGCCGACGAGACCGATCCGGCCGACCGGAAGACCGACTAGATCTCCGGAACCAGGTCGCCGACCGGAAGACCGACTGGACCGCGGACCTGATCGCCCGGCCTACTCCTCGTTGCCGTACGGCCGGGTCATGATTTCCATCGCATGACCGGACGGGTCCATGAAGTACAGCCCACGGCCGCCGTAGTGACGGTTGATCTCGCCCGGCTGCTTCTGATGCGGATCGGCGAAATAGGTGATGCCCAGGTCCTGGATCCGCGCGAACGCCGCGTCGAACTCCTCGTCGGAGATCAGAAACGCATAGTGCTGCATGGCGATGGACTCGGCTGGAATGGTCGCGAAGTCCAGGGTGACGCTGTTACTGGTCTGCACCGGGATGAACGGGCCCCATTCGGCCCCGACCTCGAGACCGAGGATGCTCGCCAGGAATTCGGCGGATTCCCGCTTGTCGCGGGCGTGGATGATCGTGTGGTTCAGCTCGACCGACACGGTGGAATGCCTCCGTAAGGCAGTCTCACGGGCACCTCCATGCCTCACCCAGCCGGTGACCGGCACGCGATGCCGTCACTTCGATCGTAGATGCCGTCGATCACCCGCGTCGAGGCCACCACCGCTGGTGACCGGTGCCTGCGCTCCGTGGCCCACGCCCCCACATCCCGGACCACATCCCGTCCGCCACGGCGCGTGAGCACGGGACACCCCGCCGCGTGAGCACGCCGCGCCCGGGTACTCCCGAAGAGTCCGCTTCTTCCCTTCATGCCCATGGGGAGCACCATGGCGACGACAGCGAACACCCGTCGCCCCGAGACGGTCATCCATACCGCCGGGCTGACCAAGATCTATCCCCATACGGACTTCGCCGCCGTGGACCGGCTGGATCTGGAGGTGTACCACGGCGAGATCTTCGGGCTGCTCGGGCCCAATGGAGCGGGCAAGACCACCACGGTCGGGATGCTCACCACCCGCGTCGTCCCCACGGCCGGTTCGGCCTACATCGGCGATATCGACGTGATCGCACATCCGGCGCTGGCCAAGCAGGTCATCGCGGTGGTGACCCAGCAGAACACCCTGGACCGTTCACTCACGGTCTGGGAGAACCTGTACTTCCACGGGCTGCTGTTCGGGATGCCCGGCAAGCGGTCACGCCAGGTGGCCGACCGGTTGCTGGAGCAGTTCCGGCTCTCGAAGTGGGCCTCGTCCTCGGTGTACGCGCTGTCCGGCGGGATGGCACAGCGGCTGATGGTGGCCCGGGCGATCTTCCACCGTCCGGCCGTGCTCTTCCTCGACGAACCGAGCGCCGGTCTCGATCCACAGAGCAGGCTCGCCCTGTGGGAGATCCTGGACCACCTGATCGCCGACGGTCAGACGATCCTGCTGACCACGCACAACATGGACGAGGCCGATCAACTCTGTGACCGGGTGGCCATCATCGATCATGGCCGGATCCTCGCCCTGGACACCCCCGCGGCCCTCAAGCAGAGCGTGGACGCCGACACCGTCGTCACCGTACTGGCGCGCGGTGACGCGGATGCCCTCGGCGACCTGCTGACCCGCGAGATCGCCGAGGCGGTCCGGGTCCGGCCGGTCAAGGGCGGGGTCGAACTCCAGGTCAAGGGCAATGACCGGCTGCTGCCCCGGATCGTCAACGCCGCGGAGACCGGTGGCTTCCGGCTGATCGACCTGTCCATCAGCGCGTCCACGCTGGAGACCGTGTTCATCTCGCTGACCGGGAAGGAGCTGAGGGACGCATGACCGCGGGGAGCGACCGTCCCCTCTCCACCACCGGTCCGCCGGAGGGCCGGATCGTCGTACGTCCCGCCCGGTCCGCGGCGGCGGCGAGCCGTTCCGCCCTGGCCGCGCTCATCCGGCGGGATCTGACCGTGCTGATGAAGAACTTCGGCGAGTTCGTCGGCCGCACTCTGATGCAGCCCTTCCTCCTCGTCTTTGTCTTCCTCTACGTCTTTCCCACCATCGGACAGGGCATCGGATCGGGCGGCGGCACGGCCGGGGAATCCGCGTTCGCCACCGTCCTGGTCCCCGGGGTGGTCTCGATCGCGATCATGTTCCAGGGGATTCAGTCGGTGGCGATCCAGATGTCACAGGAATTCGGCTTCACCCGGGAGATAGAGGACCGGGTGCAGGCTCCCTGCCCGATCTGGCTGGTGGCGGTCGCGCGGGTGCTCTCGGGAGCGGCCCAGGGGCTGATCTCGGCGGTCCTCGTCTTTCCGATCGCGGCGGTGGTGCACGCGCCCGGGGTGCGCGCCGATCTGAAGGTCCACTGGTGGATCGTGGTCACCCTGATCCCCCTGGCCTGTATCGCCATGACCTCGCTGGGGCTGCTGCTCGGCACCTCTTTCGAGCCGCAGAACATCGGGGTGATGTTCGGGTTCATCGTGCTGCCGCTGGTGTTCCTCGGGGGCACGTACTACCAGTGGACCAAGCTCTCCCTCGTCCACGTCGGCGGATTCCACTGGCTCCAGATCCTGGTGCTCGTCAATCCACTGATCTACATCACGGAGGGAATGCGGGCGGGACTCACTCATGCATCGCATATGCCACTCTACGTTGTCTATCCGGTCCTGGTGGGATTCTGTGTGGCCTTTCTCGGCTTCGGCCTCCGGAATTTCCGCCGCCGGGTGCTCTCGTGAACGCTCTCGTGAACGCGACGACCGAGCCGCGGAAAGACGCCGAACCGCGAGTCGGCCATCCGGGCCCGTACGCACACCGGATCAGCTGCGCGGGACCGCCGCCACACTGAAGATTCCGCCCTCCGGATCCCGTAGCGCCGCGATCCGTCCATAGGGGGTGTCGGCCGGCGGGGAGATCATGCTGCCGCCGAGTTCCAGGGTGCGAGCGGCCACCGCGTCGACGTCCACCACCTGGAAGTAGACGTTCCAACGCGGCCGGACATTCGGGTCGGGCGCGGCCTCCAGGGCACCGCCGAGCAGCCCCGCCACCGCCTTGCCGTCGATGTGCAGCACCACCCGGTCGTGCTCGAACCGCACATCGACCCGCTCCCGCTCCTGCGTGTCCCAGCCGAAGACCTGACCGTAGAAGAGCGCGGCGTCGAACGCGTCCCGGGTGCGCAGTTCCAGCCATACGGGCGCGCCCGGGCGGCGCTCGCCCCACCAGGCGGAGGTGAGATCACCCTCCCAGATACCGAAGACCGCGCCCGCCGGATCGGCCGCCCAGGCCACCCGGCCGCTGCCGAACTCCAGCGGCCCGACCGCGACCGTGCCGCCGCGCTCCTGGGCGCGCCGGGCCACCTCGTCCGCGCTGTCCGCCGCGAAGTACGTGGTCCAGGTGACCGGAAGCGTCATCCCGGCCGACGGTGACGACGCCCCGATGCCGACGGTCGGTACGCCGCCCTTGGTGTACGCGATGGTGTAGCGGCCGTGGCCCTGCCGGGTGGGCCGGAAGCCCCAGCCGAAGAGATCTCCGTAGAAGGCGTGCGCGCGGTCCAGATCCGCTGCCATGAGACTGACCCAGCACGGGGCCCCCTGGACAGCGCGGAATCTCTCCCGCAAGGCCGCTCACCTCACTTCGCTTCCCACTACGCCGATCTCCGCGGATCTCCGCCGATCCTCCGTCGTTCTCCGCGCAGCCCTGACCGCACGGGCGTCACGCCCGGTATCTCCACTTTCCTCCGGATCGCCGAAGCCCGCCACCGCGAGAGCCGCGCGGCCGGAAGGACCCGCGGGGCGCTGTGGCGTATCACACCGATGCGGGTCTGGCGCCTGGGGACGGACGCCCAGCGGAGGCAGGGCAGTATTGCGCCCATGTCGAATCTCCGCTCAAACATCATCGCCTGGTTGGGTCGCAAGTATTTTTCGAGGATTCAGAAGAACGGCTTCGACCTGTCCAAGATGTCGTTTCTCCCGGACGCCACGCTGGCACCGCTGAGGCGTGATGGACTCGACCCCGTTGCCGATCTGGCCCGAACCAGGGCAAAGGAACCTATCAGTAAGCTTCCACTCCCCTTTGGGATAAATGCCTGGCTTGTCACCGGATATGACGAGACCAAGGCCGTGCTGGGGAAGGCGAAGGGGTTCAGCTCCGATTTCACCAATCTCGCGGAGAGGAACATCGGGGTCGCCCCGCAGCAGAATCCGGGCGGTCTCGGCTTCAGCGATCCACCGGTGCATACGAGACTGCGACGCCTGCTGACGCCCGAGTTCACCATGCGGCGGCTCAGCAGGCTCACCCCGCGCATCCACGCGATCGTGGAGGAGCGCCTCGACGAGATGGCCGCCGCGGAGGGGCCCGTCGATCTGGTGGAGGCGTTCGCGCTCCCCATCCCGGCCCTGGTCATCTGCGAGTTGCTGGGCGTCCCGTACGAGGACCGGGAGGACTTCCAGCGGCACAGCACGGCGCGTTTCGATCTGTTCGGCGGGGCGAACGCCTCCTTCGGCGCAATGTCCGACCAGCTCTCGTATCTGCACGGCATCGTCCACAAGCAGCGCGAGACACCGGGTGACGGGCTGCTCGGCATGCTGGTGAAGGAGCACGGTGACGAGATCGACGACCAGGAACTCGCGGGCTTGGCGGACGGGGTGCTGACCGGCGGTCTGGAGACGACCGCGAGCATGCTGGCACTCGGCACGCTCATCCTGCTCCAGGCGCCCGACCAGTTCGCGGCGATGCGCGACCAGGACGAGGTCGTCGACCGGTTCGTGGAGGAGCTGCTGCGCTATCTCACCGTGGTGCAGGTGGCGTTCCCGCGCTTCGCCCGCGAGGACATGGAGATCGGGGGCACGAAGATATCCGCCGGCGATCTGGTGCTGTGCTCGCTCAGCGGAGCCAATCGCGACGAGAAGCTGGGCCCGGACATGGAGCGCGTCGATCCGCATCGGCCGACCCCCTCCCACCTGGCCTTCGGCTACGGCATCCACCGCTGCATAGGCGCCGAGCTGGCCCGTATGGAACTCCGGGCGGCCTACCCCGCGTTGGTGCGGCGCTTCCCGCACATGCGGCTGGCGGTCCCGGCGGAGCAGCTCTCGTTCCGGAAGCTGTCCATCGTGTACGGCGTGGACGAACTGCCGGTGCTGCTGCGGTAACCGCAGAGGTGACGAGGAGAAGCGCAGTGAGCGGGAGGGGTCGGGGGGACCGGGAGGGACCGGGAAAAGCGGAGGGGGAAGGAGGGGGACCGGGTGGGGACGGCGGTCAGAAGCGCTCGGCCATCTGCTCGCGCTCCAGCGGGGGTTCGTACGGCGCGGGCCAGAAGTCGGTGATGGTCTGGATCCGGCCGTCCGGCGCGGAGGTGAAGAAGCTGATGCCCTCGGTCTCCTCCTCGTCCACGCTGAACCGGACCCACGAGACCGCCTGAGTGCTGTCGGCGACGACGCGCTCGACCTCGAGGCTCCACTCGCCCAGATACTCGGCGTTGAAGCGGACCACGGCGTCCCGGCCGAGCACGCGCTCGCGGGTCTGCGGCAGCTCGTAGCGGACATCGTCGGCGAGCGTGGCGCCGAACGCCCGCCAGTCCCTGGCCTGGGCCGTCGCCCAGTACGTCTCGACCGTCGCGCTTATGTCGCCCATCAGTCCCCCTCCATGTGTGCAGGCCATGCGTCCCCGTCGCGAACGTTATCCACAGGCGCGGGGGGATGCCAGCGCGAGGGGCGTGGTGCGACGCAGAATGGGGGGCATGACTGAGAGCACGGAGTCCATGCCGGACTGGGAGAAGCGCTTCCGGGCGCCGCGAGTGAGCCTGCCCGACTGGGCGGAGGACGCTCCGGACCGCTCGCTGTTCGTCTCGAACGCGACAGGGACGTACGAGCTGTACGCGTGGGACCGGGCCACCGGTGCCCAGCGGCAGGTCACGGACCGGCCGAACGGGACGACGGACGGGGTGCTGACCCCGGACGGGCAGTGGATCTGGTGGTTCTCGGACACCGACGGCGATGAGTTCGGGGTGTGGCTGCGGCAGCCGTTCGACGGCGGCGCGGAGCGGGGCGCGGCGGACGCGAGGGCCGGGACCCGCGCGGTGGCCGCGAACGGCCAGGGGCGAGCCGACGAGCCCGCGGCGCCGGGGCTGAAGCCCTCCTATCCGGCCGGGCTGGCGCTGGGCCGGGACGGCACGGCGATCGTGGGCCGCTCCACCGACGAAGAGGGCTCCACGATCCATGTGGTGCGGCCGGGAGCGGAGCCGGAGGAGATCTACCGGCACCGGGAGTCGGCCGGTGTGGGCGATCTCTCTTACGACGGCTCGCTGATCGCGGTCGAGCACACCGAGCACGGTGACGCGATGCACTCGGCGATCCGGGTCCTGCGGCGGGACGGCACGGCCGTCGCCGAGCTGGACGACACCAAGGGCGGCACGGAGGAGCTCGGGCTGTCCGTGATGGGGTTCGCGCCGGTCGAGGGCGACACCCGGCTGCTGGTCGGGCACCAGCGGCGCGGCCGCTGGGAGCCCGTGCTGTGGGATCCGCTGACCGGGGTGGAGACGGCGCTGGCGATCGATCTGCCGGGGGACGTCGGGGCGGACTGGTTCCCGGACGGCTCGGCGCTGCTGGTCGACCACAGCCACCAGGCGCGCAGCGAGCTGTGGCGGTACGAGCTGGGCTCCGGTGAGCTGACCCGGATCGAGACGCCCGCGGGGACGATCTCGGGTGCCTCGGCACGGCCGGACGGCGCGGTGGAGTTCCTGTGGTCGTCGGCCGAGCAGCCGCCGCAGGTGCGCTCGACGAGCGGGCGGGCCGTGCTGGACCCGCCGGGGTTCAAGGCCCCGGTCTCCGTGGCGGTCACCGACGCGTGGGTGGACGGCCCGGGCGGGCCGGTGCACGCGCTGGTGCAGAAGCCCGGCGGCGAAGGCCCCTTCCCCACTGTCTTCGATATCCACGGCGGGCCGACCTGGCACGACAGCGACGCGTTCGCGGCCGGTCCGGCGGCCTGGGTGGACCACGGCTTCGCCGTCGTACGGGTCAACTACCGTGGTTCGACGGGTTACGGGCGGGCGTGGACCGACGCCCTCAAGCACCGGATCGGGCTGATCGAGCTGGAGGACATCGCGGCGGTCCGGGAGTGGGCGGTGGCCTCCGGGCTGGCCGACCCCGAGCGGCTGGTGCTGGCGGGCGGCTCCTGGGGCGGCTATCTGACCCTGCTCGGGCTGGGCACCCAGCCCGAGGCATGGGCGGTGGGCCTCGCCGCGGTCCCGGTCGCCGACTACGTCACGGCCTACCACGACGAGATGGAGGCCCTGAAGGCGATGGACCGCACCCTGCTCGGGGGCACCCCGGAGGAGGTGCCGGAGCGCTTCACGGCGTCCTCCCCGCTGACGTACGTCGACGCGGTGCGGGCGCCGGTCTACATCTCCGCGGGGGTGAACGACCCGCGGTGCCCGATACGGCAGATCGACAACTATGTGGAGCGGCTGGCGCGGCGCGGCGCCCCGTACGAGGTGTACCGCTATGACGCGGGACACGGCTCGCTGGTCGTCGAGGAGCGGATCAAGCAGCTGCGGCTGGAGATCGAGTTCGCCCAGCGCCATCTGGCGCCCCGGCCGGGGTCTCCGGCGGGCCCTAGCGTGCTGAGTTCTCCGCCGGGGTCTGCTCCGGCTCCGGCCGGTCCGACGGGGTCTGATCCGGCCCGTCCGGCGGGGTCCGCTCCGTCGGGGTCCGCCGCGGCCGCTCCGACGGGGACGGCGCCTGCTCCGACGGGATGAGGCCGAGCGCGAGGTCGCGGGCCGTCTCGGCCTCACGCCGGAACAGCCGGAACCACATGAAGACCACGAAGCCCGCGAAGACGAACCACTCGCCGGTGTAGCCGAGGTTCTGGAACGCCTTGAGGTCGAGCCCGGTGCCCGCCGCCACCACGGGGGGCACCGGCTTCAGGGCCCCGGTCGCCTCGGAGGAGGTGATCCACGCGTCGTACACCTGGTACGGCACCAGATTGACCAGGGAGGCCGCGCTGATCATGCCCAGCTGCCCCTTGGGGAGACCGCCGCCGGAGCCCGCCCCGCCACTGCTCTGGTGCTCGGTCGCCTGGAGCGCCCCGGTGACCGTCACCTCGCCGGTCGGAGGCGCGGGCACCTTCGCCACGGCGGCCTTGTCATCGGCGTCGCCGGGAAGCCAGCCGCGGACCACGGGCAGCGCCTTGCCCCCGTCGGTGCGCAGCAGGGTCAGCACATAGAAGCCGTCGCGGTCGTCCAGCCGCCGGTCGGGCACGAGGAGTTGGTGTTCGGTGTCGTACCGGCCGGTGGCGGTCGCCCGCCGCCCCGCGGTCTTCTCGCTGACCGGCAGCAGCTCGCCGAGCGGCCGGGCCGCGGCGTGCTCGGCGCCGGACGCCTGGTCCTGCTGCTGCTTGTGCGTGTCGACGCGCGCCTCGAAACGGCTGAGCTGCCAGCTGCCCATGAACAGGCAGAACGGGATCGCCAGCACGGTGAAGACGTTGATCACCCACCAGCGGGGCGTCAGCAGAAACCGATACACACCACCACGGTACGGGCCCGGGGGTACGCCTCCGGCGCCGCCCCCGGTACGAGGCGCCGCCGGAGCGGCCGGACGGGCCGCGCTGCCGGGCCGCCGGGCCCGCCCACGGGCCGCGCTGCCCCGGGCCGCCAGCCGCCCGCCGGCCGCCGTGGTGTGCTGCCGGGCGGGCGTGGCGTGCTGTCTGGCGGCCGTGGCGTCAGGAGGCGGCCAGCAGGCCGGTGCGGTAGATCGTCCCGGCGCAGGCGCCGCTGACGGTCACCGATCCGGCCGCCGGGTCGCCCGCCTCCGGCGTATGGCTGACCAGAACGCTCGCGGCCGGCGGCTCACCGCCGCCCGGGGTGCCCCCCGGCTCGCCCGAGCTGGGCTCGTCCTGGGGCGCACCGTCCGGACCGGAGCTCGGGTCGGGAGTCGGGGTGCTGCCTCCGCCGCTGGAGCAGCCGCTCGTACCCCCGCCCGAAGCCGGAACCCACGCGAACCGCACCTCGTACGTCTGGCCCGGCTGAAGGATCAGCGTGCCCGGCTGGGTGGCGGGGTCGGGCAGTTCGGAGGCCGCGTCGCCCGCCGTGTGGTCGACCACGAAGATGCGCGAGGAGTCCGCGGCGCCCTGAGCGCTCGCGCTGACGTCACCGCCGCCCTCCACCGAGCACGCCCGGTCCGAGACATTCGAGACGCGGAACGAGCCGTAGACCCGGCCCTCGACGTCCGCGCTCCCGGCCGTCCCCGTAGCGCTGCCGAGCTGAGTGCGGCTGCAGATGGGCGAGGTGGCGTTCAGCGTGCTCGAGGGGTCGGGCGCGGTACCGCCCGAGTCGCCCTTGGGGTCCTTGGTCGGCTGGTCCGGCTTCTCGCCGTTCCGCCGGTCGTGCTTGTCCGGCGAGACGCTGTCGGAAGGCCGGTCGGTGTACTGGCCGCCGCTGCCGCCGCCGCGCTGGCCCCCGGCGGTTCCCGGGGTGCGGTGGCTGCTGGAGGCGTTGGCCGGACGGTCGTCCGCACCACCGCCGGTGGTCGCGACATGGACCAGCGCCGGAAGCGCGGCACCGCCGAGCACCACGGCCGCCACCGCCCCCACGAGGGCCTGGCGGCGCCGGGTGCGGCGGACGGGCACGGCACGCCGCAGATGCTCCAGGGAGTCGGGCGACGGTGCGAGGTCGCCGACCGCGCGGTGCATCAGCAGCCGCAGCGCCTCCTCGTCCACGTCCACGTCACCGCTATCGACACCGGAGTCCGTACCGCCGGACCGCGCACCCTCGGTGTCCTCGTCCTCGGGCGCGAGACCGTCACGGTCGCGGCTGCCCTCGCCCCGCTGAGTCCCCTCGGCGCCATCGGGACCGACCGCGTCCGACGCGTCGTCGCGCGGCACGGTCTCGCCCGCCGTCACGCCCTCGGGTTCGGGTTCGGGTTCGGGCCCGTGGCCGTCCCGCCGGTCGGGGTTCCCCGGGCCCGGCGTCTGTGTGCTGTCGTTCATGCCGGAGCCTCCATGGCGACGCGAAGCGCCGCGATGCCACGCGAACCGTACGCCTTGACCGAGCCGAGCGATATGCCCAGCGCCTCGGCGACCTGGGCCTCGGTCATATCCGCGAAGTAGCGCAGCACGAGGACCTCGCGCTGGCGGCGCTGGAGTCCTCTCATCGCCTTGATCAGTTGGTCGCGCTCAAGCTGTTCGTACGCCCCTTCCTCGGCACTGGCCATATCGGGCATCGGCTTCGAGAGCAGCTTCAGCCCGAGGATGCGGCGGCGCAGCGCGGAGCGAGAGAGATTGACGACCGTCTGCCGCAGGTAGGCGAGGGTCTTCTCGGGATCCCGGACTCTCTTGCGCGCCGAGTGCACACGGATGAACGCCTCCTGCACGACGTCCTCGCAGGACGCGGTGTCGTCGAGCAGGAGTGCGGCGAGACCGAGCAGCGACCGGTAATGGGCGCGGTAGGTCTCGGTGAGGTGATCGACTGTGGTGCCCGCTGCCATCGCGTCGTCAGTGTCCTCGCGCCCTGTCGTGATGTGCGCGGGGCGGGCAGTCGGCCATGGCGCGATCACCGGCATACCGCCTGGAGTGCGCCGCCGCGGGGATTGTACCGCCGCGCCGCTGCGCCCAGGAACCGTTGCGATGCCGAATGCCTCTGCCACGCCTGTTGGACACGCTGCCCCCCGTCAGGGTTGTACGCGCGAGGCACCGCTTTTGACGATGCATCGAATGCCCCCATGCGCACTCACTCTTCCCCTATGCCCCAGTTTCCACAGCGCCCCGCCGAAGGGCGGCTGGAAAGACGCTCCCCGCGCACCGGGGGTTGCAGCGTGCGGGGAGCGAATTCGCCTGCCATGTCATAGACCCAGGTCATCGGAGCCCGGACCATCACATGCGCACAGGATATTCACATCTTTCCGATGGTGCGCTGCGGGAACGTCACTTTTCGCCGCCGCACCGCGACCGTGCGCGGCGGCACCACGGGCGGTACCGCACCACGGGACAACGGGACATCAGGCTCAGGCCCCGGTCAGCTCCGCCGCCACGACCTCGGCGATCTGCGCGGTGTTGAGCGCGGCGCCCTTCCGCAGGTTGTCGCCGCAGACGAACAGCTCCAGCGCCTTCGGGTCGTCCAGCGAACGCCGCACCCGGCCCACCCAGGTCGGGTCGGTGCCCACCACATCGGCCGGGGTGGGGAATTCGCCCTCCGCCGGGTTGTCGCACAGCACCACACCCGGCGCGGCCGCCAGGATCTCGTGCGCCGCCGCCACCGTCACCTCGTTCTCGAACCGCGCGTGCACGGTGAGCGAATGCGTGGTGATGACGGGAACGCGCACACAGGTCGCGGTGACCCGCAGCTCCGGCAGGCCCAGGATCTTGCGGGACTCGTTGCGCACCTTCAGCTCCTCGGAGGACCAGCCGTCCTCCTTGAGCGAGCCCGCGAACGGCACCACGTTGAGCGCCATCGGCGCGGGGAACGGGCCGGTCTCGCCGACCGCCCGCCGTACGTCCCCGGGGTGCGTCCCCAGGTCCGTGCCGGCGACCAGCGCCAGCTGCTCGCGCAGGGTGTCGACGCCTTCCTTGCCCGCACCGGAAACCGCCTGGTACGAGGAGACGATCAGCTCGCTCAGCCCGAACTCGGCGTGCAGCGCGCCCAGCGCGACGATCATCGACAGGGTGGTGCAGTTGGGGTTGGAGATGATGCCGCGCGGGCGGACCCGGGCCGCGTGCGCGTTCACCTCCGGAACGACCAGAGGTACGTCCGGATCCATCCGGAAGGCCCCGGAGTTGTCGACGGCGACCGCACCCTTGGTGGCCGCGATCGGCGCCCACTGCGCCGAGACCTCGTCCGGCACGTCGAACATCGCGACGTCGACGCCCTCGAACGCCTCCTCGCCCAGTGCGACGACCTCGACCTGCTCTCCCCGGACGGTCAGCTTCCGGCCGGCCGAGCGCGGCGAGGCGATCAGGCGGATCTCGCCCCAGACATCGGCGCGCTCGGAGAGGATCGAGAGCATGACGGTGCCGACGGCGCCGGTCGCGCCGACGACAGCGAGCGTCGGCTTCCGGGCACCGGCGGCACCGCCAGCGCGTGTCATCGGCCGGTCCCTCCGTACACGACGGCCTCGACGCTGTCACTGTCCAGGCCGAACGCGCTGTGCACGGCGACGACCGCGTCCTTCACGTCGTCGGCGCGGGTGACGACCGAAATGCGGATCTCGGACGTCGAGATCAGCTCGATGTTGACCCCGGCGTTGGACAGCGCCTCGAAGAAGGTCGCCGTGACGCCCGGGTTGGTGCGCATACCAGCACCGACCAGCGAGATCTTGGCGACCTGGTCGTCGTAGCGCAGCGAGTCGAAGCCGATCACCGGCTTCGCCTTGGTCAGCGCCTCCATCGCCCGGTGGCCGTCCGTCTTGGGCAGCGTGAAGGAGATGTCGGTCAGACCGGTCGACGCGGCGGAGACGTTCTGCACCACCATGTCGATGTTGATCTCGGCGTCGGAGATGGTGCGGAAGATGGCCGCGGCCTCACCCGGCTTGTCCGGCACCCCGACGACCGTGACCTTGGCCTCGGACGTGTCGTGCGCGACCCCGGAGATGATCGCCTGCTCCATGCCTTCTTCTCCTTCTCCCGCTTCCGGCCGATTGCGCACCCAGGTGCCGACATGACCGGAGAAAGACGACCGTACGTGGATGGGGATGTCATAGCGGCGCGCGTACTCGACGCAGCGCAGATGCAACACCTTGGAGCCGCTCGCGGCGAGCTCCAGCATGTCCTCGTACGGAATCTCGTTGATCTTGCGAGCCTTCTTCACCACACGCGGATCGGCGGTGAACACGCCGTCCACGTCGGTGTAGATCTCGCACACCTCGGCCTCCAGGGCCGCGGCCAGTGCCACCGCGGTGGTGTCCGAGCCGCCCCGGCCGAGGGTGGTGATGTCCTTGCTCTCCTGGGACACGCCCTGGAAGCCCGCGACGATCGCGACCGCGCCCAGTTCGAGCGCATCGCGGATACGGCCGGGCGTGACATCGATGATCCGTGCTTTGTTGTGGACCGCGTCGGTGATGACTCCCGCCTGGCTGCCGGTGAACGACAGCGCTTCATGACCCAGGTTTTTGATCGCCATCGCCAGCAGGGCCATGGAGATCCGCTCTCCCGCGGTCAGCAGCATGTCGAACTCGCGGCCGGTGGGGATCGGGGATACCTGCTCGGCGAGATCGATCAGCTCGTCCGTCGTGTCGCCCATGGCGGAAACCACGACAACGACCTGGTGGCCGTTCTTCTTGGCTTCCACGATTCGCTTGGCGACCCGCTTGATGCCCTCGGCATCGGCAACGGAGGAGCCTCCGTACTTCTGCACGACAAGGCCCACGTGCGCTCCTCGCAGCTCTCAATAATGCGGTCGGCTCAGTCTAACGAGCGGCCGGAATTTGCCGTTCCAATGTCACATAGCGAGACACACGCCTCACTCGGTAATCACCTGGACCAGGGGGACTCAGGAGGATCAGGCGGTACCACGTCCAGGTACCGGCGTCTCTCCCCGCATCCCACACCACTCGCTCAGCGACGAACCCTGCCCGCTTCCGGGCGATGCATACAGGAACGTAATTCAGCTCACAGGGCGGGACGGCTGGTGGGACGGCCGATGGAACGGCCGGTGGACGGTCCACCGGCCTGGGTCACGGCCTGTTTCCCGGCTGCCTCAGCGCTGGACGGAGCGGATACCGAGCGGCGTCGCGATCTCGGCCGCCATGACCCGGCCGGCCTCCTCGGCGAGCTCCTCGTCACCACCGGCGGCGCCGCTGTCCGTGTCCAGGCCGTCCAGCTCGCCGAGCGGGCTGTCGAGCCGGACGTGCGCGACGAGCGACTGGAGGGCGCGCAGCGCGGCGGAGGCCATCGTGCCCCAGTTGGACAGGTACGAGAACTGCCACCACCACAGCGCCTCGCTGATCCGCCCCTCGCGGTAGTGGGCCATACCGTGCCGCAGATCGGTGATGATCCCGGCCAGATCGTCGGAGATCCGGCTGGCGACCGGCTCGGCGCGCGGAACGTACGGGTCGAAGACCTCCGCGTAGACGTCGACCGGCTCCAGCAGCAGGGCGAACCGCTCCCGCAGCTCGTCGACATCCGGCTCCGGCCCGGCGTCGGGCTCGTACCGCTCGTCCGGGACGAAGTCCTCGTGCGCCCCGAGCCGTCCGCCCGCCAGCAGCAGCTGGGACAGCTCGAGCAGCAGGAACGGCACAGCGCTGTCCGGTTCGTCGCCCCTGGCGACTTCGGTGACCGCGACGATGAAACTCTCGATCTGGTCGGCGATCTGGACCGCGAAGTCGTCCGGATCCGGATGGGCTTCGTGCAGCGTTGCGTCAGACATCGAGAAGTCTTCTCCCTTCGAAGGCACGACCCAGCGTGACCTCGTCGGCATACTCCAGGTCCCCCCCGACTGGGAGACCACTGGCCAGGCGTGTGACCTTCAAACCCATGGGTTTGACCATGCGCGCGAGATACGTGGCGGTGGCCTCGCCCTCCAGGTTCGGGTCGGTGGCCAGGATGAGTTCGGTGACCGTCCCGTCCGCGAGCCGGGCCAGCAGCTCCCTGATCCGCAGATCGTCCGGGCCCACGCCCTCGATCGGGCTGATCGCTCCGCCCAGCACGTGGTAACGACCGCGGAACTCGCGGGTCCGCTCAATCGCCACCACGTCCTTCGGCTCCTCGACCACGCAGATGACCGCCGGGTCGCGGCGCGGGTCCTGACAGACCCGGCACTGCTCGGCCTCGGCGACGTTCCCGCACACCGCGCAGAACCGCACCTTGTCCTTGACCTCGGTCAGCGCATGAGCGAGGCGGCGGACGTCGGTCGGCTCGGACTGAAGGATGTGGAAGGCGATCCGCTGAGCGCTCTTGGGCCCGACGCCGGGCAGCCTGCCCAACTCGTCGATGAGGTCCTGGACCACGCCCTCGTACACGCCTTCATCCAATCTCGCGCCGACGCGCGGTGGCTGTACTTCACATGAATATTCGGTTGCACTGCCCGACCGGAGCCGTGAGGCTCCGAAGGCACCCCGAGACCACCCCCGAAGAAGCCCCCCGGAGCCTCAGCGACCCAGCTCAGAAGGGGAGACCCGGCATTCCGCCCAGCCCCTGGGCGAGCGGGCCGAGCTTCTGCTGCTGGAGCTCCTGCGCGGCGTGGTTCGCGTCACGGACGGCCGCGACGACGAGATCCGCGAGGGTCTCCGTGTCCTCAGGATCCACGGCCTTGGGATCAATGACCAGGCCCTGGAGCTCACCGGCCCCGGTCACCGTCGCCTTCACCAGGCCACCGCCCGAGGAACCCTCGACGGAGGTCCGGGCCAGCTCTTCCTGGGCCGCGGCAAGGTCCTGCTGCATCTTCTGAGCCTGCTGCAGCAGCTGCTGCATGTCGGGCTGGCCACCACCGGGGATCACGGGTTCGCTCCTGGCTGTCGACGGTCGTTCTGTCGTTCCTTCGATAGCCCGAGCCTACGTGCTCGGAGGGCACCTCGCTCTACGCCGTACGGAGGAGACGGGGAGTACGTCCAGTACGGGGCGGCGGGGGTCGGGGGAGGGGCGCGGTGGGCCCGCGGCGGGGTGGTGACAGGGGGCGCGCGACAGTGGGCGGGGCGCCCCGTCAGACCTCCTCCTCGCTGTACTCCCTCTGCTCGCTCTGCCCGCTCTGCTCGCTCTGCCCGCTCTACTCGTTCACGATCTCTTCGACGACCGTGGCGCCCAGCTCGCGCACGATGAGGTCATGGCCGCTCAGGGCGGTGTCGTCGAGATCCGGATCGTCCTCGGCCGGCATGTCGTCCTCGGGTGAGATGGGCGGCGGCTCGGGCTCCCGGTACGCCGATGTCTCGGCGGGCGGGCCCCCGGCAGCGGGCCGCGGGGCGGGCCCGGGCGCTGCGGGCGCGGGGGCTGGGGCGGGGGCCGGCCGGGGGGCGGACTGCTGCGGCGCCGCGGGCTGGCCGCCGCCGAAGCCGCCACCGCCGCCACCACCGCTGGTGAAGCCGCCGCCGTAGCCCCCGCCGGGGCCACCGGAGCCACCTGAGCCACCGCCGCCGAAGCCGCCGGACCCCCCTGGGCCGCTCGCTCCCCCGGGACCACCAGCACCGCCGCCGGAAGGATCGACGATGGCCTCGATCCGCCACTGCACGCCGATGGAGTCGCTGAGGGCCTGCCGCAGCACGTCCTCGCTGCCGCCGCTGACGAAACTGTCACGCGCACCGGCGTTGGAGAAGCCGATCTGGAGGGTGGTGCCGTCGAACCCGGACACCGTCGCGTTCTGACTCAGCAGGATCCAGGTGAAGCGGCGGCGGTTCTTGACCGCCTCCAGGATGTCCGGCCACATCTGGCGCACCTGCACGGCGCCCTGCGCCATGGTCGGCGCGTTCGGCGCGTTCTGCGCGGGGGCGGCGCCCTGGGGCTGCTGGGCTGGGGCCGCCGGGGCAGGGGTGGTGGGCTGTGCGGGCGGGGCGCCACCGGCCGCGGCGGCGGTGGGCCAGGCGCCGGGCTGACGGCCCGCGCCCGAGGCATCCGCGTCGGGACGGCCTCCCCCGGAACCGGGCGCCGAGGCGGTGGGCCAGGCCCCGGGCCGGGCCGCTCCGCCGCCGCCTTCGGGGGCCGCGGGGGTGGCGGCCGCGGGGGGCTGCTGGGCGCCGGAGGGCCATGCGCCGGGGCGCGACCCGCCCCCGGCGGGCCCGGAAGGCTCCACCGGTCCCGAACCAGACCCCGACCCAGAAGCCGGACCGGCGGAAGCGGGCACGCCCTGGGCAGGCCCGCCCGGGGCATCCGAAGCCGGACCCCGACCGCCCATGGCCGCACGAGCGGCGGCTGGACCGGCCGGTCCAGCCGGTCCGGACGGGCCCGCCGGAGCATGGGCGTCGGGCCCCGGTACGTACCCCATCGCGGGCGACGCGGCGCCCGTAGCACCACCGGCAGCACCACCGCCGAGGCCGCCCGCCAGGGCACCCCGCTCCAGCCGCTCCAGTCGCGACTGGACCGACCGCTCGTCGTCAAAGGCGGCGGGCAGCAGCACCCGAGCACAGATCAACTCCAGCTGGAGCCGCGGCGAGGTGGCGCCGCGCATCTCCGTGAGCCCCTCATTGACCAGATCGGCCGCGCGGCTCAGCTCGGCACCGCCGAAGACCGATGCCTGCGCCTGCATCCGCTCGACCACATCGACCGGGGCGTCGATGAGCCCCTTCTCCGCCGCGTCCGGCACGGCCGCGAGGATCACCAGATCGCGCAGCCGCTCCAGCAGGTCGGCGACAAAGCGCCGCGGGTCGTTGCCCCCCTCGATCACACGGTTGACGACCTCGAAGGCGGCCGCCCCGTCCGTCGCAGCGAAGGCGTCGACGATCGCGTCCAGCAGCGAGCCGTCCGTATAACCGAGCAGTGAGGTGGCCATGGCGTAGGTCACGCCGTCGTCGGCCGCTCCCGCGAGGAGCTGGTCCATCACCGACATCGAGTCCCGCACGGACCCCGCCCCGGCCCGCACCACCAGCGGCAGCACACCGTCCTCGACCGGGATGGCCTCCCGGCCGCAGACCTCCCCGAGGTACTCGCGGAGCGTCCCGGGCGGCACGAGCCGGAAGGGGTAGTGGTGGGTACGCGACCGGATGGTGCCGATGACCTTCTCGGGCTCCGTGGTCGCGAAGATGAACTTCAGATGCTCCGGAGGCTCCTCGACCACCTTCAGCAGGGCGTTGAACCCCGCCGAAGTGACCATGTGGGCCTCGTCGATGATGTAGATCTTGTAACGACTGGACGCGGGTCCGAAGAACGCCTTCTCGCGCAGCTCCCGCGCATCGTCCACACCACCGTGGGACGCGGCGTCGATCTCGATGACGTCGATCGACCCCGGGCCGTTCCGCGCGAGGTCCTGGCACGACTGGCACTCCCCGCACGGCTCCGGGGTGGGGCCCTTCTCACAGTTCAGACAGCGGGCCAGGATGCGCGCGCTGGTCGTCTTGCCGCAGCCCCGCGGACCGCTGAACAGATACGCGTGATTGACCCTGTTGTTGCGCAGCGCCTGCTGCAACGGGCCGGTGACATGCTCCTGCCCGATGACCTCCGCGAAGGTCTCGGGGCGGTAGCGGCGGTACAGCGCGAGGGACGACACGCTTACGACGATATCGGGGCCCACCGACAACCGAAGCCGCCCGCTCCCCCGCCCCGCCAACGCAAGGGCCCCCCACGCACCCGCCAGAGCCCACTTACCCTTGCTGCCTTCCGGCCCTGGGGGAGTTCGGTGAGATAGCGCCACGTGAGGGGCTGGCCCCCACCCTAGCGGATGGACCGGGGTGGGAACGAGTTCGCGAGCACGGCATCCGGTCTTGTATTGTTCTCGGCGGAGGATTCGCCTAGAGGCCTAGGGCGCACGCTTGGAAAGCGTGTTGGGGGCAACCCCTCACGAGTTCGAATCTCGTATCCTCCGCAACCGCCCAGCAGGGCAGATGAAGGGTCCGGACCGATCATGGTTCGGACCCTTCATCGTTCGTAGTCTCATCTGCAGTCTCAACGAGGCTTGCCGGGCCCCTTCGGGCCGCCCTCGTCGGCGTCCTTGGCCACCTCCCAGATGAGTCCCCCAACGCGCTCGGCCACGTCGCCGAGGATGCCGTCCGTCACGTGCTGGTACCGCGCCGCCATGGCGGTGGACGACCACCCCATGATCTGCATCACGACTCGCTCCGGGACGCCCAGGATGAGCAGCACCGTGGCAGCGGTGTGGCGAGCGTCGTGTAGACGTCCGTCCCGGACATCGGCATCGGCGAGCAGTCGCTTCCACACGTCGTAGTCCGTACTGGGCACCAGCGGTTCGCCGACCGGCGAGGTGAAGACGTAGCCGGTCTCCCGCCACTCCTGGGCCGCACGCAGGCGGTCGCGTTCCTGCTCCTTCCTGTGAAGTTCCAAGAGCCTGATCAGTTCGTCGGGAAGACCGATGACTCGGCGTCCAGCGCGCGACTTCGTGTTGGCGGTGTCCTCGTTCTTCCGGATGCGCTGCTTGCAGTAGCCGGGCGTTCGACCGCAGTCGCCCCCGCATCCGTGGAGGTACTTCGGCCGCAGCCGGTTCTTCCTGACGCGCAGGGTCCCGTTTCGGAGGTCGACATCAGACCAGCGCAGCCCGAGGGCTTCCCCCTGCCGGAGTCCGAGAGCGAGGGCGATGGACCACCGAGCGCTGTTGCGGAGCTTGGCGGCCTCGGTCAGCAGCCGCTGGACTTCCTTGATGTCGTAGGGCTCGATCTCCTCTTCCTCGACCCGCGGCGGCACCGCGAGAGTGGCGACGTTCCGGGTGACGTGCCCGCGTCGCATCGCGTGGTTGAGTGCCGTACGGAGCGTGCGGTGAGCCTGATGGGCGGTGGCTGCCTTGCTCCCGTTGGCCTGCATCTTCGTGTAGAAGCGCTCCAGATGCTCCGGCTCCAGCTTGTCCAGGCGATGAGCGCCGAGTCCGGGAATCAGGTGCACCCGGACGGCCACTTCGTACCCCGCGTAGGTGTTCTCGCGGACCGACGGCTTGGCGATCTCCTCCACCCAGTGCAGCAGCCACGCCTTCACGGTCCACGGCCGTCCGGGCTTGCGGACCTTCCCCGCGTCGCGCTGCTTCTCCAGCTCGCGGACCTTCTTGATGACTTCCGCTTCGCTGACCTTGCTCATGACGTGCCGCCGGTCGGGCTTGCCGTCATCACGAACTCCGACCGTGACGCGACCGTGCCAGTAGCCGTCCTTTCCGAAGTAGATCGATGAGGCGCCATCTGGGCGCTTGGGACGCTTGGTCATGAGGTTCCTTACGCGACTGCGGACTGAGAGTTCGACTGCATGCGGTCGGCCAGGTAGTCACTGAGCGCCTGCACCGGAACGCGACGGAGGCGGCCGATAGGGACGGTTCGAACGGCCCCAGCGCGGATGAGGGCGTACATGGTGGTCCGGCCGACGCTCAATCGGCGGGCGGCTTCCTCCACCGTGAGCGCGAGGAGCGTGGGGTCGAAGTCGACTTCGTCCGCGTCAGGCTCGGTGGAGGTGTCGGGGAGATCGCACGTCTGGGCAGCAGCCATTGCTGTGGCTCCTTGACGGATCAAAGGGGTCCTGACCCCCTTCTGTGGGATCCGCAACATCCGCCACGCCGCAACATTGCTGGTCAGCGGCTTGGCTTTGTGTCGGATGGCGGTTGCGTTGCGGATAGGTGCCGCCGCAGGCGGTGCGGCGGCACCTATCGGTTCTGCGCTGGTCAGCCAGCGATGCGGAGTGGGAGCGTGTCGGCTTCCGCGGGCGTGTGGCGGATGCTGGCGGAGCCATCCGCCACGGACTCACCCCCACTGACCTGGGGTGTGGCGGCGGTTGCGGATGTTGCGGACTTTCCCGGGTCCGGGGGGCAGTACCGGCTCCAGGCGTCCGCCAGGTCTTCCGCGTAGTAGCCCTTGGGGGTGCCGGAGGCAGTGCGGATGCCGCGGGGTTTGATCGGCTTGTTCGCGAGGGTGACGTACTGCTTCAGCAGCTTGGCCAGGGTGCGGGAGGTGATGGGCTTGTCGTCCAGGTCGCCCCATGGCGCGTCGTCCAGGTTCAGGAGGCATTCGAGGATCACGGCGGTGGGCATGCGGTCGGCACCGCAGAACACGTGATCGCGGAGGTCTGTGAGCAGCCGGGTACCGAGGGATGCTTCGTCGTCGTCCTGGGCGGAGTGGACCAGTTCCAGGCACGCTGCGCGGGCCCGCTCGGGCCAGTCGCCCCCGGCCGCGTCGGCGACGGCGAGCAGGGGTTCCCACACATCCGCAGGCCGGTCGGTGACGCCTTCGGGCATCTCCGGCCAGGCGTGCTCGATCTGGTCGCGCACGGTGGCGGCCCACTCAGCGAGCCGGTCGCGCAGAGCGTTTCCCTGCTTCTCGTGGATGCGCCGCCTGTAGGGCTCGGCCTTCTCGTTGGGTGCCTTCTTGCGCATGCGGATGATGACGGAGCGGGTCAGGATCGTGTCGGGCAGCGAGCCGAGACCAGCCATGGCCACCGCGCAGAACGAGGGGAAGAAGCCTGCTTTCTGGTCGGATCCGTCCCCAATGCAGCGCAGGGACTTGGCGCCGCGCCGGTAACCGGAGTTGAGGAACCCGCGGACTTCCTCGTTCCCGCCCGCCTTGGGACCGAATACGGTGTCGATCTCGTCAAAAAGGAGCGTGGGTGTGCCCTCGTCTGCGGAGACAAGCCGGAACAGGGCGTTCGCGGAGGCATTGACGGTCGTCGCAGCGCGCGGCGTGAGCGTCTCGATGATCTCCAGCGCACGCGACTTTCCGGAACCCGGTTCGGGGCTGAGGAAGGCGATGCGGGCGGTTCCGTCCAGGGCATCCATCAGGTGCGCGTGTGCGTCCCACAGGGCTACGGCGACGTAGGCGGCTTCGGTGGGGAAGACGTTGAAGCGGCGGTGGAAGGCTTCCACCTCGTTGAGCAGGGCGGCGCCGTCGATGGACGGCGCGGGCGTGGTGGGGGTCATGCGGCGGTCCTCCCTTCCTGGGGAGTGCGGAGTGGGCAGGTGGTCTTGTGGGTTTCGTGGTCGGCGATCAGGTCGAGCACCCGGCGCTTGCCGACCGCGCTGCAGTCCCGGCCGCATGCGCACCACGAGGTGGCGGTGGGCACGGCTTGCCAGTTCGGCGGGGCGGTGATGTGGAGCCACGCGGCGGGGTACCGGCCGTCGCCCTGCTGTCCGTCAGAGCGAAGAGCAGAAGAGCAGAAGGGACGGCCTCACGGCCGACGACTTTCGGCGCGCTACGGCCGTCCGGCGCTGGGGCCAATTCGGCGGCGTGCGGCCGGTCGAGGCCCATGGAGGGGCTTTTCAGCTCCCCGCGGGGCGGGGTGGGGGTCATGCCGTCTCCCGGGGCCGGGCGGTGCGGAGGCACCAGTTCAGGACGCTGCGCAGGGTCGAGCGGCACTCGGACGGCTTGAGTCCCACCGACTCCCCGGCCGCCTGAAAAGCCGCTTCTACCTCGTGGCGGGGGATGTCGCCCCACGCGACGAACCGCCCTATGGCGCGGGCGCTGAGGAACAACTGCTGCTCGCGCCCGCCCTCGGTGGCCGCGGCGACGGCGGCGGTCTCGCGCTCCAGCGCCACCTGAGCAAGGCGGGTGGAGTTTCGGGGCGCGGCCAGCCGCAGCGGTCCGGCGGGGCGGGGCGCGGGCTTGAGCGCGTCCAACAGCCAGGCAGGCAGCGGGACGGGCGCGGTAGCCTCCACGGTCTCGTACGTGCCGTCGCGGGTGGTGCTGCCCGCGGCGACGACGTTCCCACCCCACGCGCGGGTATCGATCTTCTTCGCCAGCGTGCCCTTGCTGCTGGGCAACCGGACGCCGGGCGGGGCGGTGAAGTACAGGTGCCGACCGCCGCTGGGAGTCCGCACCGTGTGAGTGGTGGGGGCGGCCTGCCCGGCGCGCTCGCAGAGCGCCTTGAAGGACGTCACGCCGGAAGGCGTGTCCGCACCGTCTTCCGGCTTGGGCATGTCCAGGTCCACCACGATCAGCCCCGACGGACCCGTCGCAATGCCGACGTTGAACGGACGCGCGCCCCACGCAGCATGGATGCGGTCGGTGTCGAGGGTGGCGCGCTGCTCCCACTTGCGGTGCCCGGCCGCGCACTCGCCGGTACGGGGGCAGGACTCCTCGCCATGGAGCGCCGGGGCTTTGCCGCCGGGCCGTAGGGGGTGGACGTGCCAGCCGCGTTCGGCGGAGTCCAGGGCTGCGCGGAGCAGCGCGGAACGTGCTTCATGGGTCATGCTGGATACCTCCAACAGGTCTGATGTGGCTGGTTGGGCCGGGGCGGTCCCGTGTCATTGGCGTGAGTGGGGGCCGCCCCGGGCGAAGTCAGGCAGCAGCGTCGAGTGCGGGCTGCTGCCACTGGGGCATGCGGTCCAGGACGCGAGTGCGCCACCGGAGCGCGTAGGGCAGGCAGTTGGCGCAGTTCCTGTGCGTGTGGCCGAGCATGGGCGGGCGGCGGCGGGCGTGGTAGCTCCATGCGGCAGAGTCGGCGGAGGCCATGAGGTGGCCGACGCGTTCCAGGCCGATGGTCTTGAAACCGAAACCGTGCAGCCGTATGCCGTATCCGGCGAGGGTGGTGACGATGGCGACTGCTTCGCGTGTGGCCTGACGTCGGCAGACGGAGCCAAGACCGACGGTGGGTTCCTTCGCTAGGTCGACTCCGGCCCGCTCGTACAGGGCCACACAGCGTTCGTAGGCTGGGAGCTCCCAGCCTTGGAGCACCGGCACGATCGGCAGGTCCGGCGCCAGTTCCCGCAGTTCCAGGTAGTTGGCCACGGTGCGTCGCTGGTGCTCTGCGATGCTCAGGTGGGTGCCGACGAAGTGCTGTCCGCCGACCGTGCCGCCGTGGATCATGATCGGCTCACACATCCAGTCCTGCGGAGCGGCCCAGTCGAACGGGCCGACGCACTCCCAGATACGGCGCAGATCATCGACGTACTGACGCTCGCTGCGGGTCCAGCAGCCGTGACGCTGGAGCTCCGAGAAACCGCCGGAGTCCACCGCGTACGGGCCCTGGGCCGGGTCCAGCCTGACCGCCTTGACGAAGTGCTCGGACTTCAGGAACAGCGGCTTGTCGGTTAAGCGCACCCAGTGACGTTTGTGGGTCGTGAGGTAGAACCGCATCGAACAGCCCCCGTCTACTTGTTCTTGGAGCCGAAGAGCTTGAGAGTGATGCCGCCGACCCCGACGGGTCCGGCGACAGCCCCAGCGATGGCCGTTGCGGTGTGGGCGGCGACGTCCATCAGCCAGCACAGGGCGGCGGCCAGTCCCCAACCCCCGGCGACGACCGCCCCGGCGATCGCGAAGGGGATCAGGACGCGTCGCCAGGGGAAGCCTGTCGGCTCGTTGTTGACAACGATGACGACCGGCTGTCCGGTGGCCTGCGCGCGCTGGTAGGCGTCGGCGGGTATGTGCGGGGCGAGGTTCCCGGGGGGTTCGTGGTGGTGCATGTGGTGCTCCCTTCCAGCGGTCCGGGACAGGGCAGGCGCCCGCCGGAAGGGTTCCGGCGGGCGCCTGCTGATAACGGTGTGTAGTTGTAGTGGTTAGTGGCTACTGCCTACTGGCTACCGGCAAAAGGCCCGGTAGAGCCCTGCGAGGGGCTGTAGGGGCCGTTCTACTGGCTACTGGCAACCTTTGCGGTAGCCAGTAGCCAGTAGCGGTGTGTGGCCGCTCAGGCGTGGTCGGGGTGGACGTAGACCGAGTGCGGTCCGTTGTCCCGGTAGACCAACTCGCCGCGCTCGGCGGCGGCTTTGAGCGCGTCCCGGACCGCCTGCCGACTGCGGCCGACGAGATCGGCAACAGCGGAGGGCTTCATGCCCGCCGCCCCCGCGGACTGGATTGCCTTGATCGCCTCGGCCAGCCATTCCGGGCCCGCGGCGGCAGTCTCGTCGGCGTCGTCGCTGTCGCGGAGCGCGGACAGGTTCAGCCCGCCCTGCGCGCGCTCAGGCCGCTGCTGCTTCGCGTCCTGCTCGGCGTCGGGGTCGGGGGTGGTGCCGAACCGTTCGTCGATCTCGCGCATGAACTGCTGCGCGAGCCGATCCGCGTCCGGATCGTCCCCGGGCCCTGCGTCGCGGCCACCGTCGCGCAGCGCCGACAAGTTCAGCCCAGCACCCGCCCCAGAACGGACGGCAGGATCACTGGTCGCGTCCGGGGTGGGTTCGGCGGGGGCGTGCTCCCGCATCCATGCAGTGCGCTCGCGATCCCACCGGTCGGCGTAGACCGCGCCCGCCGCCTGCGCGGACTTCGCGTCGAGGGTGGGGTGGCGGTCGCTGGTGGCTGCCACGATGTCGCGGATCTGGTTGGGCAGGATCCGCCACGACTTGAACAACGCCACCGGAGACTCGGGGGTGCCCATGAACCCCGACCCCTTGTACGGGGCCTGATCGGTGCGCAGGCCGCGGCTGCCGGGGAACTGCTTGGACAGGTCCATGCCTTCGGTCTCGCCGCCGGTCAGGGCGACGCGCACCTTGGCCTCACGGCGGATCATCAGGTTCCCCAGCACAGAGCCGGTGGCACCGAGGGCGGTGAGTACGGTGCGGATGCCCATGGCGCGGAACAGGCGGATGACTTCGAGGATCTTTTCCGCGAGCTTGCGCGTGTTCCGGTCGTTGCTGACCAGGATCTCGGCGCCTTCATCGATGACCAGCATGATCTGAGGAATCTGGGCGCTGATGGGCAGCAGGTCGGTATTCGCCTGCGCCATGAGGTCCTGGTAGACCGTCTTGCGGTGCCGCCCAATCCGGATCGCGGCATCCAGCATCCGCACCGCTTCCTCGTGGCTGCCCGCCAGCCAGTCGACCCCCGGCCGCACATCCTTGACGGGAGTGCCGTCAGGCTGGAGAGCGGGGCGGACCCAGGGCAGTCCGGCCGATCCGGCGTTCAGGTCGATCACCCAGGTGATCACGTCGGTGGCGCGGGCGAACCCGGCCAGGATGGTGTGGAGCATGTTGGTCTTGCCCGATCCGGTCGGCCCGACCACGAGTGCGCACTGCTCACGCAGGTAGGTCAGGACCTGCTCGGCAGTAGTGCGCACGCCCCAGGGGATGCCGGTGTGCACCGACAGCGGCCCGTAGTCGGACGGGTAACTGATCTCCTGCTCCAGCACGCTGGCCGTGGCGACATCGATCAGCACCCGGCCCTGATGGATGCCGGGCCCGGCAGCGACGGTGCAGCCGTGCGGCAGATGGGCGTCCGCGCCCAGGCGGGCGGAGTGCTTGGCGATGTGGTCATACGTGGTGCCGCCGGGCAACTCGGCGTCGATGGTGAAGCCGCACCCGGTCGCCCACATCTCCACCGCCAGCACCCGCAGCCGGATGCTGGCGATCCGCTCGATCCGCTCGGCCCACTCCGCGGCGATGCCCCGCCGCTCGGCAGACAACTCGGCCGCGACCTGCCGCTCCACCGCGGCGGCGGCCTCGTCCTCGCGGGCTTCCTCGTACAGGCCTGTGGCGCGGGCGGCGGTGCCGATCCCGATCCCGATCGTGGCCAGCGAACCGAGCGCGGTCCAGGTCAGGGGGCCGTGGGTGATGGCCCAGGTGGTCCAGCCGGAGCCCAGCAGCCAGGAGGCGGCGCGGGCGGTGATGGTCCGGCCCGCGTTGCGCCACCGCAGTCCGGCGGCGGTGTGGCCGATGGCGCCCACGCATCCGGCGGCCAGGGCCCAGCCCGGGGGCATGCCGGTGGCGGCGCCGGTGGTGGCCAGGGCGAAGGCGCCGGTGGTGGCGGACAGGGCGCCGGTCACGGGTCCGTGACCGGCCGCCCAGTCCAGCACCGGCCCACCCTGCTCGGCCTGCTGCTTCTTGCCGGTCGTGGTGCCGGTGGTGGTAGTCATCTCAGACGTTCCAGCCCTTCTCGGCCTCGGACCCGTTGCGGGGGTCCTCGTGGCGGGCGATGTCCTGCTCGTGCACGCTGCGGAACAGGGGCACGAGGGTTTCGGACGCATCGACCGCGTTCAGAAGGGTGCGGTGGATGTCGTCGAAGCCAGCGGCGACGTCCTTTTCGAAGGCGAATTCCTCATCCGAGCGTTCGGCCAGGATGCGGAAGGTGTTGGCGATCGACTGCATGGCCTGGGGAAGTCCCTCAATCATGGCCAGGACTTCCATGTTCCCGTCAGGGTCGTAGGAGCGGGCTGCGTTCTCCATCTCGGCAGCGGCCTCAGCGAACTTGAAACCGGACACGTCAATGACCTCCAGGTCAGACGGGGTGGTGGTGTTGGGCACCAGGTGGGTGGGCCGCTCGACGCGGTCCCCGATCTCGTTCGGGTCCTGCTCGGCTGCCGCGTCGGCCTCGGCCTCCTCGGCGGCCAACTGCTGGCGGATCTGCTCATCCCGCTCGTCCCGCGCCTGGTGCGCGTGGTCCATCAGCCGCCGGTACAGGCGCCGTCCGGGGTGCTGGAGCCACCGCCAACCGAGCTTGCGACCGAGCGGCGTGGTCAGCATCCCCAGCACACCGAGCGGGGCGGCCAGGGCAGCGGCCAGCAGACGACGACCGTGCATGCGGGCCGCGGACCGCCACAGTGCCGACCGGGCCCGGCGACGGGCCGGAGCATGGCGCACCGCATTCCGGGCGCCCTCCAGCCGGTCACGGGTGCGGCGGTCCCGGGCGGCCCGGGCCCGGTTGACGGCCGTGTCCCGCGCCCGCCCGGCAAGGCCCGCACCCCGCGCCGCAGCCCGGCCCAACGCGCCCCGCGATCCAGCGGTGTTGGTGCGGGCCGCGGCCTTGGCCGCGCGCCGGGCATCGGCCACATCCCGCCGCGCCTGCGTCGTCTCCCGGCGGGCAGCACCTCGCGTCGGGGCCTGATCGCGTCGAGCCTGACGCAGCGCCCGCACCTGGCCGACGCGTCCGGCACTGCCGCGGCTGCCTGCACCGAACCCGGGTCGGGCCGTGGCACCGTCGTTGTGCTTCCGGCCGGTACCGCTGGAAGGGGAAGCCTTGCGGCCCGGTCCGGCACCAGTGAAGGCAGCGGCCGAACGCCCCTGGTGGCGGGACGACTTCGACCGCCCCGGGCCACTGCGGGTGCCGGATGCCGCCCCGCCACGGCCAGAGCCGCGGCCCAGTGAGGGAATTCTGCCGGCACTTCCCGGGCGGTGGCCGCGCGCGCCGGGCTTGACCGGCGCGTTCGTGCGGCTGGTGGAGCGGGGGGCGTTGGCCTTGTCCTTCCGGCTGGTGCGGGCGGCGGCGATGCCGCCCACGAGCAGGGCACCGGCCGCAGCAGCCGCGGCGCCGACCGGGCCACCGGCCAGACCGGCGGACGCTATCGCGCCGATGGTGGTGTTCGTGCCGGTCAGCGCCAGCGGCACCACCGGCCACCCGCCCGGCGTGTGCTCCACACCAGACGCGCTCGGGGCCGGGGTCGGTGTCGGCTCGGGCGGTTTCTCGACCGGCGGCGCGACAGCGGCCTGTGGGGCCGCTACCGCTTCCGTAGTGGTCTCGGTCATGCTGGAGTCCTCCAACTCGAAGGATCGGGAAGGGGACCGGCGCGGCCCACGAGCTGCCAGGCCGCATGGGGCCGCGCCGGGTGAATCGGTTCGTGCTCGCTGCTCAGAGCTGGTTGCGCTCCAGCGAGAAGAACAGGACATTGGCCCGCTCCAGGTGCGGGTGCGCCTGCGTGATCTGTTCGCGCATCAGCTCATAGCTGTCGGCCCGGGTGTCGCCGGGACGGGGCGTGAAGGTGCCAGCGAACGTCGCCGTGACGAAGCCCTGATCGGGCTGCGGCATCTGGAGGGTCAGGACGAAGTGGTGGGTGCCCTGCTGCTGAGCGGCCGGGCCGGTGGTCTGCTGAGTCTGGGTGGTCACTGTGGTTTCTCCTTGAGGAGTGAAGTGATCAGGCAGCGAGAGCGGTGGGGTTGGCGCAGGGCACGCACATGCCGAGCTTGGGCGGGATGACGTATCCGGCGTCCGTGCGGCACTGCGGGCAGGTGCGGCGGGCCGTGTTCGCCTTGGCCAGCGCCGCCCACCGCGCCGGGGTCATCGGCCGGACCGGCTTTGCGCGGTCGATGCGGTACAGGTAGGCGACCAGCGGGCCGCGGCGGCGCCGGGGGCGCTGGAGTTCTGCGGCGACGTCCTGTCCGCCGGGGCGCAGGTCCATCGCGCGCAGTTGACGGCGGGTGGCCAGCCCGTCCGGTGCCAGGCGCCATCGGTGGACGGGCAGCGTGCCCATCAGGGTGCCAATCGGTGGTAGATGGCCCGCCACGCCATGCGGAGCAGCAGGTCAGCGGGCTTCACGCCCGGGCTCCTTCCAGAGCACGACCTGCGGGAGGTGCGCTGGGGTGTCCGACGTCGCGCAGTTCCTGGTAGCGGGTGGAGACCCAGCCGACCGACCAGCCGCACAGCTCGGCAGCGGCCCGCACCGCGAGCCCTGCTTCGAATGCGGCCTGAACGGTCGCGCGGGCCCGGTCCTCGGGGAACTTCTCCGTCGCGGGCCCGGCGGCCAGCAGCGCGGCGCGTTCACGCTCGGCCCGTTCCTCGCGCTCCCGCTGTTCACGACGCGCGGCGGCTTCCCGCTCGCGGCGCTCGTTCTCGCGGCGTTGGGCGGCCTCGCGTTCAAGGCGTTCACGCTCCCGCTCGCGCTGTTCACGCTCATGTTCACGGCGCTCACGGTCCTCGCGCTCGGCCCGTTCGCGGGCTTCGGCTCGCTCACGTTCCTCGCGGCGGGCCCGCTCCTCCCGCTCGGCTTGCTCACGGGCGAGGCGGGCTTCGTGTTCACGCTGTTCACGCGCCAGCATCGCGGCGTGCTCGCGCTCCTCACGGGCCCGGCGTTCGGCCGTCTCGCGGCGTTCGTCCGCTGCCTTCTCGCGGGCTTCCCGCTCGGCGCGCTGCTCCGCTTCCAGCGCGGTCACGGCGGCGGTGATGGCGCGCCGGTAGGCCAGCCCGGTTTCCGCGGTCACGATCAGCAGCAGCGGCGCGACCGCATGCACGGCCACGCCCACCAGGTCTTTCTGTAGCGCGGAGTCGGCGATGTTCAGGGCCAGGGTCATGCAGCCGGTCATCCACCGCAGTGCGACGGGCCACCGGCCGCCATGCCCGCCCAGCCGGGCCAGCACCGCATCCAGGCGGACCACGATCACCACCGCGGCATCTACCACCAGCGGCAGGATCGGTGCGGTCCAGTCCCACTTGTCGGGGGTGTGCTCAGCGGCGAGCGGGGTCACGGTGAGGACCGAATAGAGCATGGCGCCCGCGACGATCAGCCATGTGCCAACCGAGAGAGCGCGCTCGGCTGAACGGATCTGAACGGCGTTCACCGGCCCACCCCCATCCATGAACGCACCCGGACCGACGCGATCAGGCACACCGGCGAGGAGAGGTCATCGGGGATGTCGGGGGTCTCGCACCACTCCCACTCAGCGCCCGGCACCGACTCGTAGCCCAGCGCGGTGAGCGCCGCCGCGCGTTCGGTGAACGTCGGCACAGGAGCGGCACGGCCGAAGTCGTGCTCCGGCCAGACCTCGAAGGTGTTCAGCAACACCACGTACAGGCGCCACCCGCGAGCACTGGTGGACATCTGCGCCGTGAACTCCTGCGCCATCAGGCCACCTCCGGGAAGGTCGCCTCATCCCGGTTCGCCAGCGCCAGCCGTGCGGCCAGCACCCGGCGTCGGGCCCGCCGCAGCCGACGCGCGTCCAGCTCGGACGGTGCGCGATCCAGGGTGGCGATCTGGGCATCCAGCAGCTCCCGCTCTGCCTCGATGAGCGGCATCTCGTCCTCGATCGCGTCCAGCTCCGCGGCTGTCGGCTCACGGTCGGGCAGGGCGGCGGTAACAACCGCCTGAACAGTGCCGATGTGGTTCATGGGTCGTGGTTCCTTCCAAGGTGGAACGGCCCGAAAGCGGCTCCGGTGTTGCAGCACCGGAGCCGCGCGCCGTTGGGAAAGGTGGGCCGGGTAGTTCGGCCCTTACCGCTCGGAGCTCCGAGCGGATGGCGGACGGGGAGGGAGTTGCACCCTCGTCCCCGCGGGGACGCTCTGCGCGCCGTCCGTTGGTCTGCCACCAGCCGTGCCGTACACCTCCCGTCAGCGGTTTTGGCTGGGACCTATGGAGTTTTCAAGGAACGAGCGCTTCCTTTCACCCCCTTGTGAAGGGCTTCCGGGCGCGGTTGAGCAGGTCGAACACCCAGGTCAAAGGACCCAAGAGGCGGAGCGACCTAGGTCGCTTGCCGTTGTTGAGAAAGCTACCTAGGTCACTTATGGGCCGTCAAGTACTCGGGCGACCGGATTTCAAACGACCTAGGTCAAGTACGCTTTCGGGGTGGACTCACAGCCGAAGAGGAAGCCCAACGCTCGCGAAATCGCCGCCAGGATCAGAGATGAGATCGCCGCGGGGACGTTCGGCCCTGGTGACCGCCTCCCCGGTGGTCGGGCCTACGCCAGGAAGCTCGGCGTATCGCTGATGACCGTGCAGAACGCCTACACGCAGCTCCGGGACGAGGGCCTGGTGGAAGGCGTCGCGGGGAGCGGCACCTACGTACGCGACACTGCCCCCGGTGAGCACGGACCCCGTGAGGCGGCTCAGCGCCTGACCGACCTGCAAGCTGAGGTCGCACGCGTCTCCACCGAACTCGCCGGTCTCTCCGAGCGCGTCAGGCAGCTTGAGGCGGCCGTGAGCCCCACTGAGGGGAAATCCGGCGCCTAGCGTCTCTCGCGGTGTGGTCGTCGTCATGCAGTAAGCGTGTCCCGCCGAGCGCGCCGTGAGTACGCACTCCCGCTGCCCCCGTGCCGAACTAATCCGAACTGTCAGTTCTGAAGTGGGTGTCGGCGCAGCCGGTAGGGCTGCAACACTGGCTGCATGGCCGAACTCAACGGGAAACCCGTCACTCTCGATGACCTCCAGAGCCTTGCCCTCACGAACTACGGACACTTCACATCCATGCGGATGGAGAACGGCACCGTCCGGGGGCTGTCGCTCCATCTGGACCGCTTGGTGCGGGACTGCCGGATCGTCTTTGGTGTCGAGTTGGACCGAGAGCAGACGCTGAGCTACATCCGCAAGGCAGCCGAGGGCGTCACAGGCGTCGCTGGCCTTCGTGTCACCGTCTTCGACCCTGGGATAGACATGGGGCGCCCCAGCGACGCCAAGGACCCGCACATTCTGGTGAATCTGCGACCCGCGGGCGCCATGCCTCCGCCGCCTCTGACGGCCAAGTCCTTCCCCTTCACCCGCGACAACGCAGAGGTGAAGCACATCGGCCTTCATCCGCAGCTCCGGCTTCGCCGTGACGCTCAGCTCGCCGGATTCGACGACGCCGTGTTCGTCGAACCGGACGGCCGGATCTCCGAGGGCGGCACATGGAACCTCGGCTTCGTCGACCAGGATGGAACGGTCATCTGGCCGGACGCTCCCGTGCTCCCTGGCACGACGATGCTCTTGCTCCAGAACCTCGACGCCCCGGGGCAAACCACGGCCCCGGTGCGGCTCGCTGACGTCCCGAACATGGCCGCCGCGTTCGCCACGAACGTGACGATCGGCGTGCGTTCCGTCAGCGCGCTCGACGATGTGCAGTTCCCACAGGACCACCCCGTGCTTGCAGCGCTGCGTGACGCCTACGCCAGCATTCCCGGCGAGCGCCTGTAGACGCGTGCCGTCGTCCCTCAGTGAGGAGCGAGTCAGGACAGAGGTAGCCCATGCCACTCGTTACGAGATGGACCGGACGTGAGGTCAAGGCTCTGCGGGAAGCCGTACGCATGAGCCTCATGGAGTTCGCCGAGAAATTGGGGGTATCTGATCGCATAGTCTCCCGATGGGAAGCGGACGGCGAACAAGCTTCCCTCCGCATGGTGAACCAAGCGGCCTTGGACACCTTGCTCGCCAAGGCTGACCAGGACGCCCAAGGCCGCTTTGTTGGCATCCTCGCGGCTGACGACGTGCCCACCCGCGCAGTCATAGAGCCAGATGAGGGCCAGACGAGCAGCGGCGACTACGTGAAGCATCCCGGTGACGGCAAGCTCATGGCGCACGTCCCAGAAGGGATCTTTCTGTCAGGGGTGGACGACAACCCGGTGTGGGTGGACGAATTCCATATCGACACTTTCCCGACGACCAATGCCGACTATGCGCGGTTCTGCGCGGCCACCCGGCACCCGGAACCTGAGCACTGGGAGAACGGCCGGTGCCCTCGCAGCTTGTACGACCACCCTGTCGTGCACGTGACATGGCGAGACGCGTCCGCGTACGCAACATGGGCGGGGAAGTTACTGCCGACTGCCGAGCAGTGGGAAAAGGCAGCGCGCGGCACCACCGGCCGCACCTTCCCATGGGGTGATCAGAAGACCGCCGCAAAGTGCAACGTACGAGAGACTGGCGTGGAGCGCACGACGTCCGTCTCTCGATATCACAGCGGTGTTTCGCCCTACGGGGTCTACGACATGGTGGGGAACGTGTGGGAATGGCTGGCAACAGCGACCACGCCTGGCCGCTACGAACTTCGGGGCAGCGCCTTCACGAGTCCCCTGTTCCGGGGAGCTCCCGCCATTTCCAACGACGCCAATGACATGATGCACGACGATGACACCGGGTTCCGCTGCGTGGCGACGCCTGAGCAGATGCCCCCTCGCAAGGGATGACGGCGAGGAACACGTGCCCGGCGAGCAGCAGGTCAGAGCGATCCCCGCAGTCTCAACCGCAGTCTCATCCGCCACCGTTCGCGGTCGTTCAACCACCGGCGGCGGACCCGCAAAGTCCCGGCTCTGAACGTGCCTGAACTGTCCCGTACGGACACCGGCAGAATTGGAAAGCGTGTTGGGGGCAACCCCTCACGAGTTCGAATCTCGTATCCTCCGCCAGTGCCTTCACCGGGCACGATGTCGAAGGGCCCCACCGTTCGCGGTGGGGCCCTTCGACGTCCTGGGCTCTGCCCGCGGGGATGAGCCAGTACATCAGGCTGTAGTCGGCCATGACTGCGCCCGTCGCGTCCAGCGGCCTCAGCGCGCGCTCGCCGATGTCCGCGGAAAGCCCGTACCGCGTCCCAGTACAGCCCTACTTGGACCAGCTCCACGTCGTCGCCGTTCGGCGGCATCCACGGCAAGGCACTGGTGCCCATGCGTCTCCTTCTCCATTACGGGTAGTGAGGAGACGGCACCGTGCGTCATGCTGAACCGGCCGGCGCCGACCCGCGCCGGGCATGTCGACAGCGCGTCAGGCGGCGTTCTCGGCCGGACCTGGGGGACAGAGGGCAAGACAAGGTAGAGATGGCGGCCACCTTCGCGGCACCAGGAGGGCCTGGGCGTCTGCCTCTCCGCCGGTGGCCCCTCGGGGAGCCGGGTGCGGTCGACCGGTGCTCATCGCTGGTGGCTCTGCCTTCCTGGCTCCCCCGCGACCCGGCTCAGCGTTCAGTACTGCTCGACTGCTCGGTCGCCATATACCCCGGACTCGCGTTGTCGTCCGCGTCGAAGGCAGCGGCGGTCGGGTCGAATCCGGGCGGGCTGTCCTTGAGGGCCAAGCCCAGACCGGCCAGCTTCGCCTTGACCTCGTCGATCGACTTGGCGCCGAAGTTGCGGATGTCCAGCAGGTCCGCCTCGGAACGGGCCAGGAGCTCACCCACCGAGTGGACGCCCTCGCGCTTGAGGCAGTTGTACGAGCGGACCGTCAGCTCCAGCTCCTCGATCGGCAGCGCCATGTCGGCGGCCAGGGCGGCGTCCGTCGGGGACGGGCCCATGTCGATGCCCTCGGCGTCGACATTGAGCTCGCGGGCGAGGCCGAACAGCTCGACCATGGTCTTACCGGCCGACGCCATGGCGTCACGCGGGCGCATGGCCTGCTTGGTCTCGACGTCGACGATCAGCTTGTCGAAGTCGGTGCGCTGCTCGACACGGGTCGCCTCGACCTTGTAGGTGACCTTGAGCACCGGCGAGTAGATCGAGTCGACCGGAATCCGGCCGATCTCCTGGCCGACCTGCTTGTTCTGCACGGCGGAGACATAGCCGCGACCGCGCTCGACGGTCAGCTCCATCTCCAGCTTGCCCTTGCCGTTCAGCGTGGCCAGGACCAGGTCCGGGTTGTGCACCTCGACACCGGCCGGCGGGGCGATGTCCGCGGCGGTGACCAGGCCGGGGCCCTGCTTGCGCAGGTACATCACGACCGGCTCGTCGTGCTCCGAGGAGACGACCAGCTGCTTGATGTTGAGGATGAGATCGGTGACGTCCTCCTTGACGCCCGGCACGGTGGTGAACTCGTGCAGGACCCCGTCGAACCGGATGCTGGTGACAGCCGCACCGGGGATCGAGGAGAGGAGCGTACGACGCAGGGAGTTTCCGAGGGTGTAGCCGAAGCCCGGCTCCAGCGGCTCGATCACGAACCGGGAGCGGAACTCGTCGACGACCTCTTCGGTCAGTGACGGACGCTGAGCAATCAGCACGAGGTATTGCCTCCAGTGTTCGGCGCGTTATGTGACGCCGTAGACACCACGAAGGGTACGGGCCGTTCGGCCTCCTATGAGTCCGAACCGCCCGACCCCCGCCCGTCTGGCGGCCGGTCGGCAGGCTCAGCTCTTGCTGGGGTGGAGTCCGACGATCAGCTACTCCTGCCCCTGAGAGCCAGCGTCCAGCGCAGTTCGTAGGCGCATACTGGGGGCAATGACAAAGCCTGCTGCACCGAAGCGTCATTTGCCCACCAGCCCCTTCAAGGCCCCGGTCACCCCGGCTCCCAAGCACTTCGCCGTGGGCGACCAGGTCACACACGACATGTACGGCCTCGGCTGGGTGATCGGCATCGAGGACGGAATCGCGGCGCTCGTGGATTTCGGCTCGACACAAATGCGGATCTTGAGCCCATACGACAAGATGACCAAGCTGTAGGACCGCCGTGCCCGGTCATGGCACGCCAGGCCCCTTCAGGGACCGTAACCAAAGGGAGACCCCTCATCGAACTGACGTCGCTGTTTTCCGCCCTGGAAGGGCAACCCCGCCGTGCCGCTACAGCATCGCCGCCTCCGACGACAGACCCCTTCCAGGCCGCGGACTTCGGGGAAGACGAGACCTTCCTCAACGAGGATGTACAGGAGCCCGCCTGAGGCATGCGGGCCGCGCAGCCCAAGGCGGCCCAGCTCCCGCGTGTGCAGTGGTTCCGACAGCTGGCCGCGGGCCGTCTCCGGTGCTGCGGCAAGGAGTGCGGACGTCTCGGTTCCCCACTCATTCAGCCCCGTTCACTGTCGTTCAGCCGAGTCCGTGTGCCGGACCCTCCCCGTAGGCAAGCCGCCCACGAACGCAGGTGAACGCCCCTGCGCACACCCCAGCCCCCCAACCCCACCACCACAGTTGGCACAGCGTGGTGGGGGCAACCCCTCACGAGTTCGAATCTCGTATCCTCCGCCTCCGCCCGCCAGGGCGAACGCAGGGCCCTGCCGGTCATCGGCGGGGCCCTTCGTGATCTTCGGCCCGTGCGGTGCAGAGGTCTCCCGCCGCTCCCCGCCCGGACCGTACGATCGACACGAGGTGAGGGGGCTCGTGGACATCTCCGCGTTACGCAATCCGTACGACTACCGGAACCCGGTGCGTGATGCCGCGGTCTTCGCCGGGCGGGGCGAGGAAGTGGGCGTCATCGGGTACGAGCTCGATCAGGCGGCCGTGGACCGGCCGTCGGTGTGTGTGGTGCTGCACGGGCCGCGGGCCGCCGGGAAGACGAGTCTGCTCAATGCCACGGAGCGGATGGCCACCACACGTGGGTTTGTCACCGTGCGCGTGGAGTTGATCGAGGGGGACGGGGAACCGGCCGTCTTCTTCCGGAAGGTGTACGAGGAGCTGGTCTGCGCGATCGCCGCCGAGATCGGGCGGGACGGGGCGGAGGTGCCCTTCGACGTGGCCGCCGTGCGGCGGGTGATGGCCGGGGCGGGTGGGGCCGGGGCGGTGGCGCCGCTGGAGTTTCCGGAGGCGGTGGCGCTCGCCGGGCCGGCGGGGCGGGTGCCGGAAGCGGCGCTGAGGGCCGATCTTGGCTTCTTCGTACGGCTTCTCGGGCATCCGGTCGTTCTGCTGGTCGACGAGGCCCAGCTGATGGCGGCGGACGCCCGTGCGCTGTCGGTGCTGCGGTTCCTCACCTCACGGGTCGACGGGCTGGTGCTGGTGCTCGCCGGGACCTCGGGGCTGATCGACCGGATCGCCGATGTGCACTCGCCGATCCTCCGGCAGTTCAAGGAGATCGCGGTCCGGGGGTTCGCCGAGTGGGATGACGTGTACACCTGCATCGTGCGCCCGCTGGCGAGCGTCGGGATCCCCGGCCTCGCATCGGCCAATGTGGTGTCCGCGCTCCGGCAGCTCACCGACGGCAACCCCTATGAGATCCAGCTGTACTGCCATGAGATGTTCGCGCGCTGGCAGCGTGGTGCGGCGGACGGCATGGAGCTCACCGCGGAGGTGCTCGAGGGCATCCGCCGCCGGATGGAATCGGGGCGCGATGTGCTCGACCGTCCGCTGATCCGCGCGGTGCGCGCGATGGAACGGCGCGAGCTCATCGCGTTCAACGTGCTGTCCTCGGCGCTCGGCCACGCGACCGCGGACCAGGCGTGGTTCGCGTACAGCATGACCGGACCGTCGGAGATCACCCGTGAGGAGTACGACCAGTGCCGTCAATCGCTGGTCGCGGACGGGGTGTTCGCCGACGAGGACACCTTGCGGTTCGCGGTGCAGACCGAGCTCTTCGACGAGATCTACGCGCGGCTGTGGACGGTCGGGACGCTCGGATCGGTCCCGCACGTCCAGTTCACCAGCCGGAACAGCCTCCATGTGCTGCTGGTCGACCGACTGGTCCATCTGCTGTGCGACTTCGCCCGCGAACCCCTCCGGATCTTCCCGACCTGCTGCCACGCCATGAACGCGGAGCACATCCAGGAGATCTTCAACGCGCTGGAGACGCTGCCCGAGGCCGGGCCGGACGCCACCCCGCAGATCAACTTCCTCCATGACGCGATCCTGCGGGCGGGCGAGCCCTCCGCCCTCGACGTCACCACCGTCACCTGTGTCTACGCCGGTCATACGGTGGAGCGCTGGCTGTACGCGGCGGACACCGACAACATCGTGCTGGCCGACTCGGCCGAATTCCGGGCGGCAGCCGCCCGGGTCACCCTGCTCGGCGGCGTTCTCACCGCCGACCGGGTCCGGGTACCGCTGCGGTCGTGGCCGGCCCGCGACTGGTTCGACGCGGCGACGGGCACACTGCGGAGCGAGCTGGCGGACAACCACCTCACGGCGGCGTACGACCTGTACGGCCGTGGCGACACCGCCTCCGCGGCCGGCCATCTCCAGTCGTCGTTCGCCCTGGCCCCCGGCTGGGAACAGGCCAACAACCTGACGTATCTCAGCCTGGCCACCGGGCGCACGGACGACGCGCTCGCCTGGGCGGAGCGCGCCCTCGCGCTGGCCACCGACCCCTGGCACCAGTCGCTGAGCCGGTACAACGCGGCCATGGCCCGGCTGCTGACCGGGGACCGCGACGCGGCACGCGGCCATCTGGCGAGCGCCGCCGAGGCGCTGGAGACCCTGGCGATCCCCGACTACAGCGTCGGGTTTCTGCTGCTGCCGGACCCGGAGGACGCCACGGCCCTGCACGAGGAGGGCGACGTCAACCTGGCCGACGCGGTGCGGCGCGCCCGTACCGTCCTCGGTGTCCCCGAGGTGCCGGAGACCGCGGACGGCACCGTCGAGGCGGCGGGCCGTGCGCCGCTTCCGGCGCGCGGCCGCGACAACGCCCCTCCGCCGCCCGCCCGTCCGGCACCCGTCGTCCTGTCCGTGGCCACTGAGTGGGCGTCCTCCCACGGTGGGCTCAGCACCTTCAACCGCGATCTGTGCCGCGCGCTCGCCGCCGCCGGTGCCCGGGTCTTCTGTGTGGTGCTCACCGCCACCGCCGAGGAGGCGGTGGCCGCGGCCGAGGCGGGTGTCACCCTGCTTCCGGCCCCCGGTATGCCCGGGGCGTCCGAGGACATGCGGCTCACCAGCCGCCCCGAACTCCCCGCCGGGATCCTGCCCAACCTGGTGGTGGGGCACGGCCGGATCACCGGCCCGGCGGCGAAGAAGCTCGCCGACGACTTCTTCCCCGCCGCCCGTCGGCTGCATCTGGTGCACATGGCCCCGGACGAGATCGAGTGGTACAAGCCGGACCGGGGGACCGACGCCGGGCTGCGGGCGGAGCAGCGGACCGACATCGAACGCGCCCTGGGCAGGAGCGCCCACCGCGTGGTCACGGTCGGACCCCGGCTGCACGACCAGTTCCTGGCCGAGTTCACCGGGACCGGTGTGCTTCCGCCGCTGCGGCTCGACCCGGGCTTCGACGCGGCGGACTCCTCGGCGCCCCGCACCCCTCCGGGGGGCAACCCGTTGCGGGTGCTGCTCATCGGGCGCACCGAGGACGCCCGGCTGAAGGGGGTGGACCTCGCGGCCGCCGCCTGCGGCCGGGTGGCGGACTGGCTGCACGAGGACGGTCTGCGGCGGCTGCGCCTGCTGGTCCGCGGGGCGCCGGAAGCCGTAGCGGAGGAGCAGCGGACCCAGGTGGTGACGTGGGCCGCCGGCCCGCGGCTCGATGTGGTGGTCCGGCCGTACGCCGCCGACCAGAGCCGCGTCGGCGACGATCTGGACAGCTCCAGCCTGGTGATCGTGCCGTCCCGGTCCGAGGGGTTCGGTCTGGTCGGTGTCGAGGCGATCGCCCACGGCGTGCCCGTGCTCGTCAGCTCGGAGAGCGGCCTCGCCCAGCTGCTGCGCGAGACGCTCGGGCACGAGGCGGCCGATCCCTTCGTGGTCACCATGTCCGGGGATGACGAGAAGGACACGGACAAGTGGGCGCGGGCCATCGACCGGAAGCTGAGGGACCGCGACGGTGCGTTCCGGCAGACGGCACAGCTGCGGGCGCGGCTCGCCGAGCGGACGCCGTGGAGCCGGGCGGCCGCCGTGGTGCTCGGCGAGATCGCGGACGGGTGAGCGCTCGCCCCGGACACGCTCACCTCGGCGCACTCACCCCTGACCTGCCCGGCTCCCGCGCGCTCGCCCCTGACCTGCCCGGCTCCCGCGCGCTCGGCCCTGCCACACCGGCTCCCGCGCGCTCGCCCCGGCGCGCTCAACCCCGTCTCGCGAACGCCGCGGCGGAGACATCGCGTTCCAGTTCCGCCCGGTGGAACTCGTAGGTGTGGATACCGGACACCTTGATCACCAGGCAGTAGCGCTCCGTTGATTCGACGGCCGCGGCCGCCTCGGCGTACGCGCGCCGGAGGAAGTGGATGGCGCCCTGGTTCGCCACCGAGCTCTGGCCGCAGACCAGGATCACCGGGCGGCTGGACTCCGCCGGGGTGAACTTGGCGACGAGGGCGTACTCCTCGTTGCCACGGTCGAAGAGGTACTGCTCGCCGCCGACCGAGTAGGCCACCGAATCGGGCCGGTCGCTGTAGGGGTGGATGGTCACGCCCGGCAGATACGTGGCGAGATGGCCGCCGCTGCGGACATTGGCGTCGCCGAGCGGGCCGCCGACGCAGAACTCCGTACGGTCGCCGTTGCTGCCGCGGAAGTCGCTGGACATCACCGTGACCTGGCACCCCAGCTCCCCGGCCAGCATGGCCAGTTCCACCACGGACCGGACGTCCCGGGGGTGTGCGCTGCCCGGCTCGTGGTGTTTGCTGCCCAGCACGATGAGGCAGGTCTCCCCGGGGACGACCCCGAAGAAGCCCGCCTTGCGGTGCAGCCTCCGGGTGCGTTTGCCGCGCTCCCACAGCCAGACCAAGCCACCGCCCAGCAGACTGGTGACCAGGCCGATCACGATGTTCGCGAGCACCGACAGCATCGCGGTCCCCCTCCTCGCCGTTCGCCGGCTCTCTCCGTGCCCCGTGCCCATCCCGGGCCCCTGATCCACGAGGGCCCGGGGTCTCGCGGCCCCCGGGCCCACTCCGTACCACGCGCCCGTGGCCGCGTACTACGGGCCCGTGGCCGCCAGGCGCTCGTACTGCTGGGCGAAGCGCTCCAGCGGATCGCCCTCCGCGTTCCAGGGCCACGGGGTCGCCACGCCCGTAGTGGCGCGCAGGGCGGTTCCGGCCTCCTCCATCCGGCCGGACTTGACCAGGGCGAAGGCCAGGACGTTGAGATCGGCCAGGGCCGTCGCATGGCTGAAGAAGCCGGGGCGGGGCCAGTCCTGGGCCGCGCGGTCGAGGACCGAGGCCACCTCGGGGCGGCGCCAGTGGTCCCCGGCGCTGATCGCCGCCAGCCCGCCGGTGGCCACGGCACGCTGGTGGCCGCGGACGATCGAGGTCATCTCCAGACCGGCGGCGGGGGCGTCGGCGGGCATGCCGTAGCGGATGGAGTCGAGCAGATCGACGACCTGGACCGTGGAACCGCATTCGTCCGGGGAGAGATAGCCCAGGGCCTGGAGGTGCGCCTCGCGGTTCCAGGGATCGCGGGCCTTGATCTCCCGCCAGACCGCGGACAGTTCCTGGTAGGGCCGTCGCTCATGGCGCAGCGTGGCCAGGTACACGACCCAGGGGGTGGGGTCGGCGGGGAGCAGGTCGGCGGCCTGGCGGCAGGTGGCCCGGGCTCCGCCGAGGTCGGCCGACGAGCCCTGCCGGCCCGCCTGGACCAGCTCCGACCACGCGTGCAGCAGTAGGGCGTTCTGGTCGTTCGGCTGGTGACGCCGCCAGATCCCCGGCAGCGCCCGCCCGGCGGCCACGGCGAGCACTCCGAGCCGGTGCGCCTTGCGGTCCCAGTTCTCCCCCGCGTCCTCGACCACCCGGGACACCTGGGCGATCACCGTGGTGTCGAGTTCGCCGCGGGCCCAGCTCGCTCCGAGGCGCTGCCGGACGCGGCCGAGGGGGACGTCGTCGAGTTCGGGTACCAGCCGGGGGCGGTTGCCCTTGCGGCGTCTGAAGACGGGCATCTCGGTCGGCGACCTTCCAGTGGTGGGGAGAGGCCGGCGGTGTGCCCCCGCACACCGCCGGCCCTCGAGCGTCCACCCGGCCGCCGCACTCGGCTACCGGGCCTTGGCGGTGTCCTCCTCGGGAGCGGGGTGCACGGCGGTACGGGCGGTGGCGGGGCGGATGCGCTCGCGGACCAGTGCGACGGCGACCACCAGGGCGGCGACCAGTACGGACAGCAGCACCTGGATCCTTCCTCCGCCCTCACTGTCGTCGGTCAGCATGTAGACGAGCACAAACGAGATCATCCCGATCGTCACCCACGTCAGATACGGGAACAACCACATCCGCACCAACAGCTTCTCAGGATTCTCGCGCAGGATGATCCCCCGCATCCTCAGCTGGGAGAAGCAGATGACCAGCCACACGAACAGCGCGACGGCGCCGGAGGAGTTCAGCAGGAACTGGAAGACGGTCTCCGGCCACACATAGTTGAAGCCGACGGCGACGAAGCCGAAGACGACGGAGGCGAGGATCGCGGCCTGCGGGACACCGCGCGCGTTGGTCTTGGCGAAGCCGGCCGGGGCGTCGGCGCGCTGGCCGAGCGAGAAGGCCATCCGGGAGGCGGTGTAGAGACCGGAGTTGAGGCAGGAGAGCACCGCGGTCAGCACGATGACGTTCATGACCTGTCCGGCGTGCGGAATGCCCATCACGTCCAGGGCGGCGACGTAGCTGCCCTTGTCGGCGATCGCCTTGGAGTCCCACGGCAGGACGGACACCACGACGAGGATCGAGCCGAGGTAGAAGACGGCCACCCGCCAGATCACGCTGTTGGTGGCCTTGGTGACCGCGCGCCGCGGGTTCTCGGACTCACCGGCGGCGAGGGTGACGATCTCGCTGCCCATGAAGGAGAAGACGACCAGCAGCACTCCGTTGAGGATCGCGCTCGGCCCGTGCGGCAGGAAGCCGCCGTGCTCGGTGAGGTTGCCGAAGCCGGTCGCGGCGCCGTCGGAGCCGGGCAGCACACCGGCGATCGCCAGGGCACCCAGGATGATGAAGGCGGCGATGGCCACGACCTTGATGCCCGCGAACCAGAACTCGAACTCGCCGAAGGAGCCGACCGACGCCAGGTTGGTGGCGGTGAGCAGGACCATCACGATCAGCGCCCAGGCCCACTGCGGTACGGCCGGTACCCAGCCCTCGAGGATCACCGCGCCCGCGGTCGCCTCCACGGCCAGCACCACGACCCAGAAGAACCAGTACAGCCAGCCGATGGAGAAGCCCGCCCAGCGGCCGAGCGCCCGGTCCGCGTAGGCGGAGAAGGAACCGGAGGTGGGGTTGGCGGCCGCCATCTCGCCGAGCATCCGCATCACGAACACGACGAGCGCGCCGACCAGGGCGTACGACAGCAGGATGCCGGGGCCGACCGCGGCGATACCGGACGCCGAGCCCACGAAGAGGCCCGCGCCGATGACTCCGCCGACGGCGATCATGGACAGATGGCGGTTCTTGAGACCGCTCTGGAGCCCCGAGTCGGGCGGAGCTCCGCCGCCCGGAGGGCCGGCGGAGCCGGGGGGCGAGGAGGGAGAAGCCACGGAAGCAGGGGGACGTGTAGTCATCTCGACATCCATTGCGTGGTGGGTGAGGGTTTCGGCGGATCCGGCGGGCGGGATCGCGCTGCCGGGATCGCGTCATCAGCGGTGCGCACGAGGGGGGCTGGTGCGCATGGGGCGGTGTCGGCCGGTCGAGGGCCCACCGGGCCGGGGGCCTGAGGCTCTGGCGCGGCGCTGACCCGCGCGTCCGCAGGTCGCTCCGTCTTCCGCTCCGTCTCCTTGTGGGAGAAGTCGTGGGAGTGAACCGCAGCGACTCGGGATGAATGTGCGCAAGCGTAGGCAGGGGGGTGAGGCGGCGTATCTGTGAAGTTCGCCAACATCCCGGCCAAGAACTGTGCGGGCGGCCAATGCGGTCGCCGGAAGCCCCGGACTCCGGAGTGTGCGCCCCTCCGTCCGGCTCTCCCGGCCGGACCGGGGCAACGTCCGCCCGTACAACGCGGTGGCCGCCACCTTGGCCTGCCGCACAGCGTTCCGGGCCCCGCCCCCGACCTAGCGTGAGTGTCCCGAGCCGACCGAGGGAGCCAGCGCCATGGACACGTACGAGGGTGCGGGGGCGGGGACGGGGCGCCGCGGCGGCCGGATCGTGGTCATCGGCGCGACGACGCTGGCGAGGCGGGTCTGCGCGGCCGTCTCGGAGAACGGCCGCCCCGTCCAGCACCTCGCCGCCCCCGACGACCAGGATGTGCGGCACGCGCTCGCCGCACGGCCCGCCGGGGTCGCCGTGCTCGTCGGCGACGACCTGTCCGCGCTGCGCTACGCCCTGGCGGTACGGCATCTCTGCGACACCGTCCGGATCGTCGCCACGGTCTTCGACCGCACCGTGGCGCGGCAGCTCCAGTCGCTGCTGCGGCACTGTGTGACGGTCTCCCCCGCCGATCTGCTGGCGCCCTCGCTGGCCGGTCCGTGCGTGGAACGCGGTGTGCTGGCCGTGTGGGACGACGGACAGGGCCCGGTCGCGGTCCGCCGCGCGGACGGCCGTCTGGTGGAGACCGCCTGGCGGCCGAGCGCGGCGGCCCGGCGACGTGCCGTGTTCGGGCGGCTGCGCGGCCAGTTGCAGCCCCATGACGCGGACGCCCGGCTGCTGCTCATCGGGCTGCTCGGCATCGTCGCGGTGCTGGCGCTGGACTGGCTGTGGCTGGTCGGCGTCTTCCACAAGCCCGCCAGCACCGCCTTCCTGGAGGCCGCCCGGGTCGTCGCCGGGGTCGGGCCCGCCGTCCCGCACGGCGGCCACCCGGGATACGAGGTGATGTCCGGGGTCGCGATGCTGGTGACGGTCGGGTTCACCGCCCTGCTCACGGCGGGCATCGTGGACCGGCTGCTCGGCGCCCGGCTGGTCGGTGTGCTGGGGCGGCGGGTGCTGCCGCGCGCGGGGCACGTCATCGTCGTGGGGCTCGGGCAGGTGGGACTGCGGCTGTGCCAGACGCTGCGTCAGGTGGGGGTGCCCGTCATCGGCGTGGAACGGGAACCCACAGCCCCCAACCTCCGCCTCGCGCGCACGATGCGGATCCCCGTGGTGCTCGCCCACGGCGAGGACCGTGAGGTGCTCGCCCGGCTCGGCCTGGCCCGGGCGGACGCGCTCGCCGCGGTCGGTTCCGAGGAACTGGACAACATCGCCGTCGCCGTGGCCGCCCACGGGGTGGACCCGGAGGTCCGGGTGGTCCTGCGGGCCGGTGAGGACGAGGCCATCGCCGAGACCCGCGCGCTGCTCCCCCTGGGCCTGACCCGCGACATCACCCGCACCAGCGCCGCCTACGTAACCGCCCACCTGACCGGTTCCCCGCCGCGCCGCGTCGTCGCCGACGCGGACTGCGACTACGTCGACCTGCCCGACCAGGGCCTGGTCGCCTGGCCCCTCCCCACCCGGGACGACTGCGACCACGTCCCCACGCCGGGTCCGCCGACCCCGGCCGCCCCGGGGACCGCGCCCCTCCCCACCGGCTGACCCGGCCGCCTCCGCTCGGCCAGGGCTCCGCTCGGCGGCGGCGAGCCGCCACACCCCGGCACCCGCGGGAGCGGAACCGCCGTACGCCCGTTGCGGGCTGACGGCCCGCCCCGCCGACGGGTGCGGCACGCGCGGCGGTTGGCCCGCCCGGCGGGGCGGGGGGCGCGGCGCACTCCGTGCGGGGTAGCGGCCGGTCCGCCGCCGGGCGCAGCCGCCCGCTACCTGCTCGCGGCCCGTTCGGCGTCGGCTCGTCCGGCCACGGGCGGAGCCCAGGACCCGCCGGGACGGACCCGACGACGCCATGGAGGCCCCAGCGCGAAGGGAACGGTCCGGTAGAGCCACCCCCAGGGGCACCCCCGGTGGGCACCGCGGCCCCCCGGCGGAACCGATCAGGGGTCGGACGGCGGCAGGCGGAGTTGGAGCATGGCCAGGAGGCGTTGGTCGGCGCGGGTGAGGTCGAGACCGGTGAGTTCCTCGGCGCGGCGGATCCGGTAGCGGAGTGTGTTCGGGTGGACGTGCAACTCGGCGGCGGCCGCCCGGACGTCGCCGAACGCGTTCAGATACGCCAGGATCGACGCCGCCAGCTGCCCCCGGTGGCGGTCGTCGTGGGCGACCACGGCGGTCAGCCGGGGGTCGCGCATACCGGGGCGTTCGGCGAGCAGTCCGAGGATCTCGCTGACCAGCACCTCCGCCTGGATGTCCGGAAGGGCCGCGACCGTCGTGGCCCCTCCGGTGCGCACCATCGCGTCGAGGATGCGGTCCGCCTCGCGGCGTGAGGCCGGGACGTCGGCGAGCCCCGGGACGATACGGCCGACCGAGCCGCGCAGCGGCAGTCCCAGATGGCGGTGTGCGGCCTCGACGATCTCCTCGCCCCAGGAGCGCAGTGTGCCGAGGTCGATGCTGCGCGGAAGCTGCGGCAGCAGAACGTAGATGCGCTGGTCGAGCGGGGTGACCAGGGCGCTGCGGTGGCGGGCGGCGGTGTGGACCGAGATCAGGTTGGTGACCTCCGTCCGGGCCAGCTCCGGTCCGGTGGCCCCGGCGGTGCCGTAGGAGAAGCCGAGGACGGCGGCCGGGCGGCCCGGGTCCACGCCCACGTGGGTCGCGAGCGGCTGCGGTCCGGTGCTGCCCTCCAGGAGCCCGGCCGAGAGGGTCGCGGTGAGCGTGACGTCCGCGGACAGCTCCCGGCGGCGTCGTACCAGGTGGAGGGCGGCGACGCGGGCCGCGCCGGTGAGGGCCTGCTCGGACCGCTCGGTGAGCGGCGACGCGCCCTCCTGCACCCAGATGGTGCCCAGCTGCCGGTCGCCGGAGCGTACGGCCACCGCGAGACGGCGGCGGATGCCCAGCTCCGGGTGGCTGTCGATGGAGATCACCTCGTCGGAGGCGCGCAGCCGCTGGAACACGCCCCAGCGGCGCAGTCTGGAGAGATACGCCTCCGGACCCTGCCAGCCGAGGATGGAGAGCCGCCGCAGGTCGTCGACCTCGTCGGAGTCGGTGGAGCGGGAGTAGGCGAGGACGCGGTTGGCGGTGTCCTCGATGCTGACGATGCCGCCGGTGAGGACGGCGGTGGTCTGGGCGAGCGAGAACAGATCGCCCTCCGCCTCCTCGTATCCCTCGGCGCCGCGGTCGAGCGGCACGTCTTCCAGGGCCGCACGGGCCAGGGCGTCCACCTGCTCCCAGCGCGCGTCCCGCCGTATGGAGAGCAGGGCGACCCCGGCCTCCGCGGCGGCCTCGCTGAGGGCGGCAGCCTGGCCGGGGGCGTCCACCTTGACCGCGACGGCCGCGGCCCCGGCCCGTCCACCGGCCCGCAGCGCGGGGAGGGCGGCGCGTCCGCGGACGCCGATCGCGAGGACCAGCTCACCGGGGTGGGCGGCCGGCTCGTCCTCGGGGTCGAGCAGCGCGACACCGCGGATGGTGACGTCCAGCCCGGCGGGGGCGGCCTGGAGCTCCACCAGGGGTTCGCCGAGGGACATCAGCAGCTGGCGCAGGCTGATACCGCTGCCGGAGTGGGGCGCCTCGGCCGCTGGATCCATGATCGACGCCTCTTGCCGCTGGTCGGGGCAGCGCTCGTACCGTACTGCCGTGGGGCCACGGCTCATGGGCGCGAGGCCGTTCCCGCGCGCCGGCCCCCGCGCGGGGGAACGGCGCCCACGGTGACGCCCACAGTACTGGTGTTTCCGGCCAGGGCAACCGCCGACGACGCTCCTGCCCGCCGCAGGTCAGCGCGGGTGCGAGCGGGCCCGGCGGGCTACCGGGGAGTAGGCCGCCCACCGCGCGGACCTACCGCGTGTACACCAGACCCAGCCGGTCGCACACCTCGTGCCGGAGGGTCCGCGACCATCTGACGCGGGACCGCGGCCGGCCGAAGAGCGCGATCAAGGTGAAACCTTTCTGGGCACCGGGCAAACGCGGACTCCACTGACAACCCCCGCCCCGCGCCCGGCAGTTATCGCCGAACCCGCTCCGTGACCCCTCCCGGACCAGTACGTTGTCCGCCACATGGGGAGTGGTTTCCCGAACCCGTCCGCAAGGGTACGGAACAGGCCACAGCGTGCTGGGGGGCATATGTCAGAGATATCGAGCGCGATCGACGCACTGTTGCAACGCCGACTGCGGCAGCTGCCGGAGGTCGAACGGGAGAGCGCCCGGTGGCAGGCGCTGGGGGAGCGGCTGGACGAACTGGATCTGGCGGTGGCCGACCTCCGCGGACACACCACGATGGACGGGGAGTTGGCGGCGGCGCTGACGATGCCCCAGCTGCCGCAGATCCGGCTCGCGGTGGCGGAGGCGGCGGACGCGTTCCGGGTGATCGGCTCGCGGTTCACCCGGCCCACGGTCAACATCGGCGTCAGCGGGGCGGCCCGGATGGGCAAGAGCACGCTGCTGCAGTCCATTTCGGGCCTCGACAACAACCAGATCCCGACCGGTCACGGCATCCCCGTCACCGCCGTGCGCAGCAGGATCTTCCACTCCCCCGCCGTGCGGCGGGCCGAGTTGGAGATGCACGGACCGGAGAGCTTCCTCGCCGAGGTGGTCGCCCCGCTGCACGCGGCGCTCGAACTGACCACCGCGCCCCGCACCATCGCGGAGTTCGGCCAATGGCCGTATCCGGACTCGGTGGCCGACCCCCGGGGACGGCTGCTGCTGACCCGGCTGCGCGATCTGCGCAATGCGCTGGAGAGCTACGAACCGCTGCTCACCGGTGGGGTGCGGACGGTGCCGCTGGAGGAGATCCGCCCCTACGTCGCCTATCCGACGCATGAGGAGATCACCGAGGCGGCGGGCCGGGTGCCGCGGGTCTACGCGGCGGTGCGGGAAGCCCGTATCGAATGTGCCTTCCCGCACCCGGACGTGGCCCGCATCGGCATCGTGGACCTGCCCGGGCTCGGCGAGGTCATCGCGGACGCCGACCAGCGCCATGTGGCCGGGCTCCAGAACGAGGTCGACGCGGTGCTGCTGGTCAAGCGGTCCTCGGAGACCTCGTCGTTCTTCGACGAGACCGACACCGTCGGGCTCACCCTGCTGGAGCGGATACGCGGACAGGTGCGCAGCACCGGCGAGTTCATCTACCTCGTCCACAACCTCGATCCGGACAAGCCGCATCTCGCCGAGAACCTCCGCGGCGATCTGCTGCGCAACGTCAACAGCGGGCAGGCCGACCGCTTCTTCACCGTCCTCGAGACGGACGTCCGCGATCCGGAGCGGGTCGGCCGGGAGGTGCTCACCCCGCTGCTGAAGCGGCTGGCCGAGGGGCTCCCGGTGATGGACGCCGAGGTGATGTCCGGCACCCGGCGCCGGGCCTCCGCCGCCCGGGACCGGATCCGTCTCCAGCTCACCGATGTCCGCCGGGTCCTGGACCGGGTGGCCCGGCAGGCCGGGGTCCCGGAGGAGGTCAACGACGCCAAGGCCGCCCAGCTGCGCAGCGGAATCGCCAAGCGGCTACGGCTGCTGGTGGCCCATCTGGCCGCCGAGACACAGAGCGCCATGGCCGATCCCGGCTTCACCGACGCGGTCGCCGACGCGTACCAGGGCGTCCTGGACTGGATCGGGGACGGCTTCGGGCGGGGTGTCCGGAACTGGCAGGAGGAGGCGCTGACCTGCATGGTCACCGAGGGCCACGCGGCGGCCTTCGCGGGCCCGGAGTTCAGCAGGATCCGCGTGGAACTCAGCCGCCGCTTCGCCGCGCTGGACGACTTCTTCACCGGACGGCTGGTCGAGGCGTGGGAGCGTACGGCCGCGGTGTTCGTGATCGAGTGCGGGGCCCTCTTCGCAGAAGCGGAAACCGACGGCCTCGAAGGCGACGGCGTCCAGGGCGGCAACGTCGAGGGCGACGGCGCCGGTGACGACGAGCCGGCCGGGCCCACCGGCCGCGAGCTCCTCGAGCGTCTCGCCGAGCTGTTCGCCCGTTCCTCCCAGCCCTGCCCGGACCTGGCCGCCGCGGTGACCGACCTGCTGGACGTACGGCTGGAGTACCGCACCCTGCTCTACCCCCGGGTGCGCCCGGATCTGGCCCCGCTCAACCTCCAGGTCACCCACCCCGACACCGGCGAGCAGATGCAGCAGGTGGCGGTCCCGCTGACCGAGGAGGGCGCCGAGGAGCTGTACGGGATCTTCAATGGGCTGGCCGAGCAGGCCGCGTTCCGCATCCAGAAGTCGCTGCTCCAGGAGTCCGCGGTACCGGCCGCGGTGATCCACGCCCTGGTGGAGCAGTTCGAGGACACCCTGATCCGTTCGGGCACCTCGGTCCAGGAGTTCCGCCGGTTCGTCCGCTCCTATCGCAATGACCTGTGGCCGGAGGAGTTCCGCGGGATCGACGAGGCCAACAGCCGCTACGCACGGGTGGTCCGGGTGGCCGAGGAGATCTCCGACCTCATCGAGGAGGATTCCCAATGACGTTGTCAAGCGTCAGCGATGAGCTGTTCGGGTCCTCATGCCGCCATAGCGACGGGTGGGACCGCTTGGTAGCAGCGCCTGTCCCGCAGGAGTGCCCACAGGACGTTGACACGTCTGCGCGCGAGGGCGATGACGGCCTGCGTGTGGCGCTTCCCCTCGGCCCTCTTGCGGTCGTAGAACGCCCTGGACTCTGGGTGGCGTTGGATGCTGATCAGCGCGGAGGTGTAGAAGACACGCTGCAAGCCGCGGTGGTATCGCTGGGGTCGGCGCAGGTTGCCGCTGATGCGGCCGGAGTCGCGCGAGGCGGGAGCCAGACCGCAGAAGCCGGCAAGCCGGTCCGGGGAGCCGAAGAGCTCCATGTCACCGTTGGTGGCAGCGAGGAACTCCGCACCGAGAGTCGGGCCGATGCCGGGCATGCTGGTGATGACCTCGGCGAGTTCGTGCTCCCTGAACCGCTCGGCGATGCGACGGTCCACTGCGGCGATCTGCTCGTTGAGAGCGGTCAGTTGCTGGGCGAGCGTGTGCACCAGCTCGGCGGCGACGTCTTCCCCCGGCACGGCGGTGTGCTGCCGTTCGGCGGCCTCCAGCGCGGTCCGGGCGACCTGACCGGCGCTGCGGACCTTGCGACGGCGAAGCCATGCCTCCAGGCGGGTGCGGCCCAGCCGCCGGATAGAGGCCGGGGTCTGGTATCCGGTGAGCAGGATCAGCGGGCCCGCGTTGCTCAGGTCCAATGCCCGTTCCAGAGCGGGGAAGATGCCGTTCAGCTGGGCGCGGAGCCGGTTGATGGTGCGGGTGCGATCGCAGACCAGATCGGTGCGGCGGGCAGTGAGGAGCTTCAGTTCGGCGCTGAGGCTGTCGGGCAATCGCATCGGGGTCAGGTCGCGGCGCATGCGTGCCTGATCAGCGATGATCGCGGCGTCGCGGGCGTCGCTCTTGCTCTCGCCCCGGTATGCCTCCGAGGCACGGTTGACGGTGCGACCGGAGATGTAGAGCACCTGCTGGTCATGGGCGAGCAGGGTGGTGATGGCCAGTGCGGCGCCGCCGTCGGCGAGGTCGACGGCCCAGACCACCTCATGGCCCAGCGCAAGGACATCGGCCAGGAGTTGGAGGAGTTCCGGCTCGTCGTTGGCCACGCGGCGGGAGAGGAGTTTGTTCCCCTCGGAGTCGATTGCCACACAGTGGTGGTGGGCCTTGCCGGCGTCGATTCCGGCCCATACGCGGGGGTGCATCGCTCTCCTGATCGTCGTCGTGCCGTGTCCCACAGACGACCTCGCCGACGAGTCCCTACAAAGCGATCTTGTCGCATTTCCCAATTGGCGGCCGAGTCGTCGTGGGGCGCCGGGCGGCCAATCCTCCCGAGCCACGAGCGGCAGACCAGTGATAGCCACACCCAGCGCCCCTGGGTGAGCCAACCCTACGAATGGCTCGCTCAGCCCGATCAAGAAGGTAGGGACCAGTGACGGTGACGGACGACAACCGCCCGGTCTTCGCCTACAAGATCGGCCTGCTGGCACCCAGCCGGGTGGGGAAGAGCACCCTGATCGCCAGCCTGCTCACCGAAGGCCAGCAGATGCTGGCCCAGGACGCCTCGGTGCTGCTGCACAGCGCCGACCGGCCGACCGCCAACCGGCTCGCGGCCACGTACAACATGGTCACCGGGGCGCTGAAGGCCCGGGTCTTCATGCCCGGACTGGTGCCCAGCACCCCCGATCCCTCCTACTTCCATCTGCTGCTGGAGGCGCGGGGGCAGGATCTGAGGATCCGCTTCGACATCCTCGACTATCCGGGCGGCTGGCTGGAGGACGGTGGCGCGGGCACGGGCCATGAGCAGAGGTGGAACGAGTGCGAGGAGTTCCTCGCCGACAGCTCCGTCCTGCTGCTGCCGATCGACTCGGTGCTGGTCATGGACTCCGGTGAGGAGTACGCACCGCTGCTCAGCTCGCATCTGGCGGTGTTCCAGATCAAGCAGGTGATCCTGCGCTGGGCCAAGAACCGCCGGGAGCGGCAGGACGAACCTGCGCTGATCATCTTTTGTCCGGTCAAGTGCGAGACCTATCTGTCCGACAGCGGAAGCCTCCAGAACCAGGCCGCACAGCTCCGGGAGCGGATCACCGACCAGTTCAGCGAGGTGCTGGAGGCGGTGCGGGAGGCCGCGCCGCATGCGTCGATCCGCTATCTGCCGATCGACACCTTCGGCTGTGTGGAGCTGGTGTCGGCCCGCTGGACGCCGCATACGACCTCGCCCGGCGGTCTCGCCCTGGTGCCCAAGTACCGGGTCCGGCCGCCCGGGAGGATCGTCCGCAAGGGACTGGACGACCTGATCAGCCTGCTCTGCCGGCAACTCGTGGACACGGCGCGGACGCAGAGCGAGCGGACGACAACGTGGCGCAGGACCACCGCGGCGTACTCGCGGAACCATGCCGAGGTGCGCGAGGGCTTCTTCCGCGATCTGTGGCTCAACCTCAACGGTGAGCGGGACCGCCGCAGACGCGTCGCCGCGCAGGACGAAGGGCTGCTGGCGGAGTCGGAACGGACCACCCAGTCCCTCTTCGATGTGCTCGCCGCCCTGGCGGCACGGCAGACCGGAACCCGTCTGCACCATCTGAGCTGACCGTCGGAGGACCCTGTGCGCATGTATCTGCGGACCCGAGGGGTGCCGCGTTCACTCGACTACGGATTCCTCAACTCGGCGCCGGAGGAGCGCTGGTGGGACCGGTACGCGGACGTCACCGCCGTGGAGCGGCCCTGTCTGCTCGCCGTGGCGGAGGACGGCCGCTGGCGGGTGCTGATCAGCGGGATCCCGTCGGTCCGGACCGACTCGGTGGGTACGCTGATCTGTTACACCCTCGTCCTGGAGGGGGAGTCGGGAGGCGGTTCCGACGAGGCCGTTGCGGCGGCGCTGGCCTCCCGGTGGCTGGCCGACCTCGCCGCCGCGCCGGACGGGCGCGGCACCCTGTCCGATGTTCTCGACGGGGTCTGCCCCACCGCGGACGTCGACCGGCTGCTGGCCGCCCGCCCCCATGAACTCCTCCCCGAGCGCGAGGAGTTCACCGACCGACTGCGCGCCGCGCTGTCCGCCGTGACGGGCGCGGAACCGGAGGGCTCCGGGGAGCCGTCCGCCCGGCGCTGGATCGCCGGGCGGTCCGCCCCCGGCGCCCCGGCGGCCTTCCTCGCCCGGCTGTCCGCGCTGCTGGCCGGGAAGGAGAACGGCCAAGCCCATCTGCTCAATCTGGTGTCCGCGGCGGAGGACGTCGCCGAGCTGACCTCGGGGCGGCTGGCGGTGCTGGTCGAAGGGGGTCTGGTCGGCGACGCCGCCATGCCGCTGGAGGAACTTACCGGCCGGGCAGGGGAGTTGGCCTACGACGCCCCAAAAGCGAAGGGGCGGTCGGCGGTGGTTCCGGCCGCGCTGACCGCCCTTTTGCTGCTTCTGCTCCTGCTGCTGGCGGGGGCGCTGTGGATCTGGCCGGGGCCTTTCTGAGGAGCTGGCTCGACACGGCCGAGAGCCCTTACCCGCTCACGCTCACGATCCCGCTGGAGCGACCGCGGCGGCGGCTGGTGTTCCACTCCACGGCGTCCTTCCAGGGGGAGTGGTGGGACAAAGGCTACCGGCTGGACGTGCGCTGCGAGTTCAACGCGACCGACCCCGGCACCGGACTGCCGGTCCGCGCCCTGCTGCTGGTACGGCTGTCCGTCGTACCGGGCATGATCGGTCTCCTGCCGCCCCGGCCGGGGTTCCGGCTGGACGAGGTCCGCGACCTGGACGTCGCCGTGACACTCGACGGGGAGACCGTCTACGAGGCGCGGCGGCTCTCCCCGCTGCGGGAGGGCAACGCGCTGCTCTTCGACAACGGATCCGGCTGGGCCCGTATCTCGCAGCTGTGGCCACGGCTGGTCCATGCGGTTGAGCACCAGAGTCGCTGACGGCGGCCGACGGGATCTCCGGCCGGGCCTGTCCGCCGCGGACGCCGCTGACCAGGATCGATGGCATGAGAGAACTCCCTGTGCGGGCCGCTCGGCTGAGCGCGCGGCACCCCCTGGCGGATGCCATCGGCTATCTCCTGAAGGACACCACCCGGGACCAGCTGGCGGACGCCATCCACGCGGCGTCACGCGGCGAGACGGTGCTCGCCCCGCGCGTCGCGGAGAAGCTGGTGGCGCGGATGCGCCGCCCGGTCCAGGCCGCGCTGACCGCACGCGAGCCGGATGTGCTGGGCGCCGTCGCCGACGGTCTGTCCAACGCGGACACCGGCCGGCGGCTCTGCGTCGCGGAGGCCACGGTCAGGCCCCATCTGCCGCGGATCTTCGCCAAGCTGGACACCGACGACCGCACCCGCGCCGTGGTCATCGCCCTGGAGCGGGGACTGCTCCCCCGCTCCGGGGCGCGGTGACGCGGTGCCCCAGGGGGCCCGTTCAGTTCAGCGGAGCCTGTGCCGGGGCGGGCACACCGCTGGTGACCGGCTTGCGGAGCAGCAGCAGCGCGGCGTCGTCGTGGAGCCGTCCGCCCACGTGCTCCAGCAGATCGTCGTGGAGGGCGGCGAGCGTCCGGGACGGCTCGTCGCAGATGTGCCGCGGCACCCGCTCCATCAGGGGGAAGTACTCCCGGCCGTGGTTCCGCGCCTCGATGACCCCGTCGGTGTAGAGGAGCATCTGGTCCCCGTCGTCGAACGGCACCAGCTGGAGGCTGGGCAGTTCACCGCCCAGCGATGCCAGCCCCAGCGGCGGGGCCGGGCGGGTCGGCTCGACGGCCACCACACCGGACCGGTTGACCAGCAGCGGCGGGGCGTGACCGCAGTTGACGATCTCCATCCGGCCGGACCGGGGGTATCCGGCGACCACGGCGGTGACGAAGTCGTCGGGGGCGAGGTTGCGCGCCAGGCTGCGTTCGATCCGGCCGACGACGTCCAGCAGATCGGGCTCGTCGTAGGCGGCCTCGCGGAAGACACCGAGCACCAGGGCGGCGGTGGACACCGCGGGCAGCCCCTTGCCCCGCACATCCCCGACGATCACCCGGACCCCGTACGGGCTGGGCACCAGCGCGTAGAGATCGCCGCCGACCCGGGCCTCCGCGGCTGCGGCGCTGTAGCGGACCGCCACCTGGAACTGTCCGACGCGTGCGGGCACCGGCCTGAGCAGGGCGTTCTGGGCCGCCTCGGCGACCGAGCGGACGGCCGCCAGCACCCGTTCCCGGCGCCGCCGCAACAGGCTGGCCAGACAGCTCGCCAGGGTGACGGCGGCCACCGCGGCCAGCATGATCGCCCGGCCCCGTACCGGAGTGTCGCTCTGGGCGCTCAGGAACCCGCCGACGGCCACGGCCAGCAGCCCGATCCGCAGCACCCCCCACGGTCCGCGGAACGCGGCGGCCAGCGCCGGGCCGACGGCGAGCAGCGGCAGCCAGCTCATCCCTGATCCGGTGAGAACATCCAGCAGGGCGACCCCGCCGATGATCAGCACGGGAACCGCGGCCGCGAGTTGCGCGGGGGCAGGGGACCGGTCCGGGTCACTCCGGAGGATGGGGGCGTGGATCATGCCTGTTTCGCTGCTCTCTTTCCCACTCGGGCTCTACTCGGGGAGGGGACGGACATCCGTTTGTCCGTTTCATCCAGAGAAACAGCGATTCCATACTCGCGGCAAGGGCCACGTTTTCAGATAGTGAGCGAAAGACCCCTGGTCACCCGGTCCGCGGTGGGGAGCAGCCGCTTCCGGACCCGTTCCAGCCGCTCGTCGTCGCCACGGGTGAGCGGCGCGACCCGGTCCGCCCGCAGGGAGATCCCGAGCGAGCCGAGCCGGTCCCCGCTGTACACCGGCACCGCGAAGCAGACCGTGCCGAGCGCGTACTCCTCCACGTCCGCCACGAGCGAGGGCTGGGGCCTGACGTCGAGACGGCGCAGCAACTCGGCGGGGCGGGTGACGGTCCGGGGAGTGAGTCCGGCGAGCGGATGGCGGGAGAGGTAGTCGTGGCGGGCGTCGTCATCCAGCTCGCGCAGTACACATTTGCCCAGCGCGGTGGCGTGCCCGGCGTCCTCGAACCCCACCCACAGATCGACCCGCGGCGCCCGCGGACCGTCCGCGATCTCCGCGACCCGGATCTCGCCGTCCTCGTAGAAGGTGAGGTAGACGGCGGCCGACAGCTCGTCGCGCAGTGCGGCGAGGGCGGGGCGGACACGGGACAGCAGCGCCTGGCCCTGGGCGCCGGTCTGGAGGGAGTGCAGCTTGTCGCCGATCACAAAGCCGCCGTCGGGCAGCCGGTTCACATAGCCGTCGTGCGCCAGGGTCCGCAGCAGGTGGTAGGTGGTGGCCAGGGGCAGCCCCACCTCACGTGCCAGCAGCTTCGCCGGCGCACCGCCCTCATGTGCGCCCACGGCTTCCATCAAGCGGAAGGCTCGCTGTACGGAGGTGATGAGCGTAGGGCCCGCCTGAGCACCCATATCACCAGCTTGCGCCCCTCGCACCGGCCAGGCAAGGGTCTCCCGGGGCGGGCCCGGCCGTACCGCAGCACGGTTCTACGGACGCGCTCCGGCCGGCAACGGGATCCGGGCGGCCGAGGTGCCCAGGCCCGTCGGACCGCGCCAGGCGGGCGGCCCCGCCACCGCGCCCCCGGCCGGGAGCGCCGGCCGGTGGCGCAGCTCCTCCTCCCGGTAGCGCGGGACCTCCCGGTGCCAGTTGAGGATCCCGGTCATCCAGTGGCGCAGATCCCGGACATAGCCGTCCAGGGCCGTGCGGACCTCCCGGCCCAGGCCGAAGTCGTCGCAGAGCACGGGGAGCTCATGGGCCACGACGTGCTGGAACTGCCGCATCCGGGAGGTCATCAGGTCATGGACGATGGCCAGCCCGGTCGGGTAGTCGCAGTCGAAGAAGCTCTGCACCACCAGGACGCCGTTGTGGACCTCGCCCTCGACCTCGATCTCCTTCTGGTACGAGAAGACGTCGTTCAGCAGGGTCGCGTAGTCGATGGCGGCGTTCTCCAGGGACCGGACCGGGCCGCTGCGGTAGATCTCGTCCGGCACCCGCTGCCCGTGCGCCAGCCGGCACAGGCTCATGGTGAGCTCGGAGCCGAAGGTGTGCCGCCGCATCTCGATGTAGTCGACCGGATCGGGGATCCGGTTCTGCGCCTGGTTGGCCAGCTCCCACAGCCAGCTCTCGGTCATGTCCTCGATCGTCTTGCGGAACGTGCGGCGCGCGGTGTCCGTCATGGGCCCGGCGGTCCGGCCCCACAGGTCCGCGAGCCCCCGCTCCAGCGCGTTCGCCGGGACCGGGGTGGCGCCCGCGTCCAGCGGCATGAAGGCGCCGAGCCGGTCGTTGCTCGCCCTGGCCCCGGCCAGATCGCGGGTGCGGCCGAAGACCGCCGGGTAGTAGTCGTCCGCGTAGGTGCCCCAGGCCAGCCACCCCGACGCCAGGTCGACCTCGTCGGGCGAACCGTCCGGATGGATCCCGGCCGCGCACAGTGGGAGGTCGGCGGCGAGCAGCCGGTGCTCGTCCCAGACGTGGGAGCCGGGGACACCGGGCTGCGGCTGGAGGATGCCCATCCGGTGCGACCAGTCGGCCAGATGGCGCCGCGCCCCGTGCAGATGCGGGCTGAGCCGGAGCGTGAACGGCATGTAGATGTCGGGGATCCGGGACGGCCCGACCCTCTGGAACGGGACATGGCTGAAGCGGCGCCCGCGCGCCGCCTCGGCCCGCCCGGTGGTCAGCTTCAGATCCGCCGCCGACACCCCGAGGCCGCCGGCGCCGATACCGCTGAGTCCGAACGGGGACCGGGCCGCGGACGGGGGGCCCGCCCCGCCGCCGTTCATATAGCGGCTGGAGCGCAGGTGCCATTCATGGCCGCCGGACTGCCAGTCCTGGAGCCCCTTGACATAGGCCAGGACGCGCGAGCAGCCCTCCGGGTCCAGACCGACTTCGGCGAAGAGCGGACCCAGCTCGGTGAGCGTGGTGTTCTCGAACTGCTGGAGCCGTGAGGTGAGCAGGTCGTTGACGGCGTCCGCCGCCTGCTGGGTGGTGCAGCCGAGGAAGGTCTCCAGCACCAGGACGCCATTGCTCAGCTCCCCCTCGTCCTCGATCTCCCGCTGGTAGGAGAAGAGGTCGTTGCGCAGATGGACGCCGTCGGAGAACGCGTCCCGCAGCACCCGCAGCGGCCTGGAGCCGGCGACGGCCGCGGGGACCTCGGCGCCCGCCGCGTACTCCACAAGACCGGCCGACCAGGGCGCGCCGCCGACCTTGCGGCGCATCTCGATGTACTCGACCGGGTTGGGGATCCGGTCCGCGTTGATGTTGGACAGCTCCCAGAGCGACTCGTTGAGCAGGTTCTCCGTCGACTCCCGGAACCGCGCCCGCCACTCCCGCGACATGGCGGGCACGGTGCGCGCCCACAGATCGGCGAGGCCCGCCTCGACCGGGTTGACGGGCTCCGGGGTGTCCGTGGCGTCCATCGGCATGAAGGCGGGCAGCCGGTCCAGATACGCCTTGCCGCCCGCGCGGTCCTGGGAGCGCTTGAAAGTCTCCAGGAAGTGGTCGTCGAAGAAGAAGACCCACACGTACCAGTCCGTCACCAGCGACAGATCCGCGGCGGAGCAGTCGGGGTGGGTGCAGGCGCACAGCAGGGCGTAGTCGTGGGCGTCGAGGTCCTTACGCTCCCAGATGCCCGAGCCCTCGAGCATGCCCATTTCGCGGGCCCACCGGGTGGAGTGCGCCCGCGCCTCCTGGACATGGGGGTTCAGCCGCGCCGGATACGGAAGGTAGAAGTCGGGGAGTTGAAAGGGCTGTGTCACTGGTGGGCCGGCACCTCTCCGTACGACGGATGCCCGGGGCGTACGGCGTACGGCGCCGGGCGGAACGGCTGCGCACTACCCGGGGTCCGGATCGGATATCCGACAGCCCGATTAGTCACATGAACGGCCGGTGGTTTTCGGCCCGCTGTCCGGTCCCGGCCCGCTGTCCGGAGTCGTACCCGTGCCAGGTCCCGTAACGGTGCCAGGTCCCGGACCGCTGTGCCGTCCCGGATCCGTGGAGGGCGCCCGCTCTGCTCGCCTGGGGCGGCACCGTCCGCGCACGGGCGGGCGGCGCCTCGGGCGCGTAGGGCCGGAAGGCCCACTCCATCCTCGGCTCCATCGCGAACCGGAACAGCCGCTGCACGGGCGGTGCGCACAGCGCGGTCACCACGGCCACGGCCAGCACCGTCACCGCGATCTCCCCCGCGGGCCGGTGCACCCAGGGATGGTCGTACCAGCCCCAGAAACGGGAGCCCTTGATGAGGAAGCCGTGCAGCAGATAGCCGTACAGCGTCCCCGCGCCCAGCGCGGTGCACCACATCCGGCGGCCCGGCACCCAGGCCAGGAAGCACGCGGTGAGCAACATTGAGCAGCCGAAGAGCGCCAGTGTTATCACCGCCCCGCTCCACCAGGGCGCGCCGAGCTCCTGCGCGCTGTCGCGGCGGTAGAGCCAGGCCGCGTTCATCCGCGGCACCGCCCAGTAGGCGAAGACCAGCGCGGTGGCGACGACCGGCACCGACGCCCACCGCACCGCGGGCCGCCGCACCATCCGGAAGTGCTCGGGCCGCAACTGGAGGCCGAGGACGAAGAACGGCAGGAACTGGAGCACCCGTTGGAGGTCGAGGTCGTCACCGATGTCGGGGGAGCAGGCGGCCAGCGCGGCGATGGTGAGGGCCAGGGCCAGCGGACGGCGGGCGATCCGCCACAGCGGGGTGGTCAGCCGCCAGACGAACAGCGCGATCAGGAACCAGGTCAGATACCAGGGATCGAGCAGGCTGACCGGATGGGACGGATCGTCGTCCGCCCAGCGCTTGAAGAGGCTGTAGGCGGCCTCGAAGAGGACGTACGGCACGGCGACCCCGGTGACCAGGCGCCGCAGCCGGTCCGGCCGGAGGTCGAAACTCCGGGAGAAGTAGCCGGAGATGAGGATGAAGGCCGGCATGTGGAAGGTGTAGACGAAGAGGTAGAGGGCGGCCGCCGCTCTGCTGCCGCTCCCCAGCGGCTCCCATGCGTGACCCATCGCCACCAGCACGATCGCCGCGTACTTGGCATTGTCGAAGAACGCGTCACGGTCCCGACGTCCGGGACGTAAGGATGCGGAGTGAGGCATTCCACGGACCCTAGTGGCGCCCGTGCGCCCGCGCCCGGAATGGCTCACCTCTTGCGTACTCACTTGCGTACCGCCGTTTGCGCGTCTGCCGGCCTGTTAGCTTCTACAGTGCTGTAGATCTACAATGATGTAGATGCAACGCCGTCCGACCGACGACCCCGAACGACGAACCCCGATGGAGTGGTTATGGCCCTGTGGGACCGCATCAAGGACTCCGCCCAGACGATGCAGACTCAGCTGCTCGCCAAGAAGAACGACTTGAAGAGCGGAGCGTTCCGCGACGCGAGCATGGCGATGTGCGCGCTGGTGGCCGCGGCGGACGGCTCGGTCGACCCGGCCGAACGGCAGCGCGTCGCCCAGCTGATCGCCACCAATGAGGTGCTCCAGAACTTCCCCGCCGACGACCTCCAGCGGCGGTTCGACGCATATCTGGACCAGCTCGTCGCCGACTTCGACCTCGGCAAGGTCAGCGTCCTCCAGGAGGTGGCCAAGGCCCGGAAGAAGCCCGCCGAGGCCCGTGCCGTCGTCCAGATCGGCATCGTCATCGGCGGCGCCGACGGTGACTTCGACACGACCGAACAGGCCGTGGTCCGCGAGGCGTGCTCCGCCCTGGACCTGCCCCCGGCCGAGTTCGACCTGTAACGGCCGAGCGGCGCCCGGCTACCGCGGGGCGCGGCCCCGCCGACCGCGCGCCGTCACCCGGCCGTCCCCCGACCTCCCGGGCGGCGTCCGACCAGCCGTCCGGCAGCGGACCGGCCCGCGCCGCGAGCCGGGCGGCAGGCAGGAAGAGGTGATGGCGAGCGGTCAGATGGGCCCGCCCATGGGGCGATCAGGCGCGTCGCTCACGGGCGTCCGGACCAGCGGGTCCCCGCACCGCCCGCCGCACCCGTGCGCGGCGCAGCAGCCTGGCCGCACCGCGGCAGGTCCAGCGGGAGGAAGACGCCCCCACCGCTCAGCCCTCCTCCGGCTCCTCCGTGGCGTCGTTCAGCAGATCGCGCAGCAGCCGCCCGTCGTCGTGGCTCAGCCCCGTCACAAAGCTGGCGAGCACCGCTCCGCGGTCGTCCTGGCCGTCCAGCACCCGCCGCATCCGCAGCGCCGCGAGCCCCGCCTCGTCCGAGGCCGCCCGCCAGACGAAGGACCGCCCCGCGCGCTCACGGGTCACGGCCTGCTTGGCCCGCAGCCGGGACAGGATGGTCATCACCGTGGTGTAGGCGAGGTCGCCCTCCAGCCGTTCCTGCACCCAGGCGGCGGTCACCGGGCCCGGCGCCCGGTGCAGCGCCCCGAGCACCTGCGCCTCCAGCTCGCCCTGACCGCGTCGACGGGGGCGCCGGGGCCGGCCGGGCCCGCGCCCGCCGGTCCGGTCCTGGTCCGTCACACCGTCTCCTTCCCGCCACACCGCCCGCACCCGCCGGGCGGCGGTACATCGTACAGAGCACACCCCGGCCCCACCGGGCCCGCGCCCACCCCTTTGGCCCGGCTGTGCGCGCGGGCCCCGGCCCCGTCGCCGATGCTGGGCCGGAGGGGACGTCCCGCTGCCGGGGCCGCCCGCCGAGGGGACGCGGGACGGCGCCGACGGCCCGAGCTGTGGGAAGGGCAGAGCCCGGATGAGGATTGTCGTCGATCTCAACCGCTGTCAGGGATACGCGCAGTGCGCCTTCCTCGCCCCCGATGTCTTCACCATGCACGGTGAAGAGGCGCTGCTCTACAACCCGTACGCCGACGGCACCCAGCGGGAGAACGTGGCGCGCGCGGCGGCGGCCTGTCCGGTGCAGGCCATCCTGGTCGAGGACCTGGACACCGACGGGGCGGACCGGGCGGCCGGGCGCCCCGCGCGGGCGGAGACCACCGGTGTCCGGTAACGGATCGCTGGAGGCGCTGCGGCGTTCGGGGCGGATCGTGATCGTGGGCGCCTCACTGGCCGGGCTGCGGGCCGCGGAGACCCTGCGCGACGAGGGGTTCACCGGCTCCCTCACGCTGATCGGCGACGAACCCCACGAACCGTACGACCGGCCCCCGCTGTCCAAGCAGGTACTGCTGGGCAAGGCCACCGCCGACCGCACCGCACTGCCCCGCCGCCGCGAGCTGGACGCCGAGTGGCGGCTCGGGGTGGCCGCCACCGGCCTCGACATGACGGCCCGGCGGGTGCGGCTGGGCGACGGCGACGAGGTGCCCTACGACCGGCTGTTGATCACCACCGGGGTGCGCGCCCGGCCCTGGCCGCATCCGCTGGAGGCCGAACTCGACGGGGTCTTCGTGCTCCGCACCCGCCAGGACGCCATCGCGCTGAACCGGCGGCTGACCGCCGCACCGCACCGGGTGCTGGTCATCGGCGCGGGGTTCACCGGTTCGGAGATCGCCTCCGCCTGCCGTGAGCTGGGGCTCGAGGTGACCGTCGCCGAGCGCGGCCCGGCACCCCTGGTGGGCGCGCTCGGCGGGGTGGTGGGCCAGGTCGCCGCCGAACTCCATCGCGCCCACGGGGTGGATCTGCGCTGCGGGGTGATGGTCACCGGTCTGGAGGGCGACTCGGCCGGGCGGCTGCGCCGGGCCCATCTCTCCGACGGCACCGCCCTGGACGTGGACGTGGCGGTGGTCTCGCTCGGCGCCACCCGCAACACCGAATGGCTGGCCGGGTCCGGGCTCGGCGCCGGGCCCCGGGGGATCGCCTGCGACGCGGGCTGCCGCGCCTTCGACGTCCGCGGCATCGTCACCGACGACGTCTTCGTGGCCGGGGATGTGGCCCGGTCCCCGCATCCGCTCTTCAACTACCAGTTCCTGTCCCTGGAGCACTGGGGCAACGCGGTCTCCCAGGCCGAGACCGCCGCCCACAACATGATCAACGCCAGTGCCGACCGGCGACCGCATCTGTGGATCCCGGCGTTCTGGTCCTCGCAGTTCGGGGTGAACATCAAATCCGTCGGGGTGCCGTCCCTCGGCGAGGAGATCCTGATCGCACAGGGTTCGCTCGCCGAGGGCCGCTTCACCGGTGTCTACGGCTACCAGGGCCGGGTCATCGCCGCCGTCACCTTCGACCAGACCAAGTGGCTGGAGCACTACCAGCGGCTGATCGAGACCGCGGCCCCCTTCCCACCGCCGTGGACCACCGTGGACCGCCGCGCCGAGGGGCTCCGCCCGGTCCCGGCCGACTTCCCCGACCCCTCGCTGCCCACCCACGGGCCGACCGTCACGCTCAGCGGCTACTCGCCCACCGACCGACGGATCACCTTCACTCCCGCGCGGGCCTGACCGCGCCCGATGATCGAAGGACCTCAGCCATGACGCAAGGCTCGCTGCTGCGGAAGATCACCGACTACGCCAACCGCGCCGACCCGTACCCCGTCTACGCCGAGCTGCGCAAGACACCCGTACTGCACGACGAGGCGGGCCCGTACATCGTCAGCACCTACTGGGAGATCCACGGGCTGCTGCACGATCCGCGGATCAGCTCCGACGCGCGCAATCTCAACCCGCAGGCCGCCGAGACCCTCGCCGATGAGGAGGACCCCGCGCTGCCGCCCGCCTTCCTGCGGCTCGACCCGCCCGAGCACGACCGGCTGCGGCGGCTGGCGATGACCCCGTTCGGCCCGCCGCACACCCCGCGCCGGATCCACGCCATGCGCGGTGAACTCACCCGCATCATCGGCGAGCTGATCGACGGCTTCGCGGACCGCGACCGGATCGATCTGGTCGACCACTTCTCGTACCCCTTCCCGGTGACCGTGATCTGCCGGTTGCTGGGCGTACCGCGCGAGGACGAACCGCGCTTCCACCACTGGGCCGAGACCCTCGCGGCCGGTCTGGACCCCGACCCGGACGAGGACGCCGCCGAACGCCGCCGCGTCACCCAGCGGGCGCGTAGCGAACTCGGGCTGTACCTGGCCGAGCTGATCGAGGAGCGGCGCCGCGCCCCCGGGGACGACATGCTCTCCGCCCTGGCCGCCGGACACGGCCCGGAGGGGCAGATGACCCAGGCGGAGCTGCTGAGCACCGCGGCGCTGCTGCTGGTCGCGGGCCATGAGACCACCGTCAACCTGATCACCAACGGGATGCTGACCCTGCTGCGCAACCCGGACGTCCTGACCCAGTTGCGGACACGTCCCCATCTGGCCGTCCCGCTGGTGGAGGAATTGCTGCGGTTCGAGCCCCCGGTACAGCTGCTGCCCCAGCGCACCCCGCTCGCGGACATCGACATCGCGGGCGTCACCATCCCCAAGGGCGCGTCGGTCTGGCTCGTACTGGCCTCCGGCAACCGCGACCCGCAGCGCTTCCTGGAGCCGGACCGGTTCGATCCGCAGCGCAGGGACAACCAGCACCTGGGCTTCGGCAGCGGTATCCACAGCTGCTTCGGCGCCCCGCTGGCCCGGCTGGAGGCACAGCTCGCGCTGACCGCGCTGGCCCGGCGGCTCGACAATCCGCGGCTGCTGGAGGACCCGCCGGAGTACCGCCGCAACGCGGTGCTGCGCGGGCCGCGCCATCTGCCCCTGGCGTTCGACGGACTGCGCGAGCCGGGCGACTGAGGGGGCGCGGCACGTCAGCCGGGCGACTGCCGGGGCGCGGGCGACTGCCGGGGCGCGGGCGGCTTCCGGAGCGCGGGCGGACGCATGAGGGAGGGACGAAGCAGGAACGGGCGCGTCAGCCGGCCGGGGCCGTCCCGTCCGCCTCCGCCTTGGCGGCGATGTTCCGGGCCATCCCGCCGAAGACCAGCGCGTGCCAGGGCGAGATGCCCCACCAGTACAGATGTCCGGCCAGCCCGCGCGGATGGAACATCGCGCGCTGCCGGTAGACCGTTCCGCCCGCCGGGTCCCGGTCCACCCGCATCTCCAGCCAGGCCAGGCCCGGCAGCCGCATCTCGGCCCGCAGCCGCAGCAGCCGCGGCGGCCGGATCTCCTCCACCCGCCAGAAGTCGAGGCTGTCCCCGACCCGCAGCCGGGTCGCGTCCCGGCGGCCCCGGCGCAGCCCGACACCGCCCATCAGGGTGTCGATCCAGCCGCGCAGCGCCCAGGCGACCGGCAGCGAGTACCAGCCGTTCTCCCCGCCGATGCCCTCCACCACCCGCCATACGTCCTGCGGGGCGGCGGCCACGGGACGCTCACGGTGGTCGGTGTAGAGGCTGCCGCCCGCCCAGTCCGGGTCGGTCGGCAGCGGATCGCTGGGCGCGCCGGGGGTGGCGGCGGAGGACCAGCGGGTGGCCACGTCCGCGTCGCGGATCCGGCGCAGTGCCAGCTCCAGCGCCCGGTCCAGCCCGATCGGACCGCCCGGCGGGTCGGGTACGTACCGTGTGATGTCCCGCTCGGCGCACACCACTTCATGCCGCAGCGACTCCACCAGGGGACGCGCGATGGCGCCCGGCACGGGGGTGACCAGACCGACCCACAGGCTGGACAGCCGAGGGGTGAGGACCGGCACCGGCAGGATGAGCCGTCTGGGCAGTCCGGCGACGGTGGCGTACCGCAGCATCATGTCCCGGTAGGTGAGGACGTCCGGACCGCCGATGTCGAAGCTGCGGTGCACCTCGTCCGGCAGGTCCGCGCACCCCACGAGCAGTCGCAGTACATCGCGGACGGCGATCGGCTGGGTGCGGGTGCGCACCCAGCGCGGCGCCACCATGACCGGCAGCCGTTCGGAGAGGTAGCGCAGCATCTCGAACGAGGCCGAGCCGGACCCGATGATCACCCCGGCGCGCAGCACCGCGGTCGGCACCCCGGACTCCAGCAGCACCCGGCCCACCTCGGCCCGGGAGCGCAGATGCGGGGAGAGCGCGCTCTCGGGGACCCCGGCCGGGGTCAGCCCGCCCAGATAGACGATCCGCCGGACCCCGGCGGCGCGGGCCCGTTCCCCGAAGATCCGGGCCGCGCGGCGGTCGGTCTCCTCGAAGCCGGGCCCGGTGCCGAGCGCGTGCACCAGGTAGTAGGCGATGTCCACGCCCTCCATCGCCGCGTCCAGGGACGGCGCGTCGGTCACATCACCGCGGGCGGTCTCCACCTGCCGGACCCATGGATGATCGCGCAGCTTCCCGGGCGAGCGGGCGAGACAGCGCACCTCGTGACCCGCGGCCAGCAGCTCGGGCACCAGCCGCCCGCCGATGTAGCCGGTGGCTCCGGTGACCAGACAGCTCATGCAGCCATGCTTGGACGCGAAGAAGCCCGGCGCAAACGGACGCGGCGGGCGCGTCCGGGCCGGGCAGGACAAAACCTACGAGGTGGGCTCCCTTCGGCGGCATTGTCCGTATCAGGTAGTGGAGGTCGCCTTCCGGTCTCCCCGACCTTCAGGCCTCTCAGCCAGACCATCTAGAGGACGTTCCGGAGAACCAAAGTCCTCTGTCCTGAACGTCCCTCCGGTCGAGCTCCCTCGCTCGCCCCGCAGGCTGTTATTTACGTTACTCCTGGCCCCCCTGAGCGCCTAGTCCCTTTTCAAGAATTTTTTCCTATTTTCTTCCTGGCATGCGGAGGGCCCGCCCCCGGCACTCCGGCGCCTTGGCTGCGCCGGGAGCCGCTTGCCCGGTAGGCTTTCCGTGTGATCTTCAAGCGCATCGGAAACGGTCGGCCCTATCCCGACCACGGACGGGAAAGCACCCGCCAGTGGGCGGATGTCGCCCCACGCCCGGTACGTCTTGACCAACTGGTCACGACGAAGCAGCAGCTCGACCTGGAGACGCTGCTCGCGGAGGACTCGACGTTCTACGGCGACCTCTTCGCCCATGTCGTGAAGTGGCAGGGCGACCTCTATCTGGAGGACGGGCTGCACCGCGCGGTCCGCGCCGCGCTCCAGCAGCGCCAGGTCCTGCACGCACGCGTTCTCGAGCTGGGCTGACCACCCCGGCCCGGGCTCGGACGCCCCCCGTCCCGCCTCGCCGCGGCCTCCCGTGTTGGCCCTTTCGGGTTGGCCTGAGCACTAACCATTGATCATTTAGTAGGCATCGCCACCAGGCCGCACTACGCTGCGCACATGAGCATGCTGACCCCTCCCGGGATGGGCGGTAAGTACCGCATCACGGGCGACCGCTACCCGCGTATGAGGCGACCGCGCGGCCGTCGTCGGCTGGCGTTCGCCGCCCTCGGCTCGGCGGTGGTACTCGGCCTGGTCGGCTGGGGAACGCTCCAGCTCATCGATGTCTTCTCGGGCGGTGACGGCGATACCGTGCGCACCGCGCGGGGCAGCGCCGACTGCAAGCGCGACCAGCGCCACGACGAGAACCCGCGGACCGGCCGTACCGCGGGCTCACCGCCGAAGCCCGCCGAGATCACCGTCAACGTCTACAACGCGACCCCGCGCTCCGGTCTCGCCAAGGACACCGCGGACGAGCTCAAGAAGCGCGGCTTCAAGATCGGCAAGGTGGGCAACGCCCCGTCCGAGTACGACAAGAAGATCAAGGCCCCCGGAATACTGCTCGGCGCCCCGGGCGCCACCAAGGGCGCGTTCAATGTGCTCGGCACCCAGCTCGCCGGGGCGAAGACCAAGAACGACACACGCAAGGGCAAGGACGTCGACCTGATCATCGGCAGCGGTTTCAAGGACCTGGTGAAACAGAAGGACGCCGACAAGGCCCTGGCCGCACTGACCGAGCCCACGCCGGCGCCCTCGGGTTCACCGTGCCGCTGACGGCGAGGCGGCTCCGGCCGCCCGCCGCCCCGAGTCCGGCCCAGTGCCGCGTCGGTCAAGGTTTGCCCGGTAGCGAGGCGGTCCTGGTGCGTGCGATCGCAAGGCGGCCGGAAGCCCTCGTAATGGGCCTGCTCGGGCTTCCGGCCAACGCAGCGAACGTGCGTGCCGGGGCGGCGAGCGGGGCGAACCTTGGCTGACGCGGCACTAGCTAGCCGGCGGCCCCGTACATCCGGTCGCCCGCGTCTCCGAGCCCGGGGACGATATAGCCCTGTCCGTTGAGCCCCTCGTCGAGGGACGAGGTGACGACCCGCACCGGCGCGCCCGCCAGCTCGCGCTCCATGACCGCCACGCCCTCCGGCGCGGCCAGCAGACACAGCGCGGTCACATCGTCCGCGCCCCGCGACATCAGTTCCTTGATCGCCGCGACCAGCGTCCCGCCCGTCGCGAGCATCGGGTCCACGACGTAGACCTGACGGCCGGAGAGGTCGCTGGGCATCCGGGTGGAGTAGGTGGACGCCTTGAGCGTCTCCTCGTCGCGGACCATGCCGAGGAAGCCGACCTCGGCCGTCGGCAGCAGCCGCATCATGCCGTCGAGCATGCCCAGACCGGCCCGCAGGATCGGCACGACCAGCGGGCGCGGATGCGACAGCCGCACCCCGGTCGTCGGCTTCACGGGGGTCTCGATGTCGACCGGCTCGATGCGCACATCGCGCGTGCCCTCGTACGCGAGCAGGGTCACCAGCTCATCGGCGAGCCGCCGGAAGGTGGGGGAGTCGGTGCGCTTGTCGCGCAGCGTGGTGAGTTTGTGCGCCACCAGCGGGTGGTCGACGACATGGATCCGCATGGCGTCGACACTAACCGAGCCACGGCCCCCGCCCACCCCCGGTGACCCTCCGATCGCGTCCGGCCTCGCCCCTACCTGACCGTCGCCTCATCAACCGTCTGTCGCGGTAGTGGCATCAAACCGCCGATTCGGGGGAAAGTGGGCAGGAGTGCCCGGTCGCTGTCCGGGCGCGGACTCGGCCCGAGGGGTGATGTGGCCCATGGCAGACCGGAACAGCCGGACCGGAGCGGCGGCCGACGCCGCGCCCCGGGAGAAGAAGGAGAGCACCGCCGAGCGGCACCGCCGCCGTGACCGCTTCCTGCGGGCGCTCAACGAGGCCCGGGCGATAAGGAACCAGGTCCGCCCGCAGCGGACCCGCTCGGCCCGGATGCGCCAGGCGATACACATGCGGACCTTCGGCTGGTGAAGCCTGAATGAGTGCTCGCACCCCACCGGAGGCAGCCTCCGGGCCGGTTCACCCCCGGTCCGCGTGAGCGACATCTCTTTGGACTGGTGCACGACGCAGCGCGGAAGACCTCTCGCGAAGCGACGGTTTCTGCCACGATTCCGATTGGGGCGGGACACTGTCCCGCCCGCCCCGGCACGCCTATGACCAGTGGGAGAGTCACGGTGTACTTCGCCGCATTGCTCGCGCGCACCGCAGAAGGGTGGGAAGCGAGCGACACAGAGCTCGATGACGTGGAGACCCTGACCGATCTGATCGAACTGGCCCGTGGAGCCTCCAAGGACGACGACACGGTTCTGGCCTTTCTCGAGCACGAAGACGCGTGGTTCGGCGTCGTCCGCGTGGACGGCGAGGACGACCCGCACATCTATGTATCCGACGCGGCCGCGGCCGCCCGCACCTCGTACGGTTCGATGCTCACCGACGAGTTGCTCGGCCGTGACCCCGACGACGACCTGGACAGCCTCGTCGACCTCGACGGCACCGAGGACGGCGAGCCGGACCGGGACGACGAAGACGCCGACCCCGACGCACCGGTCCCGGTGGGCCCGCTCGGCGACGGCGACATCCTGGCCGACCTCGGCATGGACGAGAAGGAGCTGAAGGCCCTGGAAGGGGACGCGCTCGAATCGATCGCCGACATGCTGGGCTGCAGCATGGAGGGGCTGGAGGCGGTGCGCTGACCGCGCTCCGCGGCCCCCCCTCTCCCGTCGCCCAGTCGCCGACACTGGTGTCATGACCGATCCGCTGACCGGCAGCCCGCCGGGCCCCGACCCCGACCCCCTGCGCGAACCCTGGCGCATCCCGATGCGCCTCGCGCTGGAGGAGGCCGTACGGGCCCCGGAAACGGGGGACGTGCCGGTCGGCGCCGTCGTACTGGGCCCGGACGGCTCGGTCCTCGGCCGCGGCCGCAACGAGCGCGAGGCCCACGGCGACCCCACGGCCCACGCCGAGGTCCTCGCCCTCCGCGCCGCCGCCCGCCGCCTCGGCGGCTGGCGCCTGACCGGCTGCACCCTGGTGGTGACCCTGGAGCCGTGCACCATGTGCGCGGGGGCGATCGTCCTGTCCCGCGTGGACCGGCTGGTCTACGGCGCGGCCGACGAGAAGGCCGGTGCGGCCGGCTCCCTCTGGGACGTCGTTCGCGACCGCCGCCTCAACCACCGCCCCGAGGTCATCGCCGGGGTCCTCCCCACCGAATGCGCGGCCCCCCTCAGCGCCTTCTTCCGCGCCCCCTGACCCACCCCGCCCCCATCCCCGCCCGGAACCGATTTCGGTTCCCGGCCACCCGTCCGCTAGGCTCTCCCTCGGTAGCGTGTCCGAGCGGCCTAAGGAGCACGCCTCGAAAGCGTGTGAGGGGGCAACTCCTCCGTGGGTTCAAATCCCACCGCTACCGCTGTGAAGTGCAAAGACAAGGGCCCCGACCTGATCAGGTCGGGGCCCTTGTCGCGCTCCGTCTCAGTTTCCGTCTCGTTTGGGGTCCGCGGGGCCGTTCTCAGGCGCTTCCGGAGTGCTGCCCGGCTCACCCTCCGGCCGCTGCCACAGAAGGCCATCCACGCGCTTCGCCACGTCGTACCGGATGGTGTCCGTCACGTGCTGGTATCGCGCGGCCATCGCCGACGACGACCACCCCATGATGGACATCACGGTCCGCTCAGGGACCCCGAGGATCAGCAGCACCGTAGAGGCGGTGTGCCGGGCGTCGTGCAGTCGGCCGTCCCGCACTCCCGCCGCGCTCAGCAGTTCCTTCCACTCGTCGTAGTCCGTCCGGGGGTTGATCGGCTCACCCGTCTCGGTGGTGAAGACCCATCCGCCTTCCTGCCACCGGCTTCCGGCCGCCTCCCGCTCCTTGGCCTGCTGCTCGCGGTGCAGCTTGAGCAGTTGGGCCAGTTGTTCCGGCAAGCCGATGATCCGCTTCCCGGCCCGCGACTTGGTGTCGTCGGTGTCCTCGTTCGCCTGGAGGCGCTGCGGGCAGTACCCGGGGTACTTCCTGCCGCAGTCGCCAGCGCACCCGTGTGCGTACTTCGGCCGGAGGCGGCTGCGCCGGACGCGGAGCGCCTGGCCCTCGAAGTCCACGTCCGCCCACTGGAGCCCGAGGGATTCCCCCTGCCGCAGCCCGAGGGCGAGTGCGATGGCCCAGCGGACACTGTTCCGACGCTTCCCCGCCTCCTCCAAGAGGTGCTGAACCTCCTTGACCGAGTACGGATCAACCTCCTCCTCGGTGATGCGGGGTGCCTTGGCCAGGGTCGCCACATTGCGGCCGACGTGCCCGCGCCGCAACGCTTCGCCGAGCGCGACCCGCACCGTCCGGTGCGCCTGGTGAGCCGTGGCGGGCTTGAGGCCCCCGCGCTGCATCTTGGCGTACAGCCGCTCCAGGTGTTCCGGCTCAAGCTTGTCGAGGCGGTGGCCACCCAGGCCGGGAACGAGGTGCTTGGTGACCGCGACGCGGTAGCTGGAGTAGGTGGAGGGCTTCACCACGGGCGGCGCGGTGATGTTCTCCAACCAGTGGGTCAGCCATCCCTTGAGAGTCCAGGGCTTGCCCGGCTTCCGGACGGTGCCCGCGTCCCGCTCCTTCTCCAGCTTGCGGACTGCCTTGATGACCTCAGTTTCCGTCTTGCGCTCGACATGCCGCCGGTCCGGGGTCCCGTCGTCCCTCACACCAACGGTGACGCGGCCGTGCCACTTACCGTCCTTGCCCTCGTAGATGCTGGAAGCCCCGTTCGGCCTCCGCGTGCGCTTCTTCTCGTCTGCCATGACTCGGCTCCTCAAGCGGCGGTGCGGTTGCGGTTGGACTTCCGGAGCCGTGCGGCGTACTCGGGCACGGCATCGACCGGGACCCTGCGCAGACGGCCGACAGGCACGGACTCAAGCTCTCCCGTCCTGATGAGGCGGTAGCAGTAGGTACGGCCGATACGGAGGCGCCGGGCGGCTTCCTCGACGGTGAGCAGGACCAATGTGGGATCGAACTCAGGCTCTGGGTTGGTGGCCTCGTCCGGCCGGGACAGCCAGGACAGCTCCGATTCAGCGCTGTCCCGGCTGTTCTCGCAGGTCACATGCGGAGGCAGGACAGAGTGACAGCCGGGACACTTCATGCCTGCCCCTCCTCTGTCCCGGCTCCGGGGGCGAAGTAGGCCCCGCCCGAGTCACGCCTGAGCTGGCAGTCGTCGGCCATGCGGGTGCAGGTCTTGCGGACAAGACCGATCTCAACGCCGGTCGCCTCCGCGATCTCCTTGGGCTTGGCGCCGGGGTTGGCGCGGACCGCTCGGAGGATGCTGGCGCGGGTGTCGCCGATGGTGTGGTCGGTGACGGGCCCGTCCAGCAGGTGCCAGGCGCCGGAGGCGGGTTGGAAGGAGAGCGCGTATTCGGCTTCGTCCACGTCGCGGCCGGTGACGTGCAGAACTCCGTCTGCCTGCCCTCGGGCGCGCTTGAGCACGAGCGTGGCGTCTGCCGCCCCCGCAAGGCCGTTGGTCCCGGAGACTTCGGTCAGAAAGTCGTCGGAGCCTGCCTTGCGGACGTGGTGCACCAAGACGACGGCCACGCCGTAATGGTCCGCGAGCCGCTTGGCATGGCCGACAGCGGCGTAATCGGCGTCATACGCGGAGGCTCCGGGAACGGAGGCGCCGCGCATCTTGGCGAACACGTCGATGACAACCATGCGGGCGTCCGGGTTGCGGTCGAGCCATCCAGCGATGGCCTCGTTCCCGCCCTGGGGAAGCGGCGGGCACTCGGTGACCAGAGTCAGCCCAGCCGGGGCGGGCTGACCGCCCAGCAGCTTGCCCATACGGGTCTGGAGGCGACGCGGGGTGTCCTCCAGGGCGAGGTAGAGCACGGGGCCGCCGTCGACGGGCACGCTGTCGAACGCCTTGCCTCCGGCGGCGACGGACAGGCCCAAACCGAGGGACATCCAGGACTTGCCCACCTTCGGCGGTCCGGCGAGGAGGTTCACGCCCTCGGAGAGAATGCCGGGCACGGCCCACCGGGGTTCGGGGAACTCGGTTGCCATGAGTTGATCGGCGGTCCACGCGGTGCGCGGCCTTGGCAGCGGGGGCGGCTGGTCGGGGGCGGGCTCGCGGGGGACGGAGTACAGGTGAAGCGGCGGGATGGGGTTGGTCATGCCGCCACCTGCCGGGGCCGCTTGGCACCGGCCCGCAGACCGGACGCGATGGTGCGCCGTGCCTCGCGGTCGCTCTGGCCGACTTGGGCGGCAGCCGCAGCGAGCCATTCGGTCACGTCGTGCTCCGCCAGCTCGCCTCCGGCGACGAGCTGCCCGAGAGCGACGGACGCGAGGTACAGCGCGGTGTTGTGGCCGTCGTCTGGGGAGCGGGTGACCCTGGCCAGTTCGTCCTTGACCGCGCGGCGGAGGTAGGCACCGTGGCGGTCGGTCGCGAGCGGGACGGTAACGGGCTGCTGCGGGGGCAGCGGGGCCGGGCGCAGCAGCTCCGCCAGCCAGCGCGGGAGCGGGGCCGCCGAGGCGTCATGGATGACGGTGTACGCGCGGCCGTTGACGATGCTGCCCGCACCGACGACGTAGCCGCCCGCCGCGCGGGTGTCCACCTTCCAGCCGAGCTTGCCCGCCGTGTTCCGCATCTCCGCCCCGGCCGGGGCGGTCAGGTACAGATGGGTGCCGCCACGCCCGGTGCGGACGGTGTGCGTCTGGTGCGGGTAGGGCTGCGCGTGCTGCTCGCACACGACGCTCAGCACGTCTTCCCCAGTCGCGATACCCGGGGCCGCCCATTCGGCCGGCGGGGTGTCCTGCTCCCCCTTGGGGGTGTCGAGGTCGAGCACGACCAGCCCGGACGGGCCGGTGGCAATGCCGACGTTGTAGGGGGCGTGCTCCCAGCAGCGTTCGATGCGCGCGGTGTCGGTGGTCGCGCGTTCCTCCCACGCGCGCACCGCCGGGCGCTTGTCACCAGGAATGACCGGGAAAACGTGCCAACCGCGGGCGGCGGCGTCCAGCGCCGAGGCCATCTGTGCGGGACGTGCGGGTTGGGGCATGCTTGGGGTTCTCCTGTCTGTCTTCGGACGGATTGGGGTAGGGCCGGGGCGGTCGCGGTCTTTGGCGAGAGAGCGACCGCCCCGGTGCAGCTATGCGGTGTAGCCGATGGGGCTCAGCGCGGAGTGCGCGCTGTCGAGGGATCCGGCGAGGTTCCGGGCATCGTCCGCCGCCCAGTCGAGGGCAGCCTTGACGGCTGCCATGTCGTCATCCGCGTTCGGGTCCCGGTCGCTGCGCAGGTGACCGCCGTCGTGTAGGTCGGCGAGGAAGGCAAGGATCTGCTCGAAGGTCTGCGGGAGGCGCTGCACAAGGGTCTTGAGGTTGGCGACGGTGCTGTACGCGTCGCCCGGGTACTCCAAGCCGCTGCCCCACTTGAGGGTGGCGTGGTTGAGCTGGCGGATGGCTTCGGCAGCCGCCTCGGAGAGTTCGGCGGCGGGCATGGTCTGCTGCGGCATGGTGGCCACTCCTGTGGACTGTGTTCAGGCCGCGTTGCGGCGGTTGGTGGGGAAGTCGATGACCTGGGCGAGCCGGACTGGCGCGGCTTGGGGCTTGCCCTTCATGCGGCCCTTGGGCGGGGGCTCGGGGCCCTCGTCGGGCGGGCCGGGCCGGTAGGCGGCGCACACCGCGGCTTCGACGGCGTCTCGGCGGCGGGCGCGGCGGTGTCCGGCGAGGCACACCGGCCCGAGGATCGCGCCGGGCGCCAGCAGCGCGGCGGCAGTGATCAGTTCGGGGGTCACGGGGTTTCTCCTCGGAGAGCGGCGAGGATGTCGGGGAGGTTGCCGCCGAGGGAGGCAAGGCGGCGTTCGATGGCCTGCCAGGACTCGGGGTCGATGCTCATCAGCGCACCGAGGGTCGCGGGCACGTCGCCGCGTTGGTGGGCGGCGAGGGCGTCGCGGAGTTCACCAGCGGCCATGAGCGTGATGCACTCGTTCACGTGGACCGGCCCCCTGGTAGTCAGTTGCCGATGTCGGCGATGGCGTCCGTGATGGACGTGACGGTCTTGTTCACGGTCGGGGCGGCGTCGGTGTTGCCGAGGTAGAAGCCGAACAGCACGGCGGTGACGGCGGCCCCGGTGCGCAGGTGCCCGCCCTTGAGCAGGGCGCCCAGGCCGAGGGCGAGAAGCAGCACGAGGGAGACGGTGACGGTCATGGGCACGGGCCCCTTTCTGGGAGCGGGTCAGCGGGTGCCGTCGCGGTGGATGCGGGCGGCGCGGTTGTAGAGCCAGCGACCGGCGCGTATGCGCTTGCCGTGGCCCTTGCAGCGGCGGCAGTCCTTACCGCGCTTGGGACGTCCCTTGCGGTCGGTAGTCGTGGCGAAGCCGAAGCCGTTGCACTTGCGGCAGGTCCCGAACGGGCTTGCCGCACACACCGACGCGTAACCGAGCGTGATGGCCAGCAGGCAGGTGATAGTGAGGAGGGTCGGGGTCACGAAGTGCCTCCGAGGGCGGGTTCGAGGGGTTTCCGCAGGTGGGCCGCTATCGGCTAGCGGCCTGATCAGCCCCTATATGGGGCGCTAGCGGGGTCTCTAGCGCTAGAAGGTTCGCCCCCTAGCGCTAGAGACCCTTCACGGTCAGCCCGCGTCGCGGTTTCGGTCACGCTCCGCAATCGCGGTGATGATGTGGGCGCGCTCGAAGCCGGTCCGGTTGACGGTCTTGCCGTTGATCCGCCGGGCCACCTGTCCGGTGGCCACGCCGTACGGCTTGAGCGCGGTGGTCAGCTGCCGCGCCTTGTCCGCCGGGGCCATCTCGCCCCATGCGCCGTACTTCTCCGGCCTCAGCTCGGCGAGCCGGTCGACGGTGACGTCGTTCCACGGCTTGGCCTCATCCGCCGGGACGACGGCGAGGATGTCCTCAAGCAGCGGATCCACAGCCTCGCGCCGCTCGGGAGTCTCCCCTGCGGCGATGCCGCGCAGCGTGCCCGCGTCGATACGGGCCTTGCGGGCGCGCTCGCAGATGGCGTCAGCGGCCGGGTTGTCGAGGTAGTAGCCGCGCACGATCTGCGGGTCGTCGGCCGCGCCGACCAGGTAGCCGATGCCCTTGTCGGACCTGGTGAACGAGGTGGCGCGGATGCCGTTCTTGTACATCGAGGTGCCCAGGATCATGTCGTTCTCGATCTGGCCCATGACTCGCAGGCAGAACCGCGTGCCCACGTTCGCGCTGATGGCCGGGGGCAGCGATTCCTTGTCCGGGCGCTGTGTGGCCAGCAGCAGGATCACCCCGAGCGCCCGGCCGCGCTTGATGATGGCCGTGCACAGCGACCCGGCCTCTTTGCCGTACTTCTCGTGGCTGAACAGCTCCTGGCACTCGTCAATCGCGAGCACCAGCGGGTGCAGCCCGAGGGAGCGGTTCGCGGCCAGGGACGGGATGACCTTGTTCTCCGGGCACTTGTCCTTGGGCAGAGAGCTGATGACCTTGGCCCGGCGCTCCAGGTCCTTGTAGACGTAGCGGATCGAATCCAGCGCCGCCGCGGCGGTGTCGTCGTCCGGGCCGGAGCCGTAGTCGGCTGCCACCTTCTTCAGCGGGTCCAGGTCACCGGTGCCCTTCAGTTCCCAGATCAGCAGCTCAGCAATGGGATCCAGGGCGGCGGCAAGCAGCGGGGTCCGCAGGGAGAACGTCTTGCCCATGCCGGGCATGGCGCCGATCAGGACGTTGTCGTACATCAGCGTCAGGTCGACGTTCCGGCCGCGCTGATCGGTGCCGAACGGCAGCGGCTTGAACAGCGACGCAGCGCCCGACTTGGCCAGGGGCCACGGCGGCGAGGGCACCTTGTTCAGCGCCCGGTCGCCCACCCACAGCATCATCCGCCCGGCGTGCTCGTCGGCGACCGGCTCCGGCCACACGCACCCCAGCGGGCGGCGCAGGCCGGACGCGAGCTTTTCGCGCCGGTCGAGGATGTCGGGGACGGTCACGCCGTACGGCAAGTCGACATCCGCGCGCCAGCCGGGGCCATCCCGGGTGATCGGGGCGGGAAACTTGATGCCCTCCCCGCCCTTGGCGAGTGCCTTGTTGATCTCGGCAATGCCCAGGGCTCCCAGGGCACGTTCCACGATGCCGGAGGTGAGTCGTTCCACCTCGGTCGTCACCACCGCGCGGGAGATGACGGGCTTGTCGGAGGGGGCGCCCAGGAAGCCGAATCCGGCTGTCAGCAGTGCCAGCGCCAGCACCTCCAGCCAGGTGGGGGCGAGTACGAACAGCACGATGGCGAGCACCGGGCCGACGATCAGGCCGAGCAGCAGGAGGATGCCGCGCAGCTTGACCCGGTGGTCGCGCTGCCGCGAGAGCTTCAGGTACTCCTCGACGTTCTCGCGTCGGGCGGCGACCTGACGCAGCGGCTCCCCCTCGGTGTCGGCGACCCACCGCAGGGTGCCGCCGACGAACTTCGCCAGCCCGGCCGGGGCCCGGAAAGCGAGTCGGATGGAGTACCAGGGCAGGCGCACCGCGTGGAAGGCGGTGGTGTGCCAGGCGTAGCCACCGAGCCAGCCGATGGCGTTGACGAACTCCGGCTTGGATGTCGCCCACGCCGGGATCACCTCGCGCCGCTGCCCGGCCCTGAGCCGGTCCATCAGGCCCGGACCGGCCGGGGCCGGGCTGTCGACCATCACGGCCGACGCATCGTCTGACTCACCGTCTCGCGAGTCGCCCGACCGGTCGGCGTCCGGAGTAGTCGACTCGGTCGGCTCGGAGTCGGGCGACGCGTCGGCGTCGGGTCGGGTGGCGGGGTTGGCCGACTCGGCACGGGCCGATCGGGCCTTGCTGAAGTCGACTACCTCACCCCCAGAGTCGGGTGAGGAGTCGGCGGCTATCTCGGCTTCGAGTCGGTCGAAGAATTCGTTCTCGTCGTCAGGGTGGTTCACTGAGATTCCTTCCAACTGGGAGGGATAGCGGGGCCCGGTGCATCGCTTTGGTCGGTTGAAGACCGGGCCCCGCGTGGGGTTATGCGGCGAGTGCTTGAGCAGCAGCGCACGGCGCGCAGACCCCAAGTGAGGTGGGGAGGGTGTAGCCCGCGTCGCGCTGACACTGCGGGCAGAAGCGGCGGGCGGCGTTCGCCATGGCCAGCGCGGCCCATTTCGCCGCTGTCATGGGCCGTACGGGCTTGGCGAGGTCGAGGCGGTACAGGTACGCGGTTCGCACCCGACGGCCGTAGCTGCGGGAGGACCACATGAGTTGCGCGGCGATCCCTTGTCCGCCCGGCCGCAGCCCCCTGGCGCGCAATTGCCGACGGGTGGCCAGACCATCGGGCGCGAGGCCCCATGGGTAGGTGGGGACGCCGTACCGCTTGCCGGTGGGGTCGTACAACCTCAAGCGGCTTCACCCTCGGTCTGGCCGGTGTCCTCCTCCGGCTCGTCCACGGCATGCAGCGGACGGTCATCGGCGCGTTCGGCCTTCAGCGCGTCGCGCAGCGAGCGGGCGTGCTGGGCGCCGCAGTGGAGCACCTGGCGGAGGGGTTCGGCCTTCAGCCGCTCCTCGGGCCAGTCGGCCGTGACCGTGCGCGCCTCCCTCAGCAGCTCCTCGAAGCCACGTGCCGTCCGACTGGTCTTAGCCGCGGGCTTGCCCGGCCGCCGTCGCGGCTTCGACTTCGCTTCGGACTCGTCGGCCGTGGGCGGCTGCGCCTCGTCCGTCGGAAGTGCCGGCACCGGGTCCGGCTCGGCTTCGCTGGCGGGGGCGAGGTCGCCGAGCCTGAGCAGCACGCGTTCCCGGTGCGGGGTCTTCGAGCGCCACCGCCGCCCATGCCGCTCACGGAGGTCGGCGCGGGCGAGCTGCCGTTCGCGCTCGCGGCCGAGGGCGTCGGCATAGGAGGTGATCTCCCACAGGGTCATGCGGCGCCACAGAGCGAACGTCGACAGCGGGGCGAGCAGCCAGCGGGAACGCCGGATGCGCTCCATGCGGCGACCGGTCACCGCGCCGATCCGCACTGCGTAGACGTGCGCGGCCACCTCGGAGAGCACCACCCACAGCAGCGGCATCGTGCCGTGCGCCACCTTCGCCGACAGCGAGTGTCCGGCCGCGATGTTCAGCCAGCAGGTGACCAGCGTCAGCACCCAGGGCACGAACCGCACCCAGGCGAGCGGCATGTTCATCCGGATCAGCAGCAGGTTGGCCACGGTGAACACCGGAACCGCGGCGTCGATGCCGACGGGCAGCATCCACGGATACCGGAACCCCCACCGAGCCCCGGCCGCGGATACCGCGTCGAACGATGCGGCGAACCCCAATCCGCCCACGCCGATGCCCGCAGCACCGACCAGACCCAGCAGCCACAACTCCGCGCGGGACAGCGACGGAACCTGCGGGGCAGCCACCGGGCCGGTCTCGGTCTGGGCAGCCACTATGAGCCCCCTTCCGTGGCGGTGCCGCGGCGACCGTCGCGACGGCCGTTGACCGTGCGGTAGTCCGGGCTGATGGTGTGCTTGATGGTCCAGCCGCCGCCGGTCTGCTTGACCCCGTACATGGCCTCATCCGCGGCCCGTAGCGCGCTCGCCAGATCAGCGGCCGGGCCATCGGGGGTGTGGGCGTAGGCACCGATGGAGGCGCCCAGGGGCAGCGGCAGCCCGTCGTACGTGACGACGGAGCACAGCCACTGGTGCAGGTGCGTCAGCTCGCCACTCAGGGTGTCGGTGTCCGGGCAGCAGATCGCGGCGGCGAACTCATCCCCGCCCAGCCGTGCCACGGTGCCCAGCGGCTCGGCCCATTGGGCAAGGCGCTGGCCGGTCTCGCGGATCGCGGTGTCACCTGCTGCGTGCCCGTGGACGTCGTTGATCTGCTTGAACCCGTCCAGGTCGATGACCAGTACCGCACACCGATCCTTGCGCAGCAGCTGCGCGGCGTGCTTCTCGAACGCGGCCCGGGTGGGCAGGTCGGTGAGCGGGTCGCGGCGGGCGCGGTTGAGGCGGTGGCGGAACCACAGCCCATGCATGGCCCATCCGGTGGCCAGTGGGGCAGCGGCGGATACGGCGGTCAGAGCGTGGCTCATGCCGCCACCTCCGGCCCACAGGCCCGGGACCGGCGCCGGGCCGGGCGGGTCAGGGGGACGACGTTCAGCAGTGCCGGGGCGTGTACGGCGATGGCCTCCGCGGCGAGCCGGGACACGGCGTCGACCAGCTGTGGGTCGTCGGCGAGGATGTCGCGGGCCGCGTCCTGCCGCGCTGCGCGCTCTTCCTCGGTCTCTCCCGGCACCCCGAGCCACAGTTCCGGCGGTGTACCGAGGGCGAGTTCGATGAACTCCGAGGCGCTGACGGCCTCTTGATCTCCTATGTAGGTGCGCATAGTCAGTCTCCTGCTGCCTGATCAGGCAGGGGTAGGGCCCGGGGCGGTCGCGGTCTTGTGGCGAGAGACGACCGCCCCGGGCGCAGATGGGTGGAACCAGGAATGCCGCGTGCGGCTACTTGCGGCGGCCCCAGCAGCCGCCCGAGACGTTGCCGTCGGTGCGGGCCTGCCCGGACTGCTCACGGGCCGCGGCCTGGTTCTCCGCGCTGTTGTGCTGCTGGTAGTCCCGGCGCGCGTCAGCGTGCAGCTGCGCGACCGTCTCGGACTGTGCGTCGGTGCGAGAGCGGAATATGCTCACCATCGATCCCTTCGCGGGGTCATGGGGCGCGCCCGGTGCTGTCCAGGCGGAGGGCGCGCCCCGCTCTATGTCGGTGATCGGAACCGTGCTGTCCGGCTCCCCTCACCGCCCGGCACGCGGCCGGGCGGATCGGGCAACTGTCAGCTGAGCTGTATGTCGGTCGCGGTGAGGTTGCGGCCCGGCACGGTGTTCGCCCACGCCTCGATGTCGGTGCGCGCTCGCGCCTGGGTGTACGTGTCGTCGCCCTCGACCTTGCCCTGCGCGGTTCCGGTCTCACCGGTCCGCACATCGCGCACGGTCGCCTTGAAAGAGAACTTCTTGCCCATGGGGGCTCCTCTCGGATCAGTGGTGCGGGACGGTCTGTCCCGGCTCCCTCAGCGCTCGGCCATGGGCCGAGCGGAGAGCGGACGGCGAGGGAGTCGCACCCTCGTCCCCTCGGGGACGCACTACGCGCCGTCCGGTGGTCTGCCTCCAGCCGTGCCGTACACCTCCCATCAGCGGCGTCGGCTGGGACCTATGCAGTTCTCAAGCAACACGCGATCACTTCGGCCCGTTGACCTGCGGGGATCCCCACAGGTCCCGGTCTCCTCCGGCCGTGGCACTGTTCTAGCACAAGCGGTACAGCTAGCACAATCAACTGTGCTGTCACTGCTGGTTGAACTCAAGAAGGGCTGGCTACCATCGACGTCATGACGTCAACTGGTGATGAGTCGCGCCGCGTGAACGAGAAGATCGCTGCTGACCTGCGGGAAGAGATCACGGCGGGCAAGCACAAGCCGGGCGACAAAATGCCGTCAGTCCGCGAGATCGCCGACCGCTTCGCCGTTTCCGCCGGTACCGCCAGCAAGGCGCTTCAGCTGCTGAGCAAGTGGGGTGTCGTTCATCCCGACTCGACCCGCGGCTACTTCGTGAGTGCTCAGTCCGAACCAACAGACGAGCAAGCACCGAGCCCCGAGTTCCTTGCCCTCATGCAGGAGATCAAGGCGATCCGGGACGACGTGACCGGCCTGAAAGACCGCCTCCGCCATCTGGAAGAGCGGATCGAGTCTGAATGACGCGGTGTGCTACTCGGTCACACCGATCGGCCAGCCCTCGCACTTCCGCAGACAGGTCCCTTAGGGCCACCATCAGTTGATGCCGCTCCCGAGCCGTCAAGTACACGTCCAGCCCACCCCCTTGGATGTCTCGTTGCCGAACGCTCTCGACGCTATGGCGAACCTCTCTTATGACCCCGGAAAAACCTTCCGGGGTCGCTTCGTAACCTGACGTGAGGCTGGGTTCATGCGAGGAATGACACAGCACCTGACCATCGGTGAACGCGTCGCGTGGTACCGCCGCCGTCGCGGCATGTCTCAGGAGGTGCTGGCCGGGCTGGTCGGCCGCACCACGGATTGGCTCAGCAAGGCGGAGAACAACCGCATTGAACTCGACCGACTGTCAGTGATCAGGACACTCGCCGATGCACTGGATGTGTCCCTCGGCGACCTGCTCGCGGAACCGACGCTCATGGAGTGGTCCAACGAGAGCGGGCATCGCACGGTCCCCGCGCTCCGTGAGGCGCTGATGGACTACAGGCTCTTGACCCCCTTGCTGGGGACACTCGCGACCGACAGCGAACCGCCGGCACTCGCCGACCTGCGTGCCGACGTCGGTGAGGTTTGGGACGCGTACCAGAACTCGCGCTACGGCTTCGCCACCCGGCAGCTTCCGCTGTTGCTGGCTGACGCACTGGTCGCTGCGCGGTCGTACAGCGGGACCGACCGCGAAGAAGCCCACGCACTGCTCGCGATGACCTACCAGGGCGCGGCGATGGTGCTCGGGAAGCTCGGAGAGAACGAGCTTGCGTGGATCGCGGCGGACCGGGGGCTCACCGCCGCGCAGCAGAGCGGGAACGACGTGGTCACTGGGTCACTCTTCCGGTCCGTTACGCACTGTCTCCTGTCAACCGGACGCTTCGAGACAGCGGTGAAACTGGTGAACGACGCGGCTGGGGTCCTCCAGCCCCGTCTTGGCCAGGCTTCCCCTGCCTACCTCTCCGTGTACGGAACGCTCTTCCTCACGGGCTCGATGGCGGCGGCCCGAGCCGAGGACCGCGCCACGGCGCAGACCTTCCTCCGCGAAGCCGAGGAGTCGGCTGGGCGACTCGGTGCAGACGCGAATCACATGTGGACGGCGTTCGGCCCCACCAACGTGGCGATTCACCGGGTGGCCACGGCGGGGGAGCTCGGAGACATGCAGATCGCGGCGGAAGTCGGCCAACAGCTCGACACGAGCGGCCTGCCGACCGAGCGGCGCGTGCGGCACAACCTTGAGGTGGCCCGGGCTCTGAGCGCCTGGAATCGGACTGATGACGCGCTCTCCATGGTGCTCGAAGCCGAGCAGATTGCCCCTGAGCAGGTACGGCACCACTACATGAGCCGTGAACTCGTGCTCGGCTGGGTCCGCGGTACCCGTGGACGACCTTCCCGGTCGGTCGCCGACCTGGCCGAGAGGCTTCGGGTCGTCTGAGCTGGTTAGGCTCGTACGCGTGACTGAGAACGAGCACGAAGCGAAGATGGCGCGCCCGCGCGTTGCAGCGGGCGCGCTGTTCTTTGACGAGCAAGGACAGGTGCTCCTGGTGGAGCCGACGTACAAGGACTACCAGGAGATTCCCGGGGGCTACGTCGAAACTGGCGAGTCCCCGCGGCAGGCATGTGTGCGCGAGGTCCAGGAAGAGCTAGGCATCACGCCTGCCATCGGTCGCCTACTCGTCGTGGACTGGGCGCCGAACCCTGCCGAGGGCGACAAGATCCTTTACATCTTCGACGGTGGCGTTCTTTCGAGCGAGCTGCGGGCACAGATCCGCCTCCAGGTCGCAGAGCTGCGCGCTTACGGCTTCCACCACGTCGAGGATGTCGACAGCCTGACCATCCCGCGCCTCGCCCGGCGCATCCGCGCAGCAGCGCGAGCTCGGGACAACGCCAACATCGGGTACCTGGAGCACGGAGAGCTCCCGTAGAAGCGGTACGGAGAGGCTGGAACATTGGAGTGTCTTCCCTGTCTCTCTGTCTCGGTGTCTCCCTGACCTGCTCAAACAGCCGGGACAGCGGCAAACGGACCTGTCCCGGCTGTCCCCCCCGATGTTGCAGCCCCAGGACCCCACGTCCGTCTCAGTTTCCGTCTCGTTCGCCTCCGTTCACCCGCGTTCACGGCCGTACGGCCAGACGCTCCAGCCCAGGTCAGAAGCAGCCCGTGAACTGTGGTGAACGGAGGTGAACGGCGCCGCTCAGGGTCGCCGACCACGGGTGTGGAACTCGAAAGCGTGTGAGGGGGCAACTCCTCCGTGGGTTCAAATCCCACCGCTACCGCTCGAAGAACGAAGGGCCCGGCTCTCAGGAGCCGGGCCCTTCGTCGTGTGCGGGCGGAGCGGGCAACGGGCCGCGTGGGGCCGGTAGTTGGATCAGGGCGCGGGGTCGTCGCCGTCGGTGCGGCGGGAGCCGCCCGTGGCGATCAGGCCCTCGAGCCGGTCGAAGCGCTCGTACAGGGCCTCGGCGTCGGCGGACAGCCGGCGCTCGCCGCCGAGGGCGCGGTCGTGGACGGCCTCGGCCAGCCGGTGCCGGCGCGTCTGCTCGCGGCCCACGAACCAGGCGGCGATGGCCGCGGTGATCATGCCGTAGGTGGTGATGCCCACGAACATCACCACGCAGGCGATCAGCCGTCCCCAGAGGGTGACCGGGTAGAAGTCGCCGTAGCCGACGGTGGTCGCCGTCTCGGCCGACCACCACAGGGCCTTGGGATAGCTGGTGAGGTTCGCCGAGGAGGCGTCGCGCTCGGCCGCCACCACGGCGTAGGAGCCCAGCAGCATGACCGCGCCCAGGACGAGCGTGGCCACGGCGGCGGCCTGGGTGTGCAGCGGCCGGTCCTCGCGGCCGAGCAGCAGTTTGATCGTCCTGGTCAGGAATCCGGGCAGCACCATGGGCACCATGCTGCCGCCCGGGGCGGCCGGGGAGCGGCCGGGGCACGCGGCCGGCGTCCGCGGATCGCACCGAACGGACGCCGGTCGGGGGAGTGCTCCTCGCTCAGGGACGTTGCCTCTGCGGTCGGGGCCTCACGGGCCGGAAGGCGGGGGCTGCTGCGGGGGCTGGGTCTGGTTCGGATCCGGCTGCGGCTGCTGGTTCTGGTCCGGCGGCTGCTGCGGAGGCGGCTGGTTGGGAGGAGGCTGGTTCGGCGGGGGCTGGTTGGGAGGCGGTTGGTTCGGCGGCGGCTGGTTCGGTGGGGGCGGCGGCTGCGGCTGGGTCTGGTTCGGATCCGGCTGCGGCTGCGAGGGCGGCTGGGTCTGGTTCGGGTCCGAGGGCTGCTGCTGGGGCTGCTGGCCCGGGTCGGTCGGCTGCTGGCCCGGGTCCGTCGGCTGGTCCGAGGTCTGCGCCTCCGGCATCCCGCCGGACGGCGAACCGGACGGGCGCTTGGTCTCCAGCGGAGTGATGGTGTCGGCCGGTGTCTCCCCCGGCTTCGGCGCCTCCGGCAGGTCCGGTGCGCCCTGCTCGCCCGGCATCGCCAGGTACGGCGGGTAGTCGGCCTTCGCCAGGACCGTATCCTCGGACGAGTCCCCGCCCGTACCGCCGTCACCGAGCGGACGCTTGAAGAGCTCGGACTTGCCGGCCACCCCCAGCATCACGACACGCTTGGCGGCCTTCGGGGCCGACTGGATCTCGGTGACCGTGCTCTTGGAGAAGCCGGTCCACTCGGGTCCGGTGAACGTCGGCCGGGTGTCCCGCGGCGGCGCCGCCATCCGCACCGGGCTGCCGCAGTTGCACTTCACCACGGGCACCCCGCGCTGGTTGACGAGGACCGCCGTACCCGCCTGGAGGACGGCGGACGAGGGCTTCGTCCCGGGGCGGGAGCCGTAGACCTTCGCATAGGTGTCGGACCGCAGGACGGCGCCGGTCAGCCGGTCGACGTAGTCAGGGATGGCGTTCGCCGAGCCGATGTGCTGGATACGGCTCCAAGTGGCCGCCTTCTTCGGGTCGGCCTGGAGGCCGCGGATCAGGTCCCCGCGGTCACAGGGCTGCCGGTCGGACGACCCGGCGTACAGACCCGGGGTGTTGCCCAGGAAGGCCCGGCCGCCGTTGGAAGGCGACTCCAGATCGTTCCGGTCCTGACCGAAGGACCGGGTGAACGCCGGAACGGAGGTCTTTCCGACCGGTTCCCTGCGGAATTCGGCCGCCACCGCCTGCCCGGACGCCTTTCCGGAGGGGGAGACCATTCCGACGACCACTATGGCGGCCACCACGGCGACAAGTCCGACGACGAGAGCTGAGCGACGCGAGGTGAGATGCCAGGTGCTCGAGCGCATTTCCCACTCCTTCCGTTCCTCGGCCCCATGCTGCGCCCGCGCGACACGCCCCCGCGTCCCCCGAATCCTTGACATCCCACCCCACCTTCGGGGGAGTTGGCCGCCCGGCCCCGCCGACCGCCGTGCCGACCCGACCGGCCGGGTGCCGGAGCGCGCCGGAAACGCAGAACCGCCCCCGGACCGATCGCTCGGTCCGAGGGCGGTCGCCGCCCCTCGCGGTCTGGTACGCCGGTCCTGGTGACCGGCGGGGATGGATGAGGGGACGGGTCCGGCGGGTCGTTCGCTTCCCCCGGTTCCTTCAGTTCACCACGGATGGGCCGCTCGCGCGCGTCGAACCCGGTGGCCCCGGTCGCCCGGCCGCGAGCGGCGCCCGTACCTAGACTGAACGGACGGAACACCCTCCGGCGGCCGAGCGGACGCAGCACGGCCGCCTAACAACTTACGGAGGACCCGATGAGCGGCCCTGTCGTAGCGGGGGTCGACGGATCGCGGCGCAGCCTCGCGGCGGCGGAGTGGGCCGCCCGGGAAGCGGTGCACCGCGGGGTCGCGCTACTGCTGGTGCACGCCTGTCCGCCGCTGCCGCGCCGGGTCTCCCCGGTCCCCGGTGTGGACGCCTGGCAGCATGCGGGCGGGCAGATGCTGGAGCAGGCCGTGGCCGGGTTCGCGGCCCGCCACCCGGATCTCGAGGTGTCCGGCCGGCACACCGACGCCGAACCGGACGAGGCGCTGCTCGCGGCCGCCGCGGATGCCGGACTGCTGGTCGTGGGGGCGCGGGGCTGGGGCGGTTTCGACGGGCTGGCGGTGGGTTCGGTCGCGCTGCGGGCGGCGGCGGCCGCCGACTGCCCGGTGGTGACCGTGCCCGGCGATTCCCGTCAGGCGGATCCGGCCCGTAGCGGCAACCGCGAGGTGCAGCTCGGTTTCAACGCCCACGCCCCGGCGGAGGCCACGGCCGACTTCGCCTTCCGCGCTGCCCTGGAGCGGGACGCCCTGCTGCGGGTGGTGCACGCGTGGGCGCTGCCCCCGGCGTCGCCGTCCGCCTGGATGCTGAGCGTGCTGGAGGAGGACCGCGGGATGTGGGAGGACCAGGAGAGCCAGGTGGTCTCGGACGCCCTGCGCGGCTGGCGGAACCGCTATCCACAGGTATCGGTGCTGCCCGATGTGGTGCTGCTCAGTCCGGCCCAGGCGCTGGTGAGGACGTCGGGGCGGGCGCGGCTGCTCGTCCTCGGGCGTCGTACGAGCCCCCGGGTGGCGGAACGGCGGCTGGGGCCGGTCGCCCACGCCGTACTGCACCACGCCCGCTGTCCGGTGGCGGTCGTACCGCACCCCGCCTGAGGCGCCCCGGCCCCGGGGTCCGTTGGCTCGGCCGAGGAGACTCTCAGCCGAAGAACACGCCGAACTCGGAGTACAGCGAAGGGTCCACGGTCCGGGTGCCCGCCGCGGCCTCGGCGAGCGGGATGCGCACGATGCCGGTGCCGCGCAGCGCCACCATCGTCCCGAAGTCCCGCTCCTTCACCGTGTCGATGGCGCGCAGCCCGAAGCGGGTGGCCAGCCAGCGGTCGAAAGCGCTCGGTGTACCGCCGCGCTGGATGTGCCCGAGGACCGTGGTACGGGCCTCCTTGCCGGTGCGGTCGGAGATCTCGCGGGCCAGCCACTCCCCGATCCCGGACAGCCGCACATGGCCGAACTCGTCGAGCGTGGAGTCCTTGACCACCATCTGCCCGGCCTTGGGGACCGCTCCCTCCGCGACGACCACGATCGGCGCGTACCTGATCTTGAAACGGTCCTCCACCCAGCCGCAGACCTGGCCGACGTCGAAGGGCTGCTCGGGGATGAGGATGACGTTGGCGCCGCCCGCGATGCCCGAGTGCAGGGCGATCCAGCCCGCGTGGCGCCCCATCACCTCGACGACCAGGGTGCGGGTGTGGGACTCGGCGGTGGTGTGCAGCCGGTCGATGGCCTCGGTGGCGATGTTGACGGCGGTGTCGAAGCCGAAGGTGTAGTCGGTGCCCGCCACGTCGTTGTCGATGGTCTTGGGGACGCCGACCACTCCGATCCCCTGGTCGGCCAGTTCGGCGGCGACGCCGAGGGTGTCCTCGCCACCGATCGCGATCAGCGCGTCCACCGCGTGCTCGGTGAGCGTCCGCCGGATCCGGTCCACTCCGTCCTCGCTGGCCAGGGGGTTGGTCCGGGAGGAGCCGAGGATCGTTCCGCCGCGCGGCAGGATGCCGCGCACGGCCTGGACGTCCAGCGGCACGATGCCGCCGTCGAGCGCACCGCGCCAGCCGTCCCGCACCCCGACGAAGTCGAAGCCGTGCACCTCCACGCCCTTGCGGACGATGGCGCGGATCGCCGCGTTGAGGCCGGGGCAGTCGCCTCCGCCGGTCAGCACACCGACACGCATGTCCGCTCCCTCCTCCACCGCTGCCGTACTCCGTCGCTGCCGCCCCTCCCCACATCCCAGAATCCACCCATTTAGTCGAGGACGCCCACCTCGGTGAGCACGATCCACAGCGATGCCGCTCCGACGATCGGACTGGTACGACTGATGTTCCAGGGGTGTGGATAGACTCACGCAACGCCAGAGGAGACGCCGGGGAGGGCAGCAGGGGATGGCACAGGCGAAGAAAATCGCGCTCTACATGCTCATCGTCTTCGTGCTCTACACGATCATCAAGACCCCGGCGCGGGCGGCCGACCTGGTCCAGATAGGGTTCGAGGGCATATCGGACGCCGCCAAGAGCGTCGGCGAGTTCATGACCGAACTGGTCCAGTGACACCCCCGCCCGTGGAGGCCCCCGTGATTCGCCACCTGGTCCTTTTCAAGCTCAATGACGGTGTGACGCGCGATGAGCCGCGGGTGCGGGCCGGGGTCCGGGCGTTCGAGGAGCTCGGCGGCACCATCCCCGAGCTGGAGCACTGGGAGTGCGCCTGGAACATCACGGACCGGCCGATCGCCTATGACTACGCGATCAACTCCGTGGTGGCCGACCTCGACGCCCTGAAGCGCTATATCGAGCACCCGGCCCATCAGGCGGCGGCCGCGCAATGGCGGGAGTTCGCCACCTGGGTGATCGCGGACTACCCCGTCTGATCCGGTTCCGGCCCCCTTACGGTTCTGTTCCGCACGCCTTCCAAGCGCCTTCTGAGCGGCTTCTGAACCCCTTCTGATCCTGTTTCCGCCCCCTTCTGCACAGCTTCGTGATCAGATTTGCCCCACTACGTGGCAATTTCGCCATCAACACGGAGTAAAGCGGTGCTTGCACACAGTGCACATGTCTTGTGATGCTATGACCGCTTTGCCGGGTGAGTACATCGTGAAGGGGTGGCGTGACCGTGTCGGCCCGTACCGCGCCCAGAACCCCTCCCCAGGGCGATGGCGGCAGCGAGAGCGGCAGAAGCCGGGGGGCTGACGCCAGAGCGCTCACCCAGGTGCTCTTCGCCGAGCTCTCCGGCCTCGCCCCCGGAACCCCCGAGCACGCCCGGGTGCGTGCCGCGCTCATCGAGGCCAATCTGCCGCTGGTCCGCTATGCCGCGGCCCGCTTCCGCAGCCGCAACGAACCGATGGAGGATGTGATCCAGGTCGGCACGATCGGCCTGATCAACGCGATCGACCGGTTCGACCCGGAGCGCGGGGTGCAGTTCCCGACCTTCGCGATGCCCACCGTCGTCGGCGAGATCAAGCGCTACTTCCGCGACAACGTCCGCACCGTCCATGTGCCGCGCCGACTGCATGAGCTGTGGGTGCAGGTCAACGGCGCGACCGAGGATCTGACGGTGCTGCACGGCCGCTCCCCCACCACGGCCGAGATCGCCGAGCGGCTCAAGCTCAGCGAGGAAGAGGTGCTCGCCTGCATCGAGGCCGGGCGTTCGTATCACGCCACATCACTGGAGGCCGCCCAGGAGGGCGACGGACTGCCCGGACTGGTCGACCGGCTCGGTTACGAGGACCCCGCACTGGCCGGGGTCGAGCACCGTGACCTGGTGCGTCATCTGCTCGTACAGCTGCCCGAGCGCGAGCAGCGCATCCTTTTGCTCCGTTACTACAGCAACTTGACCCAGTCTCAGATCAGCGCGGAGCTCGGCGTCTCCCAGATGCATGTGTCCCGGCTGCTGTCCCGGAGCTTCGCCAGGCTGAGATCCGCAAATCGGATCGAGTCCTAATCACGACGGGCGATGCCCGCCCCCGTGGATCGGGGCACTAATGTCGACTTGGCGCTACAGCGTGTTGCCGACATGTGACATTCTGCTGGAACCGCGTTTGCCGCGGCTCGACCTCCGGTATTCAGGGGGAGGCTGCGCTGGACGCGCGCTGCGCGCAGCTGGGATCCGTCCGCGACCTCAAGGGGGTGGCATGTCCGTAGAACTGGGCAGCTCGAAGGTGCTCACCAATGACGCACCGCACGCGCTTGACGACTGCGACACCATCGACACCCGCACCCTCTCCCGCTCCCTGTTCCTGCGGCTCGCCGCACTCGACCGGGACAGCGTGGAGGCCACCTACGTACGTGACACCCTCATCGAACTGAACCTCCCTCTGGTCCGTTACGCGGCCGCCCGGTTCCGCAGCCGGAACGAGCCGATGGAAGACATCGTGCAGGTCGGCACCATCGGCCTGATCAAGGCGATCGACCGGTTCGACTGCGAACGCGGTGTGGAGTTCCCGACCTTCGCGATGCCCACCGTGGTGGGTGAGATCAAGCGCTTCTTCCGGGACACCAGCTGGTCGGTGCGGGTGCCGCGGCGGCTCCAGGAGCTGCGGCTGGCGCTGACGAAGGCAAGTGACGAGCTGTCACAGAAGCTGGACCGCTCCCCGACCGTCACCGAACTCGCCACGGCGCTCGGTGTCTCGGAGGAGGACGTGGTCGACGGGCTGGCGGTGGGCAACGCCTACACGGCGAGCTCGCTGGACTCCCCCTCCCCCGAGGACGACGGTGGCGAGGGGTCGCTCGCGGACCGCCTCGGGTACGAGGACAGCGCGCTGGAGGGCGTGGAGTACCGCGAGTCGCTCAAGCCGCTGCTCGCCAAACTGCCCCCGCGCGAGCGGCAGATCATCATGCTCCGCTTCTTTGCCAATATGACGCAGTCGCAAATCGGCGAAGAGGTCGGGATCTCCCAGATGCATGTCTCCCGGCTGCTCACCCGGACCTTGGCCCAGCTGCGCGAAGGGCTCATCGCGGACTGAGTCCTGAGGCCATCGACCCGTCCGGATACGGGTGTCGGCCGCCGCCGTACGGCCGCCGACGCGCATCTGTACTCCTGACGGGTCGTCAGCCAGACTGGCCCGATGCGACACGCAGCGAGCCGGACAACGGACCGCCGGGGCACGGCGATCGCCGCCTCGGCGGTCGCACTGTGCCTGGGGGCACTGCTCAGCGGCTGCGGCGGTGGTGGCGGCGGCTATGTCGCGGCCGGGGCGGCCGGGCCCGACGGTGAGCGGACGGCGAAGGCCGTACCGCCGAAGGGCGGCGTCAAGCTGACGCCGCTGGACCCGGACGACGAGCGTGGCGGCCGGGACCGCCCCGGCGACAGTCGCGACGGCCGCGGCAAGGGGCCGGCGGACCGGGGCGGTACGCCCTCCTCCACGGCCCCCGGTGAACGCGCGGGAGGCGGCGGGTCGGGCCAGGGCGCGGACGGATCGGACCCGGCGGGCGACGACCGCGGACGAGACGGCTCCGGCAACCACGGCCGCCCGGACGGCAGTGGGCCCGGCCCATCCGAACCCGGCGGTGGTTCGGGCTCCGGCTCCGGTGGCGGCTCAGGCTCCGGCTCCGGTGGCGGTGGCGGCTCGACGCCCCCCGCACCCTCCACGCCCAACCCCCCCGAGCCTCCCACCACCCCCTCGCCACCGTCCGGTCCAGCCGCGCTCGAAGTGGTCGGCGCCCCGGAGCGGGCAGCGGCGGACCAGCGCTGGTGCGAGAAGGTGACCGTGCGGTTCCGCAACACCGGCGGTGCGCCGGTGACCTCGGGCACGGTCACCTTCGCTACGCACATCATCGACTCGATCGGCATCGACTGGGCGACACGGGAGTCGAAGGAAAAGCTGCCCGCGCCGATCGGCGCGGGTCAGAAGAAGGAGAAGACCTGGACGGTGTGCGTGGACGCCTGGCGAGTGCCGCTGGGCATGCACATCGAGACGCGGGACGTCTCGGTCACCTGGAAACCCGAGCCGTAGCCGCGGGCCCCGCTCAGGAGAGCGCCAGCCAGGCCACCGCGCCGATGACGGCGATCGCGACGATCACGCCGACGATCACTCCGATACGCGACCCACCACTCGACGCGGTGGTCGGCTGCGGCTGCCGTCCGCCATCGTCGACGAAGGCGCGGAACATCTGCGTGGAGCCGGCCGGGTCTTGATTGCCGTTGGGGCCCTGGGGGTTGTTCGCCATGGCCCCCGACCCTAGCGAACGAGCGGAATCCCGCCCACCCCCGGGGCCCCACGGTCCCTGTGACCCCATACGCCTCAGCCACCCCAGCCGCCTCGGCCGCACGGTGGCCATCGCACGTCCTTTAACAAGCTGCCCGAGTCTTTAACGGCTATTTACCATCCAGATCGTCATTTCATTTGCCTGTAGCAACTAACTTCTTCTATGGTTGCCTCAAGCAACTGATCGCAACTGATCACCATCCGGGAGGTGCCATGGCCGAGCAGAGCCAGTACGAGGAGCTGGCCCGGCAGCTCAGCGCCATCGGCGCCGTCAAACGCGGCCTCGGCCGGGTGCTGCCGGCCGACTGCCCGGCGGGCTCCGCCACGGTCCTGATGCTGCTCGACCGCTACGGCGAGATGCGCATGAGCAAACTCGCCGAGCTGCTCGACATCGATATGTCGGTGACCAGCCGACATGTCGCGCATATCGCGGACCGCGGCTGGGTGGACCGCACACTCGATCCACTGGACCGGCGATCACGGCTGCTGAGCATTAACGCTCATGGAAAAGAACTGCTCAAACAGGTCTCCGAGCGCTACACAGAGGCTCTCTCGCACTGTCTGAGCGACTGGTCCGACGACGACGTCGGCCGCCTCAATGAACTTCTCGCCCGGTTGCGGGCCGGCTTCGGGGACACCCGCTGCCGGGCCCTGCCCCATCAGGGCGAGTCCACAACCCGTACACCTTCGCAAAGGTAAGGAACTTCATGGCAACGACCACACCGGACGGCGGTGTGCGGGGACCCGCGGGGCACCCCGCCCACGCCAAGCACGGCAGAGGGGGGCACCGGGCGCACCACGGCCACGGCTCCGACCCCTCGGCACCGATGACCCACCGGCAGATCATGGAGGCCCTGTCCGGGCTGCTGCTCGGGATGTTCGTGGCGATCCTGTCGTCGACGATCGTCTCGAACGCGCTCCCCGAGATCATCGCCGACCTCCACGGCAGCCAGTCCTCGTACACCTGGGTCGTCACCGCCGCTCTGCTGTCCATGACGGCCGCCACCCCGCTGTGGGGCAAGCTCTCCGATCTCTTCAGCAAGAAGCTGCTGGTCCAGACGGCCCTGCTGATCTATGTAGCGGGTTCGGTGGTGGCCGGTCTGTCGCAGAACACCGGGATGCTGATCGCCTGCCGGGTGGTCCAGGGCATCGGTGTCGGCGGACTGTCCGCCCTTGCCCAGATCGTCATGGCGGCGATGATCTCCCCGCGCGAGCGCGGCCGGTACAGCGGCTACCTCGGCGCGACCTTCGCCGTGGCGACCGTCGGCGGTCCGCTGCTGGGCGGCGTGATCACCGACACCGACTGGCTCGGCTGGCGCTGGTGCTTCTACGTCGGTGTGCCGTTCGCCATCATCGCGCTGTTCGTGCTCCAGAAGACCCTGAAGCTCCCGGTCGTGAAGCGGGACGTCAAGGTCGACTGGGCCGGTGCCTTCTTCGTCAGCGCCGCGGTCTCCCTGCTGCTGATCTGGGTGACCTTCGGCGGCGACAAGTACGACTGGATCTCCTGGCAGACCTGCGCGATGGTGGGCGGTTCGCTCGTCCTCACGCTGATCTTCGCTCTCGTCGAGTCCAAGGCGAGCGAGCCGATCATCCCGCTGCGGCTGTTCCGCAACAAGACGATCACCCTCACCGCGCTGGCGTCGCTCTTCGTGGGTGTCGCGATGTTCGCCGGGACCGTCTTCTTCAGCCAGTACTTCCAGTTGGCGCGCGGTGAGTCGCCGACCATGTCCGGCGTGATGACGATCCCGATGATCGGCGGTCTGTTCATCTCCTCGACCGTCTCCGGCCAAATCATCACCAAGACCGGCCGCTGGAAGGCATGGCTGGTCAGCGGTGGTGTGCTGGTGGCCGCGGGGCTCGGACTGCTCGGCACCATCCGGTACGACACCCCGTACTGGCACCTTGCCGCCTACATGGCGCTCATGGGCCTGGGCATCGGCATGATGATGCAGAACCTGGTGCTGGCCACTCAGAACCAGGTGGCCCCGCGGGACCTCGGCGCTGCCAGCGCCGTCGTCACCTTCTTCCGCTCTTTGGGCGGTGCGGTCGGTGTCTCCGCGCTCGGCGCGGTACTCGCCAACCGGGTCACCCACTACGTCAAGGACGGCCTGGCCGACCTCGGCCCCAAGGGCGCTGCGCTGGCTCACGCGGGTACCGGCGGCGGTGGCATCCCCGACCTGGACGAGCTGCCGCAGCCGCTGCGGACCATCATGGAGAGCTCCTACGGCCACGGTGTCGGGGACGTCTTCCTCTACGCCGCACCGTCCGCGCTGCTCGCCTTCCTGCTGACCCTGTTCATCAAGGAGGTCGCGCTGAAGACGAGTTCGGGCTCCCAGGAGGCGGGTGCACACGCCCCGGCCGGGTCCACCGCCCCGGCGGCGACCGAGGCCATGACGAGCGAAGCCCTGACGGCCGAAGACCTGACGGCCGAGGACATGACGGCCGCATCCGCCGGTGCTCAGGTCGCGGACCTCGAGCCCGCGCTGGTGGGCGCGCCCGCCGCGGAGCTGCCGCAGCCGGGCTCCGACGGGGCGCCGGCCGCCAAGGCCGCCCCGCAGCGCCTGGCCGCGTTCGCCGCCGCCCGGGGCGGCGGCGCGGGCCAGCCGCCGAGGCAGGGTGTGCACGGCTTCGTACGGAACGGGGAGGGCGGCGCCGTACCGCGGGCGGCGGTGACGCTGATCTCGTTGGCCGGACGGCAGTTGGGCCGCTCGGTGGCGCACGCCGACGGCTCGTACGCCCTGGACACACCGGGCTCCGGCTCCTACGTCCTGATCGCGGCGGCCGACGGTCACCAGCCGCAGGCGTCCACGGTCATGGTCGGTGACGAACCGCTCGGCTTCGACATCGTGCTGTCGGCCACCAGCGGTCTGGTGGGCACCGTGCGCGGCGCCGCCGACGGCCGCGCGGTGGACGGCGCGATGGTCGTGGTCACCGATGTCCGCGGTGAGGTGCTGGCCACCGGAAAGACCGGCGAGCAGGGCGACTTCGGCTTCGAGGAGCTGATCGCCGGAACGTTCACGATCGCGGTGAACGCGCCCGGCTTCCGGCCCGCCGCCCTGCCGGTCGAGGTCGGCACCCAGGGGCTGACCCGGGTGGAGATAGCCCTCCACGCGGGCGCCCGGGTGCAGGGCACCGTACGGGCCGGGGCCGGACAGCGGCCGCTCGCGGACGCCCGGGTCACGCTGGTGGACGCCACCGGGAACGTGGTCGCCACGGCCACCACCGGGTCGGACGGCGCCTACGCCTTCACCGACCTGGACGCGGGCGACTACACCGTGATCGCGAGCGGATATCCGCCGGTCGCGGGCGCGCTGGCGGTCTCCGGCGAGGGCATCGACGGACACGACGTCGACCTCGCCCACCCCGGCGACTGAGGACCCCGGGCCGGCGCGTGGACGAGCGGAGACGCGCCCCGGCCCGGACCGGGACGGCGGGATCGTCCGCCGTGACCCGGAACCCGGATCCGGGCGGCGGTGTACTAAAGGCAGGGGACGGCCTCACACCGGCGCCTGGATCCGGCGCATGAAGACCACCGGCGCGCACGCAGGGCATCGGCGCACCAAGACCACCGGCGCACGACAGGGCAGAAACACGGGAGCGGGAGCGAGAGGCGGGCATGACGACCACGGAAGCGGGCACAGGCGGGGCAGCGGGGCTGCGGGCCCGGATCCGCACACGGGACGGCTGGGCGGTGCAGCACGCGGTGCTGACCGTCACGGATATGACGGGTGCGCAGGTGCTGCGCGCCCAGGCCACCGAGGACGGCTCGGTGCGCACGGAGGAGCCGCTCGCGGCCGGTCCGTACACGGTCATCGCCACCGCCGTCGGCTATGCGCCCGTCGCCTCGACGGCCATCGTCACCGCCTCCGGGCGGGCCGATGTGGGCACAGTGGTGCTGGCGCGGCAGGGCGGGGTGGAGCTGCCGCCGCCGGGTGCGTGGACGCTGGACCCGGTGCATTCCACGGTGGCCGCCACGGCGCAGCATCTGGGGATATCCAGTGTGCACGGCCGGTTCACGGAGTTCGGCGGGCGGATCGAAATCGCCGAGGACATCGAGAAGTCCAGTGTGGAGGCGGTGATCCAGGCGGGCAGTATCGACACCGGAAACGGGATGCGGGACGGCCATCTCAAGTCGCCCGACTTCCTCAATGTGGACCAGTATCCGGTGCTGACGTACCGGGGCACGCATCTGAGCGCGGCGGGCGCGGATCGCTGGACGGTGCACGGCGAGCTGTCGATGCACGGCATCGTCCGGGAAGTGGATCTCGACCTGACCTATCTGGGCACCGGTCCGGACCCATGGGGCGGGGTGCGGGCGGCCTTCCGGGCCACCGCGGAGCTGCGCCGCGAGGACTTCGCGATGAACTACAACCAGGTGGTCGCGGCGGGTATCGCGGCGATCGGCACCACACTGCGGGTGGAGCTGGACATACAGGCGGTGCAGGGCGAGGAGCTGCCGGTGGCGTGAGGGCGTCCCCGGCGGGGGACGGGGCTCGGGCGGGGGCCGGGGCAGGCGAGAGCCGCCCGGGCCCGGGGCTCAACCCTCGCGGGACCCTGGACCGGCCTCACGCGGGGCAGCGCCCTGCGGGACCGCGTCACGCGGGTCACGCGGGGCCGCGTCGCGCAGGGCCTCGATACCGGCGATCGCGATGTCCAGCGCGAAGGTGAAGTCCTGGTCCCGCATCTCCTCGACGTCGATGTCGCCCTGGGCCGCGAACATCTCCCGGGTGCCGTCGAATTCGGGCCGGTCCTTGACCGTGGTCATCACCTCCTGGAACAGCTCGTCCTGGGCGATCCCCTCCTCCCGGCAGCGGACGGCGAACCGGCCCTCGATGCTGCTGAAGCCATAGACGAACTGGGTGACGAGCGCGAGGGCGCTGGACACCTTGTCCATCGGCAGCCCGCTGTTGCGCATCACCCCCTGCGCGGCATTGGTGAAGGCCATCGCGTTGGGCCCGATATTGAGGTACTCGCCCATCAGCGGGGAGAGCCAGGGGTGGCGGACCAGTACCTTCCGTGATTCCTCGGCGAGTTGGCGCAGCTGCTCACGCCAGTCCCGCGGCTCGGCGGGTAGGTACTCCTGTATGTCCGCCGGTTGCTGTCCCGCCGGTGGTGCCTCCGCCGCTTGCGCCGCCGGTGGGGACACCGGGGTGGCCTTCTCCGGTGCGACGGCCTCGATGGGGAGCACGATCTCGCCCATGGTGGCGTCGAGGGCGAGTTCCAGCAGATGATCCTTGGTGTCCACGTACCAGTAGACGGACATGGCGGTGACCCCGAGCTCCGCCGCGAGCCGCCGCATCGAGAAGCCCCCGAGCCCCTCGGCGTCCAGCAGTCGGACGGTCGCCGCGACGATCTTCAAACGGTCGAGCCCGACCGGCTGCTGATCTCCCCTGCGCCTGGGGGTTTTGCGTTCGGAGAGCCATACGCTGGACCGCGGACGGATGGCACGGCTGTCGGTTGCCATGGCGCGCTCTCCTTCTCCGATGCGCTGTCGCCGCACGTCCGGGGAGCCCAGGACGCGCAGCGGGTCATACATGTCCGATGCTATGCCGCCGGGGCGGTCCGTGAAGATCGTTCGGCCCGCCCGAGCAACAGTGCGGCCAGCACCCCGCCCGCCAGCACCGCCACCGCCCCGACCAGCTGACTGGTCTCGACACCGGAGGCGAAGGCATCGGCCACCGACGCCCGCTCCCCGCCGGTCCGGGCGGCGGCCGCTGCGGCCGGGAGCGACCCCGCCCCGGCGGCGGCCGCGGGCAGCAGCGACGCGAAGCGGGAGTTCAGGACGGCGCCGAGCACGGCGACCCCCAGACCGTTGCCGAACTCGGTGAGCGTGCCATTGACACCGGCGCCCACCCCCGCCTTCTCCGGTGGAATGGCCGACATGATCGCCGTGGCCATCGCGGGCATGGCCACCGCGATACCGAAGCCCATCACCACCAGTCCGAGGAGCATCCCGCCGTAGCCGTCCGTACCCAGCACCGCCACGGCGGCGAGACCGGCCGCCAGCAGCCCCATGCCGATGATGACGGTCAGCGGAGTGCCGAGCACGGGCAGCAGCCGGGCGCCCAGACCGGACAGATTGACCACCACCACCGCGAGGGCCAGTGGCGCGGTGCGCAGCCCGGCGTCCAACGCGTCGTAACCCAGCACGAACTGCAGATGCTGGGTGAGCAGGAAGAGCGAACCAGCCATTCCGAAGGCCACCAGGATGCCCCCGGCGACGGCACCCACAAAGCGCCGGTTGCGGAAGAAGTGCATATCCAGCATGGGATACGGGATATGGCGCTCCCACAGCGCGAACCCGGTCAGCACACTGACGCCGACGAAGACCGAGCAGAGCACCCGGTTCGAGGTCCAGCCGTGTTCCGGCCCGGAGATGATCGCGAAGACCACACCGGTCATGCCCACGGTGGAGAGCAGCGCGCCGAGCAGATCGGGCCGGTCACCGGTGGGGTTCCGGGACTCGGGCACCAACCGCACGACGGCGACCAGACCGAGCAGCGCCACGGGGAGGTTGATGAGGAAGATCGAGCCCCACCAGAAGTGCTCCAGCAGCGAGCCGCCGATCAGTGGTCCGGCCGCGAAGCCGAGCGAGCTCACCGCGCCCCAGATCCCGATCGCCTTGGCGCGTTCGGCCTCGTCGAAGATCTGCACCACAACGGCGAGCGTGGTGGTCATCAGCAGCGCCCCGCCGATCCCCATCCCGGCCCGGGCGGCGACCAGTTGACCCGGACCCTGCGCCAGGGAGGCGGTCAGCGACCCCATACCGAACAGCGCCAGCCCGGCGACCAGCATCTTCTTACGCCCGTAGCGGTCGGCGGCGCTGCCCGCTGTGAGCAGCAGGCCGGACTGGACCAGCGAATAGGCGTTGATCATCCACTGGACGTCGGCGGTGGTGGCGTGCATCTCCTCGGTGAGGGAAGGGACCGCGACATTGAGGACGGTGTTGTCCAGCAACACGGTGAGCTGGGCCAGACAGATCACGCCGAGGATCAGCCAGCGCCGCGGATGGCCGCCGGAGGGTCTGTCCGGCGGGGCGGCGGGTGCGGTGTCGGCGGTCGAGGCGGTCATGGGGGCATCTCCCGGGAGCGCGCTTGTACGGTGTATGACAGGTTTGCCATACACCGTACAGGGAGTTGCTGTACGCCGTACAGGGGATGACGCCCGGCCGTCGGCGCGGCCTCCGGTGTCAGGACGACGAGGACGACGAGGACGATGGCGATGAAGCCGTCGAAGCCGTCGAGGTCAGGTCGTAGAGGGTGGTGTCGCCCACGGTGACCTCCTTGAAGGTGCTCTCGACCCACGAGGTGATCTTGGAAGAGGTACCCGAGCTGCCACCCCCGGGGCCGCCACCCCTTCCAGTGGCGGAGGCGACGAAGTAGTGGATCTTGCCCTGCTTCACATACTCCTTGAACTGGGCGAGACTCGGGGAGGGATCACTGCCGTTGAAGCCGCCGATGGCCATCACCGGCTTCTCGGTGGCGAGTTGGTAGCTCGCGGCGTTCTGTGAGCCGATCGCCGCCGCGGCCCAGATGTAGTCGTCGGCGTCCTTCGTCAGCGCCGCCTTCACCTGGGAGCCGACCTCGCGGCCACCGAGCAGACCGCCCATGCCGCCCTTCGTGCCGCCGCCCGGACCACCCCTCATGCCCTTGCCATTGCCGCGCGGCAGTCCCTGACCGCCCAGGCCGCCCCGCTGTCCGTTCGGGCCCGGGGCGCCCCCGTCGCCGTCGGCGTTGCCGTTCTGCTGGGGCCCGCCACCGCCCGGGACGCCGCCGGGCAACGCCCCGTTCCGGCCGCCCGGTTGACCGCCCTGGCCACCGCCCTGACCGCCCTGGTTCTGGCCCTGCTGACCGCCCGGCATGCCGGGCATCCCGGGCGGGCCGCCCGGCCCGCCCCCGCCCGGACGACCGCCACCCCCGGGTCCGCCCATGCCGCCCGACACCGCGGGACCGGCCGTCACGATCGAGCCGCTGTGCGGAGTGTCGACAGTGTCCAGCGTGTACGCCACCGGCCCGGCAAGCGCCGCCGCAAGCCCCAGCCCGGCCACCCCCAGCGCCGCTCTACGGCCGAGCCGCGTCACCAACAGCAGCCCGGTGCCCGCCAGCAGCCCGCCGATCAGTACCGCCCAGCGCAGCCACGGATACCAGTCCGCGGACCGCCCCAGCAGGACGTACGACCAGACGGCCGTGACCGCCACCGTGACGGCGAGCACCGCCGGAGCCGCCGCCCCCGAGGACCGCCGCTCCCACAGCAGCACCGCCCCCATGCCGACGATCGCCGCGATGTACGGCGCGAGCGCGACGTTGTAGTACTGGTGGAAGATCCCGGACATAAAGCTGAAGGTGGCGAACGTCATCAGCAGCGCGCCGCCCCACACCAGGAACGCCGCCCGCCGCGGATCCGTGCGCCCGGCCCGCCGGGTCAGCCAGACCCCCGCGACCAGCAGGATGAACGCCGCGGGCAGCAGCCAGGCGATCTGGCCGCCCATGTCGGAGTCGAAGAGCCGGCCGATACCGGTCTCGCCCCACATACCGCCCCCACCGCCACCGCCTGGACCGCGTCCGCCGCCGCCGACACTGCCGGTCTCATTGCCGTTGATCCGCCCCAGGCCGTTGTAGCCGAAGGTCAGCTCCAGGAAGCTGTTGTGCTGCGAACCGCCGATGTACGGCCGCGAGGACGCGGGCCACAGCTCCACGATCGCGACCCACCACCCGCCGGAGAGCACCATCGCGCCCCCCGCCAGCAGCAGTTGCCGGATTCTCCGGCCGAGCCCGGTCGGGGCGCACACCGCGTACACCAGCGCCAGCGGCGGCAGGATCAGCCACGCCTGGAGCGTCTTGGTCAGAAAGCCGAGCCCGAGGCAGACACCGCCCAGCAGCAGCCACTTCGTCCCGGCGTCCTCCAGTGCGCGCAGGACGCACCACACCGCCGCAACCATCAGCAGACACAGCAGCGCGTCGGGGTTGTTGAAGCGGAACATCAGCGCCGCGACCGGGGTGACGGCGAGCACCGCGCCCGCGATGAGTCCGGCCACCGCACCGAACCGGCGCCGTACGGCCGCGTACAGCACCCCGACCGTCGCCACGCCCATCAGCGCCTCGGGTACGAGGATCGCCCAGGAGCTCAGCCCGAAGAGCCGCACCGACAGCGCCATCGGCCACAGCGCGGCCGGGGGCTTGTCGACGGTGATGGAGTTCGCGGCGTCGGAGGAGCCGAAGAAGAACGCCTTCCAGCTCTCGCTGCCCGCCTGCGCGGCGGCCGAGTAGAACTGGTTGGCGTAGCCGGAGGCACCCAGGCTCCACAGATAGAGCGCGGCGGTCACCGCCAGCAGCCCCCACAGCGCGGGCCGCGCCCACCGCGGATCCCCCGTACGCGGGGTCACCGGAGACGGCACGGCGGCATGCCCGGCATCGCCGGCAGGCCCAGCATCACCGGCGTGACCGGCGTGACCGGCGCGACCGGCGCGACCGGCGCGACCGGCGTGGTCGTAGGTGGTTGTCATCGGTGGTCCCCCGGGTTGTGGTCGGTGATGACGGCGGCGGCGGTCCCTCGGTCACGCTCCGAGGGGAACACCCAGGCCCGGAAGAGCAGGAACCGCAGCACGGTCGCGGCGAGGTTCGCCGTGATCAGCACGGCCAGTTCGGTGCCGTGCGAGGGGGTGCCGGGCGCGGCGGTGAGCGCGGCCAGCGAACCGCTGGTCAGCGCGAGACCGATGCCGAACACCGCCAGCCCCTGCGCCTGGTGGCGCACCGCCCGGTCCCGTCCACGCACCCCGAAGGTGAGCCTCCGGTTGGCCGCGGTGTTGCCGAGCGCGGACAGCAGCAGCGCCAGCGCATTGGCCGTCTGCGGGCCGGTGCCGAGCCGGAAGGCGGAGTACAGCAGCAGATAGACCAGTGTGCTGAGCGCGCCCACCACACAGAACCCGACGAGTTGCCGGGGCAGTCCGCCCGGCACCCCGCTCAGCTCGCGGTCGCGCGGATCGTCCCCGAAGGGACGGCGCACCCGGTCCAGCGGCAGTGCACCGGTGGCCAGCGCGCGCCCCACCCGCCAGACGCCCTTGAGGTCGTCAGTGGCGGTGCGCACCAGACGCACCGTGCTGTTCGGGTCGTCGACCCAGTCCACCGGCACCTCGTGGATTCGCAACCCGGCCCGCTCCGCCAGCACCAGCATCTCGGTGTCGAAGAACCATCCGGAGTCCTCGACCAGCGGCAGCAGCCGCTCCGCGACGTCCTTCCGGATCGCCTTGAAGCCGCACTGCGCGTCCGAGAAGCGGGCGGCCAGACTGCCGCGCAGGATCAGGTTGTACGCACGCGAGATGAACTCCCGCTTGGGCCCGCGCACCACCCGTGAACTGCGCGTCAGCCGCGAACCGATCGCCAGGTCGGAGTGGCCGGAGATCAGCGGGGCGACCAGCGGCAGCAGCGCGTTGAGGTCGGTGGACAGATCGACGTCCATATAGGCCAGGACGGGCGCCGCGGACAGCGACCACACGGTGCGCAGCGCCCGCCCCCGCCCCTTCTGTTCCAGCCGGACCGCCGTGACCTCCTCGAGCGTGTCGTCGAGGCGGGCCGCGATCTCGGGGGTGCGGTCCGTACTGGCGTTGTCGGCGATGGTGATCCGGAAGCCGTAGGGGAAAGTGCGGGCCAGGTGGTCGTACAGCCGCCGTACGCACCGCTCGAGATCGGCCTCCTCGTTGTGGACGGGGACGACGACGTCGAGCACCGGTAGGCCGCCGCCGACCGTCACCGGGCGGCGGGCGGGCAAGGTCGCGAGGGGTGTGCCGGGCAATGCCCCGGGAGGAGTGTCGATTCGCATGAGCCGACCCTCGCGAGCGGCGCTGTCACGGCTGTGTGGTCGACCTGTGGCCCGCCTGTGAGTCCGCGACGCGTCCCGTACGTCTCACCCGCGCCTCGCCTGCGTCTCACGAAGACGCCTACCGACGATGCCTCACGAAGACGCCTCACGAAGACGCCTACCGAAGACGACGGTCACCGTCCTGATCAGCGATCCGCCGAGGAGCCGAATGTACGGGCAGATGGACGCCGAACACCGTGCGCCCCGGGGTGCTCTCCACCGTCACCGTTCCACCGTGCGCCACCACCACCGCGTGCACGATGGCGAGCCCCAGCCCCGTACTGCCCGCGGCCCGTGAACGCGAGGCGTCACCGCGCGCGAAGCGTTCGAAGACATGCGGCAGCAGATCGGGCGGGATACCCGGCCCGTCGTCCTCGATCTCCAGCGAGACGTACGGAGGTGGGATCGGCCCGGGCGAGAACCCGGCCCCGCGGTCCCCGCACAGCACCCGCGCCGTGACCGTCGTCCCGGCCGGAGTGTGCGTACGGGCGTTGCCCAGCAGATTGACGAGCACCTGGTGCAGCCGGGCGGCGTCGCCGTGGACGACCGCCGGTTCGTCGGGCAGTGCCAGCCGCCACGCGTGGTGGGACCCAACCGCGCGGGCGTCGCTGACGGCGTCGACCACCAGCGGCGACAGATCAACCTCCGCGCACTCCAGCGGACGGCCGGCGTCGAGCCGGGCGAGCAGCAACAGATCCTCGACGAGGACGGTCATCCGCCCGGCCTCGGACTCGACCCTGCCCAGGGCGTGCCGGGTGTCCGGTCCGATCTCCTCCCGGCCGCGTCTGGTCAGCTCGGCGTAGCCGCGGATCGAGGCGAGCGGCGTCCGCAGCTCGTGGCTGGCGTCGGCGACGAACTGCCGTACCCGTGTCTCGCTCTCCTGACGCGCCGCGAGCGCCGACTCCACATGCCCGAGCATGCGGTTGAGCGCCGCGCCCACCTGGCCGACCTCGGTCCGCGGATCGGCCTCGGACGGCGGAACCCGTTCGTGGAGCGCCACCTCACCCCTGTGCAGGGGGAGTTCGGAGACCCGGGTGGCGGTCGCGGCCACCCGGCGCAGCGGGCGCAGCGAGATGCCGACCATCGCGGCACCGGCGATCCCCGCCGCGACCAGCCCGGCGGCGGTCACACAGACCTCGACGACGATGAGGGTGTTGACGGTCTGCCGCGTCTGGCCGAGGGGGTAGGCCAGGAGGAGCCCGTTCTCCACCTGCTCCGGATTGGCGATCACGCGATAGTCGCCGAGGTCGGGCAGCCCGACGGTACGGATCCGTCCGTCCCGCGCGACGGACCGAAGCGCCTTCAGCTGCCCGCCGGTCAGGGGGTCCACCCGGCCCTCGAGGTCCTCCAGATCGGCGGTCATGGGCTTGTCATTGCTCCGGCCCGCCTGGACGATGGTGCCGCGCTCGCCGAACCGCACCCCGACGGTGCCGATGGGCTGGCCGGTGGAGGCGACGAACAGCACGTCGTGATGGGGCGGTTGGCCGGGCCGGTCCATGAAGCGCCCGGCCGAGGCCCGCAGATCGTCGTCCACCTGGCCCTGGAGATAGGACCGCAGGGCGATGGTGGTGACCGAGCCGATCACCGCGCTGACAACCGCGATCAGCGCGATCGCCGAGACCACCAGACGGGTGCGCAGCGACCAGGTACGGCGTACTGCGCGCCGGGAACGGACCACGGCCCTACTCCCCGGGCTTGAGCAGATATCCGGCTCCCCGCCGGGTGTGGATCATCGGGCTGCGCCCCGCGTCGATCTTCCGCCGCAGATAGGAGATGTAGAGCTCGACAACATTGGCCTGCCCGCCGAAGTCGTAACTCCAGACCCGGTCGAGGATCTGCGCCTTGCTGAGCACCCGCCGCGGATTGCGCATGAGATAGCGCAGCAGCTCGAACTCGGTCGCGGTCAGGTGGATCTCCTGGCCCCCGCGCCACACCTCGTGGCTGTCCTCGTCCAGCACCAGGTCGCCCACGGCGAGCACCGACTCGGCGCGTGCCGCGGCCGCCCCCGACCTGCGCAGCAGACCGCGCAGCCGGGCGACGACCTCCTCGAGGCTGAAGGGCTTGGTCACGTAGTCGTCGCCGCCCGCCGTCAGCCCGGCGATCCGGTCCTCGACCGCGTCCCGCGCGGTCAGGAACAGCACCGGGACATCGGGCAGCTCACGGCGCAGCCGCCCCAGCACGGCCAGCCCGTCCATGTCCGGCAGCATGATGTCCAGGACGACGGCGTCGGGCCGCAGCTCGCGGGTGGTCCGTATCGCCTCGGCGCCGTCGCCCGCCGTGCGCACCTCCCAGCCCTCGTAGCGCAGGGCCATCGCCAGCAGATCGGCGAGGGCCGACTCGTCGTCCACCACCAGCACCCGCACGGGGCTTCCGTCGGGACGCAGCAGCTCGGTACGCCCTGGGGGCGGGGTCGCCATCATGGCCGTAGCCTCCGATACCCGTCTGAGAGATACCTATCGGCAACCTGTGAAGAGTCTGAGAATTCGGTGAGGGCGGCGGGCGGACTCCGGAACGCCGGTCCGAACGGGTCACCGGGGGAATTTCCGGAGACGATCACCGGGTTCCTCGTGCATGGCATCTCATCCCGCACTCGGCACCATCGGCATCTGGACCGGCGCCCTGCACTCCACCGACCCCGCGAAACACGCGCAGGTCAGGGAGGCGGCGGCCGAAGTGGACGACCTCGGCTACGGCGCGCTCTGGCTCGGCGGCAGCCCCGGCCCTGACGAGGCCGCCTTCCTGCTGGACGCGACCTCCCGCATCACCGTGGCCACCGGCATCCTCAACATCTGGGACCACGAGCCCGCCTATGTGGCCGAACGGTACGCCGCCATCGACGCCACCCACCAGGGCCGCTTCCTGCTGGGTCTCGGGGTGAGCCACGGCCAGCTGGTCGAGCGGTACGCCCGCCCGTACTCCGCGATGCAGGACTACCTCACGGCGCTGGACTCGGCGCCGACACCGGTCCCCGCCTCCCGCCGTGTCCTGGCCGCCCTGGGCCCGAAGATGCTGGAGCTGTCCCGCGACCGCGCGGCCGGAGCGCATCCGTACCTCGTCACCCCCGAATTCACCGCCTCGGCGCGGGAGATCCTGGGGAACGAGGCACTGCTCGCGCCCGAGCTCAAGGTCGTCCTGGACCCGGATCTCGAAAACGCCCGCGCCACCGCCCGCAACTACCTCTCCTTCTACCTGGGGCTCCCCAACTACACCAACAACCTGCTCCGGCTGGGCTTCTCGGAGAAGGACTTCGCGGACGGCGGCAGCGACCACCTCATCGGCTCCCTCTTCGCCCTGGGCGACGCCGAGGCGGTCCGCCGCCGGGTGGACGAGTTCCTGACCGCGGGTGCGGACCATCTGGCGGTCCAGGTGGTGACGGCCAAGGCGTTCGAGGACATCCCGCGGGCGGAGTGGCGCACCCTGGCCGAGGCGCTGCCGCTGCGCGGATGAGCTGACGCGGAAGAAGAGGGCGAGGCCGTGGGGGCCGTCCGAGTGGGCGGCCCCCACGGCCCCCGCACCCCAAGGGCCTCAGGGCCTCAGGTCCTCAGATCCCGAACAGCCGGGCCGCGTTGCCGTAGCAGACCGCGCGCAGCCACTCCTCGTCCTGGTCGAGCCGGGTCAGGACCTCCAGCGCATGCCCGTACGGATACGGAATGTTGGGGAAGTCGCTGCCGAACAGCACCCGGTCGCCGAGGGCCGCGAGCCGCTCCCGCTCCGCCGGGGGGAAGGGCCAGCGGGTCTCGATGAAGTCGGTGAAGGCCATGGTGGTGTCCAGGTGGACCCCGTCGTACCGTTCGGCCAGCGCCATGAAGTCCGTGTACTCCGGCAGCCCCATGTGCGCGATGATCAACCGCAGCCGGGGGTGGCGGGCGAGCACGGCGGCCACCGGCTCGGGACCGGTGTACTTGCCCGGCGCCGGGCCCGAGCCGCAGTGGATGACAACGGGCGTACCCGTCTCGGCGAGCAGCCCCCACACCGGGTCGAGCAGCGGGTCGCCCGGGTCGTAACCGCCCACCTGCACATGCGCCTTGAAGACGCGGGCACCGTTCTCCAGCGCCTCGCGCACATAGCCCTCGGCGCCCGGCTCGGGGAAGAAGGTCGCGGTGTGCAGACAGTCGGGCGTTCGTTCCGCGAACTCGACCGCCCACTGGTTCAGCCACGCCGCCATGTCCGGCTTGTGTGGATAGAGCATCGACGTGAAGGCCCGCACCCCGAACCCGCGCAGCACCGCCAGCCGTTCGTCCTCCTCCTCGCGGTACTTGACCGGCCAGGGGATGCCGACGAGCGGTTCGATCCCGTCGAAGTACGCCCAGACCTTGTCCAGTACGCGCTGGGGCATGAAGTGCGTGTGTACGTCGATGAGTCCGGGCAGCCCGAGCCCCTGCCAGAATCGCTGTACCGACACCACGTCCGGATCACTCATACGGGTCACCGTACGGCGCCCGTGCGATGCTCGGTCTCCGGCCCCGATGGCCGGTGTGCTACAGCCGCGTTGCAGCCGCGCTGTGGGTTTATGACAGCCGTGACCAGGGATTTGGCCAAGCGCATGATGGATTGGGATACAAGGTCCCTGGAGTACGGGATCCGCTCGGGATCCATGGGCGGGCGCCGACCCGCCCCGCCACCGACCAGCGGCGCCACCGCCGCCACTGCCACAACCGCCACAACCGCCCGAGGCACCGTCGCCCAACGGCCCACCGCATGAGGGCAGCACAGCCCGCTCCGACTCTGACCACAACGGGGGACATCCATGCACCACATACCGGTCCGCATGCGTACCGCAACCGCAGTCGCCTGCGCGATCGGCGCCCTCGGCGTCGCCTTCCTGACCACCGGCTGCGCCGACGGCGACCTGGCCGAGCGGGCGCAGCCCGCGGGTTCCGCGCACCAGGCGGCCAACGGTGGCGGTGACGGCAGCGGCAGCGGCAGCAGGACGCTCGCCCTCGGCACCCCGACGTCCGTCACCTACAAGCGCGGCTCGGACCATCAGCGCGGCGCGCTGGAGGTGACGGCGGTGAGCGTACGGAAGGGCGCGCGGGGCGATCTGCGGAAGGCGGGGACCGAGACACGGACGGCGCAGCCGTACTACGTCACCATGCGCTTCGAGAACACCGGCGGCCACTCCCTCCACTACCCCTTCCTCAACGCCCCCACCGGGCTGGAGGACAGCAGCGGTACGGACGACCAGCCGCTCGTCACCGAGAGCGAGATGGCGGCGTGCCCGGGGAAAGACCCGGACGACTTCGCGGTGGGCGCGCGGATCACCCTGTGCAAGGTGTTCCTGGTGCCGAACGGGATGAAGCCGACCGCGGTGACGTACAGCACAGGCGATGCGGCCGGGCGACCGGTGCGCTGGAAGGCCACGGGGACACTCGCCGCGGACAGGGCGGGCGCGGCGGAGACGGTGAGGGGCTGACGGCCCCGGCCTCGGTCAGGTGCGCACATGGCCGAGGGCCCGGCACAGAGACTGTGCCGGGCCCTCGGTCTGCAGTAGCGGGGACAGGATTTGAACCTGCGACCTCTGGGTTATGAGCCCAGCGAGCTACCGAGCTGCTCCACCCCGCGTCGGTGAAGACAACACTACGTCATTGTTTCCGCGCAGGGAAATCCGTTCAGAACGGCCGGTTACTTTGCAACGGCCACGTCCCAGCCCCGCTCCGAACGGGTGCCCCAGGCTGACCTGCGCGTTTGTCACGGTCATGATGTTGCCCGGCATCACACGCCACCACCGCAACACCCTCACCACGACATAGCTCACACTTCACAACGGGGAACCGAACCATGCACAACCGATCCATACGGCGTACGCGCCGCACCGCCGCCGCACTCCTCTGCGCCGCCGGTCTCGCGCTCGGCGCCACCGCCTGCAACGAGGACACCGCCCAGGACGCGGGCAGCAGCGAATCCCCCGCCAAGGACAAGAAGCCGACCGCGCCGGCGAGCAAGGGGTCGGACACGGGGAACAACGGCGGCAGCGGCAGTGACCAGGACTCCGGCGGCACGGGCGGCACGGACGACAAGGCCGTCGACGCGGATGCCAACAAGACCATCCCCCTCGGTCAGAAGTCCGCCCTCACCTACAAGCGCTCCAAGAAGGTGGCCACCCTCGAGGTCGCCGCCCAGAGCGTGGCCAAGGGCTCCCAGGCCGACCTGTCCGGGCTGCGCCTGGAATCCGAGGCCAAGTCGCTCCAGCCGTACTACGTCACGATGACCTTCAAGAACATCGGCGACAACTCCCTCAAGTACCCCTTCCTCAACACCCCCACCAGCCTCCGCGACGGCAAGGGCAACGGAGCCAAGACCCTGATCACCTCGGACGACGCGGTGAAGTCCTGCCCGGGCAAGGACCCGGACGACTTCGGCCCCGGCGCGAACGCCACGATCTGCAAGATCTTCCTGCTCCCCAAGGGCGAGACCCCATCCGTCGTCTACTACACCGGCGACTTCGACAAGGGCCCGGTCTACTGGAAGGCCACCAAGGACTGACCCCGCCCGCACCCGCGCCGTGGCCGGTCCCCGCACAGGAACCGGCCACATCGCCGCTTCAGTCCCCGTAGGGCACCACCACGATCTGATCCGCGTCCTCGTAGACGACCCGCCCCGGATCCACCGACCGCACCATCCGGCACTCCACTCCGTGCGCGGCCAGGATCTCCAGATAGCCGTCCACCCGCTCGATCAGATGCCGCGCCGAGGATTTGAACCACGCCGCCGCCCGCGGATTCACCTCCCGGTCGTACACGCTCGGGTCGGTGTGACTGGGGTCGGCATAGGCGGCGTTGTACCAGTCGTTGTTGACCCGCCGGAACCGCTCCTGCTCCTCACTCAGATGGCCCTCCCGCGCCAATCCGTTGATCAGCCCGAACACCCCGCTGTACGTCCCCCGCCCGTTCCGCACCGTGCTCTGGAACCGCACATAGGACACCTCGTCCATCACCCCACCCACCCCGGCCTATAGGCTCCGTTGACGCGCATTCACACACGTTCACACACCGTGTCGAGCTGGGGGAACTCCGACCGCAATGGAATCGACGCCGATCGTCCTGGTCCACGGGACACGCTTCAGCGCGGGGCAGTGGAGCTGTCAACTCGACTCACTCGCGGCCGACTTCCCGGTCACGGCCCCCGATCTGCCTGGCCACGGCACCCGTTCCGCCGAACCCTGGAGCCTGAGCGCCGCCACGGAGGTCGTCGCGGCCGCCGTGGACTCCCTCGACCGCGGACCGGCCCTGGTCGTCGGGCATTCGCTGGGCGGTTACGTCGCGCTGGAATGCGCACGGCGCTTCCCGGAGCGGCTGCGCGGCCTGGTCCTCGCCGCGGCCAGCGTCACCACCCGCGGCCCGCTGACCATCCCCTACCGCTTGGTCGCCGGCCTCGTCCCCCGCATCCCGGCCGCCCGGCTGACCCGCTGGAACGACCGGTTCCTGCGCCGTCTCCATCCCCCGGAGGTGGTGGGTGCCACCATCCGCTCCGGCTACGCCTTCCACACCCTCCCGGCCGCCTGGGGCGAGGTCCTCGGCCGCTTCGACGCGAGCGCGATGCGCCACGTCCCGGCCCCCGTGCTCATTCTCAACGGCGAGAAGGACCGCCTCTTCCGCTCCGGCGAGCGCGAGTTCGCCCGCGCCCACCCCAACGCCCGCATCGAACTGATCCCCCGCGCCCGCCACCTCGCGAACTTCGACGCCCCGGCCGCCTTCACCGACGCCATCCGCCGCTTCGCCCGCGAACTCCCCACGGACTCATGAAACCCCGGCCGTCGAAGCCCTCCCTGCCCCCTGCCCCCCCCTGCCCTCCCCTGGATTCGCCGCGTGACTGAGCCCTCCTACCTCATCGCCGTCCGGGAGTCGTACAACACCGTCGCCGCCGACTACACCGAACGCGTACCGGCCCCCGCCGAGCTGGATCCCTTGTCCCGCGCGATGCTGACCGCCTTCGCCGAACTCGTGCGGACCGCCGACCGCGGCCCGGTCGCCGACCTCGGCTGCGGCCCCGGCAAGGTAACGGCCCACCTGGCCGATCTCGGCGTCCCGGCCTTCGGCATCGATCTGTCGCCAAAGATGATCGGCCTGGCCCGTGACGCCTATCCGCACCTCCACTTCACGGTGGGTTCCATGACCGCCCTGGAGATCGAGAGCGACCACCTCGGCGGCGTCCTCGCCTACTACTCCACCCACCACACCCCGCCGGAACTACTGCCCGCCGTGTTCGCCGAGTTCCACCGCGCCCTGGCGCCCGGCGGCCATCTGATGCTGTGCGGCTACGTAGGAAACGGCGAGCACCTGCGCCCCACCCGCGCCTACGGCGACCACCCCGTCTCCTACGAGTCCCACCTCCTCCCGCCCCAACGCCTCGCCGACCTCCTGGCCCAGGCGGGATTCGCCCTCACCGCCCAACTGATCCAAGCCCCCACCGAAGGCAGGAAGAGAACGGTCGCCAGCTTCCTGGCCCACAAACAGCCAGCCCTCACACTGGCGACCCACACACCGCCACCCGGCTAAGAGCCACCGTCGGCGCTGCCAGCCACAGCGCGCGGGCTCCGCACGGCGGAGTCAGCACCGGCCGTGGCGGCACGGCCGCACCGACCGCCACCCCGGGAACGCCGACCGGCGCCTGGGGCGTTGCCCCGAGGTCCGGCTCGGTGGCCTCGCCACCGAGCCGGACTTGCGGAAGACCCGGCCGGAGCGGGACAACTTCCCTGCCACTTCAAGGCCCGCGCACGGCGCGGGCGCGCGCCGCCTCTGTGGCTGAGGCCGTGCGGCACGTGACGGCGCGCCCCCTCTTGCCGAGGGCTCTGTTCACCGTGTGACATCGCTTCGCCCAGCGTTGACCGCGTCGGGCATCTGCGCAAGCTCAGCGCCGAGTGCCCGGCGCGCCGCGGCGACGAAATCACCGTTCATAGCAAACCGAGCCTGGAGCGCTTGCGCTCGGGCAGACGGATCGAGCTCAGCGGCGCAGTCCGCCTCATCTGGATGAGAGCCCACAATACGTGCATGCAGTCGGAATTCGTCACCTATGCTACGCACTACCGCGGCCCCCAGCTCTGCGACGTTCTCCGGTCCCACCAGGCGAACTCGAATGTAAGCCTCATCCAGTGCCCTGCGCGCAGCGAATCCTGCTTCCCCATGCGGTGGCTCGGTGAACGGCCTTGCCATCCATCCGCTATCCAGCACTCGGTAAGCAGCATCAGCCTGAGACAGGAATCGCTCGTACGACTCGCGCCGCATCTCTCTGTAGGCGTTCGCGCGCTGCTCGGCCCGTTCCTCCCCTGCCAGTAGAGCCTGATGCCGTAGTTGCCTACTGTTTGTCCAAGCGGAGACCGAGCCCGCCAACCCCGCAGCCGTCAGCGTTGACAAAGAGGTAACCAAGGCAACCGCGACCGTTTCATCCACGGCCGCTATTGTCTCGTACCTGGACGTCCTACGTCCCTGTTTTGGCCGCCGCTTCGAACTGGGCCGGGCTGACATCCGAGCCTGACATCAACGAGCTCACCGACTGGCTCTGGCCGCGGGGTGAGTCTCTCCTCAATGGAGTGGTGCGAGGCCCTACGGTTATCAACCCAGGTAAGGGCGTTCGCGGTGCTCCAGGAAATGACGAAGGCGGAGCCGCTGTGTGTGGTGCATGGGTAGCTCGTCCAACTCCCCCTGTGACACGAAACGCAGCTCCGTGGGCTCGTCCGAAATTGCCAACCGCCCGCCGATCACCGGCCGTGAAGCAGACATTGAACTGTCGGCGTACCTCGCCATCCGTGTACGCGATGACGTGACGCGGGTCGGTGTAGGTGCCGACGAGACCCGTGGTCCCGACGCCCAGACCCGTCTCTTCCTTGACCTCGCGGACCGCCGTACCCGGCAACGAGTGGGACATCTCCATGCCACCACCGGGGAGCGCCCATAGATCATTGTCTCGGCGACGCACCACTCCCGGGGCGGCGGCGGACACCGCACCGTCCGCCGCCTCCGCTCCGCCCCGGCCGGCCACTCAGCTGAGGCGCGACCGGTCAGCGGACCGCTACGAAAGCGGGCGCCGCGCCACGGGTCCACTCGGTTCGTTCGGCCGCTGAGGTGATCGGTGGCTTGGCCGCGTTGCGGCTGAGCTGGGTTGCTGGCAACAGGGGCCTGTAGGTGCTGCTGCGTCGGTGCGGCCGCCGGCTCCGGCGGGAGATGGCACGGCGCGACGCCTCGGTTTCCTACTGCATCTGGTGGTGCGCTGATGCGACCTGGCGCGCTGAGTGGCACGGGGGCGCCGCCGAGCGGGGCGGCAGACAGGAGCGGGCGGCGGCCACGGGCCGCCGGCGCGCGGCGCGCGCAAGCGGGCTGCCTTGATCCAGTACAGAGCCGCGGCACCGCTTCGTCTCTCTGCTGTCGGACAGTGGCGTACCGCTGGAGGAGATCTCCCGACCCGTCGGTCACTCCGGAACAGCCGTGACGGAGGAGGTCTACCGGAAGCAGATTCGCCCGGTGATCCAGACCGGCGCGGTTGCCATGGACCGCATCTTCGAGGGCTGATCTCGGGGCCATAGTCACGCAGTTACCGGTAGTTCGTTAAATCCGGCGGTAGAGGTCAATGCCGTGTCCGGTGGTGACCGCGTCGATCAGGGCCTGGAGCTCTGAGGGTGGGTCTGTGTCCGTCCAGGCTCGCCACCACCGGGTGAGGGTGATGGCGGGGGTGAGCCAGGACCGGATGGCCCGTAAGGCCCTGGGCCAGCAGGGCTGTTGGGGCTGGTGGGGTTCGGTTGATCCCCCTCTCTGGCCCGTCGTCGGGGCATGGGTCCGGCGCGGTGGCATCCAGGGGTCCCGGTGGGGCGAACCACTGGTCCCAGCAGGCCGAGTTCGTCCTTGATCTGTTTGTAGCTCTGCTCGATCCAGGGCCGCAGTCCGTAGAGGTGGACGATCTCGGCGAGGCCCGCCGGCGGGTGCGGGCCGGTGGCAGCGTGGGGTGTGTCGGGGTGGGGCAGGCTGGTGGCCAGGTACCAGGTGGCCTTCTCCGGCAGGCTGCCCGGATCGGTGGTGGCCACGACCAGCCGGCAGGGAGAGTCGGGGCCGTAGCCGCCCAGGCGGGCATCAGCCGCCCACCAGGTCTCGGTGTGCCCGTCACGGAAGTGACGTTCCACGGGCATCCAGTCGCCTGGATGCCTGGCATCGCGCCAGGCCAGTGAGTGTGCGGCTTCGATGGGGGTGTGCGGCTGGTCGGCCGGAGCCCAGGTGCCGCGGTGCGGCTTGAGCGCGACCACGTAGGCCAGGCCGGCCTCGCGCAGTGCGAGGTACCAGTCGTCGCTGACCGAGTAGGCGCAGTCGGCGACCACCGCCCGGCAGCCGAAGCCGGCCTCCTTCCCTCGGGCCGCGAGGGCAGCGGCCAGCTGTGGTTTCGTGCGGAAGTCCGGGTCGGAGCGGCTGCGGGTGAAGTGGTGGGCGGGGGTGTAGGGAGCCGCGTGCAGCGGGTAGTACACACGGCCGTCGGTCCACACCGTGGTCACCGTGACGATGCCGTTGTCCGTCTTGCCGTACCGGCCCAGCCACTGTCGGCCCACGTGCGCGGTGGCCGTGCCGTCCTTACGGTCCCCGGAATCGTCGATCACGATGACCCCGCCGTCGTGCGGAGCCGTCGCCGACTGCTCACGCAGCAGCTCAAGCCGCCGGTCGTTGACCTGCTCGGCCTCCCAAGGGGACTCGGACAGGAAGAACTGCAGCCGCTGCACCCCCGCCGTCCCCGCACCCGCCACCGGCTCCGCCCCTGCCAGGCATGTGATCGTCTTGTTCCGCTCCCGTGGTGCCAGCAGTCCCGTCAGGTACTCGCGAAACCCCCGCCGCTGAGCCAGACTGAAGAAGAGGTCGTCGAACCGCGCCGCATAGTCCTCCAACGGCCCCGGCGCAGGCGGACACGGACGGCGAGCGGTCATCTTCAGCCCCCAGCCAGGTAGTTGACTCCTACCACCGGCCTACGACCAACCCGGCCTGCCGTCAACCCGCACCACCGCCGGATTTAACGAACTACCGTTACTGAGGTTGAACTCGTGGTGTCGTAGGGGCTGACGGCTCGTCGTCTGTGCGGTATCACCAGGACATGCGGTATCCACAAGGGGGCGGGCTGACCGCCGAACGGCAGCAGTTCCGCGAGGAGTTACGGCTGAAGGCGGCTGAGAGGTTCGCCCAGGGTGAGGCGAGCTCGGTGATCGCCAAGGACTTGCGCGTCAGCGTCCGCTCGGTACAGCGGTGGCGGCAGGTGTGGGACGAGGGCGGTCCGCGGGCTCTGCGGTCGCAGGGGCCGGCGTCGCTGCCGCGACTGAGCGATAAGCAGTTCGCCCAGTTGGAGGCAGAGCTGGCCAAAGGGGCGGCCGCTCACGGCTGGGAAGACCAGCGGTGGACCCTGAGCCGCGTGAAGACGGTGATCGGCCGCCGCTTCCACCTGACCTACACGGTCCAGGGCGTGCGCAAGCTGCTGGTCCGTAACGGATGGTCCTGCCAGGTCCCGGCCCGACGGGCGATGGAGCGGGACGACGATGCGGTGGCCGGGTGGGTCAAGGAGGTGTGGCCCTGCGCGGAAGGCTCGCGGCGGTGAGTGGAGCCTGGCTGGTCTTTGAGGACGAAGCCGGATTCTCCATGACGCCGCCGCAGGCGAAAACCTGGTCCCAGCGCGGCCGGACCCCGGTGGTGCGGGTCCGCGGCCGTTCGCGCAGACGGATATCGATCGCTGCGCTGACCTGCTACAAACCCGGCCACCGGTCCCGGCTGATCTACCGGCCGCGCCGGGACGACGGCCCGCGCGACGGACGCAAAAGCTTCTCCTGGCGCGACTACCGGGACCTGCTGATCGCCGCCCACCAGCAGCTCGGCGGCCCGATCGTTCTCGTCTGGGACAACCTGAACGTCCACAAAGCCGCCGACCTGCGGGAATGGGCGGCAGTCCGGGACTGGCTGACCATTTACTACCTGCCGCCCTACGCACCCGACCTCAACCCCGTCGAAGGGATCTGGTCACTGCTGCGGCGCGGTTGGCTTTCCAACGTCGCCTTCAGCACTCCCGAACACCTCGTCCACCGCATCCGACGCGGCTTACGGCACATCCAGTACCGCAGCGACCTCATAGACGGCTGCCTCGCCGAGACCGGCCTGACCATCCGACCCGCCTGAGCACCCCAGCGACATCACGAGTTCAACCTCAGTAGCGGTAGTTCGTTAAATCCGGCGGTGGTGCGGGTTGACGGCAGGCCGGGTTGGTCGTAGGCCGGTGGTAGGAGTCAACTACCTGGCTGGGGGCTGAAGATGACCGCTCGCCGTCCGTGTCCGCCTGCGCCGGGGCCGTTGGAGGACTATGCGGCGCGGTTCGACGACCTCTTCTTCAGTCTGGCTCAGCGGCGGGGGTTTCGCGAGTACCTGACGGGACTGCTGGCACCACGGGAGCGGAACAAGACGATCACATGCCTGGCAGGGGCGGAGCCGGTGGCGGGTGCGGGGACGGCGGGGGTGCAGCGGCTGCAGTTCTTCCTGTCCGAGTCCCCTTGGGAGGCCGAGCAGGTCAACGACCGGCGGCTTGAGCTGCTGCGTGAGCAGTCGGCGACGGCTCCGCACGACGGCGGGGTCATCGTGATCGACGATTCCGGGGACCGTAAGGACGGCACGGCCACCGCGCACGTGGGCCGACAGTGGCTGGGCCGGTACGGCAAGACGGACAACGGCATCGTCACGGTGACCACGGTGTGGACCGACGGCCGTGTGTACTACCCGCTGCACGCGGCTCCCTACACCCCCGCCCACCACTTCACCCGCAGCCGCTCCGACCCGGACTTCCGCACGAAACCACAGCTGGCCGCTGCCCTCGCGGCCCGAGGGAAGGAGGCCGGCTTCGGCTGCCGGGCGGTGGTCGCCGACTGCGCCTACTCGGTCAGCGACGACTGGTACCTCGCACTGCGCGAGGCCGGCCTGGCCTACGTGGTCGCGCTCAAGCCGCACCGCGGCACCTGGGCTCCGGCCGACCAGCCGCACACCCCCATCGAAGCCGCACACTCACTGGCCTGGCGCGATGCCAGGCATCCAGGCGACTGGATGCCCGTGGAACGTCACTTCCGTGACGGGCACACCGAGACCTGGTGGGCGGCTGATGCCCGCCTGGGCGGCTACGGCCCCGACTCTCCCTGCCGGCTGGTCGTGGCCACCACCGATCCGGGCAGCCTGCCGGAGAAGGCCACCTGGTACCTGGCCACCAGCCTGCCCCACCCCGACACACCCCACGCTGCCACCGGCCCGCACCCGCCGGCGGGCCTCGCCGAGATCGTCCACCTCTACGGACTGCGGCCCTGGATCGAGCAGAGCTACAAACAGATCAAGGACGAACTCGGCTGGGCCGACTTCCAAGTCCGCTCCGACCGCGCCATCCGCCGCCACCAGACCCTGGTCAACTGCGCCTTCTCCTTCTGCTGGGACCAGTGGTTCGCCCCACCGGGACCCCTGGATGCCACCGCGCCGGACCCATGCCCCGACGACGGGCCAGAGAGGGGGATCAACCGAACCCCACCAGCCCCAACAGCCCTGCTGGCCCAGGGCCTTACGGGCCATCCGGTCCTGGCTCACCCCCGCCATCACCCTCACCCGGTGGTGGCGAGCCTGGACGGACACAGACCCACCCTCAGAGCTCCAGGCCCTGATCGACGCGGTCACCACCGGACACGGCATTGACCTCTACCGCCGGATTTAACGAACTACCGGTAGTCACGCAGCAACGCAAGAGGCCCCCTTCCATCTCTGGAAGGGGGCCTCTGAGCTGCTGCGCGCTCGGCAGGATTCGAACCTGCAACCTCTTGATCCGTAGGTTCGGGCAGGGTGCTGCCATGGGCTTCGGCGGCGGCCTGAGCTAGTGCCCGGGGAGGGCCGCTGATGGGCGCCGTGTGCCGTCGTTGCCGTCAGCGTTGCCGTCACGCCGATCGCGAACGATCAATCCCTGCGCACTGCGTGCTGCGGCTCAGGCACCGCACCCACAACCTGAAGCGGCCGCGGGCTCCTCCGGGCTGGGCTCGTACAGCAGGTGTCGGCGGCTGGTGAAGCACAGGACCTGATAGCGGGACTGGCGTCACCCTCGGTGGGCCCCCGGTCATCTGGGATGCTTGATGCCACATGCGAGAGGGGCGGCATCCATGCAGTGGAAGACCTACGGTGAGCGGCAGATCTACACCAACCCATGGGTGAACCTATGCCTTGTCGATGTTGAGCAGCCGGACGGCCGACGCTGGGAACACCACGTCGTCCGGCTACGGCACCTTGCCGTTGCGGCCGTGGTGAACGAACAGCGGGAAGTCCTCATGATGTGGCGGCATCGCTTCATCACGGACGCATGGGCCTGGGAACTGCCTATGGGGCTGATCGAGGAAGGCGAGTCGCCCGAGGCCGCAGCTGCCCGCGAAGTGGAAGAGGAGACTGGCTGGCGCCCCGGTCCGATGAAGCCGTTGGTCTACGGGGAGCCTGCGAACGGGATCACCGACTCCCAGCACTACGTCTTCCGGGCCGATGGAGCAATACACATCGGAGACCCGACGGAGAAGAACGAGTCCGACCGCATCGAGTGGATCGCCTTGGACCGCATCCGAGGCATGATCGACCGACGCGAGATCGTCAGCAGTGGATCCCTGGTGGGCCTGTTGTACGTGCTGATGGACGAATCGATCCGCTGACCATCAGTGCAGCATCGCCCGCAGCCGTGCCTCGAACGTGATGGCTGCGGGCTCCTTGTTGAACGAGGCTAGGCGCTGGTGGAACTCACGCAGGTGCCCCGTGATGCGCTCGGAGCCGACGACCGTAGCGGTTTCCAGTGCCGCGGTGGCGGTATAGCACGCCTCCTCAACCTTGCCTTGTTGTAGCTGCGCGGTAGCAAGCCAGAAGGAGTGGAACGCTCGGCCCCGCTGGTTACCTACGGGCTCCCGTCGCAACGCATCAGCGATCAAGGGTTCGGCTGCGGTGGCCTCGCCGAGCTGAGCGCGGGCAATGCCGGTGTCCACGAGCAACTTGGGTTCATCGAAGTACGTCACCCATGCCGGGTCCGGGTCGGCATCCGAGATCCGTTCGAACTGTCGGTGCGCCTCGGCCAGCGCTGTATGCGTTTCCCTGCGGTTGCTCATCGAAGCGTGTGCGAAAGCCTCGCGCATCGACAGCATGGCCATCACTCGGGGGGTGCCGCAGCGCCTGCGGACGTTGTCCTGCGCTGCTGTCGAAAGTGCTACGGCGTCGGCCGGTCGGTCTTCATAAGTGCCTTGGAGGCTCATGCAGGCCAGGACGTTCGCCATGAATTGGTGGTCGTCAATGGCCTTGGCGAGCTGCAAGGCTTCGGCGAAGTAGACGCGGGCCTGGCTGTACTGGCGTGCGTCGAAGTACGTCCAGCCGGTGAGCCTGGCTAGTTCGGCGGCAATGCTGTGCAGGCTACGCCGAAACTCGCCTTCGGATGCTTCCTTGATCATCCCTAGGACATAGCGGAGCTGCCCGACAACGGCCGGGCGTAGGGCCTCGCCTCCGTGTTCGTCATCGCGACGCCAGTAGTCCTCGATCGACGAGTGGAGGGCGCGCAGGGTGGACGGACTGAGTCGCGGCCCTGTAGCGACTGCAAGGATGCTGTCCAGATCGACGCTCGGAACCGTGCTGCCTGGTTCGGAACTCTGTTTGGCTACGAACGGAGGGGAGTTCGGCGGCGCTACGGCGCCAGCCTGCAACGTCTTTGGCGTCTCCCACTGTCGCTGAGCGAGTCCGAGCATGTGACCGGGGATGCGAAGCCCATCAGATACGCGCTCGATGACGAGCATGTCCCTGATGGCTCGTTGGCCGGATAGAACCTCCCCGACCCGGCTGGGCGTCAGCTCGCAGCGGCGTGCGATCAGTGACGGATAGAAGCCACCCCGACTCTTCGCCAGCATGAAGATCTTGGAGAAGTCGCGTTCTCGGCACGCGTCGATCATCTCGGTGCTGCTCAACAAGCGGGCGGGGAGCCCATCGGGCTCCTGGTACTTGGTCACGAGCGGCACTCCGTGGGTGCGTGGTGCTTGGTCGGGAGGCTACCGGCGATTTTACCCACGGTGGGTAATCACGTGGATATCGATTGCGGGGGTCGTCCACCGTGATGCTGTTACCCATGCAGCCGCAGACAGGCATGAAGGGGCATGAGGTGGGGGGAAGTTGGCCCCCAGACAATGAGGTACTGGCGCTCACGACTGAAGGGGGCCGTCAGCCAGTAGATATCGATGGCCTCAAGACGGTGATCAGCAAAGCCTTGGCGGAGCGGTCGGCGTTGCCCCCGTACGCAGACCTGTGCGAGTTGCATGGGGCTCTGCTACAGCACATCCAGGCGCTGATGCCACTGGCCACGAAGCAGATTGACGGCATGTGGCGCGGCTCGGTGGAGTGGTACCAGAGGCGCAGCAAGCTGGACACCATTCCACACGAGATGGCCCAAGGGCTCGGCGCCGGATTGCAGTCCGCCGCGTGGCGTGTGAAGACCTTGGGCTACACCTGTAGATGGCTCCTGGAGGTCTCAGGGCTGTTGAACTCCGCAGAAGCGGGGGGTTCGTGATGCGGCTTGTCGACTTTGTGTGCCGCTTCGCTGGCCCGCTCTACGTCTTCATGATCGCCGTCAGTATCGGCCTGGTCTTGGCCCTGGCGGCTGCCCAATGACCCTCGTCTCTGGTCGCTGTTGCGACTGGGGGCCGGGCGAGTTGTTCCACCACAGCAGTGACACCACAACCGAGGGAGCAGTCATGGCATGGGGCACTGGCAAGGGTGACAGCGGGGGCGACGGGAAGCATGCGGGGAAGAAGGACCCGGGGACGTCGGCGCCGTCGCCAGACACGGCGCAGCCCAAGCAGCCGCCGAAGCACGGGAAGTAGAGCGCGCCCGGTGATGGTGAACAACGGAGCTGAGCAGATCGCCATGCGCGGTCTGCTCGGCACTCTCAACGAAGCGCTGTCCGGGGCGATCGCGCCGGAGTGGGAACGGGCATTCTGGGCCGCTCCCCGGCACGCGTTCCTGCCCGAGAAGGTATGGGTGGGGGATGACTTGGCTGTCTGCACCCGGAGTGCGGATCCGTCGGCCTGGCTCCACACGGCCTACGCGGACGGCCCGGTGGTGACACAGATCAACGATGGTGCCGATCCGAGCAATGGCGAGCGTTGGCCCTCGTCGTCGGCGTCCGCACCATCCATCGTCATTCGCATGCTCACCATGCTGAGCGTGGCGAACGGGCATCGCGTGCTGGAGATCGGGACGGGCACGGGCTGGAACGCTGGCCTCTTGTCGCATCGCCTGGGTGCGGGCTTGGTGACCACGGTAGAGGTGGATCCCGCTCTTGCCGCGCAGGCTGCGGCCAGCCTCAAGGCTGTGGGTTTGGAACCGCAGGTAGTCACCGGTGACGGCGCGGCTGGATACGCGGCAGGCGCTCCGTATGACCGGGTGATTGCTACCTGTTCGGTGCGGCAGGTGCCCCGTGCCTGGGTGGAACAGACGAAGCCAGGCGGGGTGATCTTGACCCCGTGGGAGTCGCCGTGGTTCTGCTACGGCCTGTTGCGGCTGACGGTGGACGGGCAGGGGCTGGCATCGGGGTGGTTCTCTCCGCACTCGGCGTTCATGCTCATGCGCAACCAACGCACCGACCTGCGGATCTACCGGGACGTGGTACGGGATGAGCACCTACCCACCGAGTCGATCACCCGCCTGTCGCCATGGGCAGTGACTGGGGATGATTGGGCGGCTCAGTTCGCCATCGGGCTCCAGCTGCGGAACGTCTGGCGGACCTGGCACAACGACCCCGACGTGGACGGGGTGGCTTCCCGGCTGTGGCTGGCCACCACCGATGCCGCGTCCTGGGCGGCCGTCGACTGGGACGGTCGGACCGACGATCGGTTCACTGTCTGGGAGCACGGCCCCCGTCGCCTGTGGGCCGCGGTCGAGGTTGCTTATCAATGGTGGCGGTCCATGGGCAGACCTGGGCCGGACCGCTTCGGCATGACGATCACACCCGAAGGTGAGCACGTGGCCTGGCTCGACAGGCCAGAGCAGAGGGTGCCCGACCTGAGCTGACCCGCTTTCAAGGCGGGAAGTCACCTCCGGTTGCCGCGGAAGGGCCTGGCAGCTGAGCGCATTCCAACGCCCCTCGCATGGGGCCGGGCTGCGCCGAAACAACCTCAGATATCAAGACCGGACCACCCCTACGCCTGGACAGCTACCGGGGTGGTCCGGTTGAGAGTCCCTGATCAGGACCCCGGTACCCGATGGTACCGGGGTGGTTGTCGTGCTCGCGCACGCTGCCTCGGCTGGCCTGTACGCCGCGATGTGGAAGGGGACGTGAGCGGGTGCGCATGACAGGGGAAGCAATCGATGTGGGTTTCGCGGAGGTGTGGTTGCGGACGGAGGTGCACCGAGAGGGCGGTACCACTGGGTCGGGTCGGTCCCCGTTCCAGCTTGATTGGAGTGTTGAGGGGGCTGGCACTGATGCCTCAGGTAGGGAAAGTCAGCCACGACGGCGGGAGAGCCGACAGAGCACCCGCACGTATGGGCCTCAATCACCCACCGGGATCAACCACTCTGCCATGTTCTTGATCTTTGACCCGCAGCCGCCTCCGCTCCGCCCCGGCCGGCCAATCAGCGATGGCGCGACCGGTCCGCAGACCGCGACGAAAGCGGGCGCCGCGCCACGGGCCTACTCGGTCCGTCCGGCTGCTGAGGTGATCGGTGACCCGTGCGCGTTCCGGCTGAGCTGGGTTGCTGGGAACAGGGGCCTGGGCATGCTGCTGCGTCGGTGCGGCCGTCGGGTTCGGCAGGAGGCGGCATGGCATGGCGGTTCAGGTTCCTACTGCATCTGGTGGTGCGCTGTTGCGGCCTGGCGCGCTGAGTGGGGCGCGGTCGCCGCTGAGCGGGGCGGCAGACAGGAGCGGGCGGCGGCCACGGGCCGCCAGCGCGCACGGCCCGCGCCAGCGGGCCGTCTTGATCCAGTAAAGAAACTCTGAACAGCTCCGCTGTGCTGCCTCCTGGCCGGTCGCGCGGTCATGAGCTGGTCGCGCAGTCATGCATCGCTCCTGATCCACGACGACCATGCGAGTCAGAACCGGTAAGTCCGATCTGGGGCTATCTGTTCTGGTGATCGGCGAAGTTTATCCACAGGAGGGACCTTGCAGGGTGGGGCTGTGGATACCGCAACGGCCATACGCCAGTCGGTAGGACTTCGCATTCGTGGAGGTGCCCGCGTGGTGTGCGTGATGGTCAGTGACGTGTGCCTACAACTCGACAAACTTCCAGAGGAGTTATGCCTCCGTGACCTTGCTGCCCGCGCATGGTCACCCCTGGCATGGTCAACCGTGTGGTCAAGGTCGGGTGATGTGCTGGGCTTGCGGGTTGCCAGGGCCCGTGACGTGGGTCATGGGCTCACCCGTCACACGCACGTGGTTTCCGACACCTGTAGGAAGTGAAGCGCTGATCAACGGAAGGGCAAACGGCGTGAGCACTCAGAGACATAGCCCCGTGTGGCGGGACGGGAAGAGAAGTATTCCTCCGCCTGGCGGGAGCGTGGCACCGCAGGTCTCGAACTTAGCTGGTTCGACCGGTAGACACAGCTCAACAGCGGTGATCGGGGAGAAATGACCGAGTGGATAGGCGCCCTGGAAAGGGAGGTGGCCAGCATGTGCAGCCGGGAGGCGGCGGAGGCGGAGGCACTGGTGCGGGAAATGACTGCCACGGTGGCGAGACTCAACCGTGAGGCGACACAGATGCGGGAAGAGCTCGCGCAACTCAGGACTGGGACTGCTGTGCCTTCTTCAGCTCCTCGACTTCCCGGCGCAGCGCCTGGTGCTCGGCGCTGAGTGCTCTGAGTTCATCGCGCAACGCGGTGAGCATGGCGGTGAGGGTGGATCCGGCAGCCGCGCCGCTGTCGGCTCCGATCTTCTCGGCGGCGCCCTCGCTCGACTCCGCGTCGGCGGCCTTGCTGTCGTTGGCGAGGTACCAGGCGGGCGGGGTGTAGTCGATACCGCTGCCCTCGTAGTCGGCCACGAAGCTGCCGCGGCCCTGAATGGTGTAGATCAACCCTTCGTCCCGTAGGACGTTCAGCGCGGAACGTGCGGTCATGTTGGCCACGCCGAAGCGCTCTTGCAGCTCCCGATAGGGCGGGAGTTGATCACCAGGCTTGTACCGACCTGCTTTGATCTCGCGCCGAAGCTCGTCGGCTGCATGCTGATAGGGCGGCCGACGGTCGTGTTTGGCGGAGCTGGCAGGCGTCATGTCTACCAGGGTAGCCAGGTCTAGCAGCCCTAGCACACCCATCTGACAAGCGCATGCCCTTAACCCACGGAACCTAGCTAACCTCGTGCACTTGACATTGCTAGGTGAGCGAGCTTCTATTGATCGCACCCCGCCGCCCGGCGGAACAGCACAACCGAAAGGACGTAACTCCCATGGCTATGACCCGTATCCGCGTGGGGCTGCTGCCCTCCACGCAGTTCATCGCAGGCACGCTGCCGATGCCGAAGGTGAAGGACCCCGAGACGGGGGTTCTCGCCACGGACCGCGACACGGGGGAGACCCTGCACACCCTGACCGTCTTCCTCATGGAAGAGGGTCGCGCCGAGCAGATGAAGATCACCGTTCCGGAGAGCGGTCTGCCGGACGGCATCCAGCCGGGTGTGCCGGTGCGGGTGACGGACCTGTTCGCCACCCCGTGGGCGCGTGTCTTCAACGGGCAGCTGTCCGACGGCGTGGCCTACCGGGCGGCGAAGCTCGAACTCGCGGCGGTGGGCAAGTGACGGCCGCCGCCCCCAAACGGGTCTACCCGGTCGCGCCGGACAGCGGGGATACCGATTCGCGGTTCACCAATGGCCTGCTCTTCGACGTGGTCAAGGTGATCGAGTCGCACGGCTACCCGAAGTTCACCTCCGGCCGTGACCTGCTGGAACTCCGCATGTCCCTCTTCCGATTCCTCTACAAGGACGCACCGTGAGTGTAGGCGAAATCATCGGGTCTGCCCCGGCTCTGGCCGGGGCGGCCCTGGCCCCGATCGTCATCTGGGCCGTGTGGTGGCTGGTCCGCTACGTACGTTCCGACGCGATGACGCGGGTCAGCATCCGGCAGGCGATACGTGTGCGCTGGGGCTGGCGTCGGCTGGCTCCGATGGCCGGGCTGTCGGTGACCGACAAGACCCCTCCCGCCGTGATCGTGGCGCCGGACGGGAAGGTGCCCAAGCCTCGCGTTCTGATCCCGAAGATCCGGGTCGCATCTGACCGGTACGGGGTGCTGGTCCGCGCCGGGTGTCTGCCCAAGGTGAGCTTGGCCGAGTTCCAGAAAGCTGCGCCGTATCTGGCGGACGCCTGGCGGTGTACCCGGGTCTCGGTCCTCCCCGACAAGCCGGGTCAGCTGGTGATCCGTGGCGTGCGGATGGACCCGCTGACCGTCCCGACCGAGCACACCCCCACCGGGTCGGTGCCGGAGGAACTGACAGCGTGGGACATGGGGTTGGACGAGTACGCGCAGCCGGTGAGTGTCAGCCTGGCCAACGTGCCCGGTGTCACGGTGGCCGGGCTGCCGGGCTTCGGCAAGACGTCGCTGGTCAACAAGTTCATCTGTGACACGGCGCCCTCGCCTGCGATTCAGTACGCGGTGGCCGACGGCAAGGTGACCTCGTCCCATGAGGGCGACTACGCGGACCTGGTGCAGCGGACGTTCGCGTTCGCCGGTGACGACCTGGCGGAGGCGAACCAACTCTTCAAGGAGTTGGTGACGCTGCGGCGGAACCGCTCGGCATCCGTCCGTGCCCTGCTGGGCGTCAAGAACATGTGGCACGTCGGGCCCTCGGCCGCATGGCCGTTGACCGTGCTGATCATCGACGAAGCCCACACGTATTTCCGCGACCACAAGGGGTCGGACGCGCAGTCCAAGAAGCTGGCGGCCCTGGCGGCTGAGAACGCGCGGCTGGTGGAGGATCTGGTGAAGAAGGGGCGCAGCGTCGGCATCCTGGTGATCATCGCGACCCAGAAGGGGACCGGCGACGCCATACCCACCTTCATCCGGGACGTGTGCCCGGTGGGTCTGTCCTTCGCGCAGAAGACCGCCGACGCCTCCGTTGCAGCCCTGGGCGAGGACATCCGGAACTGGCCGGACGCCAACCCCACGGCACTCCAGGACCCCGCCTACGTCGGCGTGGCCTCCATGGCCCACCAGGGACGCCCCGGCTTCACCCGCATCCGTACTCCCTACGTCGCCGATGCCGACGCTGCCCGTATCGCCATCGACACCGCCCAGCTGACCCGCGCCCCGGCCGAGCTGCTGGAACAGCTCGCGGTCTCCACCCTCGGCCGGAACGACCCGCTCACGATGATGGTCGCGGTCTGAACCTGCCCATATGCCCGTCACGGCATCAAAAGGAGGTGACTCGCTTTGTCCGAGGACCGGATCACTCAGCGCACCGTGACCGTGATCATGGGCATCATCGCGGCCCTGGCCTTCGTCTTCTCCTTCGGCAACGTCTGGGCCCTGGCCCTGCGCCTGGGCGTCCCAGGACCGATCGCGCCGCTGATCGCACCGATGGTGGACCTGTCCGTTGTCGGCCTCCTGGTGGCCCTGCGCTACCTGTCCCTGCGGGGCGTGGCCGCCGAGCACATCAAGGGCGCCACCCGGCTCATGCACCTGTCCGGGCTGCTGACCCTGGCCCTCAACGTCGCAGAACCGATCGCCGCCCGGCACTACGGCCGCGCCGCCGTGGACGCGGTCGCCCCGCTCCTCCTCCTGGGCTGGGGAGCAGTCGGACCCCAACTCCTGCGCCACTTCCACACCGTGGCCCACACCGCACCGGTCCCGGCCCCGGTCGAGAAGGAACCGGTCTCCCAGCCTGAGCTTGCCCCGCTCCCCGAACCGGTGGCACGACCGGTCACGCCACAGCCGGATCCTGTCCCGGCGGTCTCCGTGCCCGCGCCGCTGCTGAACGCGGCCCGCACCATCGCCGCCACGCACCAGGCCGAGCACGGCGAACGCATCAGCCCGGCTCAGCTCCGGGCCCGCCTCGGCATCGCGCTGCCCCTGGCCGCCGCCGCGCACGCCCAGCTCTCCGCCTGAACATCCGGCCGGCCGTTCCGGCAATCCAGATTCCCCAGCCCCACCCGGGCCCCATCCGCCATGCCCCGGGGCCAGCACTCGCACCCTCGCCCAGTGCTGCCCCGGGCCCTGGGACAGCAGAAAGGACACCCCCCGTGAAAGCCCCCCTGGACCTCCGCCACGTGGCGAGCCTGGCCCTGCGGGACCTCATCCACCTCGCCCAACTCCCCGACTTCGACCGCGTCCAAGACCAGATCGGCCAAGTCCGCGGCTGCACCCGGCCCGTGCAACTCGTCGGCTCCACCGAAACCCGCGACACCACGACGGACACCGTGCTCCGCTCATACAGCACCGCCGACGAACCCACCGGACGGCTGCTCACCACCTGCGGCAACCGCCGCTCCTCCCGCTGCCCAGCCTGCTCACGCCTCTACGCAGCCGACACCTACCACCTCATCCGGGCCGGACTCTCCGGCGGCAAGACCGTGCCCGACACCGTCCGCACCCACCCGCGCCTGTTCGTCACCCTCACCGCCCCCTCCTTCGGGCCAGTCCACAACCGCCGCACCACCGACGCGGGCGAGACCCTGGCCTGCCGCTGCGGCGACCGCCACCGCACCGATGACCCCGCCCTGGGCACCCCGCTCTCCCCGACCACCTACGACTACACCGGAGCGGTGCTGTGGAACGCCCACGCCGGAGCACTGTGGGCACGCTTCACCACCTACCTCCGCCGCGAACTGGCCGCCCACCTCGGCCTGACACAGAAAGCACTGCACGCGGCGCTGCGCGTCTCCTTCGCCAAAGTCGCCGAGTATCAGCGGCGCGGCCTGGTCCACTTCCACGCCGTGATCCGCCTCGACGGCCCCGAAGGAAGCAACGAGCCTCCACCCAGGTGGGCCACCACCGACGCACTCACCCACGCGGTCAAAGCCGCTGCTGAACGCGCCGTACTCACCGTGACCTCCGACGCCATCGGCGAACGCCAACTCACCTGGGGCGAGCAACTCGACATCCGCGAAATCGCGGCCCTGGGAGACGGCGAACTCACCGACCAGAAAGTTGCCGCCTACGTCGCCAAGTACGCCACCAAAAGCGCCGAGGACTCCGGCACCGTAGACCGCTCCCTGCGCTGCCCCCACTGCACCGGACGCGGCTACCAGCACGGCCCGGACGGCTTCCGGGACCTGTGCGGCCCGTGCGACGGCACCGGCCAGTCCGAACCCATCGCCGACCTGCCCGTGCACAGCCACGTCCGCCAGATGATCCGCACCGCCTGGGACCTCGGCCACCTGCCCGAGTTCGCCGAACTCAAGCTCTGGAAGTGGGCCCACATGCTCGGCTTCCGAGGCCACTTCTCCAGCAAATCCCGCCGCTACTCCACCACCCTCGGCGCCCTCCGCGACACCCGCCGCACATGGCGCACCGAACGTGCCCGCGCCGCCGACGACCGGCCCGAGCTGCCCGAGGAAACCACCCTCGTCGTCTCCCACTGGCAGTACTTGGCCTCCGGCTACAGCCCCGGCGAAGAACTCCTCGCTGCCCAGGTACGCCACGAAATCGCCCTTACCGACCGCCACAAGACAGAAGGGGACCTCTGGCTGTGACTCCGGGACTGCTCAACGTGGACCAAGTCGCCGCCCACCTCCAGGTGAGCCGCTGGACGGTCTACAACCTCATCCGCTCACGCGAGCTGGCTTCCCTGACCGTCGGCCGCTGCCGCCGCATCACTGAATCCGCCCTGCACGACTACATCACCCGCCAGACCGAAGGAGAGGCCGCCTGATGGGCAAGAAGAACTCGAACGGCGAGGGAAGCATCTACCAGCGCAGGGACGGACGCTGGGAGGGCATCGCGTACGTCCTGACGGCCGACGGCACGCACAAGCGGCGCAGCGTTTACGGGAAGACGTGGGATGAAGCCCACTACAAGCTGACCAGGCTCAAGGCCGACTCCAACCATGGGCTGCCCGTCGCCACGAGCAAACAGAGCCTGGCTGACTTCCTGACGTATTGGCTGGCCAACGTCGCGCGCATCAAGGTCCGTCCGGCCACGTACGCCGCTTATGACTCGCTCGTGAGGAACTACCTCGCCCCAGGCCTCGGCAAGAAGAAGCTGACGCGACTCACCGCGCGGGACATCCGGGCCTTCCTCGCGGCCACTGCTCGTACCTGCCAGTGCTGCGCTCAGGGGAAGGACAAGGCTCGTCCGGAGCGGAAGCGACGCTGCTGCGCCCTGGGCAAGTGCTGTAAGTCGTATCCGTCCGACCGAACCGTGCGGTTCCTCCTGGTGCTGCTGCGGGCTGCACTGGAGCACGCGGTTCGGGAGGACGAGTTGCCTCGCAACGTGGCCAAGAACGTTGAGCTGGGCATGGGCACGAAGCGCGAGATAGAGCCGCTTACGGTGCACGAGGGACGGCAGCTCTTGGCGGCGGCGCGTGGCAATCGGCTCTGGGCAGTGTACGAACTGGCCGTACGGATCGGTCTGCGCCGCGGGGAAGTCCTCGGCCTTCGGTGGAAGGACGTCGACCTGGTGGACGGCTCGGTCACCATCCGCCAGACACTCCAGCGCGTTAGTGGGGAACTACTGATCTCCGCCCCGAAGACTCAGCGCTCAGCTCGCCGGGTGGCCCTGCCCGCCGAGTGCGTGACGGCGCTCCGGGCCCGCCGGGCCCAACAGCGCGGGGACAGGTTGGCGGCCGGTGGCAAGTGGAAAGGCGGCGGCAGCGATCTTGTCTTCACCACCAAGAACGGAACACCCATCGAACCGCGCAATCTGAACCGTGCCTTCACCCTCCTGTGCGACAAGGCAGGGGTGCGGTGCGTCCGCTTCCATGACCTCCGGCACACGTGCGCGTCTCTGCTTCACGAGCAGGGAGCCGACGCCCGGATGATCATGGAAGTACTCGGGCACAGTTCGATCCGCGTGACGATGGACATCTACACCTTCGTCCGCCTGGACTCTCAGCGCTCCGCCTTCGACCGCGTCGGCGATGCCCTGCGTGACGGCAACGGGACGGACGATGGTGACGGCTCGGGTGGCGCCCTGGTCGCCGTCTGATCGGAACGCTCGGCGGTTGCCGTCAATGACCGCCGTCAACTGCCAACGCAAGAGGCCCCTTCCATCACTGGAAGGGGCCTCTGATCTGCTGCGCGCTCGGCAGGATTCGAACCTGCAACCTCTTGATCCGTAGTCAAGTGCTCTATCCGTTAAGCTACGAGCGCTTGGCTTCCCGGCGGTTTTTCTTGCCGGTCGGCGTTGCGGGGACAACATTACATGACCTGCGGCGTCACGCGAAATCCGTTTCCCACACCACGCCTGACCTGCGGAAACTCCATTTTTTGGGGTCAGCGCGACCGGCGTTCCGGCGCGCCCGGGAGGCGAGGCGTGGCGCAGGCCGGGGCCATGATCACGGCGAGGAGGATTACGTAGAGCGCTTGCGTGAACACTGAAGGTGACGCCGGTCGGCGGGCGGCGACAGAAGGGCCCAAACACAGGAGCCCCGGCCGATTTCGGCCGGGGCTCCTGGAGAAGCGGAGGCTGAGGGATTTGAACCCTCGATGGGCTTTAAGACCCAAACCGCATTAGCAGTGCGGCGCCATAGACCAGACTAGGCGAAGCCTCCAGCACACCGATTCATCGCGCGAGCACGATGTGGTGTGTGCAGATGATGTCACAGCCCGGCGGGATGTCACCAATCGCGCCCTACGGTACTCGGCGGGCGGGCACCACCGCAAAGGCCTATTGCCCTATTGGCGGAGCAACGCGCGCGGCGGCGGCGCGTTAGAGGGGGCAGGGGCAGCGCGCCCCGGTATTGATCACACCAGGAGTGCCCCCATGCCCCCGCTGCACCGCCTCGCCGTCACCGCGGCCGTCACGGCCGCCGCCTCCGTCGCCGCGCTGGCTCCCGCGTGGGGGACGCCGCTGCCGCTTCCGATGCCGATCGACGGGGAGAGCGCCGACCGTCTGGTGATCACCGTGAGTGAGACGGGGGACCCCATGGATGCCGCGCGCTATGTGCTGTCCTGCCATCCGACGGGCGGCACGCATCCGCGGGCGCGGGCCGCCTGTGCGCAGCTGGACTCGCAGACGGAGTGGGGGCGGGACCCCTTTGCTCCGGTGCCGCCCGGGGCGATGTGCACGGGGATGTACGGGGGGCCGGCCACCGCGCGGGTGAGCGGGCATTGGGCGGGGCGGCCCGTCAACGCGCGCTTCGACCGCACCAACGGGTGTGAAATCGCCCGATGGGATCGTTTCTCCGTGGTTTTGCGCATGCCTGGCAGCTGATGGGTGGTGATGGCAGCTGACCGGGGGATTGGCCCAGGACGGAGAAGGGCCGTCCCCCGGAGGGGTTTGTCCGGGCGTGCGTCGAGACGCGTACGTCGTGCTGCGAGCTCCCTCTCATCTACCGTCGCGCCCGCCGCCGGTGCCCGTAGACTCCCCTAGAGACACTCCGCAGACGGGGCGGCAGAATGACCGCGAGTGTCGGCAAGGTGAGGTAGTCAGGGAGGAAGCGTCGTCGTGAGCAGCAGGCCATCCCGAGGCGCTGCTCGCCTCGCAGCGATACTCGACGCCCTTCCGGACGCACTGCTCCTCGTCAACTGCAACGGCACGGTCGTCAACGCCAACCACATCGCACTCGAGTCCTTCGAGGCGCCGGGGACCGCGCTCGTCGGTCGTGGTCTGCTCGATCTGCTCCCCTCCTTCGATCCCAATCGCATTCCCGGGTCGATGCGGCGCCCCACGGACACGGAGCGGAGGAGCGGCACCAAGCCGACCCGGATGATGGCCCGGCGCACCGACGGGGCGCAGTTCCCCGTCGAGGTGACCAGCGCCAATCTGGAGGACGGCCGGACCCCCTACGCCGATCAGTACGGCTACACCGGCGATGAGCTGCTGATGCTCATCGTGCGCGACCTGACCGGGACGCTCGACACCGAGGCCGAACTCGCCCGCCAGCAGCGCCAGACCGAGATGATTCTGCGCGCGGCGGCGGAGGGCGTGGTCGGCGTGGACACCGAGGGCAAGGTGGTCCTCGTCAACCCGTCCGCGGCGCAGATCCTCGGCTATCGGGCCAGTGACCTGGGCGGTCAGGAGCTTCACTCTCTTGTACACCACTCGCGCCCGGACGGTTCCCCCTTCCCGTACGAGGAATCGCCGCTCGCCGACACCCTGCGCTCCGGCCGCAAGCACCGGGTGCGCGGCCAGGTGCTGTGGGCCAAGGACGGCAGCCAGGTTCCGGTCGATCTGACGACCGCGCCCGTACGGGACGGCGAGCAACTCGTCGGCGCCGTGATGACCTTCACCGACCGGCGGGCCGAGCGAGACCTGGTCGCGGCCCACACCGAGGAGGTGGCGGGCCTCACCTCCCAGCACGCCGAAGAGCTGGAGAGCCTCGCCGCCAAGCACGCGGCCGAACTGGAGGAGCTCACCGCCCAGCACACCCAGGCGCTGGAGGACCTCCGGGCGCAGCTGGCCGGGGAGCGCGAGCGGTACACGGAGCAGGTGGAGTCCCTCACCGCCCGGAACACCCAGCTGCTGGCCGTACTCGACCAGTCGTTGCGCGGACCGCTGCTGGAACTGCGGGGCGAGCTGGGTGTCCTCGCCGACGACCCGGCCGGGCAGCTGTGGCCGGAGGCCAACCAGATCCTGCACCACCTCGCCGCCGGGTACACCCGGATGACCACGCTCGTCGACAACGTCCTGAGCTATCAGCGGATGGACGCGGGCGGCGAGGAGCCGGCCCGGCGCGCGGTCTCCATGGACGAGGTCGTGGCGGCCGGTGTCGAGGGCGCGGTCGAGCTGATCGGCCCGGGCCGGGCGCAGTTCGCCGTGCACGCGCCGCCGATCGAGGCCGAGGTGGACGCGGAGCGGCTGGCCCAGGCGCTCGCCCATCTCGTCGCGGACGTGGCCGGGGTCGACTCGACCGGCAAGGCGACGGCGGGCGGCGCGGCGGCCGGGGACTCGACGATCGTCGTCGCGGCGGCGCAGCGCGGGAACGTCATAAGGATCGAGGTCCGCGGGCCCTACGCGGGCGGCGACCCGGTGCACGAGCCCATCGTGCGCGGGATCGTGCGCCGGCACGGGGGCGTACTCCAGACCCATGAGATGCCGGGCATGGGCGGGCACGCCTATGTCCTGGAGGTACCGATCTCGGCCGCCGCCGCGGACCAGGAGCGCGCGAACACCGCGTCGAGCGCGGGGCAGGCCGACGGTACGCAGGGACAGGGCACTTCCGGCGGTACGTCCGGTGGTGGTACGTCCGGTGGTGGTACGCCGGGCGGTGGCACGGCCGGTGGTGCTACGTCGGGTGGCGGCACCTCCGGCGGCGGTACGGCCGGGGACGGCACCGGCCACACGCCGACCGGGCGCCGCCGAGCCCGTCCGCACCCCGACGAGACCCCGGCACCCGGCACCGCCGCCCCGGACACCGACGGCAGCGGGACGCAGAACGGCGAGCAGGGCGCGGGCACGGCCGAACAGCCCGCCGCGAGTGGCGGCGACACCGGCGCGCACCAGAACGAGCCCCGGCCGACCGGGCGCCGCCGAGCCCGTCCGCACCCCGACGAGACCCCGGCACCCGGCACCGCCGCCCCGGACACCGATGGCAGCGGGACCGGCCACCACCGCCACGCCCGCGCCGACGACGCACCGGAGACGCCAGGTCCGGAGACGGCAGGTCCGGAGGCAGCCGGTCCGGAGGCAGCCGGTCCGCAGCCGGTCGGCCCCGCCGGTATGGGCGTTGTGCCGCCTCAGGGCATCGCCGCCCAGGGGCAGGCCCCCGGGGGTCGGCGCGCCCGGCGCGGCGCCCCGGCCCAGGAGAACAGCGCGGCCCCCCGGTCCGCCCTCGCACTGCCCCCGGCGGCGGCCGACGCCACTGCCCCGGCACCGCAGCAGCAGGTTCAGCCGGGCGCCCTGCCCGCGCTGCCCGCCGCCCGCGGCCCCGAGCACGAACAGCAGCCGCCGCACGAACAGCAGCAGGCGCAGTGGGGCCCGCCGCCGCAGGACACCAACGGCGGCCAGCCGCAGCAGGCTTCCACGCCCACGGGACGGCGCCGGGCGCGCCGGGCACTGGCCGAGGCCCCGGAACGGCCGTTGTCCGACCAGGAGCAGGCCCAGGGTCAGGGTCAGGGCCGGCCCCAGGGCCAGCCCGCGGAGGAGCCCGGCGCCGCCCGGGGCCCCTTCGCGCTGCCGCCCGCCGCGGCCGACCGGCCCCAGGAGCCCGGTGGGCTGCCGCCGGAGCTGGGCCCGGCCGGGCTGGTCCCCGCACAGCACGGTCCCCGCGGCGCCGCCCAGCCGCAGGGCGGTGGCGGTCTGACCGTACGCGGCGAGCCCGTACCCTCCAACGGCGCCCCGGGGCAGGGCGGGTCGGCCATGGCCGCGCTGCCCGCCGCCCGCGGCCCCGAGCACGGACAGCAGCCGCCGCACGAACAGCAGTCCGAGCCGACCGGGCGCCGCCGGGCGCGTCGGCCGCTCTCCGACGAGCAGCCGGGCCCCGCCGCCCAGCCACCTCAGCAGAACGGCCCGCCGTCGGGTCAGTGGTCGGGGGCGCCCGCGCGGCCCGGCTCCCAGCCGCTGCCCGCCGAGGCGCCGCCGGGCGCGGACACCACGCAGGGGCGCGCGATCAGCGTGCGGACGCTCGGGCAGGGCGTGCCGTTCGCCCAGCAGGTCGGCGAACACGGCACGGGGCAGCATCCGACGGGACAGCACCCCGTTGGTCAGCACCCCACCGGTCAGCACCCCACCGGACTTCAGCGGCCGGGCCAGCCGCAGGGCGGCCGTCCGCAGGGGCAGCAGCCACCGGCGCAGCCTCAGTCCCAGACGCCCTCCGGCGGTACCGCCGCGACGGGGTCGGGCCGACGGCGCAAGCTGGCCGCCCGTCCCGAGGTGCCGGGAGCGGACCAGGGCGGGCCCGCCCGCGACGCCGCGGCGGCCGCAGGCCGAACGCCGCAGCCGCAACGCGCACCGGGTCCGCAGAGCTCGGGCCGGGCGTTCGCGATCGGCGCGCCGGACGAGGGCGCCGAGGGCCCGGAACCCCTGGACGGGCCGAACGGCGCGATCGAGGTCGTCGACGACCGCACTCCGCCCCTGGACGACGAACTGCCGCCGGAGCCGCTGGACAACCCGCGCCGCCTCCTCGTGTGGCCCGCGCCGGACATGTCCACGCAGCAGGCGCTGAGCGACCGCGGCTACCGCCCGGTGATCGTCAATTCCCGTGAGGAGGTGGACGCGCAGATCGCCGCGTACCCGGCGGCGCTCTTCGTCGACCCGCTGACCGGGCCGATCACCCGTACCGCGTTGCAGTCGCTGCGTACGGCGGCGGTCGCCGCCGAGGTGCCGGTGCTGGTGACCGCGGGGCTCGGCCAGGCGACGCGGGAGGCGGCGTACGGTGCCGACCCGGCCGTCCTGCTCAAGGCGCTCGCCCCGCGCGACAGCGAGCAGCATCCGCCTCGCGTGCTGCTGATCGAGGAGCACGAGCCGATCGCGGCGGCGCTGACGGCGACGCTGGAGCGGCGCGGGATGCAGGTCGCCCGCGCGGCGACGGACGCCGACGCGGTGACGCTCGCGGGCCAGATGCGGCCGAACCTGGTGGTGATGGACCTGATGCAGGTACGCCGGCGCCGGGCCGGGATCGTGGACTGGCTCCGCGGCAACGGTCTGCTCAACCGCACCCCGCTGGTCGTCTACACCTCGGCCGATATCGACCCGGGGCAGCTGCCCCGGCTGACCTCGGGCGAGACCGTGCTGTTCCTCGCGGAGCGCTCGACGAGCGCGGAGGTTCAGGCCCGGATCGTGGACCTGTTGGCGAAGATCGGCACCAACTGACGCGGTCCGCCGACGGGCGGGAGCGGGGGCGAAACCCGAGCCGCCCGCCCCCGGGACTGCCCATGCGGCCGACCCGCCCCGCCGACGGAGAAACCGGCGGACCGGTCCACGCCACCGTCCCGCTCCCGGGTCCCGCCCCGGGCCCGGCTCAGCCGAGCTCGGTCACGTCCAGCTCCCCGTCCGCGTACTGCTGCCGCAGCAGCTTCTTGTCGAACTTGCCCACGCTCGTCTTCGGCACCACCGGGATCAGCGCCCAGCGCTCGGGGAGCTGCCAGCGCGCGATCCGCTCGGCGAGGAAGGACTGGAGGCCCTCGTAGTCGACGGTGGCGCCCTCCTTCAGCACCACGGTGGCGAGCGGGCGCTCGCCCCACGTGGCGTCCGGGACGGCCACGACCGCCGCCTCCGCGACCTCCGGGTGGCCCATGAGCTGGTTCTCCAGCTCGACCGAGGAGATCCACTCGCCACCGGACTTGATGACGTCCTTGGCACGGTCGGTCAGCGTCAGATAGCCGTCGGGCGTGATGGTGCCGACGTCACCGGTCTTCAGCCAGCCGTCCTCGGTGAACTTGTCGTCGGGGCGGAACGGCTCGCCCGCCGCGCCTCCGTAGTACGCCCCGGCGATCCACGGGCCACGCACCTCCAGCTCGCCCGCCGTCACCCCGTCCCACGGCACCCGGCCGCCGTCGGGCGAGGTCAGCCGGGCCTCCACGGAGGCCGGGAAACGGCCCTGGCTCACGCGGTACGGCCAGGCGTCCTCGGCCGAGACCCCGGCGGGCGGCTGGGCTATGGTGCCCAGCGGTGAGGTCTCCGTCATGCCCCAGGCGTGCACCACACAGATGCCGTGGCGCTCCTCGAACGCCTTCATCAGGGAGGGCGGACAGGCCGAACCGCCGATATAGACATTGCGCAGGGAGGCCACGTCCCGCGGCTTGGCGTCCAGCTCGGCGAGCAGCCCGTGCCAGATGGTCGGCACAGCGGCGGCGAGGGTGGGGCGCACGCTCTCGATCATCTCGGCGAGCGGCTCGGGCTGGAGGAAGCGGTCGGGCATCAGCATCGAGGCGCCCGCCATGAAAGCGGCGTGCGGGGTGCCCCACGCGTTCGCGTGGAACATCGGCACCACCGGCAGCAGGGTGTCGCGCCCGGAGATCGCGAACGACTCGGCGCTGTTGACCTGCATCGAGTGCAGATAGATCGAACGGTGGCTGTAGGCCACGCCCTTGGGGTCCCCGGTCGTCCCCGAGGTGTAGCAGAGCGCGGCGGCCTCGCGCTCGTCGAGCTCCGGCCAGTCGTAGTGGGCGGGGCGGCCCGCGATCAGCTCCTCGTACTCGTGGACCCGCGCCCGGCATCCGTCCAGGAGAGAACGGTCGCCCGGGCCGGTGACCACGATGTGCTCCACGGAGCCGAGGCCGGGGAGGAGCGGGGCGAGCAGCGGCAGCAGCGAGCCGCTGACGATGATCACGCGGTCGGCGGCGTGGTTCACGATCCAGGTGAGCTGCTCGGTGGGCAGCCGGAGGTTGAGGGTGTGCAGCACGGCGCCCATGGACGGCACCGCGAGATAGCACTCCAGATGCTCGCAGTTGTTCCACAGGAGGGTGCCCACGGGCTCACCGCGCTCGACCCCGAGCTCATCGCGCAGCGCATGGGCGAGCGCGGCGGAACGCGCGCCGACCTCACGGAAGGTACGGCGCCGGGGCGCACCCTCGCCGGTCCAGGTGGTCACATGGGCCGCGCCGTGCACGACCGAACCATGCATGAGGATGCGGGTCACGGTCAGCGGTACGTCCTGCATCGTGCTGAGCACCGGGGCCTCCAGGGTTCCGGTTACGCGCGGGTAGAGATGCCGCTGATTTTGCTGCCGACCGGCTGGTGTGTCATCCCCCTGTGGATAACCCCACTGTGGCCGGACCCGTGAGTCCGGGAAGGCCCGTCAGGCCGCGCGGGAGAGGTCCGGGTCCTCGCGCAGCTTGCCGAGGGCGCGCGAGACCGCGCTCTTGACCGTGCCGACGGACACCCCGAGCACCTCGGCGGTCTGGGCCTCGCTCAGGTCCTCGTAGTACCTGAGTACGACCATGGCCCGCTGGCGGTCCGGCAGCCGCAGCACCGCCCGCCACATGGCGTCGCGGAGCACCTGATGCTCGGCGGGGTCGGGAGCGGGGACCGGGTCCGGCTCGGGCAGTTCCTCGCACACGAACTCGTCGACCTTGCGCTTGCGCCACTGCGAGGTGCGGGTGTTCAGCAGCGCGCGTCGCACATAGCCGTCCAGCGCCTTGTGGTCCTCGATGCGCTCCCACGCCAGGTATGTCTTCGCCAGCGCGGTCTGGAGCAGGTCCTCGGCGTCGAAGGCGTTGGAGGTCAGCGAGCGGGCGGTGCGCAGCAGAACCGGCCCCCGCGCCCTGACGTACGAGGAGAACGACGGGAACGCGGCGGTGGATGCGCCCGTGCACACGGTCGTGGTCATGGCTCAACGCTATGAGCGAGCAGGTCATCGCGGATCGGCCCCAGGTGCCGAAGCCGGGTCAGTCTCAGGTTGTAGGGGTGGTGCCGGCAGCACCTCCTGAGGGGGGAGGGGGCGGGGAGCGGGTCGGGGATCCGCCGGAGGGGTACGGGGCCATTCGACGGGGTTCCGCCGGGGTTCCGCCGGGGTCCCGCCGGGGCGCGAGGTCAATCGACGATCGCGACCGGTGCGTCCACCTTGTTGCGGTCGATCCACAGCGTCCGGCCGCCGTGTGTCACTTCGACATTGCCCACGTACTGGTGGATGCGGCGGTGCGGCCGCCAGGCGGTCTTGGCCAGGGCCGGTTCCCCGTACAGCGACGACTTCCCGCTCCAGCGGGCGAACCACATGATGGACGGAAGGTCGTCGACTCCGGCCTTCCGGGCCTCTTCCAGATGGCGCACCCCGGACTCGGCGCTGCTGTAGAAGCCGGGGAAGAAGCCCTGTGCGCCGACTTCGCGGTTCCAGGCACGGATGAAGGAGAGCGTGGTGGCGGCGCAGCCCGTCCGGGACCGGTCGTACGCCTCCATGTCGAGGTAGAGCGCGCTGCGCTCCTTCATGCCCAGCGCCCTGGCGCGGGCCACCGCGTCCCGCCCCTCCGCGCGCCCCTGCGACCAGGGGGTGCTGCCGATCGGTACATGCGTCTTGTCGATGTTGCGCACGCACGGCGACTGGGAGCCGACGTAGACGGGCAGCACATGCCATCCCAGGGTCGCGGCCCCGCGCATCCAGGAGGCGGTGAGGTGGGGCTGGCTCGGACAGGCCCGGCCGCGGCCGCCGAAGTAGACGCCGAGGGCGCGGTAGCGGGAGGCCTGCCAGGCGCGCAGGGTGCTGAGGGGCGGGGTGTGGCAGGTGTCGAAGGCCCAGCCCGTGAAGACCTCGGCGCCCAGCGCGCGGGGGTCGGGGAGGGCGGCCGTCGCCGAGGAGGAGGCTCTGGCCTCGGACGACGCGGAGAGCACGGCCTCGGAGGAGGCAGGGGCGGCAGCGGCGACCGAGGCTGCCAGCGCCGTGGCCACACCTGCGGTCCAGCCCGTGATCGTCCAGCCGCTCTGCTTTCTTCGTTTCATATGAAGAATGAAGGGGGATGCGGGACGGCCGAGGCCGCAGACACGCGCGCGGTTCAGCCGTCTGCGCCGAGGAGAAGCCCGGATGTCGGTACCCCGGCACCCGCGGTGACCAGGACGTGCGAAGCCTGCCGGACCTGGTTGACCGAGGTGCCGCGGATCTGCCGTACGCCCTCCGCGATGCCGTTCATCCCGTGCAGATACGCCTCGCCGAGCTGGCCCCCGTGGGTGTTGAGCGGCAGCGCGTCCTCGGCGACGAATCCGGCCGCCTCGCCGCGTCCGCAGAAGCCGAACTCCTCCAGCTGCATCAGCACACATGGGGTGAAGTGGTCGTAGAGGATGCCCACGTCGATCTCGGCCGGGGTGAGACCGCTGTCGCGCCACAGCCGCCGCGCCACCACGGCCATCTCCGGCAGACCGGTGAGCTCGTCGCGGTAGAAGCTGGTCATCTGCTCCTGTCCGCGCCCCGCCCCCTGCGCCGCAGCCGTGATCACCGCGGGCGGATGACGGAGGCCGCGGGCCCGCTCGACGCTGGTGACCACGACGGCCTGGCCGCCGTCCGTCTCCTGGCAGCAGTCGAGCAGCCGCAGCGGTTCGACGATCCAGCGGGAGGCGGCGTGCTCGGCGAGGGTGATCGGCTGACCGTGAAAGTACGCCGCCGGGTTGGTGGCGGCGTACCGCCGGTCGGTGACGGCCACATGGCCGAAGACCTCCGGGGTCAATCCGTAGACGTGCAGATAGCGCTGCGCGGCCATGGCCACCCAGGACGCCGGGGTGAGCAGGCCGAAGGGCAGCACCCAGCCGAGCGCGGTCCCCTCGGCCGAGGGTTCGCGGTGCTGCACCCCGGCTCCGAAGCGGCGCCCGGAACGCTCGTTGAACGCGCGGTAGCAGACGACGACCTCGGCCACCCCGGTCGCGACGGCGAGCGCGGCCTGCTGCACGGTGGCGCAGGCGGCGCCCCCGCCGTAGTGGACGCGCGAGAAGAACGACAGCTCGCCGATGCCGCACGCCTGGGCGACGGTGATCTCGGGGCTGGTGTCCATGGTGAAGGTGACGAGCCCGTCCACGTCGGCGGGGGTGAGCCCGGCGTCGTCCAGGGCGGCCCGGACGGCCTCGGCCGCGAGCCTCAGCTCACTGCGGCCGGAGTCCTTGGTGAAGGCGGTGGCACCGATGCCCACGACGGCCGCGGCGCCACCCAGGGTGCCGGGTCGCCGGGCGCTCTTGGGGGGTTTTGTCGGGCGCGCGCTCATCGGGGGTCCCCCGTCGGCCCGTCGGGCCCCACCGGGGCGTCGACGGCGGGGAGTTGGACGACGACCGTGCCGGTCACATGGTTGCCGAAGCCGTTCGCGCCGGTCACCGCGACCTCCGCCGTACCGTCGGCGACCGAGGTGACCTCGCCCCTCAACACCATCTCGTCACCCGGATAGTTGGGCGCGCCGAGCCGGATCGCGACCTTCCGCAACCGTGCCAGCGGGCCGAAGTGGTCGGTGATGTAGCGCCCGACGAGCCCGTTGGTGGTCAGGATGTTCATGAAGATGTCCGGGGAGCCCTTCTCCTTGGCCGCCTCGGCGTCGTGGTGCACATCCTGGTAGTCCCGGGAGGCGAGGGCGCCGGAGACGATGAGGGTCCGGGTGATCGGGATACGCAGCGGTGGCAGGGCGTCGCCCGCGCGGGCGGTCATCCGGCCTCCTCCGCCGTCGCCCGGAAGACGGGGAGCTCCATGGCCCCCTTGGCGTCGTCGACCCGGAGAAACTCCAGTTCGACGGGCATGCCGATACTCACCTTGCCGTACGGCACACCTGTAATGCCGCTGACCATCCGTACTCCCTCGGCGAGCTCGACCAGCCCCACGGCGTAGGGCGGATCGAAGGCGGGGAAAGGCGGGTGGTGCATGACCACATGGCTGAACACCGTGCCGCGGCCGGATGCCTCGGCCGTCTCCCACTCCGGTGAGCCGCAACGGCCGCAGCCGGGCAGCCAGGGGAAGCGGAGGGTGCCGCAGGCGGTGCAGCGCTGGAGAAGCAGCCGGTGCGCGGCGACGCCCTCCCAGAAACCGGCGTTGTCCCGGTTGACGACGGGGCGGGGGCGCGCCGCTTCTGCCGCGGGCTCGGGATGTACCGGCTTCGCTTTCGCTTCCGGTTTCGCTTCCGGATTCGGTTCCGGTTTCGGATTCGGTTTCGCTTTCCCACCCCGGCGGGCGGGGGCGTACTTGAGAACGCGGAACCGGTGTGTTCCGACCAGTTCACCGCCCACATGGATGTCCATCCGGGTGGTGACGAAGTGCCCGGACCCCAGGGCGGTGGCCTTGCGTGGGGAGACCGACTCGATCACCGCGTCGAAGCGGACGCGGTCCCCGGGCCGGAGCGGGCGCAGATACTCCTGCTCGCAGTCGGTGGCGACGATCGAGGTGCAGCCCGCGTCGTCGAGCAGGGCGAACAGCTCGTCGTACGCCCGCGTCCGGGTCGAACCGGCCGGGTGGCCCGCCAGTCCGCCCATCGTCCACGCCTGGAGCATCGTGGGCGGTGCGATGTCCGGATAGGCGGGGCTGGCGTCGCCCATCGCCTCGCACCAGTGCCTGATCATGGGCTCGTTGACGGGGTCCCGGCCCTCGCCGCCCTGTACGGCCGTCCGCCCCTCGAACGCCCTGAGCCGCTGGTACAGCTCGTCGGGCACGGGTTTCCCGGGCGTCCTCTCACCGGTCATGGGCAGTGAACCCCCCTTGACAGGGCCTCGACGGGAAAAGCTTTCTGACTATCCGTCAGAAAAATTGGCGCTGTCAAGCACGGCGGCCACGTGCGGTCGCGCGGCGGCGCCGAGGCACCACCGCGCGACCGTACGACCTCACCCGTCCCCTTGAGTCAATGAATCACCACTGTTCGCTCTCGTCGGTCCAACACCGCACCCGCCCCAGCACGCCCCCGGCGCCCCCATCCCCTCGCTACATCCCGCTCCCTGGTGGCGATCTGCCTCCGTGCGACCGGAACACCGTTACGGACCTCCACCCGATGGGGATGGTGCGGAACTCCGCCATCTCGCTTCCTCCGACGCTCGGGAACCATCGCGGAAGCAGAGTTGCCCCACCGCATCCCGGAACAAGCGCACCGGACACCTCAATTACCACGGAAGCATGAGAAACCAGAGTTAAACGTGCCGAGCGCCCCCGCGCCTTGAGGGCGCGCCCATGCGCCGCCCGCCCTGTGGCGAACCGCGCCGCGCGAGAGCTACGGAGAACCGGTTCCGCACAGTTTCGGCCATCCTCACCACGTTCCTCGACCTCCTTCCCATTACCGAACACTTGTCCGAAAATGGGAGTCATGGCGACCACCGCACTCGCCCACGCTCTCGCCGCCGCGGCGCACGGCTTCCGCGTGATCCCACTGACCCGCGCGAAGCTGCCCGCCGTGCGCTCCCCACACCACCGCGACCCCGAATCCCCGCCCTGCCGCGGCGCATGCGGCCGGTTGGGCCATGGCATCCATGACGCCTCCGCGGACCCGGAGACGGTTCGCGCGCTGTTCGCGGCCGCCCCCTGGGCCACCGCGTACGGCATCGCGTGCGGATGCGCCCCGCACCACCTCATCGGCGTCGACCTCGACGTCCGGCCGCACGGCCCCACGACCGCACAGAGCAACCCCAGGGACCCGCAGGACGCCCGAGAACCGCAGAACCTCCAGGATCCGCGGGACTCCCAGGACCTCACCGGCGCGAGCGGGACGAGCGGCGCGAGCGGGACGAGCGGCGCGAGGGGGACGAGCGGCGCGAGGGGGACGAACGGTCCCGTCGCCCTCGCCCGGCTGGCCCGCGAACACGGCTTCGCCGTCCCCCGCACCGTCACCGTGCTCACCCCCGGCGGCGGCCGGCACCTGTGGCTGAGCGGCCCGCCCGGCCTCACCGTCCCCAACTCCGCAGGCCGCCTCGCCCCCGGGGTCGATATCCGCGGATCGGGCGGCTATCTCGTCGGACCCGGTTCGGCCGCCGCACACGGCCGGTACCGCCTCGCTCCCGGCTCCCCCGTCTGGACCCCCGCCCCGGCCCCGCCCGCGCTGCTCCGACTGCTGCGGCTGCCGTCCCCGGCCCGGCCGCGCACACCGTACGGCCGCCGCCCGTCCGAGCGGCATCCCGCCGCGCTCACCGCCCTCGTACGGTTCGTCCGCGAGTCCCGCGAGGGCCAGCGCAACGACCGGCTGTTCTGGGCCGCCTGTCGCGCCTACGAGACGGGCGCGGGCGCGCAGCTCGCCGCCGATCTGGTCCAGGCCGCCGTCGACGCCGGGCTGACCTGCCGCGAGGCCCGTGCCACGGTCGCCTCCGCGGCCCGCAGCGCCGCACGCCATCTCCAGCCCCCGGCCGCTTGGCCGCCGCCCCTGGGCCACGGCTGAGGGACGGTGCGGGTATGGCCGAGAGGGCGGCGCGGGTGGCGGCTGAGGGCGGCGCGATCCGGAGGTAAGCGGAACGTCAACCGTGCGCTACGCGTTCGAGGGGCACTATCGTGACCACGCGACGAGGCGCCCTGTGCACGCACCGCGCACACTCGCCGGTCCTTCCACCTCCGGGCGGACAGTGATGGGACTCCCGCTCTCCCCGTGACCGGCCGCTCGCCTCCGGCGCACCGGCAGCGAGGCGCGAGCAGGGGGAGCATTGCACGAGCTCTATGGACACGAGTGGTTCGCGCAGGTTGCGTTACCCCTCGGCGCCTGCGCGCTGGTCACCTGGATCTCGCTGATCCACCGTTTCGCCGACAAGGGCAGGCTGCTGGGGACCGCGCGGTCGACGGCGCTGTGCGCCGCGATCACCGGATGCACCTGTGCGGCGGCGCTGATCACCATCACGCTGCTGCTGCCGCACGCGGCCGATGTGCCGCCCGCCGTGGCCGCGGCCGCCGCGGGCGGAGCCCTGGCCCCGCGCGTCCGTCAGCAGCAGAACCAGCAGTCCACACCGCCGTTCGTCGCGGTGATCACGTTGGGCATCGCGGTGCTGCTGGACCGGTTGGAGCGGCGGCTCGCTCATGACATGTACTGCCACTGCCACCGGCTGGTCCAGGACTTCGGGACCGTGCCCCAGCTGCGGATGTTCGCCTTCGACGCCCGCGCGTATCTGCGCGGCAGCAGCCCCCTGACCAAGGAGCGGACGGCGATCAACACCTTGTACGAGGAGGTGGATCAGTACCTGGACGACGCCGCCAAGGTCGAGGCCGATATCGAGGCGAGCTGTCGGCAGCGTGAGCTCCAGGACTTCCCGGCGGAACTGCATCGCGCCACCCGGGAGGAGGCGGAGGACCGCCGTCAGGCGCTGGCCATGGCCAAGGAAGCCTGTGTGAAGATGCTGGAGTTCGGCTACCGGACGGGCAAGCGGAGCGCGGACCGCGACCTCGTACGGCTGCGGGATCAGGCGCTGGCCGAAGAGCCGCTGGCGGCGGCGGGGGCGCCGCACCCCTGACCGCGCACCCTTGAGGGCCATCGAGGACCCACGGGCAGGGCCCACAGGGCGCCTCAGGGCCCACAGAGCGCCGCCAGGGCCCACAGAGCGCCATCAGGGCCCACAGGGCGTATCAGGGCCCACAGGGCGTATCAGGGACTCACGGGGCGTAGACGAAGGCGTCGTCACCGCGCCCGAGGGCACGCCGGCCGCCGTCGTCCTTGGGCTCAACAAAGCTGATCTTCACGTCCAGTTCCAGCGCTTCGGCCACGGCGGCCAGGCTTCGTAGGGTCAGATTCTCGTCACCGGACAGTATTTGGCTGACCCGCCCCGGGCTGACGTCCATGAGCCTGGCGAGATCCGCTCTGCTCATGTCCCGCTTGCCCAGCAACCCTGCTACTTCCACGGTGGCTTGACGGGCCAGCCGGGCCCCCGCGTGCTCCGCGGCCTCCCCCTTCAGCCCCTTGCCCTTCCACGGCATGCTCATCACTCCCAGCCGCACGCTGTCGACGAAGCTCGTTCGTCCTTCAGCCACAGGTTCCCACCTTTAGCTACAACTAAAAGCCCACTTTCCCGTGTCCCGCATCCCAACTGCCCGCCAGTCGGCCGATCCCCCCGCTCTGACCTGCGCCAACGACCCACACCATAGGTTTTCGGCCAGATCGCCGCCCAGCTTGGCGCCGGTCCCGTGGACGTCAGGCCGGGCGGCGACGGTCAGCGGGGGCTCACCGCGGCGTCACTCCGATGGCCTTCCGGATCCGGGTGTCCGGACGTCCGGGGTCGGCCCCCACGTCCAACGCGCCACAGCCTCTTGCTCCCCGTTCGACGCTGCCTCGGATCCCTCGGACCCTCTCGGAGAGCCGGTCGAGCGGGAGCGGACGATCGAAATCCGGAATTCCGGCACCGCTGCGAAAATTCCCTCCGCGTTCAAGGAACCCCCCGGGACCGGCCACTCGTTCAGAATTCACTCAGCCACGCTCCGCCATACCCACGTCCAGAGGCGTCATGGGAATTCTGCGTGCGATCGGTCACTTCTTCACCTCAATCGGCACGGGGATAGGCCACGCTTTCATGTGGCTCGTCCATCACACATACAACAATGCCCTCACCCCTGTCGGGCACTTCTTCTCCTGGCTGGGCAGCGGCCTGGCCCACGGCTTCATGTGGCTGGTCCACGCCCTCTACGACCATGTCCTCACCCCCATCGGACACTTCTTCTCGTGGTTCGGCACCGGCACCCGAGACCATGTCCTCTCGCCCGTGGGCGAGGGAGTCAGCTGGCTTGCGCAAGTGGTGTGGAACGACGGCGTCCTCTGGTCGATTCACTTCATCTTCAGCGAGGAGATGGCCAAGGAAATCGTGTCGGCTGTCCTGTTGAGCGGAATCGCGGAATTGGTGATTCGACGGCCGCGCAAAAGGAGGGTCAGCAGCCGCGAGGACTATTGGGGCGCATGAGGCCGATTCCCTTCACACTCAGGCCGGTTGTGAGTGGAAGTCAAGTGACCACGGATAGCCATGAGCCGGAAGGCGGTTGGCGTCTTCTCCGGAACGTGATTGTGCAGGAGGTACATGATGCGTCGGATGGGAATGGCGGTAGCGTCGATGTTCGGTGCTCTGGCCCTCGCCCTGTTGTCCGCGGGAACGGCCACGGCCGCCCAGGGCACCCTGATCGTCAGCGGCACGCCGTACTCCGACCCCAGCGGCTGTTACAACACGGAGCAGTACCCGCTGCGGGTCGACAACCACACCGACGAGTTGGCCATCGTCTTCTCCGGCCCGGAGTGTCAGGGAGCCGTGACCGCCACGGTCCCGCCGGGCGAGCGCGGCGTCTTCGAGTTCGGTGAGAGCGTCTACATCCGCTGACACCTGGACCGTGCTCCGCGCACCAAGGGTGCCCCTCAACCAGGGCACCCACGCGTAGTTGCCCCTATGAGGAAGCCAGCGTTCTACGCGCAGCGGCCATGAACGCCGACTTCCCCGCCTCGAGGTGCTCGTTCACCTCGAGGTCACCGATCTCCCGCCACACGGCCTGATTGAGTGCATGGCCGTAGACCCGGACGGGCTCGTGCAACGCCTCGTCGCACAGCAGCATCACGTTCCCCGATGCGGTCCACAGCGCGGTCATGGCCTCCCCCGCCCGCGCCGTCCAGTCCTCGTCGTCGCCCCACTCCTCAGGACGGCTGTACGCGGCCCGTTCGGCCGTCTGCGCCCTCGCGATGAACTCCTTCAGTGCCTCGAGCTGTTCCGCCCGACGGCTCTCCGCGGCGGCCACCACCTGGCGGCGTTCCTCGGCCCGCTCCGCGGACCGCTGGGTGGCGTGCTGGGCGAACGCCGTCAGCCCACCCCCGAGCGCAACACCAGCCAGCGACAGAACCGATGCCCAGACCTCGCCGGCCACCCCGATACCCCCTCCGCGAAAGAAGTCCCGCCACGTACAAGGGCCATGGTGCCGCACTCCTTCACGGAACATGCGTGGAAGGAGGGCCCCTGGACGACCGCGCCAACAGACCGCCGCGCACCGCGAATGGACTGGCGGCCCCGAAGTCGTGGAACGTACGCTCGCCCTGATTCTCTTCAGGCCGGAACCGACGAACGGGGGGCAAGCCGATGGACGTCTTGCGGGGTGGACGGTGGTCGGGGGGCAAGGTCGGTGTCGTGAAGGCGGACGGGTCCGTCTGGCGGGGCCGCCGCCTGACAGGCACCAAAGTCGGCTTCGTTGAGGCGGACGGAACGGTCTGGCGAGGCCGCCGTCTGACAGGTGACAAGGTCGGCGTGGTCCAGGCAAAGGAACCATCCTGCGCGGTGGCCGCATGACAGGCGACAAGGTCGGCGTGGTGCAAGCGAACGGGACCGTCCTGCGCGGTGGCCGGATGACGGGTGACAAAGTCGGCACGATCGAGAACATGACCGACATCCAGAAAGCCGGCGGGGCCGCCCTGCTTCTGCTCCTGAGCTGATCGATATTCGGAGCTGCTCCGGCTTTCGCATGCGTACCCGGGGCGGCCGCGTGGGCAGGCATGGCCCCATGTCGACGTACGTGCCCTCTCCTGACGAAGTCACCGCCGCCCAGACTCCGAAGGGCGGCTGGACGAAGAGGCAACTCGCCGAATGGGGCGTGCCGTGGCCGCCGCCGCAGGGTTGGCGCAAGCACCTTGAGGCGAAGTGGCGAGGCGAGGACGTGCCGCCGCTGGAGAATCCGGAGACGCCGGAGATACCTGACCAGGACACCTTGTTCTGAGTCAGCGTTCTGAGTCAGGGCCCCGACGACCCCGCGTCAGGGAACTTGGCCGCACACACTGGTCCACAGCGTCAGGCGAGCGGCTCAGCGGGCGGGCGGCTCAGGTTCCGCACCCGCAACCAGAGGCAGTCGCGGTCTCCTCCGGACTGGGCCGGCTCGCGCAGCAGGTGCCTTCGGCGTCCGGGGCCGCCCCCTTGCCCAGGTTGTCCGCGTCGCCCTTCACCACGTAGACCTCCCAGGGCTCCTTGCCGGGGCCGTGGACCCACACCTTGTCCTGGAGGGCGTAGCAGCACGAGGTGTCGTTCTCCTCAAAAGTGGCGAGTCCTGCGTCCTTGAGGCGCTCGGTGGCGGCGTTGACCTGGTCGGTGGAGGTGACCTCCACGCCGAGGTGATCGAGCCGGGTTTCCTGGCCCGCCTCGCCTTCGATCAGGACGAGCTTCAGCGGCGGCTCGGTGATCGCGAAGTTGGCGTATCCGGGGCGGCGCTTGGCGGGCTCGGCGCCGAAGAGCTTGGAGTAGAACGCCACTGAGGCATCAAGGTCAGGGACATTCAGGGCGAGCTGTACACGGGACATGGCGGTCTCCCATCGGGCTGTATCGATGTCCTTCAATGCAAGGTTGCATCTTGGATCGAAGAACGTCAACATAGAAGAATGTCGAAACAAGACCTTGTGGTGCTCGGCCAGGATGGCGTTGGCGGCTGCTGCCCCGGGCTGCTGACCGCTCCGCTGGACGAAGCCCAGTCCGTCGAGCTGGCGAAGGTGTTCAAAGCGCTGGGCGACCCGATCCGGCTCCGGCTGCTGTCGATGATCGCTTCCCGGGCCGGGGGCGAGGTCTGTGTATGTGACCTGACCCCCGCCTTCGACCTCTCGCAGCCGACGATCTCCCATCACCTGAAACTGCTTCGGCAAGCTGGGCTGATCGACTGCGAGCGCCGTGGCACCTGGGTCTACTACTGGCTGCTGCCGGAGATGACCGACCGGCTTGCCGGGATCCTCACCCGCCCCGCCGGTCAGCCGCTGCCCGAGCGCGTCGGCACCGCGGGGGACGCCCCGTGACCGCCGACCCCACGGCCGCGTCCTCCAGTGCTCCGGTGGCCGCGCGCCTGTCGTTCGTGGACCGCTTCCTCGCGGTGTGGATCCTGCTGGCCATGGCCGCCGGCCTCGGCCTGGGCCGCCTCGTTCCCGGTCTCGGTGACGCCCTGGCGCAGGTGACGGTCACCGGCGTCTCCCTGCCGATCGCGCTCGGCCTGCTGGTGATGATGTACCCGGTGCTGGCCAAGGTCCGCTATGACCGCCTCGACACGGTCACCCGGGACCGCCGCCTGCTGATCCCCTCGCTCGTACTGAACTGGGTCCTCGGCCCAGCGATCATGTTCGCGCTGGCCTGGCTCCTCCTCCCGGACCTGCCGGAGTACCGCACCGGCCTGATCATCGTCGGCCTGGCCCGCTGTATCGCCATGGTCATCATCTGGAACGACCTGGCCTGCGGCGACCGGGAAGCCGCCGCCGTCCTCGTCGCCCTCAACTCCGTCTTCCAGGTGATCGCCTTCTCAGCGCTCGGCTGGTTCTACCTCGCCGTGCTGCCCGGCCGGCTCGGCCTGGAACAGACCGCTCTCGACGTCAGCGTGTGGGAGATCGCCCGCAGTGTGCTCATCTTCCTCGGCATCCCGCTGGTGGCCGGGTTCCTCACCCGGCGTCTGGGCGAGAAGGCCAGGGGGCGGGCCTGGTACGAGACGCAGCTGATTCCGCGGGTCGGCCCGTTCGCCCTGTACGGGCTGCTGTTCACCATCGTCGTGCTGTTCGCGCTCCAGGGTGACGCCATCATCTCCCAGCCGATGGACGTAGCAAGGATCGCTGTGCCGCTGCTGGTGTACTTCGCCGTGATGTGGGCCGGGTCCATGGCGCTGGGCAAGGCCGTGGGCCTGGACTATCCGCGCTCCACCACGCTGGCGTTCACAGCGGCGGGCAACAACTTCGAGCTTGCCATCGCCGTCACCATCGCCACCTTCGGCGCCTCCTCCGGACAGGCCCTGGCCGGAGTCGTCGGTCCGCTCATCGAGGTCCCCGTACTGATCGGCCTCGTCTACGTCGCCCTGGCCGCGCGCCGCTACTTCCCACACCCGTCCCCCGAGGCCGTCGAGCCCACGCCCGCCCAGGAAGGCTCCGCCCGTGTCTGAACCCAAGACTCCGTCCGTGCTGTTCGTCTGCGTCCACAACGCGGGCCGCTCCCAGATGGCGGCCGCGTTCCTCACCCACCTCGCGGGCGACCGCGTCGAAGTCCGCTCCGCGGGCTCGGCACCCGCCGAGCACGTCAACCCCGCCGTCGCGGAAGCGATGGCGGAAGTCGGAATCGACATCTCGGCAGAGACCCCGAAGGTGCTGACCGCCGAAGCCGTGCAGGACTCGGACGTCGTCATCACCATGGGCTGCGGCGACGCCTGCCCTTACTTCCCCGGAAAGACCTACCTGGACTGGAAGCTGGAGGACCCGGCGGGTCAGGGCGTCGCGGCGGTTCGGCCCATCCGCGACGAGATCCGAGCCCGCATCGAGAACCTGATCAGCGAACTCACCTCGGGAGACCACGGGTGACCCTTCGCGCCCAGGCGATCCGGATCACCAGCCTGACGGCCGACCACGCCGACGAGGTCCTGGCCATCCACCAACTCGGCATCGACGAAGGCAACGCGACCTTCGAGACCACCGCGTCCTGACGACGCCTGGCCGGCTGGCTACGATGGTCCCGTGTTGGAAGACGATGGTGGTCTGGCCGCTTGGCTCGAGTCGAAGCGGCTACTCACCAGCCCTGAATGTCACATCGACACGTTGCGGTGCCTGCTTGCCGAGGACGACGACGCACTCCTGATGCACGACTACGACCTAATCAGTGATCCGCAGACAGTCGCCATCGTGAGAGCTCAGCAGCGCGCAGCGGGGCAGCGCCATCGTAGGCTTCGACGACTGGCGACGCGCCGACGCTCCGCGAAGTGACATCAGCGGATGACATCAACGCCCCCGGACGGCAACGGGCTGGAACAGCCACAGGGGCACCGGGAACCCTCAGCGTCATGAGCACGGAGCAGGCCGCATGGCCCAGTGGCCGAACTTCTAAAGTGGATGTCAGCCCATCTGGCCCGGCTCGAACGGGCTGACCCTCTCCACCATGGGTTTATCCTGCGGGCGACCGTGCGTCGCTAAGAGAAGGCAGGGAGGTCTCGGAGCGTATCCGAGGCTCCCTGCTGTACTGCACATGGCTGCTAGCCAGAACCCGCGATGGCAAGTCGACCAGACGTTCCCCTGAGTGGGGCTATTCAGGCGTTACCAGACGGTGCCCGCGGCTGGTCGCCACACGCAGCACGTCCCGCAGTGAACCTGCCAACTGCGCGGCGAGGAGCCTCAGTTTCTCTAGATCTGCGGTCTCGTTGTCGAGTGCCTGAAGCGCCTGCCCCAGCAGCTCGGACGCCATCCCGAGTGCACCGACTCGATATGGTCCGCCAAGCGGGACATGTAGCCCTCCCGGTCATCGGTGTCCAGGTAGCACGGCTTGCCCTCAGGCCCCGCCCACGGGAGAAGCCTCAGTTCGTGCTGTGCCGTCATCCCAGCGTCCGCCTCTCGATGGATCTCGCTGGTGGATGCCGACGCGCCGCCAGGTGCCCATTCGCTCATTGCTTCACCCCTGCTGGCCGGGCCTGTCCGGACTCCGAGTGACAGGGGCAGTCACATGCCTCGTAGATCAACGGCACGTCGACCGGTGCCGGAGCCGGAGAGGACTCCGCGCAAGCCTGGTGCGTGCCGATCCGGCAGGCGGGCGAGCGGTACGGGATGGCCGGGGCGTGCGGGCTGTGGGTCTGCCGTCGAGAGGGCATCAGCAGGCCCCCAGAAGGGCCGACCGGGCCTCGGTCGGCAGATGGGGAGCGACGACAACCGTCGGGTGCTGTCGTGCGCGCCTTCCCCAGGGCCAGTACGGACGGACGAGCGCGGTTTCCTCGGCCGTGAGCGTGTAGCGGTGCCTCGCCCAGTCGGAAGCCCGGCCCAGGCCGAGCGTCGGTTCGTCGGCGGGCGCGGAGGCGGTGGGAGCGGTCGGCGGTGGGGAGGGCGTTAAGGGGCGGCGGTGCCTGCCCTTGGAGAAGTGGCGCGCCCTGGTGAGGGAGACGGCGCGGCGGATACGGTTGAGCACGCTGAATCAGCTCCTATCGCTGATGGCTCGGTCCCCCGACATCGCCTGTCGTGGGGACCGGTTTGTGTACGACCGCCCGGAGAGTGCGGCCGTTCAGGCTGGTGGCGAGGAGCCCGAACCGATCGGCCTCGGCCACCGCCTCCAGGACCTCCTTCCATGACTCGATGGAGAGCGATTCCGGCACGTCCGCTTCGACCGATGTGAACCGGGCGTACTCCTCCACGCGCGCGGGGAGCCCGACGGCGGACAGCCGGGCGGCGATGGTCGCCGCGCTAACTCGCGAAGCGGGCACAGGGCAGCCTCCGTCACCGGCGATCACTTTCAGTGAAGCTAGTTAACTAGATTAGAGCTAGTGGACTAGATTTTCCATATGCCTGAGCAGCCGCCCTATCTCCGCGTCGCCACCGAACTCCGGCGGCGGATCACGGAGCACGCATGGGAGCCCGGGGACCGCCTGCCCTCCCGCGCCCAGATCGGCCAGGAGTACGGGGTGGGTGAGAACGTGGTCCGCCGGGCGCAGGAGCTGCTGATCTCCCAGGGCGTGCTGGAGGGCCGAGCCGGATCGGGCACCTACGTCGCCGAACCCCGGCAACGGGTGCGGGTCGTCCGGTCGTCGGCGCGCGAGCAGCCCGAAGGGTCGCCGTTCCGCGCGGACATGAGGGCAGTCGGCAAGCACGGCGACTGGGAGAGCCGGACCGACGCCAAGGTGCCGGCCCCGGCGGAGATCGCGGCGCGACTGGGCATCGCCGAGGGCGAGTTGTGCGTCCGGACGTCGTACGAGTTCCTGGCCGACAGCAGGCCGGTGCAGCTGTCGACGAGTTGGGAACCGTACGACCTCACCGCAGGCACGCTGATCGTCCTCCCCGAGGGAGGGCCGCACGCCGGGGCGGGCGTCGTGAATCGCATGGCCGCTATCGGAATCACCGTCAGCCATGCCGTGGAGCGGCCGGAGCCGAGGCAGGCGACCGCTGAGGAGGCATCACTTCTCGGCATCCAGAAGGCCGCGCTCGTCACGCACATCCGGCGGACGTACTACAGCGACCAGGGACAGCCGGTGGAGACGGCGGACATCGTCGTACCCGCCGCTCACTGCGAGATCGTGTACGAGATTCCGATCAATCGGTAGTCGGCGGGGGCCCGCTCAGCAGGTGTCCGGCCGTGCCCCTGCCGTGCCCGATCGGTCGGGGAATCGTGGGGAACGGCGGTGTCCTGCGGGTGGCACGCATGGCGACGGCCCCCGACCGTCTTACCTGGTCAGGGGCCGTAACACTGCGGAGGCTGAGGGATTTGAACCCTCGGTGACATCGCTGCCACGACGGTTTTCAAGACCGGTCGCTTCCCGGCACTGGTATCGGTTGTGACCTGGGCGTCAGCCGCTTGCTCTAGCGGTCGCGCGGCCACCCTGGCCACAGGTTGGCCACAAGCACCGAACGACGCCTTGCTCGGCGCTGGGTACGGAGACGGGCTTCCGGGCAACCTAAGCATCAACCTTCGCTAACTGATCGTTTCAGAATGATCCGCGGAGCAGGCAGGGGTAGGTGATGCTGGCACCGACGTCCACAAGGGTGAACGGCAGCCGATTCTCGGCCATGAACGGCAACCGAGTGCAGTGTGCCGCCCTTGCCCTACGCTCAGTGAGAGAAGTGGATCGGGCATTGGAGGTGTTCGAGACCGCCATCGCGCTCCACTCGGCCGGCGCTGTGAGCGCCATGACCAACCAGCGGCTACGCATCCCCGACCCTTCCTGCGCCCCAGGCATCTGTCTTCAACCATGCCCGGCAAGCGCACATTTGACGCGGCACCACCGGATAGAATGTCCGCATGCCAAATGGGACCGGGTCGCAGCTTGACTTCTTTTCGCGTTTCGCCCCGTGCCTCGTGTGCGTTGAGAGTCGCGGCATAGACGGCGAGCTGGGTGTTGGAACCGCATTCCATATCGGTGATGGATGCCTTGTCACTGCCAGGCACGTGATCGAAGGTCGCGAGCTGGTCAGCTTGACCCCGTATGAGAGTTCAGCGGAGATCTCGCTAGAGTCAGTGGAGGTGATCTATCCCAGCGATGAAACCGTTGATATCGCACTACTCAGGACAGATTTTTCACTCGACCTCTACATGAAGTCGAACATTATTCTCACCAATGGCTCCGTCAATAATAAGGTCGACCACATCGAAATAGGTGGACATCTTGATGACTGGATCAACAACTCCCTCGTCCTGATGGAAGTGATCGTCATGGGGTACCCCCCCATTCCGACCTCGCCCGAGCCGGTACTGGTTGCAACCCGGGGCGAGGTAAATGCGATCATTGACCCGTACGTGGGATCAAATCACCCGCTTTTTGTCCTCTCACCCATGGCCCGCGGAGGCTTCAGCGGCGGCCCCGCACTGACCGGCAACGGGTTCCTGCTTGGCATTATCACAAGCTCGCTGCTCACTAACTATGCCGCACCGGAACTCGGCTATGGAGTGGCGTTGACAGTCGAGCCACTCTGGAACCTTCTACTTGAGAATAACATCTATCCGGGAAGCGAAAACCGACAAATGATGGGCGCGCTCTTCGACCTTCCCGATAATCTCCCGGCGCCCATCCGGAGGCCGTACAGTCCGAAGCCGGATCATTTCGGCGAGGGCTGTACCAGCGAGCCCCCATTCTGAATTCTACGCAAGCTGCACCCCGGAAATCTGCAGGCGCTGATAGCTAGCGAAGCCCGTCGTCGACTGCCCGACCACGAGGTGCGTCGCTTTACTGTTTCAGAATGAGGCCCTGAGGCGGCGGAGGCAGATGATGTTGCAGGCCAGGTCGAGCAGGCCTGGGTGGAGGTCGGCGCGTCGCTCGTAGCGGACGCGGAGGCGCTTGAACTGGTGGAGCCACGCGAAGGCGCGTTCAACGACCCAGCACACCTTGCCCAGTGCGGATCCGTGGGCGGTCCCGCGTCGGGTGATCACCGGCTTGATGCCTCACCACAGCAGGCGGCGGTGCTTGTCGTAGTCGTAGCCCCGGTCGGAGTACAGGCGCCGGGGCCTGCGGAGTGGACGCCCCCGCAAGCCCCGGATCGATGGGATGGCGTCCAGCAGCGGCAGGAACTGGGTGACGCCGTGACGGTGGCCGCGTCCGGAACTCCTGGCACCGCGGCGCTGAGTCCCCTCGGCGCCCAGGCGCACCTAACCGGAAGCAAGCCGACTCCACGGAACGCGAACCCCCGACTCATGAACTGCGCACTGACTCAGGTCAAGAGTTCGACGTGGGAGGTCATCGATTATCCGACGGCTGTCCTCCCACTCATCCCCGAGCTGCCGCCCAAACGTGAGCCCAACAACTCGTGTTGCCCCCCGGACTTTTAACGCGTGAGCGGCACTCGCCAAAGTCCCCCCCGAAGTATAGGTATCGTCCAGCAGGAGTACTCTCGCACCCTTCACTACATCAGATGCGCTGAAGGCATCCGGGGTAATTTTACGTCGCCGCTCGTTAGCCTTCTTCGTGCTGTTCTTCACCAGAATGCCGTGCGACCACTCCGCACCCATGTCGGGAATGCGTTCCAGAATGAGATCTAAGTGATTTTGGACTCGAATTTCTGGATGCGACGGCACCGTTAGCCGAAGATCGAATGGCCCGCCATAGGCCTGCTCTATGCACCGAAGATGCTTGCTCAAATACTCCCAAAGCAGCGAAGCAAGCGGAACCCTCAGCCACTCAGCACTGTCCCAGTTTTTGGAGTGCCAGATCAGACTTTCGAGCCCATCTCGCACTGAATAACATATGGGCACGAAGCCATCGAGAACGGTGGAATAGTGCTTCTGGCATAAGAAACAGCGAGTGAAGTACCCGCCGTACTGATCCACCTTTGTGGGGGCACGACACAGGGAGCAAACGCCCTCTTCGTTGGCAGTAACCGAAGGCACGACGCCTTGCTCTTGCAGCCACTCCACCCAGTGTTCGGTTTCCCAGTCCTCGCTGTTACGCGGACGCATAAAACGATGGCGGTACCGCACGCCGCCTCCCCCCTGCATCAGGCCCTAACGTTGATCGCATTCTGACATCAGGCGATCACCCTACGTCAAAGCTGAGCTGTCCGGTATCCCCTGGATGGACTGGCTTCGCCCGCACCGCCCCAGAGTTGAGGAGTTCGATCACTTGTTCGGTATTGGTGACACAGAAGGCCTTGCCACCATCGACCATGCGGCGAGCCCACTCTTGCCGCTCCACCAAGGACTGAAGGAGAAGCACTGGACGCCCCTGTTCACTGGCAACGCGAGCTTGCATCTTCGCCCCCGAGGTACCCGAAGCCTCAATGACGACGCTCCCCAAGCTCACTGCCGAGGTGACATGGTTTCGCCGGGGGAAGGTGTCGCGACCTGGAGGACGAGATGGCCAAAACTGAGACAGTATGGCCCCCCTGTCGGCGATTTCCTCAGATAGTTCCCGGTTTTCCTTGGGGTAGCAGCGAGTAATGCCCGTACCGATAACCGCAATGGTGCGCCGCCGAAAATTTAGCGCTGTTTGGTGAGCGGCAGTATCAATGCCACGAGCCAGACCTGAGGTGATTGTGAACCCCGCTTCACCCAGTTCTCGCGCAACTCTCTTCGCCCGCGAAATCCCTATGTCTGATGCATCACGGGTTCCAACCACTGCAACTGAACGTGCATCTTCATCTGCGCTTAGGTGACCCCTATAGAAAATAAAAGGGGGAAGATCACGAACATTGCGCAGGTTGGACGGATAGTCGGCGTCTAGGACCGTAGTAAGCCTGGCACCGACCTTCTGGGCCAGCGTGAGCTCTTCTTCGATTCGCGAGTAGTGCGAGTCTAGGGGTTGCCGCAACCCCTCCCGAAGTATCGGGAGCGATTTGGTGGCTGCCTGCGACGTCTCAGGGATATGGCCGCCACAGAGGCTTTCGATTTCTCCCTTTAAGGCGCACCTTGCGATCAAGGACCAGTCGACGCTTTTGTTGTCAACGCGAATTGAACACAGGGCTAGTAACCTCAGCTGGGCGTCACTGATCATCATTAATTCTCCTTCTACTGAAGATCTCTGTTCGAAGGTAGTAGCTCCGTTCAGCACAAACGCTCTACTATACCGTATCTCGTGCGCACCGATGCCACTACGTCCCTGCAGAGATTTTCACTCGCTCGTGACACAGCCCTGGTTGCGTTGCCGTAGTGGTTTCAGTCCGCTCTGAGAGCCACACTGACCGTTGCTTCGCAGGTGTGTGCAGCACCAGCCCGACAGCAGCGACCTCGCCAGCAGGCAGTCTTTCGCAGAAGAGCGAGGCCGAGCAGCGCCACACGCAACAAGTGACGGACGCCTGATCGCAACGCCCCTGACCAGGACCTCTCTGTCCAAGTCTTCCCTGCTTCTACGCTGGTCGGCATGGCATTGATCGAGCAGGCATACGATCTCTCCGAATCTCTTTTGGCCAACCCGTTGCCGCGTCGCTGGGCACATTCACTTGGGGTTGCGAAACGTGCCGCATCTCTGCGCCCGATCCTCGGCCGCGATGCCGGCCTCATCGAGGCCGCCGCAGTTCTCCACGACATCGGGTACTCGCCATCGATAGCCACCACCGGCTTCCACCCCCTCGACGGCGCGCGGTTCCTGCGGGACCAGGACCACGTGGATGAACGCATCGTTCGGCTCGTGGCCCACCACTCCTGCGCGCTCCTGGAGGCCGAGGGCAGAGGACTGCGCGAGGAACTGGAGGGCGAGTTCCCCATGGAGCGGCCCGAGCTGGTGGACGCACTGATCTTCTGCGACATGACGACGACCCCGGACGGCCGCCACACGACGCTGGCCGCGCGGCTCGACGAGATCGTGCAGCGCTACGGTCCAGATACGATCGTCGGCCGATTCATCCTGCGCGCGGCCCCCGAGATCCACGCCGCAGCTGCGCGGGTCGAGACGCGAATGGCTAAGGCAGGATCCGGTCAGCCAAGGTAGGACCCGGTCCAAGGTGAGGAGCTCCGCGTCCCAGTACCTGTGTACTCCGACGTGCGAAGCTGGACCGGAAGCTCCCGATGGGAGGCGTCCCATGAGGTCGAAGAAGGGATGGGGCACGTGCCGCAGGCCAGCCCGCGAGGTACGTACTTGCAGATCTCGGAATCTCTGCGCCAGAAGATCGAGAACCGCGAGATCACGGAAGCTCTGCCGTCCCAAGCGGTGCTGATGCGCGACTACGGGGTAAGCCGCAGCACGATCGAGCGCGCGCTCGTGGAGCTTCGACAGGAAGGCGTCGTTGTCTCCGTTCAGGGGTCGGGCTGGTATGTGGCGGGTACGGGTGACCGGCGGCCGTTGGTGGAGCGGGTGACCGATCTACTTCGAGCTGAAGGCGTCAAGGTCGGCGATCCGTTCCCCACGGAGAAGGCACTGTGTGACCAGTTCGGCGCCTCGCGGACGGCGGTGCGTTCTGCCATCGCGCAGATGGAAGGGAAGGGTCTCATCGGCAAGGGGGCCGCGCGCGGTCGGGAAGTCCGCGCCCTGCCCGCTCGACAGGAAGGCCAGACCACCACATGACGACGAGCGAGCAGATAGCGTTCGACCACGCCGCAGCAGAGAGCATCCTGCGCCGAGCCTGTGCTCTCTCCAACGTAGAGCCGAATGGCATCGAGCTGCTGCGTTTCGGCGACCATGCGGTCTTTCGCATCAGCGGCGGTCGGATTGTCGCCCGCGTTGGCCGCAGCCCCGACCGCTTGCCCTCAGTCACCAGGGAGGTCGCCATCGCGCGGTGGCTTGCGGCCGCGGAGTACCCGGCGGCCCGGCTCGTCACGGAGGCCGAGCAGCCTGTCGTTGTCGACGGCCACCCCGTGACCTTCTGGGAAGGGCTGGCCGACGGGGATACGTACGCCAGTACTCGGGAGATGGGCGAGCTGCTGCGGCTGCTGCACGAGCTGAATCCGCCGGCCTTTCCCCTGCCCCCGCTCCGGCCCTTCGACAAGGTCGAGCAGCGCTTGGCCGTGGCCGTGATCCCCTCCGACACCCACGCGTACCTCGCTGCCCTGGCACAGGATCTCGCGTCCGAGTACGAGGGCTTGCAGTTCGCGCTCCCGTCGGGGCCGCTGCATGGAGACTTCAACGTCGGCAACGTCCTACGCGATGGCACGGAAAGCCCAAAGGTGATCGACCTGGACGGCTTCGTCAGCGGCCCACGCGAGTGGGATCTCATGCAGACAGCGATGTACTACGACAGCTTCGGCTGGCACACGGAGGACGAGTACGCCGATTTCGTGGACGGCTACGGCTTCGACGTCCGGCGATGGCCCGGGTACCCCGTGCTCCGCAGCATCCGCGAGCTGCTGATGGTCACCTGGCTTTCTCAGAACGCCGGCACGAATCCGCGGGCCGCTGAGGAAGTCGAGAAGCGTGTCGAGACGCTGCGTTCCGGAGGATCGCGGCGCGACTGGGCGCCGTTCTAGAGGTTCACCTGCTGCCAGAGGCGGAAGCCGCGGGCCTGTTCCGTGAAGTCGCGGAACTCCGCGGTCCGCCGCATACCGTCGCTGATGCGCTCCTGGAACTCCTGCACGTACTGCCCGCAGCGTGCTGACTTCAGGCCCTCGCCGAGCCGTAGCGCGCTCAGTGCAATGTCGCATCCTTGGGCAATCTCGCCCTGATTGATGTACGCCTCTGCCTGCACCATCGTCGCGAAGAAGTCACTGCGGTTGTTCAGGCCGTCACCGAAGATGGAACCTGCGCCGCGCTCAACGGCCTGCACGGAGCGTCCGAGGTCGCGGAAGCAGTGCCCCAACTCGGCCGCCAACTCGACCTGGTCGAAGTAGGCGATGTACTCAGGATCGCTGTCCGCCGTACGAAGACTGAGTTGGCGTTCGGCCTCGACTAGAGCCAGTTCGCAGCCGAGGGGGTCGTTCATGCGGGCGAGCGCTCGCGCCTCCATCGCGCGGAACTGTGCGGCCATCGTGGGCGTGAGGCTCCCGGCCGGCCCCGTGAGCGCGGCGCGAGCCAGGGTCGCTGCCTCCCGGTGTCGGCCAAGGAAATTGGCTTGGTGGCTCATGGCGGAGAGGATGCTGCCGCCGAGCAGCCTGTCACCGGCCGCCTGCGTCATGCGCAGGGCCTGGATGAAGTAGCGCTGCGCGACGCCGTGCAAGCCACTGTCATACGACATCCACCCGGCGAGCCTGAGGGCTTCGGCTACCGCCGCGTGCAGTTGCTTGCCCACAACGTCGGAGTACTTACCATCAAGCAGCGGGCGCACGTCCGAGTGCAGATACTGGATCAACGCGCGACGCGCATGGCCTCCGCCGAACTTATGGTCGAGCATGCTGAACGAGTCCGCGGTGGAGCGCACCATTTCCACGTCCACGGCTCCGACTGCCCTGTCGCCCAACCGGGCGAGTTCACCATCTGGCGGGGCGACGAGCCACCGGACGGATGCTTCGTTCCAGGCCGCGGAGTCCGGGAGCGCCTTGACCACCGACTCGGCTTCGGCGAGATCCGCTCGCCAGAGGTCGGCCACGGTAACGGTGGCGATCTCCGGGCGGTCGGCGAAGTCAAGGCCGAGGTTCGGCTGTACGGCGGAGACAGCTGCGTCGCCCATCCCGATGTCATCAATCGTAAGGGTGCGCCCTAGCTTGCGCCCCACTGCATCAGCGATGAAGCGGGGCATATCGCCCCTGGGGATTGAGCCCTTGAGCCACCGACTGACGTAGGTGTGATCACAGGTGATGCCGTCGCCTACGCGAGCAGCAGCGGCGATCACCGCGCGCGCGAGCGACTTGTGCGACAAGCCGCCTTCCTTCATGAGCGCGGCCAGTCTCGCGTTCCGTTCTGCCATGGATCCCCCAGGGACACTCGAAGTCCCAGTTTGACGCACAGCCACTCTACGCAGGTCAGAGCCGGGTTGCAGGGGGTTTGCACGTCCGAGTGCACGACTGCACCCCCAAGTACACGCTCCCGACGCCGCTTCCCTTTGGCGATAGTCGAGTCACCGCCGCAAGGCAGGTCGGCGGTTCCGAGTTCGAAAGCCACGCGCTTGACGGCCCGGAATCGATCTGCCAGCGTGAGTGGTAGGTAATACACACCACGCACTGCGGGGTGAGTGCCACCCGTGCGCCCAGAGGGCCCCGTGAAACGGGCCCGAAGGAAGCGCTCGTTGCTTGAGAACTGAACAGCGTGCCGACCCAGCCACATGCACATGTGTGGTCGATGGGTGTGGGTCACCACCCCGACCGCCCACGTCGGGCCGGGTGACCTGCCCGGAGCCGTCTCTCGAGGCGGTGCCGGCATATGCGTGATCTGAAGACCGCAGAACCTTTGCCCGGGGCGAATGGCCCGGGCTGAGCACCAGTGCTCACAGTCCCCGACAACCGCGTTCCGCGACGGATGCCGGGCGGCTGTGGCCACTCGTGACGAGAGGCCAAACCAGAGCGGTCCCCCGGGTTGCCCCCCGGAGGACCGCGTACAGGCACCTGTCTGGAGGAACCTGTGATCACCAGCATGGCACGCGGCGTCCTCGCCGCGAACCCGGGCGACAGCGACCCGGACATGGACGAGGCCCTGCGGCGCGTCCGGTCGGGAGGCTCCCGATGAGGCAGCCCACCCGGATCCCCGGCGCCGTCGTCCAGCTCACCGAGGCGGAGCGGGCGGAACTGGCCCGCAAGAACCACGAGCAGAACCAGCGCAGCGAGTCCAGCGCCAAGATCAAGCGCGGCTGAAGGGGGCAGAGCGATGGCGAGTAATGACACCAAGACGCCGCCCCCGCCGCTGCCGGTCCGCGACCCCGGCGCGTCGAACCCGCCGACCCCGAAGCCGCAGGGCTTCCAGGTCTTCAACGGGAGCAAGAAGTAACCGACCGCGCACCCCGCCGACAGGGCGGCCGCTCCCCCGGTAACGGGCCTGTGGCCGCCCTGTCGGCTGTCTGATCGATTCATCCTCAAGGGAGATACGAACAGTGGTTGAGCACGCCTTCAATGCCGACAGCGCCGGGTCCGTGGTCCTGAACCTCACCCTCCCGCTGGGCCGGGCCACCGTGACCGTGGACCGCGAACTGGAGCGGGCCCGCGTGATCCTGCGGACCGAGGACACCACCGGGCCGGGCGCCGATGCGGTCCGCCGGGCGACCATCCAGCACAGCGGGCGGCAGATGTCCGTCCAGGTCCCCGAGATCCCCGGCGCCGTGATGATGAGCAGCGGCGGCCCCCGCGTCACCCAGACCGTCGGCACCATCGGCTTCGGCAATGTCGTCACCGGGCTGACCTTCGTCAACGGGCAGCTCGTCACCGCCGGCACCAGCATGCCGACGATCCGGCCGATCGAGGCGATCGTCATGCTGCCCGCGCAGTCGAGCCTGTCGGTCGTCACCACCGCGGCCGACACCACCGTCCGGGGCAAGCTCGCTCGCCTCACGGTCCACTCGGTATCCGGCGACGTGACCGCCATGACGGCGCACGTCCTGGAAGCCCACACCACCTCCGGCGACATCGAGGCCGAGACCGTGACGGGCGAGCTGCTCGCGCGCAGCGTCTCCGGTGATGTGCGGGTCCTGTCCTACCGGGGCGACACCGCCAACGCCACGACCACCAGCGGCGACATTCGCCTGACCGCCACCCCGGAGGCCACGGGCTTCATCACCGCCTCCTCCGTCTCCGGCGATGTCCAGGTCACCGGCGCCCGGCACCTCAACCCCCGGGCCCGCAGCGTCAGCGGCGACGTCCTGACCCGCTGACCCTTCCCCGCACCACCCGCCGGGGCGGCGGCCTCCGACCAACGACAGCCCGCCGCCCCGGCCTTCCCCTGCCCATCTCACGAGACTGAGGAGCGAGGTATGACCCGCGAGAACATGGCCGCCGTTGAGCTCTCCGACGCGGCGGCCGAAGCCGTCCGCCAGCTCAACCACGCCACCCGCGCAACTGGCGACGGCCTGGAGTACCCGGGCGACGCGTACACCACCGTCGCCAACCTCAAGACACTCGCGCAGCGGCTCCCACAGGCCCTGGAGCAGATTGAAGCCTTCATCACCGGCCTGCATGCCGACGGTCATCTCACCAGCGACCGGGGGCGCCCCATCGAGGACGAGGTCGACGCGGTCGAGGCGTCCCTGAAATGGGCAGCCGGAGACGCGGAGTTGCTGGCCGAACGGCTCGACCAGGCGCACTCCGCGCTCAGCCCGCTCGGCTACGCCGAATAGCACCACCCGCTGGGGCGGCGGCCTCCGACCAACGACAGCCCGCCGCCCCGGCCTTCCCCTGCCCATCCCGACGACTTCGGAGCTTTCGTCATGCGTACGTTCATAGGAGATCAGGAGGCCGTCAGCGCCTCCGAGTTCGAGGAACTGGCCCTCGGGTTCGAGACCAGCCCGATCGGCCTGGACCACGAACTGTTCGTCGGCCCGCCGCACCCGGAGTCGGTCAAGGACCGGCAGGCGCGGCGAGCGGTCGCCCGGGAGGTACTGCGCGAGCTGCACGAGGCCGCCGCCGGGGGCGACGAGGTCGCCGCCTGGGACGCCCTCTACGCCAAGAACCTGACCAGGACGATCCCCTTGACGCAGCCGACCGCCCACGGGCACCGCGCCGCGCTGAGGAGGGCAGCAGCATGAGTCACACCCTCGCCGCCCTGTCGGCCGCCGCTCCGCTGGCCGCCGGATGGACCGTTCACGGGCTCTGGCAGCGCCGGCTGATAGACCGCGCCGGACGCGACGCCCTGACCGGGCTGCCCCGCCGGGACGCGTTCGAGCACAGCGCAGCCCGGATGCTGCGCAAGACGCAGCACCGCGTGCTGGCGGTCCTGGTCATCGACCTGAACGGCTTCAAGCAGGTCAACGACGTCTACGGGCACGCGGCCGGTGACGCGACGATCCGCGAGACCGGCCGGCGCCTGGCCCAGTGGGCCGAACCGCTGGGTACCGTGGCACGGCTCGGCGGGGACGAGTTCGCCGCCGCGATCCGCTGCCCGGACACCGAGACCCTGCGCGGGGAGCTGACCCACCTGCACCAGTGGCTGTGCTCCACGGTCACCTACGACGGACTGCCGCTGCCCCTGGGCGCTTCCATCGGCGTCTACCACCACGCCACCGGCCGCCCGGTCGAGCTGTCGGCGGCGCTGCGCGTGGCGGATGAGGCCATGTACAGGGTCAAGCAGACCGGCGGCGGCTGGTCCCTCACCCGCAGCCTCGCCCCCGCATACCGGACCGTCAACGGCCGCCGTGACGGCCGCCGAGGCACCGCCCACGGCATTCTTCAGGGGGACTCATGACCGGCATCCTGCCTCAGAACCCGTACATCACTGCGGTGAGCGACGCGCTCACCGCGGCCGGATTCCCGGTCGCCGACGACTGGACGTCGGAGGCCGAGACCTTCGGCGTGTACTGCCACCTCAACGCCGTGATCACGCTCGACCCGGACATCACGGGCCTTGATGAGGACGAGTGGCCGCATGGGCTGATCCTCCTGTGGGAGTGGCACACCGGTCGTGAGGAGCAGTACGAGCGCGGTCCGTCCTGGCAGTGGGCCGAGCTGCTCGACCACGGCCGGAACGCAGACCTCGACCCCCTGCCGGTGCACGGGTACGCCGCGCCCTCGGCGATCGTCACGGCGGTCCGTGCGGTGATCGAGTCAGGGAAGGCCGGGCCCCCAGTGCTCGGCGAGTGGGACCAGGCCGCCGAGCTGACCGCGGCCGTTGAGCGCTGGGACGCGACCGACCACGAGGGCCGCCCCGGCATCGACACCGAGGGAGGCGCGAGGTGACTCCGGGCACGATGACACCTGCCGTCGCTGACGACGTCGCGGTGGCTGCCGCGCTGGCGGAGGTGAAGGCGGAGATCGCCCGTACCGACAGCAAGGCGTCGGTGCTGCTGGCCTTCAACGGCGCGCTGATGGCGGGGGTGTGGACCGTCGCCACCAGCCTCCGCCTTCCCCCGGCGGCGCTGGCCGTGGGTGCGGTGGGCGTGGGCCTGCTGGTGGCCGCTGCCGCCGTGCTGCTGGCCGCGGCCCGCCCGAACCTGGGCGGCGCCCAGCCCAAGGGCTTCCCGCTGTGGGCAACGCTGCCCGCCGATCAGCTCCGGGCGGCACTGGCCGGAGATGACCTGGCGGAGCGCGTCACGCGCCTGTCTCAGCTGGCCGTGGGCAAGTTCGCCCGGCTGCAACGCGCGGTGGACTACACCCGCGCCGCCGGAGCCGCGTTCATCACCGCCGCGCTGGTCGCGGCGGTGCTGGCCATGGCGGGAGGTGCCCGATGATGTCCTGGCTGTCCGGCCTGTTCCCGGCCGCGCCGGGCTGGTTGTCCTGGGCCGCTCCGCTGGCCGGCGCCCTGCTGGTGCTCGCGCTCGCGGTGTGGGCGGTGGGGCGGCTGCGGAAGTCGGCGTGGCTGTCCGGCATCGGCCCCCAGGCCGTCGTCGCGCTCGGCGGCGTCGCCGTCTCCGTCCATGGCCTGTGGGGATTCGCCACCGGCACCGCGGGACTGCCCGAGGTGCTGGCGGTGGCGTTCATCGCCGTGTTCGACGCGGCCGAGATGACGCTGCTGGTCATGATGTACCGGGCGGCCGACCATCGGGTGGGGTGGACGCCGGAGCTGCGGCTGATGCACCGCACCGCATGGCTCCTGGTGGGCTTCTCCGCCGCCATGAACGCCGTACACGCCCCGAACTGGTGGGCCCGCCCGGTCCTGGCTGCCATCCCCGGCCTGGCCGCCTGGCTGATCGAGCTGCAACTGCGCAGCAAGCTGCACCACGAGCGCCCCGACGAGGACGAGACGGGCGGCCGACCGGGTCCGGTTCGACTGGTGGTGCTGCTGTGGCAGCACGCATGGGCCGCGGTCTTTGCTCTGCTGGGGCTGGACGCGCGGACGTCGTCCTCGGCGATCGCTCGTGCCGCTCTGGCTCAGCGAGCCGCGCTGCGGGTCTACCGCCTGCGGCTGGCTCTGGAAGCCAAAGAGGCCGTGACCCGGCCGCGTTCGGTGCGCCGGTCGCGTCGGCAGGTCGAGCGGCTGCGCGGGCGGGCGCAGAAGGCGTTGGCGCGGGCGGATGTGGCGACCGACAGCGGGCAGTCGCTCGCGCTGGGGCGGCGGATGGCCGAACTGACCCGGGTAGAGGACGTGGCCCGGCTCGACTACTCCGACGCGCCCGCCGTGGTGGCGTTCATGGAGGACCTGGCGGTCACTCCGGGGGTGGAGCGCTTGGAAGCCTCCGCGCTCGCCGAGCAAGCGCAAGGCGCGCGGCAGGAAGCCGAAGCCGCACAGCGGCGTGCGGATGCTGCGCGGAAGCGCGCGGAAGACGCCCTCAGCGCCGCGCAGCGCGACCTCGAAGCGGTCCGTGCCGAGCACGCCGGACTGCTTGAGCAGCGGCAGGGTGTGGACGGTGCGGTGGAGGCTGCGCGGCAGCGCGCGGAGGACGCGCGGCAGGCCGAGCAGGCCGCGCGGAAGCGCGCGGACGATCTGATCACTGCCGCGCAGCAGCAGGCCGACCACATCCGCACCACCGTGGACGGCGAGCAGCAGCGGCTCAACAAACTGACTGTCAGCACCGACGCGCTCCAGCGGGCACACAGCGAGGCGCAGGACGCGTTGCAGCACGTCAGGGAGCAGATCGAGGAAGCTTCCGCGCTGCGGGACCGGCTGCTGAGGGACATCGCCGAGCATGCGGGCAGTGACCCGGACCCGGTGTTCAAGTCCGAGGCGAAGCAGTCCGGATGGCAGCTTTACCTCGACTCGGTCACCGGCGGGGACGGGGGCGAGCCGAGCGCGGCGGACCTGGCCGCGCGGTGCTCGGTGGATCCGGGGAACGCGCGGAACTGGCTGCGTGACTTCCGTGCCGCGCGCGCCGCGCAGCTCACCGCGCACCAGCCGCGCGCCCTGACAGGCGTCAACGGCACCGACCGCTCATGACCGCTCTGCCGGTCTACCCCTGGCGCCTAGCGCCAGACGGACTGGCCACCCGCCGCCAGCTCCGCGCGATGAACCTGCGCCCCGGCGGCCAGGACGTCGTCGCCGAACTCCAGCGGCCCCGCCGCAAGCGCGGGCCGCTCGTCGCGTACCTCTTCCGCATCGACCGCGCGAAGCCGGTCCGGCCGATGACGCCGGCGCGGTGGGCGGCGCTGGCCAAGGCGAACTCCGCCCGCCGCCTCTGCCCGCAGTGCCGCACCGACGCCGGGTACGTCATCCCGCCCACGCTCGGGATGTGCGTGCCCTGCGCGTATCCGCTCGGCCTCGCTGCCTGACCCGCAACCACCCGATTCCAAAGCTCTGTTCATGCCTATGGGAGGCACCGTGAAGCAGCGTCTCTTCCCCCTGCTCGCCGAGGCCATCGCCGCAGCGATGGCCGCCAATCTGGGGTACCAGCTCACCGACTACGACGTGCCGCTGGCCCTCGTCCTGGCCTGCGCTCTGGCGCTGTACATCGCTTTCCGCGAGACCCTGCGCCAGCTCGCGCAGGCGCGCTACACGGTCACCCACCGCTGCACGGTCCCCGGGTGCACCTTCACCGTCCGGCTGACCCGCGCTGACGCGGTCGAGAACCGGCGGTGGCAGGAGATCGCCGCCGCCCACCCCAGTCACACCTGATCCCACGTCCCACCGGCTTTTCGCCCCTTGAAAGGACTGCCCGTGATTGCCCGGCTGTTTTCCGGCCGTACATCGGTCCGCGAGTTGAAGCGTCTGCGGCCGGATGAGCTGGCCGCCCAGGCGTACGACCACATCCAGCAGGCACAGATCGCTCACCAGAACCACGACCCCGCCACGCTGACCACCGAAACGCAGTTGGCGACCGCGCTCCTGGCCCTGGCGGCCTACCTCAACGACTCGAAGTGACGCACCAGGCGGCCCCAGCCCGCTGTCCAGGCCCGGCCGGGGCCTCCTGCTTGCTCCTGGAAAGGAGTGTGATCAGTGTCCGACACCATCCTGACCCCCGACGAGACCGCCACCGATGACGACCAGGTCCCCGACGCCCCTTCCACCCCGGACCACAAATCGGCGGCCGAGCCGGACGGCTCGGGTGGTGGGCTGGCGCATACGCCGGGCGGTCTTCCTGCTGTTCCGCTGACGGTCATCGGTGCCAACAGCACGCTCGCCGCGGTATCCGCCTCCGTCCTCACCGCCGGCGGACCCGTCACGGGTCTGGCGGCTGCGGGCATCGCGGCGACCGCAGCCGGTGCCGCAGCGCTGCGCCGCCGGTCGACGGCCAAGCAGACCACCGCCAGTACCCACGGCGGCGGGCGCCCCGGCGGTGGAAAGACCAGTCCCCGTGCCGGTCGTACGTACTCTGCCTTGGGCGGCGCCCGCAGCCGACGCGGCTCCACCGCAGCCCATGGCGGTACCGGGCGAGCAGGAGGCGCGCCCCGGGGCCGAGGCGGCGGTGCCCGTACGGCTCCGGGCGGTGCGGGCCGGAACGGGGCCAGGTCACTGCGCGCTGCGGGCCAGGCAGCCAAGCTCCGGGCCGCCGGGACCGGCCGGGACGGGAAGGGCGCCAAGGGCGCCCTGGGCGCGGTCAAGCAGGCCCGCGCGGAACGTCGGGCTGCTGCCCCCACGCGTGCGGATCGGCGCCGTCAGGACACCGCTGGCCAGCGGAGCCTGAGCGACGCCCGGCGCGCGGCCAAGGCCGCTCGGAAGGCCGAGAAGCGGGCCACCAAGGGCCCTGGCCGAGGTGGCTTGGCGTCCGGCGGGAAGCGGCTGAACCTGTCGAAGACTCCGAAGTCCGATCCGGCTGGCGGCCGTGGGCCCCACGACAAACGCGGGCGCAGGGATGCCGCGGATCGAAAGGCCGGCGCCGGGAAGCTCTCGGCTCGGGAACGAGCGCGGCAGGCCAAGCGGCGGCTACGGTCCAACGTCCGCGCCGCGAAAGACGAACGGACCGCGCGGCGGCTGGCCGGGATGCGGGAGCTGCGCAAACGGGCGCGGGCGCGGTGGCAGCTGTGGCGGCGGCTGACCGTCTCCGCGCTGCGCTGCTACGGCCGCAAGATGCTGGCCGCCGGGATCAGCATCCCGTTCTTCGCGATCGGGATGATCACCCACCCGATCGGCGAGCGGCTCGGCTGGCGGTGGCTGATGTGGCCCGGCCAGCGCGTGTACGCGCGGCTGGCCGGAGCGGCGAACCGCGCACGAGCGGCCCGTGACGCCGCGATCCGCGACGAGTACGAGACCGCCGTCCAGGCCGCCGCCGACGATGACGACCCGGTTTCGGCGACGGTCCGCCGCGCTCCCCGCAACCACCACGCCCACGCAGGTACGAGCACCGGAGGTTCCACCACCATGTCCACCCCCGCCGGACCCGGCTTCCTGTTCGATGAGACCGCTTCCGAGATGGAAGCCGCGGCCAAGAGCTACAACCCCGACGGCATGATGCACGTCCACGACACGATCAAGGGCTTCCCCAACGCGCTGGAGTCCGTGGCCAACACCTTCGCGATCCTCGCGGAGAAGGCGGACAACGAAATGCCCCTGGAGCCGGAAGTCGGCGCCGCCCTGGACGAGATCTACAAGGCACTCCAGCAGGCCATCGACGAGGCCGAGGAAGCGTTCAACACCTTCCGTGTGGTCCACGAGCAGGACATCAAGCGGCACGAGGACCCCCGCAACGGAGACGAAACGGGCTGGGACACCACCAACAACTAGCCCACGCGCGCCATCGCCCTGTCCGGGCCCGCACACCCCCAGGTGTGCGGGCCCGGCGCCTTTCCCCGCCTGGAGCTGGATGTGACACCGAAGACGACAACCCGAGACCGCCGAAGCCCCAAGGAACTCAACCTCAACAGCACGAAAAACAAGCGGACGGCGGACAGCACGCTGCCGCCACTGGACTGGGCCCGGGGCCACGGCCCGATCACCGGCGCCCTGTCCGCGACCACCGGCGCCGCAGCCGCCGCGCTGCTGGGAGCCGCGACCGGGATGCCCGAGGGCTGGCCGCTGCTGATCGGCGCGGCCGGCGCCGCCGGACACGGCATCGGCCACACCATCCGCCGCAAGCTCACCCTCCGCACCGCCGTCGCCCGCGCCGCCTCCTGGCTGGTCGCCGGGGGCTGGACCACCTGGGCCATGGCCCACGGCCCCCTCTCCTGGGCCGCCGCCGGATCACTGGCCGCAATCGGGGTGGGCACCTGGGCGGCCGCCTCCCACACCGCTGCCTGGGAGGAAGTCGCCGAGGAAGAGCGATTCACCGCCGCAGCCCGCGCGGCGGCTGCCGAGATGGACTCCCGCCGCAAATCCCTGGCCCACGAGTGGCAGGACCGCATCGCACGGGTCTGCGCCGTGGACGTGAAGGTCATCGCGGTGCAGTTCTGGGACACCGGCGCCGGATTCTCCATCGAGGCAGAACTGCCCGGGGGCGGGGTGACCTGGGACCGCATCAGCTCCCGCTCCCGCCCGCTGGCCGCCGACGCCCGCCTGCCGCTGGGCTGCACCGTGCACGTGGAGGAAGGCGCCGCGCAGGGCCTGGTCGTCCTCGACGTCATGACCAAGAACATCATGAGCGATGACAAGACATACCCCGAGGACTACAGCCCCCTGTCCCTCCTGACCGGTATCCCCTGGTGCCTGCGGCCCAACGGCGAGGAAATCCGCGTCTTCCTCCGCGAGGCATGCGCGCTGCTCCTGGGCCCGCCCGGATCGGGTAAGTCCACGTTCCTGGACGTGATCCTCACCGGGTTCGCCCGCTGCACCGACGTGCTCACCTTCGTCATCGACCTGAAGAAGGGCGCGGTCGGCATCCCCTGGGTCACCCCCTGGCTGGAGGCGCAGGGGCTCATCGAGCCGGACGAGGAAGACAACCGGGCGCCCGCCGGCACCCGGCCCGGAGTCGACTGGCTCGCCTCCACCGCCAAGGAAGCGATCCGGATGCTCAAGGCGGTGCTGCGGATCAACGACGCGCGCCAGTTGCAGTATCAGAAGCTGATGCGCCAGCACGACACGAACCTGCTGCCCATCAGCCCGTCGCTGCCGCAGATCGAAATCGTCATGGACGAGGGCGCCGAAGCACTCGCGCACGCCAACAACCGCCGCGAGCCGGAGAAGCGCGAGCTGGCCCAGCTCACCAAGCAGGTCATGCGCACCACCCGCGCCATGGGCATCCGGATGGTCCTCACCGCCGTGGACGGCAACGTGAGCACGATCGGGGACACCGAGGTCAAGCGGTTCTCCCCGCTGTCCGCCGCGCTGACCTCCGGGGAGAACTCCGGCCACAACGTCGGCAAGCTGTTCCCGAGGGTGAAGATCGACAGTGCCCAGCTCAACGAGAAGGGCGCCGGAATCATCGGGGACAACGGCGCCGACGGCTTCGCCCCTACCGAGTTCAAGGGCTGGAAGTCCCTGCCGTCCATGGTCCGTCGGGTGGTGCTCGCCACCAACGACCGCCGTCCCGAGCTGGACAAGATCTCGGCGGACGCGGCCGGGGCGGACTACCGCGAGCGGTGGAGCCCGGAGCGGGCGGGCTGGCTGGCCACCGCAACCACCAGGAGCGGCGACGACGAGACACCGGGCACGGCCGGAACGGCGACGACCGTCCTGGACAAGCCCGAACCCCCTGCCACTGGCGACGAGGACAGCGGACGGCACCGGAAGTCGCTGAACCTGTCCTACCGGCGGCGGGCCGAGGAAGACCCCGACGCCCTCGCCGCCAAGCTCCTGGCCGACATCGACAAGACCTACGGCACCACCGAGGAACCCGACCGCACGCCCCGCCCGGACCGCGAGCGGCCCCGCGGCCTCAACCTCTCCTACAACCGCGCCGAAACCCCGGAGCCCGATCGCGACTCCGACCGCGTACCGCCTCTGCTCCAGCGCGCGTACGACGCGGTAACGGCTGCGGGCGGGCGCATGCACACCGCGGACCTCGCCGAGCAACTCGGCCTCGGCGCCACCGAGCTGGGCACAGAGCTGGGCCGCATCCTGCGCGCCGTCGGCGTCGAACGCCCCGGCAAGGGCACCGTCCGCGTCGGCAAGAGCGAGCCGCGCACCGGCTACCTCGCCGAGACCCTCGCTGAGGCACTCCGCCGCTACCGCAACGCACGGTAACCGGCGCCCCTCCCACGCACGGCCTCCCACACCTCCCACAAAGCCCCCCACGCGCTCTGTGGGGGTCCCACGGGGTGTGGGGGCCTGTGACCTGCATGTGGGGGCTGTGGGAGTCCCACACGGCCACCCACCGAAACCGCCCCTCAGGCGCTTCGGGGTGGCCTCAACGCACCTTCCCCGAGCCCGTGGGACTCCCACACCCTCGCATCCTCACTCATCACTTTCAGTAAGGAGCTGCCGTGATCGTCTCCCTGTCCACCGTCCTCCTCCTCGGCGCCGTCCTGGCCCTTATGCTCCGCAACCGCGTCCTCGGCACCGGCGGCGCGATCGTCGCCGCGCTCTTCGGCTTCTGCCTCGCCTCGACCGGCGCGGCCCCCACGATCAACGACGCCCTGCAGTCCCTCGCGGACTCGCTGAGCGGCATCGGCTGACACGCCTCGCCCCTCCCGCACCAACCGGCCCCGGAGGCAGCTATGCAGCAGCCCGACCCGCACACCAACATCCCCGGCGACCTCGCCCCACACATCCCCACCGACGTCTACCAGCGCGCACAGGCCACCGGACAGCCGGTCGTCATCGTCGTCCACGACACCAACCCGACCGGCTTCCCTTGGCGGCGCATCCTGTTCCCCTTCGCGATTGCTGGCGCAGTCGTCGCCGGGGGCTGGGGACTGGCCGCCGCCCTGTGCTGGCTGATGGACACCGCCGCCCACACCGCAACGGCCATCGCCGGAGCCGTCGCCGGACCCCTCGGGGTGGGCGGCATCACCCTCAAGCTCTTCCATCCCAAGAACAAGTGAGGAACGCCCACCTATGGAAGCTCCGTACACCTCAGGAAGCCTCATCGTCCTGGTCGGCCCGCCCGGAGCGGGCAAGTCCTCCTATGCCCGCCGTCGCTTCCCGACCGGCCGTCTGTGCCTGGACGACTTCCGGGAGATGGCCACGGACGACGCCGCCGACCAGTCCGCCACACCCACAGCAGCCCAGATCCAGAACCTCCTGCTGGACGCTCGGCTCGCCCGCGGCCTGACCACTGTCGTGGACAGCACCAACGTGCTGCCGCACGTCCGCGCCGGACTCCTCGCCCGCGCCCGCTACTACCAGCGCCCCGCCGTGGCTGTTCTCTTCGACCTGCCGCTGGACGTCTGCGAGGCGCGCAACGCCGCCCGCGCCCGCCAGGTCCCCCGGGACGTGGTGCGCGAGCTCCACCAGATGATCCCCACGGCCGAGCAGTTGGCCGCCGAAGGCTTCATCAGCATCCGCACCGTCGACCTCTGCGAACCTGCTCGACGCTGACGCCCGGGGAGGCGGCCTCCGACCAAGGACAGCCCGCCTCCCCGGCTTCCCCTGCCCATCCACAACGGAACAGGAGCACCCCAAGCATGGCCCAACCCAACCCCATCCGGCGAGACCACCCCGCCCCCGACCTCCCACGAACCGCGCTCAATCTGGCCAAGACCGGGGTGCCGGTGCTGCCTCTGCGTGCGGGCAAGGTCCCGTTCGGGAACTGCCGCACCTGCGCGAAGGACGCCCGGGGCGGCGAGGCCGCCTGTGGCGGGCGGCCGAATATGAAGGACGCGGGCGCCTGCCAGTGCCCCTCCGTCTGCCATGGCTGGGCTGCTGCCACCACCGACCCTGCCGTCATCACCTCCCCCCTCTGGGTTCGCGCCTGGCGCCAGGCCGTGGCCGTCGCGTACCACCCCGCCGGGGCCGGGCTGACCGTCGTGGACCTCGACAACCCGGCGGCCGTCGCATGGGCCCACCAGACCCTCCCGCCCACCAGGACCGTGCCTACCACCCGTGGTGAGCACTGGATCTACCAGGGCGTCATGCGCTCGGTGAACGGCGTCCGTGAGGGTGTCGACCTCAAGTCCACGATGGCCTACGCGCGGTGGCGTGGTCCCGGCACCGGCACCATGACGGCCCTGCCGGACGTCGTGCGCGCGCTGGCAGAGAAGCGCCCCACCACGGTCCAGGCGGCACCGTGCGCCGTCACCGTGTCCGCACCGGCCGGGGGCGGGGAGTGTCGCCACCGCACGCCCGCCTACCTGGAGCGTGGCATCTCGATGGCGGAGCAGCGCATCACCGAGGCCCGCAGCGCGGTCCACGCCACCGTCTACCGGACGTTCCTCGCCGTCCTGGCCACCCATGGCCGGTGCGGCTGCCTCACCGAGGCCCACATCGCGCGGCTGTTCACCGCCGCTCAGGCCAAGGGCGAATCGCCCCGGCACTGCACCGACGCCTGGACCAACGCCCGCGCCAAATTGGGACTGTGACCATGCCCGACGACGAGAAGAATCCCGCCCGCGAGGTCATCACGGACTACGCGCAGGCGCACTTCCGGTACTTCCGCACCGCCGACGGGACCGTGTACGCGCAGAAGAACGGCCACCCCGTGGCCCGCCCCATCCGCTCCCAGGGCACGACCGGCAGCCACCGCCAGGAACTCATGGTCGGCCTGTTCAAGGACGGGCGCGGCGTGTTCAACGGAACCGCCCTCAAGGAGGCATTGGACTTGATCGAAGCACTCGCGCTGGACGAAGACGTGCAGCCCGTCCACATCCGCGTCGCGCCCGGATTCGACGGGGCGACCTGGTTGGACCTGGGCCGCAGCGACGGGCAGTCCGTCCGCATCCACCCCACCGGCTGGGACATCGCCATCCCCGACCCGCGCGAGGTGTGCTGGCGGCGCACTCAGCTCACCGGGGAACTGCCCCTGCCTGCCAAGGACACCGACGGCAAGGGCATCGACCTGCTGCTGAGGCTGTGCAACTTCGCCAACGCGGAGACTGAGTGCCTGGCCATCGCCTGGCTGATCGGCTGCCTCGGCCCGTCCGTGCCCGTCCCCGCGCCCTTCCTTACCGGCCCACAGGGGGCTGGCAAGTCCACCGCGGGGCGAATGCTCCTGCGGATCATCGAGGGCATGAGCAGCGACCTGCGCCGGGCTCCGAAGGACGAGGAGAACCTGACCGCGGCCGTGGCGGCCGGATGGGTCACTGCCCTGGACAACCTCTCCTACATGACCCCGGACCTGTCGGACGCCATGTGCTGCATCGTCACCGGCGCCGAGACCGTCAAGCGCGCCCTGTTCACCGACGGGGACGTCTTCCGCGCCCGCTACCGCCGCCCCCTGCTCCTGACCGGTATCGATGTGGGAGTCATCCGGCCCGACCTCGCCGAACGGCTCCTGCCCCTGCGTCTGGAGCGGCCCCGCGTCCGGCGCACCGAGGCCGAGCTGTGGGCCGAGTACGCGGAAGTTCTGCCCGTCATTCTCGGGTCTCTCCTGGACCTCACGGTCAAGGTCCGTGCGGCTGAGGCGGAGACCCCCACAGACCTGCGGATGGCGGACTTCGCGCACCTGTGCGCGCAGCTCGACGCAGCGACTGGTCTCGGGGCGCTCACCGCCTACCGGGCCAGTCTGGACGACCTCAACGACGACGTCATTGAAGGCGACCTGCTGGCGCAGACCGTCCTCAGGCACGCCGCAGACATCGAACCGGGCGCAGAGCAGCGGATGACCTCCACGGAGTGGCTGCACTGCCTCACCCGCCTCTACACGGGCGAGGACTTCCGCCCCCTGCCCAAGGGGTGGCCGACCACCGGCAAAGTCCTCTCCGACCGGCTCAAGCGTCTACAGCCGACCCTGGCCGCCCGAGGCGTCCTCATCGACTCGGGCCGCACCAGGGAGGGCCGCTACCTCGAAATGAGCCGCCCGCCCGCTCCGCCCCCACACGAGCAGCAGGCGTTCTGACGGCACGGCACGAGCAAGAGGAGCACCAGCCCCCGCGTGCTCCTCTTGCTGTTCGGCGGCGGCGCCGCCCTGCGATGGACGCGCCGCGAAGCGGCTCCATCTTCACGCCTGAACCGCACTGCACCACCACAGACACCCCCCTCTTTTTCCTAAGTGGGGAACGCTGCGTCACCTGCGTCACGGTGGCCCGGAAAACGGCGGGTGACCTGCGCAGACGGCCGTGACGCAGACAGCCGTCTGCTGCGTCACGCCGCGTCACCCGCGTCACCGATGACGGACAGCCTGCGTCACCGGTGACGCACCCCCAACGCTCTGCGTCACCAAAAACCCGCAGGTCAGAAGCCTGAATGACGCACGTGACGCGGTGACGCAGAATCCCGCGCTTCGGACAGACGCGGCGACTGCAAAACCGGCATCACTCTCGACCTCAGGGCAGCGGCCCCCGACCAAGGACAGCCCGCCGCCCTGTTCGCCCATCCCGACACCACTCCTACAGGAGGACCCCTGTGCGCAAGAGCACCAGGAGCACGGCCACGACGTCGGCCGCGGCCAAGAACGGCAACCAGAGGCTCAAGCTCCCCGAGGTTCTGGCAGAGATCGACATGTCCCGGTCGGCCTTCTACCGGATGAGGGCCCGGGGCACCGCGCCCAAGTGCGTCAAGCTCCCCAACGGGCAGATCAGGATCCGCCGGGCGGACCTCGACGCCTGGTGGGAAGCGAACGAGGAAGCGTCCGTCTGACCCCGAGTCCGTTCGAAGGGGCGCGCCGTCACGGCGCGCCCCTTCCGCCTGTTCAGGAGACACAGCGTGTTGACCTACGACGTACGGATCTGGGGCATCCGGAAGCGCAACAGCAAGAGCGCTCCCTTCCAGCTCCGGTGGCTGGTGGGCGGCGAGACGCATCAGCAGCCGTTCCAGAGCCAGCCGCTCGCCGATGGACGCCGGGCCGAACTCATGTCGGCCATACGGAAGGGCGAGCAGTTCGACGTGGAGACGGGCCTGCCCGCATCCGAGCTGCGCGAACTCAACTCCCCGACCTGGTACGAACACGCCTGCGACTACGCCCTCATGAAGTGGCCCAACGTCGCGGCGAAGCACCGCGCCGGCATCGCCGAGGCGCTGACCAACATGATGCCCGTGCTGCTCTCCGGGCCGAAGAAGGGGTCGCCGGACCCCGAGGTTCTGCGCCTGGCGCTGCGCGTATGGGCCTTCCAGTGCGTCCGTGATGACGAGGGCGAGTTCGCGGCCCGGAAGGATGTGGAGGACCCGCCCGAGGAGATCGCCGCCGCGCTGGCATGGGTGGCGAAGCACTCGGTCAAGGTCGTGGACATGGACGACTCGGATCGGATCCGCCGCGCTCTTCGTGCCCTCTCCACCAAGCTGGACGGCACGGCATCGGCGGACAACACGTTCCGGCGCAAGCGCACCGTCCTGAGCAACGCTCTGCGCTACGCGATCGAGCGGGGCCTGCTCACCGTCAATCCGCTGAGCCGGATCGACTGGGACCCGCCGGAGACGGACGACGAGGTGGACTTCCGCTACGTTCCCGGCCCGGAGCTGATGCGGGAGCTGCTGGAGGCCGTGAGGGCTCGGGGGCCGCGCGGGGAGCACCTTCACGCGTTCTTCGGGTGCTTGTACTACGCGGGGATGCGCCCTTCCGAGGCGGCCGCACTGACGAAGCGGGACTGCAAGCTGCCGGAGTCCGGTTGGGGCGAACTGATCCTCGCGGGGAGCCGACCGGAGGTCGGGACCGGGTGGACGGACGATGGCAAGTCGTACGAGGTGCGCGGGCTGAAGCGGCGGGCCCGGAAGACCACCCGGCCGGTGCCCATTCCGCCGGTGCTCGTGCAGCTGCTCCGCCGGCACCTGGACGAGTACGGGACCGCCCCGGACGGTCGGCTGTTCCGCGCCGTGCGCGGTGGTCGGGTGCGCTCGACGGAGTACACGGAGGTCTGGCAGGAGGCCCGGCGGAAGGCGCTTCCGGCCGCCGAGGTCCATACGCCGCTCGCCGAGGTGCCGTACGCGTCACGGCATGCGGGTATCTCGCTGTGGATCAAGGCGGGTGTGGATCCGGTGGAGGTCGCCCGGCGGGCCGGGCACAGCATCGCGGTGCTCTGGAAGTTCTACGCGAAGCTGCTGCGGGGGCAGCAGCACCGGGCGAACCAGTTGATCGATGACGCGCTCAACACCACGTCTGACGAGGACGGATGACGGAGCGCAGCGGCTCGCCGCTTGGCCGCAGCTTGGCCGCACGCGCTGGTCAACGCTGGGATTCAGGTGGGACAGGGTGAGACAGGAAGCGCGTGAGAGGGGGCTCCGGATTCTCCGGAGCCCCCTCTCACCTGCGCTTTTCTTACCTGCGCGGAGGCTGAGGGATTTGAACCCTCGGTGACATCGCTGCCACGACGGTTTTCAAGACCGTTCCCTTAGGCCGCTCGGGCAAGCCTCCCCGCGTCGCCCTCTGGGGGACGCGGGGATCAGCCTAGCGCGTCAACTGTCACCCTTGCGCTTCCCCAGGGTGACATCGACCGTGGACTGCTTGCCGTCACGCTTGTAGGTGAGGGTGACCTTGTCGCCGGGCTTGTGGGTCCAGATCTCGCTGATCAGGGTGGGTCCACTGTCGATCACCGTGTCGTCCAGCTTGGTGATCACATCGCCCGACTTGAGGCCCGCCTTGTCGGCCGGGCCGCCGGGGACGACGGCCGGGCTGCCGCCGGCGCCGTTGGAGGCGATGGTGGCGCCCGCGCCGGTGTCCTTCATGTTCACCGTGGCCTCGATCACCGGGTAGACCGGCTGACCGGTTTTGATCAGCTGCTGGGCGACGTTCTTCGCCTGGTTGATCGGGATGGCGAAGCCCAGGCCGATGCTGCCGGACTGCTGCGACTCGCCGAGGCCGTTGCCGCTGCCGGCCGACTGGATGGCGGAGTTGATGCCGATGACGCCGCCGTCGGCGTTCAGCAGGGGGCCGCCGGAGTTACCCGGGTTGATGGAGGCGTCCGTCTGGAGGGCGGACATGTAGGAGGCGTTGCCCCCGCCGCCGTCGCTGGAGGCGACCGGGCGGTTCTTGGCGCTCACGATGCCGGTGGTGACGGTGCCGGACAGGCCGAAGGGGGCGCCGATGGCGACTGTGGCGTCGCCCACGGCGACCTTGTCGGAGTTACCGAGGGGCAGCGGGTTCAGCTTGGCGCCCGGGGCGTTCTTCAGCTTGAGCACGGCGACGTCGTAGCCCTCGGCCCGGCCGACGACCTGGGCGGCGTACCGCTTGCCGTTGGAGAAGGTGGCGGTGAGCTTGCCGCGCTCCGCGGCGGAGGCGACGACGTGGTTGTTGGTGAGGATGTGGCCCTGCTTGTCGTAGACGAAGCCGGTGCCGGTGCCGCCCTCGCCATCGCTGCCCTGGGCCTCGATGGTGACCACGCTGGGCAGGGTCTTGCCCGCGATGTTCGACACCGAGCCCGGCGCGCGGCTCTCGGACTTGGGGTTGCCGAAGGCGGAGACGGTGCTGGTGTCGCTGTCGTCGTGGTCGGCGGCCAGATAGCCGATACCCCCGCCGATACCGCCCGCGACCAGCACGGCGGCCAGTGCGGCGGCGATCAGGCCGCGGGGCTTGCGCCCGGGTGCCCCGGACGGCGGTACCGGGGCGGTCCCCCACGGCCCGCCGCCCGAGCCGTCCTGCGGCTGACCGCCGCCGGCGGTCCACCACGAGGCGGTCTGCCCCGCGCTGGTGTCTCCACCAGGGCCGGAGCCCGGAGCGCCGGGGGTCCCGCTGCCCGGCCCGGCGCCCTCGCCCGCACCGCCGGAGGCGGACGTGGCGGGGGGCTGGGCCGGGGGCGCGGATATCGGTGCGTCCTGGGGTGCCGGGGCCGCGCCCGCGGTGGGCTCGAACTCCGGCGCGGGAGGCACCGCGGGCTCATGTTGCGGCGCCGGAGGGGCCGGGTGCGGCCCGGCCGCAGGCGGTACGGCAGCGCCCTCGTTCTCGGTGCTCACAGCTGTCTCCTCAGGTGCACGACAGTTTTTCCATGACGGCCCACGCGTACGTATTACCGTCGTCAGCTTTTCCCACGGCGCGTCAGACCGCCGTAAGGAGCGGCGGCCCCGTGGACTACCACCCTTTATCCCGGACAAATCGCCCCGCCGCCATTCCGGGCAACGATCGGCGGGGCCGCGTCCAGCGGCGAACACCGGGCGGTGGCACCATAACGCGGTGACCTATGCGCGCCCTGCCCGGGACATCCGCCCCGGCCCGCACACCGTGTCCGTCATCGCCCACCGCGGGTCCTCCGAGGACGCTCCGGAGCACACGCTGGCCGCGTACCGCAGAGCGGTCGAGGACGGCGCCGACGCCCTCGAGTGCGACGTCCGGCTGACCGCCGACGGCCATCTCGTCTGCGTCCACGACCGCCGCGTCAACCGCACCTCCAACGGCCGGGGCGCGGTTTCCGCGCTCGAACTCTCCGATCTCGCCGCGCTGGACTTCGGCTCCTGGAAGGGGCAGGCCACCGACAAGGAGGCGCCGGACCGGGACCACACCGACTCCACTTCCGTGCTCACCCTGGACCGGCTGCTGGCGCTGGTCCGGGATGCCGGACGCCCGGTCGAACTGGCGATCGAGACCAAGCATCCCACCCGGTGGGCCGGTCAGGTCGAGGAGCGGCTGCTCGCCCTGCTGCGCCGGTACGGCCTGGACGCACCGCCGCCCGAGGGACCCTCGCCCGTGCGGGTGATGAGCTTCTCGGCGCGCTCGCTGCACCGGGTGCGGGCGGCGGCCCCCACCCTGCCCACCGTCTTCCTGATGCAGTTCATGCTGCCGCGCCACCGGGACGGGCAGTTGCCGCCGGGGGTGCGGATCGCGGGGCCGAGCATCCGGATCGTACGGAACCACCCGGGCTTTGTGGCACGGTTGCAGCGCGCGGGGCACCGAGTGCACGTCTGGACCGTCGACCAGCCCGAGGACGTGGACCTGTGCGTCCGCCTCGGGGTCGACGCGGTGATTACCAATCGCCCCAAACAGGTACTGTCCCAACTCGGACGCACATAGTGGGCATTACACGGCGTGCACCGGCGCGTTCGGTACGCATTCGATCGTGACGAGTGCGTCACACGATGCCACTTGGCCTGTTTCCGCTCCAGCCCATTGGGGCATCCATCCCGTGGCGTGGGGCGAAGGAGGTCTCGGGGGTGGCGTTGGTGGTGGCACGGCAGGTGCCGACGTCGTCGACCATGACCGTACCCCATGGTCCTGCGGGTGTCCGCGCGGCAAGGCAGTGGTTGCGTGGCGATTTGGGCAGGACTGGGGTATCGGAATCGGTCATAGACGACGCTGTATTGATCCTTTCGGAATTGCTCAGCAATGCATGGCGTCATGGCCGCCCATGGCGTTCCGACCATGGTGACGACACGGTCCGGGCGGCATGGAGCGTTGACGAGGACAAGCGGCTGACAGTCGAGGTCACGGACGGCGGCGGACCCACAAGACCCCTTCCGGCCAAACCCTCTGTCACCGCCCGCGGTGGCCGGGGGCTCAACATCATCCGATCGCTGGCCGACGACTGGGGCGTCCGGAACGGCGTCGGGGAAGTCACTGTATGGGCGCTTCTTCCGGCTGGTGACGGTTTTATGAAGCGGCTCACGATCCCGGCCGATGTGGATCCGGGACTGACCGCGGGCCTGGAGCGCGGTCTCGGCCCTGAACTCACTCCCGAGCTCGCTCCGGAGATCGCTTCCGAGATCGCTCCGGAGATCGGCCGGGCGGAAAGGGGCCGGGTCGAGGCCGGCCGGGCCGCCGACACGGATATCGCTCCGCGGACCGACCTCGCTCCGCCACCGGCCCCGGGAGCACCGAAACCCGACACGAACATCGATCCCGATTTCGACCGCGAGCTGGACTTCGCCGATCTGGACGAGCTCGCGTAACCGACGCGGCCCATCGCACCGACTCGCACCGACGAGGTTCGGCCAAAGGGCTAGGCTCGCGCCCGTACGAGCAAGCCCTGCCGCACGATCGGGAGACAGCCACGCCATGGCCAAGAAGCGCCGCCCCCAGACGAAGGCCGCAGCCCCCCGGGCCATGACGGGCGACATCCCCGTGGTGGGTGCGCGCGAGCCCTGCCCGTGCGGCTCGGGCCGTCGCTACAAAGCCTGTCACGGCAGGGAAGCCGCCCACGCCGTCACCGAACTGGTGCAGCGCCCCTTCGAAGGGCTCCCCGGCGAATGCGACTGGGTGGCCCTGCGCGAGCTGGTGCCCGCCGCCACCGTCGCACTGCCCCTGGCCGAAGGGCTGCCCGAGGGCGTGCCGTCGGTCACCCTCGCGACCGTGCTGCCCATGGCCTGGCCCGCGCTGCGCCGCGACAACGGCGCGGTGCTGATCGGCCTCCAGAACGACACCCCCTCCGGTGACATCAGCCGAGACCTCGCCGACACCCTGCGGCGCGCACTGACCGCCGAACCCGGCACTCCGGTCTCCGCCGAGCGGGCGCCCGGCGACGGGCCGCGGCTTCAGGATCTGCTCGACCCGAAGGGCGCTTTCACGCCGACCCTGCACGAGGGCTTCGAGTTCTGGCTCGAGGACGCCGCGAACGCGAGCGGGGAGGTCGCCGCGTCCCTGGAGCGGGCCAACGCGGCCGCGATCCCGACCGCCCGGCTCTCCGGCGTGGACGCCGCGTACTGGTGCGAGACCCCGGAGAAGAACCACCTGCGCTGGGTGATGGCGCACCCGGAGGAGGAGCTGCTCGACGCGCTCGCCCGGCTGCACGCCGCGGGCGCCTCCTCGCTCGGCGAGAACACCCGGCTGGTGGGGTCCTTCCGGGCCCACGGGCTCACCGTCCCGGTATGGGACCTGCCCAGCGGGATGCGCGCCGAGGACACCGAGAAGCCCGCCCAGGAGCTGGCCGAGCGGCTCGGCGAGGCGCTCGCCTCCGACGCCCCGCTGACGCCCGAGCAGCGGCGTGCCCGCGGCGGTCTCACCAACCGTCAGGTCACGCTGAGCTGACGCTCACGGCCGGGCGTTCCACCCCCGCCCGGCGCACGTGACCCTGCTCACAACTCACCGTTACGGCCTGGAAATACGCGTCCGGAAATCCGCGATCGAATTTGCTAACGGCCGATCTCTTGTTACGGTTCTAAAAGCCCGGTCGCTGGTGCATCCCCCGTCGCCAGCGACCGGGCGCTTCCATGTCCGGAGCCGGACGCGACGGCGGACGCTACGACGGACACGACGCGCGGCGGCGCGGACCGCGGGCGACCCGATGCGATCCGACGGGTGATCAACGAGTCACGGATCCACGGGAGTTGCCCCCACACGGCAGCCCGGCCCCAGGGCTCACAGCGCCCCGTCCGGCCCCTCGGGCGCATGAGGGACACGGGCCGTGAGCACGTGAGCACGTGACGGCATGAGCGCACAACAGCGACGCGGTGGGGCAGCTGCCCCACCGCGTCCGTCCCTCTGCGTATGTGCGGATGTGCATACGTGCGTCAGCGAACGCACCCGCCGACGGCGACCGCCGGACCGGCCTCAGTAGGCCAGTCGGCTGCCTCCGTCGGGCGCGCTGCTGCTCGCCTCCACCAGGGCGTCCACCACCGCGGACACCTCCGGCAGCCACGGCTGTCCGCCACGCCGCAGCGGTGCGCGCTCCCAGCGCACCCGCCCCAGGCCGGTCTGGGACGGCGGCAGCACCAGATAGCCGCCCTCGCCGTGGAACCGCAGCGAGCTGGGCACCCAGTCCTGGCGGTTCAGCAGCTCGCCGAGCTCTTCGAGGGAGTACGGAGCCACCAGCAGCGACCAGCGGGTGGGTGTGGCGACCACCGGGCCGAGCCGCACCCCCGCCCGGTCGAACGCGGCCAGCGCCCGCGCCCCGGCCACCGCCGGCAGACTCACCGCGCAAGGGCCGCGGCCCCCGGTGGCCAGGAGCAGAGGAGCGCTCGGGCGGTTGGTCCACCACCAGCGCACCATGCGCGGGTCGGTGGTGGCGGCGAGGAGCACCGGGTCGAAGGGGTGGCCGCCCGGCACCGCGCAGTCCGGGTCGGGACAGCCGCACACCCGTATCCGTCCGCCGCCGGGCTGGAGGCCGATGCCCGGGAGTACGGGCCACTGCCACTCGGTGGCGCAGGTGAGCGCCGCGCGGAGCAGCGGCGATCGTGCGCCGCGCCGAAGCGAGAACTTGCGTCGCCTTCCGAGGATCTCGCGCATGAGCGCTCGTTCCTTTCCGTTAACGCCGAGGGCTGTATCCGTCGCACTTCGCACTACATGGCACTTCACAAGGCACTACGTGGCGCTGAACGGCATCGTTCGACCCGTCACAGCACGTGGATCACAAGTCACTGCGCGTACGAGGCAGCGCATCACGCCGCAGGCCGAGCGTGGAACGTGGCGAGGGGTGGCGCGCGCCTGGCGCTTGCCGTCCTGGTGGTGCGTTTCCTCGCCACTCGGGGATGGGCGCGGCCCTTGTGGTCTATGACGCCTGGACCGGCCGCGGGGTTCCGGGGCGATACGAACTGCCCCCGGCCCCTCTCCGATGTGTACCCGCCGCGGTGGAGACGACGCGCTGTCGATTGACGTCAGTCGACCCCAAATTGACAGCCTAACGACTTCTTTTCAGCCAAGTTCAATTCCCCCCAGACACTAACAAGACCACCGGGACAATGCTGGACATCGCCTCTTGGGTGCGTGTACATCTGGAGACAGTAGCGGCACAGTAGCGGCGCAGCACGACAGGGGGTTTGCGATGCTATTGAGCAAGCCGGACGCGGCGGGCGAAAGCAGCGGGCCATGAACCCGCCCCACCTGCCGAAAGTGGCTGGAATCGATTCTTCCCTCCCGGCGCCCACGCAAACTGCCGACCCCGTTACGCCGCCTGCCGCCCCTCCGGACCCCGGCCCGGACCCGGATCCTGGCGTTCAGGACCGTCTCGCCGGCTGGGTGTCGGACCTCACCACCCTCCATGAGCTGACCGAGCGGCTGACCCGCACCGACACGCTCGACGACGCGCTGCACGAACTGCTGCGCGCGGGTGCCGCCCTGGTCGGTGCCCAGCGCGGGCTGGTGGCGCTCGAACCGGCCGACGGGCTCGGCCCGGTGACCACCGTCGGCCTCGGCCTCGGCCATGCCGACCTCGGCCAGATCGAGACGATCCCGCGCGGTTCCGCCTCCGCCGGTCATCTGCTCGACGGGCTGCCCGAGCCGGACGGCGAGCGGCGGGCCGACGTCACCCACCCCGACATCGCGAGCGAGGCGGATCTCGACCCCCGCCATCGTGAGGTGGCGGCCCGGCTCGGCTTCGCCGCCAGCTACGCCGTACCGCTGGACACCTTCCCTGCTCCTGAAGACCCGGGCGCCGCCACCCCGCCGGGCCCCGCCGTGCCCTCCCCCGGCCCCGACGCGGACACCGTGGCGGGTACGGTCGCCACCGCGGACCGAGCGGTTCCGGGCGACCCCACGGCGAGCGGCACCGACCCCGTCCGCGGCGGCCCCGTCCGCACCGGCCCGGCCCGTACCGCCGAGGGCGTACCGGGCATCGCGGCCGCCGTGGGCGCCACCCGCCCCGCCGGACGGCTGGGCGCTGCCGCCTGGCTCTACGACGAGCCCGCCGAACCCGGGGAGCGCCAGCGCCATCTGGTGGGCCTGTACTGCCGTTACGCCGCCGCCCACCTCGTCCGTCTCCTCGAACTCCGCCGGGCCCGCGCCGCCATTGGCACCGTCCAGGAGGAGCTGCTGCCCGCCCGGCTGCCCCGGGTCCCCGGGGTCCGGCTGGCCGTCCGCCACCACCCCGGTCCGTCCGGCGGCGGGGACTGGTACGACGCGTTGCCGCTGCCCGACGGCGCGCTCGGGCTCTCCGTCGGCGGGGTGACCGGGTCCGGGCCGAGCGCCGTGGTCGCGATGGGCCGGCTGCGGGCCTCCCTGCGCGCGTACGCGGTGATGGAGGGCGAGGATCCGGTCGCCGTCCTCTCCGATCTCGAACTGCTGCTGCGCCTGACCGAACCCGCCCGCTCCGCGACCGCCCTGTTCGCCTACTGCGAGCCCGGTCCGCGCCGGGTGGTGCTGGCCGGGGCCGGACACTGCCCGCCGCTGATCACCGGGGAGCGGCGCACCGAGTTCGTGGAGACCACACTGTCCGCGCCGCTGGGGATGCTCTCCTGCTGGGAGGCGCCGAGTGTGGAGGTGGAGCCCGCCTGTGGAGAAACGCTCCTCTTCTACAGCGACGGGCTGCTGCACCGCACCGGGGGGCCCATGGACCGCGCCTTCACCCGGCTCCAGGCGGCGGCCGCGAGCGCGCCCAAGGCGGTCCGCGGCGACCCGGACGCGCTGCTGGACCATGTGCTGCGCACCGTGCTGCCCGGTGGCGTGGACACCGGGGACGGCACCGAGGACCTGGTCCTGCTCGCCGCCCGCTTCGACTGAGTCGCCCGCTCCGGCTGAGCCGCCCGCTGCGACTGAGTCGCCCGCTCCGGCTGAGCCGCCCGCTGCGACGTGGCGCCCGGGATGGCCCGGTGACGCCCGGTGGCACCGGTGCGACATGGCCCTCTCCGCCCTCCCTGCCGCCGTATCCCCCCACCTACCATGGGAGAGGTCCAGTTCGAGGAGGATGACGTGACCGAGGAGCCCACTCCTGAAGCCCTGGAGACCCCGGAGGCCGAGGAGCAGCCCATCCAGCAGCGGAAGAACGGCCTGTACCCGGGCGTTTCCGACGAGCTCGCCGCGAACATGAAGTCCGGCTGGGCGGACACCGAGCTGTACGAACTGGAGCCCATCGAGCAGGCTCCGCACACCGCCGCCCGCCGTGCCGCGCTCTCCGCGCGCTTCCCCGGCGAGCGCCTGGTCATCCCCGCGGGCAAGCTCCGCACCCGGTCCAATGACACGGAGTTCCGGTTCCGCGCCGCCACCGAGTACACCTACCTCACCGGCGACCAGACCGAGGACGGCGTCCTGGTCCTGGAGCCGCAGGCGGGCGGCGAGAGCCACACCGCGACCCTCTATCTGCTGCCCCGCTCCAACCGGGAGAACGGCGAGTTCTGGCTGGACGGCCAGGGCGAGCTGTGGGTCGGCCGCAGGAACAGCCTCACCGAGGCCGAGCGGCTGCTCGGCGTACCGGTGAAGGACGTGCGCACGGTCGCCGAGGAGCTGAAGGCCGCCACCGGTCCGGTCCGCATCGTGCGCGGCCATGACGCCGGGCTGGAGGGCGCGCTGACCGACAAGGTCACCGGTGAGCGCGACGAGGAGCTGCGCGTCTTCCTCAGCGAGCAGCGGTTGATCAAGGACGAGTTCGAGGTCGGTCAGCTCCAGGCGGCGGTCGACTCGACGGTCCGCGGCTTCGAGGACGTCGTCAAGGTCCTGGACAAGGCCGAGGCCACCTCCGAGCGCTACATCGAGGGAACGTTCTTCCTGAGGGCCCGGGTCGAGGGCAATGACGTCGGCTACGGCTCCATCTGCGCCGCCGGGCCGCACGCCACCACCCTCCACTGGGTGCGCAACGACGGCCAGGTCCGCCCCGGTGAGCTGCTGCTGCTGGACGCGGGCGTGGAGACCACCACGCTCTACACCGCCGACGTCACCCGCACCCTGCCCATCAACGGCACCTTCTCCCCGCTGCAGCGCAAGATCTACGACGCGGTGTACGAGGCGCAGGAGGCGGGCATCGCCGCCGTCAAGCCGGGCGCGAAGTACCGCGACTTCCACGACGCCGCCCAGCGGGTCCTGGCCACCAGGCTGGTCGAATGGGGCCTGGTCCAGGGCCCGGTCGAGCGGGTGCTCGAGCTCGGTCTCCAGCGCCGCTGGACCCTCCACGGCACCGGCCACATGCTCGGCATGGATGTGCACGACTGCGCCGTGGCCCGTACCGAGACGTATGTCGACGGCACCCTGGAGCCGGGGATGTGCCTCACGGTCGAGCCGGGTCTGTACTTCCAGGCCGACGACCTGACCGTGCCCGAGGAGTACCGCGGCATCGGCGTCCGGATCGAGGACGACATCCTGGTCACGGAGGACGGCAACCGCAATCTGTCCGCCGCGCTGCCGCGCCGGGCCGATGACGTCGAGGCGTGGATGGCCCGCCTCACCGGCTGATCTCGCGGCTCCGCGGAGCCCAGCGGGGAGCGGCACCGCCGCTCCCCCGTTCCCGCCGCCGTTCCCCCGTGCCGCCGCCGGGCCGTTCTGCCCGCCGTCGGTCGTTCCGCCGCCGTCAGCCCTTGCCGGGCGCCTTGCGGGTGGTCACCGCGATCCGGTTCCAGGCGTTGATGGTGAAGATCAGCGCGATGAGCCGGGCCAGCTCAGCCTCCCCGAAGTGGCGGGCGGCCCGCTCGTACACCTCGTCCGGGACACCGCCCGGCAGCAGGGTGACCGCCTCGGTGAGCGCGAGGGCGGCCTGCTCCTTCTCGGTGTAGAACCCGGCATCGCCCGCCTCCTCCCAGACCCCCACCAGGTTGATCCGCTCGGGGCTCTCGCCCGCCTCGCGGGCGTCGGTGGTGTGCATGTGGAGGCAGTACGCGCAGTGGTTGAGCTGCGAGGAGCGGATCTGCACCAACTCCACCAGAGCCGGGTCCAGGCCCTCCCGCGCGGCGGCGTCCAGACCGATGAGGGCCTTGAACGCCTTGGGGGCCGCCTTGGCGAAGTCGACCCGTGCGGGGCGGGTCCCCGGCACCGGGCCCGCGGTCGCGGTCGTCGCCGTAGTCGCTGTCGTCGTCGCAGTCGTCGTCGCAGTCGTTGTTGTCATGACGATGAATCTAAGCCCCGATGCGACAGGTTGTAGGGTGCATTTCCATGGCGGAATCGCGGGTCAATTCGGCGGAGATCCTCGGCAGTGACCTCCATCTGGAGCTGACCCGCGCGGGCAGCCGCCGCACCGCGCTGATGAGCGCGCTGCGCGAGGCCGTCCGCGGCGGACGGCTCGCCCCCGGCACCCGGCTGCCGCCCTACCGCTCCCTCGCCGCCGACCTCGGCATCGCCCGCAACACGGTCGCCGACGCCTACGCCGAGCTGGTGGCCGAGGGCTGGCTCACCGCCCGCCAGGGCTCCGGGACCCGGGTGGCCCCCCGGACCGCACCGCCCCCGCCCCGGCGCACCGGCAGCCGTGAGCGCACCGGCGGCCGTGAGCGCGGCGGACGTCCCGCCGCGACGCCCCCCGGCACCCGCAGACGCCGGGCCGCCCCCGCCCCGCGCCCCACCCACAACCTGCTCCAGGGCCAGCCGGACGCCGCCGCCTTCCCCCGCACCGCCTGGCTCGCCTCCGCCCGCCGCGCCCTGACCGCCGCCCCCAACGAGGCGTTCGGCCCCGGTGATCCGCACGGCCGGCCCGAACTGCGCCGCGCCCTCGCCGACTACCTCGCCCGGGCCCGCGGGGTGCGCACCGACCCGGACCGGATCGTGGTCTGCTCGGGCTTCGCCCACGCCCTGCGGCTGCTCAGCGGCACCCGGGTGCTGCGCCCGGCGCTGGCGGTCGAGTCGTACGGGCTGGCCTTCCACCGCTCGCTGCTGTCCTCCTCCGGGGTGCCTACGGTCCCGCTGTCGCTGGACGCGCACGGCGCCCGTACCGAGGAGCTGGCCTCCCACCCCGCCCTGCGGACCGTACGGGCGGCCCTGCTCACCCCCGCCCACCAGTTCCCGACCGGCGGTCCGCTGCACCCCGAGCGGCGCGCCGCGGCCGTCGACTGGGCGCGCACCAACGGCGGACTCGTCCTGGAGGACGACTACGACGGGGAGTTCCGCTACGACCGCCAGCCGGTCGGCGCCGTCCAGGGGCTCGACCCGGACCGGGTGCTGTACCTGGGCTCGGTCAGCAAGAGCCTCTCCCCGGCGCTGCGTCTTGGCTGGATGGTCCTCCCGGACCATCTCGTCGACGTGCTGCTGGCCGCCAAGGGCGAACGGGAGGGGTGGGCGAGCGCGCTCGATCAGCTGACGCTCGCGGATTTCCTCGAGTCCGGCGGCTACGACCGCCATGTGCGCCGGATGCGCCTGCGCTACCGGCGCCGCCGGGACGCGCTGGTGACCGCGCTCGCCGAGCGCGCCCCGCACATCCGGGTCTCCGGGATCGCCGCCGGGCTGCACGCGGTGCTCGAACTCCCGCCCGGCACCGAGCGGTCCGCCGTCCAGGCCGCCTCCTGGCAGGGGCTGGCCCTCGACGGCCTGGCCGGCTACCGGCACCCGGACGCGACCACACCCCCGCTGGAGGGGCTGGTGGTCGGCTACGCCACCCCGCCCGAGCACTCCTTCCCGGCGGCGCTGGACGCCCTGTGCCGGGCGCTGCCGCCCGAACAGCCGCCCCCGAAGACCGGCTGAGCGACGGCCCGAGCCATGACGAGCGAGCCCGCCGACCCGGCCCGCGCCACCGCCGCCGTCCGCGAAGGTGCGGGCGGCGGCCTGTCGCGCGCCGACTGGTCCACATATCTCCCGGAGGTCCCGTACCGCGATATCCGCTGACCTCGGCTGCGGCCCGTTGCCCGCGTCGTGCCCCCGTCAGGACGCCCTGAGCAGCGAGTCCTCACGCCACTTGAGGATCTTGTCGAAGCTCACCACCACGCCGCCGCGGCCCGGCCGGTCGCGGTAGCGGACATGGTCGGTGAGGGCCTCGATGAGGAACAGCCCCCGGCCGTGCTCCGCCTGCGCGGGAGCCGGACCGTGCGGATGCTGGGGTCTGCGCGGGGTGGCGGGCCGCCGCTCACTGCGGGTGCGCGGTCCACGACGGACGGTGCCGCGCTGGGCGAATCCCGGCCCCGAGTCGGTGACCTCGATACGGCAGGTGTCGCCGTCGATGAAGGCCGTGACCCGGTAATCACCCCCCGTGCCGTCGGCTCCGCCGTGCTCCACCGCGTTCGCACATGCCTCGGAGAGGGCGACCGACAGGTCGTAGGAGATCTCCGGGTCCACCCCGGCCGTCTCCATCGTGCCGAGGAGTAGTCGTCGTGCGAGGGGAACGCTCGCCGCCTCGCGGGGCAAATGGAGTGACCACCAGATGCTCATGCTCCAGCCTCCCGGCCGCGGCTCGACATACCGTTACGTATTGCCTGGGTCCATGGTCCGTAAGCGTGCGATTGACGTGACTCCGCTCATTCGGCGGACGCGCACGGTGGGCGCACCGGTGTATGGGCCTGTCCCGGTGTGCGCCGGTACGCCCTACCCGCCGTAGGTAACGCATTTGCCCAGTGGGATGATGGCGCGGCCATGGCTTCCTCTGTCGCCCGTGCGGGCGCCGATCTGCGCATGCTGCGGGCCGCGGTGTTCACCGCGGTCTGCGTTGTGCTGTCCGCGGCCGGGCATGTGCTCGCGTCCTGCGCGACGGTGCCGCTGTGGACGGTGGGCGTGGGCGCCGCGGCGCTGTTCTCGGTGGTGGTGCCGCTGGCCGGGCGGGAGCGCTCGCTGCCCGGGATCGCCACGGTGCTGGCCCTGGGCCAGCTGGTCCTGCACACCGTGTTCGGGCTCGGACAGCAGCAGGCGGCCGCCGCCCTGCGGGCCGACGGACAGGAGGGCCGGGTGATCAGCCTGGCCGCCCATCTGCTGTGCGCCCCCGTGCCCGGCCGGATCGACGCCGCCACCGCGCACCGGATCGTCGAGCGCGCGGGTATCGACCCGTCCTCGGTCCAGGACGTGCACGCCGCACACACCATGCACTCCGCGCCCCTCTCCGCCCTGCCGGGCGGTGCGCACGGCCCCGGTCTCGACGGCCTGCTGCCGTCGCTGCCCATGGCGCTGGGGCATCTGCTGGCCGCCGTCGTCATGGGCTGGCTGCTGCGCCGCGGCGAGATGGCCGTGTGGCGGGCGGTGGGGCTGTCGGTGGAGGGGGCGCGCGAGGTGGCCGAGGTGGCGCTCGTCCGGGGTCTGCGCGCCGCGCTGCGGCTGGTGCGGGCCCTGCTGACCGGGCTCGCCGGGCTGCCGTCGGCCGGGCCGCGGCGACCGCGCCGGGCCGAGCCCGACGAGGGCGCCACCACCGCCCTCGTACTCCAGCACAGCGTGATCAGACGGGGCCCGCCGCGCCACGACCTCGCGGCCTGACCGACGCGACGCTCCTCCAGCGGGTCCGGAGGGCGGCCGCGGCCTCGCCGCACGCGCGCCACCCACTGATCATCCGTATGCGGATCCCTGGAGTACTCCCATGAACACCATGCGTCTTCGTCGTCTGCCGGTTCTCGGTGCCCTCACCGCGGGCGGCCTGGTGCTGCTCGCCGCCGGCCCCGCCTTCGCGCATGTCACCGTGCAGCCCGGAGAGGCCGAGAAGGGCGGCTACAGCACCGTCAACTTCAAGGTGCCCAACGAGCGTGACGACTCCTCGACCACCAAGCTGGAGGTCACGCTGCCGACCGACCATCCGCTCGCCTCGGTCATGCCACAGCCGGTGCCCGGCTGGAAGGTGAAGGTCACCAAGACCAAGCTGGCCAAGCCGATCGAGATGCACGGCGAGAAGATCACCGAGGCGGTCAGCAGGGTCACCTGGACCGGCGGCAAGATCGAACCGGGCCAGTTCCAGCAGTTCCCGCTCTCCGTCGGCGAGCTGCCCGAGGACGCCGACCAGCTCGTCTTCAAGGCGCTCCAGACGTACGACAACAAGGAGGTCGTGCGCTGGATCGAGGAGCCCAAGGAGGGCGAGGCCGAGCCGGAGAACCCGGCACCGGTCCTCAAGCTGGTCGCCCCGGCCGAGGGCTCGGACGCGCACGGCGCGACGCCCGCCGGTCACAAGGACGACGACAAGGGCGACGACAAGGGCGAGGACGGCGAGAAGACCGCGGCCGCCGACTCGGACGGCGACAGCAGTGACACCACCGCCCGGGTGCTGGGCATCGCGGGCATCGTCGTCGGCGCCGCCGGTGTCGCCTTCGGTGTTCTCGCGAGCCGCCGCCGCTCCGCCTGACCCACCGGTGTCCACGGCGTGACCTCACGGTGTGACCGCGCGCGTCCTGACCCGGCGCCGCGGTCACACCGGGGCGGCGGGCCCTCCGCCCGCCGCCCGCACGTCCGTACCCACGCACACACCACCGATCCACACCTCTCACGGGAGAACAGCTCCATGCGCACCACCATCCTGGGCACCGCTGTTGTCGCCGCCGCCGCACTCGCGCTGACCGCCTGTGGCGGCTCCGACGGCGACGGCGACAAGGGGAAAGCGGCCACCGCCGAGGTCAAGGGCGGCCGGCAGTCGGGGAAGGCGATCTCGCTCGACAAGGGCAACGAGAAGGCCAAGCCGGACCTGGTCCTGACCGACACCGACGGCAAGAAGTACGACCTGATCAAGGAGACCAAGGGCCGTCCCACCCTGCTCTTCTTCGGCTACACCCACTGCCCGGACGTCTGCCCGCTGTCCATGAGCAACCTCGGTATCGCGGAGAAGAAGCTCTCCAAGGCCGAGCGCGACAAGCTCCGCGTCGTCTTCGTCACCACCGATCCGGCCCGCGACACCCCCAAGCGGATCCGCTCCTGGCTCAACGCCCAGGGCGGCACCGACTTCGTCGGTCTCACCGGCGAGTTCGACACCATCCAGGCCGCCGCCCGGACGCTCGGCATCTACGTCGACAAGCCGAAGAAGGAGAAGGACGGCAGCATCACCGTCGGCCACGGCGCCGAGGTGGTCGGCTACGCGCCCCAGGACAACAAGGGGCACTGGATCTACACCACGGGCACCACCGCCGAGCAGTACACCAAGGACCTGCCGAAGATCGTCAAGGGGCAGAACCCGTGACCGGCGGCGCCCACCTCCGCAAGACCGCCGCCGCGTCGCTCGCCGTCGGCCTGTGCGCGGCGCTCGCCGCCTGCGGACCCGGCGGCGACGACGGCGGGAGCGGCAAGGACGGCGGCGGCCGTCCGAAGCTGTCCGTCAGCGGTGCGTATCTCCCCCAGCCGTCGATGGACGACATGGCCGCGGGCTTCCTGACCGTGCGGAACACCGGTGGCGCGGACCGGCTGACCTCCGTCACCACCCCGCTCGCCTCCGACGTCACCCTGCACCACACCACGGACAACCGGATGAAGCAGGTGAGTTCGCTCGACATTCCGGCGAACGGGCGGCTGGAGCTGGCCGGCGGCGGAGATCATCTGATGCTGACAAAACTGACCCACCGGCCGAAGGTCGGTGAGAAGGTCGAGTTCACCCTGCATTTCGCGACCTCCGACCCCATCGAGATCAAAGTCCCGGTCGAGCCGACGACGTACCGCCCCAAGGACTGACGCCCGATGCCCTCGCTGACCTCCCCGACCTCGGCCGGGACCGCCAGGACCACCGTCGCCGTCACCGCCCGGCGGCTGGCGGCGGTCTGCGCGACCCTGCTCGCCGCGCTGCTGTGCGCGCTGACCGTCGGCGCGAACACCGCGTCCGCGCACGCCGCGCTCACCTCGACCGACCCGCGCGACGGGTCGGTGGTGAAGACGGCGCCCACGGAGGTCACGCTGAACTTCTCGGAGGGCGTGCTGCTCTCCGACGACTCGGTGCGCGTGCTCGACCCCAAGGGCAAGCGCGTGGACACCGGGAAGCCCGGCCATGTGGCCGGGAAGACCTCGACCGCCGCGGTCAGGCTGCACTCCGGGCTGCCGGAGGGCACGTTCACGGTGGCGTGGAAGGTGGTCTCGGAGGACAGCCACCCGGTCAACGGCGCGACCACCTTCTCCATCGGCGCCCCGTCCGAGACCACCGTCAAGGTGTCCAAGGGCGGGGAGTCCGACAGCACCGTCGGCACGCTGTACGGGATCGGGCGCTACGCGGCCTACGGCGGTTTCGCGGCGCTGGTCGGTGCGAGCGTGTTCGCCGGGGTCTGCCGGTCCTCGCGGTCGGTCCGCAAGATCGCCGTCGGCGGCTGGGTGACGCTGTTCGCGGCCACCCTGGCGCTGTTGCTGCTGCGCGGCCCGTACACCGGGGGCGAGGGGATCGGCGCGGTCTTCGACCTCGGCGGGCTCGGCGACGTGCTGTCCACCAAACCGGGCGCGGCGATGCTGTCGCGGCTGCTGCTGCTCGGCGCGGCGGCGGTCTTCCTGGCGGTGCTCTTCGGCACGTACACCCGGCACACCGAGGAGGCCGAGGCGGCGAAGGCGGCGGGCGACGACGGGGACGACGTGGTGATCGACCACGGGCGCCGTCAGGACCTGGCCTTCGGGCTCGGCTTCGGCGGCACGGTGGTCGCGGTGGGGATCGCCGCGACCTGGGCGATGGCCGAACACGCCTCCGTCGGCATCCAGAAGGAGCTGGCGATGCCGGTGGACGTGATCCATCTGCTCGCGGTCGGGGTGTGGCTCGGCGGACTGGCGGCGCTGGCGGTGGCGCTGCGCGCGGGTGAACCGGTCGGCCGGACGGCGGTGCGCCGCTTCTCCCGGCTGGCCTTCGGCTCGGTGGTGGCCCTGGTGCTCACCGGCCTCTACCAGTCGTGGCGGCAGGTGGGTTCGTGGAAGGCGCTGACCGGCACCGAATACGGGAAGTGGCTGCTGCTCAAGGTCGGCCTGATGGCGGTGCTGGTGGGTGTCGCCGCGGTCTCGCGCCGCTGGACGGGACGTCTGACGGACGCGGCGGAGAAGAACGCCGGGACCGAGAACGCCGGGACCGACGAGGAGGCGGACGCCGAGACCGGGGCGAAGAAGGCCAGGGTCACGGCGGCGGCGACGGCCGGACGGGCGGACCGCACGGCCGCCGTACGGTCCGGCACCGGTTCCGGCGCCAAGGGCTCGGACGCGTCGGAGGACGACGCCTCCGCGGACGACGACTCCGATGACACCGCCACGGACGACCCCGTGCGCACCGCCCAGCTCGCCCGCCAGCGGGCCGCCGTCGACAGGACCGCCGCCCAGCGCAAGCGGGACGCCGACCCGGTGCGCAGCGCACTGCGCCGCTCGGTGCTGGCCGAGACGCTCGTGGCCGTGGTGCTGCTCGCGGTGGCCACCGTGCTCAGCGGCACCCAGCCCGGCCGGGCCGAGACCGGGCAGCCCGCCGCCGCGGCCGCGCCCGATCCGCTGGGCGTCGACCCGGTGAGCGTGGAGATCCCGTACGACACCGGCAGCAAGAGCGGCCGCGGCAACGCCGTGGTCATGCTCGACCCGGCGCTCGCCGGGGACAACACGCTCCATGTCTTCCTCCTCGACCGGGCCGACCGGCCCGTGGACGCCGAGGAGGTCAAGCTCTCGCTGACCCTCAAGGAGAAGTCCATCGGACCGCTCCGGGTACCACTGGAGCACCTGTCCACCGGACACTGGAGCACCGAGAGCGTGAAGCTGCCCCTGGGCGGCGCCTGGCAGATCTCCCTGACCGTACGCACCTCCGACATCGACCAGGTGACGGAGACGAAGACCGTGAAGATCGCGCAATGACAACGCAGCAGCACACCCAGCGGGAGCCGAGGAAGAGCCCCGGGAACGACCACGAGGAGAAGGACCGGGGGAAGGACGGGCCGGAGAGCCCCGGCGCGCGGATCTCCCGCCGCCGCCTGCTGGGCACGGCGGGCGCCGCGGGCGCGGCCGGGCTGGTGGCGGGCGCCGCCGCCGGTGCGTACGCCGCCGAGGCCAGGCGCTCGGACCCGGAGCCGCTCACCTCGGTGGGCGGCACCACCGTGCCGTTCCACGGCAGACACCAGGCGGGGATCACCACCCCGCTCCAGGCCCACGGGCATCTGGTCGCCTTCGACCTCGCCCCCCGCGCGGACCGCAAGGCGATCGCCGCGCTGCTGCGCCGCTGGTCGAGGACGGCCGGGCAGCTGACCGAGGGCGAGGCACCGCCGGACGACACGGGGATCGCGCTCGACGCGGGCCCCTCCTCCCTCACCGTCACCTTCGGTTTCGGCCGGACCTTCTTCGGCCGGGCGGGGCTGAGGGACCGGCTACCGACGGCGCTGGCCCCGCTGCCCGACTTCGCCTCGGACGCGCTGGACGCCAAGCGCAGCAACGGCGATCTGTGGATCCAGATCGGTGCCGACGACGGGCTGGTCGCCTTTCACGCGCTGCGCGCCCTCCAGCGCGAGGCGCGCGGCACCGCCCGGCTGCGCTGGCAGATGACCGGCTTCAACCGCACGCCCGGCGCCACCGGCCGTCCCATGACGGCCCGCAATCTGATGGGCCAGATCGACGGCACCAACAACCCCAAGCCGTCGGACGAGGACTTCCAGCGGCGGGTGTTCGTGCCCGCGGAGGGCGAGCCCGCCTGGATGGCGCACGGCTCCTACGCGGTGGTCCGGCGGATCCGGATGCTGCTGGACTCCTGGGACCACCTCTCCCTCGAGCGGCAGGAGAAGGTGATCGGACGCCGCAAGTCCGACGGCGCCCCGCTGTCCGGCGGTACGGAGGACACCCCGGTCCGGCTGGACAAGGTGAACGGGGACGGCTCGCTGGCCATCGCCGGGGCGGCCCACGTCCGGGTGGCGGCGCCCGCGTCGAACCAGGGCGCGGCCATGCTGCGGCGGCCCTTCTCGTACCACGACGGCTTCCGCGAGGACGGGGCGCCGGACGCCGGGCTGCTGTTCATCGCCTGGCAGGCGGATCCGATGAAGGGGTTCGTGCCGGTGCAGCGGAAGCTGGACCTGGGCGACGACCTCTCACGCTTCCTGCGGCACGAGGCGAGCGCGCTGTTCGCGGTGCCGGGCGGCTGCGCTCCGGGGGAGTACGTCGGTCAGGCACTCTTGGAAGGATGAGCCGCGGAATCCGTCGAATCCATCAAATCCGTCTCATCGGCCGGAGCAGTCGAATCAGTTGTTATCGACCCCGTCCGCCGGAGCCGCCGGGCCTCCCGGGCCGCGGGCGATCCCCGGTCGTGGGCACCATACGAGAGCCGCTGGGTATCGTGGCGGTTCTCGTCTGATCACAGGGAGCCACCGTGATGTCGGCCAGCCGCTATACGTACCTCGGCCCCGAGGGCACCTTCACCGAGGCCGCGCTGCGGTCCATGCCGGAGGCCGCCACGCGCGAACTGGTCCCCATGGTCTCGGTCCCGGCCACCCTGGACGCCGTGCGCACCAGCGCGGCGGCGGCCGCCCTGGTGCCGATCGAGAACTCGGTGGAGGGCGGGGTCAACGCGACCCTGGACGAGCTGGCCACCGGTGATCCACTGATGATCTACCGCGAGGTGCTGCTCTCGATCAGCTTCGCGCTGCTGGTCCGGCCGGGCACGGCGCTGGCGGACGTCAAGACGGTGACCGGGCATCCGGTCGCCCAGCCGCAGGTGCGCAACTGGCTGGCGGGCCAGCTGCCGGACGCCCAGTGGGAGTCGGCGGCCTCGAACGCGGACGGTGCCCGACTGGTGCAGGAGGGGCGGTACGACGCGGCGTTCGCGGGTGAGTTCGCGGCGCCGAAGTACGGTCTGGAGCCGCTGGTCACCGGCATCCACGACGCACAGAACGCGATGACCCGCTTTGTGCTGGTCGGCCGTCCCGCGCGGCCCGCCGCCCGGACCGGCGCGGACAAGACGTCCGTGGTGATCTGGCTCGGCGACGACCACCCGGGTGCGCTGCTGGAACTGCTCCAGGAATTCGCGGCGCGCGGCGTCAACCTGATGCGGATCGAATCCCGCCCGACCGGCGAGGGCATCGGCCGCTACTGCTTCTCGGTCGACTGTGAGGGGCACATCACCGACCGGCGGGTGGGTTCGGCGCTGATGGGGCTGAAGCGGATCTGCCCGAAGGTGCGCTTCCTGGGCTCGTATCCGCGGGCGGGCGTGGACCCGGCGGAGATCGCGCCGCTGCGGCACGGCACCTCCGACGAAGCGTTCTCGGAGGCGGCGGAGTGGCTGGCGCGCTGCCAGGACGGGCGGGCCTGAACTTCGCGGACGCCGGTTGACGGCACCGTCCCCAGGGCGATGGGAAAAGTTATCCACAGGCCGGGGCCTCGCGCTGGGGATAAGTCGACAGACCAGCCCGACATTGTCGACAGATCACCGCAGTCGACCCATTCCCTGTCATCACCGGACAGAGGGCATCTGTCACCACCATTCCATTGATCAACTCTTTGGAGTGAGTCATTCCTCTCTCAAAGAGTGTGTGAACGAGGTTTGATAGGGGAATCCATCGCCGAGCACTCGCCGGACCAAATGATCACCTCGACATCCACAGATCTCACACACAGGCTGTGGATAACTCGGCGAGCCCCACCCGCCCCCTGTGGACAACCCATGGCCAACTCGCCCCGCCCGCAAGGGAAGCCGTCATCCTGAGCCCGCCACTTTGCCCCTTTTCAGGGAATGCGCACGTATTCCTTGACGATGGACGTCACAGGAATTCCCCCGGTTTCCCACACCCACTAAAAGGGGCAAATAAGGACACAAGGGAATATCGCGTCGAGGCGGCGAGGTCACACCGGTAACCTGGTGGGGTGATTGACCTTCGCCTGCTCCGTGAGGACCCCGATCGTGTGCGCGCCTCCCAGCGCGCTCGTGGAGAGGACGTCGGCCTCGTCGACGCGCTCCTGACCGCCGACGAGCGGCGCAGGTCCTCCAGCGTCCGCTTCGACGAGCTGCGCGCCGAGCAGAAGTCGCTCGGCAAGCTCATCCCCCAGGCCACCGGCGACGAGAAGGCCGAGCTGCTCAAGAGGACGGGCGAGCTCTCCGCGGCCGTCAAGGCGGCCGACGCCGAGCAGGACGAGGCCGCCGAGGAGACCCAGCGGCTGCTGCTCCAGCTGGGCAACCTCGTCCACCCGGACGTCCCGGTGGGCGGTGAGGACGACTTCCGCGTCCTGGAGACGGTCGGCACCCCGCGCGACTTCGCGGCCGAGGGCATCACCCCCAAGGACCACCTGGAGCTCGGCGAGCTGCTCGGCGCGATCGACACCGAGCGCGGCGCCAAGGTCTCCGGCTCCCGCTTCTACTACCTGACGGGCGTCGGCGCGCTGCTGGAGTTCGCCCTGGTGAACGCGGCGATGGCGCAGGCCACCACGGCGGGCTTCACCCCGGTGCTCACCCCGGCGCTGGTCAAGCCGAAGGCCATGGAGGGCACCGGCTTCCTCGGCCAGGCCGCGGACGACGTCTACCACCTCGACAAGGACGACCTCTATCTGGTGGGCACCTCCGAGGTGCCGCTGGCCGCGTACCACATGGACGAGATCCTGGACGCGGGCCAACTGCCGCGCCGGTACGCCGGGTTCTCCTCCTGCTTCCGCCGCGAGGCCGGGTCGTACGGCAAGGACACCCGGGGCATCTTCCGGGTGCACCAGTTCGACAAGGTGGAGATGTTCGTCTACACCGCCCCGGAGGAGGCCGAGGCCGAGCACCAGCGGCTGCTGGAGTGGGAGAAGCAGTGGCTGACCTCGCTGGAGCTGCCGTTCCGGGTGATCGATCTGGCCTCGGGTGACCTGGGTTCGTCGGCCACACGGAAGTTCGACTGCGAGGCGTGGATCCCGACCCAGGGCAAGTACCGCGAGCTGACCTCCACCTCCAACACCACCGAGTTCCAGTCGCGCCGGCTGTCGATCCGGATGCGCGAGGGCAAGAAGGTGCGTCCGCTGGCCACGCTCAACGGCACGCTGTGCGCGGTGACCCGGACGATCGTCGCCATTCTGGAGAACCACCAGCAGGCCGACGGCTCGGTGCGGGTGCCCGAGGTGCTGCGGCCGTTCCTGGGCGGACGCGAGGTCCTGGAACCGGTCGCCCGGTGACCGAGGCTACGGAGACTCCGCCCTATCGTCTGATCGCCACCGACCTCGACGGGACCCTGCTGGGCCCCGAGCACACCGTCTCGGCGCGTACGCGTGCCGCGCTCACCGCGGCCACCGCGGCGGGCGCCGCGCACATCGTCGTCACCGGGCGGACCGTCCCGGTGGCCCGGCACATACTGGACGACCTCGGCTACCAGGGGCTCGCGGTGTGCTCGCAGGGCGCCCAGCTCTACCACGCGGGTGAGCACCGGCTGCTGACCTCCGTCACCCTGGACCGCAAGGTGGCGGTGCTGGCGCTGGAGAAGATCGAGGCGGAGATCGGTCCGCTGGCCGTGGCCGCGGCCCGTGACGGACTCGACGGCGAGGTGCTGTTCGGCCCCGGGTACCGGATGGGCTACGACATGGAGCTGGTCTCCGTCACCGACCCGGACACGTTCTGGACCGCGCCCATCAGCAAGCTCTACATCCAGCACCCCCGGCTGGACGACGACGCGCTCGCGGACGCCGCCCGCATCGCCGCCGGAGGTCTGGTCGGGGTGACGGTGGCGGGCACCGGGCTGGTGGAGCTGCTGCCGCTGGGGCTGACGAAGGCCACGGGACTGTCGCTGGCCGCCCGGCGGCTGAAGATGACGGCGGCCGACACCATCGCCTTTGGCGATATGCCCAACGACATCGCGATGCTCGAATGGGCGCGGCACGGAGTCGCGATGGCCAACGCGCACGAGGGGGTCAAGACCGTGGCCGACGAGATCACCGCCTCGAACGCGGAGGATGGGATCGCCGTGGTCCTGGAGCGGCTCTTCCCGGCCGCATTCCGCTGACCGCCGGGCGGCCCGCCGTGGTGGGCCACCCGGCGTCGGTACGGCCCTGGGCTCAGCCCAGGATCTTCACCGCCTGGTAGTACGTCCACGCGGTGCTGTTGCAGGCGGCCTTGGTGGCGCCGCCGTAGTTGTTGCAGACACGCTTGAGGTCCTCGTAGAAGGCGCTGTCGATCCGCGCCTTGTTGGCCTCGAAGATCCCCATCGCCTTGTGGTTGCGATAGCCGAAGTCATGGCGGGCACAGGCGGTCTGGAAGGGGAAGCCGAACGGGTTGTCGGGCGATGAGCTGCAGTAGTCGGTCGACCAGTCGAAGGCGTAGGCGGCCCAGGCACCCTGGTTGTTGCGGGCCGCGAGCCAGGCGTTGTAGCTGCCGGCGCTGGTCTGGGTCCAGCTGGCGAGCACCTGCGGCTTGTCCGCGGGGACGGCCTGGGCGGGGGAGGCGAGGGCGACGGTGGCGGCCGCGGTGACCGCGGTGGCGGCAAGGCTCGAGGCGAGACGACGCATGTGAGGGGTTCCCTCCGTCTTTTGTTGTTGACGTGCCATCAACTCCCTGTGGGGTGCCGGGCGATGGCGCGACATGGGGGAAGCGCAACCTCAGAATTGGACAGGTCCCTGACAAGCGTCAAGATCTGTACGGTCGTCTGGATGAACAGAGTTCAACCATTCAGGGTTCAGAGCTTCCTACCAACTCGCCTTGTTACGGGGGGGGGTTGGCGCTGCCGCGGGCGCCGCGTTTGCGTCGGCGTCGGCGCGCGCCCGCTCGGCCGGGACGCCGCGCGCCACCGCGCGGAGCGAACGGCAGCGGCCCCGGTCCCTTGACGGGCCGGGGCGTTGGCGGGTCGGCACCCGCCCGCGGGCACGCCGTACGGTCCGGATCCGGTCGGGCGTGGCCGCGGGCGGGTTGCCGCCCTGGGCGCCGCATAGATCGTCGTCCCGAGCCCAGCCCCTAGTCAATCCTCGGGATTTCTTCCAAACCCCTTAGCGGTAGCTTGGGTTGGTGACCTTGGACGATCTCCGGGCCTTCACGGCCGTCTGCGACTCCGGCAGCCTCAGCGCCGTCGCCCGTGATCTGGGCTGTACCCAGTCGGCGGTGAGCCAGCGCGTCAAGCGGCTCGAACGCGAGCTGGGCATCGCCCTGTTGGAGCGCCGTCCTCGCGGGGTGGCGCCCACTCAGGCCGGGTTGATCCTGCGCCGTGCGGCGGCCGACGGTCTGGTCGGGCTCGACCACGCGCTGCGGCGGCTGCGCGACCTGCGGCAGGGCGACGGCGGTACGGTGCGCGTCACCACCGGGGCGACGACCGTACGGCACTTCATGTCGGCCGGGGTGGTGGCCTTCCGGCGGCGCCATCCGCGGGTGAACCTGGAGTTCCAGACGGAGAATTCCAGCCGCCGCTGCTTCGAGGCGCTGGCCGCGGGCACCGCCGATCTGGCCTGGATCACCATTGGCTCCCCGGCCCGCGCTATCGAGCTGCGGCCGGTGCTGGAGCTGCCGTGGGTGCTGGCCGTACGGGCCGGTGATCCGCTCGCCGAGCGGTCCGAGATCGGGCCCGGGGAGCTGGCGTCGATCCGGCACATCCGGCTGCCGGAGAACTCCGTCTCCCGGCACCGGCTGGAGGAGCACCTCACCCGCCAGGGCACCGAACCGGTCTCCACCACCAGCGTGGCCGACTGGGACACCGCCATCCTGCTGGCCGAACTGGGGCTCGGGCACGCCGTGGTGCCCGCCCTGCCGGGGTGGCGGGAACCGGTCGTCGCGCATCCGGCACTGCGGCTGATCCCGATTCCCTCGCTGCCGCCGCTGGCCACCGGATGGGCGGTGCGGCGGTGGGACGCGCTGAGCCCGGTCGCCGTGGAGTTCGCCGAGACGGTGGCCGCCGAGCTGACCGCGGACGGCTGACACCGGGCGGCGAGCCGCGAGCCGCGGCGTCCGCCTCACTCGTACAAGGCGGTGACCGAGGCGGCGGCCGCGGCCAGTTCGGCGCGCACCTCGGGCGGCTCCAGCACCTCCACCTCCCCGCCGAACTGGAGCAGTTGACGCGTCGCGACCAGCATCGGATAGGCGAGTTCCACCTCGGCCCACTCCGCGTCGCCCCCGGTCTCCTGGGGCGGCGCCACCAGCGAGCCGACGATCCGCAGGAACCGGTCGAGCCCGGTGCGCCGCACCCGCGCCCGTACCCGCAGAGGCATGGGCCGCTCCTCGATCCCCCGCCGCAGCTCCTCCCACACCTCCTTCAGTTCGGCACCGGGGCGGCGGCGCACCGGTTCGTCGACCAGGGACGCGGCGTCGACGCGGTCGGCGCGGAACAGCCGCGGGACGCCGTCGCGGTCGGCGACCAGGTACCAGACCCCGGCCTTGGCGACGAGGCCGTAGGGGTCGACGGTGTAGTCGTGCAGCGTGGTCTCCCAGCCGTGGCGGTAGCGGAGGCGCAGTCTGCGGTCGGTGAGCACGGCGGTCTGGAGCACCTCGAGATCGGCTTCGGGCGCGGGGCGGGACAGCCAGCGGCCGGGGTCGACCAGGATCCGGCGGCTGGTGAGCTCGGCGGCGGGCCGGTGGGCGGCGGGGAGCGCGGCCATCACCTTGCGCAGGGCGGAGCCGAGGGCGCTGTCGAGGCCGAGCGCGGCATGGGTGCTCTGCGCGACCAGGACGAACAGCGCCCGGGCCTCGTCGGAGGTGAGCCCGGTGACATCCGTACGGAAGCCGGGGAGCAGGGTGATCCCGCCGTGCCGGCCGCGTTCCGCGTACACCGGCACCCCGGCCGCGGACAGGGACTCCACATCGCGGTAGATGGTGCGGGTCGAGACCTCCAGCCGCTCGGCGAGTTCCACGGCGGTGACCCGGCCCCGGGTCTGGAGGAGCAGCAGGATCGAGAGCAGCCGGTCGGATTTCACGGGAGTGAGCCAAGGAAATACCGAGGCCCGGTGTCAACACCGGTGGCGGCGGTCGTGATCACGACCGCCGCCACCGGTGGGGGGAGTGCGTCCGGCGGCTCACTCCTCACCGGCGAGGGTGAGGGTGCGCAGTTTGCGGCCCGCGTACCAGGTCGCGGCCACGGTCACGGCGATCAGCAACACCGCAGCGGCGGGCAGACCGACGTCCGAGGTGATCAGGTCACCCTCGCCGATCTTCTGGGCGAGGGCCAGCGCCCACTGCTGGACGCTGAGCGTGCGTGCCCCGGACACCAGGCTGCCGAAGAGCGTCTCCCACACCAGGGCGTAGACCAGGCCCGCGACCACCGCGTGCCGGGTCACGGTGCCCAGCAGCAGGAAGATCGCGCTGTAGGCGACGGAGGCCACGGCGGCGGCGACGGCGTAGGCGACGGCGATCTGATGGCCGTTGCCGTTCAGGATGAACCCCGCCAGCAGGGTGGGGACCGCGGAGAAGACGGCCGTGACGCCGATGGCGACGATCAGCTTGGTGAAAATGATCGTGGGCCGCTTCACCGGTTTGGCCAGCAGATAGATCACCGAACCGTCGTCGATCTCCGGGCCGATCGCACCGGTACCGGCGATCACGCCGATCAGCGGGACCATGGTGGCGATCGCGAAGCCGCCGAGAATGCCGTCGGCCGTGCTGTCATCTGTGCTGGTGAGCAGCCGTACCGCCACCGAGATGATCAGCAGCAGCGCGGGCAGCGAGAACAGGATCAGCGCACGGCGCCGACCGAGCAGGGCTCGGTAGGTGAGCCGGGCGACGGTCGGGTGGTAGAGCGAGGACATCGCTGTGGGCTCCTTTCAGGCCGCGACGAGGTAGGAGAAGACGCTCTCCAGGGACTCGTCGGAGGGCGAGACCGTGAGGAGCCGGATGCCCTGGTCGCGGGCGACCCGGGGCAGCAGTTCGGTGAAGCGGGTGAAGTCGACGGCCTGGATGTGCAGTCCGCCGTCGGCCCCCTCACCGGCGTCGACCTGGATACCAGTGGTCGACGGATCGGCGATGAGGGCCGCCGCGAGCGCCCGGTCGTCGCTGGAGCGTACGAGATAGCGGTGCGGACGGTCCGTCATCAGCCGGCGGATCTTGCGGAAGTCGCCGGAGGCGGCGTGCCGTCCGGCGACGATCACCTCGATATGGGCGGCGAGTTGCTCGACCTCCTCCAGGATGTGCGAGGAGAACAGAACGGTGCGGCCCTCGGCGCCCATCCGCCGCAGCAGCTCCATGAGATGCATGCGCTGGCGCGGGTCCATCCCGTTGAACGGCTCGTCGAGCAGGAGCACCGACGGCTCGTGGACGAGGGCGGAGGCCATCTTCACCCGCTGGCGCATGCCCTTGCTGTAGGTGGAGATCTTCCGCGACCCGGCGTAGTCCATCTCGACGGTGTCCAGCGCCTTGCGGGCGGCGGCGCGCGGATCGGGCAGTCCGTGCAGCTCGGCGTTGGCGATGACGAACTCGCGGCCGGTGAGGAAGTCGTACATCGCCTCCCGCTCGGGGACGAGCCCGATGTGACGGTACGCCTGCTCATTGCGCCAGATCTGGGCGCCGTCGAGGGTGACGGTCCCGGTGGAGGGGGCCAGGAAGCCGCCCATCATGTTGATCAGGGTGGACTTGCCCGCGCCGTTGGGTCCGAGGAGGCCGGTGACCCCGGGGCCGATGGTCATGGTCACGTCGTTGACGGCCACGACGTTCCCGAACCAGCGGGAGACATTGTCGATGGCGATCGTGGTCACAGCCCGACCTTTCGGTAGCGGCGCATCAGCAGGCCGTACGAGCCGGCGGTCAGGCCGAGGAGGACGAGGAGGTAGATGAGGCCGGTCCCGGTGGAGGGGCCGTACTCGCCGGGGAAGGCGGAGGTGGCGCCGAGGAAGGCGGTCTGCACCCCGTCGACGAGGGTCATCGGCGAGAAGAGGCCGAGCCAGCTGACCGCGCCGGTGTTGCCCTGGTCGTAGGCGATGGCCTGAACGGTGCTCACCGCTCCGTAGGAGATGGTCAGTACGGCGATGACGGCGGCGACACCGAAGCCGCGGCGGGGCGTCATGGCGGCGATGACCAGGCCGATACCGGCGAACAGGAGCGAGAGCAGAGCCACGGAGACCAGTCCTTGTGCGAAGCCCTTCGTCTGGTCCGCGAAGTCCAGCTTGGCGAGCAGGGCCCCGACGTAGAGGATCAGCAGGGGCATCGCGGTGAGGAAGAAGAGCGCGGAGGCCAGGGCGGCGAACTTGGCCACCACGTAGTCCACGGTCTTGATGGGCCGGGAGAAGTAGAGCGGGATCGTCTTGAAGCGCAGATCGCGCGAGACGGACTGCGGTGCCTGGGCGGCGGTGTAGAGGCCGATGACGGCCTGGAGCATGACCGCGTAACCGGTGTACTCCACGGGGAGGTCGTTCGCCTTGGTGGCGACGGCCACCGCGACGATGATCGTGGCGGGCAGGCACATCACGGCGAGCATCAGCATCGGCCCGATCTTGGACTTCGCCGAGCGGCCGAGGCCGTAGGCGCCGCGCAGGCTCTGCGAGAAGAGCGAGCGGCGGGCGTAGGCGCGGCCCAGACGGGCGCCCTCGTAGTGCCGGTAGCCGATGTTGTGGATGACGTCGGCGCGCTGCTGGGGCACGGTCTCAGGCGGCATCGACGGCACCTCCCTTCCCGTGGGTCCCCTGGGCGCCGTCCGCGGGGCTGTCGGCAAAGTCGTCGTCGGAGCGGAAGATCTCCGCGATGCGGTGGCGGCGCTGTTCCATGCGGACCAGGCCGAGACCGAGTTCGGCGATGGCGTCCCGGACCGTGTCGTAGGTCTCGTCCCCGGCCACGTCGACCAGCAGCACATGGTCGGAGGCGGGCGCCCCGTCGGCGCCGCGTCCGGCGGTCTGGACGGTGAGTCCGGCCCGGTCCAGCGCGGCGCGCAGCACACCGGTGCCGTCCGGGTGCTCGGCGGTGTCGGTGACCTCGACCGCGAGGGAGGCCGTGGCCTGGGTGAAGTCGCTGGTGGAGCTGGAGCGGAGCAGTTTGCCGCCGTCGATGACCACCACATGGTCGCTGGTGCGCTCCAGCTCACCGAGCAGATGCGAGGTGACCAGGACCGAAATGCCGAAGTCGGTGTGGACACGGCGGATGAGGGCGAGCATCTCGTCCCGGCCGACCGGGTCGAGACCGTTGGTCGGCTCGTCCAGCAGCACCAGCCGCGGATCGTGCACCAGCGCCTGGGCCAGCTTGACCCGCTGCTTCATACCGGTCGAGTAGCCGCCGATGGGGCGGTACCGCTCCTCGTACAGGCCCACATGGCGCAGGGTGTCGGCCGTGCGCTCCCGGGCGGCGGACGGTGGCAGCCCGGACATGCGCGCCATATGGACGATGAACTCGGTGGCCGAGACATCGGGCGGCAGACAGTCGTGCTCGGGCATGTATCCGACGCTCTCGCGGATGGCGCCGCCGTCCATGGCCACGTCGAGGCCGAGGACGGTGGCGCGGCCCTCGCTGGCGGGGGAGAGACCGAGCAGAATCTTGATCAGGGTGGACTTACCGGCACCGTTGGCACCCACCAGGCCGGTGACGCCCGGTGTGATGTCGACGGAGAGCCGGTCGAGAGCGGTGACCCTGGGGAACCGCTTGCTCAGGCTTTCGGTGGCGATCACAGTCACGTGTTCGACGGTAGTGGGCTGAGCCACACCCGACGTCAGTCCTGATGGCTGGTTTTCCGTAGTCCTCGGGTCGGACGCGCCCGTAGGGGACCGGCACCCTCCGGGGGGTTACCCCGGGTATCCACAGGGGCGGTAGGCCCCCTTGACGGCAATTTCGAACGCCCAGCATGGTCGTCCTGGCACGGTTCGCCGGGTTCATGCGGGGAAGGCGCTGTTTCCGGGCCGGAATGGGCCGGATTCATGCGCGGAAGGGGAGGGACACGTGACGGACGGGATCGCGGGAGCGGCCGAGCGCACGATCCGTACGGGAGAGGTGGAGCTGTGCGTCGCCGAGCTCGGTGATCCGGCGCGGCCCACGGTGGTGCTGCTGCACGGCTATCCGGACAGCAAGGAGGTGTGGGCGGAGGTCGCCACCCGCCTCGCCTCCGGCGGCGCGGGCTTCCATGTCGTGCTGTACGACGTGCGCGGCTGCGGCCGCTCCACCGCCCCGGAGCCGCTGCGCGGCGGCTTCACCCTGGAGAAGCTCACCGATGACTTCCTGGCCGTGACCGACGCGGTCTCCCCGGACCGGCCGGTCCATCTGGTGGGGCACGACTGGGGCTCGGTGCAGTCCTGGGAGTTCGTCACGGTCCCGCGCGCCCAGGGGCGAATCGCCTCGTTCACCTCGCTGTCGGGCCCCTGCCTGGACCACTTCGGCCACTGGATCAGGAAGCGGCTGACCCGGCCCACCCCGCGGCGTATCGCCCAGCTCCTGGGCCAGTCCGCCCGCTCCTGGTACGTGGGCGCGCTGCATACGCCCCGGCTGCCGGAGGCGCTGTGGCGCGGTCCGCTCGGCCGGTCCTGGCCGGGCATCCTGGAGCGCACCGAGCGGGTGCCGAGCGACGGCTATCCGACCGCCTCGCTGCCCGATGACGCCGCCCACGGGGCCTGGCTCTACCGGGACAACGTGCGCGAGCGGCTCCGCCGCCCCCGGCCGGACGCCCATGCCCACGCCCCGGTCCAGCTGATCGTGCCGACCCAGGACCCCTTCCTCTCCCAGCGGCTCTACGACGAACTGGAGAGCTGGGTACCGGATCTGACGCGGCGCACCCTCGCCGCCCGCCACGGTATGCCGCGCTCCCGGCCCGACCGGCTCACCGCGTGGATCACCGAGTTCATCACCTCGGTGGAGGAGGGCGCCCCGCGCCCCGGGGCGGCCTCGCCCGGTCCGTACGCCCAGCGGTTCGGCGGCCAGCTGGTGCTGGTCACGGGCGCCGCGGGGGCCGTCGGCCGGGCAACCTGCCTCGCCTTCGCCGCGGCGGGGGCCCGGGTGATCGCCGTCGACCAGGACGCGGAGGACGCGGCGCACACCGCCTCGCTGGCGCGGTCGGCCGGGGCGCCGCACGCCTGGGCCGAGGCCGTGGACATCGCGGACGAGCGGGCCGTGGAGAAGCTGGCCCACAAGGTCTCCGCCGAGTACGGCGTGGTGGATGTGCTGGTCAACGATGCCGAGGTGGGGCTTTCCGGGTCCTTCCTGGACACCTCGGCGGACGCCTGGCGCCGGGTGCTGGACACCAATCTGTGGGGTGTGGTCCACAGCTGCCGGGCCTTCGGCGGCCAGATGGCCGACCGCGGCCAGGGCGGCCATATCGTCAACACCGCGTCGGCCGCCGCCTTCCGGCCCTCGCGGACGCTGTCCGCCTACGGCGCCTCCCAGGCCGCCGTGGTGCGGCTGAGCGAGTCCCTGCGCGCCGAGCTGGCGGACCGCGACATCGGCGTCTCGGTGATCTGCCCCGGCTATGCCCGCACCCGGGACGACCGGCCCGCCCGGCTGCCGGCGCCCCGCGCCTATCCGCCGGAGAAGGTCGCGGACGCGATCCTGCGGGCCGTGCTGCGCAATGCCGCGGTGGTACCGGTGACGCCGGAGGCGAGGGCCGCGGCCGCGCTGTCCCGGGTCGCCCCGGCGGCGCTGCGCGCGGCCGCGCGGCTGGGGCGGCGGCCGAAGTGAGGCGGTGAGGCGGTGAGGCGGTGAGTCCGCAAGGCGGCAGGCGGCAGGCGGCAGGCGGCAGGCGGCAGGCGGCAGGCGGGGCGAGGGGACGGTGCCGTGGTACGGGGCGGTGCCGGGCGGTGGCCTACAGGCCCGGCGCGCCCCAGACCGGGAACCAGCGGCTCAGGTCCTCCTCGATCCGCAGATCGTCCCCGAGCATCGCCCGCACCTGGAGTTCGAGCCCGTTGTCCCGCTTCTCGCCGCCGCCCGGCAGCGGTGCGAAGGGGTAGAACGTGCCCCGCTTGTAGAGGTACACCAGCGCCAGCGAACGGCCCTCGGCCGCGTTCCGGAAGCCGAGCAGGGAGCACAGCAGCTGCGGGCCGAACCCCCCGTCCTGGAGCAGGGTGTTGACCGCGTGCAGATCGTTCACCAGGGCGGCCACATCGTCCGGTCCCTGTCGGGCGAGCAGCCAGGTGTAGCCGTATCCGTCCCGGCTGAACTCCACGGGCACTCCGCCCCGTTCGGGTCCGGCATCCGCGTCCAGCAGCTCCTCCACATCGCGCCGGAGCTGCGCGAAGGCACCGCCCTCCACGCTCGCGAAGCACACCGAGCCCAGTCCGGTGGGGGTGAACCCCGCCCCCGCCTCCAGCGTGACCGCGGCACCCGGCAGCCCGAAGAGCCGGTCGAGATCGGGGCGTACGGGCTTGCTGCGGCCGAGGACGGCGTCCCAGAACCCCACGCCCCTCAGCCCCTTCCCGCCTGGCCAAGCTGCGCCGAGATCCGGCCGAGCTGGTCGAGCCGCTGCTCCAGCGTCGGATGCGAGGACAGCAGCCGGCTCATGCTCCCCCCGGAGAGCGCCGGGGCGAACCAGAACGCGTTGTACGGCTCGGCCTTGCGCAGATCGCGGGTGGGGATCCGGGCCATCTGCCCCGTCACCTTGGTCAGCGCGGCGGCGAGCGCCGAGGGCCGCCCGGTCAGCAGGGCGGCCGCCCGGTCGGCGCTCAGCTCGCGGTAGCGGGACAGCAGCCGGGTCAGCAGGAAGCTGATCGTGTAGACCACGGCGCTGATCAGCGGGATGAGCAGAACCGCGATGGCCGTGTTGTTGTCGCGGCCGCCGCCGCGGGTGAGCCCGCCCCACAGCGCGACCCGGGTCATCATCCCGGCCAGCACCCCGAGGAACGAGGCGATGGTCATCACCGCCACATCGCGGTGCGCCACATGCGACAGCTCATGGGCGAGCACCCCCTCCAGCTCGTCCGGTTCCAGCCGCCGCAGCAGACCGGTCGTCGCGCACACCAGTGCGTTGCGCTGGTTGCGGCCGGTGGCGAAGGCGTTGGGCACGTCCGTGTCGGCGATGGCCACCCGCGGCTTGGGCATATCGGCGAGGGCGCACAGCCGGTCCACCGCGCCGTGCAGCTCGGGCGCCTGCTCCGGAGTGACCTCCCGCGCGCCCATGCTGTAGGCCGCGATCCGGTCGCTGAACCAGAACTGCGCCACGAACAGCCCGCCCGCGAGGATCAGGATCAGCGGCCAGGCGCCCCGCACCAGCGCCAGCAGCACACCGACGAAGACCACGTAGAGCAGACCGATGAAGAACATCGTGGTCACCATGCGGGTGGTCAGCCCCCGGTCCGGGGCGTATCGGGTACGCGCCATGGGTGCCTCCACAGGGACTGCGGCAGCGAAAACCTCTATACCCGATTCTGCCCCTTATGCCGGTCTTTACCGCCTGTGCGGCTCCGCACCGCGTCGGACGGGCCGGTACCCGCGTCAGGGACGGCTCCTCACCGGGTGCCGAGCTGCGCCGCGCCCTCCGTGGCGATCTTCTCGAAGACCCGCTGGTCCGCCGCGAAGATCGAGTCCGGGATCGGCCAGTGCAGCACGATCTCGTCGAAGCCCAGCGCGGCGTGCCGCCCGGCGAACTCCACGAAGGCGTCCACCGAGGTCAGCGGGGCGGCGCCGTCCGGGGTGAAACCTGTGAGCAGGATCTTGCGGAGATCGCCCGCGTCCCGCCCGGCCTCGGCACATGCCTTGCCCAGCCCCTCGACCTGGCGGGCGATGGCCTCCACGGAATCGGCGGGGGTGCCGGTGGCGGACACCTTCGGATCGCCCGTGGTCACCCACGCCTGGCCGTACCGCGCGGCCAGCCGCAGCCCGCGCGGACCGGTGGCGGCGACCGCGAACGGCAGCCGGGGCCGCTGCACACAGCCCGGGATGTTGCGCGCCTCCCGCGCGCTGTAGTGCTCACCCTCGTACGTGACCGCGTCCTGGGTCAGCAGCCGGTCCAGCAGCTCGACGAACTCCCCGAACCGGTCCGCCCGCTCCCGCGGGGTCCACGCCTCCTCGCCGCCACGCCGCAGCGCCGTCGCGTCGAAACCGGAGCCACCCGCCCCGATCCCGAGCGTGATCCGCCCACCGGACACATCGTCCAGGGTGATCAACTCCTTGGCGAGCGTCACCGGATGCCGGAAGTTGGGGGAGGTCACCAGGGTGCCCAGACGCAGCCGCGAGGTGGCCGCCGCGGCAGCGGTCAGCGTGGGCACCGCGCCGAACCAGGGGCCGTCGCGGAACGGCACCCGCCAGGAGAGGTGGTCATAGGTGTACGCGCCGTGGAAGCCGAGCTCCTCGGCGCGCCGCCACTGCTCCCGGCCGCCCTCGGACCAGCGGTGAACGGGAAGGATGACAGTGCTCAGTCGCATAGCACCGAGCCTAAGCGGTCCGGCCGACAGCGGCGGACCGATCGCCGAGGGACCGATCACGAGGGAGGCGGCGGCGGGTGGGCGTAGGGCCCCGGCCACCGGGCATGCGTACGCCCCCGAGCCCCTTCGCGCACCGATGAGTGGCATATGCGGGAGGATGGTTGCCGTGACTCCAGCAACCGAGCGGCCCGGGACCCCGGCCACAGACCGTTCCGGCACCGGCTCACCCCGGCCCCGGCTGATCGCCACCGACCTCGACGGCACCCTGCTGCGGGACGACAAGACGGTCTCCGACCGCACCGTCGAGGCGCTCGCCGCGGCCGAGCGGGCGGGCATCGAGGTCTTCTTCGTGACCGGCCGCCCGGCCCGCTGGATGGATGTCGTCAGCGCCCACGTCCACGGACACGGCCTGGCGATCTGTGCCAACGGCGCCGCCGTGGTCGATCTGCACCAGGGCGGTCGGCTGATCGAGGTCCGCCCGCTGGATCCCGCCTCGGCCCTCGCCGTCGTCGAGGCGCTGCGCGCGGCGGCCCCGGGCACCTCGTTCGCCGTCGAGCGGACCGAGGGCATCTTCTACGAGCCCGAGTACCCGCCCTTCCACCTCGACCCGGGAGCGATCCACGCCCCGGCCGAGAAGCTGCTCGACGACGGCTTCGCCCACGCCGACCAGCCGATCATCAAGCTGCTCGCCCACCACCGGGAATGGGCCCCCGACGCCTTCCTGGAGCTGGGCCGCTCGGCCGCGGGCGAGCACGGCTCGTTCACCCGCTCCAGCCCGACCGCCCTGCTGGAGATCAGCGGCCCCGGCGTCAGCAAGGCCAGCACCCTGGAGCTGTGCTGTGCCGAGCGCGGTATCACCGCCGAGGAGGTCGTGGCGTTCGGCGATATGCCCAACGACCTGGAGATGCTGACCTGGGCGGGCACCTCGTACGCGATGGCCAACGCCCACCCGGATGTGCTGGCCGCGACCACGCACCGCACCGGGGCCAACACCGAGGACGGTGTCGCCGCCGTGATCGAGCGGATCCTCGCCGGACAGTCGGGCCGATGACGCGAAACCGCCCCCGGTTCTGTGGCCCAGGGCGGTTCGGGTACCTCCGCGACTGCCGCGGCCGGGATGCCCCTGCTTACCGGAAGACGATAGCCGTCGCTGCCGTCCTGACCGCCGTCGCCCTGGCCACCGGTGACCACGCCACCGCCGCCGCCCTGACCGCCGTCGCCGCCTCGCTGTTGTGCGCCGGAGGCAGTTGGACGATGCCGTCCACCGCCTCGCCGCCCGAACCGTCCGCCTGACCGTTGTTGCCGGGCACGTTCACACCGCCGGTGGAGCAACTGCCGTTGCCGGCGACCCCGGGCGTACCCGGCACCACTTCAGCGGCTAGAGCGGAACCTCCCACACCACCGCCGTGCCGCGACCGCCCTCACCGAGCCCCGGCCCCAGCCCGCTCGACCCGTCCAACGACTCGGCCCGGCGCACCAGGTTGGCCAGACCGCTGCGCCGTCCGCCCGCCGGAACGCCCACCCCGTCGTCCGCGACCGTCAGCCGCACCCCCGCCCGCCCTCGCGGCAACCGCGCGGTCGCGTCCACGACCACCTCGACGCGCCCCGCCCGGGCGTGCCGGGCAACGTTGGACAGCGCCTCGCGCAACGCCGCGATCAGATTCGCCCCGGCCGGTTCGCCGACCCGTGCGTCCACCGCGCCCACGAAGCTCAGCGACGGCTGGAAGCCCAGCGGCACCGCGGCCGCCCCCACCTCCCGCAGCACCCGGGCACGCAGTCCGGCGGGCGTCTGCACCGGACCCTGCCGCAGCGTGAAGATCGCCGTCCGTACCTCCTGGATGGCCGCGCCCAACTCCACCACGGCCCGTTCGATCTGCTCCCGTACCTCCGGCGTCTCCGACCGGCGCTGTGCGCTCTCCAGCGTCATCCCGGTCGCGAACAGCCGCTGGATGACGAGGTCGTGCAGATCCCGCGCGATCCGGTCGCGCTCCTCCAGCACCGCGACCCGCTCCCGGTCCCGCTGTGCCTCGGCGAGTACCAGCGCCACCGCGGCCTGCGCCGCGAACTGACCGGCGAGGGTGCGCTCGGCGGCGGTGAACGGACGGGCGCCGGGCGCCCGCGGGGTGGCCAGCACCCCCAGCACCCGGTCCCCACTGCTCAACGGCAACATCATGCTCGGCCCGTAGCGGCCGAGGACCCCGGTGATCAGCCGCGGTCGGGCGGCCGGGTCGTCGAGGAACACCGGCTTCCCGGCCAGCAGCCGCGGTACGGCCGGAGAGCGGGCCGGTACGACGGTGCCGAGCAGCGCCGACGGGTCCTCGGTGTCCGCCGCCACGATCCGCAGGCCCCCGGACGCCTCGGGCAGCAGCACCACCCCCGCCGCCGCCCGGGCGAGTTGACGGGCCTTCTCGGCCACGACGGCCAAGGCGTTCTCGGCATCCCCGGACAGCAGGGAGTGGGTGACCGCCACCGAGCCCTCGATCCACCGCTCGCGCTGCCGACTGGCCTCGTGGAAACGGGTGTTGCCGATGGCGATCCCGGCCTCGGTCGCCAGCACCTTGACCATGTGCAGATCCGAGACGGTGAACTCACCGCCGCTCCGCTTCTCGGCGAGGCAGAGATGGCCGAAGGTCTCCTCCCCGACCCTGATCGGCACCCCGATGAACGAATGCGGCAGCGGGTGGTCCAGCAGGAACCCGGCCGGATGCGCCCCCGGCGGCAGCCCGGCGAACAGCGCCGCGCACCGCTCGCGGTCCGCCTCGGTGGCCCCGTAGCTGACCACCCCGGCCAGCCCCTGGCCCGCGGCGTCGTCCACCCCGATCACGGCACAGCGCGCACCCGCCAGCTCGGCGGCGGTCTCCGCGATCCGGTCGAGGACGGTGCGCAGCTCCAGCCCGGTGCCGATGGAGCGCATCGCCTCCAGCAGCCTCGGCAGCCGAGCGGTCAGCTCGGTGGACAGCCCCCGCAACCCGCGGGTCGCCTCCGCGGCGACCTCCAGGGGGTCCGGAGTAGGGGCAGCGGCCACCATGGCATCGAGCGTAGTGAATACCGCACCGGCCCGCCGCGCGGCCGACGCGGTGCCCTGTGATCGGCCCCGGCCCGATCCGCCGCCCACCGACCGCGGACGCCTGCCGAAAGGGCCCACATACGGCCCGCCACCGAACGCCGCCCGCCAAGCCTCGGCGGGGAGTGCCGACGATCCGGCCGTCAGCCGCCGTACCCGCCGGGCTCCCCACGGGCCCCGCGGAGGGCGGGCCGCCCCGCGGGGGCCCGGCCACTGGGCGCAGGGTTACACCCCGCTGCTCACCCGCTCCCGGGCTGCCGCCGCGGTCGGCGGCGGAGACAGCCGGGCCTCCGCGGCCTCGCGGTCCCGCAGACGGCGGAAGGGGCCGTCGGCCTCGGCCAGCTCGCGGGGGGTGCCGCGCTGGACGGCGCGGCCGCCGTCGAGCACGATCACCTCGTCGACCGCCTCCAGGCCCGCCAGCCGGTGCGTGATCAGCACGGTGGTGCGGCCACGGGTCGCGGAAAGCAGATCGGCCGTGAGCGCGTCGGCCGTCGGCAGATCCAGGTGCTCGGCGGGCTCGTCCAGCACCAGGACGGGGAAGTCCGCCAGCAGCGCACGGGCCAGGGCCAGCCGCTGCCGCTGGCCGCCGGAGAGCCGGGCGCCCAGCTCACCGGCCATCGTGTCGAGGCCGTCCGGCAGTCCGTCCACCCACTCCAGCAGCCGGGCCGCGGCCAGCGCGGCACGCAGTTCGTCCTCGTCCGCGCCCGGGCGGGCCAGCCTCAGGTTCTCCCGCAGCGAACTGTCGAAGACATGCGCGTCCTGGGCGCAGAGCCCGACCAGCCGCCGCACCGCGTCCCCGTCCAGGGCCGTGGCGTCGCGGCCCGCCAGGGTGTACGAACCGCCCTCGGTGTCCAGGAAGCGCAGCAGCACCTGGGCGAGGGTGGTCTTGCCCGCGCCGGACGGACCGACGACGGCGACCCGGCGGCCGGGCGTCAGCTCCAGGTCGAAGCCGTCCAGGGCGGGTACCCGCCGCCCCGGGTGGCGGGCGGTGACCCCGCGCAGCACCAGCGGGAAGGGCGCGGCGGGCGCCTCCTCCCGGGCGTCCTCGCCGGGCTCCCGCACCGGCGGCGGCACGTCCATCACCTCGTACACCCGCTCCGCGGCCCGCCGCGTCCGCTGCCGGTGCCGCACCGCGAGCGGCAGGCCCGCGACCGCCTCGAAGGCGGCGAGCGGGGTGAGCACAACTGCGGCCAGCCACACCCCGTGGACCCGTCCGTCCGCCACTGCCGCCACCCCGGCCCAGGCCGCGGCGGCGACGGTCAGCCCGCAGGCCAGCGCCGAGAGCCCGGCACCCACGCCCGTGGCGGCGGCTCCGCGCCGGGCGATCCGGGTCAGTTCCCCGTCGGTCCGGCGCACCGCGTCCAGGCGGCGCGGCAGCGCACCGGCGACCGTCAACTCCGCTGTTCCGGCGAGCAGATCCACGACCTCGCCGGACATCGCGCCACGCGCCGGAGCCAGCCGCCGTTCCGCCCGCCGGGCGAACGCCCCGGACAGCAGGGGCACTCCGGCACCGGCCACCAGCAGCCCGGCCGCCAGGGCCGCCCCCGCCTCGGGCAGCAGCCACGCGGTGAACCCGACCGAGGCCGCGGCCACCGTCACGGCGGTGCCCACGGGCAGCAGCCAGCGCAGGAAGTAGTCCTGTACGGCATCAACGTCGGCCACCAGCCGGGAGAGCAGATCGCCGCGCCGGGCCCGGCCGAGTCCGGCGGGCGCCAGCCGCTCCAGCCGGCGGTAGACGGCGCCCCGCAGATCGGCCAGCACCCGCAGTACGGCGTCATGCGAGACCAGGCGCTCGGCGTAGCGGAAGACGGCGCGGGCGATCCCGAAGGTCCGGGTCGCGGTCACCGCCACCATCAGATAGAGCACGGGCGGCTGCTGGGCGGCGCGCGAGATCAGCCAGCCGGAGACGGCCATCAGCCCCACCGCACTGGCCAGGGCCAGGCTGCCGAGCAGCAGCGCGAGAGCGAACCGGCCCCGCCGGCCGCGTGCGGTGGCCCGCACCCGCGCGAGCGCGCCTCTGCCGGTGCCGCCCGCCGCCGGATCGTGCGGCTCGGCGGCCCCGGTGCCGTTCGGCAGCGCGGGCACCGCATCGCTCCGGTGTGCCCCTTGCGACGGCTCCGGTCCCGCGCCGGTCGTGACGGCAAGCTCGGTGACGGCCGCCGGGCCGCCCGCACCCGCCACCGCGTGCGCCTCGACACGGGTCCGTACATCCGCCCGCACGGCGTCCGCGCCGCGACCACCGCCACCGGCACCACCACCGCCACCCGGAAGACACAGCACCCGGTCGGCCAGCGGCAGCAGCGCCGGACGGTGGACCACCATCAGCACCGTGCGGCCGACGGCCAGCCGCCGGACCGCCTCGACGACCGCCGCCTCGGTCTCACCGTCCAGGTTCGCCGTCGGCTCGTCCAGCAGCAGCACCGGCCGGTCGGCCAGGAACGCTCGCGCCAGCGCGATCCGCTGCCGCTGCCCCGCGGACAGGCCCGCGCCCAGTTCGCCGAGGCGGGTCGCGGTCCCCTCCGACAGCGCGGAGACGAACCCGAGCGCGCCCGCGTCCCGCAGCGCGGCCCGTACGGCCTCGTCATCGGCGTCCGGCCGGGCCAGCCGGACGTTCTCGGCGATCGTCCCGGCGAAGAGATACGGACGCTGGGGCACCCAGGCGATCTGCCGCCGCCAGCTCTCCGGATCGAGCGACGCCAGGTCCTGTCCTCCGAGCAGAATCCGGCCCGCGGACGGCTCCGCGAAACCGAGCACGGCGTTCAGCAGGGTCGTCTTCCCGGCGCCGCTGGGGCCGACCACGGCCACCGTCTCACCGGGCCGGATCTCGAACGACGTCGGGGCCAGGGAGGGTTCAGCGCGCCCGGGGTGACGGACCATCAGCCCGTCGACGGCGAGCACGGACCCCCGGGCGCCGGGGGCGCTCGCCGTCCCCCCGGCCGACGGCTCGCGCTCCAGTACCGCGAACACCTCGTCCGCCGCCGACAGCCCCTCGGCGGCCGCGTGGTACTGCGCGCCCACCTGCCGCAGCGGCAGATACGCCTCGGGCGCCAGCACCAGCACCACCAGCCCGGTGTACAGATCCAACTCCCCGTGTACGAGCCGCATCCCGATGCCGACCGCGACCAGCGCGACCGAGACGGTGGAGAGCAACTCCAGGGCGAAGGAGGAGAGGAAGGCCAGCCGCAGGGTCCTCAGGGTGGCCCGCCGGTAGTCGGCCGTGATCGCGCGAATCGACTCGGCCTGGGCCTTGGCACGCCCGAAGACCTTGAGCGTCGGCAGTCCGGCCACCACGTCGAGAAAGTGCCCGGAGAGCCGGGACAGCAGCCGCCACTGACGGTCCATCCGCTCCTGGGTGGCCCAGCCGATGAGCACCATGAAGAGCGGGATCAGCGGCAGGGTGACCACGATGACCAGAGCGGAGAGCCAGTCGGCGGTGACGATACGGGCGAGCACCGCCACCGGCACCACCACCGCGAGGCCCACCTGCGGGAGATAGCGCGCGAAGTAGTCGTCGAGCGCGTCGATCCCGCGGGTGGCCAGGGTGGTCAGCTCACCGGTCCGTCGTGAGTCCAGCCAGCCCGGCCCCAGCCGGACCGCCCGCTCCAGCAGTCGCAGCCGCAGCTCCGACTTGACCGCCGCACTCGCCCGGTGGGCGGTCAGTTCGGTGAGCCAGGAGACGACCGCCCGGCCGACGGCGACCAGGGCCAGCAGGATCAGCGGACGCGTCAGCGCGTCCACGCCGTCGCCGTGCTGGAAGGCACCGACCACCACCTCGGCGATCAGCACCGCCTGGGCGATGACCAGACCCGCCCCGGCCAGGCCCAGCGCCACGGACGCGGCCAGGAAGAACCGGGTGGCCCGGGCGTACCGCAGCAGCCGGGGGTCGATCGGTTTCACGTGAAACACGCCTTCCCGCGACTCAGTGAGCGCTCGGCTCGGGGATGTGCTGAGTGCCGATGCGCTTGCGGAACACCCAGTACGTCCATGCCTGGTACGCCATGATCAGCGGCGTCATGATGACGGCGACCCACGTCATGATCTTCAACGTGTAGGGGCTGGAGGCCGCGTTCGCCGCCGTCAGACTCCAGCGCGGATCGAGCGAGGACGGCATGACGTCCGGGAAGAGCGCGAGGAAGAGCATGGCGACCGTCGCCGCGACGGCCACCCCGGACAGGGCGAACGCCCAGCCCTCACGCCCCCGTTGGTTCATGATCAGCGCCACGGTCAGCGCCAGGACCGCGATCACCACGGCCACCAGGCTGCGCCCGTTGCCGCTGTGGTGCTGGGTCCAGAGCAGGAACGGCACGGCCACACCGACGGTGGCCAACCCGAGCCAGGCCGCCGAGCGCCGCGCCCTCCCCCGGATGTCACCGGCCGTCTTGAGCGCGGCGAAGACGGCGCCGTGGAAGGTGAAGAGCACCAGGGTCACCACCCCGCCGAGCACGGCGTACGGGGAGATCAGATCCGACAGCCCGCCGGTGTAGTTCTTGTCCGAGCCGATCGGCACCCCGCGCACCAGATTGGCGAAGATGGCGCCCCAGAGGAACGCGGGCAGCAGCGAGCACCAGAAGATCGCGTTCTCCCAGGTGCGCTGCCAGCGCTCCTCGGGCCGCTTGTGCCGGTACTCGAAGGCGACACCGCGCAGGATCAGACAGACCAGGACGGCCAGCAGCGGCAGATAGAAGCCGCTGAAGAGCGTGGCGTACCAGTCGGGGAAGGCGGCGAAGGTCGCCCCGCCCGCGGTGATCAGCCACACCTCGTTGCCGTCCCAGACCGGGCCGATGGTGTTGATCAGCACGCGGCGCTCGGTGCGGTCACGCGCCAGCAGTTTGGTCAGCACGCCGATGCCGAAGTCGAAGCCCTCGAGGAAGAAGTAGCCCGTCCAGAGGAAGGCGATCAGCACAAACCAGATGGTGTGCAGGTCCGGTGACATGGCTCTCTCAGCTCTCTTCCGCTCGGTCCGTCAGTACGCGAAGGTCAGCGGCTTGTCGGCCTCGGCGTCGGCCGCCCCGCCGCCCGGACCGCCGGAGGGCAGCCGGAGCTCGGGGTCCTTCGCGGGCGGCTTCTCGTCGGTGTCCGGTCCGGCCTTGGCGTACTTGGCCAGCAGCCGTATCTCGACCACCGCGAGCACGCCGTAGAGCAGTGTGAAGACACCCAGCGAGATCAGCACCTCGGTCCGGCTGACCCCGGGGGAGACCGCGTCGGCGGTCTTCATCAGGCCGTAGACCGCCCAGGGCTGGCGGCCCATCTCGGTGAAGATCCAGCCGAAGGAGTTGGCGATCAGCGGAAAGCCCATGGTGAGGATGCCGATCCGCCAGGACCAGGTGGTGAGCAACGGGCTCATCTCGCGCTTCTTGGTGAGCATCAGCCGCGGGACCTCGTACTCACCGGTGCGGAAGGCGGGGTCCAGCCATCGCTTCCGGCGCGTCGTCCACAGCCCGATCAGCCCGGCGGCGAACGAGGTCATCCCGAAGCCGATCATCAGCCGGAAGCCCCAGAAGGTCATGAAGATGCTGGGGATGTAGTCCTCGGGCTCCCCGCCGTAGGCGGCGGCCTCCTTCTGCGCGATGTCGTTGATCCCGGGCACGGCGTCGGTGAAGTTGCTGTGGGCGAGGAAGGAGAGCGCCGCGGGGACCTCCAGCTCCACACTGTTGTGGCCCTTGCCGACGTCGCCGACGGCGAAGACCGAGAACGGGGCGGGCGCCTGGGTCTCCCACAGCGCCTCGGCCGCGGCCATCTTCATCGGCTGCTGCTCGAACATCACCTTGCCGAGCTGATCACCGCTGATCGCCGTGCCGAGCCCCGCGATGACGGCCACCACCAGACCCACCCGCAGCGAGCTCCGCATGGCGCCGATCTGCTTGGTCCGCTTCTCGCTCAGCTCCGCACCGCGCTGCGTCGCGCGCTTGGCCCGCCACAGATGGAAGGAGGCGATACCGACGACGAAGGCACCGCCGGTGAGGAAGGCCGCGGTGAGCGTGTGGAAGACCACGACCAGGGTGGTGTTCTGGGTCAGCACCGCCCAGATGTCGGTGAGCTGGGCCTTCCCGGTGGCCTTGTCGGTCGTGTAGCCGGTCGGATGCTGCATCCAGGAGTTGGCGGCCAGGATGAAGTACGAGGACAGCACGGTGCCGAGCGAGACGATCCAGATGCAGGCGCAGTGGATCTTCTTCGGCAGTTTGTCCCAGCCGAAGATCCACAGCCCGATGAAGGTGGACTCGAAGAAGAAGGCGAGCAGCGCCTCCATCGCCAGCGGGGCACCGAAGACATCACCGACGAAGCGGGAGTAGTCCGACCAGTTCATCCCGAACTGGAACTCCTGCACGATGCCGGTGACGACCCCCATCGCGATGTTGATCAGGAAGAGCTTGCCCCAGAACTTGGTGGCGTGGAAGTACTTCTCCTTACCCGTACGGACCCAGGCGGTTTCCAGACCGGCGGTGATCGCGGCGAGAGAGATCGTCAGCGGGACGAAGAGGAAATGGTAGACGGTGGTGATGCCGAACTGCCATCGCGCGAGCGACTCCGGCGCCAGAGCCAGATTCACGTGGATCTCTCCTTACGGTCTTGCCTGTGCCCCCTGGGGAGCTTGTGAACGTATTCACATTCACAAGCAATCATCGCACATGTCTTCGCCCCCTCCCACCTGGGGGTGGTAGGGGGCGAAGGGGGTACGTATGGGTATCCTTTGCGCTTCGAGAAGGGGCCGACGAGCCCCTTGACAGCGCCGGGGCCGGGCGCCCGGGCTCAGAGCTCCTTGCGGAACCGCTCGGCGACCTTCAGGAAGATGTCGTTGGCCTCCCGCTCGCCGATGGTCGCCCGCATCCCCTCACCCGGGAACGGCCGCACCACCACACCCGCCGTCTCGCACGCCGCCGCGAAGTCGGCCGTACGCTCCCCCAGCCGCAGCCAGACGAAGTTCGCCTGCGAGTCCGGCACCGTCCAGCCCTGACCGATCAGCCCCTCCCGCACCCGCGTCCGCTCGGCCACCAGCGCCTCCACCCGCTCGCGCAGCGCGTCCTCGCTGTGCAGCGAGGCCACCGCCGCGTCCTGGGCGAGCTGGCTGACGCCGAAGGGCACCGCCGTCTTGCGCAGCGCCGCCGCGACCGGCTCATGGGCGATCGCGAAGCCCACCCGCAGCCCGGCCAGCCCGTACGCCTTGGAGAAGGTGCGCAGTACGCACACATTGGGCCGGTCCCGGTAGAGCTCGATGCCGTTGGGCACCCGGTCGTCCCGGATGAACTCGATGTACGCCTCGTCCAGCACCACGAGCACATCGGACGGCACCCGGTCCAGGAAGCGCTCCAGCTCGGCCCGGCGCACCACCGTGCTGGTCGGGTTGTTGGGGTTACAGACGAAAATCAGCCGGGTGCGGTCGGTGATCGCGTCCGCCATCGCGTCCAGATCGTGCTCCTCGGCATCGGTCAGCGGAACCCGCACCGAGGTCGCCCCCGCGATCTGCGTGATGATCGGATATGCCTCGAAGGACCGCCAGGCGTAGATCACCTCGTCGCCCGGTCCGGCCGTGGACTGGACCAGCTGCTGCGCCACACCGACCGAGCCGGTCCCGGTGGCCAGATGGTCCAGCGGTACGTCGAAGCGGCTCGCCAACTCGGCCATCAGAGCGGTGCACGCCAGGTCGGGGTAGCGGTTGAAGGAGGCGGCGGCGTTGGCCGCGGACTCCAGCACCCCGGCCAGCGGCGGATAGGGGTTCTCGTTGGAGGACAGCTTGAAGGCGAGCGGGCCGCCCGCGGCGGCCGGCTTACCGGGCTTGTACGTCGGAACGTCATCCAGCGCGGCGCGCAGCTTGGGGCTCTTCTCGGTCACCGACAGTCCTCCTCGACCCATCCCGTCGTGTCCCGTGCGCAGCGGGCACACAGCAATACTGCACACCTTATGAGGATTCCCCCGTCTCGCGTACCCGCCGGAACGGCCCGCGTACCCGCCGCCCGAGCCCGCGTATCTAACGGGGGGAGCGCCCCGCTTTTTCATGCGCGCCGGTGGCGAGCGCCGTGGCGCGCGTCACCCGTGAAGGTGAGTTGAGACCTCTTCGAGACATGGACCAATCAGCAGGCGTGGATATGCCAGAGGCGATTAGAACTCCTCCGAATCCCCCAACTGGCTTCACTTCCAAGGGGATTGAGGAAAGCGCTCATGCAGAAACGTGCCTTCCGAATACCGATGGCGAATTCGCGCAGACTCCCCGCGCGCGCCCTACTATCGGCTGGCCATGACAGCAGCAGGGAAGCACCAGGTGAGCCGGTCGACCGGCCGCCGGTTAGGGCGGGCGGGCATCCGGGACGTGGCCGCCGCCGCCGGGGTCTCCATCACGACCGTCTCCGACGCGCTCAACGGCAAGGGCCGGCTCCCGGACGCCACCCGCCGCCATGTCCGCGAGGTCGCCGAGCGGCTGGGCTACCGCCCGTCCGCCGCGGCCCGCACCCTCCGCACGGGCAAGTCCGGCCTCATCGGCCTGACCGTGACCACGTACGGGGATGAACCTTTCACCTTCACCGAATTCGCCTACTTCGCCGAGATGGCACGGGCCGCCACCTCCGCCGCGCTCGCCCGCGGCTACGCCCTTGTCATCCTCCCCGCCACCTCCCGTCACGACGTGTGGTCCAACGTGGCCCTCGACGGCACGGTGGTGATCGACCCCTCCGACCACGATCCCGTCGTCACCGAGCTGCTCCGCCAGGGCATCCCCGTGGTCAGCGACGGCCGCCCGGCCGGCACCCTCCCCGTCACCGCCTGGGTCGACAACGATCACGAGGCCGCCGTACTCGGCCTGCTCGACCATCTCGCGGAGGCCGGGGCGCGCCGGATCGGGCTGCTCACCGGGACCTCCACCGACACCTACACCCGGCTCTCCACCACCGCCTACCTGGACTGGTGCGAGCGCGTGGGACAGGACCCGGTCTACGAGGAGTACCCCGCGCACGACCCCTGTGCCGGGGCCGTGGCCGCCGACCGGCTGCTCGCCCGCCCCGACCGTCCCGACGCGGTCTACGGCCTCTTCGACCCCAACGGCACCGATCTGCTCGCCGCCGCCCGCCGCTACGGACTCCGCGTCCCCGAGGACCTGCTGCTGGTGTGCTGCAGTGAATCGGCGGTCTACCGGACCACCGAGCCGCCCGTCACGACCCTCTCACTCAAACCGCGCCGGATCGGCACCGCGGCCGTACAGTTGCTGATCGACGCCATCGAGGGGGTCGGCACCGACCACCCCCTGGAACAGGTCATACCCACGGAATTGATGGTGCGGAGGTCGTCACAGCGCCGTCCCCCGCGTACGACGGTCAGCGCACCGCGCAGCCGCGCCGGAGGCTGACCTGAGAGCGACTCAAGGATGACCCGAGCAGGACCTGGGGCCGATGGACTTCCCCTACCGGGCCAATCCGGGATAAAAGTCCGTCCAAGCAGGATCGAGCACCGATTGACAGCCCCCTGGTGCGTCACAAGCCCTCACGGTCATTCCTATGATGGGCGGACGACACCGCGGACCGCCGTCGACCAGGCAAGGTCCACAAGGTGGCACGGCGGCGCGATGGTGGAGGGGTCGATGACTCAGGGGGCCGGTCTGGAAGCCACGGCAGGGACCACGGCGGCGATCCCGCCCGTGCCCGCGTACGGGACGTCCACGCCCGGGGCCCAGGCGCCCGTGCCATCGCCGCCCGCGTCCCCGCCATCGGTGCCCGTGGCGCAGGCGCGCGTGCCGCGGAGCGCGTCACCGGCGCCCGGGGCACCCTCCGCGCCCGTCTCCCCGGCGCCCGCGCCCACTCCGCCCACGCCGCCCGCCCAGGCGCCGCCGCGCGAGTACACGCCGACCGAGCGGCTGCCCGTCATGGGCCCGGGCCACACCGTCCCGGACACCCCGCTGGTCCCCCCGCAGGACCGTCCGACCGTGGCGTTCACCCCGGTGCCCGAGCCCGAGGAGGGGCCGCTCGCCGAGGGCGGGGGGCCCGGCCCGCTGTACGTCGTGGGCGATGTCCACGGCTACTACGACGAGCTGCGCGAGGCACTCGCCGCCGAGGGCCTGATCGACGCCAAGGGCAACTGGTCCGCGGGCAACACCCGGCTGTGGTTCCTCGGTGACTTCACCGACCGCGGCCCGGACGGCATCGGGGTCATCGACCTCGTCATGCAGCTCTCCGCCGAGGCCGCCGCCGCCGGGGGCTACTGCAAGGCGCTGATGGGCAATCACGAGCTGCTGCTGATCGGGGCCAAACGGTTCGGGGACACCCCCGTCAACTCCGGTGCGGGCACCGCCTCCTTCCAGGCCGCCTGGCTGCTCAACGGCGGCCAGCGCAGCGACATGGAGCGGCTGGAGGACCACCACCTCCAGTGGATGTCCCGGCTGGACGCGATGGCCGAGGAGGACGGCCATCTGCTCGTCCACTCCGACACCACCGCCTATCTGGAGTACGGCGACTCGATCGAGGCGGTCAACGACACCGTGACCGAGACGCTCCAGCGCAGTGACGCCGACGAGTGCTGGGACCTGTTCCGCAAGTTCACCAAGCGGTTCGCGTTCCGGGACGAGGACGCCGGTCCGACGGCCGTCCGCGAACTGCTCGACGCCTACGGCGGGCAGCGCATCGTCCACGGCCACAGTCCGATTCCGTATCTGCTCGGCGAGGTCGGCTCGGAGGACGACGAGGACGGCGGCGCACCCGTCGTCGAAGGGCCGCACGTCTATGCCGACCAGCTCGCCGTGGCCATGGACGGCGGCGTCACAATGGCCGGAAAACTGCTGGTTGTGCAACTTCCGCTGGACGACTGAGGGTTCAGCGAACGCTTTCGTGGGCAGGTAGAGAGTTTCACCGGCGCGGGAGCAATTCGCGAAACTTGCTGTCACCCCGCGCCGGATCGGCTCTACCATCGGCTTATCCGTCGCAGGCTCTCCTCCGTTTCCGCCCGACTGCCCGGTGAAAGCCGGGCTTCAAGGCCTTACGGAGTATCGGGGGATGCACCATGACAAGCGCTCCGCACCTGCTGACCGAGGACCGCCCGGAGTTCGAGCGCGTTCTCGACGAGGCGCTGCGTACCGCGGACCTTCATCCGGACCTCACCGGCACGGGACGGCTGACCGCCGACCAGCTGCGCACGATGGCGCTCAGCGCCTCGACCGCCATCGCGGCGTGCGCCGCGCCGGAGTACCAGGACTTCGTGGAGGCGCGCGCCCGGCTGCGCGAGCCCGCCCCGCCCCTTCCGCTTTCCGGAGGAGTGGGGACGGCGGCGGATGAGGAGGGTCCGGTGGGCCTCGCCGGGGCCGTGCAGGACGCCGCGGGGGCGGGGCTGGTGGCCATGCTCGCCGTGCTGGCCCCGGTGCTCGCCGGGACGGCCGCGATCATCTTTCTGCTCGTCGGCTATGTGCTGAGCGTGCTGGACCCCGAACCCTCCATCGCCCACCCCATGGTCACCGCGGGCTGGTTCTTCGCCGCGCTCGCCGCGGCGGCCATGCTGATCGCCGCCGTCGGTCTGCTGCTGACCGCGCTGCGCAACGGCTCCAGCGCGATAAGGGGCGGGGCGCGCAGTGAGCAGATGGAGGAGATGGACCGGGCGAAGGAGGTGTGGCGACGGGCCCTGATGGAGCGTGGTGTGCTGCCGTTCCTGAGCGAGGCGCTGGCGAATCCGTCGGCCCCCGCACCGGCCTCCGGGGCCTACGTCCCCAGCAGGTCGGAGGCGGTCGGCCGGACCCCGCACCTGGGGTACAGCCGCCCCGGTTTCAGTACGGACGACGAGGGGCCCAAGGCCCGCCCGCGCTACAGCAGCCCGGACTACAGCAGCCCGGACTACGGCGGCCCGGAGCACCAGCCCGACTAGGCGGGCTCGACGGACCTCACTTCCAAGGCCCTCCGATGGCCCTGGCCCCCTCGGGCGGGCTCCGGCCCGGCTGAGGGGGCGGGCCGGATGCGGACACGGTTCCAGCATGACCCCGTCCCACCGCACCGGCCACCCGGCCGCGTTGCCGCCCGAATCCGCCCGGTCTAGGCTCGAATTGACCAAAAGGTGCACCTCGATCGATGACATCGGCAAGAGGGGCGATGGGATGCCTGCGACGAAGAAGATCCTGGTCGTCGTCACCAATGTCGACGAATACGAGAAGACCGGGATGCGGACGGGGCTGTGGCTCGGGGAGCTGACCCATTTCTGGGACGTCGCCGAGCGGGGCGGCTACAGCATGGACATCGCGAGCCCGTCCGGCGGGAAGGTTCCGATCGACCCGGAGAGCCTTTCCCATGAGGCGCTGAACGAACTGGGCACCGGCAAGCACTATGCGGACCGGGCGTACATGGATCAGCTCGAGGACACCAAGAAGATCTCCCAGGTGGACCTGGAGGACTACGACGCCATCTACCTCACCGGCGGCCACGGGGTCATGTTCGACTTCCCGCAGAGCCAGGACCTGGAGGACCTGATGGCGCGGTTCTACGAGACCGGCCGGGTGGTCTCGACCGTCTGCCACGGTGCGACCGGGCTGCTCAATGTGGTGCTGAGCGATGGGGAACCCCTGGTCAAGGGACGGCGGGTGACCGGCTTCTCCTGGCCGGAGGAGGAGCTGGCGCAGCGGGCCGACGCCGTCCCGTACAGCCTCCAGGAGGAGTTGAAGAAGCTCGGCGCCGACTACAGCACGGCCGCGGAGCCGTTCGACACCTATGTGGTCGAGGACGAACGGCTGATCACCGGTCAGAACCCGGGCAGCGCACGGGCGGTGGCCGAGGCGGTGGTCAACCGGCTGGCGACCGCCTGACCGGCGGAGGACCGGACGGCGGCGGTGCGGCGGCGGAGGCCAGCCGCAGCAGGGTCTCCCCCGTGGCGTACAGCTCGATCAGCAGGGGGCGCAGCGCCCGGCCCGCCTCGGTCAGCGCCCAGCGGGTGCGCACCGGGAAGCCGCGCTGTCGCTCCACCGCCACCAGACCGCGTTCCCGCAGGGCGCGGAGTCGGTCGCTGAGCACCTTGGCGGACAGCTCCGGCAGCAGGGCCCGCAGCTCGGTGAAGCCGCGCGGCCCGCCCATCAGCTCGCGGAGCAGCAGGGTCGTCCAGCGCCCCGAAATCGCCGCGAGCGCGGCCTCGACCGGGCAGTCCGGCTCGGGCCGGCGGGTGCGGCCGGACGAGCTCGGCACCAGGTCGCCGTCCCAGTCGTCCCCGTCGTCGCCGTCGTCGCCGTCGTCGCCGTCGTACCCGTCGGCGGAATGGCTTTCTCCTTGGTGACCCACGTCGGCGGCGGCTAGGCTGACCATATGACACATTCCCCCCGTGTGCGGCTGGCGACCGAGGCCGCCGGTCATCCCCATGCCTTCGCCGAAGCCTTCAACACCTTCGACCCCGAGGCCCTCGACCAGGTCTACGAACCGGACGCGGGTTTTGTCCCCGAGCCGGGCCGTATGCTCACCGGGGCCGAACGGCTGCGCGCCAGCGAGGAGTTCCTGCGGCTGCGGGTGCCGATCCGGGTCACCCCCCGCCACACCTACACCGTCGGCGACCTCGCCCTCCTGATCATGGACTGGACCGTGGAGGGCACCGCGGCCGACGGCAGCGAGGTCCGTATCGAGGGCACCGCGACCGATGTCGCCCGCCGCGGCCCCGACGGCTACTGGCGCTACGCCCTCGACATCCCCTTCGGCACGGCCCCCGCCGCACCCTCCTGACCCGGAAGCCCACCGCCGAGCGGCCCCGGCCCTGATCGGGGCCGCTCGGCGGGGCCGCCGGGGTCAGTCCGCGATCGGCAGATAGACGCGGTTGCCCGCTTCGGCGAACTCACGGGACTTCTGGAGCATCCCCGCCTCGATCTCCTCGCTGGAGCCGCCGTCCGTCCCGAAGCGCTCGGAGATGTCCCTGCTGATCTTCATCGAGCAGAACTTCGGTCCGCACATCGAGCAGAAGTGGGCCGTTTTCGCGGGTTCGGCCGGGAGCGTCTCGTCGTGGAAGGAGCGCGCGGTGTCCGGGTCGAGGGCCAGGTTGAACTGGTCCTCCCAGCGGAACTCGAACCGTGCGTCGGACAGTGCGTCGTCCCACTCCTGGGCGCCCGGGTGGCCCTTGGCCAGATCGGCGGCGTGCGCGGCGATCTTGTAGGTGATCACGCCGGTCTTGACGTCGTCGCGGTCCGGCAGGCCCAGATGCTCCTTGGGGGTGACGTAGCAGAGCATCGCCGTGCCCCACCAGGCGATCATCGCCGCGCCGATGCCCGAGGTGATGTGGTCGTAGGCGGGGGCGATGTCCGTGGTGAGCGGGCCCAGGGTGTAGAAGGGCGCCTCCTCGCAGATCTCCTGCTGGAGGTCGACATTCTCCTTGATCTTGTGCATCGGGACATGGCCCGGGCCTTCGATCATGGTCTGGACGCCGTGCTCCTTGGCGATCCGGTTGAGCTCACCGAGGGTGCGCAACTCGGCGAACTGCGCCTCGTCGTTGGCGTCCGCGATCGACCCCGGACGCAGTCCGTCGCCCAGCGAGTAGGTGACGTCATAGGCCGCGAGGATCTCGCAGAGCTCCTCGAAGTGCGTGTAGAGGAAGCTCTCCTTGTGGTGGGCCAGACACCACGCCGCCATGATCGAGCCGCCGCGCGAGACGATGCCGGTCTTGCGGCGGGCGGTCAGCGGTACGTAGGGCAGCCGGACGCCCGCGTGCACCGTCATGTAGTCGACGCCCTGCTCGGCCTGCTCGATGACCGTGTCCTTGTAGATCTCCCAGGTCAGCTCCTCGGCCTTGCCGTCGACCTTCTCCAGGGCCTGGTAGAGCGGCACGGTGCCGATGGGGACGGGGGAGTTGCGCAGCACCCACTCACGGGTGGTGTGGATATTGCGGCCGGTGGACAGGTCCATGACCGTGTCGGCGCCCCAGCGGGTCGCCCAGGTCATCTTCTCGACCTCCTCCTCGATGGAGGAGGTGACGGCGGAGTTGCCGATGTTGGCGTTGACCTTCACCAGGAATCGCTTACCGATGATCATCGGCTCGATCTCCGGGTGGTTGACGTTGGCGGGCAGGACGGCCCGGCCCGCCGCGATCTCCTCCCGGACCACCTCGGGGGAGACGTTCTCGCGCACCGCCACGTATTCCATCTCGGCCGTGATCTCGCCCCGCCGGGCGTAGGCGAGTTGGGTGACCGGGGCACCGTCCCGGCCGCGGCGCGGCTGGCGCGGACGGCCGGGGAAGACCGCGTCGAGATTGCGCAACCCGCCCCGGGGCGAGGTGTGTTTGAGCCCGTCGTCCTCGGGGCGGACCGGACGTCCCGGGTACTCCTCGGTGTCGCCGCGGGCGACGATCCAGTTCTGCCGCAGCGGGGCCAGCCCGCGGCGGACGTCGGTGTCGATCTGGGGGTCGGTGTACGGGCCGGAGGTGTCGTAGAGCGTCACATCGCGGCCATTGGTGAGGTGCACCCGGCGGACCGGGACCTGGATGTCCGGGCGGGAACCCGTGACATATCCCTTGTGCCACCCGATGTCGGTGGCGTTCTCGCGCATGCGTGCATCCTGCTGAGTCATGAGACCCACTCCCTACGCCGGCATTACCCGGTAACAGGTTCAGCGGTCGGCGCAGCTGTCGCGTCAGCGCCCTCTCAGCCCGGTGCTCCGAGCTCCCGCGTTTGCAAAGGTGCCCCCACGCTAACGGTTCTCCGGCGGAACTGAACAGGGGGGCCGTTCCTCTCCCGGCGACTTGCGATGATGCAGGCGTGACCTCCACGCCTCAGCACCCCCCGGCCGGACGGGACAGCACGCCCGGACCGCCGCCCGCCCACGAGCACCACGACGACGGCCGTCACGACAGCCGTCACGACAGCCACGGCCATGCACACGGCACTGGCCACGGCCACGGTCATGGGCACGGCCACGGCCCGGCCACCCCCGTCTCCGCCCGCCTCCGCAAGGTCATCGCGGCGGTGCTCATCCCCTTCGCCGTGGCCGTGACCGCCGGGCTGATCGTGCTCTGGCCGGGCGGCACTCCCGACCACTCGGCGGCGCAGCGCAGCGGACTCGGCTTCGATCAACAGACCGTCTCCGGACGGGTGGTGAAGGTCGAGGAGGTCAACTGCGCGGACGTGGGCGCCCAGCCGCAGCAGCCCAGCGAACCGGGGCAGGGCGGCGCGGCGCGGAACGGGAGCGGCGGCGGCGCGGGAGGCGGGAAGGGCCGCTGTGAGAGGGCCACCGTCGAGGTCACCTCGGGCAAGGACAAAGGCCGCCAATTCCCCGAAATCATCCAGCCCAACGCCTCACGGAAGCTCAGCGCCGGACAGGAACTGAAGCTGGCGTACGCGCCCAAGGCGCCAAAGAACCTCCAGTACTCCGTCTCCGACGTCGACCGGTCGATGCCGATGGCACTGCTCGCCGGGCTCTTCGCCCTCGCCGTGGTGGCGGTCGGACGGCTGCGCGGGGTCTTCGCGCTGGTGGCGCTGGCCATCAGCTTCGGAGTGCTGACGCTGTTCATCCTCCCGGCGATCCTCCAGGGCTCCAATCCGCTGGTGGTCGCGGTCATCGGGGGCAGCGCGATCATGCTGCTCGCGCTGTATATGTGCCACGGGCTGACGGCCCGGACATCCGTGGCCGTCCTCGGCACCCTGGTCTCCCTGCTGCTGATCGGCGTGCTGGGTTCGGTGTTCATCGGCTGGGCGAGTCTGACCGGCAACACCGACGACCAGACCGGTCTGGTGCACGGCCTCTATCCGGACATCGAGATAAGGGGACTGCTGCTGGCGGGCGTCATCATCGGCTCGCTCGGGGTGCTGGACGATGTGACGGTCACCCAGACCTCGGCGGTGTGGGAGCTGAGGGACGCGGACCCCACGGCCGGCCGGCGGAAGCTCTACGCGGCGGCGATGCGTATCGGGCGGGACCACATCGCGTCCGTCGTCAACACGCTGGTGCTGGCCTACGCGGGCGCGTCGCTTCCGCTGCTGCTGCTGTTCTCGATCGCGGACAGCGGTGTGGGGACGGTGGCGACGAGCGAGATCGTCGCGGAGGAGATCGTACGGACGCTCGTGGGCAGCATCGGGCTCGTCGCCTCGGTGCCGGTGACCACGGCGCTGGCCGTGCTCGTGGTCTCCGCGGACCGCACACCGCTGGGCTCGGCGCCGCGCGGAGGTCTCGCGGGCCGGGCGGACCGGGCGACCGGGGCGGACCGGGCGGAGGTGCCGGGCCAGCCGGGGCCGCGCGGCGGCCGGGGCGGGCGCGGAAAGCGCCGCCGGGCGCGGACGCGTTGAGCCTCGGGGCACAGGAACTCCCCCTACCAAACGGGCATATCTGGCGTATCCGAACCTACGGGGCGCACCGGGCCGCCGCCCCGCTATCCCGCGTACCGGTCCTCGGCGAGGATGCGGTCCAGCTCCGCGTCGAGGTCACCGACCGGATCGCAGGCCTTGGGCTCCTCGCCGAACGGGACCAGCCGGTCCGTACGGTCCAGGAAGGCCACCAGCGGAGCGGCTCCGGCCCGGAACAGGGCCCGCTCACTGCCCACTTGGAGTCGGATGAAGACGTCCGAGAGGCCCTCGGGCGCGGCGGGCGCGATCCGCACATCGCCCTCGCCGGTGGGTCCGCTCAGCCCGTCCAGCAGCAGTTCACGGGCGAACGCCCAGCTCACAGGGGCGTCACCGGGCAGATGGAAGGTGATCTCCACCGCGTACGGATCGCCGCTGTCATAGGACAGCTCCACCGGGATCCGGAAGGAGAGGTCCTGCGAGACCAGGAAGGTCATCGTCACTTCCGCCTGGACTGTGTCACGCATGTCACGCATCGTTCGCCGCCCCGAGTTGTTTGCGAGTGGCCAGGTGTGAGCCGATCGGCAGGGAGTTGAAGGCTTGGCCGACTCTGGAGCGTAGCGACTCGATTGCGGGGCGGAGTCGGTTTGCCTCATGTGAGGGAACGGAAATGGCCAGTGTTGCCATGGCGGAGGAAGAGCGCGGACCCGCGGAGGCGGTCCGCCGGAGCGGCGCGGGCGGGCGATCGCGCTTGTCACGCCGGTCCGGGCGACACCGGGCCGGAGCGCGGGAGTTCGGGGCCGGCTCACCGGCCGTATCGATGTTCGCTGTCGTCAACAGGCACCCCCGGGGTGTGTTGCGAGGCAGACGCCGAGTGAAGAACGCCGAGGACTCGCACTCTAACGGGAGGGGTGCCACGTGGCCGGTGTCCGCCCCGCGGTGTCCCTCGCGCGGCGTACCCGCGCGAACTCACCCGCGGCGGCTCACCAGTCGCCGCGGGAGGACGAGGAGGAGCTGAACTTCCGCACCAGGTAGATCAGACCGGCGACCAGCGCCACCAGCAGCAGCAGCTTGAAGACGAGCTCGACGACGAAACCGACCACGGTGATGATCAGGCCGCCGAACACGGCCAGGACGAGAACCGGTATCGCGATCCAGGTCACCCACCACGGCAAGCCCTGGAATACGCCCTTCGTGGTCACGCTGATCCCTGCTTTCCTCATGAGCCCGGCCGGTCCTCGGTCCGGTCGCCGTCGGCCGGGTTTGCCCTGTCCTCGATGCTAGGGCGGGACGGAAGCCCGCGGAGCGTCCGCGTCCCCCGTCCTCCCCTGAGCAGACCCCTACGGGACCCCGGGCCCGCGCCTCAGCTCTCAGGCGGAGAGAACACCACCATGACCCGCAGGTCCTCGGTGATGTGGTGGAACTTGTGGGCCACCCCCGCCGGTACATAGACCACGCTGCCGCGCGCCACCTGGGTCGTCTCCATCCCCACCGTGATCGACGCCCGGCCGCTCAGCACGAGGTAGACCTCGTCCTGGGCGTGCGGCGACTGCGGATCGCTCTGGCCCGCTTCCAGCGCGTACAGCCCCACGGACATGTTCCGCTCCCGCAGGAACTGCAGATACGCACCGTCGTTCGCGGCCCGCTCCGCCTCCAGCTCATCCAGCCGGAACGCCTTCATCTGTCTCTCCACCCCTGCCTGCCGGGCCCCTGACTGTTGCGGGGCCTGTCTGCGACGATCTCAACCATGAAGAATTTTCTCGTCAAGACACTCGCGAACGCCGGTGCCCTCGGCGTCGCCATCTGGCTGCTCAAGGACATCACGCTCACCGGTGACAACACCGGCCGCAAGACGATCACGCTCATCCTCGTCGCCCTGGTGTTCGGCGTGGTGAACGTGGTGGTGAAGCCGATCGTCAAGGTGCTGGCGTTCCCGCTGTTCATCCTGACCCTCGGGCTGATCACCCTGGTGATCAACGCCCTGATGCTGCTGCTGACCTCCTGGGTGGCCGGAAAACTGGATCTGACCTTCCATGTCGAAGGCTTCGGCACCGCCGTACTCGGTGGCCTGATCATTTCCATAGTCGCCTGGGCGCTCCACATGGTGCTGCCCGACGACGACTGATCACGGCCGAGGATGATGGGAGGCATGAGAGTTGCGCCGCCCTATCGTGTCTGCTTTGTCTGCACCGGCAACATATGCCGCTCGCCGATGGCCGAATCCGTCTTCCGCGCCCATGCCCGGGAGGCCGGGCTCGACGGCCGGGTCGAGGTGGACAGCGCCGGCACCGGCGCTTGGCACGAGGGCGACGGGGCCGACCACCGCACCGTCGCGGCACTCACCGCCCACGGGTATGAGCAGGATCACATCGCGCGGCAGTTCCGGGCCGAGTGGTTCCACCGCCTCGACCTGGTGATCGCCCTGGACAACGGCCACCTGCATGAGCTGCGCGCCCTGGCCCCGACCCCGCGCGACGCCGCCAAGGTGCGGCTGCTGCGCGGCTACGACCCGGACGCGGATCCGGAGGCCCCGGGCGGGCTCGATGTACCGGACCCCTACTTCGGCGGGACGGACGACTTCGAGGAGTGCATGGAAATGGTCGAGGCCGCGAGCGGCGGACTGCTGGAGGCGGTCACCGAGGCCCTCGCCGCCGCGGAGACCACCGCGGAGAGTGCCGCGCAGGCAGCCACGGAGACAGCCGCCGAGCCGAACACGACCGGCGGGCCGGGCGCCGAGCCCGCCGCCGGGAAGGAGACCGTATGACCAGCGACGGCACCCGCGCCGTACGCGCCGGGCTGCCCGAGGCCGAGGCGTACGAGCCGGCGCTGCCGGGCCCGGTCTTCGCGGCCCACTACCACCTGCCCGGCGACGCCACCGGCCCGTACACCTACGGCCGGGACGCCAACCCCACCTGGACCGCGCTGGAGGGGGCGATCACCGAGCTGGAGTCCCCGGGCTCCGGAGCCGAGTCGGTCGCCTTCGCCTCCGGCATGGGCGCGATCTCGGCCGTCCTGCTGTCCCGGCTGCGCCAGGGCGACACGGCCGTCCTGCCGTCCGACGGTTATCAGCTGCTGCCCGCGCTCATCGAGCGACTGGAGGGCTACGGCATCGCGGTGCGCACCGCGCCCACCGGGAACGACGCCCAGCTGGCCGCCCTGGACGACAGCGTGAAGCTGCTGTGGCTGGAGACCCCGTCCAACCCGGGCCTGGACGTCTGCGACATCCGCCGCCTCGCCGACGCCGCCCATGCGCACGGCGCGCTGGTGGCCGTCGACAACACCCTCGCCACCCCGCTCGGCCAGCGCCCCCTGGAGCTCGGCGCGGACTTCTCCGTCGCCAGCGGCACCAAGGCACTCACCGGTCACGGCGATGTGCTGCTCGGCTACGTCACCTGCCGCGACCCGGAGATCGCCGCCTCGGTGCGCGCGTGGCGCAAGACGGTCGGCGCGATCCCGGGCCCCATGGAGGCATGGCTCGCGCACCGCTCGCTGGCCACCCTCCAGCTGCGGGTGGACCGGCAGGCCGCGACGGCCCTCGCCCTCGCCGAGGCGCTGGGCGGCCGCCCCGAGATCACCGGACTGCGCCACCCCGGACTGCCGGACGACCCGGCGCACCGGGTGGCGGCGGCGCAGATGCGCGGCGGGCGCTTCGGCTGTGTGGTCTCCTTCTCCCTCCCGGACAAGGCGCACGCGGAGCGCTTTCTGTCCGGGCTGCGGCTGGTGGACGACGCGACCAGCTTCGGCGGGGTGCGCTCCACGGCGGAGCGACGGGGGCGGTGGGGCGGCGACGCGGTTCCGGAGGGCTTCATCCGCTTCTCGGTGGGCGTGGAGGACCCGGCCGATCTGATCACCGATGTGCTGCGCGCGCTCGACGGGGCCCGCACCCCGGTGAGTGGCTGAAAGACGATGGGTACGCCTGTGCGGGCGTCTCAAGCCTCCCCCCTCGTGGCTTGAGACGCCCCGGTGCTCCGCATGGAGAACCGCTCGATTAAGGCTAGTTGACTCAGCGTCAGTGTCCAATCACAGTAGCGACATGGACCTATCGGCATATTTATAGTTGTCATACGGCGGAGGTGCGTCGAGGCGAGGGGAACGCATGGATCTGGCCCTCTTACGCACATTCGTCATGGTGCACCGGGCCGGGTCGTTCACCCGTGCCGCCGGACTGCTCGGGCTCTCCCAGCCCGCCGTCACCGGCCAGATCCGCACCCTGGAGAGACAGCTCGGCCGCCCGCTCTTCCTGCGTACCGCGCGCGGCGTCGTCCCCACCACCGTCGGCGACGAGCTGGCCCACAAGGTCGCCCCGCATCTCGACGCGCTCCTGGAGATCACCGAGGCGGGCCTCGACGACACCTCTCCCCTGCGCACCCTGCACCTCGCGGGACCACCGGAGTTCACCGCGCTGCGCGCCCTGCCCGCGCTCACCGCGCTCGTCGCCCAGGGGCTCGCCGTGCGGTGTGCCTTCGGCAGCACCGAGGAGTTGTTCGAGGGGCTCAGCGCCGGCCACCACGATCTGGCCATCGCCACCTCCCGGCCGCGCGGGCGGCTGCTGGAGGCCGCGCCGCTGTGCGACGAGGAGCATGTGCTGATCGCGTCCCCGCGCTGGGCCGCCCGGCTCGGCGGTCCCGCCGTGATCCAGGTCAAGGGCGCCGGTGCGCTGGAGGCGCTGCCGGTGGTCGAGGTGCACGAGAGCCTGCCCCTGGTCACCCGCTACTGGTCGACCGTCTTCGACACCCGGCCGGTCACCTCCGGCACGATCATCGCACCCGATCTGCGGGCCGTGCTCACCTGTGTCGCGCGCGGCGCCGGGCTCGGCGTCCTGCCCCGCTATCTGTGCATGGACGCGCTGGACACCGGTGAGGTCGTGGCGCTGCTCAACCCGCCGGTGCCCCCGCTGCGCACCTATTTCCTGGCGGTACGGACCGGGGCGCTCGCGCTGCCGCACATCGCCAAGGCGTACGAGTGGCTGCTGCGCTCCGCTGTCGACTGGTGAGTACCTGGTTTCATCGAAGGACAGCTGCGGCAGATGTCCTGCATGACCGAACGACCCGTGGTCAAGCGCACCGCCCGTGCCATCCTCCTCGACGGCGACATCGACCCCCGAATGGTTCTGATCAAGCGGACCAAGCCCGGTCGGGCGCCGTACTGGATCACTCCCGGCGGCGGTGTGGAGCCCGAGGACACCACCGTCGTCGACGCCCTGCACCGCGAGGTGGACGAGGAGCTGGGCGCGAAGGTGACGGATGTGGTGCCCGCGTTCGTCGACACCGTCCCCTACCCCGGTGAGGGCGAGGAGGGCCCGGAGGGCGTGAAGGTGCAGCACTTCTTCGTCTGCCGGCTGGCCTCGATGGACCTGTCGCGGCGGCACGGCCCGGAAGTGGACGAGCCCCGCGGGGAGTACGAGGTGGTGCGCATCCCCTTCACCCGCGACGGCATCGCCTCGGTCGAGGTGGTGCCGCCGTCGCTGCGCGCCTATCTCGACGCCAACATCGAAGGGGTGCTGGCACTGCTCGCCGACGACCTCGGCTGAGTCCGTACGCCCGCGGCCGCCCCTGCCGCTAGCGGAACCACCCGCCGAACGGCTGCTGGCCGCCCGCGTGCGCCGCCCGCTGCTGCGCCTCCGCGAGCACCCGCTCGGCCTCCTCGCGCCATGCCTCGGGGCGCGACGGCTCCGGAGCTCCGTCCGCCGCCGCCCGCTGCCGGACCGGCCAGGACACCGGGCTGCGGCGTCCCTCGCGCGCCTCCGCCGCGGCACCGAAGAAGTCGCCGCCCTTGCGTTTGACGTCATCCGTGCCCCAGGCCCGCTCCTGACCGGGGTCGGCACCCTGGTCCCCGTCCCGGTCCCGGCCCGGGTCGCGGCCTTGGTCGCGGATGCCGCCGCGCCGCTGGGCGGGCACCTTCTGGAGGTGGGGGATGTGCTTGGCGCAGTGGATGTACGCCTCCTCCACCGTCACCTCGACCCACACCACGGCCCGCCGCCCCGGCACCGGGTCGACCGGCAGGTCGGGGTGGTCCGCGCGCATCTCGGTGTCCCGCACCACCCGGGCCCGGCCGTTGACGTGGAGGCCGATCCGGTCCCGGAGGAAGTCGATCATGAGGATGCCGAGGTGCGGGTTCTCCTCGATGTTGCCGAGGCTGGCGAGCACCCCGTTCCCCCGGTATTCGGGGTAGGCCACGGTGCGCTCGTCGATCACCCGCAGGAACCCGGGCGGCCCGGCCCGGAAGGTGCTGTCGCACTCCCCGTGCCGGTCGGCGGTGGCCAGGAAGAACATCTCCTGACGGCCGATGAACTCCCGCATCCGGACGTTGAGGTGGTCGAGCACCTGCTCGTCGTAGAAGCGGTCGGCGCGGTCGGCCGTGCCCAGACGCGCCTGCAACAGGTGTTCACCGTCGCTGCCCGGACGTCCGGTGCGGCCTGGGCGCTCCTCGCTGTCCACCGTTCCTCGTCCCCGTTCCCGATCGCCGTTGATCGTCGCTTGACCCTTGGATTCCTGACCGTTGAGTGCCGGCTGCCGGTATCTGGCTGGTGGGGTTCCCGGCCGTCGTTCCGGCCCGTTCCGCCCGTCCCGCCCGATTCCTAACCTCCCGCCGCCACCAGTTCCTCGAGCGAGTCGTGTCGTATCCGGTGGGGCGGGATGCCGACGCCCCGCAACGCGTCGACACCGCTGCGGATCATCCCGGGCGGCCCGGAGAGATACGCGTCGAACGCGCCCCACGGGCCGTACTGCCGCACGGCGTCCGGGAGTCTGCCGCTGAGTCCGTTGGTCGGTCCGTCGGAGACGACCGGGCGGACCGAGAGCCAGGGGTGCGTCTGCGACAGCCGCAGCATGGTGTCGATGTCGTAGAGATCGCGATCGTTGCGGGCGCCGTAGAAGACCTCGACCGTCCGCTGGCGGCCGTGCTCGGCGACGTCCTCGACCATCGCCTTGATCGGCGCGATCCCGGTGCCGCCACCGAGGCAGAGCAGCCCGTTGTCGCTGGTGTGGTCCACCGTCATCGACCCGGTGGGCGGGCCGAGCCGGATCACATCGCCGGGGCGGGCCCGGTTCACCAGCGCGGACGACACCCACCCGGCCGGAACCGCCTTGATGTGGAAGGAGAGCAGTCCGTCGGAGCGCGGCGCGGCGGCGAACGAGTAGTGCCGCCACACCCGCGGCCACCACGGCGTCTCCACCGAGGTGTACTGGCCCGCGAGAAAGGGGTACGGCTGGTCCGGCCGGACGGTCAGCACGGCGATGTCGGAGGTGCGCCGCTCATGGTCGACCACTTCGGCCTCCCACCACGGCGGCGCCTTCCGCTCGTCCTCCGCCGCCGCGTCGATCATGATCTGGGAGATCGCGGTGTAGGCGCGCACCCACGCCGCCTCGGTCTCCGCGCTCCAGGAATTCACCGCGTAGCGGGTGAGCGCACCGATCAGGCACTCGCCGACCGCCGGGTAGTGCTCGGGCTGGGTGCCGTACTTACGGTGTCCGCGGCCGAGTCCGGCGAGGTACTCGGAGAGCACATCGGCGTCGTCGACGAGCTGGGCGGAGGTCAGCAGGGCCCTGAAGAGCCGGTCGCGCTGGGCGTCCATGGCGGCGGGGAACAGCGGCCGCAGCTCCGGGTGCTGGACGAAGAGCAGCGCGTAGAAGTAGGCGGTGACCTTCTCGCTCACCGGCTCGATCTCGGCCATCGTGCGGCGCAGCAGGATCGCGTCGGGAGAGGCGCCCTCGGGCGCGGTGAAGGCGGAGCCGGGGGCCGGGCGGACGTTCTCTGGGGCGGCCGTCTCGTCGGGGCGCTGGTGCTCCTCGCGCCGAGTGGCGGCCGGGGCCGCGGGGACCGCGTCGGCGGGCGGACCGGGCTCGGCGGGCGGGGCGGAAGGGGCCGCGGGGGGCGCCGGGGGCTGGGGGCGGCGTCCGGGCCCCGTGCCGACCGGGCGTATCGGGCTCACCGGCCGCCGTGGCGGGCGCTCCTCGGCCTCCCGGTCCGGAGCGGGCCGGGACGGTGTGCCCTGGTCCGGAGCGCCGCGGCCCGGGGTGCGGGGCTGGTCCTCGGCCGGCTTCCTGCTCGGGGTGAACCAACCCCATTCGCCACTGTTTCCGCCGGAACCGTCGTTACCGGCCGACGACGTGGTGGTCGGAGCGTCCATGGTTGCCTCGCCTCGAACATCTTTCTGTCGGTCTTCGCACTCCCGCAGACGGAAAGTGCCCGCAATTCACCGCTCTGGCGCGCTGGTTCACGTGAGATTGATCCTGACGTCCCGCTCCATAACTCTCTGTCCAAGCAGCTTGCCACGCGTGTTCCCGACACCGGCAACATGCCCGAAGTCCAGTAAACAGGGACTGTGTTCCCGTTAGGCTGGTTGGCCTGGGTTGCCCGGTTGCGGCCGGTCCTGCCGCAGCGTCCTGCGCGGAACCGGACTCGACCCTACCGGGCGGCGATAAATGCACAAGCCCTCCACGTAGGGCCTCCATTACACCTGCCAACTCACGTAATACCTGTAGTTACCGTCGGTTGTCTGTCAATTCGTAAGCACCCCAGAGATCACGTCCGGTATACGCGCACGATGCGATATCGCTCACATGATGGTCGGCGTTCACCGCGACCGAGTGCGGAACCACGGTGAACAGCTCGGCGTCCGACATCGAATCGCCGTAGGCCACACAGTCGGCCCTGGTCAATCGGAACTTCGCGCACAGTTCATCCGCGATGCGCACCTTCGCGGCCGGAGTGAGGATGCCCGCCGGGTCCAGTGGCTCCCGGAACGGCACCGACGGCCACGCCGAACCGTGCGTGGCGTCCGCACCCCACTCCAGCAGCCGTTCCACGAAGAAGCCGGGCGAGAGCGAGATCACCGCACACCGCTCGCCGCGCGCCCGGATGTCCGCCCACACCTCACGTATCCCGGTCAGCCACGGCGCCCCCTCGAAGGCCGCCGTCACCTGCTCCTCCGTCAGCTCCGCCCACAGCGCGACGGCCCGCTCCGCGAACTGCGCGGTGCTCAGCCGCCCCTCCGCGAAGGCCCGTTCCAACTCGCCGATCTCCCGCTCCAGACCGAGCTGGCGGGAGATCTCGATGGCGGCGGCCGAACCGTGGATCAGCGTCCCGTCCAGATCGAACAGATGCAGTCTGGTCATGGGAGCAGAGGGTAGGGGCAGATGCCGCGGGACCGCCGCCGGGAGTACCCGGGGATACTCCCGCCGTCAGACGCCGTATCCGCCGCGCCGCGCGACCGTGAGGGCATGCAGCAGCTCAAGCGCCCCGTCCGCCGAACCCTCCTCGTCGTCCATGTTGTGGTCTCCGTCGGCTGGCTGGGACTGTCCTTGGGGCTGCTGGCCCTGGGCATCACCGGCGCCACGGCCGGATCGGCCGAGTCCGCCGGGGCGGCGTACCGGTCGATGAACGTCCTCGGCGACTGGCTCCTCATCCCCATCAGCCTGCTGGCCCTGGTCAGCGGAGTGGTCCTGTCCCTGGGCACGCCCTGGGGGCTGGCCCGGTACCGCTGGGTCTGGATCAAGTTCTGGCTGACGCTGGCGACCACCGGTGCCACCGCCTTCGCCCTGCGCCCGGGCATCAACGCCGCCGTGGCCGATGTCGCGGCGGGCCGGGAGGTCGGGGGTGCCACGGATCTGGTCGTGGCGCCGTCCGTGAGCCTGAGCGTCTATGTCTTCCTCACCGCGATCTCGGTGGTCAAGCCGTGGGGCCTCACCGCGCGGGGACGGCGGCTGCGCACCGCCCGGCGCTGAGCGTGCGGTCCGGCAGCGCCCCGTAGCCGGGCAATAATTGCAAACGCGGTCATTTTCAGCGCTGGCTTATCCTGGAAGCCGGCTCACCCTCGAGCCACCGGCCCAGCGGGGCCATCGAGCCAGCGAAAGAGGGGTTCCATGCCGGACGATCCGCACGGCACCACCGCCCCGGCGTCCACCGCCACCCCGGCCACCGGGCAGGCCCTCGCCCAGGGCTGGTGCGCCCTGTCCTCCCTGCACGGCCGGATCGAGGCGCATATCGAGCGCGCCCTCCAGGCCCGGCACGGCCTGAGCGTCCGCGAGTTCTCCGTGCTCAACGTGCTCAGCGGCCAGCACGACGGCGAGGGCGGCCATCTCCAGATGAAGCAGGTCGCCGACTCCGTCGTGCTCAGCCAGAGCGCCACCACCCGCCTGGTGACCCGGCTGGAGGACCGCGGGCTGCTCTCCCGCTACATCTGCCCGACCGACCGCCGCGGGATCTACACCAACGTCAGTCCCGAGGGGCTGAAGCTGCTGGACGAGGCGCGCCCGACGAACGACACCGCGCTCCGCGAGGCGCTCGAGGACGCCGCCCGGCGCCCCGAACTCGCACCGCTGGTCGCCGCCGTCGAAGGGCTGTGGACCCCGGCTCCGTCCTAGGGCTGCTGTCCTGGCGGGCGGGCTGCCGGAGGCCGGTGCGGAAGGTGACCGCGCGGAAGGTGACCGCGCGGAAGAGGACCGCGCGGAAGAGGACCGCGCGGGACAGGGCCGTAGGCTCACGGTCGTGAGCGACTTCGAGATCCGGCGCGCGACCGCCGAGGACATACCCGACATCGTGGCGATGCTGGCCGACGATCCGCTCGGCGCCCGGCGCGAGTCACCCGACGACCCCGCGCCCTACCGCGCCGCCTTCGAGCGGCTGGACCGGGATCCGAACCAGCGGCTGGTCGTCGCGGTCCGGGACGGCCGGACCGTCGGCACCCTCCAGCTGACCGTGATCCCCGGGCTGTCGCGGCGCGGCGCCACCCGCTCGATCATCGAAGCGGTCCGGATCCACGCCGACGAGCGCGGCAGCGGCCTGGGCACCCGGCTGATCGAGTGGGCCGTGGCGGAGTCGCGTCGCGAGGACTGCGTCCTGGTGCAGCTCACCTCGGACGCCACCCGTATCGACGCCCACCGCTTCTACGAGCGGCTCGGCTTCGAGGCCAGCCACGTCGGCTTCAAGCTGCCGCTGTCGTAAGCGGCGCTCGGGGGGGTTCAGAGCGCGGCGAGGTCGACGGCCTCGGCCATCCGCCGGTAGCCCGCGTCGTTGGGGTGCTTGGCGTCCCCCGAGTCGTACGCCGGGTCGAGCGCCAGCGGATCCGACGGCGAGGCCATGACCTCGGCGAAGTCCACGACCGCGTCGAACGCGCCGGAGGTGCGGATCCACTCGTTGATCGCCGCGCGCTTCGCCTCGGAGCGCGCGGTGTGGTACTCGGCGCCCTTGAACGGCAGGATCGTGCCACCGATGACCTTGATGCCGCGGGCGTGGGCCCGCTCGATCAGCTCCCGGTACGAGGCGATCACCTCGTCCGCCGAGATCTGCGGGTTCGGCTTGTAGGTGGGGAGGTCCACCTCGCTGAAGCCGATGTCGTTGAGCCCTTCGAGGACGATCACCGATCGTACGCCCGATTTGTCCAGCACATCGCGCTGGAAGCGGGCGCCCGCGCGCTCCCCGTACCAGCGCGAGTCGTGCCGCAGCAGATTGCCGCCGATACCGGAGTTGAGGACGGGCCGCGGGGTGCCCGCGGCGGCGAGGCGCTCGGCCAGCCGGTCCGGCCAGCGGTGGTTGGTGTCATGGCCGGAACCGAAGCCGTCGGTGATCGAGTCGCCGAAGGCCACCACGGTGTCGCGGCGGGCCGCCCCGTTCCTCTCCCCGGCGCCCCGGCCGCCGGTTACTTCGACGTCCGACAGGTAGTACCAGGAGTGGGTCCGCTCGGTGAAGGCCGCTCCGGTGCGGTCGTCGCGGTGGTCCCCGTCGGCGCGGTAGCTGCCGGCGTACGCCTGCGCGTGGAACGTGGCCGGACCGGTCGGACGCCGGAAGTACAGCGTCACCGTGACCGACTCGAACGGCGCCAGCCGCAGCGGCGCCGCGTCGCTCACCGTCTCACCGCCCGCCGGGATCTCCACCGCACGCCGGTGGCCGAAGGTGAGCCCGCGCAGGGTCGCGGTGCGGACGGAGGCGCCGTGCGCGGAGCGGGCGATGGTCGCGCCCGCGATCCGCAGCGGTGCGGTGCCGTAGCGGTTGGAGAGCCTGATGCGGGCCGCGGTACCGCCGTCGGTGACCCGGACCACCTGGCGCACGGTCTGGTCGGCGAAACCGGTCTCGGCCCAGTTGGGTTCGAAGCCCGCGCTGGGGCGCTGGACGGGGGCGGCCCATCCGGCCGACCAGCCGGTGCGCGGCCGCTCGCGGTCGGCGGCTGGGCCGCCGGGCCGGGCGGTGGCCACGCCGGAGGCGGCCACGACGGCGGAGAGGGCGAGCAGGGACGTACTGAGGCGGAGCGGGGAGAAGCGCACGGCGGATCCTTCGAGGGGAGGGGGAGGCGGGCCAGGCGGCACCGTCGGGGAACCAGCCTGCGGCGCGGCGCGCGGCCCACCCAGCCCTCCGCCGTGCGTACCACCGGCAGGGTCAGGCTGCTGAGTTGGGGCGGGGAGCGTGGTCAGAGGGTGCGCCAGCCGTCCGGGTCGACACCGCCGGGCACCGCGCCGTCCGGGGCGTACGGCTCCCGCGTGAACACGAAGGTGCCGAGGTCGAGATGGGCCGGGCCGCCGTCCTCTCCCGCCACCACGCGCAGCGTCTCCCCCGCGTAGTAGCCGTCGAGTCCGGTCCAGGTGCCATCCGGTTCGGCGCGGAAGTGCGACCCGCGGCCCTTCCCGCCGACCGGGGACAGCTCCAGCGCGCGGTCGCCGCGCAGCCGCAGCACATAGGGGGTGGCACCCCAGTACCAGGGCCCGGTGAGCGCCAGCAGCGCCGGATCCGCCTCCGGCAGCGGCCGCCAGGGCTCGGGGATCCGGGGCTCGTGCTCCGCCACGATCCGGATCAGATCGGCGGCGACGGCGCCGACGGCGGGCCCGGCGGTCGCGTTGGCCAGCGCGATCCCGGCGAGCCGGTCCTCCGCGCTCACCCACAGGGTCGCCAGGAAGCCCGGCATGGAGCCGCCGTGGCCGTACAGGAACCGCCCGCCGCGCCGGGCGAGCTGCACTCCGAGGCCGTAACCGCCGTCCCAGTCCCGGCTGTCGGGCGCGACGGCGGGCGTCCGCATCTCGGTCAGCGTCCCGGCACCGAGCACCCGGTCGTCCCCGTCGAGGAGGAAGGCGGCGAAGCGGGCCAGATCCGCGGCGGTGGACCACAGCTGCCCGGCCGGGGCCATCCGCCCGGTGTCCTCGGCCGGTTCGGGCAGCAGCACATCCGCCCAGGGGTGCACGGCCCAGCCCCCGGCGTACGGGGAACGCGGCTCCAGCGACGTACGCGCCATCCCCAGCGGCTCCAGCACCTCGTCGCGCAGCACCTCGCCCCAGGGCGCCCCGCGCAGCCGCTCGACGAGCGCTCCGAGCAGCGCGAAACCGGGGTTGGAGTAGTGGTGGCGGCGACCGGCGGGGTGGACCAGCGGGCGGTCGCCGAAGATGTCCGCCGTCTCGGGCCGCAGGGTGCCCGGCGTCCGCTCCCACCAGGGACCGCGTGCCTCGGCGGCCAGACCCGAGGTGTGGGAGAGAAGCTGGGCGACGGTCGCGCCCTCCGCCTCCGGCACCTCCAGATGCTTGGCCAGCGGATCGGCGAGATCCAGCAGCCCCTCGTCACGCAGCCGCATCACCAGCACGGCCACGAAGACCTTGGTGAGCGAGCCGATCCGGTACTGGGTGCCGGCGTCCGGTGCGAGACCGTCCACACCGCTGCGCGCGCCCGACCACACCAGCCGTCCCTCCCTCATCACTGCGCCCACGAGCGAGGGGGCGCGGCCCTGGCTCTGACCGACGGCGACGCGTCGCAGCAGGGCACGGCGGGTGGCGGGCAGCAGGTCCGCCCATTCGGCGGTGGCGTCCGGTGCGGTCATGCCCGCACCCTACGGCGGGGGCACCGGGTGGGAAATAACTTCTGGCCTTGACGCCCGGGTCAAGGTCTACCGTCCTGGCATGCGGATCGGAGAGCTGGCCGAACGGGCGGGAATCACCACCCGCACCCTGCGCTACTACGAGTCGCTCGGGCTGCTGCCCGCGCGGCGCACGGGCAATGGATACCGGGCGTACGACGAGGACGACCTGCGGCTGGTCCAGGAGATCCGCATGCTGCGGGACTTCGGCATCGGTCTGGAGGAGACCCGGCCGTTCCTGGAGTGTCTGCGCTCCGGGCATCCGGCCGGTGACTCCTGCCCCGCCTCGCTGGAGGTGTACCGGCGCAAGCTGGCCGAACTGGACGACTGCATCGCGCGGCTGACCGGCGTACGGCACCGGGTCGAGGAGCAGCTCGCCCAGGCGGAGCGGGCGCGTTCGGCGCTGGAGGCGGAGGCGACGGCGCCGGGGGGAGCTCCGGAGCCGCGCTGCGCACTGACGCCGCGGCCATCCATCAAGACCTGCACGGGAGAAGGAGACTGAGATGACGGCACAGACGCATACCGGGGGACGGACACACCTCGGGGGAGTGGCCACGGTCACGGACGAGACGTTCGCGGCGGAGGTGCTGGCGGCCGGGGTGCCGGTCCTGGTGGAGTTCACCGCCTCGTGGTGCCCGCCGTGCCGGATGATCGCGCCGGTGCTGGCGGAGATCGCCCGGGAGGAGGCGCACCGGTTGAAGGTGGTGGAGCTGGACGTGGACCAGAACCCGCGCACCACGGCGGCGTACGGGGTGCTGTCGATGCCGACGCTGATGGTGTTCCGGGCGGGCGAACCGGTGCGCTCGATGGTCGGCGCCCGGCCCAAGCGCCGGCTGATGGAGGAGCTCTCCGATGTGATCTGACGCGGCCGGTGCCGGCCCGGGGTGGCGCTGTGGCGGGACCGGGACCGGGACGGGGCCGGAGCCGGAGTCGGGACCGGGACGGGGCCGGGGCCGGGGCCGATGGGCCGTCAGCCCTCGCGTTGACGTCGGCCGACATCGGCGAGCAGCTTGTCCAGAAGGGCGACGAGTGCGGCGCGCTCGTCCGCGGACAACCCGCTGACGAGCGCGGCCTCGCGCCCGAGCACCACATCCACGGACCGCTCGACAAGGGCGTGTCCCTCGTCCGTCAGGGACACCATCACCGTCCGGCGCCCCGTCGTACCCGGCGCCCGCCGAACGAGCCCCTGCCCCTCGGCACGGGCGACGCGCTGCGAGATCGCCCCGGCCGTCACCAGCGTCCGATCGGCGATCTCGCGGGTGCTGAGGGCGTACGGCGGTCCGGAGCGGCGGATGACGGACAGCAGATCGAGGGTGGCGGTGTCGATGCCCGCCGCGCGCAGCGCCCGGCCGCGGTCGTCCGCGAAGAGCTTCGCCAGCCACCAGATGGGCGTCACGATCTCGATCGACTCGGTCGGTGTGCCCGGTCGCTCCCGCTGCCACGCGGCCGCGATCCCGGCGGCGGAGCGGAACGGTGGTTCGGCCACGGTGTACTCCTCCGGCCCTACTGTGTTTAGATCTAAACGTAGCAGTCGCCAGAGATCAGCGAGCCAAGGAGGATTCCCAATGACGTTGTCAAGCGTCAGCGATGAGCTGTTCGGGTCCTCATGCCGCCATAGCGACGGGTGGGACCGCTTGGTAGCAGCGCCTGTCCCGCAGGAGTGCCCACAGGACGTTGACACGTCTGCGCGCGAGGGCGATGACGGCCTGCGTGTGGCGCTTCCCCTCGGCCCTCTTGCGGTCGTAGAACGCCCTGGACTCTGGGTGGCGTTGGATGCTGATCAGCGCGGAGGTGTAGAAGACACGCTGCAAGCCGCGGTGGTATCGCTGGGGTCGGCGCAGGTTGCCGCTGATGCGGCCGGAGTCGCGCGAGGCGGGAGCCAGACCGCAGAAGCCGGCAAGCCGGTCCGGGGAGCCGAAGAGCTCCATGTCACCGTTGGTGGCAGCGAGGAACTCCGCACCGAGAGTCGGGCCGATGCCGGGCATGCTGGTGATGACCTCGGCGAGTTCGTGCTCCCTGAACCGCTCGGCGATGCGACGGTCCACTGCGGCGATCTGCTCGTTGAGAGCGGTCAGTTGCTGGGCGAGCGTGTGCACCAGCTCGGCGGCGACGTCTTCCCCCGGCACGGCGGTGTGCTGCCGTTCGGCGGCCTCCAGCGCGGTCCGGGCGACCTGACCGGCGCTGCGGACCTTGCGACGGCGAAGCCATGCCTCCAGGCGGGTGCGGCCCAGCCGCCGGATAGAGGCCGGGGTCTGGTATCCGGTGAGCAGGATCAGCGGGCCCGCGTTGCTCAGGTCCAATGCCCGTTCCAGAGCGGGGAAGATGCCGTTCAGCTGGGCGCGGAGCCGGTTGATGGTGCGGGTGCGATCGCAGACCAGATCGGTGCGGCGGGCAGTGAGGAGCTTCAGTTCGGCGCTGAGGCTGTCGGGCAATCGCATCGGGGTCAGGTCGCGGCGCATGCGTGCCTGATCAGCGATGATCGCGGCGTCGCGGGCGTCGCTCTTGCTCTCGCCCCGGTATGCCTCCGAGGCACGGTTGACGGTGCGACCGGAGATGTAGAGCACCTGCTGGTCATGGGCGAGCAGGGTGGTGATGGCCAGTGCGGCGCCGCCGTCGGCGAGGTCGACGGCCCAGACCACCTCATGGCCCAGCGCAAGGACATCGGCCAGGAGTTGGAGGAGTTCCGGCTCGTCGTTGGCCACGCGGCGGGAGAGGAGTTTGTTCCCCTCGGAGTCGATTGCCACACAGTGGTGGTGGGCCTTGCCGGCGTCGATTCCGGCCCATACGCGGGGGTGCATCGCTCTCCTGATCGTCGTCGTGCCGTGTCCCACAGACGACCTCGCCGACGAGTCCCTACAAAGCGATCTTGTCGCATTTCCCAATTGGCGGCCGAGTCGTCGTGGGGCGCCGGGCGGCCAATCCTCCCGAGCCACGAGCGGCAGACCAGTGATAGCCACACCCAGCGCCCCTGGGTGAGCCAACCCTACGAATGGCTCGCTCAGCCCGATCAAGAAGGTAGGGACCAGTGACCCGCATCGCCCTCGTCACCGGAGCCACCAGCGGCATCGGTCGTGCCATCGCAGCGCGGTTCGCCGCCGACCGGGCCGAGGTCTTCATCACCGGACGCCATGCCGACACGGTCGAGCGAACCGCCAAGGAGCTCGGCGTCCACGGCGTCGTCTGCGACGCGACCGACCCCTCCCAGGTCGAGGCCCTCAGCCGACGTCTGAGCTCCCTCGACGTCCTCGTCAACGCGGCCGGCGGCCTCGCCGGGGCCGGAAGCCCCGGCGAACGGTCGCCCCTGGAGGTGGTGGCCGCCGAATGGCAGGCCAACCTCGCCCAGAACCTGCTCGGTGCGGTCCTGACCACCACCGCGGTCCGGGACCTCCTTGCCCCCGGCAGCTCGGTGATCAGCATCGGCTCGATCGGCGCCGAGCGCCGGGGCGGCTCGTACGGGGCGGCCAAGGCGGCCCTCGCCGCCTGGAACGCCGCGCTCTCCGCCGAACTCGGCCCGCACGGCATCACCACCAACGTCATCTCCGCCGGCTATATCGCGGGTACTGACTTCTTCCAGGGCGGCCTGACCGACGAACGCCGCGACGCCCTCGTCCAGGAGACCCACAACAAGCGGCCGGGCCATGTCGACGACATCACGCAGACCGCGTACTTCCTCGCCTCCCCCGGCGCCCGCCACATCACCGGCCAGACCATCCACGTCAACGGCGGCGCCCACACCACCCGGTAGGGCCACCGGGTGGTGGCGGCGCCGCGCCGTAGGGCCACCGGGCAGTGGCGGCACCGGGACCGCAACGGCCGCGAGCGGGGTCATGTCATTTCCTATGGCTGCGGAACGGGTCTCCTCCCGTCCCGCAGCCAGGAGAATCAGCCCCACCCTCGTGGGACTCGGTGATTCAGAGTGTCTTGACGGTGCCACCGTCGATGATGTGGTCGGCGCCAGTGATGTTGCCCGCGACGTCGGAGAGGAGGAACGCGATCAAGGCCGCCACTTCCTCGGGTTCGGTAATGCGGCCAGTAGTGATGTTGAAGGCTTCCGGGATCCGCTGAAGGAACACGGCGTGCTCCGCCCCGGCTCCGGCCGCCACCTTGCCACCGAATCCCTCAGGGTCCTCCCATATGGCAGTGCGGACCACTCCGGGAGAGACGGTGTTCACGCGCACCCCCTGGGGCCCGAACTCTTCAGCCAGGGACTTGCCGAGTGCGGCCAGGGCCGCCTTGGCCGCGCTGTAGGCGACCGGGCCAGCGGCAGGCAGCCGTGAGTTGATGGACGAGACGTTGACGATCGACCCATGGCGCTCGATCAGGCTCGGCAGAGCCGCGCGGGCGACACGGACGGCACTGAGCAGGTTGAGGTCGAGGACGCGGGTCCACTGGGAGTCGTCGGTGCCGAGGAAGCCGACGGGCTCCACGTCGTCCCCGGCTCCGACGTTGTTCACCAGCAGGTCGATGCCGCCCAGCTCGGTGAGGGCGCTGTCCATCACAGTGGCGACACCTTCGGCGGTGCTCAGGTCGGCCGACACCGTGGAGGCACCGGTTTCCTTCAACTCGGGCGTGATGGTGCGGGCGGCGCCGACGACGCGGACACCTTCGGCTGTGAGGGTCCGAGCAGTGGCGAGCCCGATGCCCCGGCTGGCACCGGTGACGACGGCCGTCTTGGCGGTGAGCTTGAGGTGCACGACACTCCAGTTCTTGAACTTGAAGTACAAAATTTGGGCAGCAGCCACTCCAAATAAGGCGAGCGCTGCGATTCGGGTTAGAGAGAGTCGACCGTCGCGTCGATCACTCGGACAAGCCGATCAGGGCTTTCGGCAACACGCGCCATGAGCCGCAGGCCCACGACTGTGTTCAGCAGCAGGCTTCCCAGTGCCGCGGGATCACGTTCCGGTGCGATCTCTCCCGAGCGTTGCCCTTCTTCGATCAGCGCGCGGAAGGCGTCCTCGGTTCGAGCGAACATGCGCTGGACGAGTTCGGTTGCCACCTGGTCCGTGCCGGCGAGTTCTGCCGCCGTGTTCACAGCCATGCAGCCCCGACGGTCCGGGTCGGCGAGGTCCATCTCGGCAAGGAACTCCAGCGCCGTGCGCAGACGAGCCTTGACCGGCCCGGGCTCCTCGAACATCTCGATGAGAGCAACGGCCTGGCTGTCGCGATAGCGGCGAAGTGCCTGCTCGAACAAGGCGTGTTTACTGCCGAACGTGTTGTAGAGGCTGCCCTTGCCGATGCCGATCGCGTCGACGAGATCCTGCGGCGTGGTCCCGGCATACCCCTTCCGCCAGAACACGTCCATGGCGTGTTCAACGGCGACATCCGGATCGAACTGCTTGGGCCTTCCCATGATCAGAACATTAGCATGATTCTTGACCTCGAAGTCAAGAACTGAAGTCCCGCAGCTGCTGCACTGCTGTGACAACGCGTGCGCCGAACCGGCCGAAGGGGCCGGTGAGAGCGGGCCGGAGGATGGCAGCCAGTCCCTTTCGATGGTGCCGCGGGGCCTGTAGTCCTGGGGACCTTCGCGAAGCGGGATGCCGTACTCCTTGGCAAGGTCGGTGAGCACTCTGCGGGAAAGCCCGGTGAGGGTGGCGACCTGCCGGAGGGACCGGTGTTCGTCACGGTAGAGCTGGGTGAAGCGCTCCTACACAGGACCGTCAGGTCTGAGCCATGTCGACGAAGCGGGAGTAGTGGCCCTGGAAGGCGACGGTGATGGTGGCCGTCGGACCGTTACGGTGCTTGGCCACGATCAGGTCCGCCTCGCCCGCGCGCGGGGACTCCTTCTCGTAGGCGTCCTCGCGGTGGAGCAGGATGACCATGTCGGCGTCCTGCTCGATGGACCCACTTTCCCGGAGGTCCGAGACCATCGGCTTCTTGTCGGTGCGCTGCTCGGGTCCACGGTTCAGCTGGGAGAGCGCGATGACCGGCACTTCCAGCTCCTTGGCCAGCAGCTTCAGGTTTCGCGACATGTCCGAGACCTCTTGCTGACGGCTCTCGGGGCGCCGGGCGCCGCCGGACTGCATCAGCTGGAGATAGTCGATGACCACCAGTTGGAGGTCATTGCGCTGCTTCAGCCGACGGCACTTGGCGCGGATCTCCATCATCGACAGGTTGGGCGAGTCGTCGATGTAGAGCGGTGCCTGGGAGACATCCGGCATCCGGCGGGCCAGCCGCGTCCAGTCCTCGTCGGTCATGCTGCCCGAGCGCATGTGGTGCAGTGCCACCCGGGCCTCGGCGGACAGCAGACGCATGGCGATCTCGTTGCGCCCCATCTCCAGCGAGAAGATGACGCTGGGCATGTTGTTCTTGATGGAGCAGGCGCGCGCGAAGTCCAGCGCCAGGGTGGACTTACCCATGGCGGGACGCGCGGCGATGACGATCATCTGGCCCGGGTGCAGACCGTTGGTCAGCGAGTCGAGATCGGTGAACCCGGTGGGCACTCCGGACATCTGCCCGCTGCGCGAACCGATCGCCTCGATCTCGTCGAGCGCGCCCTCCATGATGTCGCCGAGCGGCAGATAGTCCTCGCTGGTGCGCTGTTCGGTGACGGCGTAGATCTCCGCCTGGGCGTTGTTGACGATCTCATCGACATCGCCGTCCGCCGCGTATCCCATCTGGGTGATGCGCGTACCGGCCTCGACCAGACGCCGCAGCACGGCACGCTCGTGGACGATCTCCGCGTAGTACTCGGCGTTGGCGGCGGTGGGGACCGACTGGACGAGGGTGTGGAGATACGAGGCGCCACCCACGCGGGCGATCTCACCGCGCTTGGTCAGCTCAGCGGCGACCGTGATCGGGTCGGCCGGTTCGCCCTTCGCATACAGGTCCAGGATGGCCTGGTAGACGGTCTCGTGGGCGGGGCGGTAGAAGTCATGGCCCTTGAGGACCTCCACCACATCGGCGATGGCGTCCTTGGAGAGCAGCATGCCGCCGAGCACGGACTGCTCGGCGTCGAGGTCCTGCGGCGGGACGCGCTCGAAGCCGGAGCCCTCCCAGGCGCTTCCGCCGTCTCCGTCACGCCCGCGGTCATGCTGGTCGTCACGGCCCCGGCCACCACCTTCACCGCGGCGGAACCGGGGGGAGGGGAACCGCTCGGCCGGACCGGAGTCCGCCCACGGGTCGTCCATGGGCTCGGGCACGCTCACCCCGCCACCTCCTCCCGTCCGCGGTCGGAACCTCGCCGTGCCCTCTTTCATAGAGCACGGCTACGACATAACTGAGCGGCCGACTTCCGGTCACGACGCGTCGAGTTCCGGTGGGTTCGAGGGACGGAAACGGGGGTGGGCGCCGGACCACGGTAGGCCCGTGGGGACCGCCAGCCAACTTGGTTATCCACAGGCCATGTGGATGATGTGAGTCATCCTGTGGAGAACTCCCGTGAACCTGTGCACGGGCCGGGGGACAGTGCTGTGGACAAACACACAATCACCCTGAGCCCACCCGCCTGACCTGCGGTTTCTCTATCCAGGGGCTGTGCAGAAGAAAAACTTCCGCACCCGGTGCAAGATCACGACAAAGGGCGCAGAGGAGATCGCGGCGCGCGCCGCCATGTAAGGACCTCTAGCGTATTGCATCTCTTACCTGTGGAAGATTAGATTGCCCTCATGACACAGGCCCCCACGAGCCCCCGGAGCACCACTCGGAGCAACGTCCGGCGCCATGACCGCGAGATCCTCGCACTCGCCGTGCCCGCCTTCGGCGCGCTCGTGACGGAGCCCCTCTTCCTCATGGTCGACAGCGCCGTGGTCGGCCATCTGGGCACCGCCCAGCTCGCCGGGTTCGGGGTGGCCGCCGCCCTGCTGTCCACCGCTGTCAACGTCTTCGTCTTCCTCGCCTATGCCACCACCGGGGCGGTGGCCCGCCGGGTCGGCGCGGGCGATCTGGCCGGGGCGATCCGCCAGGGCATGGACGGCATCTGGCTCGCCCTGCTGCTGGGCGCCGTTGTTGTCGCCGTCGCGTTTCCGGCCGCCCCGGCGCTGGCCGAGCTCTTCGGCGCCTCCGACACCGCCGCCCCGCACGCCACCACCTATCTGCGCATCAGCGCCCTGGGCATACCGGCGATGCTCGTGGTGCTCGCCGCCACCGGGGTGCTCCGCGGCCTCCAGAACACCCGCACCCCGCTGTATGTCGCGGTCGGAGGCTTCGCGGCCAACGCCGCGCTGAACGCCACCCTCGTCTACGTCGCCGGGCTCGGTATCGCGGGCTCCGCCTGGGGCACCGTGATCGCCCAGAACGCCATGGCCGCCGTCTACCTCGTTGTGGTCGTCCGAGGCGCCCGGCGGCACGGCACCTCACTGCGTCCCGACGCCGCCGGAATCAGGGCCTGCGCCCATGCCGGAACGCCCCTGCTGATCCGCACCCTCTCGCTGCGCGCCGTGATGCTCATCGCCACGGCGGTGGCCGCGCGCCTCGGCGACACCGATATCGCCGCCCATCAGATCGTGCTCAGCCTGTGGACCCTGCTGGCCTTCGCGCTGGACGCCATCGCCATCGCGGGCCAGGCGATCATCGGGCGCTATCTGGGGGCGAGCGACGCCGAGGGGGCCCGCGCCGCCTGCCGCCGCATGGTGCAGTGGGGTGTGGCCTGCGGGGTGGTCCTCGGGCTGCTGGTGATCGCGTGCCGGCCGCTGTTCATCCCTCTGTTCACCAGCGATCCCGCGGTACGGGACACCCTGCTGCCCGCCCTGCTGGTCGCGGCCGTCACCCAGCCCATCTCGGGCGTGGTGATGGTGCTCGACGGCGTGCTGATGGGTGCGGGCGACGGTCCGTATCTCGCCTGGGCGATGCTGATCACGCTCGCGGTCTTCGCCCCGGCGGCACTGCTGGTCCCCACGCTCGGCGGGGGACTGACCGCCGTGTGGTGGACCATGACGCTGATGATGGCGGTCCGGATGGCCACTCTGTGGCTGCGGGCCCGCTCCGGCCGCTGGATCGTCACCGGCGCCGTCCGCGCCTGATCCGGCGCGCGCCCGGCCCTCGGTGCGGCGGAACCCAGGAACCCGACACGGTGGAGGACCGCACCTTCGCCTCACCGGTCCCGCCGCGCAGAACCCGAAGCGCCCCCTACGGCGGAGGGCCGCACCCCAAGGGGGGTGCGGCCCTCTCTCGCGCTCAGCGGAGCGCCAGGGTCACGCGGCGACGACCTCGACGCCAACCTTGGCGGCAACCTCTGCGTGCAGACGCACGGACACCTGGTGGGCGCCCAGGGTCTTGATCGGCGACGGCACCTCGATACGGCGCTTGTCCACGTCCGGGCCACCCGCATCCTTGATCGCCGAGGCGATGTCGGCCGGGGTGACGGAGCCGAACAGCCGGCCGGCGTCGCCGGCACGGGTCTTCAGCTGCACCTTGACGCCCTCGAGCTGCGCCTTGACCTCGTTGGCCTGCTCGATCGTGGCGATCTCGCGGATGCGACGACCGCGGCGGATCTGCTCGACGTCCTTCTCGCCACCCTTGGTCCAGCGGATCGCGAGACCGCGCGGAACCAGGTAGTTGCGGGCGTAACCGTCCTTGACGTCCACGACGTCACCGGCGGCACCGAGGCCGGAGACCTCGTGGGTGAGGATGATCTTCATGAATCGGTCACCCTTCCCTTATCGCGCGGTGGAGGTGTAGGGCAGCAGCGCCATCTCACGGCTGTTCTTCACGGCCGTGGCGACGTCACGCTGGTGCTGGGTGCAGTTGCCGGTGACCCGGCGGGCACGGATCTTGCCGCGGTCGGAAATGAACTTCCGCAGCAGGTTCGTGTCCTTGTAGTCGACGTAGGAGATCTTCTCCTTGCAGAACACGCAAACCTTCTTCTTAGGCTTGCGAGCAGGCGGCTTCGCCATTGTCTCTCTCCAGTGTGATCAAGAAGTTTGTGCTGGTCGCCCGGACCAGGCCGCGCGTTGTTTCACGTGAAACCGCGTGAAACAACGCGGACGGGCCTAGAAGGGCGGCTCGTCCGAGTAGCCGCCGGAGTTGCCGGAGCCGGAGCCACCGCCCCAGCCACCGCCGCCGCCCTGGCCGCCACCGGCGGGTGCGCCGGTCGCCCACGGGTCGTCGGCGGGAGCGCCGCCACCCTGCTGCTGGCCGCCGCCGGAGCCACCGCTCCAGCCGCCGCCCTGACCGCCACCGCCGCCGTAGCCACCCTGTCCACCGCGTCCGGTGGTCTTGGTGACCTTGGCTGTGGCGTTGCGCAGGCTGGCGCCGACCTCGTCGACATCCAGCTCGTAGACCGTGCGCTTGATCCCCTCGCGGTCCTCGTACGACCGCTGCTTCAGACGGCCCTGCACGATCACGCGCATACCGCGCTGAAGCGACTCGGCCACGTTCTCTGCGGCCTGCCGCCACACCGAGCAGGTGAGGAAGAGGCTCTCGCCGTCCTTCCACTCATTGGTCTGGCGGTCGAACGTACGGGGAGTGGACGCGACGCGGAACTTCGCGACCGCCGCACCGGAGGGGGTGAAACGCAGCTCGGGATCGTCGACGAGATTGCCGACGACCGTGATGACGGTCTCGCCTGCCATTGGGGTACCTCTCGGCGTACTGCTGGGCTGCTTGCTACTCGTTGCGATACGGCCCGGAGACCGATGAACGCTGAGGCGCTCAGTGGGTCTCGGGGCGGAGGACCTTGGTCCGGAGGACCGACTCGTTCAGGTTGAGCTGGCGGTCGAGCTCCTTGACGACCGCAGGCTCGGCCTGGAGGTCGATGACCGAGTAGATGCCCTCGGGCTTCTTCTTGATCTCGTACGAGAGACGACGACGGCCCCAGGTGTCGACCTTCTCGACCTTGCCGTTGCCCTCACGGATCACGGAAAGGAAGTTCTCGATCAGCGGGGAGACAGCGCGCTCCTCGAGATCGGGGTCGAGGATGACCATCACCTCGTAGTGACGCATGTGGAACCCACCTCCTCTGGACTCAGCGGCCACGGTCGTTCCGTGGCAGGAGGGTCGTAATGCGTTCCGCGACAGTGCCTGTGCAGACACCACCGCAGACGGTACACAGTACCCGCCCACTGCCTCCCGCTTGAAATCCGGGCGACTCGGCCCGCAATCTGTACACATCGGATGTGAGCGGCGTTACAGTTCGCCGCCCTGCCTATATGGGCCTACGTGGAGGTGCCCCATGGCACAGGCAGCACGACCGCAGCACGGCTTGCTCTCCTTCCTGGACACCGACGGCAAGTCGCACCCCGTCGAGAACACCCTCGCCGTGACCACTCTGGCGATCGGTGTGATCGCCTTTGTGACGGCTCATTTCACCAGCCTCCACCTGCTCAGCTCATGGGCCGGGCTGATCGGGATGATCAGTGGCGCCTGGGGCCAGCTGATCTCCGCGACCACCGGTGAGCGCTTCCTGCTGATCATCGGACTCGGTGCCTCCGCCGTCGGGTTCTACCTCGGCATGGCACACGGAGGGCTCTTCGGCGGCCTCCTCGGCTGATCCCGCCCGGGCCCGGGTTGTCCCCGGGCCCAAACGGGGCGCGTCCCGCTCGCAGTAGGCTTCGGCGCGAGAGCCGGAGCCCCGACCCTGGGGACAAACCTGCTGAGGAGCGCCCCGCATGAGCCTGACCCTGAGGACGATCAGTCGAGAGCAGCATCTGGCGTACATCCAGAGCCTGCCTTCGGCCAGCCACATGCAGGTACCGGCATGGGCCGACGTCAAGGCGGAATGGCGCTCCGAGAACCTCGGCTGGTTCGACCCGGCCGGTCAGCTCGTCGGCGTCGGCCTCGTCCTCTACCGCCAGCTGCCCAAGATCAAGCGATATCTCGCCTATCTCCCCGAGGGCCCGGTCATCAACTGGTACGCGCCCAACCTCGAGGACTGGCTGCGCCCGATGCTGGCCCACCTCAAGCAGCAGGGCGCCTTCTCGGTGAAGATGGGCCCGCCGGTGATCATCCGTCGCTGGGACGCCGCCGCGATCAAGTCCGGTATCCAGAACCCCGATGTGAAGCGGCTGCGCGATGTCGAGGCCACCCATATCGAGCCGCGCGCCTTCGAGGTCTCCGACCGGCTGCGGCGGATGGGCTGGCAGCAGGGCGAGGACGGCGGAGCCGGCTTCGGTGACGTCCAGCCGCGCTATGTCTTCCAGGTGCCGCTGGAGAACCGCTCCCTGGAGGACGTCCACAAGAGCTTCAACCAGCTGTGGCGGCGCAACATCAAGAAGGCCGAGAAGGCCGGTGTCGAGGTCGTCCAGGGCGGCTACGAGCACCTCGGCGAGTGGCAGCGGCTCTACGAGATCACCGCGGAGCGCGACCACTTCCGGCCCCGCCCGCTGAGCTACTTCCAGCGCATGTGGACGACCCTCAACTCCGAGGACCCCAACCGCATGCGGCTGTACTTCGCGATGCACGAGGGCGAGGCCGTGGCCGCCGCCACCATGCTGATCGTCGGGGGCCACGTCTGGTACTCCTACGGCGCCTCCGCCAACCACAAGCGCGAGGTCCGGCCCTCGAACGCGATGCAGTGGCGGATGCTCCGCGACGCCTACGCGCTCGGCGCGACCGTCTACGACCTCCGCGGCATCAGCGACTCGCTCGACGAGTCCGACCACCTTTTCGGACTGATCCAGTTCAAGGTCGGCACCGGTGGGCAGGCTGCCGAGTACCTCGGCGAGTGGGACTTCCCCCTCAACAAGCTGCTCCACAAGGCGCTTGACATCTACATGTCCCGCCGCTGACCTCGTTTTCCTGCTTCCCCACAAACGCTGCATACCTTCAATACACCGCGGCAACGAGAAAGGTTCCGGGACCGGCCAATGGCGCTCACCCTCTACGTCGACACCGCGCGCTGGCGGGCGCACCAGCACACTGTGCTCCAGCAGTTCCCGGGGATCGTCCCGGTCTGCAAGGGCAACGGCTACGGCTTCGGCCACGAGCGGCTGGCCGAGGAGGCCGCCCGGGTCGGCGCCGACATCCTCGCGGTCGGGACCACCTACGAAGCCGCCCGGATGAAGGACTTCTTCAGCGGTGACCTCCTTGTCCTCACCCCGTTCCGCCGCGGTGAGGAGCCGGTACCGCTGCCCGACCGGGTGATCCGCTCGGTCTCCTCGGTCGACGGTGTCTACGGCCTGGTGAACGCGCGCGTGGTCATCGAGGTCATGAGCAGCATGAAGCGGCACGGCATCACCGAACAGGACCTGCCGCAGCTTCACGCCGCGATAGAGAACGTCCGGCTGGAAGGGTTTGCCATACACCTTCCGCTCGACCGCACCGACGGCATCGACGCGGTCGAGGAGGTCATCGCCTGGATGGACCGGCTGCGCGCCGCGCGGCTCCCGCTGCACACCATGTTCGTCAGCCACCTCAAGGCGGATGAGCTGGCACGGCTCCAGCAGCAGTTCCCGCAGACCCGCTTCCGGGCTCGCATCGGCACCCGGCTGTGGCTGGGCGACCACGAGTCGACCGAGTACCGCGGCTCCGTCCTCGACGTGACCCGCGTGGCCAAGGGCGACCGCTTCGGCTACCGCCAGCAGAAGGCCGCCTCGGACGGCTATCTGGTGGTCGTCGCGGGCGGCACCTCGCACGGCGTCGGTCTGGAGGCCCCCAAGGCGCTGCACGGGGTGATGCCCCGCGCCAAGGGCGTCGCGCGCGCCGGTCTGGCGACCGTCAACCGCAACCTGTCCCCGTTCGTCTGGGCGGGCAAGCAGCGCTGGTTCGCCGAGCCGCCACACATGCAGGTGTCGATCCTGTTCGTGCCGGGCGACGTCCCGGCGCCGCAGGTGGGAGATGAGCTGGTCGCCCATCTGCGGCACACCACCACACAGTTCGACCGGCTGCTCGACCGCTGAGCCCCCCGTCGCCGGGCCGGGCTCCGCAGGGAGCCCGGCACCGGCCCGCGAGACCCGGCCCGCGCGGGGCGGCTCAGTCCCGGTCGGCGCCCCACTTGATCATCGCCGCGCCCTCGTACTGCGCCGTGCGCCGCGCCTCCCCCAGCACGAACATGTCCGGCGCCCGGTCCAGCATGCCTCCCGACGGATCGTCGGATCCGTCCTGGCGCACCGGGTCCCGCTCGGGCATCAGCGCGTCCCGCACCACCAGCGCGCACAGATACAGCGTCCCCAGCAGATGCAGGGCGATCGCCAACTGGTACCCCTCGGGAGGCAGCCCGCGGTGCTTGTCACCGCTGCCGGTGTACGCGAGGTACATCCAGATCCCGAGGAAATACATCACCTCGCACGCCTGCCACACCAGGAAGTCCCGCCAGCGCGGCCGCGCCAGCGCCGCCAGCGGGATCAGCCACAGCACGTACTGCGGTGAGTAGACCTTATTGGTGAGCACGAACGCCGCGACGATCAGAAAGGCGAGCTGAGCCAGCCGCGGACGCCGCGGTGCGCACAGCGCGAGGGCCGCCACTCCGGCGCAGGACAGCACCATCAGCGCGGTGGCATAGGTGTTGACGTCGTCCATGGGGCTGCCGCTGCGCTGTGAGATGATCAGCCACAGCGAACCGAAGTCCACGGGCCGCTCCTGGCTGAAGGTGTAGAACATCTTCCAGCCCTCGCGCAGATGCGGCCCGCCGTCCCGCCAGCTGATCATCACGGGCAGGTTCACCACCAGCCAGGCCGCCACGGCACCACCCGTCGCCGACCAGAAGGCACGCCACCGCCCCGCGCGCAGACACAGCAGGAACAGCGGCCCGAGCAGCAGCAGCGGATAGAACTTCGCGGCGGTCGCGAGCCCGAGCATGATCCCGGCCCCCAGCGGGCGGCCGCGTGACCACCTGAGCATGGCCGCGGCCATGAGGGCGACCGCGAACAGGTCCCAGTTGATGGTGGCGGTCAGCGCGAAGGCAGGGGCCAGAGCGACGAACAGCCCGTCCCAGGGGCGCTGCCGGTGCGTACGGGTCACACAGACCGCGATGACCACGGCGCAGACCATCAGCATCCCCGCGTTGACCATCCAGTAGATCTGCTCGCGGTGCTGCATGGTGCCGCCCTGGGGCGTGAGCCAGGAGGCGACCTCCATGAAGAGCCCGGTGAGGACCGGGTACTCCAGGTAGTCCATCCCGCCCGAGACGTCCTGCGGTATGCGGTTGAAGTACGGCACGAGGTCGATCGCGAAGCCCCGGCCGCTGTAGAGGTGCGGGATATCGGAGTAGCAGGCGTGGGTGTACTGGGTGGTGGCGCCGAAGAACCAGCCGCCGTCGTAGCACGGCAGCTTCTGCACCATGCCCAGGGCGAACATCCCGATGGCGACGAGCGCGATGATCCGCACCGGGGTCCACCAGCTGGTCCCGAGCAGCGCCCGGCGCCCGGCCGGACCGCCGATCACCTCGCTGGCCGCCGCGGCGACCGAGTCCTCGGCGGTCGGCCGTACGGGCTGGGCCTGTGGGTCCTCGCGCACGCTCATGGGGCCATCCTGCCGTACGGGCCACGGGGGGCGGGGGCAGGACCGCCCGGGCGGTCCTGAGCGGCTCCAGGAGGCGACGGGAAGCCCACGGGAGGTCTTGGGAGCCTATCGACCGGGAAAGGGGCCTGGAGCCGCCCGAGGGACTGCGGAGGTCCCCGAACGGCGGCGGCCGCGCCGGAGCAGAATGCGCTCCGGCGCGGCCGCCGGTGTGGGTGAGGGGCGTGGGAGGAGCTATTCCTCCCTGCGGTAGCCGGTCGGGCCACCGAAGATTCCGCCGCTGTCGTCACCGGGTGGTTCCGTGCTCGGCGTGGCCGTGTCACCCCCCGGACCACCGCCCGGGCCCCCGCCCGGACCGCCGTTGTTCCCGCCGTTGCCGTTGCCCCCACCACTGTCGTTGCACCTGATGTCCAGCGGATCACAGGTCTCGGTGGGCGACGGGCTCTCGGAAGGCGTCTCCGACGGCGTCTCGGAGGGTGTCTCCGACGGCTCCTGCGAGGGGGTCTTGGACGGCGGCGGAGGCGTCGGGCTCGGACTCGCGTCATTGCCGAAGACCTTCTTACCGACCGGCTCCGGCGCCGGGAAGCTCTTGGCCGGCTCGCCCTTCATGGCCTCGCGCATGTAGTCGGCCCAGATCTCGGCCGGGTACGACGCTCCGTGGATCGACTCCTGGCCGCCCACGCCGCGCATGGACAGGAACTTCTGCTTCTTGGCCTTGTCGTTCACCCGCCACATGCCGATCGACGTGGACAGCTGCGGGGTGTAGCCGGAGAACCACGCCGACTTGTTCTCGTCGGTGGTACCCGTCTTGCCCGCCGCCGGACGGCCGATCTGCGCCGAGGTTCCGGTGCCCTTCTGGACGACGTTCTCCAGGACGTCGGTGACGTTGTTCGCCACAGCCGCGTCGAACGCCCGGGTGACCTTGGCCTTCTCCTTGTGGTTGTAGACCTCGCCGTCCTTGTCCTCGATCTTCTCGACCGAGTACGGGTCGGCCTGCTGTCCGCTGGCCGCGAAGGTCGCGTACGCCCCGGCGAGCCGGATGGCACTGGGTGCGGAGGTGCCCAGGGAGAAGCTCGGCGTGATCTCGGACAGCTGCTCCTTGGTGAGGCCCGCCCGCAGCGCCGCGTCCCGCACCTTGTCGGTGCCGACGTCCATGCCCAGCTGGATGTAGGGCGTGTTCACCGAGTACTGCATCGCGGTGCGCAGGGTGATGCGGCCCTTGTCCTCGTCACCGTCGTTTCTCTGGTGCCACTCCTTGTTGTGCTTGTCGCGCCAGATCTCCCCGTTGTAATCACGCAGGGTGAGCTTGTTGTCACCGTTGTAGACACTGTTCGGTGAGACCAGCGTGCGCTGGGACGCGGGTTGCTCTCTTCCGCCCTCCGGATCCCGCTTTCCGTCGGTCATCGCCGCGGCCAGAACGAAGGGCTTGAAGGTCGACCCCACCTGGACACCGGTGTAGTCGGCGTTGTTGCGATAGTGCTGCAGCGCGTTCTTGCCGCCGTAGATGGCCTTGATCTTGCCCGTCTTGGGCTCCACCGAGGCACCGCCGAACTGCACGTAGTGGTCGACGTCGCGCTGCTTCGGCTTGATGTTCTCCTTGGAGACCTTCTGGACGGCCTTCTCGAGCTGGCCCATCTTCTTGCGGTCGAAGGTGGTGTGGATCTGATAGCCGCCCTTGTGCAACTGGGCGTTGGAGATGCCGGTGTTGGCGACGATGTAGTTGTCGGCGAGTTCGGTCAGATAGCCGATCTGGCCCTGCTTGTTCGTCGCGACCCGCGGCTCCCTCGGGGTCGGGAACTTCTTGGCGATCCACTTCTCGGCGGATGCCTTGGACATCCTGCCCACCTGGGCCTCACGCCTGAGAATCCACTTCCAGCGCGACTCGGCCCGCTTCTGGTTGGCGGCCTTGTCGGCGTTGGGGCCGTAGCCGCCGTTCGGGTCGTAGAGGTTCGGGCCGTTCAGCGTCGCGGCGAGGAAGGCCGACTGACTGGGCGTGAGGTTCACGCAGTCCTTGTCGTAGTACGCGCGGGCCGCGGCCTGACAGCCGTAGGCACCGCGTCCGTAGTACGCGGTGTTGAGGTACCCGGCGAGGATGTCGTCCTTCTCCTGGGTGGCGCCCACCTTTATGGAGATGAACAGCTCCTTGACCTTGCGCGTCAGCGTCTGCGACTGGTCGAGGTAGGTGTTCTTGACGAACTGCTGGGTGATGGTCGAACCACTCTGTGTCGCACCGCCGCGCGCCATGTTGACGACCGCGCGCGCGATACCCATCGGGTCGACGCCGGAGTCGTCGTAGAAGCTGGCGTTCTCCGCGGAGATCACCGCGTTCTGCATGGACTTCGGAATCTGGTCCAGGGGCACGATCTGGCGGTTGAGGTCTCCACCGCCCGAGACCACCATCTGCTTGCCGTCCGCCCAGTAGTACACGTTCTTCTGGGTCTTTGACGCGGCCTGGGCTGTGGGTACCTCCACCACCCACAGCCCGATGCCCACGGCGCCGAGGAGCACCGCGAAGAAGAAGATGAAGCTACCCGTCACCAGCTTCCAGGACGGGACCCAACGCCGGAAACCCGACTTGCCCGCCCGGGGGTAGTCGATGAAGCGCTTCTTCGGCTGACCGTTGCCGCGGCCGCGGCCCGCGCGCCCTGCCCCCGGATCGGGGGCTCGTCTGCGGCCACCGCCGCGCTGGGCGGCTCGCCGGGCCTCCGCTCGACTACCAATAGGACGCTCTTCCCCGCGCGGGCCGGACCCCGACCCGCCGGCGGCATGGTGCGTCGGTGCTGCACGACGGCCGGACGACTGCTGTCCGGCTCGTCGGGCCGCTGCTCGTCCGCCGCCCTGGGGCTGTGGCGGCTTGCGACGGTGCTCGCTCATGGAACGACTACTCCTCGGGCAGGCTCTATCGCCTGAAAGCGGCAGGTGGCTTCCGGTCCCCCCGATGTGCGATCCGGCCACGCCAGGCAACCGGACGCACTGCATCCGGGACGAGGACGCATCGCAGCGTCGCATGGTTCCCGTAGGTCTGCATGGCGAACAGAGTACGCACGGTCAAAACCCGCCCACCCGCCATCTTCACTCCATAACCGTCAGATTGAGTCCCACGAATTGATGATGTGACGCCGTTCACCGTGGTCCCTCTTGTCGCACCAGGATCGTGGTTCTATCGTCTGGATGTATCGAGTCGATACATCAGCTCGGCATAGCTACTCAGGAGACAGGGGAGGCGGGACATGAGCAGACGCTCCGGCGTGCTTGAGTTCGCCGTCCTCGGCCTGCTCCGCGAGTCCCCGATGCACGGATATGAGCTGCGGAAACGCCTCAACACCTCACTCGGGGTGTTCCGTGCGTTCAGCTACGGCAGCCTCTACCCCTGCCTCAAGACGCTGGTCGCCAACGGCTGGTTGATCGAGGAGCCCGGCAGCGCCCCCGAGGAGGCCCTCGCGGCGACCCTCGCCGGGCGCAGGGCGAAGATCGTCTACAGATTGACGGCGGAGGGCAAGGAGCGCTTCGAGGAGCTGCTCGCCCACACCGGGCCGGACGCCTGGGAGGATGAGCACTTCGGCGTCCGCTTCGCCTTCTTCGGTCAGACGTCACGTGATGTGCGGATGCGGGTGCTGGAAGGACGGCGCAGCCGTCTGGAGGAGCGTCTGGAGAAGATGCGTGCCTCCCTCTCCCGCACCCGTGAGCGCCTGGACGACTACACCCTCGAGTTGCAGCGGCACGGGATGGAGTCGGTGGAGCGCGAGGTCCGCTGGCTGAACGAGCTGATCGAGAGTGAGCGGGCCGGGCGCGACCAGCGCAGCGGTACCGCCGGGCAGGACCGGACGCCGGAACAGGAACCGGGCCGGTCGCCACACCAGGACCAGTCAGAAGATACGGGCGGCCTGCCCCGGCACCGGGGTGGTTCCCGGCCGGATCCGTCCGATGACACCGCCATATGAGGCCCCCGCAATCCGAGCAGGGCTTCGTCCAGTACACACAGGGAGCAACCGGAATGGGTTCGGTTCGTGTAGCCATCGTCGGCGTGGGCAACTGCGCCGCCTCGCTGGTGCAGGGCGTCGAGTACTACAAGGACGCCGACCCGGACACCCGCGTGCCGGGTCTGATGCACGTGCAGTTCGGCGACTACCACGTACGTGACGTGGAGTTCGTGGCCGCGTTCGACGTGGACGCGAAGAAGGTCGGCCTGGACCTCGCCGACGCCATCGGCGCCAGCGAGAACAACACCATCAAGATCTGTGACGTGCCGTCCACCGGCGTCTCGGTCCAGCGTGGCCACACGCTCGACGGTCTGGGCAAGTACTACCGCCAGACCATCGACGAGTCCGAGGAGACCCCCGTCGACGTCGTGCAGGTCCTCAAGGACAAGCAGGTCGACGTTCTCGTCTGCTACCTGCCCGTGGGCTCCGAGGACGCCGCGAAGTTCTACGCGCAGTGTGCCATCGACGCCAAGGTCGCGTTCGTGAACGCGCTCCCGGTGTTCATCGCCGGTACCAAGGAGTGGGCGGACAAGTTCACCGAGGCCGGTGTGCCGATCGTCGGTGACGACATCAAGTCGCAGGTCGGCGCGACCATCACACACCGCGTGATGGCGAAGCTGTTCGAGGACCGGGGCGTCATCCTGGACCGCACCATGCAGCTGAACGTCGGCGGCAACATGGACTTCAAGAACATGCTCGAGCGCGAGCGCCTGGAGTCCAAGAAGATCTCCAAGACGCAGGCCGTCACCTCGCAGATCCCCGACCGGGACCTCGGCGAGGACAATGTCCACATCGGCCCGTCCGACTACGTGGCCTGGCTGGACGACCGCAAGTGGGCGTACGTCCGCCTCGAGGGCCGCGCGTTCGGCGACGTCCCGCTGAACCTGGAGTACAAGCTCGAGGTCTGGGACTCCCCGAACTCCGCGGGTGTCATCATCGACGCCCTGCGCGCTGCGAAGATCGCCAAGGACCGGGGTATCGGCGGTCCGATCCTCTCCGCCTCCTCGTACTTCATGAAGTCGCCGCCCGTGCAGTACTTCGACGACGAGGCCCGGGAGAACGTGGAGAAGTTCATCAACGGTGAGGTCGAGCGCTAGGAACGTGCTCGCCGCATGATCACGGGCCTTCGGGTAATACACCCGGAGGCCCGTGTCGTGTGTGAAAGTGGCGTCATGCCTGTTGTGCGTGATCTCCGCGTACTGCTGCAACTCCGCGACTTCCGCCACCTCCTGGCCGTCCGGCTGCTGTCCCAGGCCGCCGACGGGGTCTACCAGGTCTCGCTGGCCACCTATGTGGTCTTCTCCCCCGAGAAGGAGACCTCCGCCACGGCCATCGCCTCCGCCATGGCGGTGCTGCTGCTCCCCTATTCACTCCTCGGCCCGTTCGCCGGTGTATTGCTGGACCGCTGGCGCCGTCGGCAGGTCCTGCTCTACGGCAACCTGCTGCGCTCCGGACTGGCCGCCGGAACCGCCGTTCTGGTGCTCGCCCAGGTGCCGGACGCGCTCTTCTACGTCTCCGCCCTCTCCGTGACGGCCGTGAACCGCTTTGTGCTGGCGGGACTCTCGGCCGCGCTGCCGCGTGTGGTGGACAGTCCGGAGCGGCTGGTGATGGCCAACTCCCTGTCGCCGACCGCGGGAACGCTGGCGGCCACGCTCGGCGGCATGGTGGCCTTCATCATCCGTCTGTCGGGCCCGGGCGGCTCCTCGTCGGACGCGCTGGTCGTCCTGCTGGGCGCCATGCTCTACCTCGGCGCGGGACTCGCGGCACTCGTGATGCCACTCGGACTGCTGGGTCCCGATCCGGCCGTGCTCCAGCCCCGGCTTCGCGCCGCGCTGCTGAGCACCGCACACGGTCTGGTCGCGGGGGTGCGGCATCTGCTGAAGCGCCGGGACCCCACCTTGGCCCTGACCGCGATGACTCTGATGCGCTTCTGCTACGGCGCGCTCACGGTGATGGTGCTGATGCTCTGCCGCTATGAGTGGGCCGGCACCGAGGCCGACGGACTGGCCCTGCTCGGCTTGGCGGTCGGTGTCTCCGGCGCGGGTTTCTTCGCGGCCGCACTGATCACACCCTGGGCGGTGGGACGGCTCAGCGCCACCGGTACCCACTCCCGCACTGATGGACAGCTCTCCTGGATCATGGTGTGCGCGGCAGCCGCCGCCTTTCTGGAACCGGGTCTGGGACTGCCCTTCGAGCCGGCGCCGATACTCGTCGCCGCTTTTGTTCTCGGGCTCACCACCCAGGGGGCGAAGATCGCCACCGACACCGTGGTGCAGTCGTCGATCGACGACGACTTCCGCGGCCGGATCTTCTCCCTCTATGACGTCCTGTTCAATGTCGCCTTCGTGGGCGCCGCGGGAGTCGCCGCCGTCATGCTGCCACCCGACGGGGTCTCGTCTCTTCTGGTGGTCTGCGTGGCACTGCTCTACGCGACGACCGCGTCCCTGGTCCTGTTTCACGTGAAACAGGACCAGAGGAGGGAGGAGCGGTGCGATGTTTCACGTGAAACGTAGGCCGCGTGTGAAACGCAGGCACGCCGGAAACGCAGATCCGCCGTCGGCGTCAGCCCTGCGACTGGGCCGCCCACCACTCCTTGAGTGCAGCCACGGCGTCGTCCCGTTCCATCGGACCGTGCTCCAGCCGGAGCTCCAGCAGATGCTTGTACGCCTGGCCGACCTGCGGTCCGGGGGCGATTCCGAGGATCTTCATGATCTCGTTGCCGTCCAGATCCGGGCGGATCGCGTCCAGCTCCTCCTGCTCCTGGAGCCGCGCGATGCGCTCCTCGAGCCCGTCGTAGGCACGAGAAAGCGCTGTCGCCTTGCGCTTGTTGCGCGTGGTGCAGTCCGAGCGGGTCAGCTTGTGCAGCCGGTCCAGCAGCGGTCCCGCATCGCGCACATAGCGGCGCACCGCGGAGTCGGTCCACTCGCCCGTGCCGTAGCCGTGGAAGCGCAGATGCAGTTCAACCAGACGTGAGACGTCCTTCACCATCTCGTTGGAGTACTTCAGCTTGATCATCCGCGACTTGGTCATCTTGGCGCCCACCACCTCGTGGTGATGGAAGGAGACCCGGCCGTCCTTCTCGAACCGGCGCGTCCTCGGCTTGCCGATGTCATGCAGCAGGGCCGCCAGCCGCAGCACCAGATCCGGTCCGTCCTCCTCCAGATCGATGGCCTGCTCCAGCACGGTCAGCGAGTGCTCGTAGACATCCTTGTGCCGGTGATGCTCATCACGCTCCAGCCGCAGCGCGGGAAGCTCCGGCAGGACGCAGTCGGCGAGCCCGGTGTCGACGAGCAGCCGCAGCCCCTGACGGGGGCAAGCGCCCAGGACCAGCTTGTTGAGCTCTTCACGCACCCGCTCGGCCGAGACGATCTCGATACGGCCGGCCATGGACGTCATCGCGGCGACCACGTCGGGCGCGACCTCGAAGTCCAGCTGGGCGGCGAACCGCGCGGCACGCATCATCCGCAGCGGGTCGTCGGAGAAGGACTCCTCGGGCGTCCCGGGCGTACGCAGCACCCGGGCGGCCAGGTCCTCCAGCCCGTTGTGCGGGTCGATGAACTCCTTCTGCGGAAGCGCCACCGCCATCGCGTTCACGGTGAAGTCCCGCCGGACCAGGTCCTCCTCGATGGAGTCGCCGTAGGACACCTCAGGCTTCCGAGATGTCCGGTCATAGGCTTCTGACCGATACGTCGTAATTTCAATCTGAAAGCTCTGCTGTGGTCCGTTTCCGTTGGGAGCGTCCTTCCGGCAGCCAACGGTGCCGAAGGCGATGCCGACCTCCCAGAGCGCGTCCGCCCAGGGACGGACGATTTTCAGTACGTCGTCGGGCCGGGCATCCGTCGTGAAATCCAGGTCGTTGCCGAGGCGGCCGAGCAGCGCGTCGCGGACCGAGCCACCGACGAGAGCCAGCCGGAACCCGGCCTGCTCGAACCGGCGGGCGAGATCGTCGGCGACGGGGGAGACCCGCAGCAGTTCGGCCACGGCACGGCGCTGCACCTGGCTGAGCTCATTGGTCGACTGCGGGGATCGGCTGTCATTGTTGGCGTTCGGCACAACAGCACAGGGTACGTGGCCGCGCGCCTCGGGGCCTCCACGTTGCTCGGCGCAACCGATCCCGTAACGATCTTGTAGAGCTCTCCACAGCACTTCGCCACAGCGGGCATCGTTACCATTCCGTGGACGCACATTGCGACGACCACTGACGACCACTGACGACGAGGGACGGGCGAGCACGTGGCCGATGCGGCAGACCACCGGGGGACCACTTCCGCTCGTGCCCGTCGATGGCTGCGGCGCACGGCGGCATTCCTCGCGGCCGTGCCGGTACTCGCGGGCGGAACGCAGATCCCCGCGGCGCCCGCCGCGCACGCGGCCTCGGCGGAGCACACGGCCCGGACGGCCCTCACGGCCTCCGCGGTGCTCCCCGAGAGCAAAGTCACCCGCTCACGCTCCGTCGACGTCGCCATCACCTCGATGACGCCCACCTCGCCGAAGAAGGGTGACACCCTCACGGTCGGCGGAACCGTCACCAACGGCACCAGGACGGCGATCTCCGGCTCCCATGTCGGCCTCCGTGTGGGTCCGGCCCTCAACGGGCGCAACGCGATCGACAACGCCGCCCGTCGTACCGGTTACAGCGAGGGCGCGGACGGCAGCGAGATCGGCGGCAAGTACGCCCAGAAGATCGGCAAGCTGGCGGCAGGCGCCAGCCGTGACTTCTCTCTCTCCATACCGGTCGACAAGCTGAGCCTCGGCCAGGACGGCGTCTACCAGCTCGGGGTCGCCCTCAGCGGACAGACGCGGGACCGGCCCTGGCAGCATGTGCTGGGGATCCAGCGCACCTTCCTCCCCTGGCAGACCGGTCCGGCCAAGAAGAAGTCCCAGCTCACCTTTTTGTGGCCGCTCATCTCGTCCACCCATGTGACCCCTCGCACGGACAACGACGAGGACCGCACCCCCATCTTCCGTGACGACCGTCTCGTGAAGGAGCTCTCGCCCGGCGGTCGGCTGCAGCAGATGGTGAGCCTGGGGAAGGACCTCCCCATCACCTGGGTGATCGACCCCGATCTGCTCGCCACGGTCGAGGCGATGACCAAGAACTACGAGGTCGAGACCCCCGGGGGCGGGGACGACACCGCACCGGGCCGCGGGCAGGCCGTAGCCAAGCAGTGGCTCAACGACCTCCAGAAGGCCGTGGCGGACCGCCAGGTGATCGCACTGCCCTTCGCCGACCCCGACCTCGCGTCCCTCGCTCACCGCGGCAAGAACTCCGGCGCCCTCGGCCACCTCCAGGACGCCACCGAACTCGCCTCGACGACCGTGCAGACCGTCCTCGGGGTGAAGCCGCGCACGGACTTCGCCTGGCCGGTGGACGGGGCGGTCGACTCCTCCGTCGTCGATGTCGCCACCTCCGCGGGTGCCCACAACGTCATCGCCCGCAGCGACAGCCTCCGGGAGACCGGCGGCCTCTCCTACACCCCGACCGCGGCCCGGCAGATCGGCGGCGGCAATACGGCGGTGGTCGCCGACGCACGGCTGTCCACGGCCTTCACCGGCGACATGTCCACGCCGCAGAACTCCACACTCGCCATCCAGCGGTTCCTCGCCCAGAGCCAGATGATCAACCTCCAGGCGCCGGACAAGCAGCGCAGCGTTGTTGTCGCCCCGCAGCGGATCCCCACCACCAGCCAGGCGCAGTCGATGGCGGCGGCCCTGAAGGGCCTCTCCGGGCAGTGGAGCGAGCCGCTCGGCCTGGGCCAGGCCGCGAAGGCCGAGCCCGACCCGAACGCCACCCAGCGGGTGCCCGGCGGCCGTGCGTACCCGCGCGCGCTGCGGAAGCAGGAACTGCCCACCGACGCGTTCGAGGACATCCAGACGACGCAGGGCAAGCTCGACATGTTCGAGCGCATCCTCACCGCCAAGTACCGGGTGGTCACCCCCTTCGGGAACGCCATCAGGCGTGAGATGTCCACCTCGTGGCGCGGTGAGGCCCACCACTCGGCCGGTTTCCGCCGTGACGTGCAGGGCTATCTGTCCGGGCTGACCAAGAAGGTGCGCCTGGTCCCCAAGTCGAACATGACATTGTCCGGGCGGAGCGCCACCATCCCGGTCACCGTGCAGAACAACCTGGTGCAGGGGGTCGAGCTGCGGCTGGTCCTCCGCTCCCAGCAGGGCAACCGGCTGGAGATCGGCGAACCGCAGGTCGTCACCGTCGAGGGCGGTCACAGCCAGTCCGTGAAGTTCGGCACCACGGCCAACGCGAACGGGCCGGTGCGGGTTTCGGCACAGCTGTACACCCCGGACGGCCAGCCGTACGGCGGCGAGATGAAGTTCAAGGTGAATGTCACCGAAATCACCTCGACCGTCATTCTCGTGATCGCGGGCGGTGTGCTGCTGCTGGTCCTCGCCGGTATCCGGATCTACGTCCAGCGCAAGCGGTCCGCCGCCGAGGTCGATGACGGGGGCGACGAAGCCGTGGACGAGGCCCTGGACGAGGACTCGGACACCGAGGACGCCGCGGCCGGGAGCGAAGCCGCGGAGACCGACGAATGTGATCCGTCCCACGCTCTTGTGCCCGAGCAGCCGAGTGACCCGGCGCCGGACACCGGTTCGCAAAGCGCTGGCCCGTCCGGCTCGGGTGAGAAAGTGGAGCATTGAGCAATGCCCGGGCCGGCCGGCCGCAGCGGACGATGAGGTGGGGTAGCGATGAACGCGCCATATGACGGTGATGGCCAGGGGCCACCACCGCCGCAGCCGTCCCCTCACACCCCCCAGGACCCTTACGGACCGGAACCGCATCAGCAGGATCCGTATCTGGGCGACGCCCAGGCCCCCGCGGCCGACCCCCGTCAGGCGTACGGCCAGACGCACTACACGCAGGACCCCTATCTCCAGGATCCGTACGTCACCGGCACCTACACGCCCTACCCCTATACATCGCAGAACGCGTACGGCCAAGATCCACTGACGGATCCGCTGTACGACCGGGCCGCGCCCGCCACACCGCCGCAGGGCGGCCATCCGCAGCAGTCCTACCCCCAGCAGGCCGCCGCGCCCCGGGGCCACGACCCGCGGGCCTGGCCTCCCGCGGGCGGCCAGGGGCACGCGCAGCAGCAGTACGCCGACCCCGCGGCCCAGGGATACCCGGGCGCGGACGCGGGCGGCGGCTACAGACCGGGGGAGCCGCCCCAGCGGGACGCCTTCGCTCATCTCTACCGCGACCAGCAGCCGTACGAGCCCCGGCCCTCCCAGGGCCATCCGCAGAGCCCCCAGGACTATCCGCCCGCCCCCTCCCAGGGTCAGGCTCCGGTCCCCGGGCCCGCGCGGCCCGAGCCCCCGGCCGAACCACCGTCGGCAGCCGCGCCCACCATGGCCGCACCGGTGATCACCGCTCCCGCCACCGACGAGCCCGCTCCCAAGCGCTCCGGCGGCCGGGCGGCGAGCCTGCTCCAGTCCAGCGCGCTGATGGCCGCCGGAACGCTGGTCTCCCGGCTGACCGGCTTCGTCCGGCAGATGGTGATCATCGCTGCGCTCGGCGCGGCCACCCTCGGTGACACCTACGCCGTCGCCTACACCCTGCCGACGATGATCTACATCCTCACCATCGGCGGCGGTCTGAACTCGGTGTTCGTCCCGCAGCTCGTCCGTGCCATGAAGGAGGACGAGGACGGCGGCGTCGCCTACGCCAACCGCCTGCTCACCCTGGTGATGGTGGTCCTCGGCTTCCTGGTCACGGTGGCCGTCTTCGCGGCCCCGCTGCTGGTGCGGATGATGTCGGCCGACATCGCGGGCAACCCCCCGGCCAACGAGGTAGCGGTCACCTTCGCCCGCTACTGCCTGCCCACGATCTTCTTCATGGGTGTCCATGTGGTCGTCGGGCAGATCCTCAACGCCCGCGGCCGCTTCGGGGCGATGATGTGGACCCCGGTCCTGAACAACATCGTCATAATCTTCACCTTCGGCCTGTTCATCTACGTCTTCGGCACGGCCAGCAGCTCGAAGATGGAGGTCAGGACCATCACGCCGGAGGGCATCCAGCTGCTCGGCGTCGGGACCCTGCTCGGCCTGGTCGTCCAGGCGCTCGCGATGTTCCCGTACCTTCGCGCCTCGGGCTTCAGGTTCCGTCCGCGCTTCGACTGGCGCGGCCATGGCCTCGGCAAGGCGGCCCGGCTGGCCAAGTGGACCGTCATGTTCGTCCTCGCCAACCAGGTGGGTGTCGTCGTGGTGACCCAGCTGGCCACCTGGGCCGGTTCCAAGGCCGACAACCAGGGCTTCCCCGGCACCGGCTACCTCGGTTACTCCAGCGCGCAGCTCATCTGGGGCATGCCCCAGGCGATCATCACCGTCTCGGTGATGGCCGCCCTCCTGCCGCGGATCTCCCGGGCGGCCGCCGACGGGGACGCGGGGGCGGTCCGCGACGACATCTCGCAGGGCCTGCGTACCTCCGCCGTCGCCATCGTGCCCATCGCCTTCGCGTTCGTCGCGCTCGGCATCCCCATGTGCACCCTGCTGTTCGGCGCCTCCGGCACCGAGGCCGCCCAGTCCATGGGCTACATGCTGATGGCCTTCGGCCTCGGCCTGATCCCCTTCTCGGTGCAGTACGTGGTCCTCCGCGGCTTCTACGCCTACGAGGACACCCGCACCCCCTTCTACAACACGGTGATCATCGCCGCCGTGAACGCCGCCGCCTCCGCCCTGTGCTTCGTGGCACTGCCCGCCCGCTGGGCCGTCGTCGGTATGGCCGCCTCCTACGGGCTGGCCTACACGATCGGCGTAGGCGTGGCGTGGAAGCGTCTGCGCGTCCGTCTGGGCGGCGATCTGGACGGGCGCCATGTCGTACGCACCTACACCCGTCTCGTGGGCGCCAGCGTCCCCGCCGCCCTTCTCGGCGGTGGGGCGTCCTACACCATCACCCAGTCCCTCGGCTCCGGCCTGGCGGGCTCCCTAGCGTCCTTGGCGGGCGGCGGTCTCGTTCTTATCGCGGTCTTCTACATTGCTGCGAAACGGATGCGGATCGAAGAGCTGACGGCCATGGTCGGTATGGTGCGCGGACGACTCGGTCGCTGATCATTGAGCACAACCATCGTCCGCCATCGCGTGTCGTGCATAGCGGCGGACTGTGGGCACAATTGTCTTGGCTCAGACCAGGCGCAATGGATGGGGAGGCAGGAACGACGGTGGCGGAACGGAGCACGGCTGCCGTCGACGTGGCCGACAGCGGTGATGAGGAGCCGCTGACCGCCGAGGCGGGCAAGGCCACGGCCGACGGGGCGGGGACGGAAGAGAAGGCCGGCAAGGACACAGAGGCCGCGGGCACCCGGGAGACGGGCGCCGCGGCCGACGCGAACCCGCCCGAATTGCACAGCGGTCACAAACTGGCCAGACGCTACCGTCTGGAGGAGTGCGTCACCCGTCTGGACGGATTCAGCAGTTGGCGTGCGGTGGACGAAAAATTGCGCCGCGCCGTCGGCGTGCACGTTCTCCCGGCCGACCATCCGCGGGCCCGTCCGGTCCTCGCCGCCGCTCGCTCGGCGGCGCTTCTGGGCGACCCGCGTTTCGTCCAGGTCCTCGACGCCGTCGAGGAGAACGACCTCGTCTACGTCGTCCACGAGTGGCTTCCGGACGCCACCGAACTCACCGCCGTGCTGGCCGCGGGGCCACTGGAGCCGCACGACGCCTACCAGTTGGTCAGCCAGGTCTCCCAGGCGATGGCCGCCGCCCACCGCGAGGGACTGGCTCATCTGCGCCTCAACCCCGGCTCCGTGCTACGCACGGAATCCGGCCAGTACCGCATCCGCGGCCTGGCGGTGATGGCCGCCCTGCGGGGTATCAGCGCCGACCACCCCCAGCGCACCGACACCGAGGCGATCGGCGCGCTGCTGTACGCCGGGCTCACCCAGCGCTGGCCCTACGAGAAGGACGCCTACGGACTCTCCGGGCTTCCCAAGGGTGTCGGGCTGATCGCCCCCGACCAGGTCCGCGCCGGAGTCCACCGGGGGCTGTCCGAACTGGCGATGCGCGCGCTGGTCAACGACGGGGCCACCGCCTCCCGTCAGGACCAGCCCTGCACCACGCCCGAGGAGTTGGCCAAGGCCGTCTCGGCCATGCCGCGCATCCGGCCGCCCGAGCCCGCCTTCACGCCCTCTGCGGCCTACCAGCGCACCACGTACCAGCAAGGGGCGTACGGCCAACCGCTGCGTGGCGGCACCTCACGCACCTCCGGCGCGCCCGCCCCGGTGCCTCCGCCGCCCCCGTTGCAGAGCCGCACCGGAAAGGCCCTCAAGTGGGCCGTCTCCGCGCTTCTGATCGCTGCCCTCGGCCTGGGCAGCTGGCAGTTGGCGGACACCCTCCTGAAGGACGAGAACAAGCCGGACCCGGGCAAGTCCACCAGTGAGAAGGACGACAAGAAGGCCCCGAAGGTTGCCAGCAAGCCGATCGCCATTCAGGGAGCGGTGGAGTTGGGCAAGGACCCCATGGCTCCGGAAAAGGCGCAACTGGCCGCAGACCGCGATGCCAGCACCGCCTGGGTGACCAAGGAGTTCTGGAACTACCCGAACTTCGGCAACCTGGCCGGGTACGAAGACGGCAGTGGAATCATCGTCGATCTCGGCAGCGTCAAGAACGTCTCCCACGTCGACGTCGACTTCTACCGCCCCGGCCAGAAGGTCGAGATCCTCGCGGCCGAAGCGTCGGCGTCGGAACCCACCACTCTTGACGCCTTCTCTCGGCACATCACGGCCTTGAAGACCGCGGGCGGTCAGTTGACCACCACGCTCGACAAACCCGTACGGACGCGATACCTACTGGTCCACGTCACCGAGCTACCGACCAGCACCCCGGATCGCTACCGTGGCGGCATCTCGGAGATCAAGGTCAAGGGCTGAGCTCCGTCGGTCAGCCACGAGGGGAGGAGGCTTGACGTTGGACGACGCCACCATCGGCGAGGCGAGCGACGCCGAGCTCCTTGCCCGGCATGTCAAGGGCGATCCGGACGCCTTCGGCGAGATAGTGCGGCGCCACCGCGACAGACTCTGGGCGGTGGCGCTGCGCACCCTCGGCGACCGTGAGGAAGCCGCCGACGCGGTCCAGGACGCGCTCGTCTCCGCCTACCGTGCCGCCCACACCTTCCGCGGCCAGTCCGCCGTCACCACCTGGCTCCACCGCATCACGGTCAATGCCTGTCTGGACCGGGCCCGTAAGACGGCCTCCCGCCGCACCTCCCCGGTCGCCGACACCGACCGGCTGGAGCAGCTCCTCGAACCGCATGAGTCGGCCGCCGCCCCCGCCGAGCGCGGCGATCTCCACCGTGAACTCCTTCAGGCGCTGCGCACCCTCCCCGCCGAGCAGCGTGCCGCACTCGTCCTGGTCGATATGCAGGGTTATCCCGTAGCGGAGGCGGCGGAGGTCCTGGACGTTCCCACCGGTACGGTGAAAAGCCGCTGCGCACGGGGACGCGCACGACTCCTCCCCCTGCTGTCGCATCTCCACCCCAATGGGAGGGGTAGTACCTCTTCGGGCGGGGCAAGGAACCGGACGCAGAGGACGTCCGTCCCACCGACGGCAGGACCGAATGACACAGATGCCGTGAAGGGCGGAGGTGGGCGAGCGTGACATCCTCGACGGACACGGACGAGCACCCGGACGTCGCGGAGATCTCCGCGCTCACCGAGGGGCTGCTCTCTCCGTCCAGGACCGTCGATGTGCGCACTCATCTCGCGGGCTGTGTGCTGTGCGCCGATGTACGGTCCTCGCTCGACGAGATCCGCTCACTCCTCGGCACCCTCCCGGGACCGGTGCAGATGCCCGCCGATGTCGCGGGCCGGATCGACGCCGCTCTCGCCGCTGAAGCACTCCTCGACGCGACCGCTCCCGAGACATCCGAGAGCCGCACGGCTGTTTCACGTGAAACTCCGGAGCTGTCGCCCTCGCCCGACCGCGTTTCACGTGAAACAGCTCATGACACTGATCGCACACCAGGCGCGTCCAAGCCGTCGGTGACCACGGACCGGCCCGCCGGGCGGCCACGAGGTGCCACCGGACCGGGCCGCGGATCCACCCGCCCCGGCACCCGTTCCAGCCGCGCCCGCCACTGGCCCAGGATCCTCCTCGGGTCCGCGTGCGCCGTGGCCGTTATCGGCCTGGGTACCTTCTTCGTCCAGGAAGCCACCTCCGGTGATGACACCGGCGCCGGCCCCAGCGCCAGCCGGAACTCCACCGAGCACCAGGACACCCTGTCGGCCGGGACTCTCAAGGACCGGGTCCACGAGATGCTCACCGACCGTAAGGCCACCGCCTCGCCGGGTGCCACCTCCAAGGGCATCCCCGATGTGCCGCTCCGCGCGGAGGACCCGAAGGTCCCCTCCTGCGTCCAGAAGGGCATCGGCCGTACGGAGCCCGCGCTCGCCGCGCAGCAGGACACCTACGACGGCAAGGCCGCTTATGTCGTCGTGCTGCCGCACCCCTCCGACAGCTCGCGTGTCGATGCCTTCGTGATCGACGCGTCCTGTGTCTCGTCCTCACCGTCCTCCACCGGAAAGCTCCTGGAGACCCGCACCTACCCGCGGGGCTGAGGCACGGCGCACACAGGCCCCGCCTGACGCCACCCGGGAATGCCGGACCCGTAGGATCCGTTGGGTGGGGTGGCAGTGTTTTCCGGGGCAACCCGGGAGCGCCGCCCAGTCAGCAGTGGCAGTCGGCAGAGACAAGGAAGACATCCGTGAGCGACGTCCGCAACGTGATCATCATCGGTTCCGGGCCCGCCGGCTATACAGCCGCGCTCTACACCGCCCGTGCTTCCTTGAAGCCGCTGGTCTTCGAAGGTTCCGTGACCGCCGGTGGTGCTCTGATGAACACCACCGACGTGGAGAACTTCCCCGGCTTCCGTGACGGGATCATGGGCCCGGACCTGATGGACAACATGCGGGCCCAGGCCGAGCGCTTCGGCGCCGAGCTCGTCCCGGACGACGTGGCCGCGGTAGACCTCAGCGAGGACATCAAGACCGTCACCGACTCCGCGGGCACGATTCACCGCGCCAAGGCGGTCATCGTCAGCACCGGCTCCCAGCACCGCAAGCTGGGGCTGCCGCGTGAGGACGAGCTCTCCGGCCGCGGTGTCTCCTGGTGCGCCACCTGTGACGGGTTCTTCTTCAAGGACCAGGACATCGCCGTCATCGGCGGCGGCGACACCGCGATGGAGGAGGCGACCTTCCTCTCGCGCTTCGCCAAGTCGGTCACCGTCGTCCACCGCCGGGACACCCTCCGCGCCAGCAAGGCGATGCAGGAGCGCGCCTTCGCCGACCCCAAGATCTCGTTCATCTGGGACAGCGAGGTCACCGATCTCCACGGCGACGGCAAGCTCTCCGGTCTGACTCTCCGGGACGTCAAGACGGGGGAGACCTCCGAGCTGCCGGTGACCGGACTGTTCATCGCGATCGGCCACGACCCGCGCACCGAGCTGTTCAAGGGCCAGCTGAACCTGGACGATGAGGGCTACCTCAAGGTGGACTCGCCCTCCACCCGGACGAACCTCACCGGTGTCTTCGCCTCGGGCGATGTCGTGGACCACACCTACCGTCAGGCGATCACCGCGGCGGGCACCGGCTGTGCCGCCGCCCTGGACGCCGAGCGGTACCTCGCCGCCCTGGGCGACGGCGACGCCACCGTCTGACTCCGCTTCCCACCCCTGCACCAACCCACTAAGGAGATAGCCATGGCCGGTGCCACGGTCACCGTGACGGACGCCGACTTCGAGGAGACCGTCCTCAAGAGCGACAAGCCGGTACTCGTCGACTTCTGGGCCGCCTGGTGCGGTCCGTGCCGCCAGATCGCCCCGTCCCTCGAGGCGATCGCGGCCGAGCACGCCGACAAGATCGTCATTGCCAAACTCAACATTGACGAGAACCCGGCCACCGCCGCCAAGTACGGCGTGATGTCCATCCCGACGCTCAACGTCTACCAGGGCGGCGAGGTCGCCAAGACCATCGTCGGTGCCAAGCCGAAGGCCGCGATCGAGCGCGATCTGGCCGACTTCATCGGCTGAGCCAACAGCCGCCCACACCAAGGGGCCGCCCTCCGGGCGGCCCCTTGGTGTTTCACGTGGAACCCTCACAGCGGACGAAGCGCCGGCTCCTTCTGGACCGCGCCGAGCAGCCGGTCCAAGGCCAGTTCGACGTCCTCCTTCCAGGAGATCGTCGTTCTCAGCTCCAGTCTCAGCCGTGGATACCGATGGTGGGGGCGGACCGTCTTGAAGCCCACCGCGAGAAGGTGGTCGGCGGGCAGTACACACGCCGGTTCCTTCCAGGTGGCGTCCCCGAACGCCTCGATCGCCTTGAAGCCCCGGCGGATCAGATCCTTGGCGACCGTCTGGACCATCACCCGGCCCAGCCCCTGCCCCTGGTAGCCGGGCATCAGCCAGGCGGTCATCAGCTGCACGGCATCGGCCGCAACCGGACTCGTCGGGAAGGCCGTGGACCGTGGCACATAGGCGGGAGGCGCGTAGAGCACAAAGCCCACCGGCACCTCATCGACATAGACCACCCGGCCGCAGGAGCCCCACTCCAGCAGAACAGCGGAGATCCACGCTTCCTTCTCCAGCTCCGGCCGGCCGGCCCTTACAGCGGCTTCGCCGCTGACGGGGTCGAGCTCCCAGAAGACACAGGCGCGACAGCGCTTGGGGATGTCCGGGAGGTTGTCCAGCGTGAGCGGTACGAGCCGACGCCCCATGAAGCCAGTCCCTCACTTCCATGGCCAGCCGCGGCGCGGGCGGCTGACAGAGCACTACGCTCCCTGAGCAGACTGCCGACAAACCCGCCGACAGCTCCCAGGCCCAATCCTGTGGCCAACAGTCCGGTGCGGCTCACCGATCGCATGGCCCTGCCCTCCACATGAGTCGCCTCCACATGGATCCGCCATACCTGGTCGCATCGTATCCGTGCGGCGAATGCACCGATACCGCCCTGGAGCAAAGAGCGGATCGTGTTCCGAGATGATCGGAACACGACCCGCCCCGCACTGCCACTCCGTACGACGGAGCCGTACCGCCAGTGCCTTACTCGTCCTCGTCGTCCGCCTCTGCGAGAGGCTGCTCCAGCACCGGTCCCTCACCAGGGGCGAGGGAGCCGAGAATGCGCTCCAGATCCTCTATCGAGGCGAACTCGACGACGATCTTTCCCTTCTTCTGCCCCAGATCGACCTTCACCCGGGTCTCGAACCGGTCGGAGAGCCGTGACGCCAGATCCGTGAGCGCGGGGGACACCCGGGTACCGGCACGCGGACCCTTGGTCTTCGGAGTCCCGCCCGAGCGGGATCCCATCAGGGTGACGATCTCCTCGACCGCACGCACCGACAGTCCCTCGGCGACGATGCGATGCGCCAGCCGGTCCTGCTCCTCCGCGTCATCCACGGACAGCAGGGCTCGCGCATGACCGGCGGAGAGAACCCCCGCCGCGACCCTGCGCTGAACGGCCGGGGAGAGCTTCAGCAGCCGCAGCGTATTGGAGACCTGGGGACGCGAACGTCCGATGCGGTCGGCAAGCTCGTCATGCGTGCAGCTGAAGTCCTTCAGCAGCTGGTCGTAGGCGGCCGCCTCTTCCAGCGGATTCAGCTGAGCCCGGTGCAGGTTCTCCAGCAGCGCGTCGAGAAGGAGCTTCTCGTCCTCGGTGGCCCGGACGATCGCCGGAATCTTCTCCAGCCCCGCCTCACGGCAGGCCCGCCACCGGCGCTCGCCCATGATGAGCTCATAGCGCTCGGGCGCCAGCTGCCGCACCACGACGGGCTGGAGGAGACCGACTTCCTGGATCGAGGTGACCAGTTCGGCGAGGGCGTCCTCATCGAAGACCTCACGCGGCTGGCGCGGGTTGGGGGTGATGAAGTCCAGAGGCAGTTCGGCGAAATGGGCTCCGGCCACCTCCTCCGTCATCGCCACCGGAGCCGCTTCGGGCTCCGGCTCACGCGGCGCGGGCTGCTCGGTTTCCTGTGAAACGCCGTTGGTGGCGAGCGCGGCCACCTTGGCCGCCGCCACCCCACGCTCCTGCGTGAGCATCGGGACCGCGGTCGGTGAGGTGGTGCCCCCGGACGTGGTGACCGTTCCCGCCCCCGCCAGGGGTCCGGAGTCGTCCGCCCCCTTCGGCGCGGGAGGGATCAAGGCACCGAGCCCACGGCCCAGCCCTCTGCGTCGCTCACTCACTGAATCCCCTCCTGCATGCTGTGCTGGTCGTGCTGGCTGATCTCGGGCAGGGCATGGGCGTGCTGAGCGTCATACCGCACGTTCACTCCCCTGAGCGCGATCTCCCTCGCCGCCTCGAGATAGGAGAGCGCCCCGCTGGAGCCCGGGTCGTAGGTGAGGACCGTCTGCCCGTAACTGGGGGCCTCGGAGATCCGCACCGACCTCGGGATGCTGGTTCTGAGGACCTCACCGCCGAAGTGGCTGCGAACCTCGTCCGCCACCTGCGAGGCCAGCCGGGTACGGCCGTCGTACATCGTGAGCAGGATGGTCGAGACATGGAGCTTGGGATTGAGATGGCCGCGGACAAGGTCCACGTTCCGCAGCAGCTGGCCGAGCCCCTCCAGCGCGTAGTACTCGCACTGGATCGGGATCAGCACCTCGGCACCCGCGACCAGAGCGTTCACCGTCAGCAGTCCGAGCGAGGGCGGGCAGTCGATGAGGATGTAGTCCAGGGGTTGCTCATAGGCCTGGATGGCCCGCTCCAGCCGGCTCTCCCGTGCCACCAGCGACACCAACTCGATCTCGGCACCGGCGAGATCGATGGTGGCCGGAGCACAGAACAGTCCTTCCACATCCGGGACCGGCTGCACCACATCGGACAGGGGCTTGCTGTCGACCAGGACGTCATAGATCGAGGGGACCTCGGCATGGTGGTCGATCCCCAGAGCCGTCGAGGCATTGCCCTGTGGGTCGAGGTCGACCACCAGCACACGACCGCCGTGCAGAGCGAGTGAGGCAGCCAGATTGACCGTGGTCGTGGTCTTCCCGACCCCGCCCTTCTGGTTGGCCACCACGATCACCCGGGTCTGCTCCGGTCGCGGCAGCCCCTCGCCGGCGCGGCCCAGAGCTTCTACCGCCAGTTGAGCGGCACGGCCAATGGGGGTGTCGTCCATCGGAGGCGGTGTTTCACGTGAAACATCCTCCCCCGCCGATTCGGTACGGGGGCCGGGGACCGGATCGGTCATCGGCCCCGCGATGTTGGCGTCGGACCGCAAGGATTCACTCTCCTCGACATCAGGCTCTCGATGAACAGAGCCTGCCATGCTTTTGGGGTCGTGAACCAGCGAGGCCCGTTCTCCTGTGGATGAATCCACGTCCTTACGGGGTCGGCGGTCGCGGGGCGAGGCCGCCGCACGACCGCGGCTGATGATTCCATGCAGCAAGGAGCGACGTTTCACGTGAAACACGATGCATGGATGGACCCGGCGATCTGCCGCGACACTCCGGATTGCGTAGTTTAGGCAGCTTGTATGGAGCACTGCTGCCCTCCGTACGGAGGGCACTTCACATATGAATCAGATCAGGGCCTGCGCCGCGGAGTCCGTCGCGCCGCCTTGGCCCGCTTGGCGGCGAACCGCACACCTCCGGGGCTTTCCCCGACCTCCACCCGCACCACGGTGGACAACGGGTCGACCACACCCTCACCGACATGCAGCACCGAGGTCCCCACCACGCCCAGCTTGCCCAGCGCCGCACGGGCGTGCTTGAGCTCTTCCTCGGCCGTGTCGCCCTTCAGCAGGAGCATCTCTCCGTAGGGGCGGAGCAGCGGAACGCCCCAGCCCGCCAGCCGGTCCAGCGGGGCCACCGCCCGTGCGGTCACCACATGGACCGGAGGCAGCTTGCCCAGGACCTCTTCGGCGCGTCCGCGCACCACCGTCACATGGTCAAGTCCCAGCAGCTCCACCACTTCCTGGAGGAAGTTCGTACGGCGCAGCAGGGGCTCCAGCAGCGTGATCCGCAGATCCGGTCGGGTCAGGGCGAGCGGGATTCCGGGCAGCCCGGCGCCCGAGCCCACATCGCAGACGGTGACCCCGTCCGGGACCACCTCGGAGAGCACGGCACAGTTCAGCAGATGCCGCTCCCACAGCCGCGGCACCTCGCGCGGGCCGATCAGCCCGCGGGTCACCCCGACATCGGCCAGCAGCTCCCCGTAGCGGACAGCCTCCGGGAAGCGCTCGCCGAATACCTCCCTCGCCTCGTCGGGCGCCGGGGGGAGCTCCGCTGCTTCCGTCACGGGGACCGTCCTTCCGTACCGAACACTGTGGCTGAACGCTGATGCAAGGCTGACAAGATTCGGCCCCGTCTGCGCGCAGACGGGGCCGTGTGCAAGACGAAGCCGGACCGGGTCAGGCCGGGAGCACGACCACGCAGCGCTGGGGCTCCTCGCCCTCGGACTCACTGCGCAGCCCTGCGGCGGCCACCGCGTCGTGCACGACCTTCCGCTCGAAGGGCGTCATCGCCTTGAGCTTCACCGGCTGACCGGTGCCCTTCGCCTCCTCCGCGGCCTTGGTGCCGAGCTCCGTGAGCTCGGTGCGCTTACGGGCCCGGAATCCGGCGATGTCGAGCATGAGCCGACTGCGGTCGCCGGTCTCCCGGTGGACAGCGAGCCGCGTCAGCTCCTGAAGGGCCTCCAACACCTCGCCGTCGCGGCCGACCAGCTTCTGGAGATCACGGCTGGTCGAGTCGCTGATGATCGACACCGCTGCTCGATCGGCTTCGACGTCCATGTCGATGTCGCCGTCGAGGTCCGCGATGTCCAGCAGCCCCTCGAGGTAGTCGGCCGCGATCTCCCCTTCCTGCTCGAGGCGGGACAGGGTGTCGACACTCTCGGCGGCCGGGGTGGTGCCTTCCGTCACGGATGGACTCCTTCGTTACTTCTTGGAGGGGTGCTTGGGGCGCTGCTGACCCTTGCGCTGCCCGGACTTCGTGGTGCGGGAGGAGCCGCCGGCCGGCTTGCCGCCCTGTGCCGCCTTCTTCTCCGGCTTCTGTGCCTCGTCCTTGCCGGACTCCTTGGCAATCGAGGTCTTGGCGGTGCCACCGGACTGCGCCCTGGCGCGGCCCTGACCCTGGGTGCTGCCCGAGGTGCGCTGCGCCTTGGTCTGGCGCTTGGGCTGCTGACGGTTGGCGCGCGCGGCCTCGGCGGCCTCCTTGGAGGCGACCTCGGCGGGCTCCTCCTTCAGCTTGCCCTTGGCCCGCAGCCGCTCCTGGCGGGCCTGGAAGGCGACACTGCCCGGGGTGGGGTTCCGGCGGATGACGAACATCTGCTGGCCCATGGTCCAGACGTTGGTGGTCAGCCAGTAGACGAGGACACCGACCGGGAAGTTGATGCCGAAGACGGCGAACATGACCGGGAAGACGTACATCAGCATCTTCTGCTGCTGCATGAACGGCGTCTTCACCGTGAGGTCGACGTTCTTGGTCATCAGCTGGCGCTGGGTGAAGAACTGCGACGCCGACATCAGGACGATCATGGTGATCGTCACGACCCGGACGTCCGTCAGCGAGGCGCCGAGCTCCTGGACCTGCGAGGCGGACGACATGAACTTCACGGACAGCGGAGCGCCGAAGATATGGGCGTTACGGGCGCTGTCCAGCAGCGGCTGGTCGATGAAGCCGACCGTCTTGTTGTTCGCGATGTGGTTGAGCACCTGGTAGAGCGCGATGAAGAACGGCGACTGCGCCAGGATCGGAAGACAGCTCGAGAGCGGGTTGGTACCCGTCTCCTTGTAGAGCTTCATCATCTCTTCGGACTGACGCTGCCGGTCGCTCTTGTAGCGCTCCTGGATCGCCTTCATCTTCGGCTGGAGCGCCTGCATGTTCCGGGTCGCCTTGATCTGCTTCACGAAGAGCGGGATCAGGCAGATCCGGATCAGTACCACCAGGGAGACGATCGACAGACCCCACGCCCAGCCACTGTCCTGGTCAAAGATGAGGCTGTAGAACGAGTGGAACTGGACGATGATCCAGGAAACTACGTCATAAAGAGGGCCGAGGATCGTGTCCACGAATCAGGCTCCTTGGGCGTTGGGCTGGGTCTCGGGCTGTGCGGCAGGCTCCACAGCCGGATGGCCGCCGAGGCGGTTCCGCAGCCGCTGGTGCCACACCGGACGCTTCCGGGGCGGGACGTGGTCGACGCCGCCGAGCGACCAGGGGTTGCATCGCAGGATGCGCCAGGCCGTCAGCGCCGTGCCTTTCACCGCGCCGTGCCGGTCGATGGCCGTGTAGCCATAGTGCGAGCACGACGGGTAGTACTTGCAGACCGGCCCCAGCATGGGGCTGATGGTCCACTGGTACAGCTTGATCAACCACAGCAGCGGGTACTTCATCGCGGCACCCCTCCCAGTAGCCGCTGCACTGCCGTGTCGAGATCGCGGGCCAGCTGGTCGTGACCCGCCTCACCCGCACCGGGCAGTGCCCGTACGACCACAAGGCTACCTGCGGGAAAACGATCGAGCCGGTCCCGCATGAGATGGCGCAGCCTCCGCTTCACCAGGTTGCGGATGACAGCGCCGCCGACCGCCTTGCTCACGACGAAACCCGCACGCGCCGGGGGAGCACTCCCCCCGGATGCGTGCGGGTCCCTGTCACCGCTGGTGAGGCCGCTGCGAAAGTGCACGACAAGGAGCGGGCGACCGGCCCTGCGTCCTCGGCGTACCGCGGCCGCAAAGTCCTCGCGCCGCCTCAGCCGATTCTCGGTAGGCAGCACGTCATGGACCTTGAGGTCAGGCTGCTCAGGCCGACAGGCGGGCGCGACCCTTGCTGCGGCGGGACGCGAGAATCGCGCGGCCGGCACGGGTGCGCATACGCAGCCGGAAGCCGTGGGTCTTCGCGCGGCGGCGGTTGTTCGGCTGGAAGGTGCGCTTGCTCACTCGGGGGCTCCAGAAATGAATCGGGTGGTGGCGGGAGATCGCCTGGCTGTCACCGTGCGCCCACGAGTAGCTCGCAATACGCCCGAGTGCACCGCTTCACGATCGTGGATCATGGTGTCCGCGATCCTTGCCCATCGGAGGCAGGCGGCAGCAGCCATCGACAACTCGACCTGGTTACGGTACGCGCGGTTACGCCATCCGGTCAAACCGGTGGCCGCCGTACCGACGGTACCCGCTGGGCCGCGTCACCCGGGGCAAGGGAACGCCCGGCGACATCGCATGGCACATTTGTACACACCCTGTGGACAACGACTTGAACCGTGCACCCCGGCCTGACTACCGTGGCCAGGCTCCGATTCCTTCACGCCCGTCCCGAGAACCACACATTCGTGGGACCTGTCGGCGTCCCCCACCCAGCGAGTGAGAGAGCGTGCCCTGTGGCTGACGTACCCGCCGATCTTGCCGCAGTGTGGCCACGCGTCCTCGAGCGGCTTCTGGGAGAGGGCGCGGGACAAGGGGGACAGGGCGTCGAGGCCAAGGACGAGCACTGGATCAAGCGGTGCCAGCCCCTCGCACTCGTCGCCGACACCGCGCTGCTGGCCGTCCCCAATGAATTCGCCAAGGGCGTACTGGAGGGCAGGCTCGCCCCGGTGGTCAGCGAGACGCTGAGCCGGGAGTGCGGCCGCCCCATCCGCATCGCGATCACGGTCGACGATTCCGCCGGTGAGCCGGTCGTCCCGCAGCAGCCCCAGCGGGAGCAGCGCGAGACGTATGAGAGCCGGGAACAGCGGGAGACGTATGACGGCTACGACGGCCGGGAGAGCTACGGCCGCCCGCCGGCAGCCGACGAGTTGCCCACGGCCCGCCCCGCCTACCCCGGCTATCAGCAGCCGCAGCCCGGCGCCTGGCCGCGGCCGCGGGACGACTACGGCTGGCAGCAGCCCCGGCTCGGCGGCTTCACCGAGGCCGACCCCTATGCCTCGCAGCCCTCCTCCGGCTACGACCAGCAGCCGTACGACCAGCAGCCGCCGCGCGGCGACTACCGAGGCCCGGGTGCGGAGCGCCCCGGTCCGGGCGGTCCGGGCAGCACCGGCGGTCCGGGCGGCGTTCCCGGGGCGGCCCCCGAGCGCCCGCCGTACGAGCAGCAGCGCCACGATCTTCCCGATCCGCTGGAGCGCGCCCGCGGCGGACCGCCCGTACTGCCCTCCCAGACCGGCGCGCCCGGTCCGCTGGCCGCCCAGCCCGCGCCCGCGTCCGGCCCCGGTGAGCCGACCGCGCGGCTGAACCCCAAATACCTCTTCGACACCTTTGTCATCGGCGCCTCCAACCGCTTCGCGCACGCCGCGGCGGTCGCGGTCGCCGAGGCACCGGCCAAGGCGTACAACCCGCTGTTCATCTACGGGGAGTCGGGGCTCGGCAAGACCCATCTGCTGCATGCGATCGGGCACTACGCCCGCAGCCTCTATCCCGGCACCCGGGTGCGCTATGTGAGCTCGGAGGAGTTCACCAACGAGTTCATCAACTCCATCCGCGACGGCAAGGCGGACGCGTTCCGCAAGCGCTACCGCGACATGGACATCCTGCTGGTCGACGACATCCAGTTCCTGGCGAGCAAGGAGTCGACGCAGGAGGAGTTCTTCCACACCTTCAATACGCTCCACAACGCCAACAAGCAGATCGTGCTCTCCTCGGACCGGCCGCCCAAGCAGCTGGTGACCCTGGAGGACCGGCTCCGCAACCGCTTCGAGTGGGGCCTGATCACGGATGTGCAGCCGCCGGAGCTGGAGACGCGTATCGCGATCCTCCGGAAGAAGGCGGTACAGGAGCAGTTGAACGCACCGCCGGAGGTGCTGGAATTCATCGCGTCGCGGATCTCCCGCAACATCCGTGAGCTGGAGGGCGCGCTGATCCGGGTGACGGCCTTCGCGAGCCTGAACCGGCAGCCGGTGGACCTCGGTCTCACCGAGATCGTCCTGAAGGACCTGATCCCCGGCGGCGAGGACGCGGCCCCGGAGATCACAGCCACCGCGATCATGGCCGCTACCGCCGACTACTTCGGACACACGGTGGACGACCTGTGCGGCGCTTCGCGCAGCCGGGTGCTGGTCACCGCGCGGCAGATCGCGATGTATCTGTGCCGGGAGCTGACCGATCTGTCACTGCCCAAGATCGGCGCGCAGTTCGGCGGCCGCGACCACACGACGGTCATGCACGCCGACCGCAAGATCAGGGCGCTGATGGCCGAGCGGCGCTCCATCTACAACCAGGTGACCGAGCTGACGAACCGCATCAAGAACGGCTGACGGCACGGCACACCCGCCTGCCGCGATCGCGCTCCGAGGGCGCCCCGGGATCACAACTCCTGGGGCGCCCTTCGTCGTTCAGCCCCGGGAGCCGTTCGATTCCGTGCCGGGGCGAAGCGATTCTCCACAGATGTGCGGCAAATTCCCCGTCCACACCCTGGGGACGTGTGAGTTGTCCCGATCGCATCCACAGGCTGCCCTGTCAGGATGGCATCGGCGGAGGTCAGCCGGTTGTGGATTTGTGGCTATCCGGAGTCCACAGACTGTGGACGACCGAGTTGCCCACAGGACCCGGATCGAGTTGTCCACTGCCCGCCCACAGGCGGAAGGCGGTTGCCCACAGCTTTTCCCCATCGTCGTCCACTGTTCGGCAACGAAATGGACACGGTCACCGGGTCGAGTGAAAGGCATCACACCAAGGGGGCGGGTTGGGCTGTGGGGAAGCTGGGTAAAACTGGGGACGGCGCTGGGGAGAACCGGGCGTTGGCTGTGCATCGCGTGTGCAGAACTCTCCGGCATCCACAGGTCACCCCGGTTGTCCACGGGCGCCACCCACAGGCGCAGTGGATAAAAAACGGCTCCTGGCCTGGGACGACGGAGTTATCCACGGTTTCCACAAGCCCTACTACTACGACCACAGAGTTGTAGCCGGGAACTCGCTTCGAAGTGGGGCCTGTGCACAACCTCGGGCCGAGCCGCCCGACACCCCGGGCGCCGACTTGACCCCGAGCCGCACCGACTGTCGGCGGCGTACGTCAGACTGGTCTCCGGCGACTCAGCCGACGACGAAGGCCAGCAGGGCGAGCCAGCAACAGCAGGAGGCGGTTCCGGTGAAGATCCGGGTGGAGCGCGATGTACTCGCGGAGGCAGTGGCCTGGACGGCCCGCAGCCTTCCGGCCCGTCCGCCGGTGCCCGTCCTCGCGGGCATCCTGCTGAAGGCGGAGGAGGGCGCCCTCAGCCTCTCCGGCTTCGACTACGAGGTCTCGGCCCGTGTCTCCGTGGAAGCCGATGTGGAGGACGACGGCACCGTCCTCGTCTCCGGCCGTCTGCTCGCCGACATCTGCCGCGCCCTCCCCAACCGCCCTGTGGAGATCTCCAGCGACGGTGTGCGGGTCACCGTCGTCTGCGGCTCGTCGCGATTCACACTCCACACACTGCCTGTGGAGGAGTACCCGGCGCTGCCGCAGATGCCCACCGCGACCGGCACCGTCCCCGGTGATGTCTTCGCCGCCGCCGCCGCTCAGGTCGCCATCGCGGCCGGCCGTGACGACACCCTCCCGGTGCTCACCGGCGTCCGGATCGAGATCGAGGGCGACACCGTCACCCTGGCCTCCACCGACCGCTACCGCTTCGCGGTCCGCGAGTTCCTGTGGAAGCCCGAGGCCCCGGACATCTCCGCGGTCGCCCTGGTGCCCGCCAAGACACTCCTCGACACCGCCAAGTCGCTGACCAGCGGCGACACCGTCGCGCTCGCGCTGTCCGGGTCGGGCGCCGGTGAGGGTCTGATCGGCTTCGAGGGTGCCGGGCGCCGTACCACCACCCGACTGCTCGAAGGCGATCTGCCCAAGTACCGCACCCTGTTCCCGACCGAGTTCAACTCCGTCGCGGTGATCGAGACCGCCCCGTTCGTCGAGGCCGTCAAGCGTGTGGCGCTGGTCGCCGAGCGCAACACCCCGGTGCGGCTGAGCTTCGAGCAGGGCGTGCTGATCCTGGAGGCCGGCTCCAGCGACGACGCACAGGCTGTGGAGCGCGTCGACGCCCAGCTCGATGGCGACGACATCTCGATCGCCTTCAACCCGACCTTCCTGCTGGACGGTCTGAGCGCGATCGACTCTCCGGTCGCCCAGCTCTCCTTCACCACGTCCACCAAGCCCGCCCTGCTGAGCGGCAAGCCGGCGATGGATGCCGAGGCGGACGAGGCGTACAAGTACCTGATCATGCCGGTCCGGCTGAGCGGATGAGTGCGAGCGGATGAGCGGGTGTAGCCCACAACTGTGCGGCAACCCTCGGGCGTAGGCTCGGCCTCAGGTGCGAAACGCAATGTCTACGGCATAAGGATCAACTGATGGAGCTCGGTCTCGTCGGCCTCGGCAAGATGGGCGGCAACATGCGCGAGCGCATTCGCCGCGCAGGCCACACCGTGATCGGATACGACCGCAACCCGGACGTCGCCGATGTCCACAGCCTCGATGAGCTTGTGGGCAAGCTCAAGGGGCCGCGCGTGGTGTGGATCATGGTCCCGGCGGGCGTGCCCACCCAGATCACCATCGACGAGCTGGCCGAGCTCCTCTCGCCCGGCGACATCGTCGTCGACGGCGGAAACTCCCGCTGGACCGACGACGAGAAGCACGCCGAGCAGCTCAACGCCCGGGGCATCGGCTTCGTCGACTGCGGTGTCTCCGGTGGCGTCTGGGGCCTGGAGAACGGCTACGCACTGATGTACGGCGGTGCGCCCGAGCATGTGGCCAAGGTCCAGCCGATCTTCGACGCGCTCAAGCCCGAGGGCGAGTTCGGCTCGGTCCACGCGGGCAAGGTCGGCGCGGGCCACTTCGCCAAGATGGTCCACAACGGCATCGAATACGCGATGATGCAGGCCTTCGCCGAGGGCTGGGAGCTGCTGGAGGCCGTGGACTCCGTCACCGACGTGCGCGAGGTCTTCCGCTCCTGGCAGGAAGGCACCGTCATCCGCTCCTGGCTGCTGGACCTGGCCGTCCGTGCCCTCGACGACGACGAGCACCTGGCCAAGCTGCGCGGCTTCGCGGAGGACTCCGGCGAGGGCCGCTGGACGGTGGAGGCCGCGATCGACAACGCGGTGCCGCTGCCCGCGATCACCGCGTCGCTGTTCGCCCGGTTCGCCTCCCGCCAGGACGACTCCCCGCAGATGAAGATGATCGCCGCGCTGCGCAACCAGTTCGGCGGCCACGCGGTCGAGAACTCCAAGTAATCCGCCCCCCACGGGGGCACAGCACTGCCGGGGGAGGTCGGCGCAGCCCACCATGCACGTCACGCATCTGTCGCTCGCCGACTTCCGCTCGTACACCCGGGCCGAGGTCGAGCTCGGCCCGGGTGTCACCGCCTTCGTCGGGCCCAACGGGCAGGGGAAGACCAATCTCGTCGAAGCGGTCGGCTATCTCGCCACCCTCGGCAGCCACCGGGTCTCCTCCGACGCCCCGCTGGTGCGGATGGGCGCCGAGCGGGCCGTCGTCCGGGCGGCCGTGGTCCAGGGCGACCGGCAGCAACTCGTGGAGCTCGAGCTCAACCCCGGCAAGGCCAACCGCGCCAGGATCAACCGCTCCTCGCAGGTCAGGCCGCGTGATGTGCTGGGAATCCTGCGCACGGTCCTGTTCGCGCCCGAGGACCTGGCCCTGGTCAAGGGCGACCCGGGTGAGCGCCGCCGCTTCCTGGACGAGCTGATCACCGCCCGCGCCCCGCGGATGGCCGGGGTCCGCTCCGACTACGACCGAGTGCTGAAGCAGCGCAACACCCTGCTGAAAACCGCCGCGTTGGCCCGGCGGCACGGCTCGCGCAGCGGCGGCGGTGACGGAGCGCTGTCCACACTCGACGTCTGGGACCAACATCTGGCACGCGCCGGTGCCGAGCTGCTCGCCCAGCGCCTGGAACTGATCTCCGTCCTCCACCCGCTCGCCGAGAAGGCGTACGAGCGGCTCGCCCCGGGCGGCGGACCGGTTCTGCTGGAGTACCGCTGCTCGGCGGGCGAGGACCTGGCCGCGGCCACCGGCCGCGAGGAGCTCTACCAGCGGATGATCACCGCGCTCACCGAGGCGCGCAAGCAGGAGATCGAGCGCGGGGTCACCCTGGTCGGCCCGCACCGCGACGACCTGGTCCTGAAGCTGGGCCGACTGCCCGCGAAGGGGTACGCCAGCCATGGCGAGTCCTGGTCGTACGCGCTCGCGCTGCGCCTGGCCTCCTACGATCTGCTGCGCACCGAGGCCGGGGAGCCGGTCCTGGTGCTCGACGACGTCTTCGCCGAACTGGACGAGCGGCGACGGGAGCGGCTGGCCGAGCTGGTCGCCCCCGGTGAGCAGGTGCTCGTCACGGCGGCGGTGGAGGACGACGTCCCACGGCTGCTGACGGGCACGCGCTACGCGGTGTCCGGGGGCGAGGTGCGGCGCGTATGACCGACACCCCGCAGCCGCCGACACCGCCCGAGCCCTCGGGTGTCGATCTGGCCCGGGTCGCGCTGCGCGCCGCCAAGGAGCAGGCGCGGGCCCGCGGTGCCGCGGCCCAGCAGAAGAAGCAGGCGCGCCGCGGGGGCTTGCGCTCCGGCGCGCGCGCTGACGGTCGCGATCCGCTGCCGCTCGGCGCCGCGATCAACCGGCTGATCACCGAGCGCGGCTGGGAGGCCCCGGCCGCCGTCGGCGGGGTGATGGGCCGCTGGCCGCAGATGGTCGGCCCGGAGGTGGCCCAGCACTGCGAGCCGCAGCGGTACGACGAGGACGCCCGGGTGCTGACGGTGCGCTGCGACTCCACGGCGTGGGCGACCCAGCTGAGGCTGCTCGCCCCGCAGCTCGTCGCCCGGCTCAACGCCGATCTCGGCCAGGGCACCGTGAAGTTGATCAAGGTGCTGGGGCCCGGCGGTCCGCCCCGCCGGTACGGCCCGCTGCGCTCTCCCGGGTCCACCGGACCGGGCGACACCTACGGATGATCACGTCTGGTGAACGTCTGAGCACAGGGTGACGCCCGAGGCCCCGGTCACCGTAGCCGGTGGTTGACAGCCCGAAGCGCTGAGTGGCGGTGTGAGCCTCTTGGAGCCCTTCCCCAGATATGGGGAGTCGGTGACGACCGGTTCAGGGCGGCACATGCGGACTCAGGCGCCAGCAAGCCCCCATTCTTGTCGGCGCTACCGGTAGACTGGGCGAGTACACCGTCGCCGCTTGCGCGCCGAAGCGCACGCGGACACATGTTGAACGACGCAGCCGCTCCCGCCTGCCCCGGAGACGGCTTGTGCTGTGCCAGAAAGGGCGCTTCGTGGCCGATTCCGGCAACCCCATCGAAAACATTCCGTCCGATGACGGCGAGGGCCTGGCCCCGCCGTCGTACGACGCCAGTGCGATCACCGTCCTGGAAGGTCTGGACGCGGTCCGCAAGCGACCCGGTATGTACATCGGTTCCACCGGCGAGCGCGGCCTGCACCACCTCGTCCAGGAGGTCGTCGACAACTCCGTCGACGAGGCCATGGCCGGTCACGCGGACACCATCGACGTGACGATCCTCCCCGACGGCGGCGTCCGCGTCGTCGACAACGGCCGCGGGATCCCGGTGGGCATCGTCCCCTCGGAGGGGAAGCCGGCCGTGGAGGTCGTGCTGACCGTCCTCCACGCGGGCGGCAAGTTCGGCGGCGGCGGCTACGCCGTATCCGGCGGTCTGCACGGCGTCGGCGTCTCCGTCGTCAACGCCCTGTCGACGAAGGTCTCGGTCGAGGTCAAGACGGACGGATACCGCTGGACCCAGGACTACAAGACCGGTGTGCCGACCGCGCCCCTGGCCAAGAACGAGGCCACGGAGGAGACCGGCACGACCGTCACCTTCTGGGCCGACGGGGACATCTTCGAGACCACCGAGTACTCGTTCGAGACGCTGTCCCGGCGCTTCCAGGAGATGGCGTTCCTCAACAAGGGCCTGTCGATCTCGCTGACGGACGAGCGCGAGGCCCATGTGGACGAGGAGGGCAAGCCGCTCTCCGTGCGGTACCACTACGAGGGCGGCATCCTCGACTTCGTCACGTACCTCAACTCCCGCAAGGGCGAGCTGGTCCACCCCACGGTGATCGGTTTCGAGGCCGAGGACACCGAGCGGATGCTCTCCCTCGAGATCGCGATGCAGTGGAACAGCCAGTACACCGAGGGTGTCTACAGCTTCGCCAACACCATCCACACCCATGAGGGCGGTACCCACGAGGAAGGTTTCCGGGCCGCGCTGACGTACTTGATCAACAAGTACGCGCGCGACAAGAAGCTGCTCCGCGAGCGGGACGACAACCTCACCGGTGAGGACATCCGCGAGGGCCTGACCGCGATCATCTCGGTCAAGCTGGGCGAGCCGCAGTTCGAGGGCCAGACCAAGACCAAGCTGGGCAACACGGAGGCCAAGACCTTCGTCCAGAAGATCGTCAACGAGCACCTCGCGGACTGGCTGGACCGCAACCCCAACGAGGCGGCCGACATCGTCCGCAAGGGGATCCAGGCGGCGACCGCCCGGGTCGCGGCCCGCAAGGCGCGCGACCTGACCCGCCGCAAGGGGCTGCTGGAGACGGCGTCGCTGCCGGGCAAGCTCAGCGACTGCCAGTCCAACGACCCCGAGAAGTGCGAGATCTTCATCGTCGAGGGCGACTCCGCCGGCGGCTCGGCCAAATCCGGCCGTGACCCGCAGTACCAGGCGATCCTCCCGATCCGAGGCAAGATCCTCAACGTCGAGAAGGCCCGGGTCGACAAGATCCTGCACAACAACGAGGTGCAGGCGCTGATCTCGGCGTTCGGCACCGGTGTGCACGAGGACTTCGATATCGGCAAGCTCCGCTACCACAAGATCATCTTGATGGCGGACGCCGACGTCGACGGCCAGCACATCAACACCCTGCTGCTGACCTTCCTCTTCCGCTTCATGCGGCCGCTGGTCGAGGCCGGGCACGTCTTCCTGTCCCGTCCGCCGCTCTACAAGATCAAGTGGGGCCGGGACGAGGTCCAGTACGCGTACTCCGACCGCGAGCGGGACGCGCTCATCCAGGCCGGCCGCGAGCAGGGCAAGCGCATCAAGGACGACTCCGTCCAGCGCTTCAAGGGTCTGGGCGAGATGAACGCCGAAGAGCTGCGCGTGACCACCATGGACATCGACCACCGCGTGCTCGGCCAGGTCACCCTGGACGACGCGGCGCAGGCCGACGACCTGTTCTCGGTCCTGATGGGCGAGGACGTCGAGGCACGGCGCTCGTTCATCCAGCGCAACGCCAAGGATGTCCGCTTCCTCGACATCTGAGTCGGCCCCCAGCCGCAGACGACAGAAGGACTTGACCAGCAATGGCCGACGAGAACACCCCGAACACGCCTGAAGACCCCGCCGAGGGCGCCGGACTCCGCGTGGAGCCGGTGGGGCTCGAGACGGAGATGCAGCGCTCCTACCTCGACTACGCGATGAGCGTGATCGTGAGCCGTGCGCTGCCCGACGTCCGGGACGGCCTCAAGCCGGTGCACCGGCGCGTGCTCTACGCGATGTACGACGGCGGGTACCGCCCCGAGAAGGGCTTCTACAAGTGCGCCCGTGTCGTCGGCGACGTCATGGGTACGTACCACCCGCACGGCGACTCGTCCATCTACGACGCGCTGGTGCGACTGGCCCAGCCGTGGTCGATGCGCATGCCGCTGGTGGACTCCAACGGCAACTTCGGCTCCCCGGGCAATGACCCCGCGGCGGCCATGCGGTACACCGAGTGCAAGATGGCCCCGCTGGCCATGGAGATGCTCCGGGACATCGACGAGGACACCGTCGATTTCCAGGACAACTACGACGGCCGTAACCAGGAGCCCACGGTTCTGCCGTCCCGTATCCCCAACCTGCTGGTCAACGGCTCGGCGGGCATCGCGGTCGGTATGGCCACCAACATCCCGCCGCACAATCTGCGCGAGGTGGCCGAGGGTGCCCAGTGGTTCCTGGCGAACCCGGAGGCGACATCGGAGGATCTGCTCGACGCCCTGATCGACCGGATCAAGGGCCCGGACTTCCCCACCGGGGCGCTGGTCGTCGGCCGCAAGGGCATCGAGGAGGCGTACCGTACCGGGCGCGGCTCGATCACCATGCGCGCGGTCGTCGAGGTCGAGGAGATCCAGGGCCGTCAGTGCCTGGTCGTCACCGAACTGCCGTACCAGGTCAACCCGGACAATCTCGCGCAGAAGATCGCCGATCTGGTGAAGGACGCCAGGATCGGCGGCATCGCCGACGTCCGTGACGAGACCTCTTCGCGCACCGGCCAGCGCCTGGTCATCGTGCTCAAGCGGGACGCGGTCGCCAAGGTCGTCCTCAACAACCTCTACAAGCACACCGATCTCCAGACCAACTTCGGCGCCAACATGCTGGCGCTGGTCGACGGGGTGCCGCGCACGCTCTCGCTGGACGCGTTCATCCGCAACTGGGTCACCCACCAGGTCGAGGTCATCGTCCGCCGGACCCGCTTCCGGCTGCGCAAGGCCGAGGAGCGGGCGCACATCCTGCGCGGTCTGCTCAAGGCGCTGGACGCCATTGACGAGGTCATCGCGCTGATCCGGCGCAGTGACACGGTCGAGATCGCGCGCGAGGGCCTGATGGGCCTGCTGGAGATCGACGAGATCCAGGCCAACGCCATCCTGGAGATGCAGCTGCGGCGGCTGGCCGCCCTGGAGCGCCAGAAGATCATCCAGGAGCACGACGAGCTCCAGGCGAAGATCAACGAGTACAACGCGATCCTGGCCTCGCCCGAGCGGCAGCGGCAGATCATCAGCGAGGAGCTCACCGCGATCGTCGAGAAGTTCGGCGACGACCGGCGCTCCAAGCTGGTCCCCTTCGACGGCGACATGTCCATCGAGGACCTGATCGCCGAGGAGGACATCGTCGTCACCATCACGCGTGGCGGCTATGTGAAGCGCACCAAGACCGAGGACTACCGCTCCCAGAAGCGCGGCGGCAAGGGGGTGCGCGGTACGAAGCTGAAGCAGGACGACATCGTCGACCACTTCTTCGTCTCGACCACCCACCACTGGCTGCTGTTCTTCACCAACAAGGGCCGGGTCTACCGGGCGAAGGCGTACGAGTTGCCGGACGCGGGCCGGGAGGCGCGCGGCCAGCACGTCGCCAACCTGCTGGCGTTCCAGCCGGACGAGCAGATCGCGCGGATCCTGGCGATCCGGGACTACGAGGCGGTGCCGTATCTGGTGCTCGCCACGAAGTCGGGTTTGGTGAAGAAAACTCCGCTGAAGGATTACGACTCGCCCCGCTCGGGCGGTGTGATCGCCATCAACCTCCGGGAGATGGAGGACGGCCGCGAGGACGAGCTGATCGGCGCCGAACTGGTCTCCGCCGAGGACGACCTGCTGCTCATCAGCAAGAAGGCCCAGTCCATCCGGTTCACGGCCACGGACGAATCGCTGCGGCCGATGGGCCGGGCGACCTCCGGTGTGAAGGGCATGAGCTTCCGCGAGGGTGATGAACTCCTCTCGATGAATGTCGTCCGGCCCGGTACGTTCGTCTTCACCGCCACCGACGGTGGGTACGCGAAGCGGTCGAACGTCGACGAATACCGCGTCCAGGGTCGCGGCGGCCTCGGAATCAAGGCCGCCAAGATCGTGGAGGACCGTGGTTCCCTGGTCGGCGCGCTGGTGGTCGAGGAGTCCGACGAGATCCTGGCCATCACGCTCAGCGGCGGTGTGATCCGTACGCGGGTCAGCGAGGTCAGGGAGACGGGCCGTGACACCATGGGCGTCCAACTGATCAACCTGGGCAAGCGTGATGCCGTCGTGGGTATCGCCAGGAACGCCGAGGCCGGTCGTGAGGCTGAAGAGGTCGAGGAGGAAATCTCCGCGGCCGGGATCGAGGCAGCCGAGGGGGCCGCGCCCGAGGCGGCCGAGGGCACCACGCCCCCGGCGGACGAGACCGAGGAGTAAGTCGTGAGTGGAGCCACGGGTGCCGCGGGCGGCGGTGCGGACGCCGGAAGGCGGCCCGGACCGGGAGCCCCCTCCTCAGCGGGCGGTGCGTCCGCTCAGGAAGGCGCTCGTGGCCCGGCCGCCGACCCCAACCGGGGCACGGTGACCGACACCCGCGAGCTGCGGCCTCAGCGGCCGCGCGAGTCGCGTGAGCAGCGCTCGGCCAGCCCGCTCCCCAATGAGCGGCCCGTCGGCGGGGCGCCCGCACAGCCGTACCACCCGCCGCAGGCTTACGCCCCGCCGTCCGGTGGCGGTACGGCGGGCCGCGGAGCCGCCGGGGCCGCGTCGCAGGCCGGAGGGCAGGCCGCCACGGCCATCCGCCGGCCGCGCACCGGCGCGGGCGCCCGTCCGGTGCCGCGCACCCGCAAGGCGCGGCTGCGGGTCGCGAGGGTGGACCCGTGGTCGGTCATGAAGGTCAGCTTCCTGCTCGCGATCGCGCTGGGAATCTGCACGGTGATCGCGACGGCGGTGCTGTGGATGGTCATGGACGCCATGGGCGTCTTCAGCGCCGTGGGCGGCACGATCAGCGAGGCGACGGAGTCCCAGAAGGGCACCGGGTTCGACCTGGAGTCCTTCCTGTCCCTGCCGCGTGTCCTGGGGTTCACCTCGATCATCGCCGTGATCAACGTGGTGCTGGCGACCGCGCTGGCCACCCTGGGCGCGTTCATCTACAACCTGTCCGCGGGCTTCGTGGGTGGTGTGGAGCTCACGCTCGCCGAGGACGAGTAGCGGCCCCCCGATACCGATTTTGGGACAGGGCTGGTGGTGCGCTAATCTTTCGGTGCAGCGCGGGGCTATAGCTCAGACGGTTAGAGCGCTTCCCTGATAAGGAAGAGGCCACAGGTTCAAGTCCTGTTAGCCCCACCGACGGGAACGGCCCGGACGGAGAATCCCTCCTCCGGGCCGATCTCGTAAGGGTGTCCGGGGAGTTGATGACCGGTTCTTGCCGCGTCGATGCCCGGCATAGGTCACCGAACGGTATCGGTCGGTGTGTATCATCGGGCGCCAGAGGTCCCCTACGTCAAGAAAGAGACGAGGTAGCGCGGTGAAGAAGCTCCTCCTGGTCGCACTGGCCGCCATCGGCGGGCTCCTCGTGTACCGCCAGATCCAGGCGGATCGCGCCGAGCAGGATCTGTGGACGGAGGCGACCGACTCCGTGCCCGCAGGTTCGGGCGTGTGACCCCCACGAGTCCCGGTACGGGGCCCCGACCGCTGGAGCGGTCGGGGCCCCGTCCGCTTTACTGGCGACGTGGCGGGGATGATGTCGTGGGGGCTTCGGGGATCTGCTGACGGGGACCAGCGTGTTCACTCTCGCAAACGAATAGCTTGCACACGCAAAACTGGGCGGGTCTGCGGCCACGACCGGTACGACGAGGAGTGACACGCGATGAGGGACCGCAGCAGGGTCAGTTCGGGCCTCGCCGCGGTGGCGGCGCTGTGTGCGGTGGCGATGACGCAGGGGCAGGCCCTCGCGGCGCCCGCCGACCTCAGCGCAGGGCCCCGGGGGTACGACGCCCAGGGCACCCGGATACGCGGCGCCGGGGACGCGGCCGGTGCTCCGGCGCTCGACGCCGGACGTACCTACACCGACAGCGTCGGGCCCGGCGAGAAGCGGTACTACGCCGTCGGACTCGACGCGAAGTCGGCCGCCTATGTCTCGGCGGTCGCCGCTCCCCAGCCGGGTTCGGGCGTGACCTCGTTCCGCGACGGCGTCCGGGTCACGCTCCAGAATCCGGACGGCGGTACCTGCGACACCGCGTCGCCCCGGATCGAGGGCAACGGCGGCGCCTATCCCCTGGCCGACCACGTCGTCCGGCAGATCGACACCGGTTCGCTGTCGTCCTGCCGTACGGCGGGGCGCTATCTGGTCACGGTGGAGCGTCAGGCCGGGGCCCAGGACTCCGCCCGCTGGCCCCTGGAACTGCGGCTGATGGTGGAGCCCCCGGTGAAGGGCGGGTCCACGGGCGGGACGCCGGAGGGAAGTTGGCGGACGGATCCGCCCCGGCCGCCGAGCGGCACCCCACGGCACCACGAGGGCGGCCGCCGGTTCGGTGACGCGCCGACGGTGTCCACAGGGGTGTGGAGGGATGACTTCCGGCCGGGTGAGACGCACTTCTACCGGGTTCCGGTCGACTGGGGCCAGCAGCTCTCCGCCGTCGCCGAACTGCCCGCGGACAGCGAGGACAAGAGCTCCGGGCTCCTCGACAAGGCCGTGTCCCTGCGGGCGTACACCCCGGCGCTCGGGCTCGCCAAGCGCGGCACCGTCGGTGTGGCGGAGGGGAAGTCTCCGGGAACGGAGGTGAGCACCGCCCCGGTGGCCTACGGAAACCGCTATGGGAAGGCCGACTACTCGGTCCGTGCGATGAGCGTGGCAGGCGGGTACTACCTCGCGGTCACGCTCAGCCCGACCGAGGTGGCCCCGCATGTGAAGGGCACGGTGCCGGTCACCTTGCGGGTGCGGGTCGCGGGAGCGGCGCGCGGTGGGCCGAACTATCAGGGGGACGCGCTGAAGCAGGGCTTCGGCCTCACGGACGCCGACAAGAAGGCGGCGCGGCAGGGGGCGTTGTCCGTGGGGGACGACGCGATGTCCGTCCCGGCGGAGGACGGGACCAAGTCCACGCTCCGGATGGTGGGCTGGACGGGGCTCGGCGCGGGAACGGTCCTGCTGGCCGGGCTCGGCACCTGGACCCTGACCGCCCGGCGGCGTACGGCGGCGGGGGAGGCGGATGAGACCCCGTTCGCTTCGCTGGGTGATGCGGGCGGGACGGCGGCGGGTGCTTCGGGTACGTCGAGTGCTTCCGGTGTTTCGGGTCCTTCGGGGGCCGGGGAGCCGTCGACGGGGCAGCAGCTGGGGTACGGGCCGCCGTCGGGCTGGTAGCGGGGCGGCCGCGGGCGGGGTGCTGATGTGCCGGGCGTGCGGTAGCTGCCGCGAGCGCTCGCGGGCCCGCGAGGGCCTTCGCGGGCCCGGGCCGGGGTTCAGCCCGCGACGATCAGCGCCCACGCCCCGACGGCGAAGCACACGGCCGCGGCGATCAGGATCGAGACCGTCGCCATCCGGGACGGTCCGGGACGCCGTACGGCCCGGTGCGGAACCCGTGGCTGCCGAGCGGTGTATGGACGAGTAGGAGGGTGAGCGAGCGGCGCCGCGGAGGGCGTCGCGGTCGGTACGGGGGTGGGCGTATGGAGATGTGGAGAGCTCTGCGGCTCGGGGTGGTGCGAGCTCTGCGGCTCGGGGTGGCGTGCGGGCGGCGGCGGTTGTACGGGCGGCTGCGGGGCCTGCGGCTGCGGGGCGACGGTCGAGGGCGTCGGCGGGGTGTGCGGATGGGACACCGGCGGCTGGGCCACCGAGGGATGGGGGGTCAGGGGATGCTGTGTCGGCGGGTGCTGGGGCGGCAGCGGGCCCTGGGCGGGAGGGGCCGGTGCCCCGGGCTGCTCCTGCGGCCGCGACGGGGTGTGCGGCTGGAGTCGGGGCTGTGGACGGGGCGGCGGGAGGGTGAAGCTGCCGGTGTCCGACATGGAGGGCTGCGGGGCAGCCGGTTCGAGGGGTTCGGCCGGTTCGACGGAGGGCCGGGAGCCGTGCGCCGCGTCGTCGGTCTGCGGGGTCCGGGACGCCCCCGCGGCCTCGTCGGGGGAGTCCGCCTTGGCGTGGCGGCGCCTCGGACGATTCGGGCCATGGGGCCCGAATCCCGTGGGCAGCGGTCCGAGCTGATCGAAGACCTCGATCGTCTCGTCGTCGAAATCCGCCTCGGGCAGCGAGTCGACGGCGGTCGCGAGTGCCTTGCGCGCCCCGATGGCCGTGCGGAAGCGATTTTCGGGGTCCGGTTGCAGCAGCCCCGCCACCACCTGCCACAGCGGCTCCGGCACCTCCGTGGGCGGGTTCGGCACCCCCTGCTCGCTGAAGCGCTTCACCAGCGCCTCCGCGTCCGGCTTGTGCCCACTGAGCAGATAGAGCGTCACCAGTCCGACGGCGAAGAGGTCCGCCGGGAAGTCGGGGTCCTCGCCCATCATCTGTTCGGGCGCGAAGTAACCGGGCGTACCCATCACATAGTTGGCCTCGGTGAGCCGGGGCTCGCCCTTGGTCAGCGCGATGCCGAAGTCGGAGAGCCGCACATGCGGCCGCCCCGTCCCGGTGGCCTCCAGCAGGATGTTCGCGGGCTTGATGTCCCGGTGCACCACACCCTCGGCATGCACCGCGGCCAGCCCGGAGAGCAACTGGTCCAGCAGGGTGCACACATAGCGCGGTGGCAGCGGGCCGTAGTCGCCGATGAGATGGGCGAACGAGCCGCCGCCCACCAGATCCATGGTGAACAGCACCTTGTCGTCGTCCGCTGCCCAGCTCGCGGGCGCCAGCACATGGGGATGGTCGATCCGCAGCGCCTGTTCCCGGACGAAGCGCAGCAGCGTATGGGCGTCGCGTTGCTGGAGCACCTTCGCCGCCACATACCGCCGGCGGCGGTGGTCCCAGACCCGCCAGACGGCTCCCACACCCCCGCGCCCGATCGGGTCCACCAGCTCGTACCGGCCCGCGAAGATCTCACCCATCGCGCCGTGCCCGCCCCGTCATCGACTCCTCAGCAGCCCATCAGCCCGTCAGCTCTGGTGCGCCTCGTAGTGCGCGACCGCCTCGGCGGTCCGCCCGGCGCCGTACACACGGAGAAACTCTGCCAGCTCGGGATGGGTGGGGGCGAGGGAGTCCGCGGCATCGATGATGTCCCCCGCGGCGGCAACGGACCGCAGCAGCGACTGGATCTCGCGGACCACGCGCCGCACGGTCGGGGCACCCGTGCTGGCCGCGGTCTGGGTGGAGTTGAGGACCGAGCCGCCCGCGCTCTTCTTGATCTCCTCCATGCGCTCGGCGGCCTCCGCGGCGCTGACCCGGCCGTCCGCGGCCTGGCTGGACAGCTCCTGGAGGGCCTGTACGCGCTGGACCACCGCGGGATTGCCGATCTTTGCCCGCTGACCGCTCATGAGCTGCGACAGCATGGGGGCGGAGAGACCGAGCACGGCGGCGAGACGGGCCTGGTTGAGACCGAGATCGTCGATGAGACGGCGAAAGAGCGCCCCCAGCGGCTCCCCGTACCAGCTGCGCTGCAGCTCCCGTGCACGCGCCGTGGCGTCCTGCTGTGTTGCGTCCATCCCGGTCTCCCCTTCGCTTCGCTGCCGCGAATCTTGCGTGGCATCCTACGGAGAGCGGTACGTGCGAGCGATACCCGGTCGGGAAAGGCTGCCGACACCGGGTATCCTGATCGGCGACGGGGCCTTAGCTCAGTTGGTAGAGCGCCGTCTTTGCATGGCGGATGTCAGGAGTTCGACTCTCCTAGGCTCCACCTCTGTCACCAGCCGGGACACCACAGCGGTGTCCCGGCTGGTTCGTTGTGCGGCCGTGGTCCGCGGCTCCGGTGTTGCCACTCCCGGCGTTGTCCCGCGCAACACCCGCGCGATCCTCCAGGCTGTCGCCCACAACTCGGGCAAGCCGCCCGGGAATCGTCTGATCGGCGTGAGTCGCCGTAGAGGGGGACGAGATGGGTGAGCTGCATCCGCTGGGGGACAATCTGCCCGAGGAGTGCCGGGCGTTCGCCGTCGAGCTGAGACGGCTCTTCGCCGGGCTGGGGGTCTCGGTGCGCCGATACGCGGTGAGACGGCACCGGGATCCCAGTACGGTCTCGCGCTTCCTGAGCGGCACGCGCGTCCCGCCGTGGGAGTTCGTCTTCGATCTGTTCACCGATCTCGCGGCCCGGCGGGGCGCCGCTGTCACCCCGGCCGCCATCGAGCTGATGCGGGAGCTGCACCGGGCCGCCGTGCGCACCAGCCGCTCCCCCGCCCACGCCATGGAGATCCTCCAGGTGCAGTTGGCCGACGCGGACCGGGAGGCGCGCTGCTCGCTCGCCCACCAGGACGCGCTGGGCGAGGTGCTGCTCGACCGCAAGCACCGGATCGCCGACCTGGAGGTGCGGCTGAACCAGGCCGAGGCCGCCTGGGCCACGGAGCGTGCCCGCGCGGACGCGCTGGAGCGGGGGTTTCCGGACCGCGAGGAGCTGATCAAGGAGCGGGACAAGCTGGAGCGGGAGGTGCGGCGGCTCAGCGAGGAGCTGGCGGAGGTGCGGCGGCGCGGACGGCTGGCGGAGGACCGCTGTCTGGTGCTGGAGCGCCAGCTCGCCGTGGTGGAGGCCCAGCGCCCCGCCGTGGTCCCGCAGCCGGAAGGGGAGCCGGGCGCCCCGGTGGGGCCCATGGCGCGGCCCTGCGGCGGTCCGCGCCCGAAGATCCTGGTGGTCGACGACCAGCCGAACAATCTGCTGGCCATGGAGGCCGTGCTCGCCACGCTCGACCAGGAGCTGGTGACCGCGGCCTCCGGTCAGGAGGCCCTCAAGGCGCTGCTCGACCATGACGACTTCGCCGTGATCCTGCTCGATGTGCAGATGCCGGAGATGGACGGCTACGAGACGGCCGCCCACATCAAGCGGCGCACCCGGAACCGGGACATCCCGATCATCTTCCTGACCGCGATGGGCGCCGACCCGGAGCACTCCTCGCGCGGCTACGCGGCGGGGGCAGTGGACTACATGGCCAAGCCGTTCGACCCCTGGGCGCTGCGGGCCAAGGTGTCGGTCTTCACCGAGATCTTCCTGGAGCGGCGGCAGCGCCGCTCCAGTGAGCGCGGCCCGGGGAACGGAGGGTGACGCCCCCCGGGGCCCGGATGGCCACGGAACGGCCGAGGTGCGGAAAGCCCCCGGTCCGCCGCCCCTCGGGCGAGCGTTGCGCCGCTCCGCCACCGTTCCGCTCCCACCGGCCGGCGCGCCCCGCCGGCCTCAGCGCCCCTCGGCGCCCACCGGTGCCTCCGGGGCGGCCGTCAGCGCTGGTCGTCGTCCTTGCGTGCCTCGGCTTCCGCCTGTTTGGCCTGCACCTCCGGGTCCAGGGTGCTCTCGTCGCTGCCGTCCACCGTCGACAGCCGCTCGCGGTCGCCCACCTCGGTCGCCGCCGGGGGCTCCACCAGCCAGTCGGGGTTGGCCTGCCGGTCCCACCACTTCCACGCGGCGAAGACCCCCGCGCCGATCAGCCCGATGAAGGTGGCCCGCTTGGCCACCCGTCCGGCCCGGGCCCGGCGGGCCCGCTTCCTGGCCAGTTTCTCGATGTCGGCGGCCGTCACATGGGTGCGCAGCGCGGCGACGGCCGCCGCCGTGCGGATCACCGCCTCCTCGCGGGCGGGTCCGGCGGCCGCGCGTACTCCGGCCACCGCGTTCTCCACCCGGGGTGTGGTGTAATCGGCGGCCTGCCGGGCGGCCTTGCGGGTGCGCTTGGCGGCACGGGTGGCGGCTGCGTCCACCTTGGGCGGCAGGCTCCCCCTGGCCTGGGAGAGCCGTGGTGCGACATGCGCGTGGTACTGCGTACCGGCACTGCACCGGGCCTGGTGTGCGGCGTGCGAGACCTTCGGCGCCAGCCGTACGCGCGCCTCGTGCGCGTAGCGGGTGGCGGTGTCCTTGGCTGTGCCGGCGTAGGGCGCCACCGCCTCCGCGGCGTGCAGGACGCCGCTCTTGGCGGTGCCGGTCGCGGCTCGCACGCTGTCAATGCGGGTCACGGGATCCTCCTCCTCGGTGGCGTTGGTCATTGCTCCGGGGTTCAGAGTTCTGTGCTCGATCTGCGCAGTTTCGTGTTTCCATCCCAAGAAAGATCATGCCTGTTTGTGGAGATCATGCCCGTTCGCAGCACGCGTAGCATGTGAGGCCGGGCATCTGGGTCATAGCGGTGATTCTTCCGTAAATACCGCGGATCGGCGCGCCGTCGGCTGCCTTCACGGATACCCCTCGCCGTCGGGTCCGTGCGAGGATCAGGGGACGGAAGTGAAAACGATGGAAGGTTGATCGTGGCCGAGCAGCTGTACGCCACTCTGAAGACGAACAACGGCGACATCGTGGTCCGGCTGCTGCCGAACCACGCGCCCAAGACGGTCAAGAACTTCGTGGAGCTCGCCGAGGGCAGCCGCGAGTGGACCCACCCGGCCACCGGCAAGAAGGCCAAGGAGAAGCTCTACGACGGCACGGTCTTCCACCGGGTCATCAGCGGCTTCATGATCCAGGGCGGTGACCCGCTCGGTAACGGCACCGGTGGCCCCGGCTACGAGTTCGGTGACGAGTTCCACCCGGACCTGGCCTTCAACAAGCCGTACCTGCTGGCCATGGCCAACGCGGGCCCGGGGACCAACGGCTCGCAGTTCTTCATCACCGTCTCCCCGACCACGTGGCTGACCGGTAAGCACACCATCTTCGGCGAGGTCGCCGACGAGGGCAGCAAGAAGGTCGTCGACACGATCGCGGCCGCCGGGACCAACCCGCGCACCGACCGTCCGCTCCAGGACGTCGTGATCGAGTCCGTCGTCGTGGAGACCCGCGAGGGCTGATCCCGCCGCACGGGAACTCCGCGCCCCGCTTGTCCGTGTGAACAAGCGGGGCGGGGACGTGACCGAGTGTGTGGACAGGGGGCGAGGGGAAACCATGGAGGACCAGGCGGTCTGCTGTTACCGGCATCCGCAGCGGGAGACCGGCATCAGCTGCACCCGCTGTGAGCGCCCGATCTGCCCGGAGTGCATGATCAGCGCCTCCGTCGGATTCCACTGCCCGGAGTGCGTGGGCGGCCGCGCCTCCGCCGGGGCGGGCTCGTCGGCACCGGGCCCCTCGCCGCGCGCGTCCCAGCCACGCACCATAGCGGGCGGCGTGATGACCTCCGACCCGCGGCTGGTCACCAAGATCCTCGTCGCCCTCAACCTCGTCATATGGCTGGTGGCGCTGGGGGCGGGCGACCGGCTGGTGGACGACCTCGATCTGGTCGGCCGGGCCTACGACCCAGGTGTCGGCCATGTCGTCGGGGTCGGCGAGGGCCAGTGGTACCGGCTGGTGACCTCGGTCTTCCTGCACCAGCAGGTGATGCACATCGCCTTCAACATGCTGTCGCTGTGGTGGATCGGCGGTCCGCTGGAGGCCGCGCTCGGCCGCGCCCGCTATCTCAGCCTCTATCTGCTCTCCGGTCTCGGCGGCAGTGCGCTGTCCTATCTGCTCGCCGCGCAGAACCAGCCCTCGCTGGGCGCCTCCGGAGCGATCTTCGGTCTGCTGGGCGCCACCGCCGTGCTGATGCGGCGGCTCCAGTACGACATGCGGCCGGTCATCGCGCTGCTCGCGCTGAACCTGCTCTTCACTTTCACCTGGTCCGGTATCGCCTGGCAGGCCCATGTCGGCGGGCTGATCGTCGGCACCGCGGTGGCGTACGGCATGGTGCACGCCCCGCGTGAGCGCCGGGCGCTGGTGCAGTGGGGGACCTGCGCGGTCGCACTGCTGGCGGTGATCGTGGTGGTGTGGGTCCGTACGCTCGAGCTCACCGGCTGAGCCCCGCGGGGTCGTCGGCTCCGCGCTCACCGAGGGCTTCGAACGGGTCTGGCTCGGTCAGTTGTCCACAGCGGGTGGTGGATCTTACGCAACCTGTGGAGAACATCTGTACGTGCCCCCGCTGACCTGCGTTTTCGCAGAAAAGTGCAGGTGTGAACGATCGAACGGAGATGCCCGACCGGTCACACCGGCGTCAACGCGGCAGAGGTTATCCACAGATCTTCTGAGTTTTCCCCGCCTGTGGATAACCCTGTGGACAGAGATTCGGACGGCGTCGGCGGAGGGCCGCGGAGGGACCTACTTCCACTGGGTGGAGACGACGAACCCCGCGGCGATGAAGCCGAAGCCGACGACGATGTTCCAGTTGCCCAGCGCCTCGATCGGCATGTCCCCCGTGGTCACGTAGAAGACGACGATCCACACCAGGCCGATCAGGAACATCGCCAGCATCAGCGGCGCCACCCAGCGGCGGCCGCTGTTCAGGTTGATGTTGGCGGCCTGCTTCGCCGGAGGCGGGGTGAAATCGTCCTTCTTGCGGATCCGTGACTTCGGCACGAGGAACTCTCCTGTCGATGCGCTGCGTGACCGCGCGGGGTTGTGAACGGACGGCGCCGGGGCGGGACAGCGACGGGGACCACTTCCCTCCCCCACACGTCAGTTAGCGTAGTCCTTCCGCGGCGTCGTAAGGAGTAAGGGTACGTTGAGCAATTCCGCTGACTCTCCCACCCCGGGCTTCCGCCGACCCGCCTTCCGTCCCGTCCGGCTGCTGACCCTCTCGGTCTTCGCGCTGGCCGGGCTCATCTTCTGGACCAGCTTCAACACTGCCCAGGGCACCAACATCCGCAGTGATGAATCGATGCTGCGGCTGTCCGACCTGATCCAGGAGCGCAGCCGCAAGAACCACGCGCTTGACGACAGTGCGGCCCGGACGCGCTCCGAGGTCGACGCCCTCGCCCGCCGTGACGACGGCAGCACCCGCGCCGAGCGCCGGAAGCTGGCGGAGCTGGAGGAGGCCGCGGGCACCAAGAAGCTCACCGGCCCCGGGCTCACCGTCACCCTCACCGACGCCCCGCCCAACGCCACCGCCCAGATCCCCGGCGTTCCCGAGCCCCAGCCCAACGACCTCGTGATCCACCAGCAGGACCTCCAGGCCGTGGTCAACGCGCTGTGGCAGGGCGGAGCCAAAGGGATCATGGTCATGGACCAGCGGCTGATCGCCACCAGCGCGGTGCGCTGCGTCGGCAACACCCTGATCCTCCAGGGCCGCGTCTACTCACCGCCCTACAAGATCACCGCCGTCGGTGACCGGGGCACACTGCGCACCGCGCTCGCCGCGTCCCCCGCCATCCAGAACTACCGCAGCTACGTCGACGCCTACGGCCTCGGCTGGAAAGTCGACCAGCACGGCACGGTGACCCTTCCCGGCTACTCCGGCACAGTGGACCTGCATCAGGCACAGCCCATCGGGTAGCGCTTGGGGGGCCGGTGACCACGCGGGTGATCATCAGAACGCTCAGTGAAGTCTGCGTCACCGTCGGCACCTTGATCATTCTCGTGGTGGTCTACCTCCTCTACTGGACCTCCGTCCGCGCCGACCGCGCCATGGACGACGAGATCGGCCATCTCCAGGACCGGTGGTCCACCGGCTCCGTCACCACCGGGCGCGCCCGCGCCCCGGCCGCACCACCCCGTTACGAGCCGGGCGCCTCCTTCGCGGTCATGTACATCCCGCGCTTCGGCACCGGCTGGGCCAAACCCGTCCTCCAGGGCACCGAAGCCGCCACCCTCAAGAGGGGGGTCGGCCACTACTCCCGCACCGCCCGCCTCGGCGCCACCGGGAACTTCGCCGTCGCCGGGCACCGCCGTACCTACGGCGATCCCTTCAAGGACTTCCCCGCGCTGCGCCCCGGTGACGCGGTGGTGCTGACCGACGGCACCACCTGGTTCACATACCGCATCGACCGGCGCCCCTACCGCACCCGCCCCAGTGACACCGGGGTGATCGACCCGGTGCCGCGGGCGTCCGGATTCCACCGCCCCGGCCGCTATCTGACGCTGACGACCTGCGACCCGGAGTGGGGGCACAGTCACCGGCTGATCGCCTGGGCGCACCTCGACGCGACCCGCCCGGTCACCGAAGGCAAGCCCAGTGCTTTGTCCGGCTGACCCTCCTGGGCCGCCCCCGGCCCTTTACTCTGGTCATGCACTCCGGTGCTGCAATCGACTTCGTCATCGGTGAGTAGGGACGGCATGTACGGCTGGATCTGGCGGCATCTGCCGGGGAACGCATGGGTGCGGGCGGTCATTTCGCTCGTGCTGGTGCTGGCGATCGTCTTCGTGCTCTTCCAGTACGTCTTCCCGTGGGCGGAGCCGCTGCTGCCGTTCAACGACGTGACGGTCGACGAGGGAATGGCGGGTCCGCGATGAGCGCGCGCGTCCTGGTCGTCGACAACTACGACAGCTTCGTCTTCAACCTGGTCCAGTACCTCTACCAGCTCGGCGCCGAGTGCGAGGTGGTGCGCAACGACGAGGTCGCCCTCGCGCACGCCCAGGACGGCTTCGACGGGGTGCTGCTCTCCCCCGGACCCGGCACCCCCGAGGAGGCCGGGGTCTGCGTCGACATGGTGCGGCACTGCGCCGCCACCGGCGTACCGGTGTTCGGCGTCTGCCTGGGGATGCAGTCCATGGCCGTCGCCTACGGCGGAGTCGTCGGCCGCGCCCCGGAGTTGCTGCACGGCAAGACCTCGCTGGTCACCCATGAGGAAGCGGGCGTCTTCCGGGGGCTGCCGTCCCCCTTCACCGCCACCCGCTACCACTCGCTCGCCGTCGAGCGGGGCACCGTCCCGGACGAGTTGGAGATCACGGCCTGGACCGAGACGGGCATCGCCATGGGGCTGCGCCACCGGGAACTGCGCGTCGAGGGCGTGCAGTTCCACCCCGAGTCGGTCCTCACCGAATGGGGTCACCGCATGCTCGCCAACTGGCTGGTGGAGTGCGGCGACAGCGGAGCGGTGGAGCGGTCCGCGGGGCTCGCCCCGGTGGTCGGGGCGGTCGGCGGCAAGGCAGGCGAGTGACCGCACTGCGCCCCGAGCGCGAGGGCGCGGCCTACGGCGCCCGGGAAGCCGCCCCGTACGCGTCGTACGAGCCACAGGGGCCGTACGACGCCCACGGGGGCTCCGACGCGTTCGCGGCCTCGGTGGAGCGGCCGGACGACCCCCTGAACGACCCGCTGCCCGGAGCGGCCCCGGACGGGGCCACCGGCCACACCCTGGGCACGGCCGCGGTCCCCGGGCGGCCCCCGGATCCCGCGCCCCGCAGACGCCACCGTCGCCCGCCCGCCGAGGAGAGCGCCCCGGAAGGCGCCCCCGATCCGACGCGGACGCCGCCGCCGGGCGCCGTACCGCCCCCGACCGGCCGTCGGCGCCGCCGACCGGCCGCCACAGAGCCCGGTGAGGCGGGGGAGACTCCAGGACCACCCACGGGGCGCCGCAGGGCGCGAGCGGCCCCCTCAGAGCCCGGCAGGGCCGACGAGATCGCCGTCCTGCCCCCCGTGACCGCGCCCGCGCCGTCGGTCAAGCCCGCCGCGCCGCCCCGGAGCGACGACGAGACCGTGGCCCTGCGCACCGTGGCGCCCCGGGCCGAGCCCTCCGGCAGTGACCAGACCATGCCGCTCCGGAAGGTCGGGTCCGGCACCACGGCCGCACCCGGCACCCGCGCCGAGCCGACGCCGCCCGGCGGCCGCGCCGCCCGCCGCAGGGCCGCCCAGGAGGCCGCCCGCCGCGGAGGCCGCCGCGGCGGTGCCGGTGGCGGCACGGGCGCCACCGCGCCCTCCGGCGCCGCGCCCCGCACCCGTATGGAGGCCAAGCGTGCCGCGCGGGCCCGCAAGGACAGCCCCGGCGTTGTCATGAGCCGCGTCGTCGGCGAGCTGTTCATCACGCTCGGCGTGGTGATGCTGCTCTTCGTCACCTATCAGCTGTGGTGGACCAACATCCGGGCCCATCAGCAGGCCAACGGCGCCGCCAACAACCTCCGCAAGCAGTGGGACGAGAACGGTGACGGCGACCGCGACCCGGGCGCCTTCTCCCCCGGCCAGGGGTTCGCGATCATCTACATCCCCAAGCTGGACGTGAAGGCTCCGATCGCCGAGGGGATCGACAAGCACACGGTCCTCGACCGCGGCATGGTCGGCCACTACGCCAAGGGCAAGCTGAAGACCGCGATGCCCTGGGACAAGAAGGGGAACTTCGCGCTCGCCGGGCATCGGAACACCCATGGCGAGCCGTTCCGCTACATCAACCACCTCAAGCGCGGCGACGAGATCATCATCGAGACCCAACGCCGTTACTACACCTACGAGATGGACGGCATCCTCCCGCAGACGTCCCCGGGCAACACGGGTGTCATCGGGCCGGTGCCGGCCGGTTCGGGCTTCACCAAACCGGGCCGTTACATCACGCTGACCACCTGCACCCCCGAGTTCACCAGCACCTACCGGATGATCGTGTGGGGCAAGATGGTCGACGAGCGCCCGCGCAGCAGAGGGAAGCCGAACGCGCTGGTGGAATGAGCGCGGGCGGCGAGCGGGGAACAGCCAGAAAAGGGGTACGACGCGGTGGCACGGACCGACCACGACCAGCGGCGGGGCCGGGCCCCCGACCCGCCAGCCCAGCCGGCCCCCCGTCCCCGCCGCGGACGGATAGCGGCGGCCATCGGCGTGCTGGGCGAGCTGCTGATCACCGCGGGTCTGATCCTCGCCCTCTTCGTCGTCTACTCGCTGTGGTGGACCAATGTGCTCGCCGACCGTGAGGCGAAGAAACAGGGCGACCGGGTGCGACGGCACTGGGCACAGCAGGGCCCGGGCGGCCTCGACACCAAGGACGGCATCGGCTTCCTGCACGTACCGTCCATGCACAACGGTGAAGTGCTGGTCAAGAAGGGCACCCGCACCGAGACGCTCAACGACGGTGTCGCGGGCTACTACACGGACCCGGTCAAGTCCGGGATGCCCTGGGACAAGAAGGGCAACTTCACCCTCGCCGCCCACCGGGACGGGCACGGCGCCAAGTTCCACAACATCGACAAGGTCCACGAGGGCGACGCGGTCGTCTTCGAGACCCGTGACCGCTGGTACGTCTACCGGGTCTACGCGACGCTCCCCGAGACCTCGAAGTACAACGTGGACGTACTCGACGCGGTCCCCAAGGAGTCGGGCAGGAAGAAGCCGGGCCGCTACATCACGCTCTCGACCTGTACGCCCGTCTACACCTCGCGCCACCGCTACATCGTGTGGGGCGAACTGGAGCGCACGGAGAAGGTCGACGTCCGCCGCACGCCCCCCAAGGAGCTGCGCTAGCCCGCGGACCGGTGGTGCACCACGGGGAAGCCCCCGGTGCCCTCCGAGAGGGCACCGGGGGCTTCCCCGTGGATCAGGGCGTCGATGAGCCCGCGCGGACTAACCGGTGGTGGCGGCGCCGCTCGGGCCGCCGAAGATCCCGCCGTCGTCACCGCCGCCGCCGTCGCCGCCTCCGATACCGCCGCCGTTGTTGCCCTGGCCGGCGACGGTGAGGAGGTTCACGGACTGGCCCTTGGGCACCTGGGAGCCCGCGCCCGGCTGGCTGGTCACCACGTTCGCCTTGTCGTCCTGCGGGCCGGTGATGTTGCCCACGTTCAGCCCCAGATCCTTCAGGGCCTTCTTGGCGTCCTTGAGGGTCTGACCGGCCAGGTTGGGCACCTGGACGTTCTCCGGCTGCGCGGGAGCCTTGGCCACGGTCAGGGTGACGCTCGAGCCGGGGACGACCTCCTGGCCGCCCTTCGGCGTCTGGTCGGTGACCGTACCCGCCTCGACATCGCCGTTCTCGGCTTCCGTGACGGTGACCTCGAGGCCCTTCTTCTGGAGCGCCGCCTTGGCGTCCTCGAGCTTCTTCGTGGTCACGTCCGGGACGACGATCTTGGACTCGGCCGCGGCCACGGTCAGCGTGACCGTGGTGTTCTTGGCGACCTTCGTACCGCCCGTCGGGTCCTGGCCGAGCACCGTACCGGCGGGCTGGGGGGACTCCTTCGGCACCTGCTTGACGTCGAGGCCCTTGTCGTCCAGCTGCTGCGTCGCGGACGCGATCTGGCTGCCGACAACATCGGGAACCTCGACCTTGGCCGCGGGCTTGGTGCCCTTGGACATGGTCAGCTCAACCGTGCCGAACCGCTTGACCTCGCCGCCGCTGGCCGGGTTCTGCAAACAGACCGTGTTCTTGGGCTGGTCGCAGAATTTCGAGCCGACCTTCTCGACCTTGAAGTCGCCGTTCTTCCCCTGCCTCTCGGCGGCGGCGTAGGTCTTGCCCGTCAAGGGCGGGACCGGGACCATATCGTCGTTCTTGCCGCCGCTGAACAGTGACTTCCCGATGAAGATCGCGCCGACCAGGACCAGTATCCCGGCGAGCACCAGCAGGATCGTCGAGAGATTGCTCTTCTTCTCCGGCGGCCCGCCGCGGCCGCGGCCCTGGTCGGGCCGCTCGTCGTAGCCCATGCCGCCGTCGTCGTCGCGCATCGGGGGCAGCATCGAGGTCTGCGCCCCGGAGTCCTGCGGGCGCAGCATGGTCGTGGGCTGGTCGCCGGCGCCGTAGCCGACCGCGCCGAGTGCCGCGGTGGCGGCGACCGGCTGGCCCTCCAGCGCGGCCTCGATGTCGGCGCGCATCTCGTCGGCCGACTGATAGCGGTAGTCCGGATCCTTGACCAGTGCCCGCAGGACGATGGCGTCCATCTCCGGGGTGATCTCGGAGTCGTACGCGCTCGGCGGCTGCGGCTCTTCCCGTACGTGCTGGTAGGCCACGGCCACCGGGGAGTCGCCGACGAAGGGCGGGCGCACGGTCAGCAGCTCGTAGAGCAGACATCCGGTGGAGTAGAGGTCACTGCGCGCGTCGACGGTCTCGCCCTTGGCCTGCTCGGGGGAGAGGTACTGGGCGGTGCCGATCACGGCGGCCGTCTGCGTCATGGTCATACCGGCGTCGCCCATGGCGCGGGCGATGCCGAAGTCCATGACCTTGACCTGGCCGGTGCGCGTCAGCATGACGTTCGCGGGCTTGATGTCGCGGTGGACGATGTTGTTGCGGTGCGAGTACTCCAGGGCCTGGAGGATGCCGACGGTCATCTCCATGGAGCGCTCGGGGAGCAGCTTTCTGCCCGAGTGCAGCAGCTCACGCAGCGTGGAGCCGTCCACGTACTCCATCACGATGTACGGGATCGAGACACCGTCGACGTAGTCCTCGCCGGTGTCGTAAACCGCGACGATCGCCGGATGGTTGAGCGAGGCGGCCGACTGGGCCTCTCGGCGGAACCGGGCCTGGAAGGACGGGTCGCGGGCGAGGTCCACCCGGAGTGTCTTCACAGCGACAGTGCGGCCGAGGCGGGTGTCATGGGCGAGGTAGACCTCCGCCATGCCACCGCGGCCGAGCACTGAGCCCAGCTCATACCGGCCGCCGAGGCGACGCGGCTCTTCCATAGCTACTCCAGCCCTCTTCCGTCATTCCCGACCGCACCTGTGGGGCCGGTCAAGTGCTGCTCGCGCATACCGTACCCGGCACGTCCGACGCGACCCGGCCACAGCCGCTACTTGATACCGGACCGGTACGGCGACGTGCGGGATTGGTATCAGGGCGTGACCGGCGTCACTTCTCGCTGTCCAGTACCGCCTTCATCACGTCCTTCGCGATCGGTGCGGCCAGCCGCCCGCCCGCGATGTCGTCACGGACGGTGTCGGAACCCTCGATGACGACCGCGACCGCGACCGGGGACCCGTCCTTGCCCTTGGCGTAGGAGATGAACCACGCGTAGGGGTTCTTGCTGTTGGCGACGCCGTGCTGGGCGGTGCCGGTCTTGCCGCCGACCTCGACGCCCGGGATCTGGGCGTTGGTGCCGGTGCCCTCCTTCACTACGGTCTGCATCATGTCCTGGAGCTTGCGGGCGTTCTCCGGGGAGACCGCCCGGCCCATCTTCTCCGGGTCGTTGCGCTCGATGATGCTGAGGTCGGGGGCGCGCAGCGAGTCGACCATGTACGGCTTCATGAGCGTGCCGTCATTGGCGATCGCGGACGCGACCATGGCCATCTGGAGCGGAGTGGCACGGGTGTCGTACTGGCCGATGGCGGACATCGCGTTGGACGGCCGGTCCATGTCCTCGGGGTAGACGCTGGCGTTGGTGCGGACCGGCGTCAGGACCTCCTTGCCGAAGCCGAACTTCTCGGCCTGCTCCAGCATCTTGTCCTTGCCGAGGTCGTCACCCAGCTTGCCGAAGACCGTGTTGCAGGAGTAGCGCAGGGCCTGCCGGAGGGTGGCGTTCTTGCAGGGGATGCTGCCCTCGTTCTCCAGGTTCTTGGAGGAGAGCGGCAGCCGCCAGGGCAGCGGAGACTCGGTCGGCTCGTCGATGTCCGTGTACTTCTCGTTCTCCAGCGCCGCGGCGGCGGTGACGACCTTGAAGGTGGAGCCGGGCGGGTAGGTCTGCCGCAGCGCCCGGTTGAGCATCGGGTCGTCGGTGTTGTTCTTCGGCTGGAGGGCGGTCCAGGCCTTCTCGTCCTTCTTGGAGCCGCCCGCGACCGTCGAGGGGTCGTAGCTCGGGGTGCTGGCCAGGGCGAGGATCTTGCCGGTGCGCGGGTCGAGCGCGGCGACGGCGCCCTTCTTGTTGCCCAGACCGTTGTACGCGGCTTCCTGGGCCTTGCGGTTCAGGGTGGTGATCACGTCGCCGCCCTTCTGCTCCTTGCCGGTGATCATGTCGATCGTCCGGTTGAAGAACAGGCGGTCGTCGTTGCCGGTGAGGATGCCGTCCTCGAGCTTCTCGAGCTGGTTGGCGTCGAAGACCTGGGAGGCGTAGCCGGTGACCGGCGCCCACATCTTGCCGTTCTTGTACGTGCGCTTGTACTTGAAGTCGGTGCCGTTGGTCTCCACCGACCCGGTGATCGGCCGGCCGTCCACGATGATGTTGCCGCGAGGCTGGCCGTAACGGGCGATCAGCACCCGGCGGTTGTGCTTGTTTTCCTTGAGGTCGTCGGCCTGGACGTACTGGATCCAGTTGTCCCGCAGCAGCAGGGCGAAGACCAGCAGTCCACAGAAGATCGCGATACGGCGCAGGGGCTTGTTCACGGGCGGACCACCTGAGTCATCTCGGCGTCTGTCGACGGAGCGGGCGTCGGAGCGGGGCGGCGCGCCGTGTCGCTGATCTTGATGAGGATCGCGACCAGGGCCCAGTTGGCGAGCACCGAGGAACCGCCGTACGCGAGGAACGGCATGGTCATACCGGTCAGCGGGATGAGCCCCATCACACCTCCCGCCACCACGAAGATCTGGATGGCGAAGGCCGCGGACAGGCCGATCGCGAGCAGCTTGCCGAACGGGTCGCGGGCGGCCAGGGCGGTCCGTACGCCCCGCTCCACGATCAGGCCGTACAGCAGCAGGAACGCCATGGTGCCGGCCAGACCCAGCTCCTCGCCGACGGTGGCGAGGATGAAGTCCGAGTTGGCGGCGAAGCCGATCAGGTCCGAGTTGCCCTGGCCCAGACCGGTGCCGAAGACACCGCCGGAGCCGAAGGACATCAGCGCCTGGGCGATCTGGTCACTGGTGCCGTTCTTGAAGGCCGCGAACGGGTCGAGCCAGGCGTCCACACGCTGCTGGACGTGCGGCTCGAAGGTGGCGACACCGACGGCGCCGGCCGCGGACATCAGCAGACCGAAGACGATCCAGCTGGTGCGCTCGGTCGCCACATAGAGCATCACCACGAACATGCCGAAGAACAGCAGCGAGGTACCGAGGTCGGTCTCGAAGACGAGGATGAGGATGCTCATGCCCCAGACGACGAGGATCGGCCCGAGGTCACGGCCGCGCGGCAGGTACAGACCCATGAAGCGGCGGCTGGCGAGTGCCAGCGCGTCCCGTTTCACCATGAGATATCCGGCGAAGAAGACCGCGATGACGATCTTCGCGAACTCGGCCGGCTGGATGGAGAAACTGCCCACGGTGACCCAGATGCGGGCACCGAACTTGGCGGGGAAGAACACCGGCATGACCAGCAGCACCAGCGCCGCGGCCATGGAGATGTAGGTGTAGCGCTGGAGGATCCGGTGGTCCTTGAGCAGGATCAGCACGGCCACGAAGAGGGCGACACCCATCGCCGAGTACATCAGCTGCTTGGGGGCGGCGGCCGCGTAGACCTGGCCGATGCTCTCGGCCCGCGCGGCCAGCCGCTTGGACTGGTCGAGCCGCCAGATGATCACCAGTCCCAGCCCGTTGAGCAGGGTGGCGATCGGCAGCAGCAGGGGGTCGGCGTACGGTGCGAACTTCCGCACCACGAGGTGGCCGACCCCGGCCAGCAGACCGAGCCCGATGCCGTAGCTGAGCATGCCCGAGGGCATCTCGTCGCTGAGCGCCAGGCCCGCGTTGGCGTAGGCGAAGACCGGAATGATCACCGCGAAGACCAGCATGGCGAGCTCGGTGTTGCGCCGGCTGGGCGGCCCCACCGTGCTGATCGTGGTGGTGTTGGAGGTGCTGCTCATACGTGGACGGCCCCTTACGGCTTCACTGCTGAGTGCTGCTGCATTGCGGGACCAACTTCCTCTCCTCCTCCGAAAGGGTGGGGCCGGGCTTCGGAGTGGGAGACTTCGTCGGCGTCGGTGTCGCTGTCGGCTTGGAGGTGGCCTTGGCGGCCCGGGTCTGCACCTCGTTCTCATTGCGGTCGTTCTGCGCCGGCCCGCCGCTCCCGGGGGTTCTGTCGGCACTGGGCTTCGCCTTGTCGTCCCCGGAGCCGCCGCTGTCCCGGCCCTCACCGCCGGTGAGGTCCTTCTGCCGGTCCTCGGCCTTCTTCTGGGCGTCCGCCTTCCGGCAGGCCCCGGCGAGGGTGGCGAGGTCCTTGGTCTTGTTCCGGGCCTGGCCGAGATTGCTGACCGCGATGGTGTCCTCCACCCGGCCGCGCTGGTCGGTCGGGAGGTACTTGAGTTCGATCTCGCGGTGGTCCTCATGGACCTTGTTGAGCTTGATCCAGGCGAGGTCCTGGCTGATGCCCTGGTAGATCGCGACATGGTTGCCATTGGCGCCCACGTAGTACTGGGTCTGGGTCCAGCGGTAGCCGCCGTAGAGCCCGCCGCCGATCACGGCCAGGCCCAGCGCGATGTACAGCGAGCGCTTGGCCCACGTCTTGCGGCCGCTCTTCTTGGTCAGGTCGCCGCTGGCGTGGTCCCCGTAGCTGCCCTCGGGCGCGATGCCGATGTCCGGCCCGCTTCCGGGAGGGCCGAAGCCGCCCTGGGTGTCGCCCTGCTGCGGAACGGACCGGCTGGACCGCCCGAGCTCGGCCGCACGGCCCGCGGGGGTCTGTGCGGCGCCGCCGTCCCCCAGGGGGACCTGGTTCTCGGCGACCGCGCCCACGATCACCGGAGTGTCGTTGAGCTGCCCGGCCAGGGTGTCGCCGCCGTCCACGTCCAGGACGTCGGCGACGATGCACGTGATGTTGTCGGGGCCGCCGCCGCGCAGAGCGAGCTGGATCAGCTCCTGCACGGTCTCGTGGGGGCCCTGGTAGCTGGCGAGGGTGTCCTCGAGCGTCTGGTGGCTGACCACTCCGGACAGACCGTCGGAGCAGAGCAGATAGCGGTCCCCGGCCCGGACCTCACGGATGGACAGATCCGGCTCGACATGGTCGCCGCTGCCCAGGGCGCGCATCAGCAGGGAGCGCTGCGGGTGGGTGCCCGCCTCCTCCTCGGTGATCCGGCCCTCGTCGACCAGGCGCTGCACCCAGGTGTGGTCCTGGGTGATCTGGGTCAGCACACCGTCGCGCAGCAGATAGGCGCGCGAGTCGCCGACGTGCACCAGGCCCAGCCGCTGGCCGGTCCACAGCAGGGCGGTGAGCGTGGTGCCCATGCCCTCCAGCTGCTGGTCCTCCTCGACCATGACGCGCAGCTGGTCGTTGGCCCGCTGTACGGCGCTGCCCAGGGAGGTCAGGATGTCCGAGCCCGGGATGTCGTCGTCGAGCTGGACCAGGGTGGAGATCACCTCGGAGCTGGCGACCTCACCGGCGGCCTGGCCGCCCATGCCGTCGGCGATGGCGAGCAACCGGGGCCCGGCATAACCGGAGTCCTCGTTGCCCTCCCGGATCATGCCCTTGTGCGATCCGGCCGCGAAACGCAGCGACAGACTCATGCGCACCTCGCCCGTCGGCTCCGGGTACAGCCCCTTGCCAACCACGCTGCCCACCCTCCGGTCGTCATGGTCCTACTACTTCCGCAGCTCGATGACGGTCTTGCCGATGCGGATCGGCGCGCCGAGCGGAATCGGTGTCGGTGTGGTGAGTCGGGTCCGGTCGAGATAGGTGCCATTGGTGGACCCGAGGTCCTCGACGATCCACTGACCGTCACGGTCGGGGTAGATCCTGGCATGCCTGCTGGAGGCGTAGTCGTCGTCCAGCACGATTGTTGAATCGTGCGCACGGCCGAGGGTGATGGTCTGCCCCTGGAGGGCGACCGTGGTGCCGGTCAGCGTGCCCTCGGAGACCACCAGCTTGGTGGGGGCGCCGCGGCGGCCGCGGCCCCCCGCCTGCTGGCGCTGCGGCGGCGGTGCGGTCTGCTGCCGCGCTGGCGCTTGCGGCCGGTCGGGGGCGGCGCCGCGCCGCGCCGAACCGCGCTGGGTCACGCGGGTCCCGAACAGGTCGCTACGGATGACCTGTACGGCCACGATGACGAACAGCCACAGTACGGCGAGGAAACCCAACCGCATGACCGTGAGGGTCAGCTCTGACATTGCCCCCGCTTCACCCTTCGGCTTGCCGGTAAACGATGGTGGTGCTGCCCACGACGATCCGCGAGCCGTCGCGGAGCGTAGCGCGCGTGGTGTGCTGTCCGTCCACCACGATCCCGTTCGTCGACCCGAGATCCTGGATGGTCGGCGGGGTACCGACCCGGATCTCGCAGTGTCGGCGGGAGACACCGGGGTCGTCGATCCGCACGTCAGCGTCGGTGCTGCGGCCCAGCACCAGGGTGGGCCGGGAGATCTGGTGGCGGGTGCCGTTGATCTCGATCCAGCGCCGGGTCTGGCCCTGGGGCTGCGGGCCCACGCCCACTCCGGTTCCACCGGTGCGGGGCACCGGACGGGCGCCGGGGGGCGCCGAGGGCATCGGCGGCGCCCCCGCGGGCTGAGCGGGGTAGCCATGACCACCGGGGCGCTGGTGCGGGGCACCGGCTCCGCCGCGCGCCGGGGCCGCTGCCGCCTGCGGGTTCTGGGACTCGCTGGAGGCCAGCGTCCGGCTGCGCACCCGGTACAGGCCGGTGTCGAGGTCCTCGGCCTTCTCCAGATGGACCTTGATCGAGCCCATGAAGGTGTAGCGCTGCTGCTTGGCGTAGTCACGCACCATGCCGGACAGCTCGTCGCCGAGCTGTCCGGAGTACGGGCTGAGGCGGTCGTAGTCGGGCGTGCTCAGCTCGACGATGAAGTCGTTGGGGACGACGGTCCGCTCTCGGTTCCAGATGGTGGCGTTGTTGTCGCATTCGCGCTGGAGCGCGCCCGCGATCTCGACGGGCTGGACCTCGGACTTGAACACCTTGGCGAAGGTGCCGTTCACGAGTCCTTCGAGTCGCTGCTCGAAGCGCTTCATTACTCCCACGGGGCACCTCCTTCCTCAGTCGTGCTCAGTGTCGTCCTGGTACTGCTTACTGATCGTATCCACGCGTCGGGAAATCGGGTGGTTCCCCTTCCTGGCCCTGTGGAGCAGTGTCACCTCTCACAGGATCGTAGAGGTGCCCTCACGACAGTGTCCCGCAACCGTGACGCTCTCAGAGTGGGCGGGTGCGGGGTCATCGGAAACGGGTGTGATTCCACCCTGTGCAGCGTGCTAGTGTTCTGGATGTCGGAAGGCGCGCCGCCCGACCCGGAGGGTCCAAGGATCAACCGGGAAGCGGGGGAACACCCTACGACAGCACCCATGCGCGGGTGGCGGAATAGGCAGACGCGCTGGATTCAGGTTCCAGTGCCCGAAAGGGCGTGGGGGTTCAACTCCCCCCTCGCGCACCAGGAGAAACCGACGAAACGGGTCTCCACCAGTGACGGAAGTCACCGGTGGGGCCCGTTTCTCGTGATCGGAGCGCGTGGTGCTCGTGCACGGTGCGATTTCGGGTGGTTTCTACGTGAATGAGCCCACGCCGTGGCATGCCTCACGGTGCGGGCCCTGATCTTCGGTTGATCTTCCTGGTGTGGCTGGAGCCTGAGCGCTAGCCGGTCGGTGTGAGGAAGCCGGTGGGGGTCCACCTGGCCAGTGGCTTGGTTCTGCGCCGGTGATGGGTGCGCCTCCGTGGGCGCTGCCCGCCCAAGGCCAGGGTTTCCACCCAGTCCTTGATCTTCCGGCGGTTGGCGTGCGCCAGCTGGAAGGCCAGGAGGATCGTCTGGGCGGCGATGCCGCGGATGCGGCGGGAGCCGGCCGCCTCGATGGCCTCACCGAGGGGGTTCTTCGCGTAGCCGTTGAAGCCCTCGACGCTGTTCCGGAGCCGGAAGTAGACCCGCCGCCATTCCTCGTCCCCGTACTCGAGGGCCTGCCAGTGCTTGGCGCCGTCGGTCGGGGCGAGGGTGACGCTGCGCTGGCGGCAGACCTTGAGGGGCCCTGCGGGGCTCGGCTCAGGGTCCACCAGGGGCAGGTGGATACCGCGGCCGAGGCTGCGGGGCTTGATGGGGCACTGAGCCTTCCCGGCCTCTGCCGGGCACATCGTGCGCTGGTAGCCGTCGGTGTCCTCGAGCTCCTTGGGCATGAGGCGGTACGGCTTGCGGGCTTCGATGCGCTGGATCCAGGTTTCCCGGTCGATGCGCTCCTCATACAGGTCTTTGGTGGCGTCGATGAGGGGCTGGGGCATGGAGGGGCAGTACCAGGTGCCCTCCACCATGATTGCGCCGTGTGCTCCCGCCTGTTGGCCGAGCTGGTCGACCCGGTAGTCGTACACCGGTTTGTAGCCGAGGGCGCGGACGGGCCGCTGCCATTCGGTGGGCTCGGAGTTGTTGTAGGCGAGGTCCCCGGCCAGGTAGCCGGGTTTGTAGCCGCGTTCCCGCAGTCTGCTGAGGATCTTGAGCCCGTTGTAGGCGGGGCGCTGGCCGGGCTTGTCCAGGGCTACGCCGAGTACGAGAGCGGGCAGGACGTCGGGGTTGGGGGTGTTGTCCTCGAGGAGAACGCCGTCGTGACGGGCGTCCCTGGTGACGGCGAAGGCCGCGTCGTAGCCGAACAGGTACTTGGCCTTCTTCTTGAAAGAGGGCTTCTTCCGCCGCGCCTGCTGAGGCTTGGGTCCCTTCTGGCTCTTGCGGGTGGGGCGCATGGTCTCGGCGACGGGGACGGTGTCGGGGTCGCGGTGGTCGCCTTCACGGACATACCAGCCGGCGTCGGGGTCGGTCGCAAGCTCGGGGCCGTTGCTCTTGCGACCGCGTGCGAAGGTGCGGATCGGGGTGGCGTCCACAGCCAGTGAGCCGTCGGACAGCTCGTTCATCAGACCCCTCAGTGGGCGCACTGATGCGTCCAGGACGAACTCCGTGAACAGCGCGAGCCTGTGTTCCCGCACGGCCAGGAGTTCTGGGTTCACCTCTGCGGTCAGGCGCTCGGCCTCCTCTCGGGAGAGCCGTTTGTTGGCCGGGAGCGGGGAGGGGTCTATGGCTGCACGCATCGCATGGAAGAGGCGTCGTACGACGGCGTAGGCCGCTTCGAAGCCCTGGTCGTGGTCCGGATAGTCGGGCACGGCCAGGCGCTGGCGCATCCGTGGGCTGAGACGGAAGAACAGGATGTCCGTGACGAGTTCCAGGATGACTTTCCCGCCTGTGGTCTGGGTGCACAGGTGCAGGCCGATCAGCAGCGTGCGCAGCGCGAGCTTCCGGGGCCGTCCTCGGCCGAGGTGGACGAACCCCTGGAGCAGCGCGACGAGGCTGCTGTTGTCCACGTCGTCGATCGCAGGTTCGACCTCCTCGTCGTTGAGCAGTGTGCGCTCGGCGCGCATGGCGAGGAGCCGCTCGTGCCGGTCGTCCTTGGCCGGGCCTGTGTAGGCGTCGGCGCCCATCAGTCGCCTCGCAGGAGTGCAGCGGCCTCGTCGGCCGGGAGGCCGCTGAGGAAGGGAAGGATGCGGGAGAGGCCGTGCAGGGTGTCCACGCCTGCCGCCGCGACGATCACTGTGATTGGGACGCGGGACTCGAAGAGGTCGACCAGCCACGTGGAGCGCAGCCGACCCATGCTCAGCCTTGGACTGCCGGGGTCGGGCTTGGTTCGGGCCAGGAAGTTCGTGACGGTGTTGGTGCCGCGGCTGTGGCAGTTCGGACGGAACAGATAGCTCGCGGCCCCAGGTGTCTCCAGCCGCTCGGCAGCCGAGGCCAGGACAGCTTCCCAGGGGCGGCGGGAAAGGATCTCCCGCTCTCTGGAGCCTCGGGTCTTGACCACGACGGGGCCGCGCATGCGTGCGGAGTGCCGGACGTCGTGGGCGCGCAGGGGGATGACTTCCGGTGAGTCCAGCCCGACACCGGCGCCCAGGGCCAGCAGCGTCTTGCAGCCCCAGCGGAGCTCGTCCGTGGGCTGCCCGCAGGCCCAGCCCCACAGGTCGGCTAGCTCCTTGGGGCGGTAGGGCGGGTTCGCACTGGATGCTGACAGCTCTGCGGGCTTGCCGGTGCGGCACTCGCCGCCGATGACGAGTTCACGTAGGCGTAGGAGCCGGGAACGGTAGTTCCCGCGGGTCGACTCCTTCACCTGGGGGCAGCCGATGTCGATGAACCTCTCGATCACCTCACGTGACAGCCACACGTCAGCAGACGCAGGCAGACCCTGGCCGTCGCAGAAGAGCGCTAACTGAGCCAGAGCCCCCAGGAGCTCCCGTGCCTTCAGGGTCGTGAGGGGCGCAGCATGCAGGACCACACGGCGCACCTCATCGCCGACACGGCCCCACCCCGCGGGGGAGCCGGTCGGGCGATACGAGTGAATGCGCTGACTCATCACATGCCGCCACGAGAGCACCCCCGGAGGCGGTGTGCTATTCGAATAACATGTATCGATGGCAGCGGCTGCGCGCGACCTGGGAGGACCAGATGGGTCAGACTTCGCCTCATGCCCCAAGGAGATGCCCGCCGACTGCCGCCGCGCGCCTACTGCGCCAGCGGTGCGTGGCCTGAGGCTGTCATGACGGAACACCACGGGGCGCGGGTGGCCCAGGCGATGGCTTTCAGGCTCCAAGCCGCCTTGGAGGAGAGGGGCTGGTCCGTGGCCCACCTGTCGCGCGTCAGCGGGGTGGCCCGATTCACGATCGCCAAGGCGCTGGCCGGGGAGGCGTGGCCCGACCTGCTGACCATTGCCAATCTGGAAAAGGCCCTGGGCTGTGACCTGTGGCCGGGCCGCGACGTGTGAGGCAGGGCCTCGTCGCTGCGGAGAGCCGACGAACGAGACGCGTGTACCAAAGAATTGTTCGAAGCTGGACAAAAGGCCGGTCATCCCTTCGGGCGAAGGGCCGGTCCATTTTCGTCATAAGCTACCGGCGGCGCTTGGCCGCTCGTAAAATGCAACATGACGAACTGATCCGGCGCTGTGGAAGGTCTCGGGTGGGGTTCGTCGCCGTTGGCCGTCACCTTGGACCCCAGTCCTTGGTGGCGGCCTTCCTGATTCTCTGAGTCAGGACTGCTGTGAATGTGCAACTTTGTAGAAGGCGTTCGGTAGCTTGGTCAGCGAACCGACTTTCGCCAACTCGTCCATGGCAACCCGTACGCTCTTGATTTTGGGCACCTCGTCGAGCGCGGTCGCTACATCGGACACCTTCCACTGCCGCTGAGGATCCTGGCTGAGGAGTGTCATGATGCGGATCTTGCGCGTGGGCGGCTGAGTTCCGCCGGTGGCTGCGTCCTCAGGGCCTGCAGCCTGGTTCTCGGCCTGGCGCTGCTCGGGGATGCCCGATTCGTGCCAGCTGGCCAGGGTGTCCTTGACCTTCAGTAGCTGACGCACTTGCCTCGCCACCTGCCGCACCTTGTACAGCTCCTGCTGCAATTCGGCCTCCCTCTCCTCCAGGGCTTGTAGGAACTTCTCGGGATCGCCAGACAGTTCTGGCCAGTCAAGAGTGTCGATCATTTCCAGGACGATACCTATGAGAGGACATAAACAGCCCCTCCCGCAAGGGGTACTTCACTCGAAGTAGCGACAAGATCAATTACCCGATACCTGCATGTGCGAAGCGGGTCGAAAATTACCGATTTAGCGAAAGACAGGCCTGTCGTGAGTGGAAAATCGTTTCCCTGTCTCAGGGTTGCCAGGTAGGGATTGCGGAATTCTTCTGGCCTGCGTTGCCAAATCAGGGGAAGCCGGTCTCTGGTCTTGGGGTAACCCTGTGCTGCCTTTCCCTGAGGGGCATGGCATCGGCAGTGCCTTCCAAGCCCTGTGTGTATTCCCCGTATCTGGACAGCCCTGTCCTCGGCGTCGACATCGGAGACAAGCCGTGGTGTACCACGGAACAGGCAGGGCCCAGGGTCTGCTTGGGGAAGGCCTGGCTCTGATGGGATTGCTGCACGCTCGCCCTCTGCAGGTGCCAAACCTTGCTCCGGAAAGGCCGCTCAGGACCTGCACCAGCCGAGATGTGATGGCTTCCGCAGGCAGTTGAGGTCGACAGGTGCTGCCCAGGGGCGGGATTCTCCTTCTCTGCCCTGCAAGGTAGGCATACCCCTGCCTCGTCACTTCCTTGTCACCGCTGCGCTGCTGGTGGTGGAAGTTGTCGAAGGCCGAAGCGACAGGGCTGTGCCTGTCCTCCTGGGTAGGGGTATGCGCCCGCTGGGGGAGTTCGGGCCCGGAGCTGCTGGAGGTAGCGCTGGTACGAAGTCGGGCTGTGCAGGGGCAGGGCGGCAGCGCGTGGGTAGGGGCCCGTGCCACCAGGCACCCCCTAGTAGCTCATCGGTGTGTCTCGCTGAAGACGGCGAGGAGTGCTGCTGCCAGCGAGAGGCAGGCCAGGGTAAGGCCGCGCGTGGAAGCAGGGCCCGGTGCTCGCGGTCGTGTCCGCGCCCCTCACCCAGCGGCCGGTGCGGATCGGGTACGCCCGCACGTCGGCCGGCCGGTGGTGCGGCGCATCGGATCGCCCGGACGAGCGTCCCCGCCCGCTGAGGACGCCGTCGATATCCAGGAGGAGGTAGGGGTGGCCTCTTCAGGAGATCGGTGTGCCGACCGGCTGTGGTGTATCGGGGCCGCGGAACGCGCGGCCGATCAGCAGCGGAAGATCTGCGAGGCGGTGGGAGTGGGAGCCTCTTCCGCGCTCGGGGCCCATCTGTCTCCGGCCGTCAGCGCGTGCACGTGACCTGTGTGAAGCCCTCGATCTCGGCCTGCTGCCGAAGAATGTTGAAGGCGTCCGTTCCAAGCTCAAGAGTCTCGTCGCCCGCGGCATCCTCACCGAGCCCGAACCCGGATTGTCCACCCAGACCCGGCCGCAGGACGTCCGGCACCTCCGCGATCAGCGAGCCTCACCCAACGCAAGTCGTATCGCGACCTTTGAGATGGGATGCGCCGGGGCTTACGGTTCCGATCGCCGCGGGGGGCCGTACTCGCGGAGCTTTTTCGCGTCCATCTCCTGGTCCGAGCGCCGCCGCGTCCCGGCGTAGAACAGCGCCGCGGCGGTGGCGGTGAACAGGCCGCCGGTGGCCGACAGGTCGACGGCGTCGAAACTGCGGTCGTCCGTGGCCTCGGCCCACGGCTCGAGGACGCCGAGTGGATCCTTGTAAAGGATGATGTGCTGCCTCGGCTTGAACTGGCCCTGGCAGTTCTGCTGTTCGGACAGGTCCTGGACCTTGCCCGAGGTGTCCACCACGCGGCAGACGTTGCGCTCGTTGTTCCTCCTGGTCGAGTACTTAGCAGTGTCGGCGACCAAGGCGTCGGACTTCTCGCCGTACTGCTTGACGTAGGTCTCGTACAGGGTGGGCCCCGCGAAGAGACCGAGCGCGAACGTGGTGACAGCCGCGAGAGTCGCGGCCCCCGCGCGGTTCCAAACGCCTCCGGCCACGATGGGCGCGGTGAACCCTGCGATGAGCACGATGGCAATTCCGATCCAGTGCCAGGAAAACTGAGCGAGGACCGCTCCCACCAGGGCTACCATCGGAATCGCCAACGCCCACAGCAGCGAGTTCAGCGCGCGCGATGCGGTGGGGCTCGGGTCCGGGGCACCCTGTGCCGCAGTGGCTTTGCCTGCTGTCCCGGACTTTCCCACGGTGTCCCCCTTGTCCCGTCTGGCGGTCGCTGTGCGAGGCCAGCCTATGAGAGGACAACCCAGCGCTGATCGGCACCACCCGCGACCAGTTCGCTCCCCGCAGAAGCAGCAGCCTCTGCGGGCACGTGACCTGTGCGAAGCCCTCGATCTTGCCCTGCTGCCGATGAGGCGTCCGTTCCAAGCTCAAGCGTCTCGTCGCCCGCGGCATCCTCACCGAGCCCGAACCTGGATTGTTCACCCAGACCCGGCCGTAGGACGTCCGGCACCTCCGCGATCAGCGACAAACGCGAATTGCGAAAGCCACAGATCCCGTACGCCCTCTGAGGCCCGGGGGTCACGTGCCTGTCGCGCGTGTACGTTCAGCCGTATCCACCGATGTATTCGGGTCCTGCCGGAACGCCCAGGGCATCTTCGGCTCCATCGCGAAGCGGAACGCGCGCTGTACCGGCGGCGTGCACAGCAGGGTGATCACAGTCGCGGCGATTGCGGTGACGGTGGCTTCACCCAGGGGATGGTGAACCCAGTCCACTTCGTACCAGTCCCAGAACCGGGACCCCTTGGCGAGAAAGCCGTGCAGCAGATAGCCGTACAGGGTGCCCGAGCCCAGGATCGTGAACCACATGCGGCGCTTTGGGACCCAGGCGAAGAAGCATGCGGTGAGCACTATCGAGCAGCCGAACAGTGCGCCCGTCATTATCACGCCGTCCCACCATGGGGCGCCAAGCTCCTGGGCGCTGTCGCGGCGATAGAACCAGGCGGCGTTCATCCGCGGCGCCGCCCAATAGGCGACAAGCAGGGCGCAGGCGAAGACAGGGACGGCGAGCTTACGGGCCCGGATGCCGCGGACGAGGTCGAAGTGGCGGCGTTTGAGGCACAGGCCGACGACGAAGAAGGGGAGGAACTGCAGGACGCGCTGCATGTCGAGATCATCGCCGATGTCGGGCGAGACAGCGGCCGCCGTGGCCATGAGGAGTGCGACGGGGACCGGCCAGCGGATGATCTTCCACAGCGGTGTGGTCATCCGCCATACGAACAGGGCGATCAGGAACCAGGTCAGGTACCAGGGGTCCAGCAGGCTGAAGTCGAAGGTCGGATCGTCGTCGGCCCGGCGCTTGAAGAAGGTGTAGGCGGTTTCGAAGAGGAGGTACGGCACGACGATGCCGGTGATCAGGCGCTTCAACCGGTCCGGGCGCATGTCGAAGCTGCGGGAGAAGTACCCGGAGATGACGATGAACGCTGGCATGTGAAAGGTGTAGACGGTGATGTAGAGCGCCGCCGCCAGCCTGCTGTCCTCGCGCAGGGGCTCCCAGGCGTGCCCCATGGCGACCAGCACGATCGCCATGTACTTGGCGTTGTCGAAGAACGCATCGCGCTGTTTCGCTGGCTCCGAGCCCGTCGCCGGTCCCTTTCTCTGGCTGCCTCGCGAACGTGACGGCCCACCGCTCCCGCTCTCCTGGACAGGGGGCAGCGGGGCACGCAGAACGCTTCCTTCGCGCGTCATCTCATCCACAGGACCTCCTCGGGCAACCATTCAAGTAAGTCCTGCGTCTTACAGCAAATGAGCGAAACTGGCGAGGCACTGCATCACACAGCACCCTAATCACGCGATGTCGGACGCGTAAATTTCCGTCGCTGTGATCTGCGCCAAGGTCGCATGTGATCTGTGCCAAGAGGGAAGCCCCCGGTGGGGCAGGGGCTTCCGTACGGTGTGGCGGGCTTACGTGGCCTGCGGAGCCATGAGCCGGACGATCAGGTCGTCCAGGCTGACCAGCCCGGTCAGACATCCGTCGGCGTCGTGAACGACCGCCAGGGAGGCGCGGCGCTGCCGCAGCTGCTCCACGGCGTGCGCCACACTGTCACGCGTCCGCAGGACCGGCACCGGACGCGCGAGTTCCCGGGCGGTGACAGTCCGGGATCGCGCGCGGGCGACGATGGCGTCACGGGCGTGGAGGGAGCCGATGACCGCGCTGCCGTCGCGGACCAGGAGGCGAGTGCGGTCGCTGGCTGCCATGGCCACGAGAATGGCTTCCGCGTCAGCGTCGGCGGGTACGTCCGTGATCCTCTCGGCGGGCACTTGAAGGGTGCCCACCGGGGTCTGTGGTTCGGTGAGGGAGCGGGTGATCAGTCCTGAGTCGGTCTCGCTGATGAGGCCGAGGCGTTGTGATTCGGCGACCAGGTGGGTCAGCTGCTCCCGGTTGTGGACCGAGATCAGCTCGTCGCGCGGGGTGACCCGACAGAGCCGGACGAGGGCATTGCTGACCGTGTTGAACAGGGCGATCAGCGGGCGTACGCACCGCACCAGCCCCCGGAAGGCGGGGGCGAGCAGCATCGCGGAGCGCTCCGGGTTGGCGATTGCCCAGGACTTGGGCGCCATCTCGCCGGCCACCATGTGCAGAAAGACCACGACGACCAGCGCGACGGCGAAGCCGATGGCGTAGCTGAGTCCGCTGGGAAGGCCCACTTCGTGCAGTATCGGGTCGATCTGGTGGGAGATGGCCGGTTCGGAGATGCTGCCCAGACCCAGGGTGCAGACGGTGATGCCGAGCTGGGCGCCGGCCAGCATCATCGACAGCTCACGCATTCCGGCGAGCGCAGCGCGGGCGCCGCGCCGGCCTTGCGCTGCGGCCTGGTCGATGCGGTGATGCTTGGCAGCAACGAGTGCGAACTCGGCTGCGACGAAGAATCCACTGCCGATGAGCAGCAGAACGGTGATGAAGAGGGCTACCGGGAGACTCATGCGTGTCCGTCCTCGTGCTCACCCGTCGTGGTGGTCATGGCGGCCGTGCCGTCGCCGGTCAGGCGCTCCATCCGGACCCGTTCGGGCACATGCCGGTCGAGGGACCTGACCTCGATTACCACTGCGTCTCCGTGGGGCAGATCGAGGGTCAAGCGGTCACCGATGGCGGGGAAGCGGCCGAGACGGTCGACGACCAGTCCGGCGACGGTGGCGTAAACCTCGCCCTCAGGGAGCCCAATGCCGGTGGCCTTCTCGACCTCGTCCGTTCGACAACCGGCGTTCACCAGCCAGCCCGCACCGTCGGCGACGGCAATTTCGACGACGCGGTCGGATTCGTCGGCGATATCGCCGATCAGCTCCTCGGCGATGTCCTCGAAGGTGACGATTCCTGCCAGGCCGCCGTACTCGTCCAGGACAAGGGCGAACTCCTCATCTTGCGCGCGCATCTGCTCGACGGCCTGGGGCAGCGCCAGGGTGGCCGGCAGCAGGAGCGGTTGGCGGGCCAGTTCGGCGGTGGTGGCGCATTCGATCCGGGTGGCAGCCAGCCGCATCAATTCCCGTACACCCACGACGCCCACGATGTCGTCCAGGCGCTCCCCGAGGACGGGGTAGTTCGAGTGGCCGTAACGGGCGATCAGTTCGACAGCCTCGGATGCCGCGGATTCGGCCCGTACGAACGTCACGTCCACACGCGGCACCATGACCTCGTCCAGGGTGCGGTCGGAGAACTCCATCGCGTGATCGAGCAGCTCGGCGGTGTCGGATGGCAGGTGACCGCCCTGATGGGAGGCGCTGACGAGGTGGCCGAGCTCCTCCAGCGTCGCGCCGTGGTGAAGCTCCTCCACCGGCTCGATGCCGACGCCACGCAGCATCTTGGCCGCGACACCGTCGAAGACCCGCACCACTGGCCCCACGATCTTCAAGTAGACCAGGGTGGAGGAAGCCAAGGACTTGGCCAGTCTTTCCGGGACAGCGAGCGCCAGGTTCTTCGGCGCCAGCTCGCCCACAACCATCTGGAGCACCATGGCCACAACGAAGCCGAGAGCCACCGAGACAGCATCGACGACGCCCTCGGAAATTCCCATCCCGATCAGCAGCGGTTCGAGCAGTGCGGAGACGGAGGGCTCGGCGAGGAAACCGACGACCAGCCCGGTGACCGTGATGCCGAGCTGGGCCCCGGAGAGCATGAAGGAGAGGCGCTCCAGCACCTGCAGAGCACGCGCGGCTCGTTTGTCACCGGCTTCCGCCTCGCGGGTGAGGGCCAGCCGGTCAGCGGCCACGTAGGCGAACTCCTGGGCCACGAAGTAGCCCGTGCCAGCGGTCAGGACCAGAACGGCCAGCAGACTGAGTGCGGCATTCATCGAACACCACCTCGCCGAGTGCCGCAGTCAACAGCGAGCGGGCGGGATGGTCGGGGACTATGCCCCGGGGAGTCCGTCGTACTGCCGGACAAAGAGCACTCCTCTTCCAAGCCACGTTCTTGAGGGGTGAGCGTAACCCCCCGCCGCGCGTCCGTCCGGCCTAGCCCCCACGGAATCTTGACCACCACCACGCGTAGGATTCTACAAGCCTGTAGATTCGGGAGCTGCGCCCCTCTAACACGCAACACATGCCACGCAACAGCGAGAAGGAGATGGACATGGGACTGTGGGACCGGTTCAAGGACTCGGCCCAGCAGATGCAGGGTCAGCTCATGGCGAAGAAGAACGAACTCAAGAGCGGGGCGTTCCGGGACGCGAGCATGGCGATGTGCGCCCTGGTCGCCGCGGCCGACGGTTCGATCGACCCGTCCGAGCGGCAGCGGGTGGCCCAGCTCATCGCCACCAACGACGTGCTGCAGAACTTTCCCCCGGAGGACCTGCATCGCCGCTTCGAAGAGAACGTCAACAAGCTGACCGCGGACTTCGCCCTCGGCAAGGTCGGCGTCATGCAGGAGATCGGTAAGGCGAAGAAGAAGCCCACCGAGGCATGGGCTGTCGTGCAGATCGGAATCGTCATCGGCGGCGCCGACGGCCACTTCGACGAGAATGAGCGGGCCGTCGTCAAGGAGGCGTGCTTCGCGCTGGACATTCCGCCCGCCCAGTTCGACCTCTGAGCGGCACCCCTGACGGCGGCGGGTCCGGCGACTGACGGCCGGGCCTGCCGCCAGGGCTGCGGAACACTGACCGAAGGCATGGCAGGGGGGATTTCCAAGGTGGAGCAACAGATAGACCCAGGTGCCGACATTCCCGGCCACCACCTTCAGGTCTTCCTGAAAGCGCTGGCCAGCAGTACCAGGCAGCAGCTGCTGCGGCACTTCGCCGAAGGTGCCGAGCTGACGGTCGGCGAGGTCGCCGAGCAGGCAGGGATCGGCCGTTCGACCACCTCTGAGCACCTGGCCGTTCTCCGGCGCGGAGGACTCCTCCAGTCGACCCGTGACGGCAAACTCGTGCGCTACCGCACCGACAAGGAAGGCATCACCCATCTCCTCGGCGAGCTCCAGGCATACCTTTTGAGCTCCCCCGAGCCGCGAGACGCGCCCCCTTCACGCCACTTGCACCCCTGAGACTCACTTCTACACTTGTGTAGATTGCGTTCGGCTCAACGGAGGGCCCAGGAGGAGAAACATGGGAGTTTCCCTGGCCAAGGGCGGCAACGTCTCACTCAGCAAGGAGGCGCCGGGTCTCACTGCCGTCATCGTCGGTCTGGGCTGGGACGTACGGACGACGACGGGCACTGACTACGACTTGGACGCCAGCGCGCTGCTGTGCGGCGGATCCGGCAAGGTTGTGTCCGACAAACACTTCGTCTTCTACAACAACCTCACCAGTCCGGACGGTTCGGTGGAACACACCGGTGACAACCTCACCGGTGAGGGCGAGGGCGACGACGAGGCCATCAAGGTCAACCTGGCCGCCGTTCCAGCGGACATCACCACGATCGCGTTCCCGGTCTCGATCCACGACGCCGAGGCACGCGGGCAGAGCTTCGGTCAAGTCCGCAACGCCTTCATCCGCGTGGTCAACCAGGCTGACGGCACCGAGATCGCCCGCTACGACTTGACCGAGGACGCCTCGACCGAGACCGCCATGGTCTTCGGCGAACTGTACCGGCACGGGGCGGATTGGAAGTTCCGCGCCGTGGGGCAGGGCTACGCCTCGGGTCTGCGCGGCATCGCCCAGGACTTCGGCGTCAGCGTCTGAACTGCCCGACCGCCTGGCCCGGCCGCCCGCAGCGCGGCCGGGCACCTCCGTTTCCGACCGGGGACGCAGGACCCGCTTCTCATCCAAGGAGCATCCGTACGTGACCGTGAACCTGTCCAAAGGACAGCAGATCAGCCTCAGCAAGTCCGACGGAGAAGCCCTCGGCGTGGTCCGGATGGGCCTCGGGTGGCAGGCTGCCCGACGCAAGGGTCTTCTCGGCAGGTTGATCGGCGCACGCGACATAGATCTCGACGCCTCCGCGCTGCTCTTCATCGACCGCAAGATGGCCGATGTCGTCTTCTTCCAGCACCTGCGAAGCGATGACGGATCCGTACGCCACGACGGGGACAACCTGGTCGGCGGGGCGGGCCAGGGAGGTGACGACGAGAGCGTCATCGTAGATCTTCAACGCGTCCCCCCAAAGGTCAACCAGATCGTCTTCACGGTGAACTCCTTCACCGGCCAGAAGTTCCAGGAGGTCCAGAACGCCTTCTGTCGCCTGGTCGACGAGAACACCGACCAGGAGCTGGCCCGCTACACCCTGACCGGTGGCGGTCAGTACACGGCGATGATCATGGCCAAGGTCTTCCGGTCGGACAGCGGCTGGCAGATGGCGGCTATCGGCGCGCCCTCCCACGGCCGGACATTCGAAGACCTCCTCCCCGACATCGTCACCCAGCTGTAGCGGCCCGGCCGAAAAACGCCGGTTCTCGTCTGCTGGGGGAACTTTCTCTACAGTGGTGTAGTTCTTGCGGTCGGCCGCGGGCGCGGCCACCGGCCCGCCATGGCGGGCCGGCCAGTATCCGGAGGACGAAATGGCTTCGATAGACCTCGGCACGATGGTGGACAAGGCGTGGGCGGACAAGGAGCTCCCGGAGATCCTTGCTGCACCCGTCTCGGCCCTCAAGGGCGTGTCGGACCGTCATGGCGAGCTGCTGAATGAGGCATTCGGCATCAAGACGGTCGCTGATCTGGCCAACCTCAAGTACTTCCAGTGGGCGTCCGTACTCGCCTCGCTGGACAACGCCACCAAGTAGTCCGTGCGTGGCCGCGGTGGTGCCCGGCTGGCCCGGACCGCCACCGCGGCCGTCGTACCGGACGACGAACTCACGAAGGAGAGAACGCCACGATGGTGTTCAAACGGCTGCTCGGAGCGATCGGCGTGGGCGCCCCGTCGGTCGACACAGTCCTCGACGAAGGCCCCGCCCTGCCCGGCGGCACCCTTTCCGGTCAGGTCCACATCGAAGGCGGCCGGACGGATGTGGAGATCGAGCACATCACGCTGGAGCTGGTCGCCCGGGTCGAGGCCGAGCACGAGGACGGCGAGAGCGAAGGTGTCGTCATCTTCGACCGCACGACGGTCGGCGGCGGCTTCCGGCTCGCCGAAGGCGAGCGGCGCAGCGTGCCGTTCACGCTGTCCCTTCCCTGGGAGACCCCGGTCACCGAGCTGCACGGACAGCCGCTGGGGGTGGTCCTGGGGGTGCGAACCGAGCTGGAGGTCACCGGGGCGAAGGACAAAGGCGACCTGGACCCGCTGCGGGTGGGTCCCCTGCCCGTACAGGAGGCGGTCCTGGAAGCGCTTGGACAGCTCGGGTTCGGCTTCCGCTCCGTCGACCTGGAGTTCGGCCACATCCATGGCACCGGGCAGACGCTCCCATTCTACCAGGAGATCGAGCTCGCCCCGGCCCCGCAGTACGCCCACGCCGTCAACGAGATCGAGGTGACCTTCCTCGCCACCCCCGCCGGCATGGAGGTCGTCCTGGAGGCGGACAAGCGCGGCGGTCTGTTCTCCGACGGCCACGACGCCCTCACGCACTTCACCGTCACCCACGACAGCGTCGCCCACACCGACTGGAACGCCGAAGTGGACGGCTGGATCCGTCAGTTGGTGGAACGGCACGGCCCCGCGGCGGGTCACGGTACTCCATACGCCCCGGCCTACGGACACGACATGGGCGGCCACGGCCACTCCCACGAGCCGCACCACGACCCCCATCACCGCTCCGGCCCCAGCACCGGCGCCGTCGTGGCGGGTGTGGCTGCGGGTGTCGCGGTGGGTGTCGTCGGCGGCATCGTCGCGGCTGAGGTCGTCGACGAGATCGGGGACGCCTTCGAGGACGAGGAAGAGGAAGAGTAGAACGATCGGGCACCGGTGGGCGGCGAGTCAGTAGCCCCCGGATGCCTCAGAGCGGGGTCGCCGCCGCCAGGACGACGAACAGCGCGACCGCCGCGTTCGCGGACGAGAAGGCGGAGGCCGCCGTACCGGCCGCCGCCGTCCAGGCCGCAAGACCCACCGCCGTGAACACCGGCGGCCACCCGCTGGGCGGCACAGGGCCGAGCAGGGCAGCCACCCGCCGGGGCACCGGCCCCGGCACGGCGAACCCCAGCAGCGTCGCCACCGGCGTGCCGTGCGACACCAGTGCGGCCTTGCCGACGGCACGCGCCACGGCTTTCCGGTCGCCGACCGCCAGCGCCGCCTCCTCGTCCGCCCAGCGCTCAGCGCTGTACGCCACCGCATCCCGCAAGGGGACCAGCAACGGATTGGCCCGCGCCGCCAGCTGCGCCAGCAGCAGATGGCGGTGGTGGCGCGCGAGGAGGTGAGCCCGCTCATGGGCGATCAACGCCGCGCGCTCCCCGGAATCCAGACAGGCCAGCATCGCTTTGGAGACCACGATCCGTCCCGGCACACCCCCGGTATGGGCGCCGCCAGGAAGCGCGTAGGCGTACACCCGGGTATCGGGGAGAACTGCCACGGGCGCGTCCGGCATGCCGGACAGCGCGCGGTGAGCCTCCCGCCGTACCCGAAAATGCCTCCGCAACAACGCTCCGCACGTGGCACCCACGACGGCCAGGGCCCCGATGGCAGACTTCCCCGCGACCTCGTCGTAGGGCACCGCGGCGCGCACCTCCGGGTCCGACCACCCGTCCGGCAGCGGGTTCCCCGGGAGCTGCGCGGTGCCGACGACCACCAGCAGCATCAGGCACAGCGTGCTGCACAGAGCGAGCACGCCGCCGACGGCCGTCAGCAGCCGGGTAGCGCTTCGGGGGTGCAAGTGCAGCTCCGCCAAGCGGGCGATCGGCAGCGCTGTTAAGGGCAGGACGAGCGGCAGAAAGACGAAGATGCCCATCGGTCAGTCCTTCGGATCGGCCTTCGCATCGCCCAGCAGATCACGCACGAGTCGCTCGTCCTCCGGAGTCAGAGTGGTGAAGAAGCTCGCCAGTACGGCTTCCCGATCGTTCTGTCCGTCCAGGACGCGATGCATCCGCGAGGCGGCCATCCCTGCCTCGTCCGACGCGGCTTGCCACAGGAACGAACGGCCGACTCGTTCACGGGTCACGGCCTTCTTGACGTGCAACCGGGAGAGGATGGTCATCACTGTCGTATAAGCGAGATCTCCGCCGAGCCGTTCCTGCACCCACACGGCCGCGACCGGGCCCGGCGCCTCCCACAGCGCCCCCAGCACCTGCGCTTCCAACTCTCCCTGGCCGCGGCGGCGCGGTCGCGGGTCCTGCCGTCCCTGATCTCTCACCCCGTCTCCCTCCGCCCGAACCGTGGAGCCCGGACAGTTAGCCAGCCCATCGTACTGAGTCACCCCCCGAACACCCCGATCACGTTCCATGGGGCGGGAAGGAATCTGAGTCGTGCCCCGTACAGCGAGCACGGTGCTCATCCAGAGGACGCGGCGGCGTTCAGGTTGAGCTCAGGTCCCGGACGTCACATGCCCGACCAGGCGGGAGCGGAGCAGCAGAAGCGCTACGCAGTGTCGCATGGCTGGTCACTGCCGGCCGCCCCGGGGATCGGAGGGCATGAGCGCGAACCGATCCATGCGGTGGGGTCCGCGCTCGACCTCCGCGGTTGTCCAGCCGTCCGCGAGAGCGTTGAGAAGTAGCGCGGAGTAGGCGGCGTTCTAGTGAGTGTCGCCAGTGTGCCGCACGGTTCGCGCCGCAGGTCCCGGGCTGCTCTCTCTTCGGGCCGTTACGTGATGCCCCCCTGCGGCGATCAGGCCTGCTTGTACGACCCGATCGTGATCACTCCCTGGCGCACCAACTCCTCCACGTAGGGATTCGGCCGCAAGGCCGCCCCGTAGGCCCACTCCATGACGTCCAGTCGCCACGGGGCATCGCGGTAGTCCAGAGACCGGAGATCCGCCACATGCCTGGCTACTTCGGCGGCTGAGGGGCGGCTGCTCAGTACCCGTTGTGCCACTGAGGCGGCCGCGGCAACCCTCAGCGGGTCGGCCCACAGTCTTCGTTCCGCCATCCGGCCTACATACCGGCGCGACCGCAGATTGCACAGCAGCGCCGGGTCCTCTCCGCTGCGGCGGAGCATGACGGGCGTCACCAGCATGATCATGACCGCGGTCAGGGAAACGAGCTGTCTGTCGTCGACGGTCGCGCTTCCGTCGAGCCATGTGCTGATTCTCGTCTGCAGCCCGAGCACCGCTTCATCGCTGACAGGCAGTGGACGGTGCATAGTGATCGGATATGCGCAGGGCCCGTCGTGCCCGTACCTGCGCCGTGCGTCTTCCACTCGGGCATCGCAGGAGCGGTCGAGCGAGAGGTGTCGGCCGAAGCGCACCGGGGACAGACAGCGGACGCACTCGGTGGCCATGTAGACGCGATGCCGGAGACAGGCGAAGTTCCAGGGGAGCATCCAGCGCAGCGGCCAGCGCATGTCGTCCTCACGCAGGCACCGTGCACACCAGCGGGCCTCGTGGTCCATAAGCCAGGCGGACGAGCTCCACTGCCGGACGGCCGCACCGTCAACCCAAGGGGAGACCGGCAGGTGCGGCAGGGCATTGCCCGCGTAGCGGGCGAGAGTCATGCCATGGAGGACGGCCTCGCTGATACCCGTTTTTCTGCTCAGGCGACGTACGGACTGCTCGGAGAGCCTGGTCTGAGCCATGGTCAACGCGCCGTCCCGGCTGAGCTGAAACTCTCTTAGGAGTGCCCGGGTTTCCACGCCCGAGTGCCGTGCCATGGCGTTGATCCAGCTGGCCAGGGATTCGTCCGCAAGTGGCTGAAAGGCCGTGTCGGCGGTGCGCTGACCCGGTACCGCGGCCCGTCGGGTTCGTGGGGTGGAAGGTCCCATACGCAGATCCTGGAGCGCCGCGGCAGTGCCGAACCCCCCGTCGACGTGACACCACCGGTGTGAGTGACGGCTCCCCGGAAGCTACTGACTTTTCAATGAGCGCCGTAATCCAGACAGTCGTCACGAGGTGCAATTCGAATAGCACAACCGCATCGTTAGACCATGACTGCCTCACCGCACGCCGAAGCGCGCCGGTTTGTGCTCCCGGTAATGCTCGATCCGTGTACGCGGCGGATCCTGCTCGTGCGGACCTGCGGTGGTTCGAGCGCTTCCTGGACCGTGCCCAGAGTGCGGATGCACGCGGACGTGACCTGCCGCCGAGCAGCGGTGCGCTATCTGCGACGGCGGCTGCAGTTGCCGCCGGTTCGCATCGCTCCCGTCATCGGGCGGCTTTTCGCGATCGATGATGTGGAGAAGCCCGGATACATCGTCCTCGTATTGCCCGCAACTGGTGAGTGGAGCCGCAGGGCAGGCCAGATACTCGGGCCCGCCGCCCGCTGGTGGGCGCCGACTGCCCTCCGTACGGGGGTAGTCCTGGTGAAGCCCATCCAGGTGATCGACCTTGTCGATGGCTACTGGGAGGGGTGGCTGCCCGATGGGGAGCTCTCGCTTGTTTAGAACAGCCGTTCACGTTGCTTCCGCTCTCCACACTGCTTGGCCGCAGCGCCCGGGACACGAGCGTGTCGAAGGTTCAGCTGCTCACCGGGCTGCCGAGACATTCCGTCCCGCGTCAGGGAAGGAGTTGGCGTACCAGCGCGTCTGCGGCCCACTGCTCCCAGCCTGAGGGAGACCAGCCGCGGCGGGTGAGGAGGAGATCGTAGGTTTCCGGGTCGAGAACGGTCAGCGCGATATCGGCTTTCGGGAGCCTGACCGCCAGCGACGTCCATTCCTGGATCCACTACGTCAGCGTCACCGAGCCCGAAGCCCCATCATGACCCCCGGACAGCACGGTGAGAGCCTCGTGCGCGCTGCCGTCCGTACCTCTGGTTCTTCCCGGTGTCTGTGGTGGTGACCAGTCAGCTGTGGCTGTGGGACGTGTATGGCTCCAGAAAGGCGTCAACCGTCGCGGACCGCAGCCGGTTCCGGCCCAGCAAACCTCTTGGTCCCGTGCCAGAATCGGTCCGTGCCTGCTCCCGCGCATAGGCTGACCAGCTCGGCGGGAAACGATCATCATGATCGCGGGAAGCGTTACCTGCTGAGTCGGCGTCGGCCCTGATCAGGGCATTTTCGTCGGTGGCCCACCAGCCAGTCGGAGCGGGCCTCTTCGGAGTGACAAAAGTCGCTCGGGAGGGGTCCGCTTCGCGTTTGACTGCGGATGTGCCGGCAGTGTGCTGACGGAAGGACCGAAGGGCCTCCCCAGGTGGGGAGGCCCTTGTTGGTATGCCCGGCATGGGCGATTGCTTGGGGGTGGAAGTCCCCTGGGGGAAGAGGTGGTGCTACCGGTAGTTCGTTAAATCCGGCGGTGGTGCGGGTTGACGGCAGGCCGGGTTGGTCGTAGGCCGGTGGTAGGAGTCAACTACCTGGCTGGGGGCTGAAGATGACCGCTCGCCGTCCGTGTCCGCCTGCGCCGGGGCCGTTGGAGGACTATGCGGCGCGGTTCGACGACCTCTTCTTCAGTCTGGCTCAGCGGCGGGGGTTTCGCGAGTACCTGACGGGACTGCTGGCACCACGGGAGCGGAACAAGACGATCACATGCCTGGCAGGGGCGGAGCCGGTGGCGGGTGCGGGGACGGCGGGGGTGCAGCGGCTGCAGTTCTTCCTGTCCGAGTCCCCTTGGGAGGCCGAGCAGGTCAACGACCGGCGGCTTGAGCTGCTGCGTGAGCAGTCGGCGACGGCTCCGCACGACGGCGGGGTCATCGTGATCGACGATTCCGGGGACCGTAAGGACGGCACGGCCACCGCGCACGTGGGCCGACAGTGGCTGGGCCGGTACGGCAAGACGGACAACGGCATCGTCACGGTGACCACGGTGTGGACCGACGGCCGTGTGTACTACCCGCTGCACGCGGCTCCCTACACCCCCGCCCACCACTTCACCCGCAGCCGCTCCGACCCGGACTTCCGCACGAAACCACAGCTGGCCGCTGCCCTCGCGGCCCGAGGGAAGGAGGCCGGCTTCGGCTGCCGGGCGGTGGTCGCCGACTGCGCCTACTCGGTCAGCGACGACTGGTACCTCGCACTGCGCGAGGCCGGCCTGGCCTACGTGGTCGCGCTCAAGCCGCACCGCGGCACCTGGGCTCCGGCCGACCAGCCGCACACCCCCATCGAAGCCGCACACTCACTGGCCTGGCGCGATGCCAGGCATCCAGGCGACTGGATGCCCGTGGAACGTCACTTCCGTGACGGGCACACCGAGACCTGGTGGGCGGCTGATGCCCGCCTGGGCGGCTACGGCCCCGACTCTCCCTGCCGGCTGGTCGTGGCCACCACCGATCCGGGCAGCCTGCCGGAGAAGGCCACCTGGTACCTGGCCACCAGCCTGCCCCACCCCGACACACCCCACGCTGCCACCGGCCCGCACCCGCCGGCGGGCCTCGCCGAGATCGTCCACCTCTACGGACTGCGGCCCTGGATCGAGCAGAGCTACAAACAGATCAAGGACGAACTCGGCTGGGCCGACTTCCAAGTCCGCTCCGACCGCGCCATCCGCCGCCACCAGACCCTGGTCAACTGCGCCTTCTCCTTCTGCTGGGACCAGTGGTTCGCCCCACCGGGACCCCTGGATGCCACCGCGCCGGACCCATGCCCCGACGACGGGCCAGAGAGGGGGATCAACCGAACCCCACCAGCCCCAACAGCCCTGCTGGCCCAGGGCCTTACGGGCCATCCGGTCCTGGCTCACCCCCGCCATCACCCTCACCCGGTGGTGGCGAGCCTGGACGGACACAGACCCACCCTCAGAGCTCCAGGCCCTGATCGACGCGGTCACCACCGGACACGGCATTGACCTCTACCGCCGGATTTAACGAACTACCGCTACTGAGGTTGAACTCGTGATGTCGCTGGGGTGCTCAGGCGGGTCGGATGGTCAGGCCGGTCTCGGCGAGGCAGCCGTCTATGAGGTCGCTGCGGTACTGGATGTGCCGTAAGCCGCGTCGGATGCGGTGGACGAGGTGTTCGGGAGTGCTGAAGGCGACGTTGGAAAGCCAACCGCGCCGCAGCAGTGACCAGATCCCTTCGACGGGGTTGAGGTCGGGTGCGTAGGGCGGCAGGTAGTAAATGGTCAGCCAGTCCCGGACTGCCGCCCATTCCCGCAGGTCGGCGGCTTTGTGGACGTTCAGGTTGTCCCAGACGAGAACGATCGGGCCGCCGAGCTGCTGGTGGGCGGCGATCAGCAGGTCCCGGTACTCGCGCCAGGAGAAGCTTTTGCGTCCGTCGCGCGGGCCGTCGTCCCGGCGCGGCCGGTAGATCAGCCGGGACCGGTGGCCGGGTTTGTAGCAGGTCAGCGCAGCGATCGATATCCGTCTGCGCGAACGGCCGCGGACCCGCACCACCGGGGTCCGGCCGCGCTGGGACCAGGTTTTCGCCTGCGGCGGCGTCATGGAGAATCCGGCTTCGTCCTCAAAGACCAGCCAGGCTCCACTCACCGCCGCGAGCCTTCCGCGCAGGGCCACACCTCCTTGACCCACCCGGCCACCGCATCGTCGTCCCGCTCCATCGCCCGTCGGGCCGGGACCTGGCAGGACCATCCGTTACGGACCAGCAGCTTGCGCACGCCCTGGACCGTGTAGGTCAGGTGGAAGCGGCGGCCGATCACCGTCTTCACGCGGCTCAGGGTCCACCGCTGGTCTTCCCAGCCGTGAGCGGCCGCCCCTTTGGCCAGCTCTGCCTCCAACTGGGCGAACTGCTTATCGCTCAGTCGCGGCAGCGACGCCGGCCCCTGCGACCGCAGAGCCCGCGGACCGCCCTCGTCCCACACCTGCCGCCACCGCTGTACCGAGCGGACGCTGACGCGCAAGTCCTTGGCGATCACCGAGCTCGCCTCACCCTGGGCGAACCTCTCAGCCGCCTTCAGCCGTAACTCCTCGCGGAACTGCTGCCGTTCGGCGGTCAGCCCGCCCCCTTGTGGATACCGCATGTCCTGGTGATACCGCACAGACGACGAGCCGTCAGCCCCTACGACACCACGAGTTCAACCTCAGTAACGGTAGTTCGTTAAATCCGGCGGTGGTGCGGGTTGACGGCAGGCCGGGTTGGTCGTAGGCCGGTGGTAGGAGTCAACTACCTGGCTGGGGGCTGAAGATGACCGCTCGCCGTCCGTGTCCGCCTGCGCCGGGGCCGTTGGAGGACTATGCGGCGCGGTTCGACGACCTCTTCTTCAGTCTGGCTCAGCGGCGGGGGTTTCGCGAGTACCTGACGGGACTGCTGGCACCACGGGAGCGGAACAAGACGATCACATGCCTGGCAGGGGCGGAGCCGGTGGCGGGTGCGGGGACGGCGGGGGTGCAGCGGCTGCAGTTCTTCCTGTCCGAGTCCCCTTGGGAGGCCGAGCAGGTCAACGACCGGCGGCTTGAGCTGCTGCGTGAGCAGTCGGCGACGGCTCCGCACGACGGCGGGGTCATCGTGATCGACGATTCCGGGGACCGTAAGGACGGCACGGCCACCGCGCACGTGGGCCGACAGTGGCTGGGCCGGTACGGCAAGACGGACAACGGCATCGTCACGGTGACCACGGTGTGGACCGACGGCCGTGTGTACTACCCGCTGCACGCGGCTCCCTACACCCCCGCCCACCACTTCACCCGCAGCCGCTCCGACCCGGACTTCCGCACGAAACCACAGCTGGCCGCTGCCCTCGCGGCCCGAGGGAAGGAGGCCGGCTTCGGCTGCCGGGCGGTGGTCGCCGACTGCGCCTACTCGGTCAGCGACGACTGGTACCTCGCACTGCGCGAGGCCGGCCTGGCCTACGTGGTCGCGCTCAAGCCGCACCGCGGCACCTGGGCTCCGGCCGACCAGCCGCACACCCCCATCGAAGCCGCACACTCACTGGCCTGGCGCGATGCCAGGCATCCAGGCGACTGGATGCCCGTGGAACGTCACTTCCGTGACGGGCACACCGAGACCTGGTGGGCGGCTGATGCCCGCCTGGGCGGCTACGGCCCCGACTCTCCCTGCCGGCTGGTCGTGGCCACCACCGATCCGGGCAGCCTGCCGGAGAAGGCCACCTGGTACCTGGCCACCAGCCTGCCCCACCCCGACACACCCCACGCTGCCACCGGCCCGCACCCGCCGGCGGGCCTCGCCGAGATCGTCCACCTCTACGGACTGCGGCCCTGGATCGAGCAGAGCTACAAACAGATCAAGGACGAACTCGGCTGGGCCGACTTCCAAGTCCGCTCCGACCGCGCCATCCGCCGCCACCAGACCCTGGTCAACTGCGCCTTCTCCTTCTGCTGGGACCAGTGGTTCGCCCCACCGGGACCCCTGGATGCCACCGCGCCGGACCCATGCCCCGACGACGGGCCAGAGAGGGGGATCAACCGAACCCCACCAGCCCCAACAGCCCTGCTGGCCCAGGGCCTTACGGGCCATCCGGTCCTGGCTCACCCCCGCCATCACCCTCACCCGGTGGTGGCGAGCCTGGACGGACACAGACCCACCCTCAGAGCTCCAGGCCCTGATCGACGCGGTCACCACCGGACACGGCATTGACCTCTACCGCCGGATTTAACGAACTACCGGTAACCCCGAGCCGGAGGCAACGGCGTCATCGTGAGGTGGGGTCGGGAGGAAGCCCGAGGCGAGACCTGGGCACTGAGGAACACGAACCGTGTATGAGGCGTGCTGGTCGGGTGAGCCCGCCGACGAGGGTGAAGCCCGTCACTGCCAAGAAGGCCAGTGCGTAAACGCGGCAGCGGTCCAGGGACAGTGATCGTTCTTATCCGGGGAGGTCTGTCCGGGTGTCGGTTGTGCTGAGGTGCCGCCGCGCCGACGGTCCGCACTGGAAGGTGCGGGCTGACCGGGCAGAAGTCAGCAGAGGTCGTAGTACCAGCCGGGGTGGCCGTGAGTGCGGCGGGCTGGGAAGGGCCGAACATCGAGTGGAACGGGTGATGTGATGTCTGCTCGTGCCGGGCACGATGACCGCAGCAAGTCCGCGTCAGTGGTGCCGTCCGGGGAGGGACCGGTGCATTCCGGCGATGTCCTGGCGGAGCGTAGTGTCCGGTCGGCGCGTCTCACGGAAGACGTTCACCGCGAACAGGAACCCGCCTTGTGGGAGTTGATGCTCTCGAAGGAGAACCTGCTCGCGGCGCTCAACCGCGTCGAAGCGAACCGGGGGGCTCCCGGGGTGGACGGGATGACCACGGCGGAGCTTCGTCCGTGGTTGCTGGTGCACTGGCCCGTTGTCCGGGCTGAGCTCGATGCGGGCACTTACCGGCCGGCGCCGGTCCGTCAGGTGATCATCCCGAAGCCTGGCGGCGGTGAGCGGATGCTGGGGGTGCCGCGGGTGCTGGACCGCTTGATCCAGCAGGCTATCGCGCAAGTGCTCGTGCCCGTTTTCGACCCGCAGTTTTCGGGGTCGTCCTTCGGGTTCCGTCCCGGCCGGTCCGCTCATCAGGCGGTCAGGGTCGCGAGGCGGGCGATCGAGGACGGCCACCGGTGGGTCGTGGACCTTGATCTGGACCGGTTCTTCGACCGGGTTCAGCACGATGTCCTGATGGCGCGGGTCGCGCGGAAAGTCAGTGACCGCAGGGTCTTGAAGTTGATCCGCAGGTACCTGGAAGCCGGGATCATGGTGGACGGCGTGAAGATGCCGAGTGCGGAGGGAACCCCGCAGGGGTCGCCGCTTTCGCCCGTCTTGTCGAACGTCATGCTCGACGACCTGGACCGGGAGCTGTTCAGGCGCGGTCACCGGTTCGTGCGTTACGCCGACGATGTGCGCGTCTTCGTGCGGAGCGAACGGGCCGCCCACAGGGTGCTTGCCTCGGTCACGGCCGTGGTCGAGCAGCGGTTGAAACTGAAGGTCAACCGGGAGAAGTCAAGAGTTGTCCGAGCGTCCGCCGCCATGCTGCTGGGGTTCGGCTTCTACTTCACCCGGAACGGGGTCAGGATCCGGATTGACCCGAAGGCGCTGGCGCGCTGGAAGGCGAAGATCCGGGAGCTGACCTCACGCCGGTGGAGCATCGCGATGGACGAACGGATCGCGAAGATCGACCGGTTCATGACCGGGTGGATGGGCTACTTCCGGATCTCGGATGCCTCCAGGGCGTTCCGGGACCTGGACGAGTGGTTCCGCCGCAGGATGCGGCAGATCCGCTGGAAGGAATGGAAGCGTCCCAGGACGCGCCAGGCCATGCTGCGAAAGCTCGGCATCAGCGAGCGGCTCTCCCGTGAATGGGGAGGCACCAGCAAGGGCTACTGGCGGGTCGCGGGGTCTCCCGTCCTTGCGCGGGCACTGCCCAATGCCTACTGGGACGATCTTGGTCTGCGCACGCTCAAGCCGACCTGGCAACGGTTGAGATCAGCTGGATGAACCGCCGGATGCGTGGCCCGCATGTCCGGTGGTGTGAGAGGAGGGACGGGCGACCCGTCCCTCCTACTCGATTCGTCCCTGCCGCGTTGTTGTGTGGCCGGACCGGCTCAGGCGGTGAAGCGGGAGGCGAGCGCCTTGGCCTTGGTGGCCGCGGCCTCGTGGGCCTGCGCCTTCGAGGCGTCCGCCAGCTCGACCAGGTCGGCCATGGCCGGATTGGTGCGGGCCAACGTGAGCTCCGGCACAACGAACTCGACGTCGAGGCCGAGCGCACCGTTCAGCGCCTTGTCCAGGTAGGTCGTGACGAATTCGAAGCTCTCCCGCGGGGTGCCGGGGCCGTAGCCGCCGCCACGGCTGGCGACGACGACCGTTGGGGTGCCCGAGGTGGTGGTCTGCTCCGCGCCCGAGGTGCGGCCCATGATGATCACGTGGTCCAGCCATGCCTTGAGCGTGGAGGGGATCGTGAAGTTGTACATGGGGGCGCCGATCAGGACCGCGTCGGCCCGCTCCAGCTCACTGGCCAGGGTCTCGCGCAGGGCGAAGGCGCCGTGCTGCTCAGGGGTGCGGTCATCGGCGGGCACGAACGCGGCGTGAGCGGCGGCGCCGTCGAGGTGGGGCAGCGGCTCGGCGGCCAGATCGCGGTAGATCACCGTGCCGTTCGGATGCTGGGCCTCCCATTCCTTGCGGAAGGTGGCGGTGACGGCGCGGGAAGCGGAGGCGTCGCCGGGGAAGACGGACGAGTCGATGTGCAGAAGCGTGGGCATGGGGTGTCTCCGTGTCATGGGGGCGGTGGGATACCGCTCATTTCTACGTAACTACTGATAGCACACTAGCTTACTTTTTCGCAGTCCCCAACGAGAGCGCAGTACGCTGTATTCCATGGCGGACGGCGTGGGGTACGAGCAGCACAGCGAGCAGACGTGCAAGCAGGTCGATTCCTCGATGACCCGGGTCTTCGAGCTGTTCGGCAAGCGATGGACCGGGCTGATCGTCGCGGTGCTGACCGAGCAGGGGGCGTACTTCGCCGAGCTGCGGAGGGCGATCCCCGGGATCAGCGAGCGGATGCTGTCGGACCGGCTCACCGAACTGGCCGCCGCGGGGCTGGTGGTGCGGGAGGTCGACGCGGGACCGCCGCTGCGGGTGGCCTACCGGCTGACGGACGCGGGCCGGGCGCTGGAGCCCGCGCTGAAGGAGCTGTCGCGGTGGGCGGAGGACCATCTGCCCGAGGGCGGTGGCTGTCCCGAGCAGTTCCGGCGCTGAGAGTTCTGGCGTTGTGCCCCGGTTGAGCGTGTGAGCTGGGGGTTCGTCGGCTCCGAGAAGGTTTTCCACAGGCTCTGACGGGCCGGGACGGCAGGCGGTACGGTCTGGGCAGTCGATGTCGTCCGGTCACCGGAGTCGGTCGCCTCGGTCCCTTCGAATGTCGGGGTGGGTCGGACGCCGCCGTTGGGTGGCCGACGACGAGGGGAAGCGGGGGCGCCATGACGGGTGATGAGAGCACCGGGAGCAGCACAGGCACCGGAAGCGGCGGAGGCGGCAGAGGCACGGTCGGTGCGGAGGGCGGCGCCGGGGACGGCGGCGGTGCGCGGGCGGGCGGAGCGGTCCGCCGACTGCCGCCGGTGCCGGGCTTCGCCGCCTGGCGCGGGGACGGGCCGTCGTCCAAGCATGAGGGAAAGGCGCTGCGGAAGCGGGTGCCGCGCTCGGCGCACGCCGAGGCGCCGCCCATCGTCGGCCGGCCGGACGCGGTGACGGCGGTCGAGCGGTCCAGCGCCGGACGGCTGCCGGAGCTGACCCCGATACGGGTGGGGCGGATGGCCGCCACCCCCTTCTCCTTTCTCCGTGGCTCGGCCGGGCTGATGGCGCACGATCTCGCGGCCACACCGGTGACGGGCATAGGCGCCCAGCTGTGCGGGGACGCCCACGCCGCGAACTTCGGGCTCTACGGAGACGCCCGCGGCGGCCTGATCATCGATCTCAACGACTTCGACGAGACCGTGCACGGCCCGTGGGAGTGGGATGTGAAGCGGCTCGCGACCTCACTGGTCCTGGCCGGGCGGGAGGCCGGAGCCGACGAGGACGTCTGCCGGGCCGCGGCGCATGACGCGGTGGGGGCCTATCGCCGCACGGTGCGGCTGCTGGCCAAGCTGCCCGCGGCGGACGCGTGGAACGCGATCGCGGACGAGGAGCTGGTCTCGCACACGGACGCCAAGGATCTGGCGGGGACGCTGGAGCGGGTGGCCGAGAAGGCCCGGCGGAACACCAGCGCGCGCTACGCCGCCCGGGCCACGGAAGCCGTGCCGAGGGAGAAGGGCGCGTCGGGCAGGACCGGGGCCCGCCGCTTCGTGGACGCCCCGCCGGTGCTGCGGCGGGTGCCGGACGACGAGGCAGCGGCGGTGGCGTCGGCGCTCGGCGAGTATCTGGAGACGCTGCCCGAGGACCGGCTGCCGCTGCTCGCCCGGTACGAGGTGCACGACGTGGCGTTCCGCGTCGTCGGGACGGGCAGCGTGGGCACGCGGTCGTATGTGGTGCTGCTGCTCGACCACCGGGGCGAGCCGCTGGTGCTGCAGGTGAAGGAGGCCCGTCCGTCCGTGCTGCTGCCGCATGTGAGGGCGGCCGGGTTCGCGGTACCCGAGGCCGGGCACGAGGGGCGGCGTGTGGTCCTCGGCCAGAAGCGGATGCAGGTGGTGAGCGACATCCTGCTGGGCTGGACCACGGTGCGGGGGCGGCCGTACCAGGTGCGGCAGTTCCGGAACCGCAAGGGGAGTGTGGACCCGGCGGCGCTGGCCGCCGACCAGATGGACGACTACGGGCGGATGACCGGGGCGCTGCTGGCGCGGGCGCACACTCACAGCGCCGACCCGAGGCTGCTGGCCGGTTACTGCGGCAAGGGCGAGGAGCTGGACGAGGCGGTTGCCGCCTTCGCGGTGGCGTACGCGGACCGCACCGAGGCCGACCACGCGGAGCTGGTCGCGGCGGTGCGCTCCGGGCGGGTCGCGGCCGAGCTGGGGGTGTGAGGTTCGGGCGGGGCCGGGTGCCGGACGTAGGCTGAGCGGGTGACGAACCCGGAAGCGCAGCAGCAGGCACAGCAGTCGGTGTCCGAAGCCGAGCCCCAGGCTGAATCGCAGGACCGGTCCGAGGAGGCCCGGTCGGCCGAAGAGGCGCAGGCCACCGAGCGCCTCGAGCGGGCGGTGCGGGCGGCCGAGCAGGCGCTGATCGAGTTCGAGATCGCGGTGGAGACCTTCCGGGTGGAGGTGGAGAACTTCTCCCGGCTGCACCACCAGCGGCTCGGGCCGATGTACTCGCGCCTCGACGAACTGGACGCACTGATCGCGGAGGCGGTCGCGCAGCGCACCGGCGACCCCGAGGATCTGCGCAGGGCGCGGGAGGCGCGGGGGCTGGTGCAGCCGATGCCGGGCGTGGAGGAGCTGTTCCACGGGTGGCTCGACTCCGAGGGCCTCTCGCCGGAGGCGACCGCGATGCTGACCGAGAAGCCGGTGCAGCCGCCGCCGCGGGTGCGGCCGAGCGAGGAGGCCCGCCGGATCTACCGGGAGCTGGCCCGCAAGGCCCATCCGGACCTGGCCGAGGAGGAGGCCGAGCGGGAGCGGCGCGGGGCGTTCATCGTGCGGGTCAACGCCGCCTATGCGGCCGGGGACGTGGAGACCCTGCGGGCGCTGGCCGAGGAGTGGGCGGCCGGACCTCCGCCGCCGGAGCGGCGGGCGAGCCGCAGCGAGGAGCTCTACGCCCGGCTGGAGTGGCTGGCCGAGCGCAAGGAGATGCTGGCCGCCGTCGCCGCCGAGCTGGAGTCCAGCGCGATCGGCGCGATGATCAAGATGGCGCCGGAGGATCCGGACGGGCTGCTGGACGAGATCGCCGAGCAGCTGCTCACCCAGGTCTCCGAGAAGGAGGCTCGGCTGGCGGAGCTGGCGCGGTAGTAGGTTTTCCGTCGGCTGATGATGCCGCGATGTTGTGTGAGAGGTGTGTGTGATGCATTTTGCCCAGCTTCCCCAGGTGGAGGCCGCGGCCGTACCCGCCGACGGCTTTCTGCTGGACGTCCGGGAGGACGACGAATGGGCGGCCGGGCACGTCGAGGGCGCGCTGCACATTCCCATGGGCGGGCTCGTCGCCCGGTTCGGTGAACTGATCGAGGCGGTGGGCGACGGTCGGCGGGTGCATGTGATGTGCCGGGTCGGCGGCCGCTCCGCGCAGGTGACGCAGTATCTGGTGGCGCAGGGCCTGGACGCGGTGAATGTGGACGGCGGCATGCTCGCCTGGCACGCGGCGGGCCGCCCCATGGTCTCCGGCCAGGACAACACCCCCGACGGCGCGTTCGTTCTGTAACCGGCGACAGGACCCCGCTGACCCGGCCCGCGCTCGGCACCCGCCCCGCTGGAGTTCGTTGTGTGGCGCGGCCCGTCTGCCCCGGCGGGCCGCATCACACGTTCGCTCGCGGGCTCCGGCCCGCCGGGGCCCGGCCCCTGGGAGCCGGGCGGGCCTTTTCAGGCGACGGGGTGGGTGGCGAGGAGGGTGCCGAGGGCTTCCTCGTGGGCGGCGGCCGGGCCGAGCGACAGCTCCAGCTGCTTGGCCCAGGCGTGATAGCGGTGCAGCGGATAGTCGGTGACCGCGCCGAAGCCGCCGTGCAGATGCTGCGCGGTCTGCACCACGCGCCGTACCCCCTCGGCGGCCCACATCTTGGCGACGGCCACATCCCCGGCGACCGGAAGGGCACCGACCGCCGTCGGCCGTTCCTCCTCCATGCCGAGCCGCCAGGCGGCCTGCCAGAGCGTGGCCTCCATCGCCCGCAGATCGATATAGCGGTCGGCGGCCTGGACGGCGACCGTTTGGAAGGTGGCGAGCGGATACCCGAACTGTTCGCGCCCGCTGACATAGGAGCTGGTCATCTCCAGCACCGCCGAGCCGAGGCCCAGCGCGAGGGCACAGGTGCCGGTGGTGAGGAGGTGCCGCAGCCACTCCCAGGCGCCGTCCGCGGTCAGTACCTCGGCGGCGGACAGCCGCACACCGCCGAGGCGGATCTCGGCCTGCCGCTCACCGCTGGTGGATACCTGCTCGTCGAGGACAACACCGCTCTGGCGGCGGGGGACCAGTGCGAGGACGGTACGGCCCGCGCCGGTGTGGGCGGGGACCAGCACCCGGTCGGCGCCGTGGGCCCAGGGGACGCCGGTCTGGACGCCGTCCAGCACCCACACGTCGCCGTCCCGGTGGCCCTGGACGGCGAGTTCGGCCGGGTCATGGCCGGTGCGGCCGTTCGGCGCGACGGTGAGTACCAGCTCCCCGCGCACCACCCGGGGCAGCACATCGGCGCACAACTCGGCGCAGCCATACCTCTGCACAGCCAGGGCCGCCGCACCCGACTCCAGCAGCGGCACCCGGGCCAGCACCCGGGCGGACTCCCGCAGCACCAGGCATAGGGCGATGAGGTCCAGCCCCGAACCGCCGTGGCGCGGGTCCAGCGTCAGGCCGAGCAGATCGCCTTCGGCGAGCCGCTGCCACAGCACACGGTCGAAGTCCTCGGCCACGGCCCCGCGGATCAGTGCGGGGCTGGGCACGCTGTCCGGTTCGACGGAGGTGAAGACGGCCTTCGCCGCCTCGACGGCCGCCTGCTGCTCCTCGGTGAAGGTGAAGTCCACTGTTCGTCCTCCCGCGCCGCGGCTCTGTCCGACGGCCGGTCAAGATAGAACAGGTTCTACACGAAGGGAACGGTCACCACCGCGCTTCAGCGGTCGAAGTCCAACTCCACCCGCTCACCGACCGGATGGGACTGACAGGCCAGCACATAGCCCGCCTCCACCTCGTCCGGCTCCAGCGCGAAATTCCGGTCCATCCGCACCTCACCGGAGACCAGGAACGCCCGGCAGGTGCCGCACACCCCGCCCTTGCAGGCATACGGTGCGTCAGCGCGGTTGCGCAGCACGGTTTCCAGCAGCGCTTCCCCGTCCTGCACCGGCCAGGTGCCCGAGCGGCCGTCCAGCGTCGCCGTCACCGAACTGTGCGACGCGGTACCGACCGGACCCGGCACGGCCGAGCCCGTCTCCCCTGCGGTGTCGACATGGAAGATCTCCTGATGGACCCGGCCGCGGGCCACCCCGAGGCCGCGCAGCGCCCGCTCGGCGGCGCTCACCAGCCCGTACGGACCGCACAGGAACCAGCCGTCCACCGACTCCACCGGCAGCAGCGCGGGCAGCAGCCCGGTCAGCCGCTCCTCGTCCAGCCGCCCGGAGACCAGCCCGGTCTGCTGCTCCTCCCGGGAGAGCGCGCAGACCAGCTGGAACCGGTCGGGCCAGCGGTCCTTGAGGTCGGCGACCTCCTCCAGGAACATCGTCGACGCGGCGGTGCGGTCGCTGCGGATCAGACAGAAACGGGCCCCGGGCTGCCGCTCCAGCAGCGTCGCGACGATGGATAGCACCGGGGTGATACCGCTGCCGCCGACGACCGCGGCGAAGTGGCCCGGCCGGGGAGCCAGCACAAACCGGCCCGCGGGCGCCATCACCTCCATGACCTCGCCGACCGCCAGCTCCTTGAGGGCGTAGGTCGAGAACTCGCCGCCCTCGACCAGCCGCACCCCTACCCGCAGCAACTCCGGACCCGCCGCGTCCGGGGCCGGGGTGCAGATCGAGTACGTCCGTCGGATCTCGGCGCCGTTCACGAACCGCCGCACCGCGATGTGCTGTCCGGGGACGAAGCGGAAGGTGTCCCTCAGCGCGGGCGGCACCCGCAGGGTGACGGCCACCGCGTCATCGGTGAGCCGCTCGACCGCCACCACTCGCAGCGGATGGAACGCGCCATGGTGTGTGGTGGCCTCGACCACCGCTTCCGCGGCCATCACAACTCCTTGAAGTGGTCGAACGGTTCACGGCATGTCTCGCAACGGCGCAGCGCCTTGCACGCGGTGGAGGAGAAGCGGCTGAGCAGCTTGGTCTCGGTGGAGCCGCAGTGCGGGCAGCGCACCGCCAGGTCGACGGTGACCGGCCCACCCGCCTCCGCCCGCCGCGGTGAGGGCGGCGCTATCCCGGCCTCGGCCAGTTTGCGGCGGCCCTCGGGGCTGATCGCGTCCGTGGACCAGGGCGGGGAGAGCACCGTACGGACGGCCACCTCGGGGATCCCCCGGTCATGCAGCACCCGCTCGATATCGGCGCTCATCGACTCCAGCGCCGGGCAGCCGGTGTAGGTGGGGGTCAGCTCGACCTCGACCCGGCCCGGCGCCAGTACCCGCAGCCCGCGCACCACACCCAGCTCCGCCAGGGAGACCATCGGCAGCTCGGGATCCGGCACGGATCCCGCCAGCTGCCGCAGCTCCTCCTCGAGCGCGGTGGTGCCGGACGCGTGGGCTGCCGGGGTCACCATGTCGCCCCCGGGTGGCTGCGGTGCAGATGCTGCATCTCCGCGAGCATCCGGCCGAACGATTCGGTGTGGACGCCCTGCCGTCCGGCGCCCGCCGCCCACGCACCCCGCCGCGGCCCCTCGGGCACGGCCAGGGTGGCGCGGTCCAGGACCGAGGTGAGCCGGGTCAGCCAGTCGGTGTGCAGGGTGTCCCACTCCACCTCGCACCCCTCCACCGGCTCGAACAGCTCGCCGGTGAAGCGCCACAGGGCATCCAGCGCCACCCGCATCCGCTCATGGCTTTCGGCGGTGCCGTCGCCGAGCCGCAGCGTCCAGTGCTCGGCATGGTCGCGGTGGTAGGCGACCTCCTTGACCGCCTTGGCGGCGAGCGGGGCGAAGGGGCCGCCGCCCCGCGCCAGCCGCTCGTACAGCAGCTCCTGATAGGTGGAGAAGTAGAGCTGGCGGGCGATGGTGTGGGCGAAATCCCCATTGGGCTGCTCGACGAGCTGCGCATTGCGGAACGCCCGCTCCTCGCGCAGATAGGCGAGCTCGTCCTCGTCCCCGGCCAGGGAGAGCAGGACCCGGGCCTGACCGAGCAGGTCGAGGGCGATATTGGCGAGCGCCACCTCCTCCTCCAGCACGGGGGCGTGGCCCGCCCACTCCCCCAGCCGGTGGGAGAGCACCAGTGCGTCATCGCCCAGGGCGAGGGCCGCGGTCACAGGTGCCGCACCCCTTCCGGGATCTCGTAGAAGGTGGGGTGGCGGTAGGGCTTGTCGGCGGACGGCTCGAAGAACGGGTCCTTCTCGTCCGGCGACGACGCGGTGACCGCGGTGGAGGGCACCACCCAGATCGACACCCCTTCCGAGCGGCGGGTGTACAGATCGCGGGCATTGCGCAGGGCCATCTCGGCGTCCGGCGCGTGCAGACTTCCGGCGTGGGTGTGGGAGAGTCCGCGCCTGCTGCGGACGAACACCTCCCACAGCGGCCACGCACCGCTCTGGCCACCACTCATGCCTGTTCCTCCCCGTGCTTGGCCGCGTACGCGGCGGCTGCCTCGCGCACCCAGGCGCCTTCCTCATGGGCCCGGCGCCGCTGGGAGATCCGCTGGGTGTTGCACGGGCCGTTGCCCCGCAGAACCTCATGGAACTCGGTCCAGTCGATCGCTCCGAAGTCGTGGTGGCCCCGCTCCTCGTTCCACCGGAGATCGGGGTCGGGGAGGGTCAGGCCGAGCGACTCGGCCTGGGGGACGCAGATGTCGACGAAGCGCTGGCGCAGCTCGTCGTTGGAGTGGCGCTTGATCTTCCAGGCCATCGACTGGGCGGAGTGGGCCGAGGCGTCGTCCGGGGGGCCGAACATCATCAGCGACGGCCACCACCAGCGGTCCACCGCGTCCTGCGCCATGGCGTGCTGTGCCTCGGTGCCCTTGCTCAGGGCGAGCAGCAGCTCGTACCCCTGGCGCTGGTGGAAGGACTCCTCCTTGCAGATCCTGACCATGGCCCGGGCATAGGGGCCGTAGGAGCAGCGGCACAGCGGGACCTGGTTGGTGATCGCGGCGCCGTCCACCAGCCAGCCGATGGCGCCGACATCGGCCCAGGTCAGCGTGGGGTAGTTAAAGATCGAGGAGTACTTCTGGCGGCCGGCGTGCAGCTTGTCGAGAAGCTCGTCCCGGCTGGTGCCCAGGGTCTCCGCCGCGCTGTAGAGATACAGGCCGTGGCCCGCCTCGTCCTGGACCTTGGCCATCAGGATCGCCTTGCGCCGCAGCGAGGGGGCGCGGGTGATCCAGTTGGCCTCCGGCTGCATGCCGATGATCTCGGAGTGGGCGTGCTGTGCCATCTGCCGGACCAGCGACGCCCGGTAGTCGTCGGGCATCCAGTCGCGCGGCTCGATGCGCTCGTCAGCGGCCAGAGCGGCGTCGAACACCGCCTCGTACGCCCCGGCGTCCGCCGCCATCGTCGTCATGCGAAGCCCCTTCGCCATCCGTCCCCGCCGACCGGCGAGCCGACCGACCGATCGTTCGGTTCAATGGTGTGCCGCGGGAACGTAGGGTGTCAAGCCTGTGGATAACGCCGAGGGCCCTGTGCCAGGGGTTCCGCATGGGTACCGTTCCGGGGCGTAGGGGCCGCGGAGCGCGCGGCCGGACGGACGGGCGGGCGGGCGGGCGGGAGCACCGGACACCATCGGGAGCGGGGCGGTATGGCGGACTCGGAGACGGACGACGAGACGGCGGGACGGCTCGCCGCGCTCTCCCTCCCCGCTCAGCTGGTCGTCGCGGTGGCCACCGCGGTCGCGGCCGTCGCGGCCGTCATCCACCTTGGGATGGCGTTTCTGAACGTCTCGCCGCCCAATACGCTCAGCAAGCAGCATGGTGCGGCCATCGACGACTACATCTATCCGGAGTTCGAGCGGAACTGGAAGCTGTTCGCCCCCAACCCGCTCCAGCAGAACATCGCCGTTCAGGCCCGCGCCGAAATCCGCACGGCCGACGGTGGCACCGCGACCACCGGGTGGAGAAACCTCTCAGCAGAGGACGGCGCGGCCATCCGCCACAATCCGCTGCCCAGCCACACCCAGCAGAACGAGCTGCGGAGGGCGTGGGAGTTCTATGTCTCCTCACATGACGAGCAGGACCGGTCGATCGGGGCTCGCGGCCCGCTCTTCGAGCAGTACATGCGCCGGATCGTGATGCTCCGCTTCGGCCGGGAGGAGGGCGGCGGCACCGTCGAGCGGGTGCAGGTGCGATCCGCGACCACACCCCTGGCCGCACCGCCGTGGAGCGACGAGAAGATCGACACCAAGGTGTTCTACCGCGTACTGCCGTGGTGGACGGTGACCGGCGACGACCTTCCGGAGGCGAAGAACCGGTGACCGGGCCCGCTGCCCCCTCGCACTCCCCCGAACCCGACCCCGAGCGCGACCCCGCGTCCGGCTCCGGATCCGAGTCCGCCCACGCAACCGAGCCCGCCGACGGAACCGAGTTCGGCCCCGGCGCCGTACCCCCGCCCCCGCCGCCGCGGCAGTCCGCCCGCCCCGGCGCCCGCGCCCCGCTGGCAGCCCGGCTCCATTCCGCCGTGGCCCGCGGTCACGCCCGCGTCAGCGGCTCCGCGCTCGGCCCGTGCCAGACCGCGATCGTCCGGATCGGCTTCTCCTTCACCTGGCTGCTCTTCCTGCTGCGCGAATGGCCCCACCGCCGGGAGCTGTACGGACCCGACGGCCCCATGAACTGGGACATGGCCAACCGGCTGCTGGACACCAACCGTGCCTTCAGCGCGCTGATATGGACCGACAGCACCGTCTGGTTCGAGACCGTCTACACCCTCGGCATCGTCTCGAGCGTGCTGCTGCTGCTCGGCTGGCGCACCCGCACCATGTCCATGCTGTTCATGCTCGGAGTCCTGTCGCTCCAGAACCGCAGCATCTTCATCGGGGACGGCGGCGACAACCTCGTCCATCTGATGGCGACCTATCTGGCACTGACCCGGTGCGGGCAGGTGTGGTCGCTGGACGCCCGCCGGGCGGCGCGGCAGAAGGCTCTCTCCCAGCCCTCTCAAGCCCCCCAGCCCTCTCAGCCCTCCCGCGATACGACGGGCATCGTGCTCTGGGCCGTCCTGGGGCTGGTGCTGCTCTGGGCCCAGCTGTTCACCGACGCCCGGCTCTCCCTGATGGCCGACGGGCCGCTGCCCGGGGTCGGCTGGGCCACGGTTCTGTGGGGGCTGTGGCTCGTCCAGGCCGGCTGGTGGCTGGTGCGGCGCTACGCACCGGGGGAGCCGCGCACCATCATGGATGTGCTCGCCAATCTGGCGCACAACGGCACCCTGTTGGTGATCATGGGCGAGGTGTGTCTGCTCTACGCCTCGGCCGGCTGGTACAAGATCCAGGGCTCGCGCTGGCAGGACGGCACCGCCCTCTACTACCCGCTGCATTTGGACTACTTCTCGCCCTGGCCCGGCCTCGCCGACTTCATGGCGTCCAACGGCACGCTGGTGATGGTGCTGACCTACGGCACGGTCATCGTGCAGGTCGCCTTCCCGTTCACCCTGCTCAACCGGCGGGCCAAGAATGTGATGCTCGTCCTGCTGATGATGGAGCACCTCGGCATAGCGATCATGCTGGGGCTGCCCTTCTTCTCACTCGCCGCGATCGCCGCCGACGCGGTGTTCCTGCCGACGGCCTTTCTGCTCTGGGGCGGCGCGAGGGCGGCCCGGGTCCGGGACCGCGTGGTGACCCGGGTCCGGCGGTTGCGCGGGCCACGGGCTCCGGAGCGCGATGAGGAGCCCCGGGCCCGTACGCTCATCGGGTGAGCAGCGAAATCCACCCCGGCGACATCCGCCCCCAGGAGCCGGTCCAGCCCCAGGAACCGGTCCAGTACGACGAGGGCTTCACCCCCGAGGTCGGCGTCGGCCCGCACCCCCGCCCCTGGCCGGCCGGGGACCGCTACGACCCGGAGCTGCTCGAGCACGGTGACCGCCGCAATGTCGAGGTCACGAGGGTCATACGGCAGTGGCGAGAGGCTATGCCGGATGCGGTGCTGGTGGACGGATTCCATGCGTTGAAGCACGCGCTTCGCTTCGGGGCAGATGTCCGTGTCGCGATCTCCAGTGACAAGGGCTCCGCCTTGGCACTGGCAGATGAACTGGCCGATGACCTTACGGTCCGGATCAGCGATCTCGTGACCGAGGTACCAGCGCAGATCTTCCGAGATCTCGTTCCCAGGGTGCACCCCACGCAGGTCGCTGCCCTGGCTGTCAGGCCCAGGCGCCGCGCGAACCTGGACCACCTGTCGAGGCTTCCGCGGTCGGCGCCGGTCGTCGTCCTGGACAACCCGCGCAACCTGGGGAATGTCGGCGCTGTGGTCCGTCTTGCCGCCGGTTTCGGGGCTACAGGGGTGGTCACTACGGGTGACATGGACCCATGGCACCCCAGCGTGGTCCGGGCGGGTGCGGGTCTTCACTACGCGACCGCAGTGGAACGGCTTCCCCTCGAAGACCTGCCGCCAGGCCCCCTGTATGCGCTTGACCCGGAGGGTGAGGACATCAGGTCCGTAGTGCTCCCGGATGACGCGCTGCTGGCGTTCGGCTCTGAGCGACACGGGATCTCGCCGGAGGTCCGAGAGCGGGCGACCAAGCTGGTGGCACTCCCCATGCGCCCCCAGGTGTCCAGCTACAACCTCGCCACGAGCGTGGCCATGGCTCTTTTCCATTGGGGAGGTCCGCCGCCCCCGGCCCAGAGCGGTCAGGACGACGCCCCATCCTCCAGAACCGTTATGTAGCCGATACTTCAACTTCGGGAGCGTGGTGCGCACGGCCAACGCGTTCCTGGCGAAGGAGATCCATATTGTGGGGCGGCGCCGCTGGAACCGGCGCGGGGCCATGGTCACCGACCGCTATCAGCATGTCCGCCACCACCCGGACACCGCCGGTCTCACCGCCTGGGCGGCCGCCGAGGGGCTGCCGGTGACCGGGATCGACAACCTCCCCGGGGCGGTGCCGCTGGAGACCACCGAACTGCCGCGCCGCTGTGTGCTGCTCTTCGGACAGGAGGGGCCGGGGCTGACGGAGCAGGCCCGCCGTCACGCGGCCATGGTGTGCTCGATCGCGCAGTTCGGCTCCACCCGCTCGATCAACGCGGGTGCGGCGGCGGCCATCGCGATGCACAGCTGGGTGCGGGTCCACGCGGCGGCCGGCTGAGCCGCCGCGCGGACCCGCCCGGCGCTACGCCTGGCGCCGCACCTCGATCATCCGGAAGCGGCTCGCCACAAAGGCGCCGTCGCACAGCGCGGCATTGGCCGACGGATTGCCGCCGGAGCCGTGGAAGTCGGAGAAGGCCGCGGTCTGGTTCACATAGACCCCGCCGGTCAGATTCAGCGACAGCTGGGCGCACTCCTCCAGACACGCCTCCTCGACCAGCCGCTCCACCTCCGGTGAGGTGGTGTACGCGCCGACGGTCATCGCGCCCTTGTCCCGGGTGGTCCGCCGCAGCAGGGCGACCGCGTCCTCCGCGGAGTCGACCGCGACGGCGAAGGACACCGGGCCGAAGCATTCGGCCAGATAGGGCGCGTCCGCGTCCGCCGCCTCCCAGAACTTCCGCGCCCCGTCCGCCTTCACCATCAGCGGCGTACGGACCGTGGCGTCCGGGAACTCGGGGTGGGTCACCGCGCGCGAGGCCAGCGCGACACCGCCGAGACCCGGCGCGGCCTCCAGCCGCTCCTGCACCCGGGGACCCACGATCGCGCCGAGCAGCGCGCTCGCGCGGGCGTCGTCGCCCAGCAGCCCCTCGACCGCCGCCCCGAGGTCGGCCACCACCTCGTCGTACGACTTGGGCCCGGCGTCGGTGGTGATGCCGTCCCGGGGGATGAGCAGATTCTGCGGGGTGGTGCACATCTGGCCGCTGTAGAGGGACAGCGAGAACGCCAGATTGGCCAGCATGCCCTGGTAGTCGTCGGTGGAGTGGAGGACGACCGTGTTGACCCCGGCCTTCTCGGTGAAGACCTGGGCCTGGCGGGCGTGGGTCTCCAGCCAGTCGCCGAAGGCGGTGGAGCCCGTGTAGTCGATCACACGGATCTCGGGCCGCACCGCGAGGACCTTGGCGATGCCCTCGTCCGGCCGCTCCGCGGCCAGCGCCACCAGATTGGGGTCGAAGCCCGCCTCGCGCAGCACCTCACGCGCTGTCCGGACGGTCAGCGCCAGCGGCAGCACGGCCTGCGGATGGGGCTTGACCAGCACCGGATTGCCGGTGGCCAGCGAGGCGAACAGCCCGGGGTAGCCGTTCCAGGTGGGGAAGGTGTTGCAGCCGATCAGCAGCGCGATACCGCGCGGGACGGCGGTGAACGTCTTGTTCAGCCGCAGCGGGTCACGCTTGCCCTGCGGCTTGGACCACTCCACCGCCTCCGGGGTGCGCACCTGCTCGGCGAAGGCATAGGCCACCGCCTCCAGGCCGCGGTCCTGGGCGTGGGGGCCGCCCGCCTGGAACGCCATCATGTACGCCTGGCCACTGGTGTGCATCACGGCCTGGGCGAACTCATGGGAGCGGGCGCTGATCCGGGCCAGGATCTCCAGGCAGACCATGGCGCGCGCCTCCGGACCGGCGTCCCGCCAGGCGGGCATCGCCGCCTTCATCGCCGGGAGGAGCACATCGATATCCGGGTGCGGATACTCCATGCCCATCTCCGCGCCGTAGGGCGAGACCTCGGAGCCCGTCCAGCCGTCGGTGCCCGGCTGGTCCAGGTCGAAGCGGGTGCCGCGCAGCGCTTCGAACGCGGCCAGGCCCTCGGGGATGCCCAGGCTCGGGCGGCCCGTTTTGCCGTCCGGGCCGTAAGCCTTGGGGTGCTCGGGGTGCGGGGACCAGTACGCGCGGGTACGGATCGCCTCCAGTGCCTGGTCGAGGGTGGGGCGGTGCATCTCGGTCAACTGCGCTGTGGTGAGTCCGGTGGTCACGACTGACCAACTCCTCGTCGAGCTGGGATTGAGCTGGGCTGGAATGGTCGACAGAGTTAGATTAACCGAACGATCGGTCGGGACAAGAGGGCCTGGCGAACCTGTGGATAACTTCGTCCGAGAGGATCAGCGGCATGACTGCGATCGACCGGGGACCGGCGTACACCAGCACCGTTGCCGTCATCGGCACCGGCACCATGGGCCAGGGAATCGCCCAGGTGGCGTTGGTGGCCGGACATCCCGTACGGCTCTACGACGCCGCGCCCGGGCGCGCCTGCCAGGCGGTGGAGGCCATCGCCGCCCGGCTCGGGCGGCTGGTCGACAAGGGCCGCCTCCCCGCGGCCGACCGCGACGCGGCCCTCGGCCGCCTCACGCCAGTCGCCGCGATCGAGGACCTGGCCGACGCGGATCTGGCCATCGAGGCGATCCTCGAGGAACTGGGCGCCAAACAGCAGCTGTTCACCGCCCTGGAGTCCGTCGTCTCCGACCGCTGTCTGCTGGCCACCAACACCTCCTCGCTCTCCGTCACGGCCGTCGCGGGCGCCCTGCGTCTGCCCGGCCGCCTCGTCGGCCTGCACTTCTTCAACCCCGCCCCGCTGCTGCCGCTGGTCGAGGTCGTCCGCGGCGCCGCCACGGACGAGGACGCCGCCGACCGCGCGTACGACACCGTCGCCGCCTGGGGGAAGACCCCGGTGCGCTGCTCCGACACCCCGGGCTTCATCGTCAACCGGCTCGCCCGCCCCTTCTACGCCGAGGCCTTCCGGGTCCTTGAGGAGCGCGCCGCCGAACCCGCCACCATCGACGCCGTACTGCGCGAGTCCGGCGGCTTCCGGATGGGTCCCTTCGAGCTGACCGATCTGATCGGCCAGGACGTCAACGAGGCCGTCACCCGCTCGGTCTGGGAAGCCTTCTTCCACGATCCGAAATTCACCCCCTCCCTCGCGCAGCGGCAGCTCGTCGATTCCGGGCGCCACGGGCGCAAGTCCGGCCACGGCTGGTTCGACCACACCGAGGGCGCCCAGCGCCCCGCCCCGCACACCGCCGAACCCTGCGAGGCCCCTGAGAAGGTCGTCCTGCACGGGGATCTGGGGCCCGCCGCCGCGCTCGTCGAGCTCATCGAGGAGGCCGGGATCACCGTTGCCCGCGAGCCCACCGGGGGCCATCTCGCGCTGCCCGACGGCACCCGCCTGTCGCTGACCGACGGCTCACCCGCCACCACCGACCCCTCCGCCGTCACCATCCGCTTCGACCTCGCCCTGGACTACCGCACCGCCGGGCGGATCGCCCTCGCCCCGTCCGAGGCCGCCTCCCCGGAGTCCGTGCGGACCGCGATCGGGCTGTTCCAGGCACTCGGCAAGGAGGTGAGCGTCACCCGGGACGTCCCCGGCATGATCGTGGCCCGCACCGTCGCGATGCTCGTGGACTTCGCCCTGGACGCCGCCGCCCGCGAGGTGGCGAGCCCGGAGGACATCGACACCGCCATGCGGTCCGGCGTCAACTACCCGCGCGGCCCGGTCCAGTGGGGAGATGACCTCGGCGCCCGCTGGGTGCGCGACACCCTGCGCAACCTCCACGACTCCTGCCCCACCGGCCGCTACGCGCCCTCCCAGGCGCTGGTCCGGCGTGCCGCCGTCCAGGAAAAACTGCTCTAATCATGACCATGGCCAAGCGCGACACCTACACGCCCGAATCGCTGCTCGCGGTTGCCGTCGAGGTGTTCAACGAGCGCGGCTACGACGGCACCTCCATGGAGCATCTGTCCCGCGCCGCCGGAATCTCCAAATCGTCGATCTACCACCACGTCAAGGGCAAGGAAGAGCTCCTCCGGCTGGCCATAAGCCGTGCGCTGGACGGCCTGTTCCACATCCTCCAGGAGCCGGGGGCGCGCGAGGGCCGGGCGGTGGAGCGGCTGGAGCACGTGGTCCGGCGCACCACCGAGGTGCTGATGGCGGAGCTGCCCTACGTCACGCTGCTGCTGCGCGTCCGGGGCAACACGGACACCGAGCGCTGGGCCATGGAGCGCCGCCGGGAGTTCGACCACCAGGTCGCCGAGCTGCTCAAGCAGGCCGCGGCCGACGGCGACCTGCGGGCCGACGTGGACGCACGGCTGGCCACCCGGCTGCTCTTCGGCATGATCAACTCGATTGTCGAGTGGTACCGGCCGGGCCGCGGCGGCGCCGCGACCTCCGACGAGGTCGCCGACGCCGTGGTCCGCACCGCATTCGCCGGTCTGCGCACCCAGGGCGAGGGCGCCTAAGGGACGCCTAAGGGCTGTCCCGTCATCCCCAGTGGATCAGCGAGCGGCGCCGATGCGGTCAATCGCAAGGCGGAGGGTCGTCCTCGTACCGGGCGTACTCGGGCGATCCCGACAACGCGGCAGGGGCACCTCCCGGGCGAAGCCTGGGGGCCGCCGTAGCCGGCGTCGGGAGCCCGCTGGGGATGACGGGACAGCCCTTGGCCCCGTGCGGGGCCGGTCACGGCTCCGAATCGAGGTCCGTCTCCTCGAACACCAGCAGTGTCCGGGTGCTCAGCACCTCCGGTATCGCCTGGATCCGGGTGAGGACCAGCTCGCGCAGCGAGCGGTTGTCCGAGGTGTGCACCAGCAGCAGCACATCGAAGTCCCCGCTGACCAGGGCGATATGGGCCGCTCCCGGAAGCTCCCTGAGCTGCTCGCGCACCGTGCGCCAGGAGTTCTGGACGATCTTCAGCGTGATGTACGCGGACGCGCCCTGCCCGGCCCGCTCCTGGTCCACCCGGGCACTGAAGCCGCGGATCACCCCGTCGTCGATCAGACGGTTGATCCGCGCGTAGGCATTCGCCCGTGACACATGCACCTGATCGGCCACGGAGCGTATCGAGGCCCGGCCGTCCGCCCGGAGCAGCCGGAGGATGTCGCGGTCGATGGAGTCCAGTGGCCGTGCGGGCGGTTTGCCGTCCGAATGGGCCATCTGTTCGTCCCGCATGCCGCCCCGCCTCCCCTTCATGGACATCCTGTCTTCATCTCAGGGGGTGCGGAACCGTTTGTCCACAGGCTGGGGTCGCCTGTAGCCAAAATGCGTCAGCGACCGAACAATCGGTAGGGAGGGGTGCCGCTGTGGCCTGCCTCACGTTCCAGCTGTCCGCCCGCCTGTCTTCCACCTACCACCCTCGAGCGAGGTGCTGAGCACCACCTCCCTCAAGTCCCGGAGGTCGCGTCATGACGGTCCTTGAGCAGCCCGGTGCCTACCGGCCCACTCCCCCGCCCGCCTGGCGGCCCCGCGTCGACGCCGCGCCCCTGCTGCCCGACGCCGAGCCGTACCGCCTGCTGGGCACCGCCGCTGCCGCCGACGTCGCCGCCGACCTGCTCACCAGGCTCCACCGCGAGCTGGTGCACGGCCGCCGGTACAACGCGCAGGCCACCGCCCTCACCCGGCAGGGCCGACTGGCCGTCTACCCCTCCTCCACCGGCCAGGAGGCCTGCCAGGTCGCCGCCGGTCTTGTGCTCGAGGAGCCCGACTGGCTCTTCCCCAGCTACCGCGACACCCTCGCCGCCGTCGTCCGTGGCCTCGACCCGGTCCAGGCCCTCACCCTGCTGCGCGGCGACTGGCACTCCGGCTACGACCCCCGCACCCATCGCGTCGCCCCCCTGTGCACCCCGCTCGCCACCCAGCTGCCGCACGCCGTCGGACTGGCCCACGCCGCCCGCCTCAAGGGTGACGACGTGGTCGCGCTCGCCCTCGTCGGCGACGGCGGCACCAGCGAGGGCGACTTCCACGAGGCCCTCAACTTCGCCGCCGTCTGGCAGGCCCCGGTGGTCTTCCTCGTCCAGAACAACGGCTTCGCGATCTCCGTCCCGCTCGCCAAGCAGACCGCCGCGCCCTCCCTCGCCCACAAGGCCGTCGGCTACGGCATGCCCGGCCGCCTCGTCGACGGCAATGACGCGGTCGCCGTCCACCAGGTCCTCGACGAGGCCGTGCGCAGGGCCCGCCGCGGCGGAGGCCCCACCCTCGTCGAGGCCATCACCTACCGCATCGAGGCCCACACCAACGCCGACGACGCCACCCGCTACCGGACCGAAGCCGAGGTCGAGGCATGGCGGGCACATGACCCGATAGCGCTCCTGGAGGACGCCATGCGGGACCGCGATCTGCTCGACGACCAGAGCGTGGAAGCCGTGCGCGAGTCCGCGGAGCGGCTCGCCGCCGATCTGCGCGAGCGGATGAACCAGGACCCGGTCGTCGACCCCATGGAGCTCTTCGAGCACATCTACGCCGACAAGACCAGCCAGCTCCGCGAGCAGGCGGCCCAGCTGCGCGCCGAGCTCGACGCCGAGACCGGGGCCGACGAGTCCGAAAAGGGTGCACGATGACCACCGCCACAGCCACCGGGACCGGCACCGCCCGCAAGCCCGCCACCATGGCCCAGGCCCTCGGCCGCGCCCTGCGTGACGCCATGGCCGCCGACCCCTGCGTCCATGTCCTCGGCGAGGACGTCGGCACCCTCGGTGGCGTCTTCCGCATCACCGACGGGCTCGCCAAGGAGTTCGGCGACGGCCGCTGCACCGATACGCCGCTGGCCGAGGCGGGCATCCTCGGCACCGCCGTCGGCATGGCGATGTACGGGCTGCGGCCCGTCGTCGAGATGCAGTTCGACGCCTTCGCGTACCCGTCCTTCGAGCAGCTCGTCAGCCATGTCTCGCGGATGCGCAACCGCACGCGCGGCACCATGCCGCTGCCGCTCACCGTGCGGGTGCCGTACGGCGGCGGCATCGGCGGGGTCGAGCACCACAGCGACTCCTCCGAGATCTACTACATGGCCACCCCCGGCCTCCATGTCGTCGCCCCCGCGACCATCGCCGACGCCTACGGGCTGCTGCGCGCCGCCATCGCCTCCGACGACCCCGTCGTCTTCCTCGAGCCCAAGCGGCTCTACTGGTCCAAGGGCGACTGGTCGCCCGACCGGCCGGACGAGGTCCCGCCCATCGGGCGGGCCGTGGTCCGGAGGCCGTCCGGTGCGCCGTCCGCCGCGGCGGCTGGTGGTCCGGTGGCCGGTTCCGGAGCCGGCCGGGGCGGCCGGAGTGCCACGCTCATCTCCTACGGGCCGTCCGTCCCCGTCTGCCTCGAGGCCGCCGAGGCGGCCCGCGCGGAGGGCTGGGACCTCGAGGTCGTCGATCTGCGCTCGCTCGTGCCCTTCGACGACGAGACGGTCTGCGCCTCCGTCCGCCGCACCGGCCGCGCCGTGGTGGTCCACGAGGCCACCGGCTTCGGCGGCCCCGGCGGGGAGATCGCCGCCCGGGTCACCGAGCGGTGCTTCCACCACCTCGAGGCGCCGGTGCTCAGGGTCACCGGGTTCGACATTCCCTACCCGCCGCCCATGCTCGAGCGGCACCATCTGCCCGGTGTGGACCGGGTGCTGGACGCCGTCGCCCGCCTCCAGTGGGAATCGGAGTTCACCGAGGGGAGGGCCGTCTGATGGCTGTGGTGCGGGAGTTCACCCTTCCGGATCTGGGGGAGGGGCTCACCGGAGCGGAGATCGTGCGGTGGCTGGTGCAGGTCGGCGATGTTGTCGCCATCGACCAGCCGGTCGTTGAGGTCGAGACCGCCAAGGCCATGGTGGATGTGCCCTGCCCGTACGGCGGGGTGGTCACCGCCCGCTTCGGCGAGGAGGGCACCGAGATGCCGGTGGGGGCGCCGCTGCTCACCGTCGCCGTTCCGGAGGGGGCGGATACGGGTGGTGGTTCCGCGGTTTCCGGTGGTTCTGCGGGCGGTGGTTCTGGCTCCGGTGGGGCCGCCTCTGAGGGTGGGTCGGGCAATGTGCTCGTCGGGTACGGCACGACCGCCCCGGCCGCGCGCCGCCGCCGGGTACGGCCCGGCGCCGTCCCCTCGGCCGCCGTCTCCGCCGGTGCCGGTGCCGATGCCGTTTCCCGGCCGGTCGTCGTGGGGGATGAGCGGCGTCTCCAAGGGCCCATCCCTGTGATCTCGCCGCTGGTGCGGCGGCTCGCCCGGGAACACGGTCTCGATCTGCGCGGGCTCACCGGCTCCGGGCCCGATGGGCTCATCATGCGTGCCGACGTCGAGCGGGCGGTGCGGGGGCCGGCGGCGGACGGCCTTGCGGAGGACGGCCTTGCTGCGGACGGCGCCGCGGTGGGCGGCGTTGTCGCGGACGGTCCGGACGTGACCTCGGGTCCCGCGGTGCGGGAGGAGCGCGTTCCGCTGCGGGGTGTGCGGGGCCTGGCCGCCGACAAGCTGGCGCGGAGCCGTCGGGAGATCCCCGACGCCACCTGCTGGGTGGACGCCGACGCCACGGAACTGCTCGCCGCCCGTGCCGCCATGAACGCCGCCGGTGGCCCCAAGGTCTCCCTGCTCGCCGTCCTGGCCCGTATCTGCACGGCGGCGCTTGCCCGTTACCCCGAGCTCAACGCCACGGTGGACATGGAGAGCCGGGAGATCGTCCGGCTCGCCGATGTGCACCTCGGCTTCGCGGCGCAGACGGATCGGGGGCTGGTCGTACCGGTCGTCCGCACTGCGCATGCCCGCAGCGTCGAAGGGCTCTCCGCGGAGATCGCCCGGCTGACCGAGGCCGCCCGCGCGGGTTCGCTCGCCCCGGCCGAGCTGACGGGGGGCACGTTCACCCTCAACAACTACGGCGTCTTCGGGGTCGACGGATCGACGCCGATCATCAACCACCCGGAGGCGGCGATGCTCGGCGTCGGCCGGATCGTCCCGAAGCCGTGGGTGCACGAGGGGGAGCTCGCGGTGCGGCACGTGGTGCAGCTGTCGTTCACGTTCGACCACCGGGTGTGCGACGGAGGGACGGCCGGGGGGTTCCTGCGGTATGTGGCCGATTGCGTGGAGCGGCCGATGGTGCTGCTGCGGGGGCTGTAGCCGGGGTGCGGGTGGGCGTGGGTGCGCGGTGGGTCCGTGGTTCGGGTGCGGGTCCGGGGCCTCCGCGGCGGGGCCCTGGACCGTTGACAGCGTCCAGGACCCCACCGCCGCGACCCGGTCCCCTCACGGCTCGTCGGCGGTCGCCCCTCCGGGTCGGCTGTCCTGCCCGGTGCGCCTGTGCGCCGGTGGGGGTGGGGGCGGCGAGGGCTGATCGGGCGATACTCGTGGGGTGACTCCAGGTGCGTATGACGCTGTGATCCTGGCCGGGGGCGCCGCGCGGCGGCTCGGTGGGGCGGACAAGCCCGCCTTGCGGGTGGGTGGACGGGCTCTGCTCGACCGGGTGCTGGCCGTCTGCCGGGAGGCGGGGGAGACCGTGGTCGTCGGACCGCGCAGGCCGACCGCCCGCCCCGTCCGCTGGGCGCGGGAGGAGCCGCCGGGCGGCGGACCGGTCGCCGCCCTTGACGCGGGCGTACGGCAGACCACCGCACCCGTTGTCCTCGTCCTCTCCGCCGATCTGCCGTTCCTCACCTCCGAGACCGTAAAAGCCCTGCTCACCGGCGCCGAGGAGGCCGATGGCGCGGTGCTCACCGACTCCGGCGGACGTGAGCAGCCCCTGGTCGCCGCCTACCGCGCCGAGCCGCTGCGGCGCGAGATCGCGCTCCTCGCGGCCGAGCACGGCGGTCTCTCCGGCCTTCCGCTCCGTCTGCTCACCTCCGAGCTGTCGCTCGGCCTCGTCCACCACCCCACCGCTTCCTTCGACTGCGACACCTGGGAAGACATCACAACAGCCCGCGCGCGGATCAGGGAGCATGGAGTCGTGTTGGATGAATGGATCGCCGCGGTCAAGGCCGAACTCGGGGTCGACCTCGATGTCGACACCACCGCCCTGCTCGACCTGGCCCGGGACGCCGCGCACGGAGTGGCCCGGCCCGCCGCCCCCCTGACCACCTTCCTCGTCGGCTATGCCGCGGCCCAGCGGGGCGGCGGATCCGAGGCGCTGGCCGACGCGATGCGCAAGGCGTCGGCGCTGGCCGCTCGTTGGGCCGATGAGGCCGGGACACCGGAGCAGTCGGCGGGATGACGCGGCGCGACCGGGCGGGGGACGACGAGGCGCTCGACCGCGAGGTCGACGAGGCGCTGGCGCTGGCCAACGAGCGTGAGACGACCGCGGCCGCGGCCGAGGACGACCACGCGGAACGCGACTGGGCCAGCCCCGCCCTCGACCTCGCCCAGGGACGTACGCCCCCGGACCGCGAGACCCCATCCGCCCGGCACCGGAAGCCGCCACCGGGGCGCGGCCGCCAGTCGTCGGGAGGGGACGGGGACGCAGGGGCGGGGGTCCTGGACGCTCTCGTACCTGTGTGGCGCCAGTCTCCGGACGACCCCGCGTCCGAGGGCACCGGCGCCAGAGACAGACGGTCCAGGACCCCCGCCGCGGAGGCCCCGGACCCGCGCGCGGAAGACAACCCCGATACCCCCACCACCCCCCGTACCTGGTCCGACGCCCGCGCCACCGCGGGTGCCGCCGCCGCTGCCACCGCGCCCGTCACGGTCGTACGGCCGCTCGGTGAGGCCCTCGGGCATGTCCTCGCCGAGCCCCTCGCCGCCCTCACCGACCTCCCGCCGTTCGACACCTCCGCCATGGACGGCTGGGCCCTCGCCGGTCCCGGGCCCTGGCGGCTTCCCACCCCCGAGTCCGCGCACCCGCGGGAACACGGCGAGCACGGGATACTCGCCGGGCACGCCGAAGCCGCCCCGCTCCCCGACGGGCACGCCGTCCGCATCGCCACCGGCGCCCGGATCCCGCCCGGCACCACCGCCGTCCTGCGCTCCGAGTACGGCACCGACACCGGCGACGGCTGGCTCCACGCAGCCCCCGCCCACCCCGTCGGCCTCGGCCAGGACATCCGGACCCGTGGCCAGGAGTGCCGCAGCGGCGATCATCTGCTGTCCCCGGGCACCCCGATCACCCCCGCCGTGCTGGGGCTCGCGGCCGCCTCCGGCTACGACGAGCTGGCCACCGTCCGCGGCCCGCGCGTCGAGGTGCTGGTTCTCGGCGACGAACTGCTGGCCGAGGGGCGCCCCCGGGACGACAGGATCCGGGACGCGCTGGGCCCCATGGTCGGCCCGTGGCTGCGGGCGCTCGGCGCCGAGGTGTCGGAGACCCGCCGACTGGCCGACGACGCCGACACGGTCCACGCGGCCGTGGCGGAGTCGACCGCCGACGTGATCGTCACGACCGGCGGCACCGCGGCCGGACCGGTGGACCATGTGCACCCCACGCTGCGCCGTCTGGGCGCGAAGCTGCTGGTGGACGGGGTGCGGGTACGCCCCGGTCATCCGATGCTGCTGGCGCGGCTCGCGCCCGGGCGGCATCTGGTCGGTCTGCCGGGCAATCCGCTGGCCGCCGTCTCCGGTCTGCTGACGCTCGCCGAGCCGCTGCTGCGCACGCTCGGGGCGCGCCCGGCGGTCGAGCCGCGCCGGATGCCGCTGGCCGCCGCCGTGCACGGGCATCCGGTGGACACCCGGCTGGTGCCCGTGGCGTTCCGGCGCGGGGCGGCGCTTCCGCTCCGGTTCAACGGTCCGGCGATGCTGCGCGGTATCGCCGCGGCGGACGGTCTCGCGGTGATCCCGCCGGGCGGTGCGGAGCGCGACGACGAGGCGGAGGTGCTGGCGCTGCCCTGGCCGGGAGGGTACGGCGGCACACCCGCCGGGACCCGAGCCAGCGGCGCATCCGATGACGAAGACGGCATACCCACCCCGGAGGCCCCCGCGTGAAGCTGCCCAGCCAGGACGCGGCCGCCCGCACCCCCGAGGACGCCAGTCACCGGGTCCGCCTGCCCCACTTCCCCGCGGGCCCGCTGCGCCAGGTCGTCCGCAGACTGCTGCTCGCGCTGTTCGTGATGGTGCTGACCGTGGTCATCGTGTACACCGACCGCGCCGGGTACCACGACAACTCCGATGAGCACGTCGACTTCCTGGACGCCGTGTACTACTCGACCGTCACGCTGTCCACCACCGGTTACGGCGACATCGTCCCGTACAGCGACAGCGCACGGCTCAGCAACATCCTGCTGGTCACCCCGCTCCGCGTGATCTTCCTGATCATCCTGGTCGGCACCACGCTCGAGGTCCTGGCCGAACGCACCCGCGAGCAGTACCGCTTGAACCGCTGGAGGTCCGCCTTGCGCGATCACACCGTTGTCGTGGGCTTCGGGACGAAGGGGCGGTCCGCCGTGCAGACGCTCTGCGCGACCGGGCTGCGCAAGGACCAGGTGGTGGTGGTCGACCCCAACCACAAGGTGATCGAGGCGGCCAACGCGGACGGATTCGCGGGGGTGGTGGGCGATGCGACGCGCAGCGATGTGCTGTTGCGGGCGGAGGCGCAGCGTGCCCGGCAGTTCGTGATCGCGACGCAGCGGGACGACACCGCGGTGCTGGTCACGCTCACCGCCCGGCAGCTCAACAAGCGTGCCAACATCGTGGCGGCGGTGCGGGAGGAGGAGAACGCTCCGCTGCTGCGCCAGTCGGGCGCCGACGCGGTGATCACGAGCGCGAGCGCGGCGGGCCGGCTGCTGGGGATGAGCGTGCAGAGTCCGACCGCGGGCGCGGTCATCGAGGATCTGATCCAGCAGGGCAGCGGTCTTGACCTGGTGGAGCGGACGGTGGTCAAGGCGGAGGTGGGCCGTTCGGTGCGGGACACGGACGACCTGGTGGTGTCGGTGCGGCGCGGCCATCGGCTGCTGGCGTACGACGACCCGGACGCGAGTCCGCTCCAGGCGGCCGACCGGCTGATCACGATCGTGCGCGCGCCGACGCCGCCGGAGGAGTGAGCGGCGGGAGTAGCCTCGCGGCCATGCATGCGATCACGATTCCTGAACCCGGGGGCCCGGAAGCACTCGTATGGGCGGAGGTGCCCGATCCGGAACCCGGTGAGGGGGAAGTCCTCATCGATGTGGTGGCCAGTGGTGTCAACCGTGCCGATCTGTTGCAACGTCAGGGCGTCTATCCGCCGCCGCCCGGTGCCTCGCTCCACCCCGGTCTCGAGTGCTCGGGCCGGATCGCCGCGGTGGGCCCCGGGGCCACCGGATGGGCGGTGGGGGACGAGGTGTGCGCACTGCTCGCGGGCGGCGGATACGCGGAGCGGGTGGTGGTCCCGTCGGGGCAGGTGCTGCCGGTGCCGGAGGAGGTCGACCTGGTCACCGCGGCGGCGCTGCCCGAAGTGACCGCCACCGTTTGGTCGAACGTCTTCATGATCTCCCATCTGCGGCCCGGCGAGACGCTGTTGGTGCACGGTGGTTCCAGCGGAATCGGCACCATGGCGATCCAGCTCGCCAAGGCGGTCGGGGCGCGGGTCGCCGCGACCGCGGGGAGTGCGGAGAAGCTGGCGGCCTGCGGTGAGCTGGGGGCCGACATCCTCATCAACTACCGCGAGCAGGACTTCGTGGAGGAGGTGCGCCGGGGCACCGACGGCGCGGGGGCGGACGTCATCCTGGACATCGTCGGCGCCAAGTACCTCGCCCGGAACGTGGAGACGCTCGCCGTGAACGGCCGGTTGGCGATCATCGGCTTGCAGGGCGGGGTGAAGGCCGAGCTGAACCTCGCCACCCTGCTGGCCAAGAGCTGTGCGGTGATGGCCACCGGGCTGCGGGGCCGCTCGCTGGCGCAGAAGGCGGCGATCGTCGCGGCGGTGCGGGAGCATGTCTGGCCGCTGATCAGCGGTGGCCGGGTCCGTCCGATCGTGGACCGGACGATCCCGATGCGGGAGGCCGCGGAGGCCCACCGGCTGCTGGACTCCAGTGAGCATGTGGGCAAGGTGCTGCTCACGGTCTGAGGTCAGGGAGGGGACCCGTACAGCGGCGCCTGGAATGCCTGGTTTATGGCTCCATGTGAATCTGAACCCGTTGCACACTGGTTCGGCACGGGAGAGTGACGACCGTGAACCCTGCGTTCCGCACCCTGCCCGCCGCGCTCCTGCTGGCGGGGGCCGTACTGTCGGCGGCCCCCGTGGCGCAGGCCGACGACGGCGGGCTGGCGGGTACCCGCGCCGGGGAGGGCCGTACCCATCCGGGCCGGACCGATCCGCCCGCGTCCTCGCCCCCGGGCGAGGACGTCCCGGGCGGGGTGAGCGAGGAGGGGGAGGGCGCCTCGTCGTGGCAGCTGGTGCCCCGCTGGACGCCGTCCTCCCTGACGGTCCCGGAGACGGGTGAGCCGCCGATGGCCCGGGAACTGGCGCCGTCGGAGCACCGTTACGAGACGCGGCGTACCGCGGCCGAGCCCGGCGACCGGGCGATGCGGGTGCTGCCGCTGGGCACCGGTCTCGCGCTGACCGGGCTCGGGCTGGGACTGGCGTTTCTGGGGTTGCGGCTGCGCCGTCAGTGAGCGCCCGCCCCCGGGATCCGCGGCGGACCGGGCCCCTCTGCCCCCGCCCGGGGTGCCGGTGCGGAACAATGGGGGTATGAACCAGCCGATGAACGAACGCTCGCAGGAGAGCCCGCACGTCCTGGTGGTCGGTCCGGACGGCATGGCGCTCGGCGGTGTCACTCCTGGCGAGGGCAGTGATGACGACGAGTCGCGCGAGGTTCCCGTGACGGACATGGTCGAACAGCCGGCGAAGGTCATGCGGATCGGCAGCATGATCAAGCAGCTTCTGGAGGAAGTCCGGGCGGCACCTCTCGACGAAGCCAGCCGGGTCCGGCTCAAGGAGATCCACTCCAGTTCGGTCAAGGAGCTGGAGGACGGGCTGGCGCCCGAGCTGATCGAGGAGCTGGAGCGGCTGTCGCTGCCGTTCACGGACGAGGTGGTGCCCACCGAGGCGGAACTGCGCATCGCCCAGGCGCAGTTGGTCGGCTGGCTGGAGGGACTGTTCCACGGCATCCAGACGACGCTTTTCGCCCAGCAGATGGCGGCGCGGGCCCAGCTGGAGCAGATGCGCCGGGCGCTGCCCCCGGGTGTCGGCCTGCCCGAGGAGGGCGAGGTCGGGCCGCAGCACGGCGGTGCCCGTTCCGGCCCGTATCTCTAGCGGTTTCAGCGGCTCAGCGCGTGGCGGGCCGTCCCGGGACGAGTGCCCGGGGCGGCCCGCCGCCGTATGTCCGTGCCGCCGCGGCGTGCGCCTGGCGGTCGCTAAGGCCGCCCCGGACGCCGCGGTGCCCAAGCTGACGGCCCGGGCGCGGCCGGGAGCGGTGCGCCGACGGCCGCGAAGCCGGTCCACCTGGGTCGGCGGACCGGCTTCGCGGCGATGTGAGGACTGTCAGGCGGCCGTCGGGCCGGTGAGCGGGATCAGTCGTCCGGCATACCGGTGGAGACGGTCAGCTCGATGGTGTCCGTGTCCGGGTCGTACGGCTCGTAGTTCCGGAAGGTGTAGTTGAGGACGGTGCCCTTGCCCCAGAGGTTCTCGTCCTCGGTGGTGACCCGGTACTTCCAACCCGCCTTCTGGATGCACTTCTTGACGGAGTCGATGTACTTGTTCTGGAAGTCGGGCACCGAGTAGGTGCCCTTCTCCTCGGAGTTCTCGTACGCGTCCGTGCACTTCTCGGGGTCGATGGTCATGTTCTTGTTGCCCATCCGGAAGCCCGAGGGGGTCGCGGTGGGCTTCTTGCTGGGCTTCTTGCTCTCGTCGTCCTCCGAGCCCCCGCCACCGCCGCTGAGGGCGATCACCAGGACCAGGGCGAGCACCGCGATCGCCGCGACGACCGCGGAGCCTATGATCACGCGCTTGTTGCTGCCGCCGCCCCCGCCCGAAGGCGTCGGGGGCGGGGTGGACCCGAGGTTGTACGGCGGCGGGGTGGAGGCACCGCCGGTGTAGGCGGGTGCCGGAGCCTGGAAGCCCTGCTGGCTCACCTGGGTGGGCGGCGGGGTGGACGGGCCGAAGGCGCCGAACTGGCCGGTGGGCTGTGCCTGCGGCGGCTGGTAGGGCGTCTGGACGCCGCCCAGGCCCGCGGTGGCCTGCTGCTGGTCGACCGGCGGGAAGACCGCCGAGCCGACGCCGGAGCCGCTGCGGGCCGGCGGGCCGCCGCTGATGATGATCGGCGAGGCGCCGGTCTGGCCGGTGCGGGAGACCCGGGCGCATTCGTCGCGCATCGCCTCGGCGGTGGGGAAGCGCTCGTTCGGGTTCTTCTTCAGCGCACGGGCGACCAGGGCGTCCACCGCCGGGGGGATGGACTGGTTGATCGTGGACGGCGCGACCGGCTCCTCCTGGACATGCGCGTAGGCGATGGCCAGCGGGGAGTCCGCGTCGAAGGGCAGCCGCCCGGTCAGCAGCTCGAAGAGCATGATGCCGACCGAGTACAGGTCGCTGCGGGCGTCCACGCCGCGGCCGAGCGCCTGCTCGGGGGAGAGGTACTGCGGGGTGCCCACGACCATGCCGGTCTGGGTCATGGAGGTCACACCGGACTGCATGGCGCGGGCGATGCCGAAGTCCATGACTTTGACCACATTACGTTTGGTCATCATCACGTTACCGGGCTTGATGTCCCGGTGGACCAGGCCCATTTCGTGGCTGATCTCCAGGGCCGCCAGCACGTCAGCGGTGATTTTCAGCGCCTTTTCGGTCGGCATCGCGCCGTATTGGCGGACATCTGCGTCCAGAACCGAACGCAGCGGCTGGCCTTCGACGTACTCCATCACGATGTACGGCATCAGCGAGCCGTCGACGGAGTCCTCGCCCGTATCGAATACCGAGACGATATTGGTGTGCGTGAGCTTCGCAACAGACTGCGCCTCGCGGCGGAAACGCTCCCGGAAGGACTGCTCACGTCCCAGCTCGGTGTGGAGGGTCTTGATGGCGACCTGGCGGTCCAGCACCGTGTCGTAGGCCAGGTGCACGGAGGCCATGCCACCTTCGCCCAGCAGGTCACGAAGCTCGTAGCGGCCGTTCGCCAGGGACTGACCCTGGTACCGGCCTGGTGCGCCCTGCTGGCTCATTTCCTACATCCCCCTCGGCGCACTCACTGTTCTGACGCGCACGTTTCAACGCATTGATCTTCAAGTTCTGGATATCGTGGCCAAGTCTGCCCCAGGCCACGGACACGTCAAGCCGCGTGCCCGTTCCGTGACCGGATGCGCAAGAACCCGTCACGCGATTTGCATCGCTTCACCGTCAACGGGTTTGATGGCCGGTCCATCACAACCGATGTGCGGCGCGAAGGCTGTAGCGTGCCTAGCAGGAACCGTACCGCCCGTGGGCGGGGCGATGTCGACCAGACCCCCACCGAGAACGAGACGGCGAGGACCGATGGCACAGACCCAGAGCGCCCAGGGGCCCTCCGAACCTGACGCCAGCGGGTCCGGAATGTCGGACTCGCCGGAGTTGTGGGGTAACGGAGGCCTTGTCGGCGATGGACGATATCGCCTTACCCGCCGCCTCGGCCGCGGTGGCATGGCCGAGGTGTTCGGCGCCGAGGACCTCCGGCTCGGCCGGACGGTCGCGGTGAAGCTGCTCCGCGCCGACCTGGCCGAGGACCCGGTGTCCAAGGCCCGTTTCACCCGCGAGGCACAGTCCGTCGCCGGGCTGAACCACCACGCGGTGGTCGCGGTCTACGACTCCGGCGAAGACGTCATCGGCCAGAACACCGTGCCGTACATCGTCATGGAGCTGGTCGAGGGCCGGACCATCCGCGATCTGCTGCTCAACGCCGAGGCACCGCCGCCCGACCAGGCGCTGATCATCGTCTCCGGGGTGCTGGAGGCGCTCGCCTACAGCCATCAGCACGGCATCGTGCACCGTGACATCAAGCCCGCGAACGTGATCATCACTCACAGCGGCGCCGTCAAGGTGATGGACTTCGGCATCGCCCGCGCCCTGCACGGCGCGCAGTCCACGATGACCCAGACCGGCATGGTCATGGGCACCCCGCAGTACCTCTCCCCGGAGCAGGCCCTCGGCAAGGCCGTGGACCACCGCTCCGACCTGTACGCGACCGGCTGTCTGCTCTACGAGCTGCTGGCGCTGCGCCCTCCGTTCACCGGCGAGACCCCGCTGTCCGTCGTCTACCAGCACGTCCAGGACACCCCGGTGCCGCCGTCGGAGACCTCCGGCGGCACGGTGCCGCCGGAGCTGGACGGCCTGGTGATGCGCTCCCTCGCCAAGGACCCGGACGACCGGTTCCAGAGCGCCGAGGAGATGCGCGGGCTGGTCCAGTACGCGCTCCAGATGCTGCACGAGGCGGGCGGCCACACCGGGATGTGGAACACCGGCCCGGTCACCCAGCATCTGGGCGGGTCCACCCCCGCCATGGGCATGCCCGGCGTCGCGGGGACCACCGCGCTGCCGCACCCCGGCCACGGCGACACGTCCCAGCAGCCGATCATCCCCACCCGCGGGGGTGGTGACGACGACGGCTACGGCGGTGGCTACGACAACGGCTCCGGCGGACGCCGCAAGGGCCGCGGCAGGCTGTGGCTGATCGCCGCGCTCGCGGTGATCGCCATCGCGGCCGGTGTCGCCTTCGCCCTCCAGGCGGGGAAGAAGGACGGCGGGGGCGAGCCGAACAAGCCCCCGGCGACCCACCAGCAGAAGGAGACCTCGCGGCCGAGCGACAAGCCGACCGACGAGACGACCGAGCCGACGCCGTCCGACGAGAACACCGGCGGCACGGACGACGACTACACCCCGAGCCAGGGCCCGACGCCCTCGTACTCGGACGACTACCCCACGCAGGAGCCGACCGGGGAGCCGACGGGCGAGCCCACCGAGGAGCCGACCGGCGAGGAGACCACGCCCGGCGGTGAGGAGACCACTGCGCCGCCGGACGAGGAGACCACTCCGCCGACGTCGGACGTGCCGACGGACGACGCGAGCGACGCGGGCTGATCACGGGACATCACGGACGGCCGGGGCCTTCGGGCCCCGGCCGTCCGTCGTGTCCGGACCCCGCGGCGGCCCGTCAGTCGCAGAAGGCGTCCCGGACCGCCTCGTACTCCCGCGTCCACCACACCACCAGCGCCGCGGCCGCCGGGAACTGGTGATCGGCGCGCCGGTCCCCGCGCTGGTAGCGCCAGCACAGCATCCAGAAGTCATTGAGCCGCTCCCACCACACCCGGTGGACGGCTGCGGCCATCTCGGCGGCTCCCGCGCCCGCCGTGCGGCGGTAGGCCCGGGCGTAGGAACGGATCTTGGGGAGCTCCAGGGTGCCCCCGGGACGTACGAAGAAGATCGCGGCGGCGCGTACCGCCTCCTCGGCGCGCGGCTGCACCCCTAAGCGGTCCCAGTCGACGATGGCCGCCGGTTCCGTATCGCGGTAGAGCAGGTTCAGCGGGTGGAAGTCGCCATGGACCCAGCCGGTGGCCGGTACGGCGTCCGCCTCCGGCCGCCGGTGGCCGTACCGCTCGACCAGGGTCCGCCGCTCGACCAGCCGGTGTTCGGCGAGTTCGTCGAAGCTGTCGCGCGGGCGGTGGCGGCGGACCAGTGCCAGCAGCTCGTCGATGACGGTGAGGGTGTCCTCGGGGGCGGCCGAGGGGTCCGGGGGCTGTCGATCGTGCGTACGCGCCCGCATGACCCGCTCCAGACCGGTGTGCACGACCCCGAGCAGCCCGCCCAGTCGCCAGCACTGGGGGGCGGTCAGCTCACCGCCGTCCCGGTGCCGTCCGTCCACCCAGGGGTGCAGCGCGTAGCAGCGCCCGCCGATGACGGCGACGGTGTGCCCGTGGGCGTCGGGGACGGGCGGGGCGACGGGCAGTCCGAGCGCCTCCAGCCGCTGGGTGGCCCGGTGCTGGCGGGTGATGACGGCGCGGTCGCCGTCGAGGTGGTGCTTGAGGAAGAACCGGCCGCGGGTGGTGGTCAGGTGGTAGCCGCGATTGAGCAGTCCCTGGGTGAGCGGGCGGCAGGACAGCGCCTCACCGGCGCGGTCGTAGCGGCGGAGCAGGGCGCTCAGGGTTTCCCCGTCGGGAGCGGCCTCGGCGGAGGTGACATGTGAGCGCGGCACTTGCCAGATGTTAGATCACGCGGCGTCACGGCCCGGGCGCGCGGTGGTACGCGGGGGCGGGTCGGTGCGGTGAGGGGCGGGCGGGAATCCCGGTGCCTCCGGGGCGGCTCAGTGCTTCTGGGTCTCGGCCTGCATCCGGGCCACATACGCCGCGGCCTGCGAGCGGCGCTCCATGCCCAGTTTGGAGAGCAGACTGGAGACATAGTTCTTGATGGTCTTCTCGGCGAGATGGAGCCGCTCGCCGATCGCCCGGTTGGTCAGCCCCTCCCCTATCAGCAGCAGTATCCGGCGCTCCTGTTCGGTGAGCGAGGCCAGCCGGTCGTCGGGCTTGGCGACGCCGCCGCGCAGCCGGTCCAGCACCCGGGCGGTGGCCACCGGGTCCAGCAGTGAGCGGCCCGCCGCCACGTCCCGCACCGCGGCGAGCAGTTCACCGCCCCGGATGTCCTTGAGCACATATCCCGAGGCGCCCGCCATGATGGCGTCGAAGAGCGCCTCGTCGTCCGCGAAGGAGGTGAGCATCATGCAGTGGACGGACTCGTCGCGCGAGCGGATCTCCCGGCAGACCTCGACCCCGCTGCGGTCCGGCAGCCGGACGTCGAGCACGGCGACATCGGGACGGGTGGCCGTGATCCGGGCCAGCCCATCGGCCGCGGTGCCCGCCTCGCCGACCACTTCCATGTCCGGCTCGCTCGCCAGGAGCTCCCGGACGCCGCGCCGTACGACTTCATGGTCGTCGAGTAGGAAAATCCTGATTTTTCCTTCCTCGCGCACGGATCCAGTCTCACACACCAACTCTTCCCGTGCCTTTGTCCAGCGGGATACCGTGCGCTTGTCCGGCGGACTGCGGGGCTGTGACCAGTGGATGTGTCCCCATCAGCGCAATTTACTTGGAAATCCAAGCAAAATTGCAGGTCAAGTGGGGTTTCGCAGACATGTGACGCACTGGGTAACGTGCCTTTTGCAGGGCCAGCCGCCGGGAAACCTGTCACGCCCGGTCGGGCTTCGGCGCACCCACCCCGTGCACCGTCGCCGTGAACGGGCGAGCCGCAACTGGCCGCCGGCGGATCCCGGAGGCCGGACAGACGGAGGAGCAACGTGACCGTGGAGAGCACTGCCGCGCGCAAGCCGCGCCGCAGCGGAGCCAAGCGCACGAGCGCGGGGAACGCCAAGAAGCAGGCGGCGGGCCAGACCGATCTCGTACAACTGCTGACCCCCGAGGGCGAACGGGTCGAACACCCCGAGTACTCCATCGACCCCACCCCCGACGAGCTGCGCGGCCTGTACCGCGACATGGTGCTCACGCGGCGGTTCGACGCCGAGGCCACCACCCTCCAGCGCCAGGGCGAGCTGGGCCTGTGGGCCTCGCTGCTGGGCCAGGAGGCGGCGCAGATCGGCTCCGGCCGTGCGCTCCAGACTTCCGACTACGTCTTTCCCACGTACCGCGAACACGGTGTGGCCTGGTGCCGGGGTGTCGACCCGACCAATCTGCTGGGGATGTTCCGTGGGGTGAACCACGGCGGATGGGATCCCAACAGCAACAATTTCCACCTCTACACCATCGTCATCGGCTCGCAGACGCTGCACGCCACCGGCTACGCGATGGGTGTCGCCAAGGACGGCGCGGATTCCGCGGTGATCGCCTACTTCGGTGACGGCGCCTCCAGCCAGGGCGACGTCGCCGAGTCCTTCACCTTCTCCGCGGTCTACAACGCCCCGGTCGTCTTCTTCTGCCAGAACAACCAGTGGGCCATCTCCGAGCCCACCGAGCGCCAGACCCGGGTGCCGCTCTACCAGCGCGCCCAGGGGTTCGGTTTCCCCGGCGTCCGGGTGGACGGCAATGACGTACTGGCCTGTCTCGCCGTGACCAGGGCCGCGCTGGAGCGGGCGCGCACCGGTCAGGGCCCGATGCTCATCGAGGCGTTCACCTACCGCATGGGCGCCCACACCACCTCCGACGACCCGACGCGCTACCGCTCGGCCGAGGAGCGCGAGCTGTGGGAGACCAAGGACCCGATCCTGCGGCTGCGCACCCATCTCACCAAGCAGGGGCTGGCCGACGAGGAGTTCTTCGCCGGTCTCGAGCGGGAGAGCGACGCGCTGGCCAAGCGGGTCCGGGACGCGGTACGGGCCATGCCGGACCCCGACGACCTGGCCATGTTCGAACACACCTACGCCGACGGCCACGCCCTCGTGGACGAGGAGCGGGCCCAGTTCGCCGCGTACCAGGCTTCGTTCGTCACCGCTGAGGAAGGCATCTGACATGGCAGCCGAGAAGATGTCGCTCTCCAAGGCGATCAACGCGTCGCTGCGCACGGCGCTCGAGAACGACCCCAAGGTCCTCATCATGGGTGAGGACGTCGGCAAGCTGGGAGGCGTCTTCCGGGTCACCGACGGGCTCCAGAAGGACTTCGGCGAGGACCGGGTGATCGACACCCCGCTCGCCGAGTCCGGCATCGTCGGCACCGCGATCGGGCTGGCGCTGCGCGGCTACCGCCCGGTGGTGGAGATCCAGTTCGACGGCTTCGTCTTCCCCGCCTACGACCAGATCGTCACGCAGCTCGCCAAGATGCACGCGCGTTCGCTCGGCAAGGTCAAGATGCCCGTTGTCATCCGCATTCCGTACGGCGGTGGCATCGGCGCGGTGGAGCACCACAGCGAGTCGCCCGAGGCACTGTTCGCCCATGTCGCCGGGTTGAAGGTGATCTCGCCGTCCAACGCCTCCGACGCCTACTGGATGCTCCAGCAGGCCATCGGCAGCGACGACCCGGTGATCTACTTCGAGCCCAAGCGCCGCTACCACGACAAGTCCGAGGTCGACACCTCGGCGATCCCCGCCCCCCTGCACGCCGCCCGGGTGGCCCGACCGGGCACCGACCTCACCCTGGCGGCCTACGGCCCGATGGTGAAGGTGTGCCTGGACGTCGCCGCGGCCGCCGCCGAGGAGGGCAAGTCGGTCGAGGTCGTGGATCTGCGGTCGATGTCCCCGATCGACTTCGACACCCTCCAGGGCTCTGTCGAGCGGACGGGCCGGCTGGTCGTGGTCCACGAGGCACCGGTCTTCCTGGGCACCGGCTCGGAGATCGCCGCACGGATCACCGAGAGGTGCTTCTATCACCTTGAGGCCCCGGTGTTGCGGGTCGGCGGCTTCCACGCGCCGTACCCGCCGTCGCGGCTCGAGGACGAGTACCTGCCGGGGCTTGACCGGGTGCTCGACGCCGTAGACCGTGCGTTGGCGTACTGAAGGGCTTGAGGAGATCGTGACGATGACCGCAGTCGAACAGCGCTTCCGTGAGTTCAAGATGCCCGACGTGGGCGAGGGACTGACCGAGGCCGAGATCCTCAAGTGGTTCGTGGCCCCGGGCGACACCGTGACCGACGGCCAGGTGGTGTGCGAGGTCGAGACCGCCAAGGCCGCCGTCGAGCTGCCCATCCCCTTCGACGGGGTGGTGCACGAACTGCGCTTCGACGAGGGCACCACGGTGGACGTCGGCACGGTGATCATCTCGGTGGACACCCAGCCGGGCGCCGGTGACGCGCCCGCGCCCGCCCCCGAGACCGCCACCGCGCCCGAGGCCCCCGAGGCCGCCCCCGAGCCCGCCGAACAGGAGGGCCGCCAGGCCAATCTGGTCGGCTACGGCGCGGCGCCCTCCTCCACCAAGCGCCGTCCGCGCAAGCCGGTGCCGGGCCAGCAGCAGCCGCGTACCGCGCCCGCCGCCCCGGCGGCCCCCGCCGCGCCCAAGGCCCAGGCCCCCGCCCCCGCGTCCGCCCCGGTGGAGACCGCGGCCGGCCCCGAGCTCAACGGCCACGGCCCCCGCCCCGGCGCGGCCCGCCCGCTGGCCAAGCCCCCGGTCCGCAAGCTGGCCAAGGACCTGGGCATCGACCTGGCCACGGTCACCCCGACCGGCCCGGACGGGATCATCACCCGTGACGACGTCCACGCGGCGGCCGAGGCCGTGCCCGCGGCCGAGGCGCCCGCCGCCGTCCCCGCCGCCGCCGAGGCCGCGGCCCCGGGGGCCCGGGAGCGCCGGGTGCCCATCAAGGGCGTCCGGAAGGCCACCGCGCAGGCCATGGTCAGCAGCGCCTTCACCGCGCCGCATGTGACGGAGTTCGTGACCGTCGACGTCACCCGCACCATGAAGCTGGTCGCCGACCTCAAGCAGGACCCGGACCTGGCCGGGCTGCGGGTCAACCCGTTGCTGCTGGTCGCCAAGGCCCTGCTGGTGGCCATCAAGCGCAACCCGGACGTCAATGCCTCCTGGGACGAGGAGAACCAGGAGATCGTCTACAAGGACTACGTCAACCTGGGCATCGCGGCGGCCACTCCGCGCGGGCTCATCGTCCCGAACATCAAGGACGCGGGCGCCAAGACCCTGCCCGAACTGGCGTCCGCCCTGGGCGAGCTGGTCTCCACCGCCCGCGAGGGCAGGACCAGCCCGGCGGCGATGTCCGGCGGCACGGTGACCATCACCAACGTCGGCGTCTTCGGCGTGGACACCGGTACCCCGATCCTCAACCCCGGTGAGTCCGCGATCCTCGCCTTCGGCGCCGTCAAGCTCCAGCCGTGGGTCCACAAGGGCGAGGTGAAGCCACGCCAGGTGACCACGCTCGCGCTCTCCTTCGACCACCGGCTGGTCGACGGCGAGCTCGGCTCCCGCGTGCTCGCGGATGTCGCGGCCATCCTGGAGCGCCCCAAGCGCCTCATCACCTGGGGCTGATCCGGCACTCGACCCGATCCCCCGTCCGCATCGCGGACGGGGGATCCTTGTGCATACCTGATGTATCTATGATGTGCGCATCATGAGTCCCACCGATACGGCCACCAAGCCGCCGCCCGCCGCCGAGCGTGTCTACATCCATGTCAAGCAGGCGGTCCTCGACCGCCGTTACGAGGGCGGCACCCTGCTGAGTGAAGGGGAGCTGGCCGAGGCCGTCGGGGTCTCCCGTACGCCGGTGCGGGAGGCGCTGCTGCGGCTGGAGGCCGAGGGGCTGCTCAAGCTCTACCCGAAGAAGGGCGCCCTGGTGCTGCCGGTCTCCGCGCAGGAGATCGCGGACGTGGTCGAGACCCGGCTGCTGGTCGAGCAGCACGCGGTCGCCAAGGTCGTCCCCGCCGCGGAGCCGCTGCTGCTGCGGCTGGAGGAGCTGCTGGAGGAGCAGAAGGGCCATGCGGCGGCCGGGGACCTCGCCGCGTTCGCCGCCGCCGACCGGTGCTTCCACGCCGCGATCGTCAAGGCCGCCGGGAACGGCATCCTGGCCCAGCTGTACGACCAGCTGCGGGACCGGCAGCTGCGGATGGGGGTCGCCACCATGCACGCCGAACCGGACCGCATCGCCAAGAACATCACCGAGCACACCGAGATCCTGACCGCCCTGCGCGCCGGGGACGCGCTCTCGGCCTCCGCCACCGTGCAGCGCCACATCAGCTGGGTGAACAACCTCGCCCGGGGTGAGGCACGATGACCACCGCCCGGTTGCCCGGGGACCCACCCGGCGGGCGCCGTGCCGTCGCCGTCTGGGGCCTCGGCGTCGGCGTCTACTTCATCGCCATCACCTATCGCACCAGCCTCGGGGTGGCCGGCATCGACGCCGCCGAGCGCTTCCACATCAACGCCTCGGCGCTGTCCAGCTTCTCCATCCTCCAGCTGCTGGTCTACGCCGGGATGCAGATACCCGTCGGGCTGCTGGTGGACCGGCTCGGCACCCGTACCGTGCTGGCCCTCGGCGCCACCCTGTTCACCACCGGGCAGTTCGCCTTCGCGCTCTCCCACTCGTACCCGATGGCGCTGGCGGCCCGGGCGCTGCTCGGCTGCGGGGACGCGATGACCTTCATCAGCGTGCTGCGACTGGGCTCACGCTGGTTCCCGGCCCGCCGCGGACCGCTGATCGGCCAGATCGCCGCGCTGATCGGCATGGCCGGAAACCTGATCTCCACCCTGGTGATCGCCCAGGCCCTGCACCGCGCGGGCTGGACCCCGACCTTCGCGGGCAGCGCGGTCGGCGGGGTGGTCGTGCTCGTCCTGGTGCTGGTGTTCCTCAAGGACCACCCCGAGGGGTTCGAGCCCGTCACCGCGCCGCGCGGCGGCGAGGGCTTCGTCCGCCGTCAGATCGCGGCCGCCTGGCGGGAGCCCGGCACCCGGCTGGGCATGTGGGTCCACTTCACCACCCAGTTCCCGGCCATGGTCTTCCTGCTGCTGTGGGGGATGCCGTTCCTGGTCGAGGCCGAGGGGCTGTCCCGTGCCACGGCGGGTGAGCTGCTGACCCTGGTGGTGCTCTCCAACATGGTGATCGGCCTGATCTACGGTCAGGTCATCGCCCGCCACCACGCCGCCCGCGCCCCGCTGGCCCTCGGCACGGTCGGCACCACCGCCCTGCTGTGGGGCACCGTGCTGGCCTGGCCGGCCGCCCACGCCCCGATGTGGCTGCTGGTCACCCTGTGCGTGGTGCTCGGCTCCTGCGGACCGGCGTCGATGATCGGCTTCGACTTCGCCCGCCCCGCCAACCCGCCCGAGCGGATGGGGACCGCCTCCGGCATCGTCAACATGGGCGGCTTCACGGCCTCCATGACCACGCTGCTGGCCGTCGGAGTGCTGCTCGACCTGACCGGCGACAACTTCCGGATCGCGTTCGCCTCGGTCTTCCTCCTCCAGACGCTGGGCGTCTCCCAGGTGCTGCGGCTGCGCGGGCGCGCGCACCGCCGGGAGCGCGAACGCGTCGTCGCGAGCCGCGTCGAGGCGGTGCACGTACCGGCCTGAACCCGCCGTCCCCCTTTTGACGGCTTCCGGCTTCCTCCGGGCTTCCTGCGGGCTTCCTACGGCGTGACGGCGAAGTGGTCGAGGATCGCCTCGGCGAGCTGCTGGTCGCCCTCGACCTTCAGCCGCTCGCTGACCGCCTCGGGCCGTACCCGTCCGCAGGCCAGCCGCAGATAGGTCTCCCAGTCCAGGGTGAGCGTCACGGTCGGGCCGAGCGAGACGCTGCCGTCGATGGTGCCCCTGCCGTCCGCGTCCACCCGGACGGTCCGCATGAACTCCAGCGGCCCGTGCACATCGAAGACCACCGCCGAATGGGGAGCCGCGCCCGCGTCCTTGGCGACCACCTTCGGCAGCGCCGACAGCAGGAGGTCCCGGGAGATCAGGGCGCCCGGGGAGTCCAGGTTGCCGGGCCGGTTCAGCGCCCGGCGCAGATCCTGCTCATGCACCCAGACGTCGAACGCCCGCCGCGCCAGGGCGGCTTCGAGGGACAGCTCGCCGCCGCCGGGGAAGCGCACCATGGTGTCCGGCGACCGCTTCTCGTTCCGCAGCTGACGGGACCGCCGGATGACGGTGTACTCCAGCTCGGACGTCATCTCGGGCGCCGTGTGGCAGCGCCGGACGTCGACCTGGACCTCCATGTACCGCGACGTCTCGTTGGTGACGTGGTACAGGTCGCGCGGCAGCGTGTGGATGGGGCGGGGATCGCCGAGCATCTCGCACTCGAGTCCGATCACATGCGAGACGACGTCCCGCACCGACCATCCCGGGCACTCGGTACGGCGGTTCCACTCGTTCTCGACGAGCGGATTCACCAACTCCGATATAGCGTCAATGGAATGGGTCCAGGCGTCGATGGAGGTCTGAAGGCTGGGATGGACGGTCACGGGACCCCTCGGGCGGTTGGTACGCGGGCTGGGTGCTGGTGTGTGGCTTCAAGTTACGCTGCCCATGAGCACCAGGGCAGTGCTTTCGTGTCCGATCGTAGGCCCGGTTGGCGGTCTCCAAGGCTGAGAGCGGTGGTAGTGTGCGAGCCTCTTTGGTCCAGATCGACGTAGACCCGGACGAGTCCCCCGAAAGTCGCCGCGACCGCGTTGCCGGTGTCGTCCGCGACCAGAGCGACTCCGATCTGGTGGTGCTGCCCGAACTGTGGACCCACGGGGCCTTCGCCTACGACTCCTTCGACAGCGGCGCCGAACCGCTGGACGGCCCCACCGCCCAAGCCATGTCCGCCGCGGCCCGGGACGCCGGGGTCTGGCTCCACGCGGGCTCCGTCGTCGAGCGCGCCCCCGACGGCACCCTCTACAACACCGCCCTGGTCTTCTCCCCCGACGGCGCCCTCACAAGTTCCTACCGCAAGATCCACCGCTTCGGCTTCGACGAGGGGGAGGCGGTGATGATGGGCGCGGGCGAGGAGATCGTCACCACCGGCCCGCAGGACGCCACCCTCGGCCTGGCCATCTGCTACGACCTCCGCTTCCCCGAGCTGTTCCGGCTGCTGACCGAGGCCGGGGCGCGGATCCTGGTGATCCCTGCCGGATGGCCCGCCCGCCGCCGCGAGCACTGGCGGCTGCTGCTCCGCGCCCGCGCCGTGGAGAGCCAGGCGTACGTTCTGGGCTGCTGCTCCACCGGCACCCACGCCGGGGTGGAGCAGGCCGGGCACAGCGTGGTCATCGACCCCTGGGGCGAGGTGCTCGCCGAGGCGGGCACCGCCGAGGAGGTGCTGACCGTCGACCTGGACCTGGACCGGGTCACCCAGGTCCGCACCGACCTCCCGGTGCTCCGCGACCGCATGCTGGGCCTGCCCGAGCCCGCCGCCCGGACCCGGGGGAATGCCACGGCCGGGGGCTGATGTCTGAGGGGGAATATGGCTCCCCGTGCACGCGTCCGCGCCCCCGAGTTGGCCGCCAGATGGCGCCCGTTACGTCGCGCTGTCGAGCAGGGCGCGGACTTCGGGAACGTCCTGGAACGCGGCCAGCCGTGCGAGTACGACCCGCGCCCGCTCCGCTGTGCGCTCACTGGTGATGTCGCTCGACAGGCTGATGACTCGCTCCGCCGTGATGGCTGCCTCTTCCGGTTCGTTGGCGTCGGCGAGCGCGACGGCGAGCCAGGAGAGGTACAGCGCCAGTTCCCTCGTGTGGGTCGCGTCGTAGCGGCTGAGCACGTCCCGGAGGAGCGGGACGGCACGGAGGGGACGGCGTAGCTCGGTGTAGACGCGGGCCTCCATGACCCGGAGTTCCCCGGCGTCCACCCAGTACAGATAGGCAGGCTCTTCCTCGTCACCAAGCCGAGCCAATGCTTCGTCCGCTTCGTTCAGCGCGCGCATGGCGGGCTGAGCTTCCCCGGCTTTGGTGTGCGCCCATGCGACGCGGTCGAAGGAGAGGGCGCGCGCCCGTGGCGGGGCTTCAGGGGCGTTCTCCAGCCCTGCCCGGGCCATGGCGAGCCCTTCTCGTACGTCCCCCGTGTTGGTCCGCTGATAGGCCAGAGAGCCCAGCAGGTTGCCCGCTAATGTCGCGTCCCCCGCCGTGTGCGCTGCCGACAGACCGAGTCGGTAGATCCGTTCGGCCCCACCGTGCTGCCCGGCATCGCTGGCGATCCATCCGGCAATCTGTGCCAGCTCGCCGATGGCCTGGAGGAGGGACCGGCCGATCGCCTCCGTATGGCTGCCTTCCCTGAAAAGCTTCACGGCCGAGCGGAGTTCGCGGAGGGCAGGGCGCAGCAAGTCCCCCCCGGCGATCACGTCGTCCGCCAGTCGGAGCCCGTGGACGCGCTGCTGAAGATCCGCCACGGCAGCCGAACCGACGCGTCTCCCCTGAGCCGCGCTGAGTGGGGCGAGAGGGGCGCCTTCGGGTAAATAGTCGGCCAGTGTCGGCGGAGGCGGCTCCGGTGGCGCTGACGACGTCCTCAGGGCTTCCACGGGCACAGTGAGCGCGTCAGCGATGAACGGCAGCCACTCACGGGGGGTGCGCCTGCCGTTCTCGTACCGGCTGATCTCCTGCCGCCCGATCGGCTCGCCGTGGACGCCAGCAGCACGGCAGGTTTCTCGCGCCAGGCGAGCCTGACTCCACCCGCGCTCTTCACGCAGGCGACGGATGGTGGCCCCGAGGCTGCTGCCCATAAGGCAAGTGTGGCCGACAGTTGGCCGACACAGGGCCGCTCGCCAGAGATTCACCCTCGTCCGATGCTGACGGCATGGATGAGTTCACCAGTAACCGCACCACGCCGATCGACGTGCCGCCGCACTTGGAGCGGGAGCCGACGCCGGTTGAGGGCTGCGCGGGATGCGCTGAACTCGCCAACGTCAGGGTCCGCGCCCGCGCCGTTGGCGACATGACCACGGTGACCGACTGCGACGTCTTGATGAAGCGACACCCGGAGGGCCACCCATGAGCCGCCGCGCTGTGTACCGGTACGTGCCCCACACCATCCGGCGCGCTCCGGAGGATGGCGTCACCTGCGAAGCGTTCTGCGTCACAGTCGGCTGCGACGGCGAATCCGGACCACGGGATGAGCAGGAAGCGGCGCAGGAGTGGGCGCTGAGGCATACCGGGCGCACCGGTCACGACCTGTTCCGACGTGTCGTGACCGATCATGCTCGGGTGACCAGTGAGGGGTAGCCGATGTCTCCCGTCGCGCGAGTGGCACCCTTGACCTCATGAGTAAGCGTCCCCGCGTCCGCGCCCCTGAGCTGCAAGGACGAGCCTGGATCAACACCGGTGGCAAGGACCTGTCCCTTGCGGACTTCAGAGGTCGCACATTGATCTTGGATTTCTGGACGTTCTGCTGTGTGAACTGCCTGCACGTCCTGGACGAGCTGCGCGAGCTGGAGGAGAAGCACCGCGACACCGTCGTGATCGTCGGGGTGCACTCGCCGAAGTTCGTCCACGAGGCCGATCACCAGGCCGTCGTGGACGCCGTCGAGCGCTACGGAGTGCACCACCCGGTCCTGGACGACCCCGAGCTCGCCACCTGGAAGCAGTACGCGGTCCGCGCCTGGCCCACCCTCGTGGTCATCGACCCCGAGGGCTATGTGGTCGCCCAGCACGCGGGCGAGGGCCATGCCCACGCCATCGAGACCCTGGTGGGACAGCTGGAGGCGGAGCACTCCGCCAAGGGCACGCTGCGGCGCGGCGACGGCCCCTATGTACCCCCCGAGCCGGTCCCCACCGAACTGCGCTTCCCCGGCAAGGCGCTCCTCCTGCCCGGCGGCACCTTCCTGGTCTCCGACACCACCCGGCACCAGCTGGTGGAGCTGGCGGCGGACGGCGAGAGCGTGGTGCGCCGGGTCGGCGAGGGCACCCGGGGGCTGGCCGACGGCACCCCGGAGCGGGCCCGCTTCAGCGAACCGCAGGGGCTCGCGCTGCTGCCCGACGGCACGGTCGCCGTCGCCGACACCGTCAACCACGCGCTGCGCCGCTTCGACCCCGCGACCGGCGTGACCACCACCCTCGCCGGGACCGGCCGCCAGTGGTGGCAGGGCTCACCGGCCGAGGGGCCCGCCCGCGAGGTGGACCTGTCCTCGCCGTGGGACCTGGCCTGGTTCGCCGGCCGGCTGTGGATCGCCATGGCCGGTGTGCACCAGCTGTGGACGTACGACCCGGAGGCCGGGACGGTCCGGGCCGCCGCCGGAACCACCAACGAGGGCCTGGTCGACGGACCCGCCCGGGAGGCGTGGTTCGCCCAGCCCTCCGGGCTCGCCGCGGCCGGGGACCGGCTGTGGGTCGCCGACTCCGAGACCTCCGCGGTCCGCTGGGTGGAGCGGGACGGCGAGGGCTTCGCGGTCCGCACCGCCGTGGGCACCGGGCTCTTCGACTTCGGCCACCGGGACGGCGACGCAGGACAGGCCCTGTTCCAGCACCCGCTGGGCGTCACCGCGCTGCCCGACGGCTCGGTCGCGGTCGCCGACACCTACAACCACGCGCTGCGCCGCTACGACCCGGCCACCGGTGAGGTGACCACCCTCGCCACCGATCTGCGTGAGCCGTCCGGCGCGGTGCTGGTGGACCGGGACATCGTGGTCGTGGAGTCGGCCCGGCACCGGCTGACCCGGCTGCGGCTGCCCGAGGAGGCCGTACGGGTGGCGGCGGTGGCGCACCGCACCCAGCGCGCGGCCACCGAGATCGCCCCGGGCACGCTCCGGCTGGACGTGGTCTTCCAGGCGCCCTCGGGGCAGAAGCTGGACACCCGCTACGGCCCCTCCACCCGGCTGCTGGTCTCCGCCACCCCGCCCGAGCTGCTGGCCGAGGGGGACGGCGCGGGCACCGAGCTGAGCCGGGATCTGGTGCTGGCGGACGGGGTGACCGAGGGCGTACTGCATGTCTCGGCGATGGCCGCGTCCTGCGACGACGCCCCGGAGAACGAGTACCCGGCCTGCCATGTGCACCAGCAGGACTGGGGCGTTCCGGTCCGGGTCGCCGAGGGCGGCGCGGCACGGCTGCCGCTGGTGCTCGCCGGGATGGACGAGCCCTCCTGACGCCCCCTCCCGACGAGCCGTGCCGGCGCCCCTCCCAACGGCCCAACGGGCCGCCGGTCAGCCGGGGCAGTTGGGCAGCTTGGTGTACTGCACCTGGTCGGCGCGGATCCGGATGGCCGGGACCCAGACCCGCTTGCCGTCCCGGCTGACCCGGAACCACATGCTGCTGTGCCCGCCCGCCTCGTCGGTGACCGTGACCCCGTTGGCGATCCGGCAGTCGGCGCGCAGGACGTCGCCGTGCCAGGCCCGGCCCACGATGTTCGACGGGCGGTAGGCCAGATACGGATCCTCGGCCAGGCCCAGCGAGCAGTAGCGGGTGCGTTTGGTCCGGCAGTCGCGTTCGGCGTTGTAGACGGTGATCCGGGCGTTGCCCAGGGCCGCGGAGGACGCGGCGGGTGCGCCCCCGGACGTCTTGTCGCCGGAGGTGTCGTCGCCGGACGAGCGCAGGACGAGGGTGGTGACCGTGGCCCCGGCGATGACAACGACCGTGCCGAGAGCCGCGAGGACCAGTCGCAGCCTGCCGCGGAACGGCCGGTCGGAAGGAGGCGGCTGGGCGGCCGCGGTGTCCTCCCCCGGAGCGGAGGCGTCGGCGGATTCCCCGGTGCCGGTTTCCGGGGTGGCGGTTTCCTCGGCCGAGGCGGCCTCGTTGGCCCGGTGCAGCAGTGCCACCAGCTCGGGCAGCCGGTCCTCGGCGGTGAAGGAGAGCTTGCCCCATTGGACCAGGAGCCGTTCATCGGGCAGGCTCTGACCGCGTAGATAGCGGGAGAGGGAGGAGCGGCTGGCGGGCAGTCTGCTCTCCAACTCGGTCAGGCTCAGCCCCAGTTCGCCGTGCATATGGCGCAGTGCGGTCACGAATTCTCTCACCGGACCGGAGAGCTGGCCGGGGAGCGGGGCGAGCGGCTTTCGTCGTGGGTTCTCGGGGCGATTCGGATGCGCTGGCACACACCCCATTGGAGCATGTGGATCATGGACATGACGAGCGACACGTCCACACCCCCACGGTGGACGTGTCGCTCGTTACGGGAACCGGATCAGAAGCGGATCACTCCGTGAACCGGCGCATCAGTCCGTGAACTTCAGCGGGCGGTAGGGCTTGTACTCACTGCCCGGCTCCAGCCCGTAACGACGGGTCGCGTGGTCCGTCCCGAAGTCGCCGCGCTGCTCGTACGAGGTGTACGAGGTGTGGGCGGCGTCGTTCCACTTCTCGAACATCACCACATGGCGGGTGTTGTTGTTGCCGGCGGCGTCGATGAGCAGATCCCCGGGCTTCAGCTCGTTCAGGGATATCGGCTTGGTGATGCTGGAGCTGGTGAGCCCCACGGTGTTGGTGCCGGGCGCCTTCAGACCGAGCGCCATGGAGACGTAGCCCGAGCAGTCCTGCCGGTATCCGTCCTTCCAGATCTTGGCCTGGCTGTACGGCACCTGGGTGCCGCCGTTGGCCGTGAGCCAGGTGGAGGCGCGCTGGAGCGCTTCGCCGCGGGTGCCGCCGGTCTGCGGCGGCTTCGGCGGCTGACCGCCGTTCTGCACCGGGACGCCGGGCAGCGAGTCCTGCGGGATGTCCACCGCGAGGACGCTCAGGAAGCCGTTGACCGGCTTGGTGATGTGGGCCATGTAGGTCGAGCAGGACCCGTCCTCGCACACCTTGTGCCCGGTGTCGACCTGGTAGTCGGCGGTGATGCGGTCCTGGCCCGCGGCGCCCTGATTGATCATCCCGACCGAGGCGGAGCCGGTGTCCGGGGTCTGGTGGACCACCCAGCGTGTGCCCCAGGTGGGGAAGTCGGCGGCGGCAGCGGCCTTGGTGCCGAACTCGCCGCTGGTGGTCTTCAGCTTCAGACCCGGGTCCTTGGCCTTGACCTTGGTGTCACGGCTCAGGGCGCTCCTTCCGGCCGCCTTGTCCGCCGTGTCCGCCTTGGCGCCATGGCCGTCGCCGTCGCCGCCGCCGGAGCAGCCCACGAGTCCGGCGGCGCCGATGCTCGCCGCGGCGATCGTGGGGAGGACCTTGCGCAGCATGGTCCGGCGCGGGCCGTGCACGGTGGAGTGCGTCATTTCGGAATCCCCCTTCGCAGAGCGCCGACCGTCCGTCGGTGCCTGTCGGTTGAGGCCGCCGGGCCGGTTCGCCGCGGCGACGGGATCCACTCTCAGCCGCTCGGAAGGGGGTTTCGGGGGCGCTGCCGTCCCATGGGACGTCCCGTTCCGGCCCGGCGCCGTGACCTGCTGGGACATCCCGTGGGACGGACAGGGGCGGGACGGGGGCGGCGGTGGCGCGGGACATGACGGGACGGCCCCCGGCGGGGGAGCCGGGGGCCGTCGGTCAGCGGGCAGCCGCAGGGGAGTCGGCTGCCCGGGTCCGAAGGGGCGTCACCAGTTCAGCGCGTCGGAGCTGTCGCTCTGCCAGTAGGTGACCTGGGCGCGGCTGTCGATGTACACCGAGCCGCCGGGCAGTGCTACGGAGGTGACGGCGTCGGAGCCGGTGAGGTACACACCGAGCTTGGTGACCTTGGTGCCGTTCGTTCCCGAGCCGTCGGCGCCGGAGGTGAGGACGCCCGCGTAGCCGGTCTCGCCGGGGGCGAGGGTCACGACGGCCTGCGGCTTGGTCGCCTCGGCCACCGGGGTGGCCGCCTGCGCGTCGTCGAACCGCAGCGCGGGGAAGCCCGGGAGGGTGCAGGTCGCGCCGGACGTGTTGGTGGCCTTGAGTAGCAGGTGGTTGACCGGCCGGGGGACCGAGCTGACGCTCATCGACAGCTTTTTCGGATCACAGGTGCCGGTCTTGGCGCCGGAGCCGCCGGAGCCGCCCGAGGTGCCGCCGCTCTTGCCGCCGCCGTTCTTCCCACCGCCGCTGCCGCCGGGACCCTTTCCGTCACCGCCGGCCTGGGCGCCGCCCTGGGCACCGGCGTCGGCGCCACCCCCCGCGTTCGTGTCCTGCTTCCCGCCCTCGGAGTCCGAGCCCTGGGTGGCGGGGGCGGCGGTCGAACTCTCGGCGGAGCCGGACCGCTTGACCCCGTCCGCGTCGTTGCCGCCGCAGGCGGCGAGGGTGATGGCCGCCGCCATCGCGGTCAGGCTCGCGACGGCGGTGCGGACGGTGCGGGCGTTGGTGGTGGTGGTCGACACGGTGGATCCCCCCAGCGGGTCGTGGACGTCGTGCGGTACGTCTCAAGACTGTCGGGGCCCGCTGGCGTACGGCTGCTGTCCGGCTGCCGCACCGCTAACGCCTCACTAACGCGCCGCGTCGACGGCCGCCCACGATGTCGTCCCGCTGACGCGGCGGACGAACCCGGCGGGCGAACACGGCCGTCGGTCAGCGCTGTTCGCCGCCTCCGGCGCTCCCGTCCGCGCTCCCGTCCCCCCTGCCGTTGCCCTGGGCGAAGAGCTTCACCAGGTCGCTCATGACGTAGCGGTTGGTGGCCTCCTCGTCCAGCAGATGCATCTCGGCGAGCCGGTCCAGGGAGTCCTGGATCAGCTCGGGGTCCGCCCCCGACAGGGCCGCCGCCTCCGCCGTGTTGACCTCCCGGGCGAAGCCCGTGCCCAGGGTGCGCAGCAGCGCGGCGTCGTCCGCGGAGAGCCGGGCCACCGAGTTGCGCAGCGCGGCGGCCACCCCGGCGTCCTCCGCGGAGAGCAGGGCGAGCCTGCGCCGCTCGTCGCGGAGGGCGGTGGCCAGCCGGGCCAGCCGCCAGCGGGGCCGGGCCATCAGCTGTGCGGAGGCGGCGCGCAGCGCCAGCGGCAGTCCGTCGCACAGGGCCACCAACTCCCGTGCGGCGGCCAGGTCCTCGGCCACCCGCTCCGGTCCGAGGAGCGCGCCGAGCAGCGCGATGCCGTCCTCGGGTCCGAGCGCGTGCAGCCGCAGCGGACGGGCGGCGTCGGTGGCGATCAGCCCGTCGAGCCGACTGCGGCTGGTGACCAGCGTGGCGCAGTGCGGGCCGCCGGGCAGCAGCGGCCGCACCTGGGCGGAGCTGCGCGCGTTGTCCAGCACCACCAGCAGCCGCCGGCGGGCGACCAGCGAGCGGTAGAGCGCGGAGGCGGCCGGGGCCGAGGAGGGTATCTGCTCGGCCGGGGTGCCCAGGGTGAACAGGAACTCGCGCAGCACCTCCAGCGGCGCGGCCTCCTCGCCGCCGCTGAAGCCGCGCAGATCCGCGAAGAGCCGCCCGTCGGGGAAGGCGCCGGCGTACGTGTGGCCCCAGTGCACCGCGAGACCGGTCTTGCCGACCCCGGCGGGTCCGGTGACGAGTGTGATGCCGCCCTCGGGCGGGAAGCCGCCGGGGGCGCCGCCGTAGCCGCGGTCCTCTTCGGCGGGCAGCGCCAGCCGGGACAGCTCCGTCAGCTCCTCGGTGCGCCCGAGGAACCCGGCCGGGGGCCGGGGGAGCAGTTCGGGCACCGGCGCCCCCGTGGCCGCCGCGGGGGCGGCGACCGGGTGCGCGGGGGTCGCGGGCACCGGCTGGACCGCGGCGTGGGCCGGGCCGTCGGTGGCGCCGCGCCCCGCGTCCGCCCCCGGTCCGGCCCGCAGGATCTCCTGGTACGCGCCGGTCAGCCGCTCCCCCGGGTCGACTCCCAGGTCGTCGGCGAGCAGCTCCCGGGTGCGGTGGAACCAGGCGATCGCGTCGGACTGCCGCCCGGTGCGGTACAGCGCCAGCATCAGATCCGCGATCAGCCCCTCCCGCAGCGGCTGGGCGAGGGCGGCGGGGTGCAGTACACCCGCGGCCCTGTCGTGCTCGCCGAGCGCCCCGTACGCCCGGGCCAGCGCCTCCACCGCGGTCAGCCGCCGTTCCTCCAGGGCGTGGGCCGCGGCGGCGAACGGCGGGCTGGCCACCGTCCCCGTCAGTGCCGGGCCGCGCCACAGCCCGAGTGCCTGGCTCAGCAGCTGGACGGCGTCGGCCGGGGCGGCCTCCGGCTGGGCGCTGGAGACCAGGTGGTCGAAGCGCTGGGCGTCGACCAGCCCTTCGGGCAGCCGCAGCAGATAGGCGGAGCCGTGGGTGGTGAGTTCGACGCCCAGGTCACCGGCGCCGTGCTCGGCCAGGACCGCGCGCAGCCGGGAGACATGTCCCTGGATGACGGTCTTGGCGTGGGCGGGCGGCTCGTCCTCCCACAGACTGGCGGTCAACTGCTCCATGGAGACGGTCGAGTTGGGCCGCAGCAGCAGCATGGCGAGCACACTGCGCCGTTTGGCCGCCCCCAGCGGGACCTCGACGGCCGCTGCCGGGGGGCCGGTGGTCACCGTCACGGGGCCCAGCAGGGAGAAGTGCACTCAGCCCTCCAGGAATGCGGTCAGCGCTTTGGCGAGCAGCCTGGGGTCCTGTGCCCCGCACAGCTCGCGCGCCGAGTGCATGGACAGGATCGCCACGCCGATGTCGACGGTGGAGATGCCGTGGCGGGCGGCGGTGATCGGGCCGATCGTGGTGCCGCACGGCATGGAGTTGTGGGAGACGAAACTCTGCCAGGGCACCCCGGCGCGCTCGCAGGCGGCGGCGAAGACGGCCCGCCCGGAGCCGTCGGTGGCATAGCGCTGGTTGACGTTGACCTTGAGGATGGGGCCGCCGTTGGGGCGCGGGTGGTGGCCGGGCTCATGGCGCTCGGCGTAGTTGGGGTGGATGGCGTGCCCGGTGTCGGAGGAGAGGCAGAAGCTGCCCGCGAGGGCGCGCGCCTTGTCCTCGTAGCCGCCGCCGCGCGCGAAGACCGAGCGCTCCAGGACATTGCCGAGCAGCGGGCCGTCGGCGCCGGTGTCGGACTGGCTGCCGTTCTCCTCGTGGTCGAAGGCGGCGAGCACGGGGATGGCGTCGAGGTCGGGGTGGGCTGCGGCGGCGACCAGCGCGGCCGTACCGGCGTGCACGGACAGCAGATTGTCCATCCGGGGACCGGCCACCAGTTCGCGGTCACGCCCGAGGTAGGCGGGCGGTTCGACGCTGTGCACCATCAGGTCCCAGCCGCCGATCTCATCGGCCGCGACCCCGGTCTCGTCGGCGACGAAGCGGATCAGATCGCCTTCCTCGACCTCGCCCAGGCCCCAGATCGGCGTCATGTGGCGCTGCTTGTCCAGCTTGAGGCCCTCGCTGTTGACGGCCCGGTCCAGGTGCACGGCGAGCTGGGGCACCCGCAGCAGCGGGCGGTCGACGGTGACCAGCCGGTGCGAGCCGTCTCTGAGGGTGATCCGGCCGGAGAGGCCGAGGTCGCGGTCGAGCCAGGTGTTGAGGAGGGCGCCGCCGTAGATCTCGACGGCGATCTGGCGCCAGCCGTGCGCTCCGGTGTCCGGAATCGGCTTGACCCGCAAATTGGGAGAGTCGGTGTGAGCGCCCACAATCCGGTACGGAGTGGACGGGCTCGCCCCCTCCGGTACGTACCACGCGATGATCGCCCCACCCCGCAGCACAAACCGCCCGCCCGCCGCACCGTCCCAGGCTGCGGTCTCCTCGACCTGTCGGAAACCCGCTTTTTCCAGGCGCTGAGCGGCATTCCCCACCGCGTGGTACGGCGATGGGCTGGCGCGGAGGAAGGCCATCAGGTCATCGGTGTGGCCGCGGTCGATGCCGGGGTGTGCGCTCATGTGCTCAGCATAGATTCGGACCGGCCCCGCGGCCGGGGTGCGGCCGCCGGATCCATTCGTGGGGTCGCGTTGCGCCGATCTGATGAAAGCACGTCAGCTAAGGCTATGAGTCCGGCAAATACGCCGATATTCCCCGTGACCGCTCCCTCGTACTGAGTCGCACGCAAGGGGAAAGACCGGATGCGCGTTCTTCGACACGTCCTCGTTGTCCTGGGCTCGCTGCTGCTGCTGTGCAGCGGTGGTTCGGCCGTGGCGCAGCCTGCCGCCGGGTTCGTCGCCATGGGGCTGGTCCCGGCCGCACCGGCCGGTACCCCGTCCGATCAGCACTCCACGGGCAGCCGTCCGAGCAGCGGGAGCAGCCGCCCCGTGCCGTGTCCGACGAGGGACCGCGTCGGGGGGACCAACATGGCCCCCGGCCCCGCGCAGCAGCGGTACTTCCAGGGCGACTGGCGGCTGGGCCCGGCCTATCTGCCCCGCACCGGCGCGATCGGCCGGATGCTGGAGGGCTACCAGCGGCTGGACGGCTATCGCTCCTCCGCCGCCTTCCTGGACTGCTACTGGAACGAGCGGACGGGCGGCTGGTGGTACCCGTACCCGGACGGCTGGACACTGCTCAACGGTGAGCCGCTGAAGACCACCGTCACCCTGAGGGCCGGGCAGAAGGTGGACCTCTTCGGCAGCGGTTTCGGCCACTTCCTCGCCCCGGCCGGTACGCCCTACACCGAGCGTGCGCTGCCGCCGGGCAACCTCAACACCCTCGACCCGGACTACCCGTTCGGCTACCACCTCTACCGGGTCACCAAGCCCTTCCTGGTGGAGGCCGGTCCGATCCGGCCCTGGTTCGGCCAGCCGGGACAGGGGCTCCAGTACCTGACCGGCCCCTCGATCCCCCAGCTCGTCGCGGCGGGGAACCTGACCCCGCTCAACTGACGGCGGATGCTGGTTCGCGTGGACCGATGGGAACTGATCCGTGTCCTCCACGAGGACCAGGTGCCGGACGCGCTGTACGACATCCCGGGAGCGCATGACATCCCGGTCCAGCCGGACGCCTACTACTTCCTCCGGCCCGCGCCGGACGGCGGCTGGACGACCGGGCTGCGGGAGCGCTCGGTGGACCGGGACACGAGCCGGTTCGCCACCGAGGACGAGGCGTGCCGGGATCTGCTGGCCAAGCTGAGGGCACGGCCCCGTCCGCCCGGCGGCGGGAGCGCGTCCGTCGAGGAGCTCCTCGCCGAGGGCGAGGAGATCCGCCGCCAGGCGTGGGAAGAGGTGGAACGGGCGCTGCGCGAGCAGCGGCCCGACGAGGAGCGGTAGCGGGCGACCGGCGCCGGGGAGCGGCGACGACAGGAAGCCGGCCGCCCCCATCGAGGGGACGGCCGGCTTCCTGTCGTCGCTGGACGGCTTCGCTCAGGCTCTGTGAGTCAGCGCCACCGAGGGATCAGAAGGCGGACTCGTCCAGGTCCATCAGACCCTTGTCGACGGACTCGGCCAGCGCACGCTGGACGGAGACGCCCGGCAGGACCTCGTTGGCGAAGAACTTCGCGGCCGCGATCTTGCCCTGGTAGAAGGAGGTGTCCTTCGCGGAGGCGGTGCCCAGCTTCTCGGCGGCGATCGCGGCGCCCTTGAGCAGCAGGTAGCCGATGATCACGTCACCGGAGGCCAGCAGCAGCCGGGTGGAGTTCAGACCGACCTTGTAGATCGACGAGACGTCCTGCTCGGTGGCGGCCAGGTCGGTGAGCATGGTGCCGACGATCGCCTCCAGGTCCACCGCGGCCTGGGCGAGCCGCTCGCGGGCCGGGGCCAGCTCCTCGCCGCCGGCGGCCTCGGCCAGGAACTTCTTGATCTCCTCGGAGAGGACGGTCAGCGACTTGCCCTGGTCCCGGACGATCTTGCGGAAGAAGTAGTCCTGGCCCTGGATCGCCGTGGTGCCCTCGTAGAGGGTGTCGATCTTGGCGTCCCGGATGTACTGCTCCAGCGGGTACTCCTGGAGGTAGCCGGAGCCGCCGATGGTCTGGAGCGACTGGGCGAGCTGCTCGTACGCCTTCTCCGAGCCGTAGCCCTTGACGATGGGCAGCAGCAGGTCGTTGAGACCGTGCGCGTCGGAGGCGTCCTCGCCCGCGGTCTCCTTGACCAGGATCTCGTCCTGGACGGAGGCGGTGTAGAGGACGAGGGAGCGCAGGCCCTCCGCGTACGCCTTCTGCGTCATCAGCGAGCGGCGCACGTCCGGGTGGTGGGTGATGGTGACCCGCGGGGCGGTCTTGTCGGTGAAGGCCGCCAGGTCGGCGCCCTGCACCCGCTCCTTGGCGTACTCCAGCGCGTTCAGGTAGCCGGTGGAGAGGGTGGCCATGGCCTTCGTGCCGACCATCATCCGCGCGAACTCGATGATCTTGAACATCTGGCGGATGCCGTCGTGCTTCTCGCCCAGCAGCCAGCCCTTGGCCGGGCGGCCGGCGCCGAAGGTCAGCTCACAGGTGTTGGACACCCGCAGACCCATCTTGTGCTCGACGTTGGTGGCGTAGACGCCGTTGCGCTCGCCGAGCTCACCGGTCTCCCAGTCGAAGTCGTACTTGGGGACGATGAACAGCGACAGACCCTTGGTGCCGGGGCCCGCGCCCTCGGGCCGGGCCAGCACGAAGTGGATGATGTTCTCGGAGAGGTCGTGCTCACCGGAGGTGATGAAGCGCTTCACCCCGTCGATGTGCCAGCTGCCGTCCTCCTGCTGGACCGCCTTGGTGCGGCCGGCGCCCACGTCCGAACCGGCGTCCGGCTCGGTCAGCACCATGGTGGAACCCCACTGCTTGTCCACCATCAGCTGAGCGACCTTCAACTGCTCCTCGGTGCCCTCGTCATGGAGCACACCGGCGAAGGCCGGGCCGGAAGCGTACATCCAGATCGGGGTGTTGGACCCCAGGATGGTCTCGGCGGAGGCCCACAGCAGCGAGCGCGGGCAGGCGGTGCCGCCCAGCGACTCCGGCACGCCCAGGCGCCACCACTCGGCGTCCATGTACGCCTGGTAGCTCTTCTTGAACGACTCGGGTATCGGCGCGGTGTGCGTGGCCGGGTCGAAGACCGGCGGGTTGCGGTCCGAGTCGGCGTAGGAGTCGGCCAGCTCGTTCTCGGAGAGCCGGGATATCTCGGCGAGCACGCTCTTCGCGGTCTCGACGTCCATCTCCGCGAACGGACCGGTGCCGTACAGCTTGTCGCGGCCGAGCACCTCGAAGAGGTTGAACTCGATGTCGCGGAGATTCGACTTGTAGTGCCCCATGGCGACGGCTCCGTAAGGCTCGGGAGGCAGGGACCTCCGGCGTAATGCGTATCGATGCGATCTCAGTCGCCATGATGCTACCCGTGGGTAATAAAGGGCAACCCTCAAAGGGTCAACTGTGACTCAGTACGCTTCGGCGTATGTACGGCTACGACCAGAACGCGAGCGCAGGGCAGGGTTACGCCGCCCCGCCACCTCCGCCGCAACAGCAGCCGCCGCTGTCGCACCACCCACAGCCGGGTGCCGGCTACGGCGAGCAGCCGCTGTACCCCGAGCCGTCGCCGCCGTCGCTGGCCGACGCGGTGCGTGCCTTCACCACCGGCTCGATGTCGGCGGAGGACTTCCAGCAGATCTTCGCGAGCTCCAAGGTCTACTGTCCGCGCGGTGACAACCCCGGCTTCCTCGCCCTGCACAACACCCAGCAGCCGGTGATCCCCATGTTCACCTCGCTCAAGGAGCTGCGGCGGTATGCGGGCAAGGAGTCCAAGTACTTCGTCATCACCGGTGCCGAGGTGATCGATCTGCTGCCGACCGGCTACGGCTTCGTCCTCGACATGGAGGGCGAGCACCGGATGGTCTTCGACGCCAAGGCGGTCGAACAGATGGTCGACTTCGCGATGCGGCGGATGTACGGCTAGTACGGCAGAAAGGCGCTCTTGCGGGTTGTTCATCCTTCAATTAAGTTGAACGATGAACGACCGAGGAGGCCGTCATGCCCGCAGTGACCGTAGAGAACCCGCTGACCCTGCCCCGTGTCGCGGCACCGGCCGAGGCGCGGCACCGTCCCGCGCTCGCCGTCTCCACCGCGCCCAGCGGCTTCGAGGGCGAGGGTTTCCCGGTCCGGCGCGCCTTCGCGGGCATCGACTACCAGCACCTCGACCCGTTCATCATGATGGACCAGATGGGCGAGGTGGAGTACGCGCCCGGGGAGGCCAAGGGCACCCCCTGGCACCCGCACCGCGGCTTCGAGACCGTCACCTATCTGATCGACGGCACCTTTGTGCACCAGGACTCCCACGGCGGCGGCGGCACGATCAACGACGGCGACACCCAGTGGATGACCGCGGGTTCCGGGCTGCTCCACATCGAGGCCCCGCCGGAGGCACTGGTGGCCCGCGGCGGACTCTTCCACGGGCTCCAGCTGTGGGTGAACCTTCCGGCCAAGGACAAGATGATGCCGCCGCGCTACCAGGACATCGGCGGCGGCAAGGTCCGACTGCTGACCTCCGCCGACGGCGGCGCCCTGCTGAGGCTGATCGCGGGCGGGATCGACGGCCACCGGGGACCGGGCATCACCCACACCCCGGTCACCATGCTGCATGTGTCGCTCAATCCCGGCGCCGAGCTGACCCTGCCGTGGAATCCCGGCTTCAACGCCCTCGCCTACGGACTGGCCGGACGCGGTACCGCGGGCCCGGAGCGACGGCCGTTCCGCACCGGCCAGACGGTGGTTTTCGGCGACGGTGACGCGCTGACCGTACGGGCCGACGCCGCCCAGGAGTCGCGCAGCCCCAACTTCGAGCTGGTGCTGCTCGGTGGGCAGCCGATCCGTGAGCCGATGATGCACTACGGGCCGTTCGTGATGAACACCCGTGCGGAGCTGGCCCAGGCGGTCGAGGACTTCCAGGCCGGACGGCTCGGCTCCATACCCGCCGACGAGAGCTGAGAGCCGCTACGAGAGCCGGGCCCGCTACGAGAGCTGAGGCCCGCTACGAGAGCTGAGGCCCGCTACGCGGCGGGGGCAGCCCCTCCGGCCCCTCCGGCGCCTTCTCGTGCAGCTCGAACCAGATGCACTTGCCGTCGCCCCGGGGGTCCACCCCCCACGCGTCGGCCAGCATCTCCATCAGCAGCAGCCCGCGCCCCGAGGAGGCCAGCTCGCCCGGGCGGCGGCGGTGCGGCAGTTCGTCACTGCTGTCGGCCACGTCGAGGCGCAGCCGCCGGGTCCCGCGCCGCCCGCTGACCTCGGCGACCAGCAGGGCGTCGCCGTCGGTGTGCACCAGCACATTGGTGACCGTCTCGGTGAGCAGCAGCACCGCCGACTCCACCTGGTCCCGGTCCGTCCAGTCGTGCAGCATGTCGCGCAGCTGCTGCCGGGCGCCGGCTATCCGCTCCGGCTCGGCCTGAGCGAGGGTGACCGCGGTGCGCCGCACCGGCGCCGAGCCCGGCCCGACCAGGCACACCTCCGCCTCGCGCCGGATCAGCAGCAGGGCCGTGTCGTCCTCGCGGCGGCCGGCGAGCGGGCCGGTGGAGCGGTGGGCCGGCGGCCCGTGCACGGCCTGCACCAGGGCTTCGGCCAGCAATTCGAGGTCGTCCCCGCCGCCGGGCCCGTCGGGCTCCCCGGTCTGAGGGGTGGGCCGCTCGAAGACCTCCCGGATCCGGTCCCAGCCGGTCCCCAGGTCGTGCCCGCCGGTCTCGATCAGCCCGTCGGTGCACATGAGCAGCGTCTCGCCCGGCTCCAGCACCACCCGGGTGGTGGGGTAGTCGCTGTCCGGGTCGATCCCCAGCGGCAGCCCGCCCGCCGTCGGCCGCACCACCATCGTGCCGTCCGCCAGCCGCACCGCCGGGTCGTGATGACCGGCGCGGGCGATGTCCAGCGTGCCCGCGACCGGATCCACCTCCATGTACAGACAGGTCGCGAACCGCGGATCCCAGCCGTCGTCGGCGCCCGGTCCGCCGGTGTCGGCGAGCCCGGCGAGAAAGCGGGAGGCGCGGGAGAGCACCGCGTCCGGGTGGTGCCCCTCGGAGGCGTAGGCGCGCACCGCGATCCTGAGCTGCCCCATGATCCCGGCGGCCCGCACATCGTGGCCCTGCACATCGCCGATCACCAGCGCGGTGCGACCCGAGGGCAGCGCGATCACGTCGTACCAGTCGCCCCCGACCTGGAGCCCACCGCCGGTGGGCACATAGCGCGCGGCCACCGCGAGCCCCGGGATGTCGGGCTTGCGGGCGGGCAGCATCGAGCGCTGGAGCCCGTCCGCGAGCTCACGCTCGGTCTCCTGGAGCGCGGTACGGGACAGTGCCTGGGCGAGCATCCGGGCGATCGTGGTCAGCACCGAACGCTCGTCGGGCGCGAACGACACCGGATGAGCGAATCCGGCCATCCAGGCGCCGATGGTCCGCCCCGCGACGATCAGCGGCAGATAGGCCCAGGAGTGCCGGCGGCGGGACCGGGCCAGCGGCCAGGCGGTCGGGAAGCGCTCGCGGTAGTGGTCCGGCGAGGGCAGATAGACCGCCCGTCCGGTGCGGACCACCTCGGCGGCGGGCGCGTCGTGGTCCACGGGCAGGTCACCGGAGGCGTGCTCGGCGCCCGCCCGCGGCCCGTGCCGGCCGATCACCGAGATCCGGTCGCCCGCGACGCCGAAGACCGCCAGCCCGTCCGGCGAGAAACCGGGCATGGACAGCCCGGCGGCCACCCGCAGCACCTCGGCGGTGGACATCGCCTCGGCCAGCGCCCGCCCCGCGTCCAGCAGGAACGCCTCGCGGTTGCGCCGCCAGTCACCGGTGACCGGTGCGCCCACCGCGGCGGTGCCGGGCAGCGGCTCGGGAACCTCCTGGAGGGTGCCGAGCAGGTAGTAGCCGTCGTCGCTGCCGCCGCGGGACACCGGCCGGGTCCGGGTGCGCACGGTCCGCAGCACCGTGCCCTTCTCGTCCACCACGCGCAGCCGGGCCTCGGCGAGGCTGCCCTCGGCCAGCGCCAACAGCACGGTGGCCTTGACCTCCAGCCAGTCCGCGGGGTGGAAGCGAGCGCGGGCGGCGGCCTGCGAGACGGTGACGGCCTCGGCGGGGAGCCCCACCAGCCGGGCCGCTTCGGCGTCGTAGGAGACGGCGCCCGAGACACTGTCCCAGCGCCACAGACCGGTCGCCATGGCGGCCAGGAGGTCCTCGGTGCGCATTGCACTACCTTATGGGCATTTTCCGAGCGCTTACCAGTGAGGGTCCGAGCGCCGGTAGGCTTGCCCAGAAGCTCCCGAGGGTACGCACGCCTCCCGATCACACGACTTGGATGAATGATGCATCGGTACCGGTCCCACACCTGTGGTCAGCTCCGCGCCGCTGACGTCGGCACCGACGTCCGGCTCTCCGGCTGGCTGCACAATCGACGGAACCTGGGCGGCATCCTCTTCATCGATCTCCGTGACCACTACGGCCTGGTCCAGCTGGTGGTCCGTCCCGACACCCCGGCCAACGAGGCGCTCAGCTCCCTCACCAAGGAGACCGTCGTCCGGGTGGACGGCCGGGTGATCACCCGCGGCGCGGACAACGTCAACCCCGAGCTGCCGACCGGTGAGATCGAGGTCGAGGTCACCGGTGTCGAGGTGCTGGGCGCCGCCGACCCGCTGCCCTTCACCGTCTTCCCCGACGACGGGGTGAACGAGGAGCGGCGGCTGGAGTACCGCTTCCTGGACCTGCGCCGTGAGCGGATGCACCGCAACATCATGCTGCGCTCCGCCGTGATCGCCGCGATCCGGCAGAAGATGACCGCCCAGGGCTTCAACGAGATGGCGACCCCGATCCTGTCCGCCACCTCCCCCGAGGGCGCGCGCGACTTCCTGGTCCCGTCCCGGCTGCACGCCGGCAAGTTCTACGCGCTGCCGCAGGCCCCGCAGCAGTTCAAGCAGCTGCTGATGATCGCGGGCTTCGACCGCTACTTCCAGATCGCGCCCTGCTTCCGCGACGAGGACGCCCGTGCCGACCGCTCGCCGGGCGAGTTCTACCAGCTCGACGTCGAGATGAGTTTCGTCGAGCAGGAGGACGTCTTCGAGGTCATCGAGAAGGTCATGACCGAGCTCTTCGAGGAGTTCGGCGGCGGCCGCCATGTGACCTCGCCGTTCCCGCGGATCCCGTTCCGCGAGGCGATGCTGAAGTACGGCTCCGACAAGCCGGACCTGCGGGCCCAGCTGGAGCTCAGGGACGTCAGCCATGTCTTCGCGGGCTCCGGCTTCAAGGCGTTCGCCGACAAGCACGTCCGCGCCCTGGCCGTGCCGGACACCGCCGACCAGCCGCGGAAGTTCTTCGACCAGATGGGCGAGTTCGCGGTTCTGCACGGGGCCAGGGGGCTCGCCTGGGTCCGGATCGGCGAGGACTCCAAGCTGACCGGCCCGATCGCCAAGTTCCTCACCGACGAGGACGTCGAGAAGCTGATCGCCGAGGTCGAGGGCAAGCCCGGCACCTCGGTCTTCTTCGGCGCGGGCGACTACGACGAGGTCTCCAAGATCATGGGCGCGGTGCGGGTCGAAGCCGCCAAGCGCACCGGTCACTTCGAAGAGGACGTCTTCCGCTTCTGCTGGATCGTGGACTTCCCGATGTTCGAGCGGAACGAGGACACCGGGCAGATCGAGTTCTCCCACAACCCGTTCTCCATGCCGCAGGGCGGTCTGGAGGCCCTGGAGACCAAGGACCCGCTGGACATCCTTGCCTGGCAGTACGACATCGTCTGCAATGGCACCGAGCTGTCCTCGGGCGCCATCCGGAACCATGAGCCGGAGGTCATGTTCAAGGCGTTCGAGATCGCGGGCTACTCCCGCGAGGAGGTCGAGCGCGAGTTCGGCGGAATGCTCCGCGCGTTCCACTTCGGCGCCCCGCCGCACGGTGGCATCGCCCCCGGCGTCGACCGCATCGTCATGCTGCTGGCCGACGAGCCCAGCATCCGCGAGACCATCGCCTTCCCGCTCAACGGCAACGCCCAGGACCTGCTGATGGGCGCGCCCAGCGAGGTGGACGAGGCCCGGCTGCGGGAGCTGCACCTGTCGATCCGCAAGCCGCAGATCAAGCAGGCCGCGAAGAAGGACGACCAGCAGGCCGAGGGCCGGGCGGAGAAGCCCGCGGAGTAGCGAGGCAACCACTCCGGCACCCCAGCGGGTTCTTCAAGTGTGAAGAGCTCTATGAGGGTGCGGACACGGACCGGACGGAGGGCCGCGGGCGCGCTGACCGCCGCCGCCCTCCTCCTGTCGGCAGTGCCGCTGACCGGATGCGACGCGGACGGCGGTCACAGGGGATCCCCCGGCCACCCCGGCGCACCGGACACCTTCACGGACGGCGCGCCGTCCGGACCCGGGGCGGCACGTGAGCCCGCGAACGCCCACCACCCCGGGCGGGGCGGCCCGGTCAGCTTCGCGGCCCGTGCCGCCGCCGCACCCGAACTGACCCGGGAACTGCCCGGGCTCGGGCCGCGGACCCGGGCCGAACTGCCGGACGACTCCGACCAGGTGGTGGTCGTCAGCGGCACCGGCCGGAACTCCTCCCTCTCCACCGCGGTGCTCTACGAGCGGGTGGAGGCGGACGAGGAGAACCACGGCACCCGGCGCGGTACGGGCGACGCGGGCGCGGCCTGGCGGGCCGGAGCCTCCTGGATGGCCCACAACGGGCTACGCGGCTGGACCGACCGTCACCACCAGGGCGATCTACGCTCCCCGATCGGCGTCTTCGGGCTCACCGACGCGGGCGGGCGACGCAAGGACCCCGGCACAGCGCTCCCCTACCACCACGCCAAGAGGGCCTTCACCATCCATGGCTCCGGCTCCGAGGGCGAGCCGCTGTCCGGGTCCTTCGGCTATGTGGTGGCCATCAACTACAACCGGCGGGCGGGCGTCTCACCGCTCGATCCGGTCCGCCCGATGGGCTGGAACCGGGGCGGCGGCATCTGGCTCCACGTGGACCACGGCGGGCCCACCCAGGGCTGTGTCAGCCTCTCCCGGAAGAACATGAAGAACCTGCTGCTGACCCTGGATCCGCGGCGCCATCCGGTGGTGGTGATGGGCGACTCCGCGTCCCTCGCCCGCTGAGCAGGACAGGGCCTGGTGCCGCGTCAGCCGAGGTTCGCTCCGCTCGCCGCCCTGGCACGCTCCCCCAGCTACCGCTGGGAGGTGCCCCCTCTCGCTGCGTTGGCCGAAAGCCCGAGCAGGCCCACGACGAGGGCGTCCCCGCCGCCTCGCGATCGCACGCACCAGGACGCCTCGCTGCCGGGCAAACCTTGGCTGACGCGCTAGCTGTGGACACCGGGCTCCGACAGCCGCCGGTCCACCCCGCACGGCTCGCCGCGCTCCTCCGTACGCGCCGCCCGGAGCACCGCGCGCAGCAGCCGCCTGGGCGTGGTGCGGTGCTGCCACAGCACCGCCCGTACGCCGTACTCCATCACCGCCATCAGCTCGGTCTCCCGCAGCTCGCCCGCGACCAGTACCACCCGCTGCGCACCGCCGCGCACCAGATGGCGCAGCTCGGCCCCGGCCACGTCGTCGAGACGTTCGGCGAGCATGACGGCCACGGTGGCGGGGGACTCGTCACCGGTGATCAGCTCGACGGCGGGCTGATGCTGGAGATGGCGGACGACCCCGGCCCGCGAGAGCGGGTCGGGGCCGTGGACCGTCACCGTGACCCGTGCGTCCGGCACTGTGTTCCTCGACTTCCCCGTGGTGTGGACTCACAGGGTCATCGGAGGGACTAAACGAACGGTTGCCGGGCGCTCAACGGGGCCCCGCGCCCCGCCGGGGGCACACGGGTCCAGGGGCTTACGCCGTCGGCTGCTCCGCGCCGCCGAACCGCTCCCGGTAGGACTCCAGGTCATCTTCGGTGATCTTCGCGAAGAGCACCGGGGGGACGGTGAAGGCGGTGCCCGCCGGGACCGACGCCAGCGCCCTGGCCTCCTCCTGGCCCACCCACGGCGCGGTGTCGTCGGTCAGCGCGAACGCCGACCGCATGGCCCTCGCGGAGGGCGGGATGAACGGCTCCGAGACGATCGCGTAGAGGTGGATCAGGTTCATCGCGGTGCGCAGGGTGAGGGCCGCGGCCTCCTGGTCGGTCTTGATCTCCAGCCAGGGGGCCTTCTCCTCCAGGTAGGAGTTGCCCGCGCTCCACAGGGCGCGCAGCGCCGCCGCCTTGCGGAACTGGAGCGCGTCCATGTGCTCCTCGTACTCCGCGAGCAGCCGCGCGATCTCCTCGTTGAGACGCTCCTCGGCCTCACCGGCGGCCTTCCCCGCCGGGACCTCGTCGCCGAACCGCTTGCGGGAGAAGGACAGCACCCGGTTGACGAAGTTGCCGAGGGTGTCGGCCAGATCCTTGTTGACGGTGGCGGAGAAGTGCTCCCAGGTGAACGAGGTGTCGTCGGACTCCGGGGCGTTGGCCATCAGGAAGTAGCGCCACTAGTCGGCGGGCAGCAGCTCCAGCGCCGCGTCGGTGAATACACCGCGCTTCTGCGAGGTGGAGAACTTGCCGCCGTAGTACGTCAGCCAGTTGAAGGCCTTGTGCCCGCCGGAACCGGCACGCCCCAGTCCAGGTCGCGGGTGATCGACCGGTCCTGGAGCCCCTCGGCAGCCACTTGCGGACGATCGAGGACGCCAGCGTCGGCCAGTGCTTGCCGTGCTCGTCGACCCAGGCGCCGACCTCCTCGGCCAGCGTGGACTGGAGCAGGAACAGATGCTTGGTCTCCCGCACCTCCAGATCGCTGCTGCCGCTGATCGCCGAGCGCGCGTCGATCAGATCGGTCGGGTCCAGCACCCGGGTGCAGTTCTCGCACTGGTCGCCGCGGGCCTTGTCGTAGCCGCAGTGCGGGCAGGTGCCCTCGATGTAGCGGTCGGGGAGGAAGCGGCCGTCGGCGTTGGAGTACACCTGACGGATCGAGCGCTCCTCGATGAAGCCGTTCGCCTTCAGCTCGCGGGCGATGGTCTGGGTGATCTGCACGTTCTGCTCGGAGGAGCTCCGGCCGAAGTAGTCGAACGCGAGCCCGAAGCCGTCGTAGATCGCCTTCTGCGCGTCATGCTGCTGGGCGCAGAACTCGTCCACCGGCAGCCCCGCCTCCTTGGCGGCCGGCTCGGCCGGGGTGCCGTGCTCATCGGTGGCACAGATGTAGAGCACGTCATGGCCGCGCTGGCGCATATAGCGGGAGTAGACGTCGGCCGGGAGCATGGAGTGGGTGACGTTGTCCTTTACGAGCTGCCCATATCGTATCCGAGCGCAGGGGGCCACCCGCGCGGGTGTTTTCCCGCCGCGGACAGCCCCCCGCTACCGGGTGCGTGACCTGCGTCAGCCCTTGACGGCGCCTGCCGTCCGCGCCTCCTTGAGCCAGTCCGGGAACTTCCGCACCAGCTGTGTGAACACCTCCGCGTCGGCCACCGCGCGCGGGTCGAGCCCGGCGTGGAAGAAGCCCGTGTTGTCCACGGCCCGCTTCTCCGGCACGGCCAGCGCGGCCGACGTGTCCAGCTTGCGGAGGAAGTCGAAGCCCTTCGCCTCCGGGTCGCCGAACGCGATGAACTGCCAGAACAGCGGCAGCCCGGCCGCCGCGCACAGCGCCTTCTCCGCGGCGGGCTTCCCGGTGGGGGCACCGTCGGTCTGGAAGATCACGAGCGCGGGGTCGGTGGCGCCGGACTTCTTGTAGTGGTCGATGACCGCGTCGATCGCCGTGTGGTAGTTCGTCCGCCCCATGTGGCCGAGCGCACCGTGCAACTCCTCGATGCGGCCGGAGTGGTTGGCGAGGTCGAGCTCGGCGGTGCCGTCGATGTCGGTGGAGAAGAACACGACGGGGACCGTGCCGGTGCCGCCGGCGGCACCACCGAGGTGTGCGGAGAGGGCCACGGCCTGGTCCGCGAGGTGCTGGACGGTGCCGTCCTTGTAGTAGTTCCGCATCGACCCGGACCGGTCGAGGACCAGGTAGACGACGGCACGCGTGCCGCTGATGCCCTGCTTCTCGATCGCCTCTCCGGCGGCGGTGTACAACCCGACCAGCTCAGGAGCGTTCTCCCGCACCCGCTCGGCCCCCACGGCCGAGTGCTCTGCCTTGGCGTCGGCCTTCGCTTCGGCAGGGGCCTCTTCTGCTGGAACGTCCGGCTCCGCCTTGGCCGCCGCGACGGCCTTCGCCTTGGTGGCCTTGGCCCTCGCCTTCGTCTTGGCCGGGGCCTTGGCCCCTTCCGCCTGGGCGGGCTCCGCCTTCGCCGTCGCCTCGGCTGCGGCGGTGTCCGCCGTGTCGTCGGCCGCGGCCTCCGGCTCGTTGCTCTCCGGCTTCGCCTCGGCCGCGGCCTCGGGCTCCGCCTCAGCGGCGGTGTCGGCCTGCGGTTCAGCCGCCGGGGCGGGCTTCTCGTCGGCCTTGGCCTTCGGCTTGGCCGGGGCCTCGGCTTCTTCCGCCCCGGCGGCAGCCTCGGGCTCCGGGGTGGCGGCGGCGCTTTCGGCCGCCGCCTCCGCGGGCTCGGGCTCGTCTGCCACAGCGGCGGCGGGTGCCTCGTCGGCTGCCGCCTCCGCCTCGTCGGCTGCCGCCTCCGCCTCGCCGGCGGACGTGTCCGCATCGGCGGCGGACGTGTCCGACTTCGCCTCCGGGGCGGGCGAGGGGGAGCCCAGGATTTCGTCCAGCGTCTTCAGCGGTTCGGCAAAGGCCGGGTCCGGCGGGGTGTCGTCGCCGGCGGGCCGCGGGGCCGGGGTCTTGGGCTCGGGCTGGGGCTCGGGCTCCTCGACCGCTACGGCCGTCGTGGCGGGCTCGCCCGGCGCCTCTGCCCCGGCCCCGGCCCCGGCCTCAGCCGCCTCGGCCCCGGTCCCGGCCTCAGCCGCCTCGGCCGTCTCGGCGCCCTCAGCCGAGACGGCCTCCGTTTCCCCGGGCTGGGTGTCCGGGACAACTGCGGCCTCCGGCATGGCGGAGTCGTCCGCCGTCGTGGCGCGGGAGCGTCCGAAAACTTTGCGCAGTAGGTCCCGTATGCCCATGGGAGATACCTCTCACGTGTCGTGTGCGGTGCATGGCGGTGCATGACCGTGGTGCCGAAAGGCTAGCGGGCCGCTCGGTCACCTTCTTCCGCCGATTCCGGTCGCCCGCCGTTCACTCATGGTTCACGAGCCCGACGCCGCACCGAGGTTCTACGCCCATAGCTTCACGCCGAAAGAGGATTCCGACGTCATGTCGGTGCGGGCCGCGCGAGCGGGTCCCCCAGAAGCCTTACGTGACACTCTTACGGAGGGGAAGACGTGCGCAAGCTACTGCCGCTCATCAGCGCTCATCCGGGCGGTCGTGCCGCGCTGACTTGCCGGTACCGCTGCGGTGACGCCTGTTTCCACGAGGTGCCGAACACCAGCGACAACGAGTACGTGGGCGACGTCATCGCGGGTGCCGCGTCGCGCCGTTCGCTGCTGCGGGCGGGCGCCGTGGTGACCGTGGCCGCCGCGACCGGTGTCACGGCGGTCGGCCGGGCACCGGAGGCGTCGGCCGCCGAGGCCGGAGCGGCGCCGTCGGCCTCGGCGACCGCCGCCGAGGGACGGGCGGCACGAGGCCTGCGCTTCGCGCCGGTCGCGCCGAACACCGAGGACGCGGTGGTCGTCACCGAGGGCCACGACCAGAACGTCGTCATCCGGTGGGGCGACCCGATCCTGCGCGGCGCGCCCGCCTTCGACGCGGACCATCAGTCGGCCAGGGCGCAGGCGGGGCAGTTCGGTTACAACAACGACTACATGGCCGTCCTCGACGTTCCGCACGAGCGGGACCGGCAGCTGCTCGTGGTCAACCACGAGTACACCGACGAGGTGCTGATGTTCGCCGGGTACGACGCGAACAACCCGACCCGCGAGCAGGCCGAGATCGGCTGGGCCGCGCACGGGCTGTCCGTGGTGGTGGCGCAGGAGGACCGCCGGCTCGGGAAGCTGACCGCCGTCAACCGCCACCGGCTCAACCGCCGGATCACCGGAACCACGCCGTTCGAGGTCACCGGCCCCGCGGCGGGCAGCAAGCTGCTGCGCACCTCGGCCGACCCGACCGGCAGGCGCATCCTGGGCACGCTGAACAACTGCGGCGGTGGCATCACCCCGTGGGGCACCGTGCTGTCGGGCGAGGAGAACTTCAACCAGTACTTCGCCAACGGCGGTTCGGTGACCGACCCGACGACGGCCGCGCGCCTCAAGCGCTACGGCATCGCCGGTGCCGCGTCCGAGCGCAAGTGGGAGCGTTTCGACCAGCGCTTCGACGTGGCGCGGGAGCCCAACGAGTCCAACCGCTTCGGCTGGGTCATCGAGATCGACCCGTACGACCCGGACTCGACCCCGCGCAAGCTGACCGCGCTGGGCCGCTTCAAGCACGAGGCCGCCGAACCCCGGTTGACCGAGGACGGCCGCCCGGTCCTCTACATGGGCGACGACGAGAAGTTCGACTACTTCTACAAGTTCGTGTCGGCCAAGCGCATGATGAAGGGCACCAGCCGCGCCGCGCGCGAGCACAACCGCACCCTGCTGGACGAGGGCACGCTCTACGTGGCCAAGTTCACCGGTGACAGCCCGGCCGCGGAGATCGACGGCACCGGGAAGCTGCCCGAGGACGGCGAGTTCGACGGCAGCGGCCGCTGGATACCGCTGGCGAGCGGCGACACCTCCCACGTGGAGGGGATGACCGCCGAGGAGGTGTACGTCTTCACGCGGATGGCCGCCGACAAGGTGGGCGCGACGAAGATGGACCGCCCCGAGGACGTCGAGCCGAGCCCGCGCACCGGCCGGGTGTACATCGCGCTGACGAACAACACCGACCGGGGCAAGCAGGGCAAGGCACCCGTCGACGAGGCGAACCCGCGCAACGGCAACAAGCACGGTCAGATCCTGGAGTTGACCGAGCACTGCGGCGACCCGGCCTCCCGCCGCTTCGGCTGGCGGCTGTTCCTGGTCTGCGGTGACCCGGAGGACCCGGCCACCTACTTCGGCGGCTTCCCGAAGGACCAGGTCAGCCCGATCTCCTGTCCGGACAACCTGACCTTCGACTCCTACGGCAACCTGTGGATCTCGACGGACGGCAATGCCCTGGGCAACCACGACGGGCTGTTCGGAGTGGCCACCGCGGGCCGTCGCCGCGGTGAGGTCAAGCAGTTCCTGACCGTGCCGAACGGTGCCGAGACCTGCGGTCCGATCGTCCAGGACCGGCGGGTGCTGGTGGCCGTGCAGCACCCGGGCGAGATGGACGGGGCGAGTGTGGAGAAGCCCAAGTCCACCTGGCCGGACGGGCCGGGCAAGCTGGTCCGCCCGTCGGTGATCAGCGTCTGGCGGCGCGACGGCGGGAACATCGGGGTCTGACCCCGGCCGTCCTACCGCCGTTCGGCCGCTCAGCCGCTCAGCCGCCGTCCGCGGTCAGCCGTTCGAGTCGGCGGCGCGCGGCGCCCAGCGAACGGCCCCTGGCGCCCGTACCGGCCCAGGGGTCGTTCTCCAGCCGCTCCCCGATGGTCCGCACCGTCCAGCGGTCGGCGGTGAGCGCGGGGTCGTCGAGCTCCTCGGCGTCGATCGGTGTGGCGACGGGGGCGCCCGGCCGTGACCGCACCGCGTAGGGCGCCACCGCCGTCTGCGCGTACGCGTTCCGCTGGATGTCCAGGTAGAGCCGGCCACGCCGGTTGGCCTTGCGGGTCTCCGTGGTCAGCCGGTCGGGGTGGCGGGCGGCCAGTACTTCGGCGGTGTCCCGGGCGAAGGTCCGCACCGTGTCGAAGTCCGCGCCGCGGTCGAGCCGGACGACGACATGGAGGCCGCGTGAGCCGGTGGTCATCAGCTGTCCGGGCAGTCCGATGTCGCCGAGCAGTGCGCACACCCGCCGGGCCGCCCACCGCACCGCCTCGAAACCGGACTCCCCGGGCGGATCGAGGTCGAAGACCAGCCGGTCGGGGTGGTCGGGACGGTCGGCGCGGGAGAGCCAGCGGTGCGGGGTGATACACGCCTGGTCGACGAGGTAGACGAGGGTGGCGCTGCCGTCGCACACCACATGGGTGACCTCGCCGCCTTCTTTCGGCAGCACGGCCCGGCGCACCCAGTCCGGAAAGTAATCGGGGGCATTCTTCTGCATCAGCGGCTTTCCGCCGATTCCGTCCGGATGGCGTTCCATCATCAATGGGCGCCCGCGCAATTGCGGCACCATGAGCCGGGCGACCGCGCGATAGTGATCGACAAGATCGGACTTGGTGATTCCGTCATCGGGGAAGAGCACTTTTCCGGGCCGGCTGATCTCGACTGTGTGATGCCCGGCCCTGACCTTCCGTACATCGGGCCCTTTCGCGCTCATAACGGGCGTCCCCTTTCGTGGGCATATCGAGGCCGAGTAACCGTCGGGATCCGTGACTAAACTCGTCAGTCCTGAAAAAAGGATGGACAGTGAAAGCGGGGGAAAACATGGCGAGATCGGGTGCGCTCGGACCGCCGTCCGCGGGCGGCCGGAGCAGGCTTCTGCAGAGCCCGCTCGCATTGATGGACACCACCATGGACCAGCTCCGTACGCTGATCGTGGTCCACGAGGCCGGAACGGCCTTGGGCGCGGCGCGTGTTCTGGGACGGGAGCAGTCGAGTGTGCAGAAGCAGCTCGACACCATGAACCGCAACTTCCGTGAGCTGTGCGGCGAACCGCTGGTCCTCAAGCAGGGGCGCGGCAAGGACGTGCTGTTCACCGGCACCGGGGAAACCCTCGTCGCATTGGCGCGCGACACGCTCGGCGACTGGCTGGAGGGGATCCACGAGTCACGGCGGCGGCTCGGCCGAACGCTGATGGTGGGCACCACCCGCTTCACCCTCGGCTATCTGGCGGGTGCCGGGGAGCGGGTGGCCGAGGAGTTCCGGCAGCGCGGTATCGAGCTCAAGGTCGGCCATGTCCGCACCCGCGACGTACTGGCCAAACTGCGCGCCAAGGAGGTGGATCTGGTCTGCGGCAGTGTGGTGACCAGGCCCGGCGGTGACCATGAGCTCGGCGACTTCGATGTGATGGAGTGGCGCCGCAACGGTGTCTCGCTGCTCACCAATCTGCCCGAGGAGGAGCTGCCCGGCCCGACGGTCGAGGCCGGTGAGCTGCGCACCGTCCCACTGGTGATCTCGGCGAGCGGGCTGATGAACGGGGTACTGCACACCTGGTTCGGCGCCGACTACCGCGGCAAGCTGCATATCGCCGCCGAGATCGACACCGTCAACTACGGCTTCGAGCTGCTGCGTTCGGGGCTGCTGCGCGGCTGCATGCTGGTGACCAAGGGGGTGGCGGACGCCGCGGGCGATCCGCGCGTCGCCCAGGGTCGGGAGCTGCGCGCCGTGGAACTGGTCAATGACACCGGGCCCCGACTCGAGGTGCTGCTCGGCGCCTTCACCCGCCGCGGGGAGCGCGACCACTACGACGCCTCCCATCCGCTCAATCAGCTGTGGAGCGCGCTGGCGCTGGAGAACGAGCGGTGGCAGCGCGAGCAGCGCTGGCCCACGGCGGGTTTGGAGCCCGATCCGTTCGAGCTGGCCAACTCCTGGGATCCGAGCGAGAGCTGACGACGGCCGCTCAGCGCTCCGCGGGAAGTGCCGCGAGGTGCCGTCATGCGTCTGCGGTCGCGTCGTGGCCGTCGCGCCCACGCGGCGAAAGCCGCATATCGACACAAGCCCCGCCCCCCTTCGGGGCGCGACCGAACCGCACCGGACTTGAGCGAGGCCGCTCAGCGCCCGGTCCGGTGCAGATCCAGCTCGACCAGCAGGGCCCGGTGGTCGGTGTCGGGCAGATCCAGGAAGCGGGCCGTACGCGGCCGCAGCGCGTCGCTGACCAGGACGTGATCGATCTGCGTGCCCAGTGCCGGGGTGGTGGCGCTCGGCCAGCTCGGCGTCCGGGAAAGCCCCGCGGCGCGGGCGCTGTCCCGCATCCCCGTGTCCAGAATGGCCCGGAAGGCGGTATGGTCCTGGCTCGCGTTGAAGTCCCCGGCGATCAGGGTGGGGTGCTCGCCCCGCTCGGCGGCGTAGCTCCGCAGCCGTCCCAACTCGGCGCGCCAGATGCCCAGCTGGCCCGGCATCGGCGGCATGGGGTGGGCGACCTGCACCCGCAGCCGCTGCCCGGCTATCCGCGCCACCGCCCCGGGCATCGCCAGCTCACCGGGCAGCCCCTTCCCGTTCTCCAGCGGGAAGCGGCTGAGGATCGCCGAGCCCTGGGCGGGGCGGCCGGTGACCACGTTCCGGTACGGATACGCCGCGCGGATGTCGGCCGAGCGCAGCGCCGCCGCACAGCGCCGGTCGCACTCCTGGACCGAGACGAGGTCCGGCCGCTCCCGGCGCAGCGCGTTCAGCAGCCCGTCCGTGGCGCCGCCGAACTCCAGGTTGGCGGTCAGCACCCGCAGATGGGCGAGGACCGGGCCGCGCGGCGCGGGGGCGGGACCGCTGTCGTAGGGCTGGACGAACCAGGCGGTGACCGCGGCGGCGGTCAGCGCCCAGCCGCATCCCAGCGGCCAGCGGGCGACCACGCTGAGCAGCAGCCCGAGCCCGGCGGGGAGCAGCAGCCAGGGCAGGAAGGCCAGCAGCTGGGGGATCGGGGTGATGCCGTCGGTGTCGGCGGCCCGGCAGCCCACCACCACGCTCACCGCGGCCAGGAGGAGTGCCGCGCACCAGGCCGCCGCCTGCCGCCCGCGCCCGTCGGGGAGCCGTGCCAGCCGGCGGGCGGCTCTCCGGGCGGGTGCGGTGGCACGGTCCTCCGCGACGGTCGTCTCCACGCCGGGCCTCTCGATCGGAGCGGGATCCCACATTCTCTCCCGCGCCCAGGACGCCCGGCCGGGCCGCCCGTTCGGCCCGGCCGTCCGCCCCGCCGTCCCGGGCCCAACGGTCCAGTACGGAGATGATCTTGCGTAATCGTCAGCGTACGGCGTGTGAGCATTGACACTTCGTCAGAGGTTTGGTGTGTGCCAAAATGTTCCTCAGCGTTTTCGCGTGCTCCGGGGTCGGTGCAACTCCGAACCGGCGGTGACAGTCCGCGACCCGGCCGAATCCATCGGCCGGCCGATCCGGTGGAATTCCGGGACCGACGGTGACAGTCCGGATGGGAGGAGGTACGCGGCGGTATCCGTGGCGCACGGTGGGACCCGCCGGACGGCAGGGCGGCCCGGACCGTGCACCGCGCCGCTTCTGCCCGCGTCCCCGGAATCGATCCGCAGGGAACAGGGGCAGGAGGGCCACAGCCCATGGCAGTGATGGAGCAACGGGTCGGGACGGAACGTCTGCTGGCCGTGGAACAGGCGAGCGAGGCATTCGCCGAGGGCGGCTTCGTGGTCGTCTTCGACGACGCGTCGCGGGGGCGCGAGGGCCATCTCGTGCTCGCCGCGGAACACACCCATGAGGGCGCCCTGCGCCAGATGCTGGACCATACCTCCGGCGTGGTGTGTGTGGCCCTGCCGCACGACCGCGCCGCCCGGCTGTCACTGCCGCAGATGGTGGAGGAGAACACCGGTCTCCAGGCGACCGCCTTCACCGTCTCGGTCGATCTGCTCGGGCCCACCACCACCGGCGGCTCCGCCCTCGACCGCTCGCACACCATCCAGGCCCTCGCCGATCCGCGCACCACCCCCGAGCAACTGGGCCGCCCCGGTCATGTCTTCCCGGTGCGCGCGGTGCCCGGCGGGGTGCTGGAGCGGGCCGGATACCCCGAGGCCGCCGTCGATCTGTCCCTGCTGGCCGGGCTCTCCGGCGTCACCACGATGTGCGAGGTCGTCCGGGCGGACTGGAACACCGCGTGCCACGGCGACCTCAGCAGACTGGCCGCGAGCCGTCTGATGCCGATGATCTCGGTGACCGACCTGGCCGCGTACCGGCTGGCCGCGCGGGCGCTGGGCCGCTGAGCCCGCGTCCCGCGCCCGTGTCCCCGGCGGCCGCTAACCGCCGTTCCGCCGCAGCGCCAGCACCGTTGCGACGGTGTCCGCCTGGTCCGCCGGTTTGTCCTCCCGGTAGCGCAGCACCCGGGCGAACCGCAGGGCGACCCCCGCCGGATAGCGCGAGGAGCGCTGGAGACCGTCGAAGGCCACCTCCACCACCAGTTCCGGACGCACCCGCACCACCCAGCCGTCGTCGCTGACGGCGATCGCGAGCAGTGCCTCGGTCTGCCAGGACAGCAGCTTGTCGGTGAGCCCCTTGAACGTCTTGCCGAGCATCGCGAACGTGCCGTCCGGCCGCCGCGCGCCCAGATGCAGATTGGACAGCTTCCCGGTGCGCCGGCCGTGCCCCCACTCCGCCGCCAGCACCACCAGATCGAGGGTGTGCACCGGTTTGACCTTGAGCCAGGAGGCCCCGCGCCGCCCCGCGCCGTACGCCGACTCCAGCCCCTTCACCAGCACCCCTTCATGCCCCCGGGCCAGTACGTCGGCGGCGAACTCACCGGCCGCGCGCCGGGTTTCGGGATCCTCCGGGTCCTCGGCCACCAGCCGCCGCACCCGCCGGGGCTCGGGCGCCACCCGGGCCAGTTCGCCGTGGCGCTCCCGGGCCGGGAGCCCCAGCAGCTCGCGGTCGTCCACGGCCAGCAGGTCGAAGAAGACCGGGGACAGCGGCAGCGCCGCCGAGGCCCCGGCCACGTCGAGGCGGGAGCCGACCCGGGCGGAGGTCTCCTGGAACGGCCGCGGCCGCCCCTCGGCGTCCAGGGAGATCACCTCCCCGTCCAGGACCGCCCGCTCCACCGCCAGCTCCCGCGCCGCCGCGACCACCTCCGGCAGCCGCCCGGTGATCTCGTCGAGGGTGCGGGTGTAGATCCGTACGTCGTTCCCGTCCCGGTGCACCTGGACCCGGATGCCGTCCAGCTTCTCCTCGACCGCGCAGGGGCCGAGCCGGTCCATGGCCTCGTCCAGGTCCTTGGCGGTCTGCGCGAGCATCGGCAGCACCGGCCGCCCCACCTCCAGCCGGAAGTCGGCCAGCGCCTCCGGGCCGCGCCCCAGCAGGGCTTCGGCCACCGCGCCCAGCGAGCCGCCCAGCATCACCGCCCGGCGCACCTCCACCGGCGGCGCACCGGCCGCCGCCGCGAGCCCCTCCACCGCCAGCGCCTCCAGCGCGCCCTGCCGCAGCTCCCCGCTCAGCAGCCCGAGCAGAAAGCGCTGCTCGTCCTCGGTCGCGGAGCACATCAGCTCGCCCACCATCTGCTTCCGCGCCGCGGCCGCGCCGGTGCCCGAGACCGCCGCGATCCGGTCGAGGGCCCGGTGCACCTCCAGCACCGTGAGCCGCGGCTCGTCGGCGGGCTCGTACCGCTCCCGCAGGGTGGACCAGCCCACCCCGGTGCGGCGCTGCGGCAGCCTGCCCGAGAGATACGTGATCACCACCGGGGCCTCGGCAGGCTCCGTGCGGCGGAACAGCCCGGCCAGGGCGGCGGTCTTCTCCGAACGGGCGGAGGTGGCCGCCACCTTCCGGGAGGTCCGCGCGACATCTGCCAGCAGCATGGCTTCAGCCTGCCCCGCCCGGGGCCCGGCCGCACCCGGGCCGGAGGGGCCCGCGCCGGGGGGGCCGGGACGGCGGAAGCGGCATACATTGGCACAGGGGGCCGGGTGGAGGCGGGTGCCGACACAGGGAGCGCGCCACGGGACAGCAGATCGACTACGAGGCCATCTTCGAGGCCATCCCGACCCCGGTGCTGATTCTGGGACGCGACCTGGTCATCGTCGCGGTGAACGACGCGTATCTGCGGGACACCCAGCGCACCCGCGAGGAACTGGTCGGGATGCACGTCTTCGACGCCTTCCCCGAGAACCCCGACGACCCGGAGCACACCGCCACCCGCAGTCTGGAGTCCTCGCTGCGCCGGGTGCTGCGCACCGGGGAACGGGACACCATCGGGATGCTGAAGTACGACATCCCGGTGGCGGGGGAGGGCGGCGGTTTCGAGGAGCGGTACTGGAGCCCGATCAACACTCCCGTGCTGGACCGGGAGGGCCGGGTCGAGCTGATCATCCACCGGGTCGAGGACGTGACGGAGTTCGTCCGCGGGCACGAGGAGGGCGGCGGGGCGCGGTCCCCCCTGAGCCCACGGGCCGAGCACATGAGCGCCGACCTCTATATCCGCACCCGTGAGCTCCAGGAGCTGAACGAGCGGCTGCGGCAGGCCCACGCACGGGAGCGGGCGACCGCGCTCGCGCTCCAGCGGGCGATGCTGCCCGCCGGCTCACCGGAGGACCATCCGTACGCGGCCGTGCGTTACCGACCCGCCGTGGGCTCGCTCAATGTGTGCGGCGACTGGTACGAGCTGACCGAGCTGTCCGAGGGCCGGATCGCCGTCGCGGTGGGGGATGTGGTGGGGCAGGGGCTGGAGGCGGCCTGTGTGATGGGACAGCTGCGCAGCGCGCTGTCCGCCGCGACCCGGGTGGTGGAGGGACCCGCCAATGCCCTGGAGGTGCTCGGGCTCTACGCGCGCTTCGTCGAGGGGGCGCTCGCCGCGACCGCCGTGCAGGTGGTGATCGACCCCCGTGCGCACACCGTCGTCTACAGCTGTGCGGGCCATCCGCCGCCCGCGCTGCTCCATGCCGACGGCCGGGTGGAGCTGCTGGACGGGGCGACCGACCCGCCCCTGGGCGCCCGGGTCGAGCAGCACGTGCCCCGGCCGCAGGCCGATGTCCACTACACCGCGGGGGCTACCCTCGTCCTCTACACCGACGGGCTGATCGAGCGCCGGGACGAGGACATCGACGTCGGGCTGGAGCGGCTCACCGCCGGCCTCGCCCGGCACAGCGGCCAGGGTCCGGAGGAACTGGCGGACGCCCTGCTGGCGGACCTCGGTGTCACCGGCGGCCCCGCCGCGGATGACACCGCGCTCGTCGTCATCGGGCTGTAAAGGTCTCGCGGGGCCTTCCGCCGGGGCCGCGGTGGTGCTCAGACGGTCGCCGGGGCCGCGGTGGTGCTCAGGCGGTGCTGCGGCTCTGCGCGGTGCACAGCGCCCAGATGACGAAGCCGTCCACGACAAGCAGCACCATGGCCCACACCGGGTAGTACGGCAGCCACAGGAAGTTGGCGATCAGAGCGAGTCCGGCGAGCACCACACCGGTGACCCGCGCCCACATCGCCCCGGTGAACGCCGCCAGGCCGGCCACGATGAGGACGATGCCGAGGATCAGATGGACCCAGCCCCATCCACTGAGATCGAACTGGAAGATGTAGTTCTGCGTGGTGACGAAGACCTCGTCGTGGGTGACGGCCGCGATGCCCTGGAACAGGGTCATCAGACCACCGAAGATCATCATGACCGCCGCGAAGACGAGCCGTCCGCTCACCTCGGGGGTGCGTGGGGCGGCGGCTCCTGTCTGGACTCCACCGGCGTGACTGGCCATTTCGGCTCCTCCATCAGGCGCTATCGAAGACCATATGGTTCCGATAAGGGGCGATTCAGGTGAATTTGCCCCTCTTAAGGTTGACACAGACCGCCCGGCTCGGCACCCCGCGTGGCGGGACCCCGCAAGATGATGGAGCGTCACCGAGACGTCACGGACTGTGCTCGGTGTGGGCGGGGCCCCTGGGTGGAGCTCGCCTTCCGGGGGCCTCCGGTGTAGATGTAGGGGTATGGCCCGGTTTATGGGTCGATCGTGGGCTGCCCGTATGTTCCCCGGTCGGCGCCCACGGAGTCAGCGGCGTGAGCGCCCGGAGGTGCCGGGGCGGCGCTCGCGGTCGCGGCTGAGCGTCCGCAGCGTGGCCGGTCAGGTCCTCGTTCTGCAACTGGTGATCGTGCTGCTGCTCGGCGCCGCGGCCACCGTGGCGCTGGTGCTCCAGGTACGCCGTGACTCCACCGAGGAGGCGCGGGGACGGTCGCTGGCCGTCGCCGAGTCCTTCGCCAGCTCCCCCGGGATCGTCCGGGAGTTGCAGAGCCGTCATGCGACCGCGCTGCTCCAGCCGAAGGCCGAGGCCGTCCGCAAGAAGTCCAATCTCGACTTCATCGTGGTCACCGACGACAGGGGCATCCGGATCACCCACCCCGTGCCCGGCCTCATCGGCAAGCACTTCGTCGGCACCATCAAGCCCGCGCTGGCAGGCGGTCGGGTGACCGAGATCGTCAACGGCCCCGGTGGCGAGGTGAGCCAGGCGGTCGTCCCGGTCTTCGACGGCCATCAGCATGTGATCGGTCTGGTGAGCGCCGGGATCCTGGTCAAGAAGGTGAGCGGGTTCGTCGACCGCCAACTGCCCCTGCTCATCGGCGCCGTCATCGCCTCGCTCGCCCTCGCCACCGGCGGTACCACCCTGGTCAGCAGACGGCTGAGACGGCAGACCCGCGGTCTGGACCCGGTCGAGATGACCCAGATGTACGAGCACCACGACGCGGTGCTGCACTCGGTGCGCGAGGGGGTGCTCATCGTCGGCTCCGACGGCCGTCTGGTGCTCGCCAACGACGAGGCGTCCCGCCTGCTGGACCTGCCGCCCCGGCCCGAGGGGCGCCCGGTCGAGGACCTCGGCCTGGAGCCGCACATCACCGATCTGCTGGTCTCCCGTCGGGTGGTCACCGACGAGGTGGTGGTGGCCGGTGAACGGCTGCTGGCCGTGAACAACCGCCTCACCGACCGCGTCGGCGGCCCGCCCGGCAGCGTCGCCACCCTGCGCGACTCCACCGAGTTGCGCGCCCTTTCCGGCCGCGCCGATGTGGCACAGAAGCGGCTGAAGCTGCTGTACGACGCCAGTGTGGAGATCGGCACCACCCTCGATATCGGCCGGACCGCCGAGGAGCTGGCGCAGATGGCGGTGACGCGGTTCGCCGACTTCGTCACCGTCGACCTGGCGGAGCCGGTGGCGCGCGGTGAGGAGCCGCTGGCGGTGAGCGGGGTGGAGATGCTGCGGGCGGCGGTCCACGGCCTCAGCCGCGACCACCCCTTCTACCCGGTCGGCAAGCACTTCTCGTTCGTCGCCTCCACCCCCCAGGCGTGGGGCTACGGCAGCGGGCGGCCGGTGGTGGAGACCGATCTCGCCGAGGCCACCGGATGGCAGGCCCAGGACCCCGAACAGACCGCCAAAGTCGTCGAGTACGGCGTCCGGTCGCTGGTCACCGTGCCGCTGCGGGCCCGGGGCGTGCTGCTGGGGATGGTCAACTTCTGGCGGATGAAGGAGCGGGAGCCCTTCGAGGACGAAGAGGTCTCGCTCGCCGAGGAGCTGGCCTCCCACGCGGCGGTGTGCATCGACAACGCCCGCCGCTACACCCGCGAGCACACCATGGCCGTGACCCTCCAGCACAGCCTGCTGCCGCGCGCCCTGCCCGCCCAGAGCGCCCTGGACGTCGCCTTCCGCTATCTGCCGGCGGAGTCGGGGGTGGGGGGTGACTGGTTCGATGTGATTCCGCTGCCGGGGGCGCGGGTGGCGCTGGTGGTGGGTGATGTGGTGGGGCACGGTCTGCATGCGGCGGCGACGATGGGTCGGTTGCGGACGGCGGTGCACAACTTCTCCACGCTGGATCTGCCGCCGGACGAGATCCTGTCCCATCTCGACGATCTGATCGCCCGGATCGACCAGGACGAGAGCCCCGGTTCCCTGGAGCGGATCGAGGGCCTGGAGGCCGCGGGCGAATCGATCATCGGCGCCACCTGTCTGTACGCGATCTACGATCCGGTGACGCGGCGCTGCACGATGGCGCGTGCGGGCCATCCACCGCCCGCCGTGGTGAGTCCGGACGGTTCGGTGGAGTTCCCCGATCTGCCCGCCGGTCCACCGCTGGGCCTGGGCGGGCTGCCGTTCGAGACCGCCGAACTGGAACTGGCCGAGAACAGCAATCTGGTGCTCTACACCGACGGACTGATCGAGGACCGCCGCCGGGAGATCGACACCGGTCTGGAGCTGCTGCGCGACGCCCTCTCCCTGCCCGGCCGGACACCCGAAGAGATCTGCACCCACGTCCTGGACGAGATGCTGCCCACCACCCCCAGCGACGACATCGCGCTGATCGCCGCCCGCACCCGGGTGCTGGGCGCGGGCCGGGTGGTGTCCTGGGAGGTCGCCTCCGATCCGGCGGTGGTGGCCGGGGTCCGCGCCGCCGTGCTGCGGCAGCTGGAGCAATGGGGCCTGGGCGACTGCGGGTTCACCGCCGAACTGGTGCTGAGCGAACTGATCACCAACGCCATCCGGCATGCCACCGGCCCGATCCGGGTGCAGCTGCTCCGCGACCGCGGGCTGATCTGCGAGGTGTCCGATTCCAGTAGCACCTCACCGCATCTGCGCTACGCGGCGACGACGGACGAAGGCGGCCGCGGGCTGTTCCTGGTGGCGCAGTTCGCGGACCGCTGGGGCACCCGGTACACCCCGGACGGCAAGGTCATCTGGGCCGAGCTGGCGCTGCCGTAGCGGGGTACGGGCGGGGTCGTGGCGGAACGCGGGCCCGGCCGCGGGACGTTCACGTTTACGGCGCTCGGTGGAGGTCGTGTGAGGGTTCCCGCGCTACTGGATCCATTGTCTCCGATCACGGGGCCGATTTCCGGCCTTTCCTCGGAGGGATACGTGACATCACCTCAGAACTGTTCACCTTTGTCCCGGTAAGCGGCGTGCGGAGGTCCTCGGCGGGTGATGGGCCGTCATCGTCCGCCTACTGAGCGGTACCGGTCAAAAATGCGTGAGCAGTACTAACATGTGCCGCCCACGGCTTGATGTCGGCGTGGTCCCGTCTCAACCCCAACGAACGCGCCCATGAGGACCTGATAGATGTCAGCACATATATCCAGCCATCCCTACAAAGGACCTTCGCTGACGCGGCAGGCTCTGGCCGTCCCGCTGCTGGCCGCCGTCGTCGCCGGCGGCGCGGGGCTGTGGGTGACGGCCGAGGTGCCCGCCACCGACCGCACCGCGGTCGCCGTCTTCTGCGGGGCGGCCGCCGTCCTGCTGGCGGTGGCCCTGGCGGTCGCCGCCTTCCGGTCGCGGTCCATCGGCCGCCTCCAGGAGCGGGTCACCACGCTGGAGCGGGAGGCCGCGGCGAAGGAGCTGGAGGCCGCCAGACTCGCTGATGAAACGATTCCGGCAGCGGTGAAGCGGTTGCGGGACGGCGGGTCGGCGGACACCGTGCTGACCCAGGTGACCCGTCCGGTCAGCGCCGCCCACCAGCGGCTGCTGCGGGTGCTGGTGCAGGAGATCGGCACCGGTGAGCGGATGCGCGCCTCCGCGATGGCGGCGTGCGCCAACGCCGCGGGCCGGGTCCAGGCGCTGGCCACCACGATGCTCGCCGATCTGCGCGAGATGGAGAACCGGCACGACGAGAGCGTCCTCGGCGACTTGCTGAAGCTGGATCACACCACCGCCCAGGCGGGCCGGATCGCCGACTCCATCGCCGTGCTCACCGGTGCCCGCTCCGGGCGCCGCTGGACCAAGCCCATCGTGATGGAGTCCGTGCTGCGCGGCGCGGTCGGCCGGATCAGCGCCTTCCAGCGGGTAAGGGTCCACTCGGCCAGCAACGCGGCGGTGGCCGGTTACGCCGCCGAGGGCGTCATGCACGCGCTCGCCGAGCTGATGGACAACGCCGCCAGCTTCTCGCCTCCCACCGAGGAGGTGCATGTGTACGTCGAGGAGACGCACACCGGCGTCGTGGTCACCATCGAGGACGGCGGTCTGGTCATGGGCCCGGCCGCGCTGGCCCGGGCCCAGAAGGCGGTGTCCTCCGAGGCGCTGGACCTGACGACGCTGTCCGGCACCCGGCTCGGGCTCGCGGTCGTCGGCTGCCTGGCCCGCAAGCACGATCTCACCGTCTCCTTCCGGCCGTCCGCCCGTGGCGGCACCGGCGTGGTGGTGCTGATCCCGCAGCAGCTGATCACCCACATCAACCAGGACGCCGTACTCGAGCCGCCCGCCCGCGCCCGTGCCGTCGACGCGGCCCGGCAGGCGTCCGCCACCCCGTCCGCGCGGGTGGTCGAGCGCGCCGGCAGCGCCCCGGCCAAGGCCCCGGCGGCCGCCGAGTCCCCGGCCCCGGCACCCGCCCCCGGTACGCCGTCCCCCGCCGCCCGGCCCCCGCGGTCGGTCAACGGCCTGCCCAAGCGGCGCCGCGGCGAGACGCTGGCGGCGGCCTCCCGGCCCGTACCGCCCGTCTCGCCGGAGGCCGGCAAAGAGGGGAAGACCAGCCGTCCGTGCCCGGAGGAGGCAGGAGCGCGTTTCGGCGCCTTCCGCCAGGCAACCCGCAAAGGCTCCGCCGCCGGTGCCGCGCGTAACGCCGAGTCGACGGAGCCCGCAGAGCACATCGAGTCCGCCGAGTCCGCCGAGCCTGCTGAGAACGACCAGCCGTGACAGAAGGAACGTCGATGAACACCACAGACCGCAGCTTGGACTGGCTGCTGGAGAACCTCCTGGAGAAGACCCCGGGTTCACGGCACGCCCTGGTGCTGTCCCGGGACGGCCTCAAGCTGTGCCTCACCTCCGGGCTGTCCGTGGACCAGGCCGACCAGCTGGCGGCCATCGCGTCGGGCATCCAGAGCCTCGCCCACGGCGCGTCCATCGAGTTCGGCGACGGCAGCGGCGGGGTCCGGCAGTCGATGACGGAGTTCCACGGGGGAATCCTGTTCATCGTCGAAGCCGGTGAGGGCGCCCATCTGGCCGTCGTGGCCCATGACGAAGCCGATGTCGGCGTGATCGGCCACAACATGAACGAGCTGGTCGAGCAGATCGGTGACTATCTGCGGGCCGCGCCACGGGTGGCCGCGGGCGGCGCCGCCGGGACCAACGCATGATCCGAGGGGCGCTCGACAACGAGGACCCGGACCGGCTGTACACCATCACCAGTGGCCGAAGCCGCGCCGACGAGAGCGTCTTCGACATGGTCACGCTGATCGTCAGCGAATGCGAGCCGGTGCCGGGCATGCAGTCCGAGCACATCAAGATCCTCCGGATGTGCCGCAGTCCGCTGTCGGTCGTGGAGCTCTCCTCGTATCTGGACCTGCCCGTCAGCGTCGTCAAGATCCTGCTGTGCGATCTGCTCGACACCGGCCGGATCACCGCGCGCCATCCGCACGCGGCCCGCCCCGGCGGGCGGCTGCCGGAGCCCGAAACCCTGAAGAAGGTGCTCGTTGCACTCCAGAACCTCTGACAGCGCCGTACGCGCCCCGCTGCGGGAGAGCGCGAGCGACGGCCTCAAGATCGTGATCGTCGGCGGGTTCGGCGTCGGCAAGACGACGATGGTCCAGTCGGTGAGCGAGATCCGTCCGCTGAGTACCGAGGAGACGATGACGCAGGCGGGCATCGGGATCGACGACGCCTCCTTCGTCCAGCACAAGACCACCACCACGGTCGCCTTCGACTTCGGCCGGATCAGCCTCGACGAGCAGATGGTGCTCTATCTGTTCGGCGCCCCCGGCCAGGAGCGGTTCTGGTTCCTGTGGGACCGGCTGTTCTCCGGGACCCTCGGCGCGGTCGTGCTGGTGGACACCAACCGGCTGGCCGACTCCTGGTACGCGCTGGACCGCCTGGAACACCACGGCACCCCGTTCATCGTGGCGCGCAACAACTTCACCGAGCCACAGCACTCGCTGGAGGAGGTGCGGGAGGCCCTCGATCTGCCGCCCGAGGTCCCGGTGATCGACTGCGATGCCCGTAAACGCGACTCCTGCAAGACCGTGCTGGTCACGCTGGCCCGCTATCTCTACTCCCTGTCCGCCACCTCCGCCGTGGAGAGCACCGCGTGACGACTCCCGACCCCGCCCTCGCGGCCGCGGCGGACAACCCGCCCGTCCCGGCCGAACCGCTCACCCCACCCGCCCCGGCGTCCGCGCCCGCAACACCCGGCCCGGAGTGCCCCTTTCACCCGGACGCGGTGCCCACGCCCACCGCACGCTTCCAGGACGACCCGGACGAGCTGTACCGGCAGCTCCGCCGGGACCACGGCCCCGTCGCGCCGATCCTGCTCGACGGCGACGTCCCCGCCTGGCTGGTCCTCGGCTACCGGGAGCTGCACCGCGTCACCTCCGACCCCAAGGTCTTCGCCCGCGACTCGCGCCGCTGGCACGCCTGGGACCGCATCCCGGCCGACTGGCCGCTGATGACCTTCGTCGGCTACCGCCCGACGATGCTGTTCACCGAGGGCGCCGAGCACCAGCGCCGGTCCGAGGCGATGTTCGACGCGCTGTCCTCGGTGGACCAGTTCGAGCTGCGGTCCGGCTGCGAACGGGTCGCCGACGAACTGATCGACACCTTCGCGGGCAGCGGCCGCGCCGATCTGGTGGCCGACTACGCCGGCCGGCTCCCGCTGCGCGTGGTCACCCGGCTGTTCGGCCTGGACGCCTCCCAATCGGCCGCCCTCCTGCGCGACATGCTCGACCTCGCCAACGGCAGCGAGGACCAGGCGGCCGCGTACCAGCGGATGTACGACCGGATGGCGGCGCTGGTGGCCAAGGTCCGGGTCAACCCGGTGCCCAGCATCCCCGAGCGGCTGGCCGCGCACCCCGCGGGCCTCACCGACGAGGAGATCGTCAACGATCTGATCGGCACCGTCTACGCCAGCCACCAGCCCACCGCGGACTGGATCGGCAACGCGCTGCGGCTGATGCTCACCGACGAACGCTTCGCGGTCACCATGGCGGGCGGCCGCCGCAGCGTCGGCCAGGCGCTCAACGAGGTGCTGTGGGAGGACACCCCGGTCCCCAACTTCATCGGCCGCTGGGCCGCCGAGGACACCACGCTCGGCGGACAGCACATCAGGAAGGGCGACTGCCTCGTCCTCGGGATGGCCGCGGCCAACGCGGACCCCAACGTCCGCCCGGACTTCCGGGCCGGGGCGTCGGGCAACCAGGCCCATATGTCCTTCAGCCACGGTGAGCACGGCTGCCCGGAGCCCGGGCGCGAACTGGCCGAGGTCATCGCCACGGCGGCGATCGAGGTGCTGATCGACCGGCTCCCGGACGTGACGCTGGCCGTGGCGCCGGAGGAGCTCCAGTGGAACTCCTCCGCCCTGATGCACGGAGTGGCCGCCATGCCGGTCACCTTCACCCCGGCGCCGCTGGGCTGAGTCCCGGCGCCGCGCCCGCGCCGCCGCCGGACAGCCGGACGCCCCGGCCGCGAGGGCCGGGGCGTCCGGTGCGGGAATCGGATGCGGGAATCGGGAGCCCCGGCTCAGGACGGGGCGCGGGCCCCGCGCGCCTTGAGCATGTCGGCCATCAGCGCGATCTCCGCCTGCTGCCCCTGGACCATCGTCCTGGCCAGCCGGGTGACGGTGGAGTCCTCGGCCAGCTCCACCGCGCCCCGGGCCATCGCCACCCCGGCCCTGTGATGGGCGGTCATCAGCTTCAGATAGAGCACCTCGGCCTTCTTGCCCTTGGCCGAACGCAGCTTGTCCAGCTCGGCGTTGGTGGCCATGCCCGGCATCAGCGAGCCGTCGTGCGGGGTGTACCGCCCGCCGTCGTCCATGCCCTCCATCCCCTCGTGGTCCATCGAGCCATGGCCCTTCGAGCCGTGCTCCATCCACGTCATCGGGGGGTCCTCGGAGGTCACGTCGAGCCCCCACAGATCCAGCCAGCCGAGCATCATCCCGCGCTGGTTGGCCTGGGTGTTGATGATGTCGTAGGCGAGCCGCCGCACTTCCTCGTCGTCGGTGCGGTCGCGCACGATGAACGACATCTCCACCGCCTGCTGGTGGTGGACCGCCATGTCCCGGGCGAACCCCGCCTCGGCGGAGGTCGTCGAGGGGGTGCCGGTGTCGGTGCTGCCCTCCGAGCGGTCCGTCATGAGCCACAGCACCCCGACCGCGACCAGGGTCAGCACGGCGACCGCCGCGGCGACACCCGCCACCAGGGGCTGGCGAGACGCCCGGCCGAACCCGGCCCGGACACCGGTCATGAAGGCTTCCCCCCGGTGCAGGCGGCGCCCGGTTCAGGAGTCTGGTCGCCCTGCACGAACGTGCTGAAGAAGGCGGCCACTCGCGGGTCGGACGCCTTGTCGATCTTCAGCTGATGCCCCCAGGCGTTCAGGATGATCGGGGACTTCTGGCCCGGGTACGGACTCATCAGGGAGTACTGGGTCCTCTCCACCCGCGCCTTGAGCGTGGCCACGTCCTTCGCCGACGCCTTGTCGGTGTAGGTCACCCACACCGCGCCGTGCTCGAGGGAGTGCACCGCGTGCTCGTTCTCCAGCGGCTTGTCGTAGACGTCGCCGGAGCAGTTCTGCCAGACCTGGTTGTGGTCCCCGCCCACCGGCGGTGACATGGCGTACTTGACCTTGCCCCGGACGTGGGTCTGGGTCAGTCCCTTCCATGTGGTCATGCCCTTGAACGTACCGGTGCGCACGGTCTGGGAGGTGACCTTGGTCTTCTCGTCCTTGTCCCCGGTGTCCACCAGGAAGTAGCCGCCGACGGCCAGACCGGCGACGATCACCGTGCAGGAGGTGATGGTCAGGATCCGGTAGCGGCGCTCGCGGGCCTTCTCCGCGCGGCGCAGCTCTTCTATCTTCGCGCGGCGGTCGGAGGCCGCGCCCTTCGTCTTCGAGCCCTTGGAACCCATGGCTGTAGTCAGTCCTCGCAATTCGCGCACTGGATGGGTGAAGTGATCGCGTGTACCGGCCTCGGTCTAGGTCCGCAGGACCTGGAGCTGATGGAGGCCGAGGGCGTGGACGGTGCGGTCGGGCGGTGCCCGGATGGAGTCCGCGGTCCGCGGTGCGCCGGGTGGCGGCGCCTCCGTGGGCAGGGGCGGGGGGACGGGGGTGGGCACCAGCGCCTGGCCCGTGCCGCGGGGGCCCGCGACACAGTTGTCGCCGCCCCCGGGGCCGTCCGGATCGGACGGGTGGTCCTGCTCCGCGCGGACCGGCTGGGCGCCGAGGGCGAGGAGGTCGGGCGCGGTCGTGGCCGCGTGGTGGGTGCACCCCGCCGACGGCGGGACGTGGTGCGCGGCGGGGTGGACGCACGACGGCATCACCCAGAGCACCGCGGCCAGCAGCAGGGCGGCGCGCCACAGCCCGAGGAGCGCGGTGCCGTACACCACGCTCCTCGCTATGCCGCCGCCTGCCTCCCGCCGTGTTCCCATCGCGCCAGATCGTAACCAGTGGGCTTGCCGCGACTGAATGGCCACACGGCCCCATCGCGCCTCTGGCGCCGCCCGGTCGCGCCGCCGGAGCGGGTCGGGGGCGGGCCGGAGCGGGTCAGTCGTGCCGGGGCAGGCCGGACAGCTCGTGGTCGGCGTGGCTGAGGGCCTCGGCGACCAGCCGGGCGAGGTGTCCGTCCTGGAGTGCGTAGACCACCCGGCGGCCGTCCTTGCGGGAGGTGACCAGACCGGCCAGCCGCAGCTTGGCGAGGTGCTGGCTGACGGCCGGGCGGGCGGCGCTGCAGGCGGCGGTCAGGGCGGTCACATCGGCCTCACCCGCGGTGAGCGTGTGCAGCAGCACCAGCCGGGTGCGGTCGGCGAGCAGGCCGAGGAGGCGGGCCGCGCGGTCGAACTGCGCGGCGCTCGGTGCTCGCTGATGCGCACGGTGCGCATCTGATAGGTGCATGCGTGCGCTCATACGCACATAATGGCTCTACGGGGAGACCGTGTCCAGCGCATGTCCAGCGCATCGGGCCAGTCGGAGGAAAGGGGAGCGTCGTGGACGACCGGCACGGAGACCACGGACATCAGGACGGCCACCACCACGGGCCCACCGGCCGGTGGGCCCGGCTGCGCCACCGGGCCGGGCATCTGCTCCGCCCCCATTCCCACGACTCCGCCGACCGCACCGACCACGCCCTGGAGACCTCCGCGCGGGGCATGCGCGCCCTGTGGGTCTCCCTCGCGGTGCTCGGCACCACCGCCCTGGCCCAGGCCGTGGTCGTGGCGCTGTCCGGCTCGGTCGCGCTGCTGGGCGACACCGTGCACAACGCGGCGGACGCCCTGACCGCGCTGCCGCTCGCCGTCGCCTTCGTCCTCGGCCGCCGCGCCTCCACCCGCCGCTTCACCTACGGCTACGGGCGCGCCGAAGACCTGGCCGGGATCGCGATCGTGCTCACCATCGCGGCCTCCGCCGCGTTCGCCGCCTGGACCGCCGTCGACCGGCTGCTGCACCCGCGGGAGATCAGCCATCTGCCCGCGGTGGCCGTGGCCGCCGTCATCGGCTGCGTCGGCAACGAATGGGTCGCCCGCTACCGCATCCGCGTCGGCCGGGAGATCGGCTCGGCCGCGCTGATCGCCGACGGACTGCACGCCCGCACCGACGGCTTCACCTCGCTCGCCGTCCTGGCCGGCGCGGGCGGCGCGGCGCTCGGCTGGCGGTCGGCCGACCCGCTGGTGGGGCTGGCCATCACCGCCGCCATCCTGCTGGTGCTGCGCGACGCCGCCCGCGAGGTGTTCCGCCGGGTGATGGACGCCGTGGACCCGGAGCTGGTCGACGCGGCCGAGCGGGCGGTGACGGCCGTCCCCGGCGTGCGGGGCGTGGGCGAACTGCGGCTCCGCTGGATCGGCCACCGGCTGCGGGCGGAGGTCGCGGTGGTGGTCGACGGGCGCTTGCGGGTACGGGAAGCCCACCGGGTCGCCGTCGAGGCCGAACACGCCCTGCTGCACGCGGTGCCGCGGCTGACCGCCGCCCTGATCCACGCCGATCCGGCACCGGTGCCCGGCGCCCCCGACCCGCATGCGCCGCTCGCCCACCACGCCGTCCCGCGCACCGCCGCATAGCCCGTGTCCGGTGGATCACCCCGGGCCCGTACCATCGCGGGCCGGAGGTGGTGCCGATGGCGACCACAGATGGCGGACGGGTCCTGGTGACCGACGACGACGCGGCCATCCGGCGCTCCCTGGAGCGCGGACTGCGGCTCAACGGCTTCTCCGTGTCCCTCGCCGACGGCGGTCGCGCCGCCCTCGCCGCGGTGCGCGACCACGCCCCCGACGTGGTGGTCCTGGACATCTCCATGCCGGACCTGAGCGGTATCGAGGTGTGCCGGGCGCTGCGCGGCGACGGCAACGACATCCCGGTGCTGATGCTGTCCGCCCTCGACGAGGTGTCCGACCGGGTCGCCGGACTCCAGGCCGGGGGCGACGACTACCTCGTCAAACCCTTCGCCCTGCAAGAGCTGGTGCTGCGGCTGCACGCCCTGCTGCGCCGCCGCCCGCCCGCGCCCACCGACCGGGTGCGCGTCGGTCCGCTGGAGATCGCCCCCGAGGCGCGCGAGGCATGGCTGGACGGGGCGCCGCTGCCGCTCACCCGGCGCGAGTTCGAACTGCTGGAGGTGCTCGCCCGCAACACCGGGATCGTGCTCACCCGGGACCAGTTGCTGGACCGCGTCTGGGGCTACGACTTCGAGGTGCGCACCGACGCCGTGGACACTTTCGTCAGCTATCTGCGGCGCAAGATGGAGGCCGGCGGACGGCCGCGCATGCTGCACACCGTGCGCGGAGTGGGCTTTGTGCTGCGCACCCCCGACGGCCCGGGCGGCCGTACGTCATGAGGCTGGCCACCCGTATCGCGCTCGCCGTGGGGGCCGCCGTCCCCGTCCTCGTCCTCGCCTCCGGCTGGGTGCTGTTGCGGCTGGTCGCCACCGATCTGCACCACGAACAGGACGCCCGGCTGCGCCGCGCGGCGCAGGCGGTGGCCCCCGACGCGCGGGCCCTGCTGCGCGCCACCGCGTCGGGCCGCCAGGCGGCCCAGCAGAACCGTGAACGGCGGCTGCTGGGCTCGGCCCTGGACATGGGCATCCGGCTCAACGGTCCGGGCGGCACCGTCGCCGCCGGGCCCCGGCCGGACGACAGCTCCGTGGCCCTGCCGGAGGTGTCCGGACGGCCCGTCACGGTGCGCGCGGACGACGCGAGCTGGCGGGCGCTGTCCCTCCCGGTGTCGATCGGGCAGCGGCAGGGCAGACCAGCGGCGCGGGGCACCTTGTGGCTGTTCTCCCCCGACGCCACCAGCGAGGCCGAACTCTCGCTCGTCCGCCGCCGCGTGGTGACCGTCGCGCTGCTGGCCGCCCCGCTCGCCGGGGCCCTGGCCTGGGCCGCCGCGTCGGGCACGGTCCGGCCGCTGCGCCGTCTCCAGCGCCGTACCAGCGGGCTCGATCCGCGTACCAGCCCGGCCCGGCTGGACCACCGGCGCACCGGGATCGCCGAGGTCGACGATCTGGCGGCCACCCTGCGAACCGTGCTGGACCGCTACGACCAGCAGGCCGCGCGCACCGCGGAGGCGCTGGAGACCGCGCGCTCGTTCGCGGCGGCCGCCTCCCACGAACTGCGCACCCCGCTGATGAGCATGCGCACCAACCTCGACATCCTCGCCGAGTACCCCGAACTGCCCGCCGCCGACCGCACCGAGGTGCTGGCCGACCTCGGCGAGGAGCACGAACGGCTGCTGCGGCTGCTGGTGATGCTCCGGGCGCTGGCCCACGGCGATCTGGTGGAGGCCGACGCCTTCGAACCCGTCGACCTCGCCGAGGTGGTGGAGGCGTCGGCGGCCGATCTGCGCCGCCGCCACCCGGAGGCCGACGTGCGGGTGACCGCCGCTCCGGGGCTGTGGGCGCACGGCTGGGAGCAGGGGCTGCGCTCGGTGGTGGACAACCTGCTCACCAACGCGCTGGTGCACGGCACCCCGGACGGCCGACCGGCCCGGATCGACGTGGCGTTGGGGCCGGAGCGGGCACCGGACGGCCCGGCCGCGCTGCTGACGGTGGACGACCGGGGGCCGGGCATACCGCCCGAGCTCCGCGAGGAGGTCTTCCAGCGGTTCCACCGCCGCCCGGACAGCCCCGGCTCCGGGCTCGGGCTCACCCTGATCGCCCAGCAGATCGCGCTGCACCGCGGCACGGTGGCGGTGGCGAACCGGCCCGACGGGCGGCCGGGCGCGCGGCTCGCCATCCGGCTGCCGGTCCTGGCGGACGGATCCGTGGCGGCCGCCGGGGGCGGGGAGGCCACCCTGCCGCTGCTGCGCCGGGACTGGTACTCCGGGCCCGGCCCGCACCCGGGGGCCGGTCCACAGGAATTCCACAAAGAGCGTCCCTAGCGTCCCGTCCGACAGGCAGGTACGGCCTACGGAAGGACGACACCATGCACCGCGGAAAGAGCGCGGCCGTGGCCCTCGCGGCCACCGCCGCCCTACTCGGCACGGCGGGTCTCGCCCAGGCGGACGGCAGCGCCCCGGCCTCGAGCCCGGCGGCCACCCCGAACGCCGACGGCACGGGAGCCGACGGCAAGGGCGGCGACGGCAAGCGTGGCGACGGCAAGGGCGCGAAGGGCAGGGGCAAGGGCGGCAAGGTGACCGGGGACGGCGCCAAGGCGCTGTGCAAGCGCGCCCCGAAGATCGACAGGCGGCTGGAGCGGGCCCTGAAGCGGCTGCGCGGCCCGGAGACCCGGCGCGGCTCGATCGCCCGCGTCAAGAAGCGGGCCGAGAACGCGAAGAAGGCGGGCCACACCGAGATCGCCACCTTCCTCAACGACCGGCTGAAGTTCCGCAAGGCCCTCGTCCCCACCCTGGAGAAGCGCCAGAAGGACCTGGCGAAGGTCCAGAAGTGGTGCACCGCGCACCACCACGGATCCGCGTCGTGACCCGCCGTACGGCGGGGGCCGCGGTCGCCGCCGCGGTGCTCTGCGCCGCGCTGGTCACCGGCTGCGGCGGCGGCTCGGACAGCTCCGGGACGTCGTCGGGCGCCACCCCGTCGGCCACCGATCCGGCCCCGTCGTCCTCCGAACTCGCCGAGCTGAACCGGCTGGTGGACGACGCCGAGTCGGCCGCGAGCGCGGCGGAGGCCGACGCCGACAAGAACGGATGACGGCGGAGGCGCGCGGGTGCGGGCGGGCTGAGGGTCCGCCCCGCACCCGCCCCTTCCGTCTGTGCGCCCCGCCGGTTCACACCTTGCTGACCGGGGCGATCAGCCCGGCGACGGACCCGGCCGGCACCGGATTGGCGTGGGCGCTCACCAGATCGCCGCGCTCCAGGAACCCGGTGCCGCTGACGTCGACGTGGACCCGCAGTCCGTAGGCGTCCCCGGGGACCAGCTCACCGGGCACCTTGACGCTGAAGGGGACATGGCCTCCGGGGCTCAGCGGCACATCGGTGAGCACCTGCGCGCCCACCACCGACGAGGGCATGTCCGCGCGGGACACATTGCGGACCTCCACCACCACCCGGGCCGCCTGTCCCACCGGGGTGTCGGCGGGCAGGGACACGATGCCGCTCAGGACGCTGCTCATGCCGGGCCGCCGCTCATCGCTCACCTCACCGTGGGGGAAGGAGGGCTTCCCCCGCATTCCGCCACAGGTTCGCCCGCGGCCGGAGGTCTGATACGCCCATCCGGGTGGCCCGCCGCCCGGGGAGCGGCCCGGGCCCGGCCTCGGACCTGTGTCTATGTCCGCAGGTCAGAGCGGCCGGCTCAGGTCGGGCATCAGGTCGGGCATCAGGCCGAGCAGGGGCTGCCGCCGAGGGCGAAGCCGCGGGCCGCCCGCACATCGCCCTCCTTGTCGGCGGTGAAGCCGAAGGAGATCGTGCCGCCCGCCTCCACCCGCGCGTTGTAGCTCTTCGCCGTCACGGTCACCCGGTCGCCGTCCTGGGTGTACTCGCCGTCCCACAGATGCTTGACCTCCTGGGAGCCGGGGAGCGTCCAGCTGACCCGCCAGGTGTCCAGGGCCTTGCGGGAGGTGACGGTGACCTCGGCCTCGAAACCGTCGGGCCAGGACTCGACGACCTCGTACCCCGCCGTGCAGGCGGGCGGCTTGGGAGGATCCTCGGGCCGGTGGTCCGCACCGGGCCCGGGGGTGTGCTCCGTCGGCGACGGACGGGGGGAGCGCGGAGCGTCCGGCTTCTTGCGGTCCTTATCGCCTTTGTTGTCGTGGTTGCCCTTGTCCTCGGACGGTTCGGGGGTGGTGGGCCGGTCCGTGTCTTCCGGCGCCGTCCCCGGGGGCACCCCGTTCGGCAAGGCGGTGCCCGGGTCCCGCGGTCCGGCGCTGTCCCGGTCCTCGTCCTCGGAGGAGTCCGGCCCGACCAGCGTGGCCAGTCCGGCGAGCAGCACCACGGCGGCCGCCGACAGCGCCACCGTGGTCCGGGTTCTGCGGTGCCGTCCGCGGACGGCCCGGCCGCCCGCGGTGGCGACCCTGCCGCGCAGCCGTCTGAGCCACGGTATGTCGAACCGGTCCAGCAGCCTTTCCCATAAGCGCGGCCGGACGGCGTTCGGGGTCGCCGCCGAGCGGGTGGGCTGGGCGCCGGGGGCCTGTGCGGCGACCAGACGGCGCCGTTCGAGATACGGGTGCCCGCCCCAGCCGAGCACTCCGCCCGCCAGCGCGCCGGGCAGTCCGCCGCCGTGCAGATAGAGACAGGCGGAGGCCTCCCGGCACCGTGCGCACCCCGCCAGGTGGTCCCACAGGTCGGCGGGTGAGGGGGCGTCGGGCGAACGGGTCGCCGCGTCCAGCAGCTTGGCGTAGCTGACGCACTCCCCGGCGGTCAGGGACTCCACATGGTTGCGCCGACAGCGCTCCCGGTAGGCGTGGCGGACCCGGTCGATCTCCTCGGCCGCGGTCAGGGCGTCGCAGCCCAGTTCCCGGGCGACCGCCTCCACGGACCGCGACTCCACCTCGACCGACCACAGCAGCGCGCCGTCCGCCTCCGGCAGGTCCCGCAGCCCGCGCAGCGCGAGCGGCTGCTCCCGGCGCGGCACGGCGTAGCGGGCCGCCTGGTCGGAGCCCAGCCAGAGCCGCAGATCGGAGTTGAGGCGGTCGCCGTGGCGGTTGGCGTTCCAGTCGGCGGCGGTCTTCCGCACGGCGGCCAGCAGCAGCGGCAGCCAGGGGAGGCGCTGCCAGCCGCGGGTACGGAGGTTGCGGGCCTGCCGGATACCGCGCCGGAACGCCTCGGTGGCCAGCCGCATACCGTTCTCGGGGCTGGTGGTGCACAGTTCGGCGTAGTCGGCGACGGCATCCCAGTAGGCGTTGAGCAGGGCGGTCGCGGAGACCTCGGCGTCGGGCCCCTCGGAGGGAGGGGCGGCGTGACCGAGCGGCACGTTCGCGCCGTTCCGGAGAGATGAGTGGTGGGACATGGGCGCAGATTCCTCACTCATGAACAGCGGCGCCCCCGCCGGGGGCAACCCTCTCACATCAGGCCGCGGAGTGGCAGCCAACAGCACGGGACTGCCTCGGAGTTAGGGGTTCCCCTTATGGGGTGCGCCGAGCCTTTCACGGGTGTGAGCAGGCTGACAAGGAAATCTGAGGAGTCCCTGTGGGGCGGGGGTGGCCCCACCTGACGGGCTGTTCGAGCGGTCGGATCGAGGTTAACTCCGGCCGTTCGGGACCGAAACCCCTGTGCGGCGACCCGGGACGGGGGCCCGGGCCGCCGCGGTGGGGGAGCGGCGGGGGACCGGCGGAAGGAGGAGTCGCCGAGCGCCGCGTCCGGCGGTGGATCAGGGGGTGGTTCGACGCGGAAGACCGTTTCCCCCAACCCTATGCCAAAGTGTTTGCATCAACCACCAGTAGCCCGAGGCAATGAAAGTGATCCGGCCAGGGGGGCGGTAGGGCGTAGGGCCCCGGGGAATGCCGGTGTGCCTCCGTGGCCTTGGGCGGGATGAGGGCGCCTTCGCCATGCCCGGAAAGCACGACGGTCCCCACCAGGGTGGGGACCGATCAGCCGTACCCGGGTAGCCGGCCGCGGGTACCGTTCTGAGCGTCTAGGTCAGAACGGAGTTCAGCATGCCACAGAGCAATGAGGAACACATCGGCGCTCGAATCGCGGACTACCGGAAACTGCGCCAGCTCACCCAGACTGCCCTCGCTCAGCGCGCGTTCCTTGCCCGCAGCACCATCGCCAAGGTCGAGCGGGGTCTGGCGCCGGCCACACCCTCGGTCGTGGCCGCCGTCGCCCGAGTCCTCCAGGTCGATGTCGCCGTGCTCAACGGCCAGCCGTACATCTCGGAGCTCCAGCAAGACCACCTCGATCGCCTCATCTCCCCGTTGTCGGAGGCGTTGGATCTCTACGACCTCGGACCCGACCCTCACATCGCCCCCCGGCTCATCGGCCAAGTCGAGGGCGACGTCAGGGCACTGTGCGCCGGGGCCTCCGCTACGGAGTACAGGGACATTGGTTCGAAGCTGCCTGGCCTCCTTGGGGAACTCACCACGATGGTCAGCCTCCTGCCTCCGGGCGAGGAGTACCGGCGCGCGGCCTCGTCGCTGAGCTGGTGCTACTGGGTCGCCTACGAGTTCGCCTACCGGGTCGGCTACCACGATCTGGCGTCTACCGCGCTGGAGCGCATGGGCTGGATGGCCGAGCAGGCGCAGGACCCGCTGCTGCTCGCCATCCGTTTGAACAAGCGCTCCAGCATGCTGCTCCGGCGCGGGAACAATCAGATGTCGCTACGGGTCATCGCGCGCGGCCACGATCTGGTCGATCAGGTCGAGCGGCCCGGAGACGTGGATGCCCTGGCCGTGACCGGGAGTCTGCATCTCGCGTCGGCCATCGCGGCCGCCCAGGCCAAAGACGCTGATGCCGTCACCGGATACATGGGTCTCGCGCACGAGACCGCCAAGGAGATTGGCCGGGATGTGCCGGAGGTGTACTGGTCCTCGTTCGGCTTGACGAACGTGCAGCACTTCGATGTCGCGACCAACGTGGAGCTCGGTGAACTCGGCGAGGCGGTCAAGCTGTCGAAGAAGCTGCACTTCCCCGAGACGCATCCTCGGATGCGGGTCGGCCGGTACTACATCGAGATGGCCCGGGCCTACGCCCAGATGGGCAAGGCAGAACCTGCCGAACGGTTCCTGGTCCGGGCTCGCCGGGTGGCCCCGCAGCAGGCCCGGTACCACCCTCTGGTGCGAGAGACGATCGGCACCTTGGTGCGTCGGCAGCGACGGGCGCCTGAGTCCTTGTCGTCGCTCGCTGCGTGGGTCGGCATGTAGCAGCGCGAAGGGGTGCCATTGTTCCGTATCAAGGAACACTGACGCCCCGACCGCTCGGCACGATGTGACGGTCAGCACACAGACCGTTGCATGGAGTCGACCATGACGAGCCGCACCCTGCCCTGGAAGCCGCCTCCCTCCGGGGGCGTCGAGCCGTTACCCGTCGGGAGTCACTGGGACGCCGTCCGCGTGGCGCAGCCCGTCGGCGAACGCGCCCTCCAGCACCTCGGGGCGGAGTCGGGGGCCGTCATCCAGGACACCTACGGCACCTTGTACTGGCTCGTCGCGGTCGGCTCCGCCCGCAGCTGGAATCTCCGCCAAGTCCGCGTGCTCACCGCGCTGGTCGACGAAGTGACGTATCTCGGTGTGCCCTCTGCCGACTGGCGTGAGGGCCCGCGCCCGCACTGGCGCGTACCGCTCGGGCCCGGCCGGTACCTGACCGACGCCCAGCGCCTGTGGGAGGCCCTGGCCGCCGCGGACCATGCCGAACTCGGCCCCCGCGTCGAGGGCCGACAGTTGTGCCACCGCTGCCAGTTGCCGACGGACGAGCCGGTCATCGTCGGCGAGGAGCACGGCGGCAGTCTCGGCGGCGGGATCACGTATGCCTGCCCCCGGCACGCCCGGGACTACCCGCCGTCCGACGCGGAAGCGCTGGTAACCGCCCTGCGCCGCGCCCGCGAGGGGGCCGGAGCCTGATGGCCACCCAGCAGACCGCAGCCGCAACCGCCACCCAGGTTGAGGAGGCGTGGCACGCGGTCATCAAGCACATCTCGGCTTGCCCGTCGTGCCTGACGCCTGGCGCGGGATGCGGGACGGGCGGGGCCCTCCTCGCCGCGTACACCGCTGCCACGCGCGAGCAGCGCGAGGAGAACCCCGATGCGTAGCGCCGCCCTTCGCCTCGTCCGTATCGCCCGCGCCGGGGTCATCGTCGCTGCGGTGTTCGCCTCACTGGCCGCAGTCGTTGCCCTGTGCGTCGCGGGCGACACGACCCCGTAGACGGGGTGGTTGCCTGGTGGTCTCGCTGTGACTCCGTTCGGCCAGCCACGGAGCGGGAGCAGTGACAGCTACTGGCGATTGCCAACCTCCACATCCAGCGTCAATAGGGCCTGAAGGCCCCGACCTCATCTCCACCCCTGCCGGATATAACCGAATCCCCTTTCCATGCCCACCCGGGGGTCCGTCCCGGCGCGGGCGGTGCACCACACACAGGAAACGGAAGAGAGAGGGAACCCATGCAGACCACTACGACGGCCCAACCGCGCATCCCCTGGGGCATTAGCCGGATGCGTCCCTACCCCAGCACCTACCAGCCCGGATACGCCACCGCCGAACTCGACCCCACCACCCAGACCACCGTCTTCCGCGACTCGCGGGGCGGCGTCGTGGAGATGGGCAAGCACGGCACGAGCAAGGGCACCGAGACGCAACCGCAGTCCACCAACCAGGACAGCCGCAACGACACCGACCACGACCAGGACAGCGAGCAGGACTGATGACCGACGCTGGACCGGTCGCGGTCGTCACCGAAGTGGACGATGCAACCGCCGACATGGTGATCACCGAACTGAATCAGCGCGGTGTCCCCGTGGTGCGGTTCGACCCCTCCGACATCGGTGACCGCCTCTTACTGTCGGCCCGGTTCGGCGCCAGCCCGGCGGCCACCCCCGTCGGCCACCTCCGGACCCCCTCCAGGAACACCGCCCTGGAGGGGGTGCGGTCCGTCTACTGGCGCCGCCCCACCTGGCCCTATTTCGAGCACCTGGACGACCCGGACGCCGGGTTCTCAACCGCCCAGGTCCGTCACGGCCTAGGCGGCACCCTGTACGCCCTGCCGCACTGCCGCTACGTGAACCACCCGCTCCACAACTACGCGGCGGAACACAAGCCCCTGCAATTGGCCGTGGCCGAACGCCTCGGCCTCACGGTCCCACCCACCCTGATCTCCAACGACCTGGCCGGCATCCGTGCGTTCATGGCAGAACACGAGCACGTGATCTACAAGGCACTGCGCTGGACCCCCTACCGGCGCAGCGACGGTGTAGGGCTGACCACCTGGACCGAACCGGTCACCGCCGACGAGGTGGACGAGAGCGTGACGGTGGTCCCGCACCTGTTCCAAGCCCGCATCAACAAGGTCGCGGACCTGCGGGTGGTCGTCGTCGGCCCGAAGGTGTTCGCAATCCGCATCGACTCCGATCTGTTGGACTGGCGGGCCGATTACAGCGCCCTGACCTACAGGCCCATAACCCTCCCGACCCGGATGGAAAAAGCCCTGACCGCCCACCTGGAACACTTCGGCCTTGCCTCCGGCAGCTTTGACCTGTGCATCACCCATGACGGTGACTTCCACTGGCTGGAGCTGAACCCCAACGGCCAATGGGGCTGGCTCGAAGACGAAACCGGGCTACCGATCGCCGCCGCTTTCGCTGACCTCCTGGAGCAAGGAGCCACACCGTGAACCCACTCGACCCCGTACGTCTCCGCCGCGCTCTGGCTGACCACCTGGAAGAGGGCGGCGTCCTGAAGACGCCTGCCTGGCGGAAAGCCGTGGAAACCGTCCCCCGGGAACTGTTCCTTCCCATGTTCTTCAAGCACGAGACGGGCCCGGACGGCCTCACCCACTACACCCCCGTCAGCCGCGACACCGACCCTGGCCAATGGCTGGCCCTCGTCTACCAGAACGACACATGGGTGACCCAGATCGACGGCCACCTGACCGCCGAGGCCGCCGACAGGCCGGTAACCGGCTTCCCCACCTCGTCCTCCACCATGCCCTCCACCGTCGTCGGGATGCTCGAATCCCTGGACGTGGACGACAACATGAACGTCCTGGAGATCGGCACGGGAACGGGGTACTCCACCGGCCTGATGTGCCACCGGCTGGGAGAGGACAGCGTCACCACCGTGGAAGTGGACCCGGCCGTCGCACAGCGCGCGGACGCAGCCCTGGAAGTGGCCGGATACTCCACCTGGACCATCACCGGGGACGGACTCCTGGGACACCCCCGCCGCGCACCGTATGACCGGACCATCGCCACCTGCGCCGTACGGCGCATCCCTTACGCATGGATCAGGCAGACCAAGCCCGGAGGGATCATCCTCGCCACGGTGGGCCCCAGCGCCTGGACCTACGGCACCGGTCTGGCCAAGCTCACGGTCAACGAGGACAGCACGGCGTCGGGCCGGATCATCGGCCGCACCTCGTTCATGCCGGCCCGCGCCGAAGCCGTCGTTCCTCTCTCCGGAGATCTCACGGCCCGCGCCGCCTACCCGGACACCGAGCGCAAGACCGGTCTTTCCCCCAACGTGCTGAACGACTGGATGCCGGCGTTTCTGGCACAGCTCGCCGCCCCCGGGGCCCAGCTCGTACGTACCATCAGCGACAGCCGAGAGACGGTGTACCTGTTCGACACCGGCCGGGAAGCGTTCGCCGCGCTGACCGCAGACGGTGACGAGTGGACCGTACGGCAGGGCGGTCCCGTGACCATCTGGGACGCCATCGAAAGCACCCTGACCGCCTGGCACGACGCAGGCGAACCGGACATCAGCACGGTCCGCATGGAGGTCACCCCCGAGGCACACGCCTACCGGATCGGTGAGGAACCGGCCCTCCGCTGGAAGCACCGGCACCAGCCATTGAGCGACTGATGGGCACCGCCCGGCGGACGCGACTGCCCCGGCCCTCCAGTCGCCTCTATGAGGCGGAGGGCCGGGGCTTACCCAGGCCAGGCAACGGGCGCCACCACGGTGGCCCGCTGTGGCGGCTCCCGGCAGAACTGGACACCGTCTGTAAAGCCCCGCGGCCGTACGTCCGCCTGCACGAAGGAGGCAATGAAGGTGATCCGGGCAGCGGAGCAGTGAAGTGCTGTCCTTCCGTACATGCGAGGAGCCATGCCCCGATCGCTTGCCTTATGCGATCCGACGGATGACTTTCTCCTCGCAGATGCGCCATGATGGCCAGATGCACAGGTACCGGATCGGCGAGGCGGCGGCCCTGCTGGGGGTCAGCGCCGACACCTTGCGACGTTGGGTCGACAGTGGGCGGCTGGCCGCGGAGCGGGACGAGCAGGGGCGGCGGATGGTGCCGGGGCCCGCGCTGGCCGCGTTCGCGCGGGAGGTCGCCCGGAGCGCGGAGCGGGAGAACTCCGGCTCCTCGGCCCGCAATCGCTTCGGGGGGATCGTCACCGAAGTGATCCTCGGCGATGTGTCCGCGCAGGTGGAGATCCAGGCGGGGCCGTTCCGGGTGGTGTCCATGATCAGCCGGGAGTCGGCGGAGGAGTTGAAGCTGGAGCCCGGCGTCCCCGCGGTGGCCGTGATCAAGTCGACCAATGTGGTCGTGGAACGACCGTGAACCCGGGCGCCGTGGCCGGATCGTGAAGGTCCGGGCCCGGTGCGGCAGAGAGGAAGAGACCCTGTGACCACCCGTTCCGCATCCCGTCGTGCCCTGCGCGTGGTCGGCGGCCTCGCCGTGGCGGCCCTGACGCTCAGCGGCTGTTCCTCGGACGACTCCGGTTCCTCGGACGACTCCGGCGACAGCTCCAGGAAGGCGGACTCCGGCTCCTCCTCGGACAAGCTGTCCGGCACGGTGACGGTCTTCGCGGCGGCCTCGCTGAAGGAGAGCTTCCACGCGCTCGGCAAGACCTTCGAGAAGCAACACCCCGGCACCAGGGTGACGTTCAACTTCGGCGGCAGCGACGCCCTCGCGGCGAGCATCACCTCCGGCGCTCCCGCCGATGTGTTCGCCGCCGCGAGCCCGAAGACGATGAAGACCGTCACCGATCACAAGGACGCCAAGGGCACTCCGGCCACCTTCGTCCGCAACCAGCTGGAGATCGCGACCCTCCCGGGCAATCCGAAGAAGATCAAGAGCCTGAAGGACCTCACCCGGTCCGGGACGAAGGTGGCGCTGTGCGCCGAGGAGGTGCCGTGCGGCGCCGCCGCACGGAAGGCGCTGGACGCCGGCCACCTCGAGCTGACGCCCGTCTCCTACGAGCAGGACGTCAAGGGCGCCCTGACCAAGGTGGAGTTGAAGGAGGTGGACGCCTCCGTGGTCTACAAGACCGATGTGAAGGCCGCGGGCGGCAAGGTGGCCGGGGTGGAGTTCCCGGAGTCGGCGAAGGCCCTCAACGACTACCCGATCGTCCCGCTGAAGAACGCGCCGAACGCCAAGGCGGCGACGGCCTTCGTCGACCTGGTGCAGTCCGCGCGGGGCCAGAAGGTGCTGAGCGGGGCGGGCTTCCTCAAGCCGTGACCACCGAAGCCACCGAAGCCACCGGAACCACCGGCGAGGCCGCCGAGCGGCTCAGCGGCGGGCCGCGGCCCCGGCGTACGGTCCGCCGGACCCGGGCCGGGGTCCCGGTGCCGCTGCTGCTGCCCGCGCTCGGCGGCTTCGCCTTCCTGGTGCTGCCACTGGTGGCACTGCTGCTCCGGGCGCCCTGGAGCGGTCTGTCCGAGCAGCTGACCAGCGCCGCGGTCTGGCAGGCGCTGCGGCTGTCGCTGATCACCGCCACCGCCGCGACCGCCGTGGCGCTGGTGCTGGGCGTGCCGCTGGCCTGGGTGCTGGCCCGCGCCCGCTTCCCCGGCCGCGGGCTGGTGCGGGCCCTGGTCACGCTGCCGCTGGTGCTGCCGCCCGTCGTCGGCGGCGTGGCGCTGCTGCTCGCGCTGGGCCGCAACGGCGTCGTCGGCCGCTGGCTGGACTCGGCGTTCGGCATCACCCTGCCGTTCACCACCACGGGGGTGGTGGTCGCCGAGGCGTTCGTGGCGATGCCGTTCCTCGTCATCAGCGTCGAGGGCACCCTGCGCGCCGCCGACCCCCGCTACGAGGAGGCCGCCACCACCCTCGGGGCGTCCCGCTTCACCGCCTTCCGGCGGGTCACCCTGCCGCTGATCGCGCCGGGCGTGGCCGCCGGGGCCGTGCTCGCCTGGGCGCGGGCGCTCGGCGAGTTCGGCGCCACCATCACCTTCGCGGGCAACTTCCCCGGCCGTACGCAGACGATGCCGCTGTCGGTCTATCTCGCGCTCCAGAGCGACCCGGCCGCGGCCATCGCCCTCAGCCTGGTGCTGCTCGCCGTCTCCGTCACGGTCCTGGCAGGGCTGCGCGACCGGTGGATGGCCGCCTCATGAGCACCCGGCCCGCCCGCACCACGCCCGCCGCGCGGCGGACCGGCGCCGAAGGTCTCGACGCCCATCTTGTCGTGGCCCGCGGCGACTTCCGGCTGGAGCTTCCGCTGACCGCCGCGCCCGGCGAGGTGGTGGCGCTGCTCGGCCCCAACGGCGCGGGCAAGACCACCGCGCTGCGCGCCCTCGCCGGACTCACCCCGCTCACCGCCGGATCGCTGCGGCTGGACGGCCGCCTGCTGGAGGAGCCGGAGCGGCGGATCGCCACCCCGCCCGAAGCCCGCCCGGTCGGCGTGGTGTTCCAGGACTATCTGCTCTTCCCGCATCTCACCGCGCTCGACAACGTGGCCTTCGGCCCCCGCTGCCACGGCCTGTCCAAGGCCGAGGCGCGCGCCGAGGCCGCCGACTGGCTGGCCCGGATGGGCCTGGAGGCGCACACCGGCGCCAAGCCCCGCGGACTCTCCGGCGGCCAGGCCCAGCGGGTCGCGCTCGCCCGCGCGCTGGCCACCCGGCCCCGGCTGCTGCTGCTCGACGAACCGCTGGCCGCGCTGGACGCCCGTACCCGCCTGGACATCCGCGCCCAGCTCCGCCGCCACCTCGCCGACTTCGAGGCGGTGGCGGTCCTGGTCACCCATGACCCGCTGGACGCCATGGTGCTCGCCGACCGGCTGGTGGTCGTCGAACACGGCCGTGTGGTGCAGGACGGCACCCCGGCCGAGATCTCCCGCCGCCCGCGCACCGACTACATCGCCAGCCTGGTCGGGCTCAACCTCTACCAGGGGCGGGCCGACGGCCACACCGTGGCGCTCGACGGCGGTACGGCCATCACCATCACCGAGGACCTCACCGGCCCGGTCTTCGTCGCCTTCCCGCCCTCGGCCGTCACCCTGCACCGCGACCGCCCCGACGCCAGCGCGCGCAACGTCTGGCGGGCCGAGGTGGCGGGGCTGGAGTCGCACGGCGACCAGATCCGGGTGGAGCTCACCGGCGAACTGCCCCTGCTCGCCGATCTGACCACCGTGGCCGTCGCCGAACTCGGCCTCCAGCCGGGCCGTACCGTCTGGGCCACCCTCAAAGCCGCCCAGACCCACGCCTATCCGGCCTGAGAACCCCTCCAGCGTCCCGCCGCGCGATGGCGGAACACCTGGCGGTAGGAGTGCGGGGAGACCCGCCACCTCGTCGGGCCCGCCGAGCCGTGGTCGCGGCGCACCAGCTGGAGGCGGAGGTCGATCACGGCGCCGGTGCCCGCCGAGGTCCACACGGTGCCGTCCCCGGTGCGGAGCGCGTCGGCGTTCGCCGGGCTGCTGCTGGCGGCCGTGACGGGGCTGGGCCCGCAGCCGCTGGTGCTGCTGACCACGGGGTCCTTCGTGACCGTGTACGCGGTGGGCGCGGCCGCGGCGATCCGGCTGCCGCCGCGCCGCGGCAAGGGCCGTACGGCGGCGTCCGCGGCGATCGTCGGGGTGGTGTTCCCGCTGGTGATGTCGGGCCGGTATCTGCTGTGGCCGCCGGTGGTGACGGGTGCCGCGCTGCTGTACGTACGCGGGGCCGGGCGGGAGCCGGTGCCGGGGCCGGTCGGTAGGGTCCGGCCCATGAACCGAACCGGCTCCCCGCTCGACCGGCTGCGCGACGACCCCCGGGCCGCCGAACTGGCCACGTACCCCTTCGACTTCGACCCCCGCTTCTCCGAGCACGTCGAGCCGGTGCGGCTGGCGTCCGGTGCCGCGCTGGAGGGGATCGGCAAGGACGCGGGAGGCGGTTCGTACTTCCTGTGCGGGGACGGCGGCGAGGAACGACCGGTGCTCCACGCCGACTCCGAGGGCTCGGCCGGGATCGTCGGCACCGGCCTCATCGCGGCGTTGCAGTTGCTGATCGGGGCGCCGTGCTGGGGCGAAGCGCTGGGCGAACTCGAGCGTAGGGGGCGGGAGCCGGACGACCGGGAGACCGAGGCCCTGCTCGCCTCCCTCGACGCCGAGTACAGCGAGGACTGCGGTATCGAGGACCTCGCCGGAAACCGCGCCGAGCTGATCGAGCGGCTGGGCCTGGCCCCGCTGCCGTCGGGTGCCCGGCTGCTGGACATGGCCCGCGAGGCGATGGCCCTCAGCCCGTCGTACGTCCTCCTCAACGAGGAGGGCACGGCCTACGGCCCGCTGTGACCCCGCTCCCCGGACCCGGCCTCAGGACGGGATCGGAACGGCCTGGCCGCTGACCCGGACCCGGGGGTCATCGGGTGCGACCTCGACGAGGAGGTCGCTGGGGCGGCCCATGTCCTCGCCCTGGCGGATCCGTACCCGCGTCTCCTCCGTGATCAGGCCCAGGGTCCGCAGATAGCCGCCGAAGGCCGCGGCCGCGGCGCCGGTGGCCGGGTCCTCGACCACCCCGCCCACCGGGAACGGATCGCGGGCGTGGAAGCCGAAGCGGTCCGGGGCCTCGCGCCACACCAGATGCACGGTGGTCCAGCCGCGCCGGGTCATCAGCTCCTCCAGGGCGGCGACGTCGTAGTCGAGGGCGGCCAGCCGCTCCCGGGTGGCGACGGCGAGGACGAGGTGGTCGTTGCCCGCGAAGGAGACATGCGGGGGCAGCGCCGGATCGAGGTCGTCCCGGGACCAGCCCAGGGCCGTCAGCGCCGTGTCCAGCTCGGTGTCCTCGGCCGGGCGGGACCGGGTGGGCACGCTGGTCAGGCTGGCGCGCGGCGGACCGTCGCCGTCCGTCGCCGTGTGCACCCGGATCTCCCCCGACGCGGTGTCGAAGACCAGCTCACCGGGGCCGTCGCGCTCGGCGAGGGCGACGGACGTGGCCACGGTGGCGTGGCCGCAGAACGCCACCTCGGCGCGCGGGCTGAAGAACCGCAGCCGGTAGCGGCGCGCGGCCTCGTCCCGCTCGGTGATGAACGCGGTCTCGGAGTAGCCGAGCCGGGCGGCGACGGCGGTCATCGCGGCGTCGTCGAGCGCGAGGTCGCCGGCGTCGAGGACCACACCGGCGGGGTTGCCGCCCGAAGGGTCGGTGGTGAAGGCGGAGTAGCGCAGCACATCGGGGAGGTGGTTCAGCGGTGCGGTTGTCATGGCAACCATGGTTACGCCCCCTGGTCATCGTGTCCAACGATTCCTTTCGCTGACTCCCATCGACGATCGCGATAGCCTGGAGAGGTGGACACCCGACTCCTGCGGACGTTCGCGGCCCTGGCGAGGACCGGGAGCTTCACCGCCACCGCCGCCGAACTCCATCTCGCCCAGTCCACCGTGACGGTCCAGATCCGTACGCTGGAGAAGGAGTTGGGTACCCGGCTCTTCGACCGGCTGCCCTCCGGAACCCTCCCGACCAGTACCGGCCGCCGTCTGCTCGAGGAGGCCGAGGACGTCCTCGACGCCGAGGCCCGGCTGCGCGCGGCCGCGGCGGCCGGGAGCGGGGACGCCGCGGACGGCGCGGTGGAGGGCCGGGTCACCCTGGGCGCGGGCGAGTCCCTGTGCGCGTCCCGGCTGCCCGGTGTCATCGCCTCGCTGCGCCGCAGCCACCCCGGGATCGACCTCGAACTCCACGCTGCGGGCACCGACGCGGCCGTGGAGGGGCTGCGCTCGGGACGGCTCGACCTCGTGCTGCTGCTGGAGCCGGAGGTGACCGACACCGAGCTCACCGCCCACGCCATCGCCCGTGAACCCCTGGTCTGCCTCTCCGGCCCGGAACACCCGCTGGCCGGGCGCGCGGTGGGCTGGGAGGAGCTGGCCGGGGAGCGCTTCTTCGTCCATGAGCAGGGGTGCTCGTACAGCGACCACCTCGTCCGCACCCTGCTCGCGCTGCCCGGTCCGGCGCCCCGGCTCACCCGCTTCGGCAGTATCGAGGCCGCCCGTTCGTGTGTGGCCGCCGGTCTCGGGCTGACGCTCCTCCCCCGCGCGGTGGTCGAACGGCAGCTCGCCGAGGGCGCGTTGGCCGAGGTCCACGCACCCGTCGTCCCGCCGGTCCCCGTACAGCTCACCCGGCACCGCCGCCGCTGGACCAGCCCGGCGGCGCGGGCGGTGGCGGACGAGCTGACGCGGCTGATGTCCGGGTGAGCGCAACGGTGCGGCGGCTCGGCGCGGCGGTGTGGCGTGGCGGTTCAGTGCGGCCGCTCAGCGCGGTGGTTCAGCGGGTCGCGACCCCGTCGTGGGCCCCGACCACCGGTGCGGTGCGGGTGTCCACGGCGTTCAGGGCGTCCAGGATCCGGGCCGCGCGGGCCGCGTCGGCCAGGTCCGCGACCTCCGTGCGGGTGGCCCAGCGCCAGGCGCGGGTCCGGAGGCCGGTGACGGGGGCGCCGTCGAGCGCCGTACAGCGGAAGACCAGGGAGACGACCAGCCCGGTCATGTCCTTGTAGACGCCGGTGAGCGTGGCCGGTAGCGCGATGGTGACACCCGTCTCGGCGAGGATCTCGCGGCGCAGCGCCTCGGGGATGGTGGCGGCCGCGTCGAGCGTTCCGCCCGGCGGCTCCCAGCCGCCGCCGTCCCGCCGCTTGACCAGCAGCGCCCGGCCCCGCGTGTCGACGACCACTCCGGCGACGCGCACGGAGTGCGGACGGTCAGCGCTCACGATTCTGAAGCCCTCTCGGCCGACGGGGCTTCACCGTAGCAACGCGCCTTCCGTACCGGGCCGCTGTTGTCCGGGGATGAGCAATGCCCCGCTCACGGCCCCCGCGTCAGCAGCGTCTTGGACACCAGCCGGTCCCGGGCGAAGCACAGCCGGTAGGCGTCGGAGGACATCAGCCCGGTGCTGTAGTAGACGCAAGTCCGGCCACGGGGCGGGGCCGGGGAGTCGTCGGGCGGCCCGTCCCGGGTGAACAGCGGCAGCCGTGGCGTCACGTCGTCCCGAGGGGTGCCCACCGCCAGCCGGTCGTACGTGCCCCGGTCCAGCACCGAGAAGGACGAACTCACCAGGCTGACGGGGATCATCAGCACCAGGATCCCGGCCAGCGCCGCCACCGGTGCCACCACGGCCTGGATGAGCTGGCGCCGCACCCGGCGCCGGGCCCGGGTCAGCTCCCGCCCGGAGGTGGTGAGCCGGGAGATGTCGCCCGCGGCACGCGGCGGGGGAGCGGTCGTGGCCGGGAGCTCGGCGGCCAGCTCGAAGCCGCCGTCCGGGGCCGGTCCCGCGCGCAGCACACCGCCCGCGAGCCGTACCCGCTCGTCGAGCCCCACCAGCCCCGCACCGCCGGAGGCCACCCCCGGCAGCGGGCCCGCTCCGCCGGGGGAGTTGACGACGGTGAGGGCGACGGCCGGAGGGTCCTCGGTCCGCACCAGACGGACCCGTACCGCCGCGCCCGGTGCGTGCTTGGCGGCGTTCGTCAGCCCCTCCTGGAGCACCCGGTGCACGGCCAGGGCGGCCATCGGCGGCAACCCGGCCGACTCGCCGCGGCGCTCCAGGGTGACGTCGAGCCCGGAGGCACGGGCGCGCGCGACCAGGGTCTCGGCGCTCTCCCCGGGAGGGGCGGCGGCGGGCCGGTCCTCCCCCTGCGTTTCCTCGTCCGCGCGCAGCACCCCGATGATCTCCCGCAGCCGCGCGGTCGCGGTGCCCGCGGCCTCCCGCAGCTCCCCGGCGGCCCGCTGCTGGCGCGGGGCGAGCGTGGCGTCGATCTCCAGGGCGGCGGCCCGCACCGCGATCAGCGTCAGCTCGTGGCCGAGCGAATCGTGCATGTCGCCCGCGATCCGGGCCCGTTCGCGGTAGCGGGTGCGCTCGGCGACGACCCGCTGTTCGCGCTCCATCCGGTCGGCCAGCCGCCAGCCCAGCCGCACCAGTTCGGCGTACTGGCGGCGGTAGCGGCCCAGCAGCCACGGCAGTCCGGCGGTGCCCAGCAGGGTCAGCAGCAGGGACGGCCACGCCCACAGATCCCGTTCGACCACCACGCACAGCGGCAGTCCGGCCACCGCCACCGAGCCGAGGAACCACAGCACGGGGCGGGCCGTGGCCGTCCGGCATCCGGTGAGGTAGCCGAACACCGCCAGCGCGGGCCAGTACAGCGGGGTGAACATCTGCGTGCTCAGGGCCAGGCTGAGTGCCACCGGGACCCCGAGCGCGGCCAGCGGCCACCGGCGGCCCATCGCCACCGCCGCGGCCAGCAGCGGTGCCGCGGCGGCCGCCACCACCTTGGCCCGGCCGTACGAGGAGAGCGCCGCCTCGGAGGCCGGCGGCAGCCACAACGCGAGCCACAGCGCCAGCCACCGCGCGGCGTCGAGGAGCCGGGAGGCCCACCCCCGCCCGTTCGCCGGTACCATCCGTCGGAACCCACTGCGCAGCATGGGACCAGCATCGTCGATCGGCCCCGTCGGGCGCCCCCGACGAAAGTAAGGAGACCATCCCCGGTCCGGGTCACTCCTGGGGCACAAGTCCCGCCTCGTACGCCAGGATCGCCGCCTGCACCCGGTTCCTGACCCCGAGGCGGGCGAGGACCTGGCTGACGTACGCCTTCACCGTGCCCTCGACCAGATGCAGCCGCCGGGCGATCTCGGCGTTGGACAGACCGGAGCCGACCAGGGCGAGCACCTCACGCTCGCGCCCGGTCAGCTGCTCGGTCCGGGCGCGGGCGTCGGCCCGCCTGCCCAACTGCCCGGTGCCCAGGTGGCTGATGACCCGCCGCGCCACGGACGGGGTGAGATACGCGCCGCCTTCGGCCACCGCCCGCACTCCGGAGATCAGCTCGCGCGGATCGCCGGACTTGAGCACGAACCCGGCCGCGCCGGAGCCGAGCGCGCTCGCGATGTACGCGTCCTCCGAGAAGGTCGTGAGCATCACGACGGCGGATTCGGGCAGCACCCGGCCGAGTTCGGCCGCCGCCTCGAGCCCGTCGAGCCGGGGCATCCGGATATCGAGGAGACACAGGTCCGGGCGGTGCTTCAGGGCGAGTTCCACGGCCTGGTGGCCGTCCCCGGCCTCGGCGACGACGTCGATGTCCCCGGCCGCGCCGAGGATGGCCGCCACCCCGGCGCGGATCATCGGCTCGTCGTCCGCGAGCAGCACTCGGATCATCGGCTCGGCCCTTCCCCCGGTCATGGGGCCCACGGTACCGGGGCGTCGGGACCGACTCGTGCCCGACGCCACCGCCCTCAGGCCGCCGACGCCAGCAGCGCGGTCATCTCCTCCCGGGCGCGGGCCACTCGGGAGCGCACGGTGCCGATGGGACAGCCGGTCGCCTCGGCGGCGTCCGCGTAGGGCAGCCCGAGCACCTGCGTCAGGAGGAACATCTCGCGCCGCGCCGGGTCGAGTTCCTCGAGCAGATCGAGCAGCGCCACCCCTTCGTCGAAGCCGGGGAGCCCGACGGGCTGGGCCCGTTCGGCGATCTCCTGCCAGTCGTCGGTGTCGAGCAGCCGGGGGCGGGCGGCGGCCCTGCGGTAGCGGTCGATGACCACGCGGCGGGCGATCGACAGCAGCCAGGTACGGGCGGAGGAGCGCCCGGCGAACGTCGGCAGCCCGGTCAGCGCCCTCAAGTACGTCTCCTGGAGGAGGTCGTCGGCGGCGTGCGGATCGGCGCCGAGGCGCATCACGAAGCGGCGCACATCGTGGCGGGTGGCGCGGACGAACCGCTCCACGGCGTCGGGGTCACCGTCGCGGGCGGCCAGGGCCCAGGCGGTGACCCGCCGGTTGTCCTCGACAGCTTCGGTCAGGGCAGCGGGCATCGTCGAACGTCCTTCCGGTGGCGGTGGACGGTCCGCGGGCACGGGTGCGGCGCACCGCGCACCGCGCGGTGGGCGCGGGGCGTGCGCGGACGGCGGCCGGGAGGGGCACGGGGCCCGCGGTACCGGGGCATCGATCCGGCGCCGGAACGGGCGCCGGTACTCCGCCCTCACCGGTGCGCCGGGAGAGGGGCACGCGGAGGAAGGGCGGTCAGTGGCAGGGGAGCGGATGCCCCGGCGGTCCTCTGCGGCGGATCACCTGCCACCGCAGCGCGCCCCGCAACCGGCGTGCGGCGGTGGGCACGGAGGACCACGCGGGCGGTTCGGCCGTCCCCGCGCCCAGCATCCGCAGGGCGATGCGCAGCGGTACGAACACGGCGGCCGCGAGCGCCCGGCCGAGCCGGAAGGCGGCGGTCTCACCGCGCCACAGCCACACTCCGCTGATGAGCGTGGCGAACAGATGGGCGAGGGCCATCCCGCCGCTGCCGTGCCAGGGCCAGTCCGGCCCCGCCGAACCCATCGAGTGCATCGAGTGCATCGAACCCACCGAGGCCACCGTGTCCGCGCCGTGGTGCATGGGCGCGGGCATCGGCATGGAGTGGTGCATGCCTCCGTGGGCGGGGGCTGCGCCCACCGTCGCCGAGAGCAGGAACAGGATGTGCAGCCCGCATTGTGCGATCACCGTCGAACCGGTGACGGCCAGCGCTCCGCGCTCCCGTCCGGCCGCCCACCACGCGACCGCCGTCGTCCCGGCGAACGCGCAGGCCACCGACCACAGCGGCAGGGTGACGCCGGACATCAGCGCGTGTCCGAGGGCCGTGACCACAACGCACACCGCCGCGAACACGGCGGCTCGCGCGAGGCGGAAGGTCGACCCGGTGGCCATGGCCGTCATCGTGCCAGCGGCCGCCGCGCGGGACAGGAGCCCCGGCCGAATCTTCGTCCCCGCATGACAAACGGGGGCAGTGTGTGCCAGCTCACACCCAGAACTCCGGAACTCAGCCATCCACTTGACCGACCACTTGACCGGCACCCCTGTGCCGTCGTGCGGACCGCCCCCGTGCGGCACGACCGACCTGCCCATCGATCCGGGAGCCGTCCATGACCGCAGAACCCCTCTCCGCCGCCGCGGACGCCGCCGCGGACGAGTCCCCGGACACCGCACGACCGGACACCGCACGACCGGACACCGCGTCACCGGATCCCGCACCGGAGAAGTCCCCCGGCACCGCCCGCCGCTTCTCCTGGGCGGCCCTGCGCCCCCTCGTGCTGCGGCTGCACTTCTACGCGGGGGTGCTGATCGCGCCGTTCCTGCTGATCGCCGCCGTCAGCGGACTGCTCTACGCGGGGTCCTTCCAGGCCGAGAAGATCGTCTACGACCACGAACTGCGCGTTCCCGTCGGGGACACCGAGCTGCCGCTCTCCCGACAGGTGGCCGCCGCCCGCGAGGCCCACCCCGAGGGCGAGATCAGCGCCGTACGGCCGTCGCCCGAGGACGGTGCCACCACCCGGGTGCTGCTGTCCGGCGTGACGGGCGTCGACTCCGGCCACACCCTGGCCGTGTTCGTCGACCCGTACACCGGGAAGGTGCGCGGTGCGCTGGAGCAGTACGGCTCGTCCGGCGCCCTCCCGCTGCGCACCTGGATCGATGAGCTCCACCGCGATCTGCACCTCGGCGAGACCGGCCGGCTCTACAGCGAACTCGCCGCCAGCTGGCTGTGGGTGATCACCGGAGCGGGTCTGGTGCTGTGGCTGGCGCACCGCCGCCGGGGCACCCGGCGCGGGGTGCGCGCCGTCGCCGTCCCCGACCGCTCCGCCACCGGCCGTCGGCGCACGCTGTCGTTCCACGGCTCCGTCGGGGTGTGGGTGGCGCTCGGGCTGTTCTTCCTGTCCGCGACCGGGCTCACCTGGTCCACCTACGCCGGGACGAGCGTCGGCGACCTGCGGTCCGCGCTCGGCCAGACCACCCCCGCCGTCTCCGCCACGCTGGACGGCGACCGTACCGGCGGTGGCGGTGAACACGCGGGCCACGGCGCGGGACCGGGATCCACGCCGGGGATGGACCACGGGGGTTCGGGCGGCGGCGGAGCGCACACCGCCGATGTGGGCCTGGACGCCGTACGGAAGGCGGCCCGTGCCAAGGGCCTGGACAACCCGGTGGAGATCGTGCCGCCCGCCGGGCCCGACCAGGCGTACGTCGTCAGCCAGATCCAGCGCAGCTGGCCGGAGAAGCAGGACGCGGCGGCCGTCGATCCGGCGACCGGCGAGGTGACCGACGTCCAGCGGTTCGCCGACTACCCGGTGCTCGCCAAACTCACCCGCTGGGGCATCGATCTGCACACCGGCAATCTCTTCGGCCTCGTCAACCAGATCGCCCTGGCCGTCCTGGCGCTGGCGCTGATCCTGCTGATCGTGTGGGGGTACCGGATGTGGTGGCAGCGCGGCCGCGGCTCCGCCTTCGGCCGTCCCGTCCCGCGCGGCGCGTGGCGCGAGGTGTCGCCGTACGTCCTCCTCCCGTCGGCCGCCGCGGTCGCCCTGCTCGGGTACTACCTGCCGCTGCTGGGGATCCCGCTGGCCGCGTTCCTGGTGTTCGACATCGTGCTGGGCCGGATCGCCCACCGGCGCCGCGACCGCGCCTCAGCGGGCGGGTGAGGGGCGGGCGGGGCCGGCGCGGCCCCGCCCGTCAGTCGCCCCGCGGGTCAGTCCTCGTCGTCCGCAGCCTTCTCGTCCGCCTCGGCCTTGGACGTGGTCTCGGACGTGGTCTCGGACGTGGTGTCCGGCTCGGTCTCCGGCTTGGCGTCGTCGAAGTAGGCGTCCAGCACCGCGTCCAGCTCCTCGGTCCACGTCTTCAGCAGACTCCGGGACGACGACTGGACCTCGACCTCGTACCAGCGGCGGTTGGTGGCGTAGACGGTGACGGAGAACCGCTTCTTGAACCGGGGGGTGTCGACCTCGACCGCCCCGATCTCGTCCCAGTCGAACTGGGCCTCCTCGCCGTCCATGCGGAGGGTGACGCCCGTGCGGCGCGCGACGATGCCACCGCGGTGGTCGGACGCCTCGAAGACGGGTCCGTCGCCGTCGTTCTCGTCAGCGTCGGCGTCCTCGGCAGCCCCGGCCCCGTCCTCGTCCTCCGCCGCACCCTCGGCATCGGCGTCGGCGTCAGTGTCGGCGTGGTCGTCGGTGGCGTCCTCGCCCTCGGCGTCCGTCTCGGCGTCCTCCTCGAGGACGTCCTCGGGTGGCCGTTCCGCGGTGTCCTTCGGGGGTTCCTCCTCCCCGTCAGCGGGGCGCGGGGACGTGAGCCCGGGGATGTACCCCGGGTCGGTCCCGGCGGCGGTGTGCATGGGCGGGATGATCGGACCTGTGCTCTGCTCCACGGCGGGCAGTATTCCCGATGAACCTGTGCGGGCGACAGGCCGTTCTCCCGCCGTTCCTCGTTCCGCCCCCGTTCCGCCGTCCGACGGCCCTGCTCGGACACCGTTCACGGGTGGGGGAAATCGCCCGACGACGGGTCCTGGTCCGGGCGTACCGGCCCCTCCTCGCGCGCGAAGAGATGGCTGAACTCCACGGACTCCGCGAACCGGACGGCCCACAGCGGCGTCTGCCCGCCCCCGGGCGGTGTCTCCGGACCGAGGGTGTACGCCGTGGCCGTCGTGCCGTCCACGGGGCCGCTGGAGTCCACCGAGGCAAAGCACCAGCCCCCTCGGCCTGGCGCCCAGGTGCCACTGGTCTGCCACTCCGCCCGGAGGACAAGACGGCCGGGGGCCGGGCAGTGCCACCGGAACCGGGTCGCGCTCAGCCCCTCACCGGCACTGGCCCAGACGCTCCAGCCCCGCCCGTCGGGCAGAAACCCCAGCTCGCTGGATTCCATCGCGCCGTAGTCGAAAGGCGCGCTGCTCCAGCGGCCCACCAGGCCGTCGTCCCCGTCCATGCCACAACCCCTCGCGCTCGTGGTGTGTCCCACTGTGCGACACACACCGGAAAGGGACACATATGCCGAGACACATCCTGCCGATCGGTGGCGTGGTGGCCGTGGTGACGGGAGTCGCTCTCGCCGCCACCCCCTCGTACGCCGCGCCCGGCACCGCCACGAAGGCCCCTGCCGCCCCCACCGCTCCGGCCGTCGGGAAGGCCACCCCCGCCGACATGGACGGCGACGGCTACGACGACCTCGCCACCGGTGCCCCCGGTGCCGCGGTCAAGGGCCATGCGAAGGCCGGATACGTGGCGCTGACCTTCGGCTCCGCCTCCGGTATCAAGGTGGCCCGCCACCAGGGGCTGACCCAGTCCCACGCCGGTGTGCCCGGAACGCCCGAGGCCGGGGACAGGTTCGGCTCGGCGCTGGCGATGGGCGACGTCGACGGCGACGGTCACGCCGACCTGGCCACCGTCGCGTACTTCGACGACCCGGCCGACGAGGGCACCCTCGGTGTGCTGCCGGGCTCCCGCTCCGGTCTGTCGAGCACCCCGCTCGGCCGCAACGTCGGTCTGCCGTTCGCCGGTTACCGCGCGGTGGCCGGCGATGTGAACGGCGACGGCAAGGCCGACCTCGCCGTCGGCGCGCGCGGCAAGTGGCGCGGTACGGGCGCCGTGAGCATGACCTACGGCAGCGGCGGCGGGCTCACCGGCGAGGGCTCCATCCTCTTCGGCCCCGATTCGTTCGGCTACGCCACGGACAAGGCGGGCTTCGGCTCGGCCCTCTCCACACCCCCGGCCCCCTGACGGACCGCGTACTGACATGTGTCATCGCCAGGTGGTGACGGCCGGTTCTGCCCACCGGCGCCGCCACCCGACAGGATCGGTACATCAGGAAGGAAGCACACCACCACCAGGGGGCGGACATGACCGGCACCATCACCGCGGAGCGGGAGCGGGAGCGGGCGGACGGACTCGCGGCCATCACACCGCTGCCGGTCTGGTTCTTCGCCTTCGAGGGTGTCTGCGGCGGTGCCTACGACCTCTGTCAGGCGTGGGACGTCGCCTGGGTGGCCATCGCCGCGCTCGGACTGGTCAACCTGGTGGTGGGGTTCACGGTGCTGCGCGGAAGGATCAAGCTGATCCGGGCCATGCTGAAGGGCTCACGCACCCGTAAGATCGCTTTCGGCCTGATCGGTCTGCGGCTGGGCCTGCACCTGCTCCTGGGCGTCGTCGGCGCCCAGGTCACCTCGGTGGCGGGACATGTGGCCATCGCCGTGACGATGACCGCGGCCACGATGGCCCTGCTCTACGTCGACCAGCGGATCACCTTCAAGGCGCTGGGCCTGCGCCCCGCGCCCGCCGCCTGAACCACGGGGACCACGGGAACGACGGGAACACGCGCGGGTACGCCGTCGCCCCGGCGGACACTTCCGGTCCGCCGGGGCGACGGCGTTGTGAGGAGCGTGTGCGGCGGAGGGTCGGCTCAGCCGCACTTGCTGCCGTTGTTGATGCAGCGCACCGCCTTACCCATCAGCCGCGACGACATCACGTTGATGAAGTCGCCGTGGTCCGTCACCGGTTTGTGCAGCTGCTCGGGGAAGCTGTCGACGGCGAACGCCGAACCGGGCTGGATCTTGTAGGTGATCCGCTGGACCAGCTGCGGAATCGCCCGGAAGCCCTGCGGACACGAGCCGTCGGCACGGGCGAACGCCACATGGGTGCGGTGGTTGGCGCTGTCGGTGTTCTTACCGTCCCAGCAGCTCTGGAAGTTGAACGTACGCACCACGTTGCTGCCGCTCGGGCACAGCGGATACTTGTCCTTGAGCTGCCGGTTCTCGAATCCGGTGCAGCTCCACGAGGCGTTGGCGTTGGCCGTGCCGTTGGTGAACGACTTGGCGTCACCGGTGATGATGCGCAGGAACTTCGGCATCGCGGCGACCTTGGTGACGGGGCTGCCGCGGAAGGTCAGCTTCACCGAGGCGGGTCGGAGGATGCGCCCGATATTGGCGTCCTTGCCTCCGCCGTCCTGGTTCGCGTCCTTCTCGTCGCTGCCGTCGCGCAGCCGCAGGACCGGCCAGTAGTGCGTCGAGCGGTCTCCGTTGGTGCAGGTGGTCCCGGCGGCGGCGAGATCCTGGTCGGTGGCGAACGCGTTGGTCTTGAGGTTGCCGACGTAGTCGTGCATGTGGTGCGCGCCGTTGCTCACACCGGGGGCGGCGATCACGTTGTCCGAGTTGAGATGCTTGTTCTCGTTGCGGCCGCAGCGCGTGGTGAAGGTGCCCTTCGAGGCGTTGCCCGTGAGCGCGGGCTTCTTGACGTTGGGCCGCACACTGCGGATGTCCACGAAGTCGGCCTTCTGCGGCCCGCTCTGCGGCGGCTGCTGACCGCCCGCGGCCGGAGTGGCGCCTCCGGCGGCCGGAGTGGCACCACCCGAGGCGGGGGCGGCACTACCCGAGGCGGGGGTGGCGCCGTCCGCGGCGTTGGTGGTGGCCGTGCTGTCCCGCTGTACCGTGCAGGACGCCAGCGAGGACAGTCCCTGCGGCCGGGACGCGACCTTGTCGATCGTCGTGGTGATGCGGATGAGCGCGGTGCGGCGCTGTGTCGACAGCGGCTCGAGCACCCGCGACTTCACCCAGTCCTCGTCCGCACCGGTTCCGCGTGCGGCCAGCTGCTGGTAGGCGTTGGCCACTTGGCTGTCCATCCGCGCCAGCTCGTCGTCCACCGTGGGCCGTGCCTGCTGCGGCACACGCGTCAAACGGATCGAGACATCGGGGCACTTGATGGTCAGCGTCTCCCGCGCGGACGTCTGCTGTTCGCCGGACTGCCCGGCCGAGGCGTCGTTGTCGGTCATCAGAAGGGCGCCGGCCCCGACACCCATCGCGGCCACACCGGCGACGGTCATGACGAGCAGTCGAGACCGTCTGTGTTTCTTTTTATTCACATGTCCACCCTTCATGGATGTGGTCATAGGAGATACGGCAACCGCGGCGATAGTTCTCAATGCCCGCCGAAATTTCTCCATGACGGCCCGAAGCGGCCTCTGACCCGGCACATCCCCCGGCCGCTACCGACTACCGGCCGTCAGGCGCGGCCTCCATCGCGGCATCCGGGGCCGACCGCCCTCCAACTCCCCCGCGCCGCCTCCATGAAGGCATGGCGCCGCTCCGCTTCCCCGGGAGACGGCAGCCCGATGAGCCTCCCGGTCGAGGATCGACTCCACCCGCTGCGCGGCGGTCGGGAACTCGAGGATGGCGTCCTTGGGTTCGGCCCGCTCGGTGTCGGCGCGCTGACGGTGATCGCGCTGTACCTCCACCCGCGCGGTCGGATGCTGTCCGACGAGGGTGCCCGCGGTCCCCGGAAAGACACCGTGCAGGGCGAGAACCGTTCCTCCAGTGATCCCATCCATGATCACAACCCTGTCAGGTACACCCGGGAGGGACGTCCCACCCCGTGGAGTGGAACCTCGTGCGCCGACGGGGCAGGCTGTATCCATGGGGTCGTTCGTCCGCTCACCACCTCGGCCGGGGGTGGACGATCACGGTCGGTTGGTCATCACACTCGAGCAGTGTGTGCCCTTCGCGATCGTGCTGATCGCGCTGATCATCGAGCTGACCCCCGCGCACTTCCTCTACACCGGCCCGTTCGTCACCGCGAGCCCGGCGCTGGCCGCGGTGACGATGGGCCCCAGGGGCACGATGGCGGCCGGGGCCTTCGCGCTGACCATCAGCGTGATCACCGCCACCTACAACGAGGCCTGGGGCAGTGACCAGGTCTACAGCAATCTCCTGGGCCTTCTGCTGGTGTCCGCGGCCAGCGTCACCACGAGTAGCGCCGTGCGTACGCGAAGACAGAGCGAACTCGACCAGATCCGCCGGATCGCCTCCGCCGCCCAGGAGGTCATTTTGCGGCCCGTCCCCGCCAGACTGGGCCCGCTGCGGGCGGCCAGCACCTACCTCGCGGCCGAGACCGGGGCCCAGATCGGCGGCGATCTCTACGAGGCCGTGCACACCCACTACGGGGTCCGGCTGATCGTCGGAGACGTACGCGGCAAGGGTCTGCACGCCGTCCGCGCGGCCGCCGCCGTGCTCAGCGCCTTCCGTGAAGCCGTGCACTACGAGGACGACCTGGCCGAGGTGGTCGACCACTGCGCGGCCGCGCTACGGCGCGAGGGCGCCGTGACGGGGGCGGTCGACCACGACGTCCGGGCGGAGGAATTCGTCACCGTCCTCGTCGCCCAGGTCCCGGAATCCTTCGTGGTCCAACTGGTCAACCGCGGCCATCCGCCCCCACTGGTCCTGAGCAACGGCAAGGTCCGCCCCCTGCTGCCCACCTCACCCCTGCCGCCGCTCGGCCTGGAAGACGTCTACTCCAGCCCTTCCGCCGAAGTGGAAAGCCATTCCTTCGCCCCGGGCGACCGTCTGCTGCTGTACACCGACGGCGTGATCGAAGCCCGGGATCGCGACAACAACTTCTTCCCCCTGGCCGAGGCCATGGCAGCGGTCCGCCCCTCCACCCCGTTGGCGTTCCTGGATGAGCTGCACGATCGATTGATGCGCCACACGGAGGGGTCATTGGCGGACGATGTGGCGATGGTCGTCGCCGACCGTCTCGAGGACGACCACGGCGCACGTCCCTCCACGCTCACGTGAACCACCCGGACCCGCCGCTGCCCGACGGCCGGCGGAACTCGCCGCGATCACCGCCGGTCGGCCGGTGCTCGAGGCGAACCGGGCTGTCGGTGGAATGGGCGCAGCCAAGCACTCATTCGAATTCGATCGTACGTTTGATTTTTGCGTACCGGCGTGCGCCCGCGCCGGTGGCGGCCGACCCTGGACGCAGGGGATCGGCCTGCTGAACGGCGCCCGGCCCGCACTCCACGGCCCAGTGCGCGAGCTCGGACCGAACCGGAAGGTGAAGATCACAATGGAGACACCCCCGATCGTTTCGCCGCAACAGTGGGAAGCCGCGCGCCGGCAGCTGCTTCTGGAAGAGAAGAAGCTGACCCACGCCCGTGACGAACTGGCCGCCAAGCGGCGGCGGATGCCGTGGGTGGCAGTGGAGAAGGAGTATGAGTTCGAGGGACCCGAGGGCAGGGCCGGTCTGCTGGACCTGTTCGAAGGCCGTCGTCAGCTGATCGTCTACCGCGCCTTCTTCGAGCCCGGCGTATTCGGCTGGCCCCACCACGCTTGCCGGGGCTGCTCCATGGTGGCCGACCACGTTGGCCACCTTGCTCATTTGAACGCCCGCGACACCACGCTTGTCTTCGCCTCGCGCGCACCGCAGCCGGACATCGAGTCCGTGAAAGCGCGGATGGGCTGGACGATGCCCTGGTACACGATCACCGACGACTTCGACACCGACTTCGGGGTGGACGAGTGGCACGGCACGAACGCGTTCGTCCGCGACGGCGACAGCGTGTTCCGCACCTACTTCATCAATGCCCGCGGGGACGAGGCGTTGGGGAGCACCTGGAGCTACCTGGACATGACCGCGCTCGGTCGGCAGGAGACGTGGGAGGACTCGCCCGAGGGCTATCCCCAGAGTCCACCGTACGAATGGTGGAACTGGCACGACGCGTACGGGGACAGCGAGTCGGCGCCGGAGTGGCTGGCGCAAACCCGCCGAGGCCCCCGGGGCAGGCCCGGCTGAACCCTTCACCGGGCGGCTCACGCTCGTGGAAACCCGGCCTTGGGTGTGGGGTTGTCGCGGCGGGCGCGGTGGGTTCCGATCAGCAGCAGGGCGCACGCGAGCGCGAAGAGCGGCCAGGGCGTGAACGGGAGGACCACGGCGTCGACGACGGTCCAGCTGCGCGCCGGGGTGGGCAAGGCGGCGATCTACCGCCGCTACGCCTCCAAGGCCGAGATGGCGTTCGCTGCCACCATGTACGAGCGGCAGCTGCCTCCGTTGGCCGCCACCGGTTCCTTGCACGGGGACCTGCCGGCGCTGGTCCGCACGTTTCACGTTCGCATGGCCGCCCCGGCGGCCCGACAGCTGGCGCCGGCCCTGATCAGTGAACTTGCCGTCAATCCCGAACTGGCTACCCGGTTCCAGGACACCTTCCTGGCCGCCGAGCAGGCCGCCTTCGCCGACATCATCGAACAGGCCGTGGCCCGCGGCGAGCTGGCCGGGACCGTCGGCCCCGCGATGGCCCACCTGCTGCTGCTCGGCACCCTGGCGTCCGCCCTGTACATCCTCAACCTGCCCGTCGACGACGCGATGGTCGCCAACCTCGCCGCCACGGCAGGAATCACCGCCCTGGCCGACCCGCAGCACCACGGCGCCCCCGGCGGAGCGGCCGAGCCGCGCTGACAGGGCCGCTGCTGCGGCTGTTCGAAAGGCCCGGGGTCACGCGACCGCGACGAAAACGAGAGGGCACGGCGTCGCGGGCAGTCGGGGCCGACCCGGCGCTGACACGGCCTGGCGGGGCCGCGCTACCCGGTGGCGCACCGGTACCGCGGGCGTGCCGCGTGGACGGCGAGTCCGCCATACACTGATGTGGTACATGTGTTACCGTTGGTACATGTCCATGAAGCGCACCAATGTCTATGCCGACCCGGAAGACCTCGCCATCATCAAGGAGGCGGCCAAGCGCCGCGGCATCAGTGAGGCCGAGATCATCCGGCAGGGCATCCACCTTGCCGCCATGGCCAATCGCGTGTGGGACGAGCCGTTGTTCTCCCGCACCTTCGCCGGTCCTGGGCGCACTCTCGCCAAGGACGAGGTCCGTGACGTCGTTGCGGATGCCGCCCAGCGCGAGACCGATTCCGGAACCGCTGCGTGATCGTCGTCATCGCTGACACCTCCGGCTTGCTGGCCGCGCTCGATTCCACGCACCCGGAGCACCAAGCGGCACAAGAGGCGATCATGGTTGCCGGGCTGCTGGTCATGTCGCCGTTGCTGCTCGCTGAACTCGACCACGTAGCCACCCGCGAACTGGGCCGCGAGGCCGCGGTGAGCGCGATCGACGACATCCGGGGCTGGATGCGCCGCGGCCGTGTCTCCGTACCCGAGATCACCGAGGGACACCTCGGCATCGCTCAGTCCGTCCGATCCCGCTACCAGGCACTCGACCTTGATCTCACCGACGTGGTGAACGTCGCCCTGGCAGCCGACTACGACACCGACGCGATCCTCACCCTGGACCGCCGAGACTTCCGTGCAGTACGTCCCCTCGGTCATCACAAGGCGTTTCGCGTCCTGCCTGACGATCTTCCCCTCTGAAGGCCCCACACGCGGCGCGGAAGCCTTGACCTCGAAGGCCAGTTCGCCCTGCCCCCTGCGGAGTTGTCGACGCGTGCCAAGCAGGTTCGTCTTCTGAGCTGGCGAGCGAGGCCGGCGGCGCGCAGCGGTGGGCCTCTGGCGCAGGACGCTGAAGTGATCCAGGCAGTGAACGCGCGAGGGCGGGCGACTGGTAAAAGATCATGGACCCCGGAACGGGGGGTTCCGGGGCCCATGGCCACCCTTGGAATTCGGATGGGCAGTAACGCAGACCAGGTAAATCCCGGTGCGGCTGCGTCAGATGCCGACGCCGCCGGAGAAACCTGCCTCGCCGGAGGCAGGGCCCACCTGCCCGCTCAGGCCACCCGAGACCGCGCCGCCCAGAGCGGGCAGGCTGGGCAGGGTGGGCAGCCCGGATTCGGCACCACCCGTCAGGCTTTCGGTCCCGAGGCCGCCGGAGATGTTCTCCAGCTCGCTGTCGGCGATCTCGCGAGTTTCGTTCTTGGGCATGGCGTCCTTACGCATGACGGGCCTTCTCTTCCGCGTTTGTGGTGATGCTGGACCGTATCGAGCGACTTGCGGACAAGCTGATCCAGCCAGCTTGACGATCGTTCGCCACCCGGAAGCGGATGCACAACTTCCGAGTGGCGTGGATCAAACCACGTCTATGGCGAGCCAGCCACCCCGACCCGTCGGAAATTTCCTCAGACGTTTCGGTATCGCGGCATGTCATCAAGCGGGATTTGCGACCGGATGGTGACAACTTCTTCACCTGCCAGTGGTGGCCGAGCTCAGTGGAAGGGCTGACATCGCCACCCGAACGACATATCAGTCCGTGAAGATGCCGTCTGCCCTCCATGAAGGCGCGAGCCAGAGACGGGAGTGTGCCTCTCCTGTGCAGATGATGCGCGGGTTTACCGAGCCTGAGTGCTATGACATTGTGTCGCCGGATTTCGGGTTCACCTGAGGTGTCATGTTCGGAGGCGTTCCCTCTTGGATTGCACCGCTCGAGGAGATTTCGCCACCGCAGCCCTTGCGGTGGCCACGTTGCCCAGCGCCGTGTCAGCCCCCGCGGGGAGGCCAACTCCTTCAGGGCGCGCCGAATTCATCCAGCACGCCCACTCGCCCACTCGCCATCGTGCTCCCCGACGCCGCTGCAACTGGCTCCCGGCAGGTGGCGCTCACCGGGCGAACTGACCCGTGTCGGCGCGGGCCGGGACGCCGTGCAGCCGTGCGTAGGCGCCGCCGCGGGCCAGCAGGTCCGTGTGGGTGCCGGTTTCCACGATCCGGCCCTGGTCGAGTACGAGGATCCGGTCGGCGTGCGGGGCCAGAGCGAGGTCGTGCGTGATCATGATGGTGGTGCGGCCGGACATCAGCCGCTGGAGCGGACCGATCACCTGCCGCGCGGCCGGCGCGTCGAGCCCGGTGGTCGGCTCGTCGAGGACGAGCACGGGGGCGTTGCGGAGCATCGCACGGGCGATGGCGATGCGCTGCAACTGGCCGCCGGACAGCCGCGCGGTGTGCGGGTCGATACGCGTGTCGTACCCCTGGGGAAGGGCGGTGATGAAGTCATGGGCGGCGGCGGCCCGCGCGGCCCGCACGATCTCCTCGTCGGTCGCGGCGGGGCGACCGCAGGCGATGTTCTCGCGGATGGTGTCGTGCAGGATCAACGTCGTCTGCGGCAACAGGGTGATGTTGTCCCGCAGGAAGGCCACACGGGTGGCGTGCAGAGGCACGCCGTCCAGCCGGATGCACCCGTCGGTCGGGTCGTAGAAGCGCAGCAACAGCGTGGCGAGCGTCGACTTTCCGACCCCGCTGGCCCCAGTGAGCAGGACGAACTCCCCTGGGCTCGCGATCAGTGAGACGTCGCTGAGCGTCTCCTTGTCGGCGCCCGGGTAGCGGAAGGCGACCCGGTCGAATTCCACCACCCCCAGCACGTTCCACTGCCCGGCGTCCGGGGCCACGGATGGATCGGTCTCGGACGGATCGGCCACGGACGGGCCGGTGTCGAGGATCTCCAGCAGGCGTTCGGCGCCGGCGGTCGCGGCGGTGAGGGTCAGGCCGAGCTGTCCCAGATTGCGCAGTGGGGGATAGAGATAGCCCAGGAAGGCGGCGAAGGACAGCAGCTGCCCGATGGTCATGCGGCTGTGCGAGATCTCCCATACGCCAAGCCCGATGACACCGAGTACGCACAGTGTCTCGATGACCTCCACCAGTTGTTCGTACCGTTCGCTCGCGCGGGAACCGGCCACCGAGGCCCGCATCCACGCGTGGGCCTCGCGCTCGAGCCGCCCTTCCTCGGCGGACTTCCGGTTGTATGCCTGCGTGAGCACGACGTTGGCCAAGGACTCCTCGACGACGGAGGTGATCGCCCCGTCGGCGACCCGCTCGTCGCGCGCGGCGGATCCGATCCGGCCGGAGAACCTCCTGCCGGTCAGCCACAGCACGGGTGCCATGACGAAGGTGGCCAGCGCCAGGTCCCAGCGCAGCCACAGGGCGGCCGCGGCGAAGAGGACCGTGCTGAAGGCGGCCGATGCCGCGCCCACCACCCCCGACACGACCATCTGCTCGATGGCCTCGACGTCTCCGGTGAGCCGTTCGACGAGATCGCCCTGCCGGTGCCGCTGGAAGAAGTCCGGTGACAGATCCTGCATGTGACTGAACACGCGGGCGCGCAGCCGCAGTACGAAACGCTCGGCGGTCCACACGGCCAGGGAATTGCCGACATAGCCGACCACGGCACCGACGACCGCGACGACCAGCCACTGCCCCGCCGGAGACCAGAACGCGTCGAGCGAGCCCTTCTGCAGGGCGTCGTCGGTGAGATTGCCGAACAGCAGAATCGCGGCGGTCTCGGCAAGGGCGGCGATGATCACACACACGAGGATCAGCGCCAGTCGACCGCGGTCTCCCTTGGTCAGCGGCCAGAATCGCACGAAGGCCCGGCGTATCGGGAGGCTGGGAGTCGCTGCTGCCCCGTCCGCGCCGCCGTACGGGCCCGCGGCCGCGGGGTGCGCCTGGGGAGCGTCCGGGCCCGCACCGGCCCGGCCCTGGGAGGCGGTCGGCCGCTGCTGCGGGACCGGAGGCATGCGCCCCCGCACCGTACGCGCCGGTCCGGGACGGCGATGGCGGCCTCGGACCGGCGGCGGCATCACACGGAGCCGCACCGTCTGCTGGTCGTCGTATTCGGTCACTGGCTCTCCTGCTCCTCGGAACCGGCCCACAACGCGGAGGGCGGGCCCCCGGCGCGATGCCGGGGACCCCGCCCCTTGTCAGCTCCGCCTGGCTCAGTGACCGATCGGGCGACGCTTCGGCTTCCGGGCCGGCTTCGGCTTGGGCGCAGGCCGCTTGTGAGCCTTGTCAGCGGGCTTTACGGGAACGACCTTCTTGAAGCTCATCAGATCTCCTTGGAGTTCGCTTTGACTCGAATGCCAGAGCCGTTCGGCTTCGACGTGGAAGACATTAAAAACGCTTTCTGAGGAGAACCCAGATCTCAGCTGTGAGTTGTCTATGGCCGGTCAACCATGAATTACTCGATGATTTCGGGAACCGAATGTGAATGCCTTGCGTCTCGCGGGCGCGCGTCAGCACCGCCCTTACGGACGAACTGATCCGCCGACTGCTTCGGCTGCACATCCTCCCGACTTTCGAGGGCGGGGATGTGGACGGGATTCCGCGCTCGATGACGGGCTGATCCGCCGCAGCCGAAGGAGACGCCGCCCCGGCCTTGCGGATGCGAGCCGGAGCCAGGGTGCACCTGCTGGTCAGACTTCCACCGTCGCGAGATGGTCGGCGGTTCCCCCGTACCACTCGACCAGGAAGAGCGTGGCGTCGTCGGTGGTGACCCCGCCGCGTTCCCGCATCAGGGCGTGGGACAGGCCGCGCACCATCTCCTGCACGCTTTCGCCTATGTACCCCGCACGATCCACGAAGTCGAGCAGTCGCTCCTCCCCGAACTGCTCCTCGCCGGTGCGGTGCTCCTCGACGAGACCGTCGGTGAAGAACAGGATCCGGTCGCCGCGGGACAGTGACTGCTCGCTGATCTGCGGGATGGCGCCGCCGAAGCCGACGGTCAGAGTACCCGGGCTCTCCAGCGCCTGGATGACGCGGTGGTCGCGGATCAGCAGGGGCGCCGGGTGGCCGGCGTTGACCCATTGCAGGTGGCCGGTTCCGATATCCAGGCGCATCATCTGCGCCGTGACGAAGTGGTCGGGTCCGAACTGCTCGTCGATGGCCGTGTCCATGGACATGTACAGCTCGGCGAGTCCGACGTCGGTGCGTCTGGCGTGCCGGTAGGCGCCGACGGCCACGGTCGCCAGCACGGCCGCGTCCAGCCCGTGCCCCATGGCATCGATGATGGCCATGTGCAGGATGTTGTCGTTCAGGGCGTAGTCGAAGCTGTCACCCGCGACGTCGTAGGCAGGCTCGAGGATTCCGGCCACCGCGACCTGCGGTGTGATCATGGTCAGCGGGGGGAGCAGTGACCACTGGATCTCCGCGGCCAGGCTCATCGGCTCACGGCGCCGGGCCTGGAAGAACTGATCGGTATAGCTGTTCTTGGTGACCAGCATGTCGGCGACCAGGCCGGAGAGGCGCCGCAGCAACCGCCGGTCGTCGTCATCGACGGTGCTCAGGGTGACGGTCAGCACCCCCACTACGTCGCTGCCGTCCAGCAACGGCAGGAACATCCGTACGCCGTCGGCCTGCCGCTGTTCCACCACCGCCGCGCCGAGAAAAGCCTTACCGGCCTGCGAATCGTCGATCCGCTCGGGCTCCCCGACCATGAGTCTCCTGCCCGGCAGGGGTGCCAGCATCAGCTGGTCGTAGTCCTGGAGGAGGATCGAGACGTCCCACCCGCCGATTCTCGCCACCTCCTCCGCGACCAGCGGGGCGATCAGCTGGGGCGGCATCTCATGGGCCCGGTCCAGCAGCACACCCAGCAGCCGCTCACCGAAGCCCTCCGACCGATCCACTGTGACTCTACGGAAGTCCCGTTCACCGTCTGTCATGGCGACCTCGTTCCGCCGCACGGCCCTCACACAGAGGCGAGCGTCTGCGTGTTCGCCCCATGCTGGTCCTGCGGTCTCCTCTCACCCCAGCGTCGCGCACATGGGAATCCGCGGCACCTGTCACCAGGTCGCCGGAGCGCGGCCGATGTCCGAGGCGTCCCGAAGAGCGATGTGCCCACCCCGCCGGAGGCGTCTCGTGCGGCGATCAGCCACGCATGTCGACCTTCGCCTCTGCCCCACCCCGGCGTGGCGGAGGGTACTGACGATGAGTCCATGGACACGGGGCGGCGGTGCCCTGCCGCACCCGTTTGCGAGGCGTCACTTCAGACTTCGTCCGTTTGCGTGCGGTCTTGCCCGGAGGACTGACTCGCTGCCAGCCAGGACCGTGCCGGCTCCGCCGTGCGTGTGGTGTCCACGGTGAGATGGAGGCGGGTTCCGCCGTCGGCGCCGGCCGGGTAGCTGCGCTGTTCGGCGCCGGCGAAGCAACGACGGAGCACCTCAGCGACCTGACGGGCGACCTCGGGTGACGCGGCGACAATACGCACCTCGGCGCGCCCTGCCGAGGGTGGTTCCGGTGGCTGCATGGTGACCTCGTTCATCAGAAAGACGCGGCGAGCTCCGAGCATGATCATGGTGATGATCAGGGACACCGTGATGACGGTCTCCACATCCTCACCTCCCCTGGAGCTCAGAAGTCCGGTCGGGTTCGGCTTCCGGGCACCATCGAGGGAGGCCCGCCATCGGTCTCCCACTCCTCCTCCCGGCTGGCATCCTCCCCGGCCGTCACGGGTGGCGGCCTCGTTCGCCATCAGACCGCTGGCGGTGAGAAGGCCGCCGACGGTCGCCGCGGCGGCCATCAGCCGGGCGGCGGCTGCCGCACTCGTCTCCGGCGGGATCACCAGAAGGTCCCAGCGGCCTGCGGTGTAGGAGCGCAGGATCAACTTGTGCGGGTCCTGCTCGGTGAACCAGCCCACGTGCACCGTGTGTCCGGTCGCGGGCACCGTGCGCGGGATCACGGGCCAGTGGGTCGGGTTCACGGAGACGCGGGTGATCCGGCCCCAGCGTGCGTCCAGCACATCCGTCAGGGCGGGCAGCTCACGGAGCAGATCGCGGGAGCGAGGCCACCACGCACCGTCCAGAAGACCCGCAACCGGGCCGGCCGGGGTCAGTGACAGGCGGGTTGGTGGGGAGGGCGCACCTTCATCCGGGAGCGTACGGTCGATGGTCACGGTCATGGCGCGGACCTGTCCCCGGGGCGTCATCAACGTCCCGGTGTTGTTGCTCACCGAAAACGACACCGGCGTGGAAGCCGGTGTGCGAAGTGCTCCCGGTGGTTCGAGTGTACTCCGGGGCGGCCCGCTGAACCCTCGTATGATCAGCGACTTCTTCAGGGGCCCGGCTCTGGGTCCGCAGGGCATGGGCGAGCCTGGGAGCGGGCTCTCGGAGTACGGTGAAACCGGTGGCCCACGGCCCGCCACCGAACCCCGCGGAGGGTGAGCAGACCATGTCCGACGCCGACACCCCGCGTGAAGTGAATCTTCTGCCGGACGCGATGCATCATGCGGTGAAACCTGGAACGGCCCTGCTGCGACTGGTGACGACACATACCCGTGAGGGCAATCTCGACGGTGCGTGGTGGCCGCGTTCCCGCGACATAGGCGCCGAGCTTCCCGCCCTGATCACCGCGCTGACCGAGCACCTCGGGCCCATCGTGCGCGTCGGCTTGGACTCCAGTGCCTGGGAAGAACTGCCGACACGACTGATCATCGACGACCGCATCGTGCACATCGACTCGTTCCCGGTGGGTGACGACACCATCCTCATCACCCGAGGCGATCAAGACCTCTTCTCCCTGCTGGTGGTCCCGCCACACGCGACGCCCGACGCGGCACGCGCCGCGATGGCCCGGTCCGTCCGCTTCGACAACATCACACCCGCCAAGCAGATCCTCATCGACACCGGCACCGGCCGAGCCCGCCCGATCGCCGAGGAAGGCCCGCGGACAGGCCAGGAACGCCGCGGCACGGCCTGATGCCGGCCTCCTCCCGGCGCAACCATGGGCGCAGCCTCAGCCCGCCGACCCCCAGTAGGACACCGACGTCACACCCCCCGATGAACGGTCGGCCGCGAACCCTTCCTGATTTCCGCTGCATGCGGCCCATGACGACTGAACGTGCCCTTGGCGCGCGGTTGTGCCCGTATGGAGCGGGTGACGGGAATCGAACCCGCGCTCCGAGCTTGGGAATCACCGGCGCTTCTCGCTCCCCGAAACGGTCTGACCCGTGGACGTCTACTGCCAGGGAGCGTGGTCGGTGTAGCGTTCCGGCCCCCCGATCGACTGCTGGTGACCGCTGTGAAGGGCACGGATGGGGAACGACGGTGTCGTGTTCCGGACCAGGACGAAGTCCGCCAGGTCGACGTCGACCGCGGCGCCGGCAGCAGACGTCCCGCTCAGCTTCCACTGGACAACACAGAGGTGGGCGTGCCGGCCAGGGGTTGTTCGGTCCACACGGTCTTGCCCTCGCGGGTGTAGCGGGTGCCCCAGCGCTCGGTCATTTGGGCTACCAGGAACAGGCCGCGCCCGCCCTCGTCGGTGGTACGGGCTCGGCGCAGGTGCGGTGAGGTGTGGCTGGCATCGGTGACCTCGCACACCAGACACCGTTCACGGATCAGCCGCAGGGTCGCGGGGCCGCTGGCGTACCGGTAGGCGTTGGTGACCAGTTCGCTGACGATCAACTCGGTGGTGAACGCCAAGTGCTCCAGCCCCCATTCCGTCAGCTTGGCAGAGGCCAAGGCCCGGGCATGAGCGGCGCTGGCGGGCTCCAGCGGCAGACTCCACGAGGCGACACTGTCCGATGGCAGTACGCGGGTGCGGGCGATCAGCAAAGCGATGTCGTCGGCGGGGCGTGCGGGCACGAGCGAGTCGACAACCGCCTGGCAGGTCCGTTCGAGCGCGTCCGCGGGGCGGGTGAGCGCCGCGCGGAGCCGGGTCAGACCCACGTCGGGGTCGATGTGACGTTCGCCGATGAGCCCGTTGGTGTAGAGGCAGAGCAGGCTTCCCTCGGCCAGTTCGATCTCCCGGGCCTCGAACGGCAGGCCGCCCAGGCCGAGCGGTGGACCGGCAGGCAGGTCGAGCACACCCACCTGCCCGTCCGGGGCGGTCACCACCGGCGACGGGTGGCCGGCGCGCGCCGCGGAGCACCGCCGGGAGACCGGGTCGTACACAGCGTACAGACAGGTGGCGCCGACGACCTGCTCGCCCAGGGGCCGTTCGCCGACCGCCTCCTGTTCGGCCGCCAGCAGGCTGACCAGATCGTCCAGGCGGGAGAGGACCTCGTCCGGTTCCAGGTCGAGGCTGGCGAGCGTATGCACGGCGGTACGCAGTCGGCCCATGGTGGCAGCGGCGTGGACGCCACGGCCCACCACGTCGCCGACGACGAGGGCGACCCTGGCCCCCGACAGGGGAATGACATCGAACCAGTCACCGCCCAGGCCCGGGGCCGCACTGGCCGGCAGATAGCGCAGGGCCACCTCGACGGCCGACTGGTGCGGGACCGCCCTGGGCAGAAGGCTGCTCTGCAAGGTGAACGCGGTCTGCTGCTGCTGGGTGAAGCGCCGGGCGTTGTCGATGGCGACGGCGGTGCGCGAGGCGAGTTCCTGGGCCAGCGTGAGATCGTCCGTCTCGAACGGATCGGGGCGCCGCGAGCGCCACAGGGTCATCACGCCCAGCACCAGGCCCCGCGCGGCAAGCGGCACCACGATCAGCGAGTGGACGCCCGGGTCGGGAGGGTGGCCACCTCGGCGGTCCTCCATCGAGAACCAGTCGGGCGGAAGAACCGGCTCCAGGACAGGCCGCCCGTCGGCCAGGCATCTGGCCTGGGGTGTGTCCGGTGCGAACTCGACCGGCTCGCCCTGCGGGTGCGGCGGGACGCGTTCCCCGGCATCGACGCTGCAGACCCCCACCCGTACCACAGGCCCCGCCAGAGCCTGCGCCGGTTCCTCACCACGGATCACCGGCTGCAACAGGTCCACTGATGCCTGGTCGGCGAGATGAGGGACGATCACCGCCGCGAGTTCCCGGGCCGTCTCCTCCACATCAAGTGTGGTTCCGATACGGGTGCCGGCTCGGCCGAGAAGTGCGAGCCGACGCTGAGCCCGATGGCGTTCGGTAATGTCCTCGATTATCTCGGCCACTCCCAGGACCCGGCCGGAGGGATCCTCCATCCGAAAGGCCGACACCAACGCGACCCGCTCTCGTGCCGGATCCTGCTCCAGGCGGGTGTACTGCTCGGAGTAGACCAACGATCTTCCAGTCTCCATCACCTGGCGCACACGATCCACGGCCTGCCGTGCGTCCTCGGGGAGGAGGAGAGAGCCAGTGGGAATGCCCCGAAAGTCTGCGGCCGGGACGCCGGTGAACCGTTCGACCGCCCGGTTGACCCGTAGGATCCTCAGCTCGGGGCAGTGAACCACCAAGCCGATCGGGCACCGGCGGTACATCCCGTCGAGAACCGCGTGGTCCCTCTGCCACTCCAGGACATCAGCCGCGAGCGCCCCGGCAACGAACCATTCACGCACCCCGTCATCACGGGAGAGCGCACAGACCCTGAGCCCCATCTCCACGAACTGCCCGCCGCGGTGCCGCACCGCAAGCACCCCGAACCAGCTGCCGGTTCGCCTGCACCTCGCCGCGGCGGCCTTGACGGACGACAGAGCGCGGTCATCCGTCAGGGCATCGAATGCCGGACGGCCGATCACGTCTTTGTCCGAGTAGCCGAGCAGCTCCTGGGCCCGCCGACACCACCCCACCACGGTCCCCCGGTCGTCGAGCACCGCCAGGGCGGCGAGGTTCCCCGCGACCGGATCGTCATGGCACTCGCTGAGCTCCATCACCCGCTTCTCCACGGCTGGACACCACCTCGTACACGGTTACTGAGCTGCCCCGGGTCTTCGTCCACTGCCGATGCCGGATGACCTGCTGGTGTCATGCGAGCCTAATCCTGCCCGACGGTGCAGCGGCGAAGGCCGGGCTGATGGGGCTGAATGAACCGGATCCCGGCGCGGGTGGGGAGTCTTGCCGGGCATCCTCGAGCACAAGGCTGAAAGGCCGGTCGCATCCCCGGGTATCGCAGTGGACGTGGCGTGTACCCCTCTGAGCGGCGTATTCGTGGAAGGGAAGGCGTGTTACGCGGTCATGGGACGGCACGCGGGTCGGCTTGGACTCCAGTGCCTGGGGAGAACTGCCGACACGACTGATCATCGATGACCGGAGCGTGTACATCGACTCGTTCCCGGTGGGTGACGACACCGTCCTCATCACCCGAGGCGATCGAGACCACCTTTCCCTGTTGGTGGTCCCGCCACACGCGAGCCCGACGCGGCACACGCCGCGATGGCCCGGTCCGTCCGCGTCGACAACATCACGCAGGCCGAACAGATCCTCATCGACACCGACACCGGCCGAGCCCACCCGATCGCCGAGGAAGGCCCGCGGACAGGCCAGGAACCCCGTCGCACGCCCTGACGCCTCCTTGCGGCGCGACCACAGCCTCAGCCTGCTGACGCCCAGTAAGGCACCGACGTCACATCCCCTGAGGAACGGCTGGGCCGCGAACTCTCGCATGCGAGCTTGCGCCGTAGCGACTGATCAGCCGAGCCATCTGACGCGGGTGATCACAACCAACTCAAGGCGTCCCAGCGCCATGAACATGAAGAAGCCCCGTCCCCCGAAGATGTCCTGGGTCCGCAGACCTCCGCCGTGCGGATTTCCGCGGCCGACGTCGACCGCGTCGCGGCCCAGGACCGTCAGCTGCTCAGCCAAGCCCCCCACCTCGGCCACGACTTCGTGAGGCAGGCCGCCTACGACGTGCGTCGCTGACCAGCGCAGACGAGCGCTGGCGGCAAACTGGCGCGTAACTCGCTCGCAGCACCGTCATTGACCGCTGTTCACGGCTCTATCTGGTGCGCATCTGGTGCGTCGTCCACCGCGCATCTGTCTGTCCTGGAGGACCGCACCTCATGGGGCGATCAGTCGCACGCGCTCATTGCAGAGCCTGGCCATGTCGGCGGTGTCGGAGGTGAGTACGGCGACTGGTGGCGGCTGGCGCAGGGCAGCCTCTGCGACGGTGGCGTCAATCGCGTATTTGTGCCCGTGCAGTCCTGCTGACTTGAGTAGTTCGGCGGCAGCCTTGGCCGCCTGTTCGGTGACGGGTTCGACCTTGACCCGTGAGAGGGCCCAGTTCAAGCGTGGCAGGTTCACCCGCGAGTGGCTGACTTCGACGATGGTGTTGGCGCTGACGACGAGATCAGCTCCCATTTCGTGGAACACCTGGAACATCGCGAGAACTTTGCGATCCTGGGCAACCCAGGCGGACAGCCCCTGGGAGTCCAGGACGACGGTCTCCAGGTGTGTGCTCACGCCGCGCCCGTGTGGCCGGCACGGTCGGCGGTGCCGAAGATCTTGGCGCGGGCTTCGGCCAGCTCTTCGTCTGTGAAGGCGCCTTGTTCCTCCTGATGGCGCCGCAGATCGTCGCCGAGGAGTTGGTGCCTGATCTGGCGGGCCACCGCTTCGGCCACATACCCGGACACGTTGTCCGTGAGCTTCCTCAGCTCGGCGACCTGCTCGGTGGGCAGGGTGACGGTGATGCGTGTCGTGGCGGACATGAGTCGAGCATACTCCAGTATGCGTCCAATCGAGCCCCCGACTGCGAACGGCATCCCGTGAAAAGCGGACAAGGCCCGGGTCTGTGACCTGGGCCTTCGCTATGGAGCGGGTGACGGGAATCGAACCCGCGCTCTGAGCTTGGGAATCACGTGATGATCAGGACTGAGTAGGCTGCTGACCAGCGCAAACGAGGGCTGGCGCACGTTGCCGACCTTTCGCAGTTCCCGGCATTGACCGCTGTTGACCGCCGTATCTGGTGCGCTTCTGGTGCGGGGAACGCTACGCAGTTGCTCAGGCGGCGTCCTGGCGCGCCCACCCTGGCTCACCCCGCAGCAGTCAAGCGGGCCGATCGCATGCAGGCTGGCGCCGTAGTCGCTGATCAGCCGAGCCATGTGACGCGGGTGATCACAACAAGTTCGAGCCGCTCCAGAGCCATGAACATGAAGAAGCCGCGCCCTCCGAAAATGTCCTGTGTCCGCAGACCTCCGCCGTGCGGGTTTCCGCGGCCGACATCGACGGCGTCGCGGCCCAGGACGGTCAGCTGCTCAGCCAAACGCTCTACTTCGGCCACGACTTCATGAGGCAGGCCGCCTACGACATGCTCGGCATCGGGGTCGTAGTCCCAGGTCCAGTTATCGCTCACGCGGAGATCTCGCGCTGCGCCAGGTCTGTGATCTGTCGCATCTCGGCGAGTACGGAACGCAGGGCCTCGCGGTCCGTTGCCTCTTCCGCCACGGTTTCCAGTTCACGCAGGCGGGCCGCTCGCGCGGGATAGCGCTGGATGGCTACGAATTCTCCCCACCACAGCAGGAAGGTACGCAGCGGAGCGATAGTGCTCTGCGTGGCGGCTTGTTCGACCGCGCGGTCGAGGTGTTCGACAAAAGACGGCAGCTGGGCGGGGGCGATCTGGGCGACCGCTGCGCGGAGCGCTGCCGGAGTGAGTGCCGGCATGGGGATCAGGGGCCCGTCGGGGGCAGAGGGCTGCTCGGTCATCGGAACGTCTCCTGCGCGGCGGTCTGCGTGATCATCGTGAGCCTGGCCGTTGTTGCGGACGCTGGGTTGAGCCTACGCCCGCACCTCGTCAGCCACACAACACCCGACGCGTCTCGATCGCTTTGGCTCAGGTGTGATCGCGTTGTGCTGGCTCTTGGTAGTCGTCACGGGTTGACAGAGACCCCAGCGGCCCCGGGCAACGAAGAAGCCCCGGGCCGCTGGCCTGGGGCTTCTGTCTGGAGCGGGTGACGGGAATCGAACCCGCGCTCTGAGCTTGGGAATCACCGGGCATGGTGGGCATGAAAACGGCTCTGACCTGCTGGAACGGGTGATCTGGTCTGCCGCGGCAGGGCTCGCCGCAGACCCTGGTTGACCGTGGTTCCCCGCCCCATCGGGCACGCATCGGGCACGGGCCGTCTGTTGATCACTGACATGCCTTGCAAGGGGCTTGCCTCTGCTGCTGCGCCCTGCGTTGGACACAAGTCGTCATCGGATCGACGAGGCGTGTGTGAGCGGCCTCGAATCGTCACAGGTATCAGGTAGCTTCCAGGTAGTCCCGACCCGGGGAGGGGTAGTGGCGGAGCAGCCGGTGCAGGGGGAGTCGAGTGTTCCTCAGCGCCCTCGTACCTACGATGAAATCATCAATGACTCGTGGACCTCTGGGGAAGAGCAGAATCGTGCCAAGGCGGACTCCTTGCTCGGGCACATGGCTGCTCTTCTGTTTCAGCGGGGCGATACGAAGCACGTTCAGTTGCTTCTGCTAGTCCGTAACGCAGTCATTGAGTACGACCACGACTCCCGCTCAGACGATCTGTGGCTAGAGATTGATCCGGGCAATGAAGCAGCCTTTACCGATGAGGTCCACGCCCATCTCCGCTCGGTATTCGAGCGGGTCAGCGGTCGACTCGACTACAACGTTCCCTGGCTCGGCTTTCGTGAGACGCTGCCGCGGGTAGGTCCCGACTGGCGTCAGCGGCTGCAAGAGATGATGACCACCGATCGGCCGACTAATCAGGCGCGTCGGACCATGCCTGAAAAACCACAGTGGGTGATGGACAGGCTTGCCTTCACCAACCATGGCGAACAGCGCGTTTACCAGGCTTTGAAGCACTTGCAGGAGAAGGAGCTTCCTGCCGAAGAGACGATCTCAATTTTTCCTCTGCCGAACGGTAGGGTCTTAGGGCATACCTGGGAACCGGACCTGCTCGTGACCTACAGGGGGCGGGCCGGCGTCCTGGAGATCGATGGTCCGGACCACCGTGTACGGCGCGCTATGGATACGTCGCGGGACCACTTGCTTCGGGACGCAGGCATCGCGTACGTCGACCGAGTTCCTGTTGAGGTCATAGACAACCCACAAGAGCTGATGGCCTCGCTTAAGAGATTTCTTCGTCGGTTGCGTGAGTGTCCCTAGCGGTCACATCCTCTCTGCCTTCCTGGTGCCCCGCCGAGCCGATGTCAGGCACGGCGGTTTCGGACCGTTGACTCTAAAGGTCGAGAGGCTGTGCTGCCACCCATCGGCGCAGGAATGCGATTCCAGATGGGGTGAATCTGAAGAGTTCGTAGGGGTGTGTTTCGCCCTTCGGAAAGCGATACCTTTCGAGGTATCCGTCCTGTATCAGGTACCAAACCAATAGGTCCGAACCGACGCCGAGTCGAATGGTCCTATTTTCTGGTATCTTTCCTTTTAGTAATAGATTTCCGAATACCTCGATTACCGGTAGTTCGTTAAATCCGGCGGTGGTGCGGGTTGACGGCAGGCCGGGTTGGTCGTAGGCCGGTGGTAGGAGTCAACTACCTGGCTGGGGGCTGAAGATGACCGCTCGCCGTCCGTGTCCGCCTGCGCCGGGGCCGTTGGAGGACTATGCGGCGCGGTTCGACGACCTCTTCTTCAGTCTGGCTCAGCGGCGGGGGTTTCGCGAGTACCTGACGGGACTGCTGGCACCACGGGAGCGGAACAAGACGATCACATGCCTGGCAGGGGCGGAGCCGGTGGCGGGTGCGGGGACGGCGGGGGTGCAGCGGCTGCAGTTCTTCCTGTCCGAGTCCCCTTGGGAGGCCGAGCAGGTCAACGACCGGCGGCTTGAGCTGCTGCGTGAGCAGTCGGCGACGGCTCCGCACGACGGCGGGGTCATCGTGATCGACGATTCCGGGGACCGTAAGGACGGCACGGCCACCGCGCACGTGGGCCGACAGTGGCTGGGCCGGTACGGCAAGACGGACAACGGCATCGTCACGGTGACCACGGTGTGGACCGACGGCCGTGTGTACTACCCGCTGCACGCGGCTCCCTACACCCCCGCCCACCACTTCACCCGCAGCCGCTCCGACCCGGACTTCCGCACGAAACCACAGCTGGCCGCTGCCCTCGCGGCCCGAGGGAAGGAGGCCGGCTTCGGCTGCCGGGCGGTGGTCGCCGACTGCGCCTACTCGGTCAGCGACGACTGGTACCTCGCACTGCGCGAGGCCGGCCTGGCCTACGTGGTCGCGCTCAAGCCGCACCGCGGCACCTGGGCTCCGGCCGACCAGCCGCACACCCCCATCGAAGCCGCACACTCACTGGCCTGGCGCGATGCCAGGCATCCAGGCGACTGGATGCCCGTGGAACGTCACTTCCGTGACGGGCACACCGAGACCTGGTGGGCGGCTGATGCCCGCCTGGGCGGCTACGGCCCCGACTCTCCCTGCCGGCTGGTCGTGGCCACCACCGATCCGGGCAGCCTGCCGGAGAAGGCCACCTGGTACCTGGCCACCAGCCTGCCCCACCCCGACACACCCCACGCTGCCACCGGCCCGCACCCGCCGGCGGGCCTCGCCGAGATCGTCCACCTCTACGGACTGCGGCCCTGGATCGAGCAGAGCTACAAACAGATCAAGGACGAACTCGGCTGGGCCGACTTCCAAGTCCGCTCCGACCGCGCCATCCGCCGCCACCAGACCCTGGTCAACTGCGCCTTCTCCTTCTGCTGGGACCAGTGGTTCGCCCCACCGGGACCCCTGGATGCCACCGCGCCGGACCCATGCCCCGACGACGGGCCAGAGAGGGGGATCAACCGAACCCCACCAGCCCCAACAGCCCTGCTGGCCCAGGGCCTTACGGGCCATCCGGTCCTGGCTCACCCCCGCCATCACCCTCACCCGGTGGTGGCGAGCCTGGACGGACACAGACCCACCCTCAGAGCTCCAGGCCCTGATCGACGCGGTCACCACCGGACACGGCATTGACCTCTACCGCCGGATTTAACGAACTACCGTTACTGAGGTTGAACTCGTGGTGTCGTAGGGGCTGACGGCTCGTCGTCTGTGCGGTATCACCAGGACATGCGGTATCCACAAGGGGGCGGGCTGACCGCCGAACGGCAGCAGTTCCGCGAGGAGTTACGGCTGAAGGCGGCTGAGAGGTTCGCCCAGGGTGAGGCGAGCTCGGTGATCGCCAAGGACTTGCGCGTCAGCGTCCGCTCGGTACAGCGGTGGCGGCAGGTGTGGGACGAGGGCGGTCCGCGGGCTCTGCGGTCGCAGGGGCCGGCGTCGCTGCCGCGACTGAGCGATAAGCAGTTCGCCCAGTTGGAGGCAGAGCTGGCCAAAGGGGCGGCCGCTCACGGCTGGGAAGACCAGCGGTGGACCCTGAGCCGCGTGAAGACGGTGATCGGCCGCCGCTTCCACCTGACCTACACGGTCCAGGGCGTGCGCAAGCTGCTGGTCCGTAACGGATGGTCCTGCCAGGTCCCGGCCCGACGGGCGATGGAGCGGGACGACGATGCGGTGGCCGGGTGGGTCAAGGAGGTGTGGCCCTGCGCGGAAGGCTCGCGGCGGTGAGTGGAGCCTGGCTGGTCTTTGAGGACGAAGCCGGATTCTCCATGACGCCGCCGCAGGCGAAAACCTGGTCCCAGCGCGGCCGGACCCCGGTGGTGCGGGTCCGCGGCCGTTCGCGCAGACGGATATCGATCGCTGCGCTGACCTGCTACAAACCCGGCCACCGGTCCCGGCTGATCTACCGGCCGCGCCGGGACGACGGCCCGCGCGACGGACGCAAAAGCTTCTCCTGGCGCGACTACCGGGACCTGCTGATCGCCGCCCACCAGCAGCTCGGCGGCCCGATCGTTCTCGTCTGGGACAACCTGAACGTCCACAAAGCCGCCGACCTGCGGGAATGGGCGGCAGTCCGGGACTGGCTGACCATTTACTACCTGCCGCCCTACGCACCCGACCTCAACCCCGTCGAAGGGATCTGGTCACTGCTGCGGCGCGGTTGGCTTTCCAACGTCGCCTTCAGCACTCCCGAACACCTCGTCCACCGCATCCGACGCGGCTTACGGCACATCCAGTACCGCAGCGACCTCATAGACGGCTGCCTCGCCGAGACCGGCCTGACCATCCGACCCGCCTGAGCACCCCAGCGACATCACGAGTTCAACCTCAGTAGCGGTAGTTCGTTAAATCCGGCGGTGGTGCGGGTTGACGGCAGGCCGGGTTGGTCGTAGGCCGGTGGTAGGAGTCAACTACCTGGCTGGGGGCTGAAGATGACCGCTCGCCGTCCGTGTCCGCCTGCGCCGGGGCCGTTGGAGGACTATGCGGCGCGGTTCGACGACCTCTTCTTCAGTCTGGCTCAGCGGCGGGGGTTTCGCGAGTACCTGACGGGACTGCTGGCACCACGGGAGCGGAACAAGACGATCACATGCCTGGCAGGGGCGGAGCCGGTGGCGGGTGCGGGGACGGCGGGGGTGCAGCGGCTGCAGTTCTTCCTGTCCGAGTCCCCTTGGGAGGCCGAGCAGGTCAACGACCGGCGGCTTGAGCTGCTGCGTGAGCAGTCGGCGACGGCTCCGCACGACGGCGGGGTCATCGTGATCGACGATTCCGGGGACCGTAAGGACGGCACGGCCACCGCGCACGTGGGCCGACAGTGGCTGGGCCGGTACGGCAAGACGGACAACGGCATCGTCACGGTGACCACGGTGTGGACCGACGGCCGTGTGTACTACCCGCTGCACGCGGCTCCCTACACCCCCGCCCACCACTTCACCCGCAGCCGCTCCGACCCGGACTTCCGCACGAAACCACAGCTGGCCGCTGCCCTCGCGGCCCGAGGGAAGGAGGCCGGCTTCGGCTGCCGGGCGGTGGTCGCCGACTGCGCCTACTCGGTCAGCGACGACTGGTACCTCGCACTGCGCGAGGCCGGCCTGGCCTACGTGGTCGCGCTCAAGCCGCACCGCGGCACCTGGGCTCCGGCCGACCAGCCGCACACCCCCATCGAAGCCGCACACTCACTGGCCTGGCGCGATGCCAGGCATCCAGGCGACTGGATGCCCGTGGAACGTCACTTCCGTGACGGGCACACCGAGACCTGGTGGGCGGCTGATGCCCGCCTGGGCGGCTACGGCCCCGACTCTCCCTGCCGGCTGGTCGTGGCCACCACCGATCCGGGCAGCCTGCCGGAGAAGGCCACCTGGTACCTGGCCACCAGCCTGCCCCACCCCGACACACCCCACGCTGCCACCGGCCCGCACCCGCCGGCGGGCCTCGCCGAGATCGTCCACCTCTACGGACTGCGGCCCTGGATCGAGCAGAGCTACAAACAGATCAAGGACGAACTCGGCTGGGCCGACTTCCAAGTCCGCTCCGACCGCGCCATCCGCCGCCACCAGACCCTGGTCAACTGCGCCTTCTCCTTCTGCTGGGACCAGTGGTTCGCCCCACCGGGACCCCTGGATGCCACCGCGCCGGACCCATGCCCCGACGACGGGCCAGAGAGGGGGATCAACCGAACCCCACCAGCCCCAACAGCCCTGCTGGCCCAGGGCCTTACGGGCCATCCGGTCCTGGCTCACCCCCGCCATCACCCTCACCCGGTGGTGGCGAGCCTGGACGGACACAGACCCACCCTCAGAGCTCCAGGCCCTGATCGACGCGGTCACCACCGGACACGGCATTGACCTCTACCGCCGGATTTAACGAACTACCGGTAGCGGTAGTTCGTTAAATCCGGCGGTGGTGCGGGTTGACGGCAGGCCGGGTTGGTCGTAGGCCGGTGGTAGGAGTCAACTACCTGGCTGGGGGCTGAAGATGACCGCTCGCCGTCCGTGTCCGCCTGCGCCGGGGCCGTTGGAGGACTATGCGGCGCGGTTCGACGACCTCTTCTTCAGTCTGGCTCAGCGGCGGGGGTTTCGCGAGTACCTGACGGGACTGCTGGCACCACGGGAGCGGAACAAGACGATCACATGCCTGGCAGGGGCGGAGCCGGTGGCGGGTGCGGGGACGGCGGGGGTGCAGCGGCTGCAGTTCTTCCTGTCCGAGTCCCCTTGGGAGGCCGAGCAGGTCAACGACCGGCGGCTTGAGCTGCTGCGTGAGCAGTCGGCGACGGCTCCGCACGACGGCGGGGTCATCGTGATCGACGATTCCGGGGACCGTAAGGACGGCACGGCCACCGCGCACGTGGGCCGACAGTGGCTGGGCCGGTACGGCAAGACGGACAACGGCATCGTCACGGTGACCACGGTGTGGACCGACGGCCGTGTGTACTACCCGCTGCACGCGGCTCCCTACACCCCCGCCCACCACTTCACCCGCAGCCGCTCCGACCCGGACTTCCGCACGAAACCACAGCTGGCCGCTGCCCTCGCGGCCCGAGGGAAGGAGGCCGGCTTCGGCTGCCGGGCGGTGGTCGCCGACTGCGCCTACTCGGTCAGCGACGACTGGTACCTCGCACTGCGCGAGGCCGGCCTGGCCTACGTGGTCGCGCTCAAGCCGCACCGCGGCACCTGGGCTCCGGCCGACCAGCCGCACACCCCCATCGAAGCCGCACACTCACTGGCCTGGCGCGATGCCAGGCATCCAGGCGACTGGATGCCCGTGGAACGTCACTTCCGTGACGGGCACACCGAGACCTGGTGGGCGGCTGATGCCCGCCTGGGCGGCTACGGCCCCGACTCTCCCTGCCGGCTGGTCGTGGCCACCACCGATCCGGGCAGCCTGCCGGAGAAGGCCACCTGGTACCTGGCCACCAGCCTGCCCCACCCCGACACACCCCACGCTGCCACCGGCCCGCACCCGCCGGCGGGCCTCGCCGAGATCGTCCACCTCTACGGACTGCGGCCCTGGATCGAGCAGAGCTACAAACAGATCAAGGACGAACTCGGCTGGGCCGACTTCCAAGTCCGCTCCGACCGCGCCATCCGCCGCCACCAGACCCTGGTCAACTGCGCCTTCTCCTTCTGCTGGGACCAGTGGTTCGCCCCACCGGGACCCCTGGATGCCACCGCGCCGGACCCATGCCCCGACGACGGGCCAGAGAGGGGGATCAACCGAACCCCACCAGCCCCAACAGCCCTGCTGGCCCAGGGCCTTACGGGCCATCCGGTCCTGGCTCACCCCCGCCATCACCCTCACCCGGTGGTGGCGAGCCTGGACGGACACAGACCCACCCTCAGAGCTCCAGGCCCTGATCGACGCGGTCACCACCGGACACGGCATTGACCTCTACCGCCGGATTTAACGAACTACCGGTAGGCGCCGTTCTGTATCGCCGTATCGGTGGTTCAGGATGCCTAGCCTCGATCGTTCATGAGGGGTCGTCAGTTTGCTGGCGGACTCTTTGGGGTGGGGGTTTCGGCGTCTGGGCAGGCTGACGGCCCGGTTGTCGCGTCGGGTGGGCGCCGGGTTCCACGGCTCCGGTCGGGGGTGGTGCTGCTCGCAGGGACGGGAACGTGCCGGTCAGCCGGGGTTCGGGAGGACGCGGAGCCGGTCCAGGGCATCGCTGATCACGTCGGCCCAGGGCCAGTGCCTGGCCAGGCGGAGGTAGCGGCGGCGGCCGGTGGTGATGAGCTGCGCGGCGGCGGAGAACAGCCGAAGCCGAAGGCGGCGGGGCTCCCACAGGCGGGCCTTGCCGGTGAGAGCGAGCAGGGGCATCCAGGCCAGCAGGTCCAGGGCGATCTGGACGATCTCCAGCCAGATCTGGTTCTGTGCGGCGCCGTGGTGGGGAAGGTTGCGCAGGCCGGTGGCGCGGGCGGCGCGGATGCGGTCCTCAGCACGGGCACGCTGGCGGTGGCGCAGTTCAAGGGCGGCGATCGCCTCGCCCGCTGTGTTGGTGGCAAAGCAGGTCAACCGCATGCCGTCGGCGTCGGTGAAGCGCAACTGGGCACCGGGGTGCGGCCGTTCCTTCCGCACGATCAGCCGCAGCCCGTTGGGCCAGCCGGTCAGGCAGTCGCCGCCGAGTTCGGCAACCCAGGCGCCGTCGCGGATGTCGCCGTCGGGTTCGACGGCCGGTGTCCAGGCCGAGGCCGGGACCTTCAGGACGGCCTGGTGGATGGCGTCGGTGATGGTCATGCCGACCGAGTACGACAGCCACCTTCCGCGCCGGGCGAGCCAGGCGACGAACTCGTGGGTGCCTCCGCCGGAGTCGGTACGGATCAGCGTCTGCCGGCCGCGCCGGAGCCGTTTCGGCAACTGGGCCAGGGCCAGTCTGGTGGCCTCGATGTGGTCGGCGGCGGTGTTGGAGCCCGCGTTGCCGGGCCGCAGCAGGCCCACGACCGGCTCGCCGGACCCGCTGCGGCCGTGGTCGACGAATCCCATCAGCGGGTGGTGGCCGAACGTCTTCTTCCAGGTCGCGGCTGCGTCCTGCTTCTCGGAGTGGGCCAGGACGAGGACGCCGTCGATGTCCACGATCACCTGCCCGCCCGTGTCCGGCGCTGCTTCACCGGCCAACCGCCATACGCGTTCGCGTACTTCAGCACGGGCGGTGCGCAGTGCTGCCAGGACCCGCTGTCCGCCCGACGCCAGCGTGTTGATCAGCCGGGAGACCGTGGGGTCGGAGGCTACCGGCCCGAACACGGCCGGCTCAGCCCGCAGCAAGCCCACGTCGGCCAGGCAGTCCCCGCCGAGTGCCACCGCGAGCGCGACATCCAGCAGGATCTTGCCCGGATCGTGCACCGCCCGGGCCTTCCGCCACGGCTCAAGCGCCGCCGATATCGCCGTGTCGAGACCGGACTTGCGGATCGTCTCGACCAGCAGCACGGCCCCGGCCTGCGAGACGACCCCACGACCGCCGCCCTCGACGCGGACACGCGGGTAGGACCCGATACGCTTCTTCACCTGGAAAGTGCCTCCGGCGGTGGCGGGAACAAGGACCTCAGCAATTTTCATTCTCGCTGGTCAGAGGCACTTTCTGCTTTCTTGATCACCAGTCGGACAGCCCGCCTCGTGAAAGCGCGAGGCTAAGCTCACCCGGCTGGACCGTGCGCTGCTGGCTGCCCTCCTCCATGCTCTCCCGCCGGGCACGCCAGCTACCGCTCATCGTCTCGCCGGACACGGTCCTGCGCTGGCACCGCGACCCTGTGCCGCTCGAAAAGTCATCGCTGTATGTCATGCCGCGTATCTGTACTCGTTGATGAGGCCGCCGAGGATCCGGGTGCGCAGGACTTTGCCGGTGCTGAGGCTGTGCATCGCAGCGGGTTGTTCGTGGGCGTCGGGTGGTAGCTGGTTGCGGGCCTGGTGAGGTCGGTGTTCGTTGTAGTGCTGCTCGTAGGCCGCGAGGACGTGGCGGGCGTGGGCCTCGTTCATGATGAGGATGTGGTCGAGGGCTTCGTGTCGGATGCTGCCGATGATGCGTTCGCAGTGCGCGTTCATGCGGGGAGCCTGTGGCGCACTGTTGAGGATCTCCATTTCCTCGGCCTGGAAGACGGCGTCGAAGGCTTCGCCGTACTTGCCATCGCGGCCGCGTAACAAGAAGTGCAGGGAGTCGATGCGTATGCCCAAATCGGCGGTGAGATTCCGCGCCTGCTGCACCTGAAGGGTGTCAATATTCCGATCAGGCTGCTGAGCTGGTCCTTTCCTGTGGATTGAGCCGCTCAGCGTACGCGGCCAGTGTGTACGGCCGTCTGCCTTGCCAGATGTTGTCAGGGCAGAAGGCGAAGTGCTCAGCAGCGACCAGGAGGGCGTCCTCTTCAGCTGTGGGTGGGGCTGCAACGCTGAGGTGCAGGGGGGAGAAGCCGACCGCGACGACACGGGCACCGAACCGGTTCTCCCAGTCGCCGACGATCGCGGAGAACTTCGCCGTGTCGTTGTCGTAGTTGGCGGGACCGGACCATCCTGCCGCTGTGAGGGCTTCTGCGCCGGATGCGGCCGGCTGCGATGACTCCTCCGCAGCCATCGCCTCCTGCGGCGGCCGACCGGTGCACCGGCCTGGGAGATCTCGGCGAGCACCTCGGCGACCGTCTCCCAGGTCACCCGCAACCGCGACCACGCCTCCCGCTCCACCTCCAGCCTCCCCGTCAGCTCCGCGATCCGGGACTCCTACGAACCGAGCCGCACCCATCAACGTTCGCCACGACTGCTGCACGGCGAGCAGGACCCCCATCTCCCCCTCTCACGGAGCACAGGTGTATTCCGGCCGACCCGAGAGGTACGTCGCTCGCTCTTGTGCGGTGAAGTTTCGGTGGACGGCCCTACAGATTCTCCTGATGGCATCGGTCTGGCCGGGTAGAGCGACCTCCCACAGTCTTGCCCTGCGATCGATCCCGCCGGTGGCCAGGCCATGGCCACCGGGGCTGAACGCCACAGAGGTCACGTAGCCGACATGGCCTGTGAGAGTGGTGCGGGTGCCTCCGGCGGCGACATCCCACAGTTTCGCCGTGCCGTCGTTGCTCGCGGTGGCGAGGGTGTGGCCGTCGGGGCTGAACGCCACGGAGGTCACGCCGTCGCTGTGGCCGGTGAGTGTGGTGCGCAGGCGGCCGGTGCCGGTGTCCCACAGCTTCGCCGTACGGTCGATGCCGCCGGTGGCGAGGGTATGGCCGTCGGGGCTGAACGCCACGGAGGTCACGCCGTCGCTGTGGCCGGTGAGTGTGGTGCGCAGGCGGCCGGTGCCGGTGTCCCACAGCTTCGCCGTACGGTCTTCGCTTGCGGTGGCGAGGGTATGGCCGTCCGGGCTGAACGCCACCGACCACAGGCCGTCGCTGTGGCCGGTGAGTGTGGTGCGCAGGCGGCCGGTGCCGGTGTCCCACAGCTTCGCCGTACGGTCGATGCCGCCGGTGGCGAGGGTATGGCCGTCCGGGCTGAACGCCACCGACCACAGGCCGTCGCTGTGGCCGGTGAGTGTGGTGCGCAGGCGGCCGGTGCCGATGTCCCACAGCTTCGCCGTGCCGTCGTCGTTCGCGGTGGCGAGGGTATGGCCGTCCGGGCTGAACGCCACCGACAAGACGTACTTCACGTGGTCCGTGAGGACGGTGCGCAGGCGGCCGGTGGCGGTGTCCCACAGCCGAGCCGTGCCGTCCCAGCCGCCGGTGGCAACGGTGCGGCCGTCCGGACTGAACGCCACCGACATGACGGAGCCCGTGTGACCGGTGAGTGTGGTGCGTGTGTGACCTACTGCGATGTCCGAGAGGCGTGCTGTTCGGTCTTCGCTTGCGGTGGCGAGGGTGTGGCCGTCGGGGCTGAACACCACGGAGCTCACGCCGTCGCTGTGGCCCGTGACAGTGTTGCGAAGGACACCGGTCAGGGTGGTGTCGCCGGTTGCGGTGGAAAGGGCCCACAAGCGGACCCAATGGTCCTTGTCGCCGGTGGCGAGGGTGTGGCCGTCGGGGCTGAACACCACCGACGTCACGCCGTTGCTGTGGCTGGCCGGAGTGGTGCGCAGGTGGCCGGTGGCGGTGTTCCACAGTTTCGCCGAGCCGTCTTCGCTCCCGGTGGCGAGGGTGCGGCCGTCGGGGCTGTATGCCACCGAGGTCACACCGTCGTGGTGGCCCGTGAGTGTGGTGCGCAGGTGGCCGGTGGCGGCGTTCCACAGTTTCGCCGAGCCGTCTTCGCTCCCGGTGGCGAGGGTGCGGCCGTCGGGGCTGTATGCCACCGAGGTCACACCGTCGTGGTGGCCCGTGAGTGTGGTGCGCAGGTGGCCGGTGGCGGCGTTCCACAGTTTCGCCGAGCCGTCTTCGCTCCCGGTGGCGAGGGTGCGGCCGTCGGGGCTGTATGCCACCGAGGTCACACCGTCGTGGTGGCCCGTGAGTGTGGTGCGCAGGTGGCCGGTGGCGGCGTTCCACAGTTTCGCCGAGCCGTCTTCGCTCCCGGTGGCGAGGGTGCGGCCGTCGGGGTCGTATGCCACCGAGGTCACACCGTCGTGGTGGCCCGTGAGTGTGGTGCGCAGGTGGCCGGTGGCGGCGTTCCACAGTTTCGCCGAGCCGTCTTCGCTCCCGGTGGCGAGGGTGCGGCCGTCGGGGCTGTATGCCACCGAGGTCACACCGTCGTGGTGGCCCGTGAGGCGGTGCCGGAGGGGGAGGCTGGCTGCAGAGTAGAGGGCAAGGGCGGCGGCTGCCGTGGGGTGAGTCCGATATGCCTGTACGGCGAGCAGGGAGGCCAGATCGGGATCGGTGTCGGTGAGGCCCTGGGACTGAGCGGCGAGTTGTCGGGACAGGGCGATCTGCTGAGCAGCGACAGCGGTCTGACGTTGCCACAAGGCCAGACCCGTGGCGATCAGGGCCAGGACAAGGGCCCCGATCAGAATGAGGTTGATGCGCTTGGTACGACGCAGCGCCGCCTTCTGGTTGTGGTGGCTTGCTTCGAGGAAGTCCGCGACGGGGCCGGGCAGTCCGCGCTGGTGGGACCAGTCCAGGCCGTCGGCCAGGGCGGTGCCGTGCAGGAGGTCCTCAGGGTCGTGGCGTCGGGCCCAGCGGGCGCGTTGTTCCTCGGCTCGGTGCAGCCATGTGTGGAATTGCTGGTCTTCGGCCACCCAGTCACGCAACTCGCCCCAGTCCTGGGTCAAGGTGTCGTGGGCGAGTTCGGCCACCACGCCCACAGGTGGGGGCCCTGGGTCGCGGGCGTGGGTGGTGATGATCCTGTGCCGGGTGAGTGCAGCCAGGACCGCGTCCGTCGTCTGGTCGGCGGGCTCGGAGGCAGGCGGTCTTGGCGAGGTCCGGGAGGAGCCGGAGGCGAGGTCGCGCAACACGTCGAGTGGGACCTGCTGGCGGATGGCGGGGATGCGTCGGACGGGGTCTGCGGGCCGTACCAGGGCGGTGAGGAGACGACGTGCGGTGGTCCGTTGGGCGGTGGGCAACCGGTCGAGGGCGGTGTTGCACCAGGTGGTGAGAGTTCCGTTGATCTGTCCGATGTGCTCGTAGGCGGTGTGTGTGAGGCAGCCGTCGTCACGGCGCTCCCACAGCTGGCGCAGCGTCAGTTGCAGGGGGACGAGTGCGGTGACGGGTGCTGCCCGGGCGGGAGTGCCACGGAGGTCGGCGGCCAGGACGTCGGCGATGATCCGTTCGGTGAGTCCGGATTCGAGACGCAGGCCGGCCGCCCGGGCGGGGTGGGTGATGATGGCGTGCAGGTCCTGCTGACTCAGGGTGGCAGGCACGTTGACCAGGCCCGGCGAGGCGGCTTCCAGCAGTTGCGGGGCTTCGGCGGCCATACGAGGGTAGAAGTCGTCCCGCATGATGATGATCACCACGGCCGGTACAGGTGACCGGATCAGCTCGGTGATCTGCTCGGTCGCAGTCACGGACGCCTCCCCGCCGGATGGGGCCGTCTGGGCGGGAGGCAAGGGTGACGGGACGGCGGCCGGGCCGCTCAGGATCTCCTCGAACTGGTCGATGACCAGGACCAGACGATCACACAGGGTGTCTCCGTTGACCCGCTGCCGAGCAGCGGCGGTGATCCCGTCGGCCGCGGCACCGGGTAACCCATGGCGTTCCAGCGCAGTGGGCAGGTGTTCTCCGGGGCGGACGACGACGGGACGCCACCGGTCGCTCCCAGGCAACCGCCCACCGGCCAGAGCGGGGAGGACACCGGCTTGGACGAGGGAGGACTTACCCGATCCGGAGGGGCCCAGCAGCAGAAGTGCCCGCCGCTGCCCGGCCAACGCCGTGAGAACCGTGTCGACAGCGATGTCGCGGCCGTGGAACCACGCCGCTTGCTCGCTCGTGAACGGTTCCAGGCCGCGGTAGGGGGACACGGCATGCTCAACGGCCCCGGGCCGGATCCGGCGCAGGGCTTGGGTGGGCGTTGCGTAGGCGATGCCCTGGCCGCGAAGGTGCTCGTCGGCTGCGGTGATGGCGGTGACCATGCCGATCACCAGGCCGGTGACGTCGTCGACGACCGGACCCCCACTGAATCCCCGGGTCAGGTCATTGGCCCCGGTCAGCTGCAGCAGGCCGTCCGTGCCGTCGTCGGGCAGTAGGTCACCGGCCACCGCATAGCCGAAATGGCCCCCGGGGGGTGCCTGGCCGGGAAAGCCGAACGAGCGCACCGCGTGTCCCCGGCAACCGGCAGCGGAACCGAGTTCCAGCACCTGCGCTGCGCCCGGGGTCTCCCTCAGCCGGACGACTGCGACGTCCTCGGCTTCCGGGTCGCGCCAGGATTCGGCCGGGACATCGCCTTCAACCCACGGTGCCCCTTGCGCATGAGGGAAGACGATCCGTACCCGGTCGCCCGGACCGTATCCGCCGGCCCTCAGCACGTGAGCGCAGGTGACCACCGCATCGTCACCGATCAGGAAACCGGCCCCGACCGTTTCACCCCGGCGGGACTGGATTCGGGCCACCCCCGACTTCATGCCTGACCTCCGTCCGCCCTGTGACCCGCATCCGTACTCACTGCCGCGGTATCCCGCTCGCCGCGGATCTCAGTGGGCGTTGTCGCCGGACGCGCTGCGCCAGGCTACGGTCACCTTCAGGTGGCAACCCACCTCACTCTTGGCGATCACAGCACCTGCCTGCGCCGCCAGATCCACCCCGAACTCGATCTCGACCTCGTCCGGACCCGCCTGCCGCAGCTGTTCCAGAGCCGTTCGCGCCAGGTCCGTCACCGGACGGAGCTTCTCCCGCACGGTCAGCGGCAGATCCTGGATCACCTCGCCGACCCGGCCCGCCTTCACAGGCCCGTCCGACACCTCAGGCGTCTCGGGAGTCTCGACCAGAATCGAGCCCCCGTCCTCCAACAGAAGTCGCGCGAGAACACGCACAGTTCCCCCTCCTCTCGCAGCCCCGCCCTTCACGGGATTGCGCAGATGGATCAACAAGCTAACCAACCAGCAGAGGCAGCGTCGGGCATTCGCAAAATTCGTCCTGCCCTCGACGCAGGCCGAAGACCTTCAGCCGTCGGACCCCACACCGGGGCGCACCCTGCCTCTGTGAGTTCTCAGAGGGCATTTGATCTAGGCGTATTGCCCTGTATGCCCTAGCCTCGATCGTTCATGAGGGGTCGTCAGTTTGCTGGCGGACTCTTTGGGGTGGGGGTTTCGGCGTCTGGGCAGGCTGACGGCCCGGTTGTCGCGTCGGGTGGGCGCCGGGTTCCACGGCTCCGGTCGGGGGTGGTGCTGCTCGCAGGGACGGGAACGTGCCGGTCAGCCGGGGTTCGGGAGGACGCGGAGCCGGTCCAGGGCATCGCTGATCACGTCGGCCCAGGGCCAGTGCCTGGCCAGGCGGAGGTAGCGGCGGCGGCCGGTGGTGATGAGCTGCGCGGCGGCGGAGAACAGCCGAAGCCGAAGGCGGCGGGGCTCCCACAGGCGGGCCTTGCCGGTGAGAGCGAGCAGGGGCATCCAGGCCAGCAGGTCCAGGGCGATCTGGACGATCTCCAGCCAGATCTGGTTCTGTGCGGCGCCATGGTGGGGAAGGTTGCGCAGGCCGGTGGCGCGGGCGGCGCGGATGCGGTCCTCAGCACGGGCACGCTGGCGGTGGCGCAGTTCAAGGGCGGCGATCGCCTCGCCCGCTGTGTTGGTGGCAAAGCAGGTCAACCGCATGCCGTCGGCGTCGGTGAAGCGCAACTGGGCACCGGGGTGCGGCCGTTCCTTCCGCACGATCAGCCGCAGCCCGTTGGGCCAGCCGGTCAGGCAGTCGCCGCCGAGTTCGGCAACCCAGGCGCCGTCGCGGATGTCGCCGTCGGGTTCGACGGCCGGTGTCCAGGCCGAGGCCGGGACCTTCAGGACGGCCTGGTGGATGGCGTCGGTGATGGTCATGCCGACCGAGTACGACAGCCACCTTCCGCGCCGGGCGAGCCAGGCGACGAACTCGTGGGTGCCTCCGCCGGAGTCGGTACGGATCAGCGTCTGCCGGCCGCGCCGGAGCCGTTTCGGCAACTGGGCCAGGGCCAGTCTGGTGGCCTCGATGTGGTCGGCGGCGGTGTTGGAGCCCGCGTTGCCGGGCCGCAGCAGGCCCACGACCGGCTCGCCGGACCCGCTGCGGCCGTGGTCGACGAATCCCATCAGCGGGTGGTGGCCGAACGTCTTCTTCCAGGTCGCGGCTGCGTCCTGCTTCTCGGAGTGGGCCAGGACGAGGACGCCGTCGATGTCCACGATCACCTGCCCGCCCGTGTCCGGCGCTGCTTCACCGGCCAACCGCCATACGCGTTCGCGTACTTCAGCACGGGCGGTGCGCAGTGCTGCCAGGACCCGCTGTCCGCCCGACGCCAGCGTGTTGATCAGCCGGGAGACCGTGGGGTCGGAGGCTACCGGCCCGAACACGGCCGGCTCAGCCCGCAGCAAGCCCACGTCGGCCAGGCAGTCCCCGCCGAGTGCCACCGCGAGCGCGACATCCAGCAGGATCTTGCCCGGATCGTGCACCGCCCGGGCCTTCCGCCACGGCTCAAGCGCCGCCGATATCGCCGTGTCGAGACCGGACTTGCGGATCGTCTCGACCAGCAGCACGGCCCCGGCCTGCGAGACGACCCCACGACCGCCGCCCTCGACGCGGACACGCGGGTAGGACCCGATACGCTTCTTCACCTGGAAAGTGCCTCCGGCGGTGGCGGGAACAAGGACCTCAGCAATCCTCATTCTCGCTGGTCAGAGGCACTTTCTGCTTTCTTGATCACCAGTCGGACAGCCCGCCTCGTGAAAGCGCGAGGCTAGGTTGATCTTGTACTGCCGTAGAGACTTCTTGTCGATCTGATCCGGTCCGCTCCCCTTGCGGCGATGACACGTGGGGCAGAGGGCGATCAGGTTCTCGAACCGATGCTCGCGAACTGTCGCCCAGTCGTCGATGTGCTCGATGTCCACTGGGTGGCGACGGCATGTCGGGATGGCACAGCGGTGCCCGGCTTCAACTAGGACACGCCGTCGAAGCTCGGCAGGAAGGGCGGGTCGACCTTCAGGCATGAGGGAAGCGTAAAGGTCCTCGCTGACAGGTACTCGAGTAGAGAGGATCCCGTCACCGCAGTCGGTGGAGCGGGTTTGGGCGGTGGCCTGCCCGGTCTGGGGTCGGGCATGGTCAGGGGGCCGTACGCTGGTTGGCAACTCGGGCAGGCTTTGGACCTGCCCGCAATTAGCACGAGTGGCCCCCTGGCCTTGCCCGACGCGGGACCCGGACCGGGGAGGTGCCTAAAGCCGTGGAGCCGACCCTCAGCCACGACGTACCCCTTCTCCTCAGCAAGGTGCTTGCTGCTGGCGCGCGGTCCGGCGGTCGGGCCGGAGCGGGGCGGAGACATGAGCGGCGGCCCGCGCCGCCGGGCCGCGCGCGCCGCGCTTGCGCGGCGCCTTGAACCCGTAGAGAAGGTTGTAACTCACCTCTTGCGCTTGGCGCGTTCGCGCTCCGCGATGGTGATGATGCGCTCGACGCCGTCGATCTGGTGACGGAGCCTGTTGAGCACGTCGGTGCGAGCCGACTTGATGAGGTGGTCCGTGGTCGGCTGGGTGCCCGTGACGGTTCCGCTGGGGACCCAGAACGTCTTGTGGCTGCACTCGCGGACGATGTCCTGGCAGGTGCGGATCACCCAGTTCATCGCGATCGTGATCTCGGCGCGGTGCAGGTCGTCCAGTTCCCAGCCGTCATTGGTCTCGGGTCGGGGTGTCATTGGTCAGCCTTCTGGGGTGCGACGAGCTGGGCGGTGACGGTGCGGCCGTGCTTGCTGCCGGTGATGTCCAAGCGGCAGGCCAATGCCATGACGATGCTTAATCCGCGGCCGCGGGTGTCGTATGGGTCGGCCTCTGCACCACGGGGTTCGTCGGGGTGGCCTCCCTCGTCGGTTACGGAGATCGCGACGGTGCGCGGCAGCAGGGACAGGGTGAGCTGGAAGGTGCCGAAGTCGCTGCCGCTCGTGGTGTGGCTGACGGCGTTGCTTCCCAGCTCGCTGACGATCAGCTCGGCATCATCCGCACAGGGGTGTCCGCTGAGGATCTCCCGGGTCCAGCGGCGGGCGCGAGTCACTTCTTCTCGGAAACCTGGGCACATCAGCCCCCAAACTCGCGGGCTACTCATATACTCGTCCATACAAGTTCCTTCATGCTGGTAGGGGCGATGGATCGTGGGTTCGTGCTAGATGAGTCGCACGCCGTCGTGAGCACGGACGGCCGGCGGGCCGGTGTTGTCGAGCGCGTCCAGGACGCGGATTGCGTATGCCTCGTCGGCGAGCTCGGTGACTTCGTCGCGGGTGGCCCAGCGCAGAGCGCGGGTTTCCTCGCCGGTGGTCGGGGCGCCGTCGATCGCCTCGCAGCGGAAGACCATGGAGACGATCAGGCCGGTCATGTTCTTGTAAACGCCGGTGAGGGTCGCGGGAAGCGCGATCTTGACCCCGGTCTCTTCGAGGACTTCACGCTGAAGCGCGTCGGGGATGGTTTCCTCGCGTTCGAGCACGCCGCCGGGTGGCTCCCACTTACCGTTGTCCCGTCGCTTGATCAGCAGCGCTCGGCCCGCGTCGTCGACGATGACTCCGGCGACGCTCACGGAGTGCGGGCGCTCAGTGCTCACGTTCCTCGGCCCTCTCGGCTGGCTAGGCTCTCCACCGTAGCAACACCGGTCAGCCGCTCGTCTAGATACCTAAAGGAGTACGCGCGAATGGCTTCTCTCACCTCCGTCCTGGGTGCATTGGACCCGACGAGCGACCGGGCCGTGTTCCGGCAGATCGCTGACGCCCTGCGGGAAGCGATCGACAAGGGGCGCTTCCGCGAGGGCGACAAGCTGCCCTCGGAAACTGAGCTGGTCGACCACTTCGGGGTCTCGCGTATGACCGTCCGGAACTCGCTCTCCCTGCTCCAGCAGGAAGGGCTGGTGGTCTCCGAACACGGGAAGGGTGTCTTCGTCCGGCCCCGGCCTCCGGTCAGGCGGCTCGCCTCGGACCGCTTCGCCCGGCGTCACCGCGATCAGGGGAAGTCGGCGTTCACGGTGGAGGCGGAAGCCGCGGGGAGCCGTCCGGAGGTCGACGGCCTGGAGGTGAAGGAGGAGCGGCCGTCGCCGGATATCTCTGCTCGGCTGGGCTCACCCCGTAAGGTCCTCGCTCGGCGGCGCCGGTACCTGCTGGACGGGCGACCGGTGGAGTTCGCGACCTCCTACCTCCCGCTCGACCTCGCCCGGAACACTCCGATCGCCCAGCCCAACCCCGGGCCCGGCGGTATCTATGCCCGGCTGGAGGAGATGGGGCACCGCCTGGACCACTTCGACGAGGAGATCCGGGCCCGGATGCCCTCCCCTCAGGAGGTGCGGACTCTCCAGCTCGCCTCCGGTGTGCCGGTGATCCACCTTGTCCGGACCGCCTACGACTCCGAGGGGCGTGCGGTTGAGGTCTGCGACACCGTGATGGCTGCTGACGCCTACGTCCTCGCGTACCAACTCCCTGCCAACTGACCGGTGCCCGGGGCGTGGTGGCCCCGGCGTCACTTCTTCTGACTCGTACGCACGAAGATGCATACTCGTATAGACGAGTGGGCAAGCTGTGTGGCAAGGTGGTCTTCGTTCCCGGCAGTTCGGGTTCGAACCCTCCAACTCATCTAGATGACTAGGTGGGCTGAAGTGCGAGACAAGGAGAAAGTGTTGCGTTCCATCCGCGTTGAGACCTCCGGTGCCACGGTCCTGCTGACTGAGGCGCCGGAGCCGAAGGTCAAGGACCGGCAGACCGGCGAGATCGCCAAGGATGCCCAGAGCGGTGAGGTGCTGATGCGGCTCGGCGTCGTCTTCATCGACGGCGGGGAGTCCTCGCTGCTTCAGGTCACCGTGCCGGAGAGCGGCGTGACGGAAGGGCTGGCCCTCGGTTCGCCGGTCACGCTGATCGGGCTGATCGCCCGGCCGTGGGAGACCGTGTTCAACGGGCAGCAGCGGCACGGGATCGCCTTCCGTGCCGACGCCATCGCTCCGGCCGAGATGCCCGTTGGGGCGGGGGTCTGAGCCCGATGGCCGACGTGCTGACGTTGATGGAGGTGGGTGGCCCGGTCGCCGGAATGGTCGGCGGGGCCGCCTACCTCCGGGCCCGGCATCCGGCCGCGTACTGGTCCACGGTCGGCCTGCCGATCTCCACGGCGAAGCTGCTGGGCTCGTACGGATCCGTCATGGATGCCTGCGGGCTGACCGTCCCGCCGTCCCGGCTGCGGGCTTGGGCGACGCAGGCGCTCACCCACCGGGAAGTGCGGCCCGTTCCGCCCCGGCGTGGGCTCGTCCGCCCGACCTCGACCGGGCTGCGTGTTCGGCTGCGGCTGGCGCCGGGGCAGGAACCGGCTGATGTCGCGGCTTCGGCTGAACGGCTGCGGCACGCCTGGGGAGTTCACGGCGTGTACGTGGAGGTGGTGAAGCCCGGTGTCGTCGAACTGCGGCTGATCGGCTTCGACGTACTCAGGAAGGTCCGGATGCCACGGAAGTCCGGTGGCGGCTTCCTCAAAGTGCCGGTGGCGCTGAAGGAGGACGCGACACCGTTCGTGCGCGACTACCGGACCATCCCGCACCAGCTCACCCTGGGCGCGACGCTGTCGGGGAAGTCGATGTTCCTGCGGCACCTGATAGCTGGGCTGGCCCGGCAACGGGTCGCGCTGGTGGGCATCGACTGCAAGAGGGGTGTGGAGCTGGCGCCGTTCGCTCCCCGGCTGTCGGCGCTGGCCACCGACCCTGTACAGGCGGCTGACCTGCTGCCGGTACTGATTGAACTCATGGAGGACCGATACGACTTGATCAAGGCCCGGCAGGGCATCGCCCCGAGCACGCCGGATGAAGGGATCACCTCTGACATCTGGGGCCTGCCGGAAGAAGAGCGCCCGGTACCGGTGGTGCTGCTCGTCGACGAGGTGGCCGAGCTGTTCCTCGTGGCCACGCGGAAGGACGAGGAACGGCGGGACGAGATGGTCACCCAGCTCATCCGGCTCGCCCAACTCGGCCGCGCGGCAGGCATCTACCTGGAGGTCTGCGGACAGCGCTTCGGCGCCGAACTGGGCAAGGGCGCCACGATGCTCCGGGCTCAGCTGACCGGCCGCGTCTGCCACCGCGTGAACGACGAAGCCTCCGCCAAGATGGCACTCGGCGACATCGCCCCCGAAGCGGTCGGCGCGGCCTGCGCCATCGCTCCCGAACGGCCTGGGCTCGCGGTCGCCGGGGACACCTCCGGCGGCTGGTCCCGCATCCGCACCCCGTATCTCTCGCTCGGTGACGCTGCCGGAGTCTGCCGGGAGACCGCGCACCTCGTTCCGGACCTGCCAGCGCTGGAACCGTTCCGGCCCGATGTGCCGGCCGTTCCGGTGAGCGCACCGGTGTCGCTGCTCAAGCCGCTCCCGGCCACCGAGTAACCGCCCTCATCTCACGGTCGGCGCGACCGCACCGCGCCATGTCCCTACCGCGTCATGCCCGAAACCGATTGGAGTACCTGTGTCCCGCCCTTCCATCTCCGAGGTCTCCGCGCTGCTCGCTGACCTGGCCGACTTCCGCACGTCCAGTGCCGGGAACCACGCAGAGCTGATGAGCCGCAAAGCGGACCTGTTGGAGCGCATCGCGGCCACCATGCCCGGCGATGCAGAAGCCGCCGAAGTAGCCGCCGCTGCCCGCGCACGTGCCGACGAACTCACGGCGGGCGGCTGACCTCACTGGAAGCAGTCCCTACCCCTGCCATGCCTGAAAGGAGGTCCGTCGTGCACGACCAGACATGGCAAGCGATTCGTCAGATCGAGACCGCCGTACGAGCTGGTAACTACGCAACCGCATTGGACGACGCGCACCGCCTCTACCGGGATGCCGCTACCGAAGCTGAGCGCGCTGAGTTGCTGGCCGTACTTGGCCCACGCGCCATCCCACCGTCCGACAACGCCTGTGAAGGGGTGTAGACGTGCGCGCCTACCTGGCGCGGGTTGACGCGGTGCTCGTGCAAGCGGTCATCGCAGCCGCGCTGTCCTTCGCCCACCTGCACGACCTGGCCTCCGCGGCCGGGCAAGCCGGGTGGAAGGCGTGGGCCTATCCGGTCTCCGTCGACCTGCTGCTCGTGGCCGCCTGGAAGCGGCTGCGGTCCGGCTCGTCCAAGGCGGCGGGCTGGTGCTGGTTCATCGTCGCCCTGGCCGCGTCGCTGGGCGCGAACGTCGCCACCGCCGGACTGCTGGACCTGGCCGACGTCCCCGACTGGCTGCGCATCCTCGTCGCCGGATGGCCCGCCGTCGCCTTCCTCGGCGGAACGCTCCTTGCCCACACCGCACCAACGCCCGAACCCGCATCGGTTGCGGCCGAACCGGAAGCCGCGGGAGCTCCCGCCGCTCCGGACCTTGAACCGAAGCTGCCCGCCCCGCACGTACCGGCTGCCCTCGTGGCCCACGCACGCAAGCTCGCCGACGAACACCGCGCCCGTACTGGCTCGCCCATGGACACACCGACGCTCCGCGCTCGCCTCGGCGTCCCGGCGCCCCTAGCCGACGCCATCGCCGCCCACCTCTGAAAGGGGTCCGCCATGCTCCGCCGCTTCCGCAACATCCTCCGCATCGGCCCGGTCCGGATCGGCACCGCCAACGACCAACGGGGACGGCAGAAGCACACCGCCGTGTGCACCGCTCCCCGCTGTGACTTCTCCGCCGACTACGACACGCGTGCCGCCGCTGAACTGGCCGCCCGTACCCACCGTTGCCCCGTCCGCTGAAGGGAGTTCGTCTATGACTGTCAGCCTTCCCCTGGTCTTCATCCTGGGCGCCATCGCCTGGTTCGCGATCAAGTTCCTCGGCGTCCGTGTCTGGATCGCCGTCGTCATCGCGCTGTTCGGCTTCTGGCTCGCCCACACCGGGCTCGCACCCCTCGTGGAGTCCGGTACGCGCTCCGGCGTCGACACCGTCAACCGCGAACACGACTAGACGAGTAGCTGAGAGGAAACCGCCGTGTTCCGACCGAAGTACCCCGAGACCCCCACGCTGCCGACCGTCCACCTGCCCGGCTCGGCTACCCCGGCGACCCAGCGCCCCCACGCTCCGGCGGCCTGCGGGTGCCAGCACACCTCCGCGCCCGCACCCCGCCGGACACCACTGCTCGGGCTCAACGCCGGAACCGTCGGCGCCGTGGTCACAGTCGGCATCGTCCTGACCGCGCTCCTGGCCGCCGTCGCCGTCACGGCCATCTCCGTCGCCGTGGCCGCCGTTGTCATGCGCTCGCTGCTCACCGGCCAGCGCCGCCGCTGACCCCGATGAACACGACTGCCGGGGCGGCCTCGATACCGCCAAGCATCCGCCGCCCCGGCAATCCAACCCCCCTCCCGACCACAGCCGAAAGAGGTGACACCCATCATCACCCGCACCACCCCGCCACCGCTGCCCCAACTCGGCAACCTTGCAGCCCTTGGCACCATGCCCGCACTGCTCCGCCAGCTCTCCGGCCTCGGCGGCTGCACCAACCCCATCCGCCTCGACGGCCACCGCACCGAGCACGAGGTGAACCGGGAAACCGGCGAGATCGGCCGCGTCCTGCGACACCTGGACTCCACCGACCTGCCCGCCGGACACCTCCTCGTCCGCTGCAACAACCGCCGCACCACCCGCTGCCCGGCCTGCGCCGAGACCTACCGCCGCGACACCTTCCACCTGATCACCGCCGGACTGCGTGGCGGCAAGGGCATCCCGGAGACGGTCACCGGCCATCCGCGCGTCTTCGCCACCTTCACGGCACCCAGCTTCGGCCCCGTCCACAACCGGCTTACCGGTCCGGCCGGTACCCACCGCCCGTGCCGCTGCGGCACCCGACACGACCAGGAGGACGACGCCCTTGGCACCCCGCTCAACCCGACCACCTACGACTACGAAGCCGCCGTCCTCTGGAACGCCCATGCGGGCATGCTCTGGCGCCGCTTCTCGATCTACCTGCGGCGTGAGGTCGCCAAGCGGGCCGGGCTCACCCAACGCGCCTTCCGCGATCACGCCCGGCTGTCCTTCGCCAAGGTCGCCGAGTACCAGAAGCGCGGTGCCGTCCACTTCCATGCCGTGATCCGCCTCGACGGCCCCGGCGGCGGCGACACCTCGCCCCCGGCCTGGGCCACGGTCGAGATGCTGACCGACGCCATCCGCGCCGCCGCGACCAGGGCCGAGGTCACCGGGCCGGTCATCGACGGCCGGACCCACACCTTCGCCTTCGGTAACCAGCTCGACGTACGGCCCATCCGAGGTGCCGACCTCAACGGCGGCCAAGAGCTGACCGACCGGGCCGTGGCCGCCTACATCGCCAAGTACGCCACCAAGGGCGCTGAGACCGCGACCGGAGCCCTGGACCGGCCGCTACGCCTCATCGCCGAGATCGCTCAACTCGACATCACCGACCACGCCCGCCGCCTCATCCGCACCGCATGGGCCCTCGGCGCCCGCAAGGACCTGGAACACCTCCGGCTCCGCGCCTGGGCCCACATGCTCGGCTTCCGCGGCCACTTCTCCACCAAGTCCCGCCGCTACTCCACCACCCTCGGCGCACTCCGCGACGCCCGCGCCGCTTGGCGACGCGCTCAGGCAGCCGCCGATCTGGAGCACGAGGAGACCACCCTCGTCCTCGCCCACTGGGCCTACGCCGGAACCGGCCTCACCTCCGCCGAAGAATGGCTCACCGCCACCATCACCCCCGCCACTGGAACAGAAGGAGAGCCCACCCATGCATGACCGCTATCTCAGCGTTGCTCAAGTGGCGGAGCTGCTGGGCACCACGCAGCGCTTTCCCCGGCGGCTGATCGCGGAGCGGCGCGTCAAGTACGTCAAGGTGGGCCGTCACGTCCGCATCCCGGAGAGCGTCATACGCGAGTACATCGACGCGAACACTGTGCAGCCCGTGCAGCCTCGGCGCCGTCGCCTTGGGCGGGCTGCCTGATGCCGAGGAAGAAGCCAACGAAGAAGCGGCGTTTTGGGCGTGTCCGCAAGCTGCCCTCCGGCCGCTATCAGGCGCGGTACCTCGCCCCCGATGGGGTCGATCGCCCGGCACCAGTCACCTTCGCCACGGCCGGGGAGGCGGATGACTGGTTGGCTGAGCAGCAGACGGAGGTACGCAAAGGGGACTGGCAGGACCCGGACGCGGGGGCGGTCAACTTCGGTGAGTACGCCGTGCAGTGGGTTGAAGAGCGGGACCTCTCCGCTACCACCGAGGAGCTGTACCGGCGCCTTCTGCGGCTACACATCCTGCCCACCTTCCGAGCCTGGGATCTGGACGAGATCACCCCGCCCAGGGTGCGCACGTGGCGTGCTGAGCGGCTGAAGGCCACTGGAGAAACGACCGTCGCCAAGTCGTACCGGCTGGTGAAAGCGATCCTGGAAACCGCGGTTGAGGACGAGCTGATCCGCCGCAACCCGTGCCGGATTCGAGGGGCAGGCAAGGAGTCGGCTCCTGAGCGGCCCATCGCCACCGTGGACCAGGTGGACGCCCTTGCGGACGCCATCGGGCCCCGCTGGCGCCTCATGGTGTACATCGCGGCGTACGGGCCCGCGCGGCCGGAAGAGCAAGCCGAGCTGCGGCGGCCGGACGTGGACCTCGAAACGGTCGGCGTCTGGGTCCGGCGGGCCGCTCCTGAGCTGACGACCGGGCGGCGGGTGGTCGGCGACACCAAGTCCGAGGCGGGGAAGCGGTTCATCGTCCTGCCGGGCTTCCTGCGGAAGGACCTTGAACGTCATCTGAAGTGGTTCGCTGAGAAGGACCCCAACGGACTTCTGTTCGTGGGGGAGAAGGGGGCACCGTTCCGGCGGTCCTCCTTTGGGCGGAAGTGGCGTCGGGCGCGGGCGAAAGTGGGGCTCCCCGACGACTTCCGTTTCTACGATCTTCGTCACACCGGCCATACGCTCTCGACGCAATCCGGGGCAACGCTCAAGGACACCATGGTCCGGGCTGGCCAGTCCTCCGAGCGGGCCGCGCTGATCTACCAGCACTCCAACCTCGACCGTCAGAAGGAGATCGCCGCCGCCCTCGACGCTCGCGTGCGGGCACAGCGTGAGGCGGCCCGGAGCCCATCGGGCACGCAACGGGCACGGGAGGCATAGAGAGGTCTAGACAACAACAAAGCCCCGGGCCGCTGGCCTGGGGCTTCTGTCTGGAGCGGGTGACGGGAATCGAACCCGCGCTCTGAGCTTGGGAAGCTCATGTTCTACCATTAAACTACACCCGCGAGGGCGCCCAATTGGCCTGGCGCCGCATCGTCGCTCACTGTACCTCATGGCTGACCCCCGGCGCATTTGTCGTGGGGTCTTCTTGCTGTTCGAGGTGGTTTGCGCGAGGGGGAAGCGGCTGTTGGGGTGCGGGAGTTGGGGCGTACGGTGGGGGCGCGGAGTGCCGCGTGGAGTGACGTGCGATTGATCCCCTAATGTGGCTTTTGTCGTCCACGTCGTCCACGTTCTTGGGGAAGGGACTCAATGGAGCGCACCGTCGTCCGTTGTGCTGAAGGGCACGTGTTCAGTACCGCCTCGTTCCCGATGCAGCACCTCACCGTCGACCGGATCGGTCCCGGGCGGCTGCTGCGGTGTCCGCGCTGTGCGCGGCTGCGGCATGCGGTGCCCGTGGGGCACCAGAAGCGGTAACCGATGAGGCCAGGGGCGAGGGCTCGGTCCGGTGGGGCCGGGTCCTTTGCCGTGGGCCGCCGTGGCCCATCGTGGGATCCGTGCCGCAGCGCCTGGTCCGCCGTAGCGCCCCTGGTCCGGCGTAGGGCCTGTCCGTAGAGGGCCGCTCCGTTTGCGTATCCTCATTCCGTGCTTCTCTCAGACAAGGACATCCGGACCGAGATCGACGCCGGACGGGTGCGGATCGATCCTTACGACCCGACGATGGTTCAGCCGTCGAGCATCGACGTCAGGCTGGACCGGTTCTTCCGGGTATTCGAGAACCACCGCTACCCCCATATCGACCCGGCGGTGGAGCAGCCCGATCTGACGCGGCTGGTGGAGCCCGAGGGGGACGACGCGTTCATCCTGCACCCCGGGGAGTTCGTGCTGGCCTCGACCTACGAGGTGATCAGCCTTCCGGATGACATCGCCTCCCGGTTGGAGGGAAAATCGAGCCTGGGGCGGCTGGGGCTGCTGACGCATTCCACGGCCGGATTCATCGACCCGGGCTTCTCCGGGCATGTGACGCTCGAGCTGTCGAACGTCGCGACGTTGCCGATCAAGTTGTGGCCGGGCATGAAGATCGGGCAGCTGTGCATGTTCCGGCTGACCTCGCCCGCCGAGCACCCCTACGGGTCCGCGCGCTACGGCTCCCGCTACCAGGGGCAGCGCGGGCCGACGCCCTCGCGGTCGTTCCAGAACTTCCATCGGACGAAGGTGTGACCGGCGTGGGTGAGAGCGGGAGCGTGGGTGAGAAGCGGGAGAACCTGAGCTACGAGCGGTTCGGCGTCGCCGTCCGCGAGCTGGCGCAGGCCATCGCGGACGACGGCTACGAGCCGGACGTCGTGCTCTCCATAGCCCGTGGCGGGGTCTTCGTCGCGGGCGGGCTGGCGTACGCGCTGGACTGCAAGAACATCCACCTGATCAACGTGGAGTTCTACACCGGTGTCGGGACCACCCTCGAGATGCCGGTCATGCTCGCCCCGGTCCCCAACGTGATCGACTTCTCCGACAAGAAGGTGCTGATCGCGGACGATGTCGCGGACACCGGCAAGACGCTGAAGCTGGTGCGCGACTTCTGCCTCGGCACGGTCGCCGAGGTGCGCAGCGCGGTGATCTACGAGAAGTCGCAGTCGCTGGTGAAGTGCGAGTACGTCTGGAAGCGCACCGACGAGTGGATCAACTTCCCCTGGTCGGTTTTGCCTCCATGCCGTAAGTCTGGCACCCCCATTACGCCCTCAAAGGACGCACTTGAGTGACCTCGGTCACTGCGTCTGAGGCATGGAGATGCCCCGCCCGGCTGTCTCGGAATCGCAGGCGGACGAGGCGGCCCCGGGGGCCGCGCAGGCGCTTGGCCTCCTCGGCCCACTCCCCCTCCATCCCGCGCCCGAGGTTCTCGCTGAACTGCGCTGCGTCCGCATCTGACGAAAGGGAACGCCGCGCGCATGACCACGCCCGCGACACGCCGCCTGTCCGGCACCACCCTGCTGCGCACCGTGCGCGAAAACCTCGGGCCGTACCGGGAACACATCGAGCCCTCCGACAAGCGCGTGGCCATCATCCGCAAGGGCGGTCAGCCGCGGCGGCTGAGGAGTGCGGCGCCGACGAGCCCGGTCTCGGCGAGCCGGGTGATCTCGCTGCTCAGGGTGGCCAGGTCCGGGATAGCGGCCGGTGGGGAGGCGGGTGGTGTACTCACGCGCTCTCCCGGGGCCGGCGGAGCGCCGCCTCGCCTGCGGCCATCTGGTCCAGGGCTGGCTGGAGCCTGCGGGTGAGTTCCTTGACCAGCCGGGAGCGGGGGTCAAGCCGGGCATAGGACAGGCCGTTGCGGACCCACCACGTCCCTTGGTAGCGGAGTCGGCGTCGGGCGTGAAGGGGACGAGCTCATCGGAGTCGCCATCTCGTTCGTAACCGCTGGAGGCGATGGCTGTGCCTGCCTCGACCAGGTTCCGGGCGACAGCCGCCTCGTAGACACCACACCCCCGGCGCGGCCCTCATCGCCGCCGGAATCGCCGACGACCTCACCCGGAACCGAGAGATCGCTTGCGAGGAGCAGGCAGGGGGTGAGGGCTGATGGCGGAGCCGAAGAAGATCATCAGCCGGGAGGGGTGGATCAAGAAGCAGCTTGATCGGGCTCCGGCCCGTGATCAGGCGTGGGTGAGACGTGCGCTGATCCTGCATCGTCGCTGACAGACGTACGCCCCGGACCATGATCCGGGGCGTACGCGGCGTTCTACTGGCGCCAGACGGGTTCGATCAGATCGGGGTCGAACTTGCGGGCTCCGCGGCCTGCGGGGTGGATGAGAACGGCCGTCAGGCTGTGCAGGATGATCGCCTGCTGCCGCTCGATGGGGAGACCGTGGAAGTCCTTCCCGATGTCCGCGTGTACGGACTCGGCCCGCTTGATCTCCTTGTAGAAGCGCGCTCGCTCCAACTTCAGCTCGTCGCGCTTACGTTCCAGGTCAGGCAAGAGCTGGAGCAAGGACGACACGCTGAGCGTCCCGGCCTTGGTGGCCCGGGTGAGGGCGGTGATGTCGTCTTCGGCGGATTTGAGGTCGGCTTGCCTGGGCCAGCGCGCTTCGGCAGGGACGCCGCTGGACGCGGCTTCGTGGCGCTGCTCCTTCAGGACGAGATCGATGATGAGATCGTCGACTGGCTTGCCGACACGTCCGACCTTGCCGCAACCTCCGTTGACCACGGAGCACTGATAGCTGTACGGCGATGCCTTGGAACCGGGCTTCCAGTTCCTGTTGACCTGGCCACGAATCTTGGTGTGGCAGAGACCGCAGCGAGCGATTCCCGAAAGCAGGTACTTCCGCGCGAGCATGCGCCCGGGGGCACTCCGTTTCCGCTCGGCCACCGCCGCGCAGACGGCTTCTCATTCTTCGACGGTGTTGATCGTCTCCCACTCGCCGATGACCGGCTGTCCCTCGTCGTCGTGCAGGATCTCGCCGTGGTAGGCGCGGAAGCCGCACAGCCTCGGGTTGGTCAGGATGTGCTCCACGTGGTGGTGGGCCATCCGCTTGGTGCCCTGCCTGGGGTTGCCGAGTCCTTCCGCCTGCCAGCGCGTGCGGATGGTGCCGATGCGGACTCCGGAGAGGAGCTGCTTCTGCGCCTCGCGGATGTGGCGGGCGGCTTCAGGATCCACCTTGATCCCACCCTTCATCCATCCGTACGGGGCGGGGCCACCGTTCGACTTGCCTTGCTGGGCAAGTTGCAGGTGCTTGCGCTGGATGCGGCGTGACGCGTCGTGTGACGACTTGTTGGCGAACGCCACCATGACGCGGGCCATGGTGCGCCCGTCGGCCGTGGACAGATTCACATCGTTGGTGACGGTGGCGAACATCAGTCGCTTGCGGCCGTCGTACAGGTCGATCAGCCGTTCAAGGTCCTTGGGCTGGCGGGCCAGTCGGTCAAGGTCGTAGGCCACGACTCCGTCGATCAGCCCGGTGGCCAGGTCGGACAGCATCAGCTCGAACTCCGGTCGGCGGACGTTGCGCTTGAACGCCGACACATCGTTGTCCTCGTAGATCCTGGCTATGGCCCAGCCGCAGGTCAACCAGTCGTTCGCAGTCTTCGCGCTGGCGGGTGACCCCGAGGCCATCCCCCTCGTCGTCCCTGGAAATACGTGTGTAGACGGCCACCTCGCGTGCCACGCTCGGTTCCTCCCCCGTTACGCTCCGCTTGCGCCATAGCGAGTTCAGGTTACTACCGTCATTCAGTTCAGAATCCCTGAAGCGTCGAGCCGCCCGTCGTACGGCGTGCCGGGCAGGTCCTCGACGCCTGAGCCGGGCGCGTACGTCGTGGGGCCCGCGGATGCGGGCCCCTCTTTCGTTCCGGCTACAGCGTGCCCAGCTTCAGCAGGCTCAGCAGCGCGATCAGCTGGATCGCCGACGCGCCCAGCGCCTTCGGCCACGGGAGGTCGTGCGACTTGCTCACCATCGAGGTGAAGAGCGCGCCCGCCGCCAGCCAGGTCGCCCAGCCCAGCACCTTCACCAGCGAGCTGTCACCGCCCAGGAAGAGCGCGAACAGCAGCCGCGGCGCGTCCGTGAGCGACATGATCAGCATCGACAGGCCGATGGTGGGCGCCCATGTCCCGTCGCCGCCCAGCTGCCGGGCGAGCGTATGCGTGACCGCGCCCAGCACGAGACCGCTGAGCACCATCGCGACGGCCGTGCACAGCACCCACGGGATGCTGTTGGACATCGGGGCCTTGAGGACGTCGTCGCGGGCCGCTCCGAAGCCGAACACCGCCAGCAGGCCGTAGACGAAGGTCACGATGAGCGCCGGGCCCCAGACCGTGTAGTCACGCATCTGCCAGAAGGTGGCCGCCGGGCGGAGCACGATGCCGGTCAGCAGCTGCTTCCAGTGCAGACGGGGGCCCGCGGGCGGCGGGGTGGAGGAGCCGGCGCGGTAGGTGTTGGCGTATCCGTCGTCGTACGGGTCGTAGGCGTCGGGTGCCTCGCCGATGCTGAACGCCTGCGTATGACCCGCGTTGTTGTCGGAGTACGCGCCGGGGCCGGAGCCGGGGCCCGGTCCGGGGCCGTACGGTCCCTGCCCCGGGCCGTAGCCTCCGGGGTCGTGACCCGGCCCTTGTCCGGGGCCGGGACCGGGGCCGTAGTACGGGTCCTGGTCACCGCCGAAGTACTCCGGCTCTCCCTGTGAAGAGGGCTGCTGCCACTGCGGCTGCCGCCGGCCGTACGGGTCCTGCTGCCCGTACGGCGGCGGCTGCTGCGGTCGCTGCTGCTGCCCTTGTCGCGCGGAGTGGGAGTTCCGTCCGCGTCCGATCCTGAATCCAGCCACCATTCGAACGTACCCGGTCGTACGGGACACGGTGCCGGAGCGGTGGGACAGGCCCGGCATTGCGGCCGACCTGTGACATCCCTTAGGGGGACCCGGAGGGGCTGTCCCCCTGCTGGAAGGGGAGTTGTCGCTACCACTGGGCCGCCGGGCGGGCGGTGGTCAGTCGTCGTCCGCGTACGGGTCGCTCGTGAATGCCGTCCGGTCCTTCCGGCCGTCCGTGACCCACCAGCGCTCGGGGTGTTCGCCGTACCGCGAGAAGGTGAGGCCGCGGCCCCAGGCGAGGACCACCTCGTCCTTGCCGTCGTGGTCGAAGTCGGTGACCCGGTAGAGCCGGGCCGCGCGCTCGCCCTTGCGGACCTTCTCGCCGTCCAGCCGCGCCGGGACGGCACGGGTCAGGGTGCGGCGGTCGGCGACGGTGTCCGAGGAGCCGTGGCGGAGGGTGAGCAGCTCGACACCGCCCGAGCCGAGCGAGACGGCCAGTTCGTCGGTGTGGTCGCCGTTGGTGTCGGCGGCCGCCAGCACGCCGGACATCTTCGGCACCTTGATCGGGTGCGGGGTCCTGCCCCCGGCCCGGCTCGACGCGTGCGGGTAGACGCTGACCGTCTCGCCGATGTCCGGCCGCTCCGTCTCGTAGCCGGGCTCGTCGTTGCGGCTTCCGCTGTCGCCGACCGCGACATCGCGCTTGCCGTCCCCGTCGAAGTCGCCGAAGGCCACGGAGTTGCCCTTGCGCAGCTTGCGGCCGGTGGCGCGGAGGCCGTCCGGGCCCGCGGCCATGAGGGTCGAGCCGGACTGCTCCTCGTCGTTGAGCGCGTGCACCACCAGATCGGTGGGACGGTCTCCGTCGATCTTGTCGGCGATGAGATCGCCGATCTCGGTGCGCTCGCCGTGCTCGTGGAGGGGGCTGGCGTACGGGACGGTCCTGGCGGCCTTGCCCGCCCTGGTGAACGGGCCGTACATCACCAGCAGCGAGCGGCGGTCGGCGCGGATCAGCGCCAGGTCGTGGCGGCCGTCGCCGTCGAAGTCGCCCACGGTCGGGCGCTGGGTGTCCACGCTGTCGTCGGGGCCGGTCAGCTGGACGCGGGCGGCGGCCCGGGTCTTCCGCGGACCGCCCGCCGAGCCCCAGGAGATGTAGGGGACGGTACGGACGGTGGTGTGGGTGCGCTCGGCCTCGCGCTTGCTGAGCCGCTCGCCCGCCGTTGTTGTCACATCGGCGTAGCCGTCGTCGTCGAGGTCGGCCGTGGTCACCTCGCTGCCGCCCGCGACGGTGACGTCGGCGGCGGGCAGACCGAGGTCCCGGCGCCGGAGGACGGTGCGGGTGGCGGGGTTCAGGCCCTTGGCGGAGCTGTAGACGAAGCCGGCGCGGGTCGGCAGGCCCTCCTTGCGGGAGGGGACGGGGAGTTGGAGGTCCGGGTAGCCGTCGCCGTTGAGGTCGTCCGGCAGCCGGCTGCCCTTGCCGTGGGGGACGGGGGCGGACGCGGTGGGGGTGATCACGGCCTCGGAGGCGGCGTCGGAGGAGTGGTCCGGTGAACCCTTGTCGTCGCCGCCGAGCCCGCAAGCGGTCAGCAGCAGCGCGAGCGCGGCCGCGCAGGCGGCCCCGGCGGTGGTGCGGTACGGGGAACCCGGGACGCGGCCGGGCGGTGGTGCGGTGGGGGGATGCGCAGGCGTCATCGGCCCACCTCAACCCATAGGGGGTGGCCTGTGCCATGGGATGGGTCACTTTGTTACGAGGGTGATAGCGGGGCGTGGGCCATTCGGGGGCCATACGGGGTGGCCCGGGTGGGTGCCGGTGGCCCGGGTGGGTGCCTGGGGCGGGGCCGTGGGGTGCGTGGTGCGGGGGCGTACGGGCCGTGGTGGGCGCGCCCGCCTACGCTGCGGCCGCTGCGGGCGGCCCGTGGTGCGTCGGCCGTACGGGCGGCGGCGGTATCGCGGGGACGACGGCCGCTGCCGGGGTGGGGACCGGGCGCCCCCGGCGGCCCGCCAGCGGCGCTGCGGGCCATGGCCGTACAGGAACCGTGTGCGTGGCCGCCGCCTGGCGGGTACGTACGCCGCCGCGGCGTGTGACGCGTCGTGCGTCAGCTGTGCGGGAGCGGCGGTGCGATACCGGGACGGCAAGGACCTGCCGGGGCGGGCACGCGGCGGCCGCCCCCCGTACCGTGCGCGCCCCCACTGGGCGGCGGGGCGGCTCGCCTCGCCTCCCTCAGTGGTTCAGGACCGACGCGAACTCTTTGTCGCGGTAGGTGAAGCCGAACTTCGGGGCGCTGAAGGACGTCGCGCCCGTTGTCGTCGCCCCCGAGGCCGAGCCGCGGAGGACCCAGGCCGCGCCGTCCGCCGTGGCGCCCGCGGTGACGTCCTCGCCGTTGGCGGCGGCGGTCAGGTCCGTGCGGCCGTCGCCGTCGACGTCGGTGAGGAGGACGGTGGAGCCGAAGTGGTCCTGCTTCTCGCCGACGCCCGGGACGCCCGCCGTGTCCTGGTGGAGGGCCTGGGCGCCGGTGCCGGTCAGACCGTTCGCGCTGCCCTTGAGGAGGACCACGGAGCCGGTCGCGGTCCGGCCGCCGACCGCTTCGCCGGGTACGCCGACGGCCACGTCCGCGTAGCCGTCGCCGGTCGCGTCGCCGACGGAGACGGAGGTACCGAAGTGATCCACCCACTCGTTCAGCCCGGGCACCCCGGGGGTGTCCTGGTGGAAGAGCTCGCGGCGGCGGCCGGTGCCCAGGCCGTTCTCGTGGCCGTAGTAGACGGTGATCAGGCCGGCGGAGGCGCTCGGGTCGTCGACGGAGTCCTCGCAGCAGGTGCTGCCCGAACCGGTGACCAGGTCGTCGAAACCGTCCTTGTCGAGGTCGCCGACCCCGGCCGTCTGCGGGACGGCCGAGACGCCGTCGGTGAGCTGCCGCTGATAGGCGAGCCCGCCCGGACCGCCGGTGTAGACGGCGGCCCAGGCGCCGCTGGACTCGTCCGCGTCCTGTACGCCGTAGACGACGATGCCGCTGCTGCCCGAGCCGGTGAAGTCGCCGGTGGCCAGGCCAGCGGGATCCTCCGTGAAGCCGTCGGTGACGAGCGAGGCGGCGGAGGGGCGGGTGCGGGTGAAGCCGTCGGCGTAGGTCCACATGCCGTCGCCGCCGAGCACGACGAGGTTCTGGCCCTCGTCGCCGTCGAGGTCCGCCACGGCGGCGTCCAGGCCGAAGGGGCGCTCGTTGGGCGATCCCTGGGTGGGGACGGCGGTGCCGCCGCCCGTGAGGCCGCGCGGGCCGCCCCAGACCACCGTGACCGAGCCGGTGCGGCCGCTGCCGTCGTCCGCCTTCTCGCCCTCCGCGGTGACCACGAGGTCGTCGTAGCCGTCGCCGTCCAGATCGCCGCTGGTGACCTTGGTGCCGAAGGCGTCGCCGGCCTCGGCGGTGCCGGGGACGTGGCCCGCGCCCTGGGTGATCGTGGTGGAGCGGGAGGGGGAGACGCCGTTGGCCGAGCCGTAGACCACCACGACCTGGCCCGCGTTCGCCTCGCCTCCGACGGGGGCCTTGGGGGTGGCGGTGACGAGGTCGGCGTAGCCGTCGCCGTTGAAGTCGTCCCGCAGGGTGGCGCTGGTGGGCCGCTGAAGGGACGGGCTCGCCGTGGGCCGGTTGTGGTCGGTCAGGGCCGCGTGGACCACCGGAACGCCGATGGTCCCGGCCACCAGGGCCGTGGCAGCCGTGGCGATGGCGGCGTTCCGTATGCGCACAGGAACTCCCGGAGGTCGGCGGAGGGCTAGGGGCGAGGAGTGAGGGGTGAGGGGTGAGGGGCTGATGGGGCGGCGGGCCGAGGAGGGAATTGGCAGATATATGACAGGTGAAAAGGGTGTGGGCGCCGGGACAGGCGCTCCGGCGCCCGATGTGACTCATCAGGGGTACGGATGGTTGTGCCCCGGGGGTGTGGGGGTGGTGTGCGGGTGTCGTGAAGGTGAACGCGCCGGGCGCGGCCGGGGCGGGGCGGGGTGCGGCCGGTCCGGCGCGGCGGACCGGCCGTCGGCGTGCGCCCTCGCCCGTCCTCGGCGCGGGGGTGGCCATCGGCGGTGAGCGGGGCGCGCGGCACCCCGCTGAGCTGCCGTCGGGCGTCCGATGGCCGCCGCACGGCCCGTCGCCCGCCTCCCGCCGACCGGCCTCCGCCGCGCCTCCGCCCCGTCTCGGCCCGGCCCCGATCGATCGTCGATCGGCCGCGGATCGACCGTGTGTCGGGTTCGGCTCGGGTCCGGACCGAGAGCTGGTAGAACCGTCAACTACGGTGCGCGAACGTGGTACTTGTGTCTTTTCTGGAGGATCACGCAGGGATCCATCCGCTTGGCAGTAAAGATGACCTTTGGAGCACAAGGTCTGTCCAGGACATTTACCAATGGGCGGTTGGGGCATGATCCTGTAGAGATTCGCAACGTTGTTGTGAGAAGGGATACTTCACGGCCAGGATCGGTACATGTTCGAAGCGGGCGAGCGGGGGCAGCCATGTGCGTATCGCACGGAGTACGGGTTAGCGGTGAGGCGGCGAAACCGGTGAAGGAGGACGCGGGCGGGGTGTAGGCGCGATGTCGGACGCGAGTGGCCGGTCGGCAGCGGCGGATGCCGCTCGCCCGCCGCGGGACGAGGGTGCTAGAAATAACGACATGGCCGGACTTTTCGGTCGATCACGGGTTCCGTTGGCCCGCACGATGACCGACTGGCGCCCACGAGGTCGGCGTGAGGGCCCGCGCTCGGCGCGAGAGCGGCCCGAGCGCCGGAAGCATCGGGATCAGCCGGACCAGCGGGATTCCCGGAACCGGGCTCCGCGTGACACGCGGGGCCCCGGTGAGCGGTGGGCGAAGGGCGGTCTCCAGCACGCTCCCGCGGGGCCGCTCGGCCCCGGCGGGCCACGGCGCCGCCGCCGCGGCCCGGTGCGCGCCGTGCGCACGGTCGCGGGCCAGGTGTTCGTCCTCCAGGTGGGGGTCGTGCTGCTGCTCGTCGTCGCCGCCGTGGTCGCGCTCGTTCTCCAGTCCCGCTACGACAGCGAGCGCGAGGCGCGCAACCGCTCGCTCGCCGTCGCCGAGAGCTTCGCCAGCGCCCCGGGCATCGTCGCCGCGATGCGCGGTCCCGATCCCACCGCCGAGCTCCAGCCGCTCGCCGAGCGGGCCCGTGAGGGCTCCGGGGTCGACTTCATCGTCGCCATGTCGCCGGACGGCATCCGCTACACCCACCCCAATCCGCACCGGATCGGGAAGCACTTCATGGGCAGCATCGGGCCCGCGGTGGAGGGCCGGACCCTCACCGAGACCTTCACCGGCACCCTCGGCCTCTCCGTACGGTCCGTGGTGCCCGTCTTCGACGAGCGCGGGAAGGTCGTCGGCCTGGTCTCGGCCGGAATCACGATCAAGAAGGTCAGCGGCGCGGCCGATCACCAGCTGCCGCTGCTCTTCGGCGCCGCCGCGGCGGCGCTCGCCCTGGCCACGGCCGGTACGGCGCTGGTCAGCAGGCGGCTGCGGCGCCAGACCCATGGGCTGGACCCGGCCGAGATGACGCGGATGTACGAGCACCACGACGCGGTGCTGCACGCCGTGCGGGAAGGCGTGCTGATCGTGGGCGGCGACGGCCGTCTGGTGCTCGCCAACGACGAGGCGCGGCGGCTGTTCGACCTGCCACCGGACGCCGAGGGGCGCCCGGTCGCCGAGCTCGGCTTCGACCCGCACACCGCCGCGCTGCTGACCTCCGGCCGCCCGGCCACCGACGAGGTGCACACGGCCGGTGAGCGGCTGCTGTCCGTCAGCCACCGCCCCACGGACCGCAACGGCGGACCGCCCGGCAGCGTCGCGACCCTGCGGGACACCACCGAGTTGCGTGCCCTGTCCGGCAAGGTCGACCTCGCGCGCGAGCGGCTGAAGCTGCTGTACGACGCGGGTGTGTCCATCGGCACCACCCTGGACGTGGTGCGCACCGCGCAGGAGCTGGCGGAGTACGCGGTCGCGCGGTTCGCCGACTATGTGTCCGTGGACCTGGCGGACTCGGTGCTGCGGGGCGAGGAGCCGCAGGAGGGCGAGACGGGCACCAGCACGGGCACGAGCACCGCCACGGGCATGGCCCTGGGGCTGCCCGTCCCGGGTGCAGGAACGATCCCGGGTGCCGGAATGGTCCCGGCTGCGGGAATGATCCCGGGAACGGTCCCGGGCGAGGGCACGGCTCACGGCGCGGGGACGGCCCCGGAGGCGGGCACGGTCCACGGCGCGGGCACCACCCAGGGCACCGGAGTCATCCAGGGAGTGGTCCTGCCCCACCAGCCCTTCCCGGCGGACCCCGCGGCGGGTCCGGCCCCGTCGGCCGACGGCGGCCGACCCACCTCGCTGCGCCGTTCGGCCCTCAGCGGGATCCGTGACGGCGTCCCGCTCTACCCCGTCGGGATGCTGATCCAGTTCGGCGCGAGCGCCCCCCAGGCCAGGGGATTCCGCACCGGCGCGGTGACGGTCGAGCCGGTGCTGAGCGACTTCGGGGGGTGGCAGGAGCAGGATCCCGAGCACGCCCGGCGGATCGTTGAGTTCGGCATCCACTCGATGATCACGGTTCCGCTGCGGGCCCGGGGCGTGGTGCTCGGCGTGGCCAGCTTCATGCGCTCGGAGAAGCCCGAGCCGTTCGAGGAGGACGATGTCTCCCTCGCCGAGGAGCTGGTCACCCGCGCCGCCGTCAGCATCGACAACGCCCGCCGCTACACCCGCGAGCACACCATGGCGGTCACGCTCCAGCGCAGTCTGCTGCCCCGGGTGCTGCCCGAGCAGGACGCCCTGGACGTGGCGTACCGCTATCTGCCGGCGGAGTCGGGGGTGGGGGGTGACTGGTTCGATGTGATTCCGCTGCCGGGGGCGCGGGTGGCGCTGGTGGTGGGTGATGTGGTGGGGCACGGTCTGCATGCGGCGGCGACGATGGGCCGGTTGCGGACGGCGGTGCACAACTTCTCCACGCTGGATCTGCCGCCGGACGAGATCCTGTCCCATCTCGACGATCTGATCGCCCGGATCGACCAGGACGAGCGCGGCGCGGGCGCCGAGGGCACCGACGGCGGGACCGAGGTGATCACCGGTGCCACCTGTCTGTACGCGATCTACGATCCGGTGACGCGGCGCTGCACGATGGCGCGTGCGGGCCATCCACCGCCCGCCGTGGTGTGCCCGGACGGTTCGGTGGAGTTCCCCGATCTGCCCGCCGGTCCACCGCTGGGCCTGGGCGGGCTGCCGTTCGAGACCGCCGAGCTGGAGCTGCCCGAGGGCAGTCATCTGGTGCTCTACACGGACGGGTTGATCGAGAAGCGTGACCGGGACATCGACATCGGCCTGGAGCTGCTGCGCGACGCGCTCTCCCATCCCGGCCGGACCCCGGAGGAGTCCTGTACGGCGGTGCTGGACGCGCTGCTGCCCGACCGCCCGAGCGATGACATCGCGCTGATCGTGGCGCGTACCCGGGTGCTGGAGCAGGGCCGGATCGCGAACTGCGAGGTGCCCTCCGATCCGGCGCATGTCGCCGAGGTGCGGGCGGCGGTGGCCCGCAAGCTGGCCGAATGGGAGCTGGGGGACGTCGCGTTCACCACCGAGCTGATCCTCAGCGAGCTGATCACCAACGCGATCCGCTACGCCACCGGCCCGATCCGGGTGCGGCTGCTGTGCGACCGCAGTCTGATCTGCGAGGTCTCGGACACCAGCAGCACCTCACCGCATCTGCGGTACGCGGCGACGACGGACGAGGGCGGCCGCGGGCTGTTCCTGGTCTCGCAGTTCGCGGACCGCTGGGGCACCCGGTACACCACGGACGGCAAGGTCATCTGGGCCGAGCTGGCGCTGCCCCAGCAGAAGAACGGCAAGCGGTCCTGACGGCCCGGCGGTTCTGACGGACGAGCGGTCCTGACGGCCCGGCGGTCCTGACGGTCCGGCGGTCCTGACGGACGAGCGGTTCTGACGGCCCGAACGGCGACGGGGTCCGTCCGCGCATCGCGCGGACGGACCCCGTACCCATGTGCTCCGTGCTCCGGGTCCTACTTGACCGGCTCGGACTCCGGCTCCTCGGCCGTCTCGCCGTCACCCTCGGGGTCGGCGGGCGTCTTCACCGAGTCGAGGAGCAGCTGCGCCACGTCCACGACCTGGAGCGCCTCGTTGGCCTTGCCCTCGTTCTTCTTGCCGTTGACCGAGTCCGTCAGCATCACCAGGCAGAACGGGCAGGCGGTGGAGACGATGTCGGGGTTGAGCGACAGCGCCTCGTCCACCCGTTCGTTGTTGATGCGCTTGCCGATCCGCTCCTCCATCCACATCCGGGCGCCGCCCGCGCCACAGCAGAAGCCGCGCTCCTTGTGGCGGTGCATCTCCTCGTTGCGGAGCCCCGGCACCTTGGCGATGATCTCGCGCGGCGGGGTGTAGACCTTGTTGTGGCGGCCCAGGTAGCAGGGGTCGTGGTAGGTGATCAGACCCTCGACCGGGGTGACCGGGGTCAGCTTGCCCTCGTCGATGAGGTGCTGGAGCAGCTGGGTGTGGTGGATGACCTCGAACTCGCCGCCCAGCTGCGGGTATTCGTTCGCGATGGTGTTGAAGCAGTGCGGGCAGGTCGCCACGATCTTCTTCTTGGACTTCTCGACGACGACGCCTTCGTCGGCATCCTCGCCGAAGGCCATGTTCAGCATCTCGACGTTCTGCTGGCCGAGCTGCTGGAAGAGGAACTCGTTGCCGAGGCGGCGGGCCGAGTCACCGGTGCACGCCTCGTCGCCGCCCATGATCGCGAACTTGACCCCCGCGATGTGCAGCAGCTCCGCGAAGGCCTTGGTGGTCTTCTTGGCCCGGTCCTCCAGGGCACCGGCGCAGCCGACCCAGTAGAGGTACTCGACCTCGGTGAGGTCCTCCACGTCCGTGCCGACCACCGGCACCTCGAAGTCGACTTCCTTGGTCCACGCCAGGCGCTGCTTCTTGGCCAGACCCCAGGGGTTGCCCTTCTTCTCCAGGTTCTTGAGCATCGTGCCCGCCTCGCTGGGGAAGCTGGACTCGATCATCACCTGGTAGCGGCGCATGTCCACGATGTGGTCGACGTGCTCGATGTCCACCGGGCACTGCTCGACGCAGGCACCGCAGGTGGTGCAGGACCACAGCACATCGGGGTCGATGACGCCGTTCTCCTCCAGCGTCCCGATCAGCGGGCGCTCGGCCTCCGCGAGGGCGGCCGCGGGTACGTCCTTCAGCTGCTCCTCGGTGGCCTTCTCCTCGCCCTCCATGGTCTTGCCGCCGCCCGCGAGCAGATACGGGGCCTTGGCGTGCGAGTGGTCCCGCAGCGCCATGATCAGCAGCTTGGGGGAGAGCGGCTTCCCGGTGTTCCAGGCCGGGCACTGCGACTGGCAGCGGCCGCACTCGGTGCAGGTGGAGAAGTCGAGGATGCCCTTCCAGGAGAAGTGCTCGATCTGGGAGACGCCGAACTGGTCGTCCTCGCCCGGGTCCTCGAAGTCGATCGGCTTGCCCTCGCTGGTCATCGGCAGCAGCGCGCCGAGGGCGACCTCGCCGTCCGCCTTCCGCTTGAACCAGATGTTGGGGAAGGCGAGGAAGCGGTGCCAGGCGATGCTCATGTCGATGTTCAGCGAGACAGTGATCATCCAGATGAACGACGTGGCGATCTTGACCATCGCGACGAAGTAGGTGAGGTTCTGCAGCGTGGTCAGGCTCAGCCCCTTGAAGGCCACGACCAGCGGGTACGAGAACAGGTACGACGCCTCGTAGCCCTCGACGTGGTGCAGGGCGCCCTCGAGGCCGCGCAGCGTCATGATGCAGACACCGACGATGAGGATGACGTACTCGACGAAGTACGCCTGCCAGGCGGTCGAGCCCGCGAAACGGGACTTGCGGCCCGCCCGGGACGGCAGGTTCAGCTGGCGGATCACGATGAGGACGAGGATGCCCAGGGCGGTCCCCGTCCCCATCACCTCGACCAGCAGCTCCCATGGCAGCCAGTCGCCGATGAGCGGAAGCATCCAGTCGGCCTGGAAGAGCTGGCCGAAGGCGTTGGCGATGGTGAGGAGCAGGGTGAGGAAGCCGACCGCGACGAACCAGTGGGCGACGCCGACGATGCCCCACTTGTTCATCCGGGTATGCCCGACGAACTCCCGGACCAGCGTGACGGTGCGCTGCCAGGGGTTGTCGGTCCGCAGACCTGCCGGGACCGGCGCGCCGAGCATGAAGAAGCGTACGAACTGCACGACGGCGCGGCCTAGCAGGGCAACGCCGACCGCAATGAGGACCAGCGACACGATGATCGCGGCGAGTTGCATGGTGGGGCTCCTCGAACCTGCGAGAGCGATGATTACTAAGCAGTAACTTAATTCGTCTTGACCGACATTACCCGCCGGGGAGCTCCCCCATGTAGCCGACCGGCCGGTGATCTGTGTCGCTCAGGGTCCCCTCTCCTCGCCTTGTTCGGGGGCGTGTTCGCGTGGGGTCGCCCCCTTGGTCATAAGGGTCATATAAAAGTTGAGTCGTGCCGACTCAGGTCTGTTGACAGGGTGCGGTCGATCATGCACGCTTGAGTCTGTTGCACTCAATGCTGTACTCGAAGCGGTAGCTGGAGGATTGCGAAATGGCTCGTGCGGTCGGCATCGACCTGGGTACGACGAACTCCGTCGTCAGTGTTCTCGAAGGCGGTGAGCCCACCGTCATCACCAACGCCGAGGGCGCCAGGACCACGCCGTCCGTCGTCGCGTTCGCGAAGAACGGCGAGGTGCTGGTCGGTGAGGTGGCCAAGCGCCAGGCCGTGACCAACGTGGACCGGACCGTTCGCTCGGTCAAGCGCCACATGGGCACCGACTGGAAGATCAACCTTGATGGCAAGGACTTCAACCCGCAGCAGATGAGCGCCTTCATCCTGCAGAAGCTCAAGCGGGATGCGGAGTCGTACCTGGGCGAGAAGGTCACGGACGCGGTCATCACCGTCCCGGCGTACTTCAACGACGCCGAGCGTCAGGCGACCAAGGAAGCCGGTGAGATCGCGGGGCTCAACGTCCTGCGTATCGTCAACGAGCCTACCGCCGCCGCGCTCGCCTACGGCCTGGAGAAGGACGACCAGACCATCCTGGTCTTCGACCTCGGCGGCGGCACCTTCGACGTCTCGCTGCTGGAGATCGGTGACGGCGTGGTGGAGGTCAAGGCCACCAACGGCGACAACCACCTCGGTGGTGACGACTGGGACCAGCGCGTCGTCGACTACCTGGTCAAGCAGTTCAACAACGGCCACGCCGTGGACCTGTCCAAGGACAAGATGGCGCTCCAGCGGCTCCGCGAGGCCGCCGAGAAGGCGAAGATCGAGCTGTCCAGCTCGTCCGAGACCACCATCAACCTGCCCTACATCACGGCTTCCGCCGAGGGCCCGCTGCACCTGGACGAGAAGCTCACCCGCGCCCAGTTCCAGCAGCTCACCTCCGACCTGCTGGAGCGCTGCAAGACCCCGTTCCACAACGTCATCAAGGACGCGGGCATCTCGCTGTCCGAGATCGACCACGTGGTCCTGGTCGGCGGCTCCACCCGCATGCCCGCCGTCGCCGAGCTCGTCAAGGAGCTGACCGGCGGCAAGGAGGCCAACAAGGGTGTGAACCCGGACGAGGTCGTCGCCATCGGCGCGTCCCTCCAGGCCGGTGTGCTCAAGGGTGAGGTCAAGGACGTCCTGCTGCTGGACGTCACCCCGCTGTCCCTCGGCATCGAGACCAAGGGCGGCATCATGACCAAGCTGATCGAGCGCAACACCACGATCCCGACCAAGCGCTCGGAGATCTTCACCACGGCCGAGGACAACCAGCCGTCCGTGCAGATCCAGGTCTACCAGGGCGAGCGCGAGATCGCCGCGTACAACAAGAAGCTCGGGATGTTCGAGCTGACCGGTCTGCCGCCGGCCCCGCGCGGGGTCCCGCAGATCGAGGTCACCTTCGACATCGACGCCAACGGCATCATGCACGTCGCCGCGAAGGACCTGGGCACCGGCAAGGAACAGAAGATGACCGTCACCGGTGGCTCCGCGCTGCCGAAGGACGACATCGACCGCATGATGCGCGAGGCCGAGCAGTACGCGGAGGAGGACCACAAGCGCCGCGAGGCCGCCGAGACCCGCAACCAGGCCGAGCAGCTCGTCTACCAGACGGACAAGTTCCTGAAGGACAACGAGGACAAGGTCCCCGGCGACGTCAAGACCGAGGTCGAGGAGGCGCTCACCGAGCTCAAGGAGAAGCTCAAGGGCGACGACACGGCCGAGATCCGCACCGCCACCGAGAAGGTCGCCGCGGTCAGCCAGAAGCTGGGCCAGGCCATGTACGCGGGCGCCCAGGGCGAGGGTGCCGGCGCGGCCGGTGCCGACGCCGGTGAGCCGGGTGCCGCGGGCCAGGCCAAGGCCGAGGACGACGTGGTGGACGCCGAGATCGTCGACGACGAGAAGGCCGACAAGGGTCAGGGTGGTGCCGCGTGACGGAGGAGACCCCGGGCTTCGAGGAGCAGCCCGACGTCCCCTCCGAAGCCGCGCAGACCCCTGACGACGCGGCGAAGGGCGCCGGGTCCGCCGACAAGGCGGGTCCGGCCCCGGCAGGGGACCTCGAGCAGGTGGCCATTCAGGCGCAGCTGGACCAGGTCCGTACCGCCCTCAACGAGCGGACGGCCGACCTCCAGCGACTCCAGGCCGAGTACCAGAACTACCGGCGCCGGGTCGAGCGGGACCGGGTCTCGGTCAAGGAGGTCGCCGTGGCGAACCTGCTGTCCGAGCTGCTGCCCGTGCTCGACGACATCGGCCGTGCCCGTGAGCACGGTGAGCTCGTCGGCGGCTTCAAGTCCGTCGGTGAATCGCTGGAGACGGTGGCGGCGAAGCTGGGCCTCCAGCAGTTCGGCAAGGAGGGCGAGCCCTTCGACCCGCTGGTGCACGAGGCCCTGATGCACTCGTACGCGCCGGATGTCACCGAGACGACGTGCGTGCAGATTCTGCAGCCGGGGTATCGAATCGGCGAACGTACGATCCGACCGGCGCGGGTCGCGGTCGCCGAGCCCCAGCCGGGCGCCACCCCCACCAAGGGCGGCGAGGGCGAGGGACCGGCCGCGGACGAGGAGAGCGGTGGCCCGGACGAGGGCTGACGCGACGGTGACGGCGGATACGGCGGGACCGATGAGAGAGGAGGGACGTCGGGGATGAGCACCAAGGACTTCGTCGAGAAGGACTACTACAAGGTTCTCGGCGTCCCCAAGGACGCGACCGAGGCGGAGATCAAGAAGGCGTACCGGAAGCTCGCGCGCGAGTTCCATCCGGACGCCAACAAGGGCGACGCCAAGGCGGAGGAGCGCTTCAAGGAGATCTCCGAGGCCAATGACATCCTCGGCGACCCCAAGCGGCGCAAGGAGTACGACGAGGCCCGCTCGCTGTTCGGGAACGGCGGCTTCCGCCCCGGTCCCGGCGGCCCGGGCGGCACCGGCAGTTTCAACTTCGACCTGGGCGACCTCTTCGGCGGCGGCGGTGGCGCGGGCGGTTTCGGCGGTGGACTGGGGGACGTCTTCGGCGGCCTCTTCAACCGCGGCGGCACCTCCCGCACCCAGCCGAGGCGTGGTCAGGACATCGAGTCCGAGGTGACGCTGAGCTTCACCGAGGCGGTGGAGGGGGCCACGGTCCCCTTGCGGATGTCCAGTCAGGCCCCGTGCAAGGCGTGTTCCGGCACCGGCGACCGGAACGGCACCCCCAGGGTCTGCCCGACCTGCGTCGGCACCGGACAGGTCAGCCGCGGTGGCGGGGGCGGTTTCTCGCTCACCGACCCGTGTGTGGAGTGCCGGGGGCGCGGGCTGATCGCGCAGAACCCGTGCGACACCTGCAAGGGCAGCGGACGGGCCCGTTCCGCCCGCACCATGCAGGTCCGGATCCCCGCGGGCGTCAGCGACGGCCAGCGGATCCGGCTGCGTGGCAAGGGCGCCCCGGGCGAGACCGGCGGTCCGGCCGGTGACCTCTACGTCATCGTCCATGTGGACCCGCATCCGGTCTTCGGCCGCAAGGGCGACAACCTGACCGTCACGGTGCCCGTCTCCCTTCCGGAGGCGGCGCTCGGCGGTGAGATCAAGGTGCCGACGCTGGGCGGCCCCCCGGTCACCCTGAAGCTGCCGGCCGGCACGCCCAACGGCCGGACGATGCGCGCCCGCGGCAAGGGCGCGGTCCGCAAGGACGGCACCCGGGGCGATCTGCTGGTCACCGTCGAGGTCACGGTGCCGAAGGACCTCAGCGACTCGGCGCGCGAGGCGCTGGAGTCGTATCGCGAGGCGACCGCGGGTGAGGATCCGCGGGCGGAGCTGTTCAAGGCCGCGAAGGGAGCGTGACGCAATGGAGGCGCACGGCCGAGGGGGAATCGGAGGCAGGGGAGCGGGCCGGAGCCGCAATCCCTATGAGCTGACCGACGAGTCGCCGGTGTACGTCATCTCGGTCGCCGCTCAGCTCTCCGGCCTGCATCCGCAGACCCTTCGTCAGTACGACCGCCTCGGCCTGGTCTCCCCCGACCGCACCGCCGGCCGCGGCCGGCGGTATTCGGCGCGTGACATCCAGCTGCTCCGTCAGGTCCAGCAACTGTCCCAGGACGAGGGCATCAATCTCGCCGGGATCAAGCGCATCATCGAACTGGAGAACCAGGTCGCGGCCCTCCAGGCCCGGGTGGCCGAACTCCAGTCCGCGGTCGAGGGCGCCGCGGCGGCCATGCAGCAGCGCGAGGCCCAGGTCCACGCCTCCTACCGGCGCGACCTGGTCCGCTACCAGGACGTCCAGCAGACCAGCGCCCTGGTCGTCTGGCGGCCCAAGCGCTCGGAGTAGCCTCCCGCGGTTGATGGACCGGCCCGGTGACCTTCCACAGGTCGCCGGGCCTTTCGCGTGCCCGGCGGGCGATGCGGGCGACGCCCATGCGGCGGACGGTGTTCTGGTCATCTCGCAAGTGGCCAGGGGGACCACAGAGGTCATCCGCACTGGGCGGGGTTCCCCCTCCTGGGCCGTTCGGCGCCCACCGCTGTGGTGACCGCGTCGCTATACGGTGCCGCCATGTCCGGGTTCATACAGCAACTGCCCGCGCTGCTGGGCGTGATCATCGGCGCCCTCGGCTCCTATCTGGCGATCACCAAAGGCGATCAGGCCCGCTTCCGCCGTGAACAGCGAGTCCGCTGGGAGGAACGCCGACTGGCGGTCTACGCCGACTACGCCACGGCACTGAAGCGCAGTGTCACCCTGGCCTACCGGATCGCCTCCCACCTGGGCGTCGATCCCCATCCGCATCCGCTGTCCCCCGAGGAGGCGGCAGCCGACCTGGCCGAGGCCACCGACGCGCGGGATCCGGTGGGGGAGGCGCTGCTGATGCTGGGCACCCCCGAGGTGGTGGAGCGGGCGCGCGCCTGGGTGGTCGCGGTCATTGAGATGGAGCAGTTCCTGCGGGAGCCGGACCCCACCCGGCAGACCTGGTCCGCGCTGCTCGCCCGCCAGCGCATCGCGCGCGAGGCGTACTACTCGGCCGTCCGCGGCGACGTGGCCCTCCCGCCCGGCCACTCCGGCCACTGGACCCTCCACTGGCGCTCCTCACCCGGGCAGCCGGACTAGCGCCCGTCTCCGCCCGGAGCCGTCCCGGTGCGCGCGACGGTGCGGCGGTGGGAGGGGCACCATGGAGGTACGGCAGGAGGTACCGCCATGGTGGAAGTCAAGACGATCGACAAGCCGGATGAGCGGCGTGACTTTCCCGGGGGCCACCTCGACACCGTGCATCTGACGGGGCTGGATTTCGCCGTCGGTGTCTTCGAGCCGGGCTGGCGCTGGAAGGAGTCGGTGCGGCCGATCGCCGGTACGTATCTGTGCGAGGTCCACCACACGGGGTTCGTGGCCAGGGGGCGGATGCGGCTGCGGATGGCGGACGGCGCGGAGACCGAGGTGGGCCCGGGGGACGTCTTCGTCTGCCCGCCCGGGCACGACGCGTGGGTGGTCGGCGACGAGCAGGTCGTGGTGTACGACTTCGGCGGGGGGACGGCCGAGACCTATGCGCGGGTGCGGCAGGCGCAAGAGGCCGAGGACTGAGGACGCCGACGCCGTGGGCGGCTGAGCGATGAGTACCGGTCCGGGCCGGAGACCGCCGCACGGTCCGCACCGCCCGGGGCGGCCGGGCCGGGGCGGGCCGCGCGGTGGCGGCGACGGCGGTCGGCAACACCGTGGAGTGGTTCGACTTCGGCGGCTACGCGTATGTCGCGGTCACCCTCGGCCAGGTGTTCTTCCCCGCCGACGACCTGGCCACCCGGGTGGTCTCCGCCTTCGCCACCTTCGCCGTGGTGTTCCTGGTGCGTCCGCTGGGCGGGCTGGTCTTCGGGCCGCTGGGGGACCGGATCGGACGGCGGGTGCTGTCCGCCACCATGATCATGATGGCGATCGGCACCTTCGCGGTGGGGGTGCTGCCGGCCGGGCGCCGGGCCCGCGACGCGTGGATCATGGTGCTGGCGCCCGGCCCATGGCGCGGGTGACGGTGATCTCGATCATGACCCGGTCGGGGTTGGGGGCCGGGGTGCGGTGGTACCGCTCCGCGTAGCGGCGGACGGCGTCCGCGACGAGCTCCGGCTCCTCGCGGACCACGGCGAGCCCCTCCAGGGTGGCCCACCGTCCCTCCGCGAGCTGGCAGACGGCGACCCGTGCGCCGCCGTCGCCCGCGGCGCGGACATGGGCGACCTTGCGGCTGTGCCGGTTGGTGATGACGCGGGCGAGCCCTGCCTCGGGGTCGTAGGTGACCCCGACCGGGACCACATGCGGGGTGCCGTCCGGGCGCGGGGTGGTCAGGGTGCACAGATGGCGCTCGCGCCAGAAGGCGAGGTAGCCGGGGTCCGGGTTGCGGGGATCGATGGCCATGGCCCAGAACCTACGGCCGGAAGTGTTGGCGCAGCACAGTTGAGTGGAATAGACTCAAGTTTACGGAGGTTGGGCAGGGCAGGATTGAGCCTTATCGGTAGGGTCATGGAAGCGAGGAGGAGCACAGGGACGTGGATGCCGAGCTGACCAACAAGAGCCGGGCGGCGCTGGGCGCCGCCAATGACCGCGCGGTGACCGCCGGACACGCGGACATGACACCCGCGCATCTGCTGCTCGCCCTGCTCCAGGGGCAGGAGAACGAGAATGTGATGGACCTGCTGGCCGCCGTCGAGGCCGACGCGGCCCAGGTGCGCGGTGGCGCCGAGCGGCTGCTCGCCGCGCTGCCCAGCGTCCAGGGCTCCACCGTGGCCCCGCCGCAGGCGAGCCGGGAGCTGCTGGCCGTCGTCGCGGACGCCACCCAGCGCGCCAAGGAGCTCGGGGACGACTATGTGTCCACCGAGCACCTCCTCATCGGCATCGCCGCCAAGGGCGGCCAGGCCGGGGAGCTCCTCGACCAGCAGGGGGCGAGCGCCAAGAAGCTGCTCGCCGCGTTCGAGAACGTCAGGGGTGGACAGCGCGTGACGACGGCCGACCCGGAGGGCACGTACAAGGCCCTGGAGAAGTTCGGCACCGACTTCACCGCCGCCGCGCGCGAGGGCAGGCTCGACCCGGTCATCGGCCGGGACCAGGAGATCCGGCGCGTGGTGCAGGTACTCTCGCGCCGCACCAAGAACAACCCGGTGCTGATCGGTGAGCCGGGCGTCGGCAAGACGGCCGTCGTCGAAGGGCTCGCCCAGCGGATCGTCAAGGGCGATGTGCCCGAGAGCCTGCGGAACAAGCGCCTGGTCGCGCTGGACCTCGGGGCGATGGTCGCGGGCGCCAAGTACCGGGGTGAGTTCGAGGAGCGGCTGAAGACCGTCCTCGCCGAGATCAAGTCCAGCGACGGCCAGATCATCACCTTCATCGACGAGCTGCACACCGTCGTCGGCGCGGGCGCCGGCGGCGACTCCTCGATGGACGCGGGCAATATGCTCAAGCCCATGCTCGCCCGTGGTGAGCTGCGCATGGTCGGCGCCACCACGCTCGACGAGTACCGCGAGCGGATCGAGAAGGACGCCGCCCTGGAGCGCCGCTTCCAGCAGGTCCTGGTCTCCGAGCCGACCGTCGAGGACACCGTCGCCATCCTGCGCGGGCTCAAGGGCCGCTACGAGGCCCACCACAAGGTGCAGATCGCGGACGGCGCGCTGGTGGCCGCCGCCGCCCTCTCCGACCGGTACATCACCTCCCGCTTCCTGCCCGACAAGGCCATCGACCTGGTCGACGAGGCCGCCTCCCGGCTCCGGATGGAGATCGACTCCTCACCCGTGGAGATCGACGAACTCCAGCGCTCGGTGGACCGGATGAAGATGGAGGAGATGGCGCTCGCCCGGGAGACCGACGAGGCCAGCAAGCAGCGCCTGGACAAGCTCCGCCGCCACCTCGCCGACAGGGAGGAGGAGCTGCGCGGGCTGACCGCCCGCTGGGAGAAGGAGAAGCAGGGCCTCAACCGCGTCGGTGAGCTGAAGGAGAAGATCGACGAGCTGCACGGCCAGGCCGAGCGCGCCCAGCGGGACGGCGACTTCGACACCGCGTCCAAGCTGCTCTACGGCGAGATCCCGGCCGTCGAGCGCGAGCTCGCCGAGGCGTCCGCGGCCGAGGAGGAGGTGCAGCGGGAGGACCGCGGCACCATGGTCAAGGAGGAGGTCGGCCCGGACGACGTGGCCGATGTGGTCGCCTCCTGGACCGGTATCCCGGCCGGCCGCCTGCTGGAGGGCGAGACCCAGAAGCTGCTGCGCATGGAGGACGAGCTCGGCAAGCGGCTGATCGGCCAGACCGAGGCCGTCCGCGCCGTCTCGGACGCGGTGCGCAGGACCCGCGCCGGAATCGCCGACCCCGACCGCCCCACCGGCTCGTTCCTCTTCCTCGGCCCCACCGGCGTCGGCAAGACCGAGCTGGCCAAGGCGCTCGCCGACTTCCTCTTCGACGACGAGCGGGCCATGGTCCGCATCGACATGAGCGAGTACGGCGAGAAGCACAGCGTCGCCCGGCTGGTCGGCGCTCCGCCCGGTTACGTCGGCTACGAGGAGGGCGGCCAGCTCACCGAGGCCGTGCGCCGCCGCCCGTACAGCGTGGTGCTGCTGGACGAGGTGGAGAAGGCCCACCCCGAGGTCTTCGACGTCCTGCTCCAGGTCCTCGACGACGGACGGCTCACCGACGGCCAGGGCCGCACGGTGGACTTCCGCAACACCATTCTTGTCCTCACCTCCAACCTCGGCAGCCAGTACCTGGTGGATCCGCTGCTGGGCGAGGAGGAGAAGAAGCAGAGCGTGCTGGAGACCGTGCGCACCTCCTTCAAGCCCGAGTTCCTCAACCGCCTGGACGACGTGGTGGTCTTCTCCGCGCTCAGCCAGGACCAGCTGGCCCGGATCGCCGAGCTCCAGGTCGGCGCGCTGGCCCGGCGGCTCGCCGAGCGGCGGCTCACCCTGGATGTCACCCCGGCCGCCCTGGCGTGGCTCGCCGAGGAGGGCAACGACCCGGCGTACGGGGCCCGCCCGCTGCGCCGTCTGGTGCAGACCGCGATCGGCGACCGGCTGGCCAAGGAGATCCTGTCCGGCGAGGTCAGGGACGGCGACACGGTCCGGGTGGACCGGGTCGGCGACGATCTCCTGGTCGGCCCGGCCCAGTAGCGCACCCGTCCCGGACCCGGCCGGGGTTGCACGGCAGGGGCGGGTGTGAGGGAGGATGGCGGTATCCATACGAAGGGAAATCCACGGTGAGCATCGACCCGTCCTCGATTCCGAATTTCGGGGGCCAGCCCGAGCCCGAACCGGCGGGTCCGAGTGGCCCCGTGCTGCCCGACCAGGACCTGGTCAAGCAGCTGCTGGAGCAGATGGAGCTGAAGTACGTCGTCGACGAGGAGGGGGACCTCGCCGCGCCGTGGGAGCAGTTCCGCACGTACTTCATGTTCCGCGGTGAGGAGGAGCAGCAGGTCTTCTCCGTCCGGACGTTCTACGACCGGCCGCACGGCATCGACGAGAAGCCGCGGCTGCTCGAGGCGATCGACGACTGGAACCGTCGTACGTTGTGGCCGAAGGTCTACACCCACACCAACGACGACGGCACGGTCCGGCTGATCGGTGAGGCGCAGATGCTGACGGGCACCGGCGTCAGCCTGGAGCACTTCGTGTCCAGCACGGTCAGCTGGGTGCGGGCTTCCATCGAGTTCGACAAGTGGCTGGTCGAGCAGCTCGGCCTGGAGGCCGACATCGAGTCCGACGGCGACGAGAAGCCGGGCGACGACGAGAGCTGAGCCTCCACCGGGCCCACGGGACACAGCGGAGCCCGGCCGCCGCACCGCCCGCCGAGGCGACGGTGCGCGACCGGGCTCACGCCTTTTCACGGGCCGCCCGAGGCCGCCCGGGTCAGCCCGCCAGGCCCTTGAGCCGTCCGACCGCCTCGGTCAGCACACTGGTGCGCTTGCAGAAGGCGAAGCGTACGAAGGGCGCGCCCTGGTCCTGGTGGTCGTAGAAGACCGCGTTCGGCACGGCCACCACCCCGCAGCGGTCGGGCAGCGAGCGGCAGAACGCGAAGCCGTCGCTCTCGCCGAGCGGACGGATGTCGGTGGTGATGAAGTACGTGCCCGACGGGCGGAAGACCGTGAAGCCCGCGTCGGTCAGACCGCCGGCCAGCAGATCGCGCTTGATCCGCAGATCCTCGCGGATGCCGTGGAAGTAGTCGTCCGGGAGCCGGAGCGCCTCGGCGACCGCGTACTGGAAGGGTCCGGCGGAGACGAAGGTCAGATACTGCTTGGCCGAGCGGACCGCCGTGACCAGCTCCGGGGAGCCGGTTACCCAGCCGACCTTCCAGCCGGTGAAGGAGAAGGTCTTGCCCGCGCTGCCGATGGTCACCGTGCGCTCGCGCATCCCGGGGAAGGAGACCAGCGGGGTGTGGCCGGTGTCGAAGGCGAGGTGCTCGTAGACCTCGTCCGTCACCACCAGCAGATCGCGCTCCACGGCCAGCTCGGCGACGGCGGCCAGCTCATCGGGGGTGAGCACGGTGCCGGTGGGGTTGTGCGGGGTGTTGAGCAGGATGAGGCGGGTGCGGTCGGTGACGGCGGCCCGCAGTTCGTCGAGGTCCAGGCCGAAGCCGTTGCCCTGCGGTCGGAGGGTGACCGGGACCCGGGTGCCGCCCGCCATCGCGATGGAGGCGGCGTAGGAGTCGTAGTACGGCTCCAGCGCGATCACCTCGTCGCCCGGCTCCACCAGTGCCAGCAGCGAGGCGGCGATCGCCTCGGTGGCACCCGCGGTGACCAGCACCTCACGGTCCGGGTCGAAGGTGAGCCCGTACCAGCGCAGCTGGTGCTCGGCGACCGCGCTGCGCAGTTCGGGCACTCCGGGGCCGGGCGGGTACTGATTGCCGCGGCCGTCGCGCAGCGCGCGCACCGCGGCCTCCCGCACCTCCTCCGGGCCGTCGGTGTCGGGAAATCCCTGGCCCAGATTGATCGCGCCGGTGCGCACGGCGAGGGCGGACATCTCGGCGAAGATCGTGGTGCCGAATGCGGCCAGTCGGCGATTGAGCAGCGGTCGTCCCATGGCGCCATCCTCCTTCGAACCTCTGGACTTCCTCAACTTCGCTTTCGGTCGTGGCGGCGGCGGGCAGGAGCGGATCAGGTACGACGCGGTACCTCGCTGTACGGGGGCTTGGAAGGAGAGTGAGGACGCATGGTTTCTGTCGTTGTCTTCGTGGTGGTGGCCTTCACGGTCGCGGCGCTGGCCGCGGTGGGGGCGAGCCGGTCCAAGGGGCATCCCGCGCGGTCCCGGCGGGGCTATGGGGGAGGCTCCTCGGGGAGCTGGTGGGCCGGTGGCGGCAGCGCCGGGGGTTCGTCGTGCGGAGGGGGCTCGTCCTGCGGAGGCGGTTCCTCCTGCGGCGGTGGCTCGTCGTGTGGCGGTGGGGGCGGCGGGGGTGGCTGCGGCGGTGGTGGTGGTGGCGGCTGCTGACGGCCACGCCGACGCATCCGCGCAGCTCCGCATCACCCGGCGATTGCACCGGATATGCGCCGATTCACCTGCGCCTACAGTGAACTGACGGACCATAGAATCCACATCCCACGCCCGGCGCGCCATCGTGCGCCGGGCGCACGGTTGTTGAACACTTGATCGGGTGGGCGCCCTAGGGGGTGGAAACCCGGTGAAGGTGGGTAAAAACGATGTGGCGCCGAGCATTTCATGATTCCGTATACCACCACCGACCCAACGGACCCCACGTGGGCACGAGCCGGCGTATGCGTATACCCCTGGTCCACCGCGGGGCGAGCCGGCCCATCTTTTTCCACTGCGTGCTTGCGGAGCCGACCCATGCTCACGACCCTCAAGACTGCTTACACCGATACCCGCGCCGCTGATCTCGCCTGGTGCCTGGGGCGGGAACCGCTTCCCGCCCTGGCCGAACTCGATCTCCAACTCCATGGCCACGTCATGCGGTTGAGGCTTCTCGGCGCCTCTCACCAGGTCCTTCTCGACGGGGAGGACGGCCACTGCTCGGAGACCGTGGCCTGTATATCCGGCAGCAGCACCCCGCTTCCGCTGGGGGTCTCCACCCTTGTCGACGGCCGCGAGTATGAATTCGCGGCGCGCGTCGAGGAGTTGTCGGAAGGGTCGTTCGCCGGACGCGCCCAGGAGCTGCTGGCCCTGGTCGCCGATCATCCGCACGGTCTCGCGGGCACGTTTCCTGGCAGTCCGCACGCGTTCACCGCGCTGCTCGCGCAGTGGCACGAGGGCACGGTGGGCTGGCGGACCTGGCACGCCTATCCCCAGGAGGGGCGGTTGGTGACCACCCGCACCTGTGTGGGGGCCCGGCGCCCGGCCGGGCTGCGGCCGCCGGGTGCGGGCGGGATACCGGAGGGCGGCGTTCCGGCCCAAGTGGCCTGTGGCTAGCGGAGGGTGAGCCACTGGGCGGACCGGGTCGGCATACGGATGAGCGGCCGTCAATGCACCCGTGTGGGTGACGAACGGTAGGCATTATGTGACGTAACGTTCCCTTTGTGATCGATGCGCCGACGTCCGCCGTCTCGGATGCGCCGTCGCCGGAGCCCGAGCCTCCGGTACGGCTGCCCGTCCGGGCCGGGATCGGCCGCTTCCTCGTCCTCCTCACCGTCTTCGTCTGCGCCGCCTGCGGCTTGGTCTACGAGCTCGAACTCGTCGCCCTCGCCTCCTATTTGGCCGGTGACTCGGTCACCCAGGCATCGGTGGTGCTGTCGGTCATGGTCTTCGCCATGGGCATCGGCTCACTGCTGGCCAAGCGGCTGCGCTGCCGGGCCGCCGTCGGCTTCGGCGCGGTCGAGGTGGTGCTCGCGCTGGTCGGCGGCTGCTCGGCGATGGCGCTGTACGCGAGTTTCGCGTGGTGCGGCCACTCCCGCTCCGCGCTCGTCGGCTTCTCACTGGCCATCGGCGTCCTCATCGGTGCCGAGGTGCCGCTGCTGATGACCCTCATCCAGCGGGTGCGGCGGCAGGACGCGGGCGGCGCGGTCGCCGATCTGTTCGCGGCGGACTACGTGGGCGCGCTGGTCGGCGGGCTCGCCTTCCCCTTTCTGCTGCTGCCCGCCTTCGGACAGCTCACCGGCGCGCTGGTCACCGGCGCGGTCAACGCGGTGGCGGGCGCGGTGCTGGTGCTGTGGCTGTTCCGCCGCGATCTGAGCGGCCGGGCACGCTGGACGCTGATCGTCGCCAATGTGACGGTGCTGGCCCTGCTGGCCGCGGGCGCCGCGCTCACCCCCTCCTTCGAGCGGGCCGCCCGGCAGGCGGTCTACGGCCCGGGGGTCCGCGTCGCGCTGCGCACCGGCGTCCAGGAGGTGGTGCTCGCGGGCGGCCGGGCCAGCGGGCGGCCCCTGTCGCTCTTCCTCGACGGGCGGCTGCGGGTCTCCGGGCGCGATGAGGTCCGCTACCACGAGGCACTGATCCACCCGGCCATGGCCGCCGGGCCGCACGGCCGCGTCCTGGTGCTGGGCGGCGGCGACGGGCTCGCGGCCCGCGAGGTGCTGCGGTACACCGGGGTCCGGTCGGTCACCGTCGTCGAGCGCGATCCGGCGGTGGTGCGGCTGGCCCGCCGCGACCCCGATCTCTCCGCGCTCAACGCCCGCGCCTACCGCGACCCCCGGGTGCGGGTGGTCACCGCCGACGCCTTCGACTGGCTGCGTCGGTGCACCGCGTACGACGTGGTGGTGAGCGATCTGCCGGACCCGCGGCTCACCGCGGGCACCAAGTTCTACTCGCAGGAGTTCTACGGGCTGGCCGAGCGGGTGCTCGCGCCCGGCGGACGGCTGGTCGTCCACGCGGGCGCGCTGCACCCCCGGTCGCATACGTACTGGACGGTGGACGCCACGATGCGGTCCGCCGGGCTGCGGACCGTGCCGTATGTGATCGGCGCCCGGCGTCCGGTGTTCTCCGTCCCGGGAACCGACGGGGCGCCGCGCGACTGGGGCTTTCTGCTCGCGGCCCGCTCCCCGGTCCCGCTGGGGCTGTCCCCCCGCGGCCCGCGTCCGCACTCCCTGACCCCCGGTGGCCTCCGGGCCGCCGCCCGCGCGGCCGGGCGCCACCGCGAGCCCGGACTGCCCGCCTCCACCCTGATGCATCCGCGCTACGGCTACGGGGACTAGTTGTGCTGTCCGGGGAGGTTGGTTACGCGGCCGGGTCGCGCACGGGTCACGCACGGGTCGCGCACGGGTCGCCAATTCGCGGGAGCGGGCGGCGAAAGTTGCGCGGGAACGGGTCTCATGGGACGCACGATGGGTAGTGTCTTGAGTCATGGAGCATGAGGTATTCGTTCCGTTTCCCGTCGGCACCGTCCGGTCGGCACTGGCGGAGCCCGACCGCATCGCCCGCTGCGTCCCCGGGCTCCAGCAGGACGCCGACGAGGCGGCGGGGCCGCTCGCGGGTCGGCTGCGGCTGCGTATCGGCGGATCCACCATCACCTACCGCGGGGCCCTGCGCGTCGGCGAGCGCGACGGCGCCTTCGAGGTCGAGGGCGAGGGCACCGAGGCGCGCGGCAGCGGCTCGGTCAAGCTCACGCTGACGATCACGCCGAAGACCGCCGAGGGCGGCACCACGCTGGTCTGCTCCGGAACGGTCCACCGCGAGGGCCGGCTCGCGGAGTTCGACGACGAGGCCACGGACACGGCCGCTCACCGGCTGCTGGACCGCTTCGCCTCGGCGCTGGCGTCCGGGCTGGAGGCGTCCCCGATCACCCCGCCCGCCCCGGCCGTGCCCGATGCGCGGGACGAAGGCGATGCGCGGGATGAACAGGACGAACGGGGCGAGCGGGACGGGCAGGACGAGGCGGGCGGCGAACCGCGGTCGGTCTTCGACACCGACATCCCGCCGTCGTCCCTGGACCCGCGGGCTGACCTCGATGACGACGAGGCCGCGGCCGCCGCTGACGCCGGGGGCGGCGACATCGGCGAGCTGGACGACGTCGGTGATCTCGACGATGTCGACGGTGCCGAGGATGTCGACAGTATGGACGCGGTGAACGGTGTCGGATCCATGGACGAGGCCAGCGGCCTGGGCGAGGCCGAGGACGAGCCCCCGGCCGAGGCCGCCCACGCCCGCCGGACCATGATCGGCCGCTCCACCGAGGAGGTCGACCATGCCCCGCCCCGCGGCCGCTACGCCCCCGTTCCCGCCCCGGAGGCCGTGTCCACCAGCGCCGCGCTGCGCTGGGCCGCGCCCGCCGCGGCCGTGGTGCTCGCCTCCGCCGTCGTGGTCGGCCGCCGGGTGCTCCGCCGCCGCCGATAGCCACCGCTCGTAGCCGCCGCCGGTGGGCCGCCCCGGGAGCCGCCGCCGGTGAGCCGCTGCACATAGGCTCGTGGACGTGACCACCGAAGAGACAACGGAGACCAAGGGCGTACGGCTGACCGCCGGTGACGCCGAGCTGACCGTTTCGCCCGACAACGGCTGCCGTATCGGCTCGCTGCGCATCGGCGGTACGGAGGTGCTGCGCCAGGGCCCGCGGTACGGGTCCTTCCCGATGGTGCCGTGGTGCGGCCGGGTCGAGCTCGGACGGTTCCGCAACGGCGGCCGGACCCATCAACTGCCCGTGAACGCGGCGCCGCACGCGATCCACGGCACCGGCCGGGACGTCGCCTGGCGCCCGGTCGCCACCGGTCCGTCCTCCGCCGCCTTCACCTACGACCTCGCGGACCCGTGGCCGTACGAGGGCCGGGTCACCCAGACCTTCGAGCTGACCCCGGACAGCCTGACCGCGACCATGAGCGTGGAGACCGAGGGCGACTCCTTCCCGGCCCAGGCGGGCTGGCACCCGTGGTTCCTGCGCACCCTGGACGGCGGCGGTGAGGAGGTCCGGCTCGCCTTCGACGCCGAGTGGCAGGAGGAGCGCGGCGAGGACCATCTCCCCACCGGCCGGCGGATCCCGCCGGGCCCCGGCCCCTGGGACGACTGCTTCGGCATGCCCGCCGGGGTGGACGTCACGCTCACCTGGCCGCGCCGGCTGGAGCTGAAGGTCACCAGCCGCAGTGAGTGGGTGGTGATCTACGACGAGCAGGCGGAGGCGGTGTGCGTCGAGCCGCAGTCCGGTCCGCCCAACGGTCTCAACACCGTGCCGCGCCTGGTCACCCCCATCGACCCGCTGGAGATGGCCACGACCTGGAGCTGGCGGAGCCTGGCGTAGCGGCCGTCCGGAGGGTGTCGCGGGGCGTCCCGGCACACCGCATAAGCTCATCGGCATGAGCGATGCGCGTGACGCCCTGCTGCGGCAGATCAAGGACAAGGCCGTGGTCCACGGCAAGGTGACCCTCTCCTCCGGGCGGGAGGCCGACTACTACATCGACCTGCGCCGGATCACCCTGGACGCCGAGGCCGCGCCGCTGGTCGGACAGGTCATGCTCGACGCCACGGCCGACCTGGAGTACGACGCGGTGGGCGGGCTCACCCTCGGCGCCGACCCGGTGGCCACGTCGATGCTGCACGCGGCCGCCGCGCGGGGCCGCCGCCTCGACGCGTTCGTCGTCCGCAAGGCGCAGAAGACCCACGGTCTCCAGCGGCGGATCGAGGGCCCGGACATCGCGGGCCGCCGGGTGCTGGTGGTCGAGGACACCTCCACCACCGGCGGCTCCCCGCTGACCGCGGTCGAGGCGGCGCGCGAGGCGGGCGCCGAGGTCGTCGCCGTCGCCACGATCGTCGAGCGCGGCGCCGCACCGGCCATCGCGGACGCCGGGCTGCGCTATCTCCCGGCGTACTCCCTCGCCGACCTCGGCCTGAGCTGAGGGCGCCCACCGGGAGTGACGTCCGCCGGGAGTGGTGCACACTCCGCTGACATGGGTGGTTTCACGTGAAACCACCCGCCCCCTTCCGTGTCATCCCCGGGTGCGCCGGGTGGAGCAATCGGGGGAGTCTGGAAAGATGGCCACGACGATGACGTCGCCCCTCTAGGTCAGGGCCCAGAACCTCACCCGCACATCACAAGGAGCGGACAGATGCCCATCGCATCCCCCGAGATCTACAACGAGATGCTCGACCGGGCGAAGGCAGGCAAGTTCGCCTACCCGGCGATCAACGTGACCTCGACCCAGACCCTGCACGCCGCGCTGCGTGGCTTCGCCGAGGCGGAAAGCGACGGCATCGTCCAGATCTCCACCGGCGGTGCCGAGTTCCTGGGCGGTCAGTACAGCAAGGACATGGTGACGGGCGCGGTCGCGCTCGCCGAGTTCGCGCACGTCGTCGCCAAGAAGTACCCGGTCAACATCGCGCTGCACACCGACCACTGCCCCAAGGACAAGCTGGACGGCTATGTCCGTCCGCTGCTCAAGATCTCCCAGGAGCGGGTGGCCAGCGGACAGAACCCGCTGTTCCAGTCCCACATGTGGGACGGCTCCGCGGAGAAGCTGGACGACAACCTCGCCATCGCGCAGGAGCTGCTCGCCGAGGCCGTCAAGGCCAAGATCATCCTCGAGGTCGAGATCACCCCGACCGGCGGTGAGGAGGACGGCGTCTCGCACGAGATCAACGACGAGCTGTACACCACCGTCGCCGATGTCGAGCGCACCGCCGAGGCCCTGGGCCTGGGCGAGAAGGGCCGCTACCTGCTGGCCGCGTCCTTCGGCAACGTCCACGGCGTCTACAAGCCGGGCAATGTGGTGCTCCGCCCGGAGCTGCTGCGTCAGCTCCAGGACGGCATCGCCGCGAAGTCCGGCCAGCAGGAGCCGTTCGACTTCGTCTTCCACGGCGGCTCCGGCTCGACCGAGCAGGAGATCCTCACCGCGCTGGAGAACGGCGTCGTGAAGATGAACCTCGACACCGACACCCAGTACGCCTTCACCCGCCCGGTCGCGGACCACATGTTCCGCAACTACGACGGTGTGCTCAAGGTCGACGGCGAGGTCGGCAACAAGAAGACCTACGACCCGCGCAGCTGGGGCAAGCTGGCCGAGAAGGGCATGGCCGAGCGCGTCACGCAGGCGTGCGCCAACCTGCGCTCCACGGGTACCACGCTGAGCAAGTAACGCGGTCGCGCCTCGGCGCGCGTCCCTCCGGGCCCGGGGCCCCGCCATCGCTGCGGGGCCCCGGGCCCGGCCCGTCGCACCGCAGTGGCTCGGCACTGGCGGCACCCGCTCGAGAAACGACGGCCCGTGGTTCCGCCGGAGCGGCTGTGGGCTGGCCCCCGGCGCGTCACACGAGGATGATCCGGGTATGAGCGAATCCTCGCCCCGGCCCGCGGCGGCGCGCGGGGACGCGGCGGGCGGACCGCCCGGCGCGGGGGAGCCGACGGTGGTGCGGCTCTCCGAGCCCGCCGGGCGCTGGGTGGTGCTCACCACCGTGCTGGGGTCGGCGATGGCGCTGCTCGACAGCACCGTGGTCAATGTGGCGCTGCCCCGTATCGGGCTCGACCTCCACGCCGGCCTGGCCGTTCTCCAGTGGACCGTCAACGCCTACATGCTCACCCTGGCCGGGCTGATCCTGCTCGGCGGGGCGCTCGGGGACCGCTTCGGACGGCGGCGGATCTTTGTACTCGGGGTGGTGTGGTTCGCCCTCGCCTCACTGCTGTGCGGGCTGGCGCCGAACGCCGCGGTGCTGATCGCCGCCCGCGCCCTCCAGGGCATCGGCGGCGCGCTGCTCACCCCCGGTTCGCTCGCCCTGATCCAGTCCGTGATCCACCCCGACGACCGGCCGCGGGCGGTCGGCCTGTGGTCCGGCTTCGGCGGTGTCGGTGCGGCGATCGGGCCGTTCCTCGGCGGCTGGCTGGTGGACGGGCCCGGCTGGCGCTGGGTGTTCTTCCTCAACGTGCCGCTGGCGGCGGTGTGCGTGCCGGTCGCGCTGCGCCACGTCCCCGAGGTCCGCGACCCGGCGGCGCACGGTCGCTTCGACGTCCTGGGCGCCGCGCTGGGCGCGCTCTCGCTGGCCCTGGTGACCTATGCGCTGATCGCCGCGCCGGGTGGGGGCGTATCGCCCGCCGTGGTGGTTCCGGCGGTCCTCGGGGTGCTGCTGGGCGTGGCCTTCGTCGCCGTGGAGAGGAGGCGGGCCGAGCCGATGCTGCCGCTGTCGCTCTTCGCCTCCCGCCAGTTCACCGCCGTGAACGGGGTGACGCTGTGCGTGTACGCGGCCTTCGGCGGCTTCTTCTTCCTGACCGTGCTGAACCTCCAGGTGGTCGTGGGCTACTCGGCCCTGGGGGCGGGCACCGCGCTGCTGCCGACCACCGTGCTGATGCTGCTGCTGTCCGCCCGCTCGGGCGAGCTCGGCAAGCGGATCGGCCCGCGGATCCCGCTGACCGTCGGCCCGCTGCTGTGCGCGGCCGGGATGCTGCTGATGACGCGGGCGGGGGTGGGCGCCGTCTACTGGCGGGACATCCTGCCCGCGCTGCTGGTGATGGGGCTGGGCATGGTGGTGCTGGTCGCCCCGCTCACCGCGACCGTACTGGCCTCGGTGGACGTCGCACGGGCGGGCCTGGCCAGCGGTATCAACAACGCGGCGGCGCGGGCGGCGGGCCTGGTCGCGGTGGCGGCGCTGCCGCTGCTGGCGGGGATGGGGGAGGACGCGTACCGGTCCGCGGACCTCTTCTCGGGGTCCTTCCGGCGGGCGATGCCGATCTGCGCGGTGGTGCTGGCGGTGGGCGCGATCCTCGCCTGGACCACGGTGCGGTCGGATGTCCTGGCCGTCCCGGAGACGCCGCCTCCGGCCCCCGCGGAGGCGGCGGGCGCCGCACGGCCGGAGGAGCACCCGTGCGGCCCCTGCCGCCCCCAGTGCACCTACCACTGCGGTGTCACCGCCCCGCCCCTGGACCCCGGCGAACCCCCCGCCACGGGCTGACGCCCCCGCGCGCGGGCGCGCTCCGCGGGCGGGCCGGGGGCGCCGGGGCGGAGCGGGAGCCGGGACGAGCCAGTGCCTCGTATCGGGCGCGGGGGCGGACCAGGCAGACTGGAACCCATGGCCATTCACGAGAACCTGCTCGGGGGACCGCCCCCGACCCATCTGCCCGACGACCCGGAGCCCCGGGAGCTGCTCGCGTCCGGCGCGGCCCCCTCCGAGGTCGCCGCGAAGTACCCGGCCTCCTCCCTCGCCTGGGCGCAGCTCGCCGACGAGGCGTTCGAGGCCGGCCGGGTGGTCGAGTCCTACGCGTACGCCCGCACCGGCTACCACCGCGGGCTCGACGCCCTGCGCCGCAGCGGCTGGAAGGGCCACGGCCCGGTGCCGTTCGAGCACGAGCCCAACCGCGGCTTCCTGCGGGCCCTGCACGCGCTCGCCCGCGCCGCCCAGTCCATCGGTGAGCAGGAGGAATACGAGCGCTGCTCGACGTTCCTCCGGGAGAGCTCCCCGACCGCGGCGGACACGCTCTCCTGAGCGGACTCCCCTGAGTCGCCTCCGAAAGGACCGGGGCCCGGCGGCGGTCTACCGCCGGCGGGCCCCGATCCGTTGAAGATCCGTACTTGCCGAACACCCGCATGACACGGATGATGCGGACAGGGCCTGCTGATGCGGGCCCTGAGGGGACCGGGGCTCCGAGACCGAGAGGAAGGGGCGGACCGCTACCCGGTAGCGAGCAGTACTCAGGAGACGCGATGTCGCAGCAGCCTGCCCCGAACGCAACCGCCCCCCAGGACGCCCCACCGCCGGGGTCCGCCACGCCGGACGCCGAGCCCGAGGCTCCTCACCTCGACTTCCAGGGCACGACCCCGTACGAGGACTACGTCCAGGCCTCGGTCCTCACGCACCTCCAGCACCCCCTCTCCGACGACCCCGGCGAGATGGTCTTCCTGGTCACCACCCAGGTCATGGAGCTGTGGTTCACCGTCATCGTCCACGAGTGGCACACCGCCGCCCAGGCGCTGCGCGAGGACGACCTGCCCACCGCGATGGCCGCGCTGAAGCGCTCCACCTACGAGCTGGAGTCGCTGAACAGCTCCTGGAGGCCACTCGCGCATCTCACCCCGGGCCAGTTCAACGCCTACCGCTCCGCGCTCGGCGACGGCTCCGGCTTCCAGTCCGCGATGTACCGCCGGATGGAGTTCCTGCTCGGCGAGAAGTCCGCGTCCATGCTCGTCCCGCACCGGGGCGCGCCACGCGTGCACGCCGAGCTGGAGAAGGCGCTGACCGAGCCCAGCCTCTACGACGAGGTGCTGCGCTTCCTCGCCCGCCGCGGCTTCGCCGTCCCCGCCGCCGTACTGGACCGCGACCCCGCCCAGCGGTACGTACCGGACCCGGGCGTGGAGCGGGTGTGGCAGGAGATCTACTCCGGCCCCGGCCCCGGCCCGTGGGAGGACGAGCTGACCCGTCTCGGCGAGGCGCTCACCGAGGTCGCCGAGCTGGTGTGGCGCTGGCGCAACGACCATCTGGTGGCCACCCGGCGGGCGATGGGCGCCAAGACCGGCACCGGCGGCTCCGCGGGGGTCGCCTGGCTGGAGAAGCGCGCCGCGAAGAACGTCTTCCCCGAGCTGTGGACGGCGCGCAGCCATGTCTGACACCACGATCTCCGGGACGCACGCACTGACCGACGAGGCCGCGCGGCTGGACGCGGCCGACGCACTGCGCGCCAAGCGCGACGCCTTCGCGCTCGACGACGCCGTCTACCTGGACGGCAATTCGCTCGGCGCGCTCCCGCACACCGTCCCCGCCCGGCTGGCCGATGTCATCACCCGGGAATGGGGCGCGCTGCGCATCCGCTCCTGGGAGGAGAGCGGCTGGTGGACCGCGCCGGAGCGGATCGGCGACCGGGTCGGACGGCTGGTCGGGGCCGCCCCCGGCCGGCTGGTCGTGGGCGACTCGACGAGCGTGAACGTCTTCAAGGCGATGGTCGGCGCGGTACGGATCGCCCAGGCGCGCGGTGCCCACCGCGACCAGATCCTCGTCGACGAGTCCACGTTCCCGACCGACGGCTACATCGCCGAGTCCGCAGCCCGCATGACCGGCTGCACCCTGCGGCCGGTGGCGGCGGCCGACGTGTCCACCGCGGTCGGGCCGCGCACCGCGGTCGCGCTGGTCAACCATGTCGACTACCGGACCGGCCGGCTCCATGACCTGCCCGGGACGACGGCCGCCGTGCACGCCGCGGGCGCGCTCGTCGTCTGGGACCTGTGCCACAGCGCGGGCGCGCTGCCGGTCGGGCTGGACGCGCACGGGGTCGATCTCGCCGTGGGCTGTACGTACAAGTACCTCAACGGCGGGCCCGGTTCGCCGGCGTACCTGTATGTCGCCCAGGAGCACCAGCCCCGTTTCGACTCACCGCTCCCCGGCTGGAACTCGCACGCCGACCCGTTCGGCATGGACCCCGCCTACACCCCCGCCGACGGCGCGGCCCGCGGCCGCGTCGGCACCCCGGACATCCTCTCCATGCTGGCGCTGGAGGCCGCGCTGGAGGTGTGGGACGACGTCGCGATCGAGGACGTACGGGCGAAGAGCCTGGCCCTGACCGACTTCTTCCTGCGCTGTGTCGAGGCGTACGTCCCGGCGGGGCGGGTCGAGTCGATCACCCCCGCCGCGCACGCCGAGCGCGGCAGCCAGGTCGCGCTGCGATGCCCGGACGCGGGCGCGGTGATGGCGGAACTGGTACGGCGCGGTGTGGTCGGCGACTTCCGCCGCCCCGATGTGCTGCGGTTCGGCTTCACCCCGCTGTACACGGGGTTCGCGGACGGGGAGCGGGCGGCGCGGGTGCTGGCCGATGTCCTGGCGGAGAGCCGGGCGGCGGAGGACGGATGATGGACCCGCGGGACCCCGCCGGGGTCGCGGCGGCCGAGGAGGCGTCCCTCTTCGGCCTCGCCGCGGTGGCGCCGGACGCGACCGCCGCGTACGGCGAACACCCGGACCAGGTGGTGGACTTCCACCTGCCGCCCGAGGGGGCGGCGGGTGGCCCCGCCCCGCTGGTCCTGCTGTTCCACGGCGGCGCCTGGCGCGCCGCCTGTGACCGCCGCCATCTGTCCCCCTTCGCCGCCCACCTGGCGATACACGGCCTGGCGGTCGCCCTCCCCGAATACCGCCGCGGGGGCGTGGCACCCGGCCGTCGTGGCGGGCCGGGGGCTTCCGGCAGCTGCGATGGCGGGACGCCGGGCGCCGCGCGGCGGGCGGGCCGTGGGGTTGAGCCCGGCGGTGAGGCTCATCCGGAACACCCGGCAGGGGCGCAGCACCTGGCGGGACGGTGGCCGGAGACGTTCGACGACATCGCCGCCGTCGTGGACGCCGTGCCGCGCCTGGTGCGGGAGAACGCACTGCCCGGTGTCGACGCCGAACGGCCCGTGCTCGCCGGGCACTCCGCGGGCGGACACGCCGCGCTGTGGGCGGCGGCGCGGCACCGGCTGCCGCCGGGGGCGCCCTGGCGGCTGTCCGCGCCGCCGCGCGTCCGCGGGGTGGTGGCCCTCGCCCCCATCGCGGACCTCACCACCGCCCGTGCGCTGCACGTCTGTTCCGACGCGGTGGACCAGCTCCTCGGCACCGGCGACGAAGGGGCGGCCCGGCTGCCGTTCGCCGATCCCGCCGCGCTGCTGCCCACCGGCGTCCGCACCACACTGGTGCGGGGCGGCACCGACGTCGACGTTCCGCCGCAGGTCGTCGACTCCTTCGTGGCGGCCGCGACCGCCGCGCGGCAGCCGCCGCGGGTCGTCCGCATCGCCGGGGCCGGGCACTTCCCGCTGATCGACCCGACGGCCCCCGCCGCACGCACGGCCGTCGACGAGATCGCCCGGCTCGCCGCCGACGGCCCCGACGCGTGACCGCACGAGTCGTGACCGCACGAGTGGTGACCGTATGAGCCCGTCCCGTAGTACTTGAGGAGGACGCCCGGGAATCCGCGCCGGTGGGGACGACGCCGCCCCGCCCGCTCCCTACCGTGTGATGCGTGACTGAGACGATTCCGCGGACCGAACTCCGCCTGGTCCGCAGCGCGCTGTCCGGACTGCGGCAGGACTTGATCACCGGCGCCTTCGCGTTCCGCCCGCTGCCGCCGCTCGGCGACGCGCACCCGCTGAAGCGGTGGGTGCCCCGGCGGGCGCGGCCGTATGTGGGTTGGCTGCCGCACGCGGCGATCACGGGGTTCGCGTTCTTCCTGATCGCGCTCGCCTACAGCCAGGGCTCCGGCGGCAATCTGCCGCTCGCCGTCTTCTGCGGCGTACCGCTGATGATCTCGCTGTTCCGGCCGGTCGGCGCCTGGTGGCTGTCGTTCGCGGCGGGGATCGCGGCGGGTTCGGACGCCGCCGGGCACAACATCTACGACACCTGGCCGTGGCCATGGACCCTGATCGCCGCGCACATCGCGGTGATGGCCGTCGTCGCCTCGCAGACCCGTCCGCGCACCGCGGTCCAGATGCTGGTGCTCACGGCCGGGCTCGGGGTGTTCTTCGACGCCGTCAGCCTGCGCAGCGCGGACATCTTCCCGATGGTGATGATCTCCTGTCTGGTCGTGGGTGCGGTCGTCGCCACCCGCAGTCTGCGCGAGACCAAACAGCAGGTCGCCGTGGAGAAGTCGGCCACCGTCGAGGAGCGGTCCCGCCGTACGCTCCTGGAGGAGCGCGCGACCATCGCCCGCGAACTGCACGACGTCGTCGCCCACCACATGTCCGTCATCGCCATCCAGGCGGAGGCCGCCCCGTACCGGGTGCGGAACCCGCCCGAGGAGCTGGCCAGGAGCTTCGCGACCATCCGGGAGAACGCCGTGGCCGCCCTCACCGAACTGCGCCGGGTCCTCGGGGTCGTACGGGCCGACGACCCCGACGCGTACGCCGACGCCGGCCCGGAGGCGCCGCAGCCCACCCTCGCCACCCTGGACACGCTCTTCGCGGGGGCCCGGGCCGCGGGTCTGACGGTCGAGCACGTCACCACCGGCGCGGTGCGCCCGCTGCCGCCGGGCGTCGAGCTGTCCGCGTACCGGATCGTGCAGGAGGCGCTCAGCAACGCGCTGCGCCACGCCCCCGGCTCCACCGCCCGCGTCGAACTCTCCTACGTCCTCGGCGGTATCGGGCTGCGGATCGTCAACGGTCCGCCCACCCGGGCCGTCCGCCCCTCGCCGGGGATGGGCCACGGGCTGCTGGGTATGCGGGAGCGGGTGACGATGCTGAACGGGGAGATGACGGCGGGGACCGTGGCGGAGGACGGCGGATACGAGGTCGCCGTCTACATCCCGGTCGACGCCGGAGCCGCGGAGGCGGCGGTATGACCGAGAGCGGTGGGGCGGCCGCCATCCGGGTGCTGATCGCCGACGACCAGGTCATGGTCCGGGAGGGCTTCTCCGTTCTGCTGGGCGCCCAGCCCGATATCGAGGTCATCGGCGAGGCGGTCGACGGACGCCAGGCCATCGCGCAGGTCGCCGCGCTGCGCCCCGACGTGGTGCTGATGGACATCCGGATGCCCGAGGTCAACGGGCTGGAGGCGACCCGCGAGATCATCGCGGCGGACGCGGACGCCAAGGTGCTGGTGCTGACCACCTTCGACCTCGACGAGTACGTCTACCAGGCGCTGCGCGCGGGGGCGAGCGGCTTTCTGCTCAAGGACGCCTCCGCCCGTCAGCTCGGGGACGCGGTGCGGGTGGTCGCCGCGGGCGAGGCGCTGCTGGCGCCCACCGTCACCAAGCGGCTCATCTCGACGTTCTCGCGGATCGGTGAGGCCGCCCGGTTCGGCGGGCCGCTGCCGCCCGCCGCGGAGCGGCTGGCCGAGCTGACCGAGCGGGAGAACGAGGTGCTGGTGCAGGTCGCCCAGGGCCGGTCCAACGCGGAGATCGCCGAACATCTGGTGGTCGCCGAGTCGACGGTGAAGACCCATGTGAGCCGGATCCTGGTGAAGCTGGGGCTGCGGGACCGCACCCAGGCGGCGGTCTTCGCGTACGAGGTGCGGCTGGTGACCCCTGGAGGCTGAGCCCGCCGGGCGGTACCGTCCCGGCATGACCAGCGCAGCCCCGCTCCCCGCCTTCGACCCGTGGCGGCCGTCGTTCGTCGCCGACCCGTACCCGGTCTATGCCGAGCTGCGCGAGCGCGGGCGGGCGCACTGGTTCGAGCCGTCCCGGCAGTGGCTGATCCCGCACTACGACGACGCCCGCGCCCTGTTGGCCGACCGCCGGCTCGGCCGCACCTATCTGCACCGGTTCAGCCACGAGGAGTTCGGCCGTACCGCGCCGCCGCCCGAACACGAGCCGTTCCACACCCTCAACGACTACGGGATGCTCGACCTGGAGGCGCCGGACCACACCCGGATCCGGCGGCTGGTCTCCAAGGCGTTCACCCCGCGGACCGTCGAGGCGCTGGTCCCGACGATCGAGCGGCTGGCCAACGAACTGGTCGACTCCTTCATCGCCTCCGGCGGCGGCGATCTCATCGCCTCGGTGGCCGAGCCGCTGCCGGTGGCCGTCATCGCCGAGATGCTCGGCATCCCGCCCGCCGACCGGTCCTCACTGCGCCCGTGGTCGGCGGACATCTGCGGGATGTACGAGCTGAACCCGGGCGAGGAGACCGCGCGCCGGGCGGTGCGCGCCTCGCTGGAGTTCTCCGGCTATCTGCGGGAGCTGATCGCCGCCCGCCGCAAGGACCCGGGCGAGGACCTGATCAGCGCGCTGATCGCGGCGTACGACGAGGGCGACCGGCTCTCCGAGCAGGAGATGATCTCCACCTGTGTGCTGCTGCTCAACGCGGGCCACGAGGCGACGGTCAACTCCACCGGCAACGGTTGGTGGACCCTCTTCCGCCACCCCGGGCAGCTGGCCCGGCTCCGCGCCGAACCGGAGGCGCTGCTGCCCACCGCCGTGGACGAACTGCTGCGGTACGACACCCCGTTGCAGCTCTTCGAGCGCTGGGTGCTGGACGATATCGAGGTGGGCGGCACGGTCATCCCGCGCGGCAGCGAGGTGGCCGTCCTCTTCGGCTCGGCCAACCGCGACCCCGCCCGCTTCGACCGCCCCGACACCCTGGACCTCTCCCGCGCGGACAACCCCCATCTCAGCTTCGGCGCGGGCATCCACTACTGCCTGGGCGCCCCGCTGGCCCGCCTCGAACTCAAGGCGTCGTTCGGCGCGCTGCTCCGCAAGGCACCGCGGCTGCGGCTGGTGAGGGAGCCGGAGTGGCGGCCGGGCTTTGTGATCCGGGGGCTGACGGAGCTGTTGGCCGAGATCTGAGCGGCCGGCTGTTTCCGTCAGTTCTCGTCAGCTTCCGTCAGCTTCCGTCAGTTTTCGTCCACACCCTGTGGACGAAAGCGGAACGACCCCGGACACCACTCGGCGCCGGCCGCCACAGGGAGTGCGGGGCCGGCGCCGAGGGGCCGGGGTGGTGGACTGACGGGGGTCAACCGCCGATGTCGCGACGGCGCAGTCCCACCAGACCTCCGGCGGTCAGAACGATCGAGATCAGCAGCGACCACAGGAAGGGCGCGGCTGTGACATCGTCGCCGGGCAGCTTCGGCAGATGGCTGAACGGCGAGGTGTTCATCACGGACTGGGACACCTTCAGCGCCGGGCCCATCCAGCTCAGGGCCACCACCCAGCCGACCACGGCCCAGGCCGCGGCCGTGTACTTCGGCACCACACCGACCAGGAAGACGGCGGCGCTGGTGACCACCCAGAGCGCGGGGGCCTGGGCGAGGGTGGCGCCCACGGCGCGCGGGACCCCGCCCATGTCGTCGGCGGCCACGCCGTAGCCCACCCCCAGCGCGAGACCGCCGACGGCCAGCACAACGACCGGGCCCAGATAGGCGATGACCAGATGGCTGCCGGCCCAGCGCAGCCGGCTGACCGCGTTGGACAGCAGAGGCTCGGCCCGCTGGTCGGTCTCCTCACCGCGCAGCCGCAGCACGGCAGTTGCGGTGTAGACGGTGAGGATGGTGCCGAGGATGCCGACCATGGAGGCGAGGAACGCGTCGTTCAGCCCCTGGGCCCCGCCCATCCGCTGGATGATCTCGCGGGACTGGTCGCTGTCGCCGAGGAAGTCGTCGGCACCGTCGGAGATGGCGCCGAAGATGACACCGGCGAAGACGAAGCCCGCGCTCCAGCCGAGCAGCGCACCGCGGTGGAGCCGCCAGCCCAGTCCGTAGACCCCGTTGAGGAACGGACCGGCGGCCGGGGGGCCGGGCCGGGTCGCGTAGAAGCTGGCGCCGACATCGCGGCGGCCCGCGAGGGAGTACGCCAGCGCGATGGACGCGGCGGCGAGCACGGCGATCAGCAGCAGCGGCCACCAGCGCTCGTCCGCGAACGGCCGCGCGTACTCCGCCCAGCCCAACGGCGAGAGCCAGACCAGCACATGGCCGGAGCCCCTGGAACCATCCTCGGCGGCGTCGCCCGCCATCCGCAGCACAAAGGCGACACCGACGGCAGCGGAGGTCAGCCCCCGGGCCAGTCGCGCGTTCTCGGTGAGCTGGGCGGCGACGGCGGCCAGACCGCCGAAGGCCATCCCGGACAGACCGACGGCCAGGCCCAGCGCGAGCGCGCCGGTGCCGCCCTGGCCCGCGAGGCTGCCCGCGATCAGGACGGTGACCGCGGCGTTGGCGATGCCCACGGCGAGCAGGGCCGAGGTCAGACCCGCGCGGCGGCCGACCATACAGGCGGACAGCGCCTCCTGACGGCCGGTCTCCTCCTCCTCGCGGGTGTGCCGGATCACGATGAGCAGGCTCATGACCGCGGCGAACACGGAAAGGAACGCGCCGACCCGCCAGACGGTGAGCGCGCCGAGCGAATCGTCGAAGGCGGCACCGAACAGGGCTCTCGTCGAGCCGTTCCCGTTCATGTCCACGACGAGGTCGGCGCGGGCCTCGGGGGTGTCGTACGCGCTCTTGAGGCGGCCGACGGTGCTGCTCGCGGTCAGCCCGAGGCAGAGCACCCAGACCGGCATCATGATCCGGTCGCGGCGCAGCGCGAGCCGCAGCAGGGCGCCGGTGCCTGCCAGGTCCTTGGTCGATCCGCGCGTACGGGGGGAGACCCGGGCGTCGGCTACGGCGGTCATCGGGCGACCGTCCCTTCTCCGGCCGGGGTGACGTCGTCCTGGTAGTGCCGGAGGAAGAGCTCCTCCAGCGTCGGCGGGGTGGAGATGAGGCTGCGCACCCCGGACTGGGTGAGCTGGCGCAGCACGGCGTCCAGCTTGTCGCTGTCGACCTGGAGCTTGACGCGCCGGTCCTGGACGTCGACGTTGTGCACACCGGGGAGCCCGGTCAGCCCGTTGACCGGCTCGGCCAGCTCGGCGGTGACGGACGTACGGGTCAGATGGCGGAGCTGGGCGAGCGAACCCGACTCCACCCGCTTGCCCTTGCGGATGATGCTGACGCGGTCGCACAGCGCCTCGACCTCGCTGAGGATGTGGCTGGAGAGCAGCACCGTGCGGCCGCGGTCGCGCTCCTCGGCCACGCACTCCCGGAAGACCTCCTCCATCAGCGGGTCGAGCCCCGAGGTGGGCTCGTCCAGGATCAGCAGCTCGACCTCGGAGGAGAACGCGGCGACCAGGGCGACCTTCTGGCGGTTGCCCTTGGAGTAGGTGCGCCCCTTCTTGGTGGGGTCGAGCTCGAAGCGGTCCAGGAGCTCGGCGCGCCGGGCCGTGTCCAGCCCCCCGCGCAGCCGCCCGTAGAGGTCGATGACCTCGCCACCGCTGAGGTTGCGCCACAGGGTGACGTCTCCGGGGACGTACGCGATGTGCTGATGGAGGTCGACCGCATCGTGCCAGGGGTCCTTGCCGAGGAGCTGGACCGCACCGGCGTCGGCTCGCAGCAGCCCCAGCAGGACCCGGATGGTGGTGGACTTCCCGGCGCCGTTGGGGCCGAGGAAGCCATGGACCTCACCTGCCTCGACTTCGAGGTCGAGGCCGTCCAACGCGTGGGTCCGGCCGAACGACTTGTGCAGGCCGGACGCGGAGATTGCCGTCTTCATGTTTCCGAAGCTACGCTAGTTTCACAAATTTGCGAAGTTAAGGAACCGTATAAACTTATGATGACGTGACGGAGAGAGGAGATGAGGAGCTGGTGAGGGAGAGCACGACGCAACCGGAGGGCGCGCCGAGCGAAGAGAGGGACCCCGAGGCGGTGTCCCGCTTCGTCGAGCGGTTCGCGGCGGACCTGGCCGAGGCCGGGATGCAGCGGATGGGCGCCCGGGTCTTCGCGGCACTGCTCGTCTCCGACTCCGGGGAGCTGACCTCGGCCGAGCTGGCCGAGCGTCTCCGGATCAGCCCGGCCGCGGTGTCGGGGGCGGTCCGCTACCTCACCCAGGTGGACATGGTCGCGCGGGAGCGCGAGCCCGGCTCGCGGCGCGATCGCTACCGGCTCTACAACGAGGTCTGGTACGAGGCCCTCACCCGCCGCGACCAGATGCTCGCGCGCTGGGAGAACACCATGCGCGACGGCGCCAAGGTGCTCGGGCCCGACACCCCGGCGGGGCTGCGGGTGTCCGAGACCGCCGAGTTCTTCGACTTCATGCAGCAGGAACTCCCCAAGCTGCTGGACCGCTGGCGCGCCCACCAGACCGCCCGCCGCGAAGCCGCCGGCCACTAGGCGCCACCCGCCCCGACCCGAGCCCCCACCGCGCCAGGCCCGCCCCGGGGCGGCGGCCCCGCGGCGCGGCGGAGCCCGCCACCGTGGATGCGGCGCCCGGTGGGGTCGAGTGGGGCTCAGGTGGGGGTCAGGTGGGGTGGGGGACGATCAGGGTCCACGCCTCCGTCAGCACGGTCCAGGTGCGGCTGCGGACCGGGCCGCGGACCAGGGCGTCCGCGCGGTAGCGGAAGTCCTGGCCGGAGACGGTGACCGCCCGCGCCAGCGCGCGCACCGGGCCTCCGGCCGCGTGCGGATGGACCACGATCTCGGCCAGGCCGCCGTCGCCCGGTCCGGCCGTGGACACCGAGACACGGGTCACCGGCCGGTCCAGATCGCTCAGCAGCACCCCGTCCGCCTCGATCCGCAGCCGGTGCGGGGGCGGCGGGTGGACGCGGCGGCGGGAGCCGCCGGTCAGGCCGATGACCGGCAGGGACAGCAGCGTCAGGGCCGTGCGCGCGGTGCGCGCCGCCGGGGTCCACCACGCCGGGGAGCCACCGCCCGGCCGGCTGCCGCCGGAGGCCGGTCCGGGCTCGGCGGCCCGGCCGTCGCGGTGGCCGTTGGCCCCGCCGGACGCGGTGCCGGACCCGTTGGGCGGGCCGGTTTCGGGAGGCGGTGCCGCCCCGGCGGCGTACGGGTCGTACGCGTCGGGGCCGCCCGGCCGCACCGCCGGGTCCGTCCGCGGGCCGGACGGGATCCGCAGGCCCCCGAGGACCACCCCGCCGCTGTCGTCCACCAGCAGGTCACGCGGGTGCGCGGCCCCGTCGAGGACCGTGCGCGCCGCCGTGACCGGATCGGTCGGCACACCGAGGGACCGGGCCAGGGCGACCGTGGCCGGTCCACCGACCGGGACCACGGACAGGGTGGCGTCCGCCAGCTCCCGCCGGCGGTGGAGCAGCTCCACCACCCGCAGCAGCGCCCGGTCGTCGCCGACCACCACCGGGCGGCGGGCGCCGCGGCGGGCGAGAGCCCGCTCGACTTCGTCCGGACCGTCCGGCAGGCAGATTTTTGTTTGTGCGCCCGCACACAGCACATCCTTCGCGATGCGCACCGACTCCCCGTCCGTTCGCCGGGCAGCGGGGTCGATGACCACAAGCAGGGGACGCTCCCGGACGGTGTCCGGAGGAGAGTGCCAGGGATCTGGAGCCGACACCTCGGTCCTTCCTCAGGTAATCTCTCGGTGCAAGAGCCCCTGTCGCTGTTGCGCCAGGGGCTTCGTCTATCCGGGGCACCGGTTCGACGGCTCTGGTGGTGGCGCTCGCCACCCACGCACGTTGGACATGCCCCGCCCGGAAGGGGTGTACGCCTGTGCCCGCACTTGTGCTGCTCGGTGCTCAGTGGGGTGACGAGGGCAAGGGAAAGGCCACCGACCTGCTCGGCGGCTCGGTTGACTATGTGGTGCGCTACCAGGGCGGCAACAACGCAGGCCACACGGTCGTCGTTGGCGACCAGAAGTACGCGCTGCACCTCCTCCCGTCCGGAATCCTCTCGCCCGGATGCACCCCGGTCATCGGTAATGGCGTTGTCGTCGACCCCGCGGTCCTGCTCTCCGAGCTGAGCGGGCTGAACGAGCGTGGCGTCGACACGTCCAAGCTGATGATCAGCGGTAACGCGCATCTGATCACGCCGTATCACACCACCCTCGACAAGGTGACGGAACGCTTCCTGGGGAAGCGCAAGATCGGCACCACCGGCCGGGGCATCGGACCGTCCTACGCGGACAAGATCAACCGCGTGGGCATCCGGGTGCAGGACATCTTCGACGAGTCCATCCTGCGGCAGAAGGTCGAGGCCGCCCTGGACATGAAGAACCAGGTGCTCGCCAAGCTCTACAACCGGCGCGCCATCGCCGTCGACCAGGTCGTCGAGGAGCTGCTCGGCTACGCGGACGAGCTCAGGGGCTTCGTCGCGGACACCACCCTGGTGCTGAACAACGCCATCGACGAGGGCAAGGTCGTGCTCTTCGAGGGCGGCCAGGGCACCCTGCTCGATGTCGACCACGGCACGTACCCCTTCGTCACCTCCTCCAACCCGACCGCGGGCGGCGCCTGCACCGGCGCGGGAGTCGGTCCGACGAAGATCAGCCGTGTGATCGGCATCCTGAAGGCGTACACCACGCGTGTCGGCGCGGGTCCGTTCCCGACGGAGCTGCACGACGAGGACGGCGACAAGCTGCGCACCATCGGCGGTGAGCGCGGTGTGACCACCGGCCGCGACCGCCGCTGCGGCTGGTTCGACGCGGTGATCGCGCGCTATGCGACCCGGGTGAACGGTCTCACCGACTTCTTCCTGACCAAGCTGGACGTGCTCACCGGCTGGGAGCGGATCCCGGTCTGCGTGGCGTACGAGATCGACGGCAAGCGGGTCGAGGAGCTGCCGTACAGCCAGACCGACTTCCACCACGCCAAGCCGGTCTACGAGATGCTGCCGGGCTGGACGGAGGACATCTCCAAGGCGAAGACCTTCGACGACCTGCCGAAGAACGCGCAGCGGTACGTCCAGGCGCTGGAGGAGATGTCGGGCGCGCCGATCTCGGCGATCGGTGTCGGCCCGGGCCGGGACGAGACGATCCAGATCAACTCGTTCCTCTGAGCCGAGGCGTCCGGCGAGCCAGGGCCCCGGACGAGGAAGTCCCCGGCCGTTCCCACAACGGCCGGGGACTTCCTCGCGTCCGGGGACGTCACCACCGGACCCGCCGGGGTCAGTGCCCGACGGGCGGGCCGAACATCCCCGCGGGCGGCCCGGGCTGCTGTACGGCGGGCCGCGCCATCCGCTGCTCCTGCATCCTGGTGAGCCGCACCACCACCGCGATGGCCAGCACCGCGCACACCAGCGAGACGATGTCGTCCACGATGAGGAAGCCGGTGGCGACCCGCCGTTCCTTGGGGGTCTCGCAGCCGAGGTCGACGAGCCCGGCGATCGGCTCGACCCAGAACATCACCACGAACAGCGTCCACCACCAGTGCAGCACCGCGCGGGAGACCCGTCCGGGGCCCGGGGACACGCTGGAGTTCCAGATGTCGTTGGCGATCTGCTTGGGCTGCCACAGCTGGGCGACCGGGATGAACCAGGCGCCGACGGCATAGCCGCTGCCGAAGCGCTGCCGTCCCGGTGTCAGCACCGTGGCGTTGAGGTAGGCGCGCCGGAACCAGACCAGCCACACCACCATCACCGCCACCGCGCTGAAGAAGATGAAGATGTCCATCGGATCCACCGCGTCCTTGCGGTGGCTGACCGCCTCCTGGGTGCCGGTGCCGTCGATGAGATCGCGGTAGGCGCCGAACAGCGACAGGTTCAGATACAGATGGACCACGGTCAGCACCATCCAGATGCCGAACGCCGTCAGCAGCCCGGTGCACAGCCCCCGCGCCGACCGCAGTACGGCGGCCGTCCGGCCCTGGTACGGGAACGGGGCCTGATAGCCGCCCTGCCAGGGCTGACCGTGCTGGGGCGCGGGCCCGCCCACCCCGGTCACCGGATAGCCGGGCGACCCGGCGTGCGCGGGTGAGGCGTACGCGGAGGGCGTGGCGTACCCCGAGTGGGGTGCGTGCGCCGTGGGCGGGGTGGGTGTCGACGGGGCGGCGTAGGCGGTGGACGGCTGCGGCCCCGCCGGGCCCTGCTGGGCGTTCTCCGCCTCCACCTCCAGCAGTTGGAGCGCGTCGCGCCCCAGCCGGGCGAGCAGTCCGCCGGGCAGCCAGGTCTCGGCGTCCGGACCGGTCCGCTCGGTGTACGCGACCAGGTCGGCGACCGAGGGCCGCAGCGCCGGGTCCTTGTTGAGACAGGCGGAGACGATGCCGTGCAGCCCTTCGGGCAGCCCGGACAGATCGGGCTCCTCCTGGGCTATTCGGTACATCAGAGCGTGGATACCGCTGGCCACGCTGCCGAACGGCTGCCGCCCGGTGGCCGCGAAGGCCAGCACCGAGCCGAGGCAGAACACATCGCTGGCCGCGGTGACCGACTCGCCGCGCACCTGCTCGGGCGACATGAAGCCGGGGGAGCCGACGACCGCGCCGGTCATCGTCAGATTGCCGCCCGTCGTGCTGTCGACCGCGTCCAGGGCGCGGGCGATCCCGAAGTCGATGACCCGCGGGCCGTCGATGGTGATGAGGATGTTGGACGGTTTGAGGTCGCGGTGGACCAGCCCGGCGCCGTGGATGTCGCGCAGCGCCAGGGACAGTCCGTGGGCCAGGACCCGCACCGAATGCTCGGGCAGCGCCCCGAAGTCATCGGCCACCACATCGTGCAGCGACGGCCCGCCGATGTAGCCGGTGGCCACCCATGGCACCTGGGCGTCGGTGTCCGCGTCCAGCACGGGCGCGGTCCACTTCCCGCCGACCCGTCTGGCCGCCTCCACCTCGCGCTTGAACCGGCCGCGGAAGTCGGCCTGGCGGGCGAGTTCGGCCTGTACGAGCTTGACGGCGACGGTACGGCCGCGGGCGGACCGGGCGAGGAAGACCTTGCCCATGCCGCCCTCGCCCAACTTGCCGAGCAGCCGGTACTCGCCTATCCACCGCGGGTCCTGGGCCCCGAGGTTCTCCATCGCGGTGTGGCTCCTGTCCGTGTGCCGATGGTCCGTCTGCCGATCGGCCGATCAGTCGAGTCGGGTGAACGTCTGTGTCATCGTCTCATCGCCGTAGTCGTCCGGGTCGTCATACTCGACCCGGAGTTTGTCACTGCCGGAGGCGGTGAACGTCAGCGAATCGCCCGGTGTGCACAGATCCTTGGGATTGCCGTCGGTGACCTTGGTCGGGCTGAGGACCAGCCCCTTGGAGACCGAGGCGAGCATCCGCTTGCCCTCGCAGTGGTACTTCTTGCTGTCCCCGACCTCCTCGGCCACCGCGATGCCGATCGCGCCCTGCTTGATGGTGATCTTGAGAGTCGCGTCGTCCTGCCCGAACGCGTTCTTGGCCAGCCAGGTGCCCTGGTAGAGAGGCCGGGACCGGCTTGCCGCCGGACTTCGCGGGGCGCAGCGTGGCCTCGGAGGAGCCGTCGGTGGTGCTCCAGGCGATCGAGCCGTCGTCGCCCAGCCGCAGGGTCTGCTGGCCGACCGCGCTGCACGAGTCCTCGGGGACGCTGGTGGTGACGTCCTCGTCCTCGATCAGCAGCAGGCTGTCGGCCGACTTCAGGGTGGCCGAGTCCTGGCAGAACATGTCCTCGGTCGAGGTGAGGGTGCCGGCGACGGGCGCGCCGATCTGGCCCTGGGTGAGCACGCAACCGGTGGCGACCCACGGAGTGGCGGCCTCGGCGTCGGCGTCGAGCACCGGTGCGGTCCACTCCCCGCCGACCCGCTGGGCGGCCCGTACCTCCTGGGTGAACCGCCGTCTGAATGCGGCCTGCTGAGCGAGCCCCGCCTGGACCAGCTTCACCGCCACCGTGCGGCCGCGCGACGAATAGGCCAGGAACACCCGGCCCATGCCGCCCGCGCCCAGCCGCCGCAGCAGCCGGTACTCGCCGATCCAACGAGGGTCCTCGGCCCCCAGGTCCTCCATGCGTCGTCGTCCCTTCCCCTGATCCCCTGATCAGCCCCCCCGAGAGAATAGAGGTGGCTGGGAGCGAAGTGGACGACGCACGGGATCCGTTATCGGTTCCGTATCTGCGCGGGACGGTGGCACAACCGTGGCGGGTCAGCTCCCGGAGGTGTCCCGGGGGCCGGGCTCCAGGGCGTCGAGGGCCGCCACCAGACGGCTCAGGGCCTGTCTCACCTCGTTCAATTCGGCCGCCCCGCCCAGCTGTTCGGCCAGTTGCCCGGCGAACTCCCGGTGGCCGGGAATGATCGCCCGCACCGCGGTGCGGCCCGCCTCGGTGGGGGCGAGGAGTTTGGCCCGGCGATGCGCGGGGTTGGGGAGATATTCCGCGAGCCCCGCCTCGACGAGCAGATCCGCGACCCGCTGCACGCTCTGCCGGGTGATGCCCATGACGCGGGCGATCCCGGCGACCGGCAGCGGCTCATCGAGGACCGCGCCGAGCACCTGCCAGCGGGCGGCGGTCAGTCCGGCGGGACGGGACAGCCGCTCGGAGACGGCGAGGAACTGCCCGTTCAGCCGGAAGACCGACAGCGCCGTCCCGCTGAGCAGCGCGGGTACCTCCCCGGCCGCCTCGGTGCCCTCCGTCATCGTGCGGCCGCCGCCTCGAGCACGCCGTACGCGGACGCGTCGGACGCCGAGAACAGCCGGAACCAGGCGTGGAGTACCTCGGGTTCGCACACCTCGAGCCGGGCCAGGATCTCCCGGGCGAACGCGACGGGCTCGGTCGGACCGGCCGTGATCAGACCGCTCTCCGGGTCGGTGACCGCGTCCGCCTCGCGGTAGTGGGCGCCGCCCTTGTAGCCGGTGGCGGCCAGGAACCCGGCCGCGGCACTGGTGTGTTCGCGCTCGTCCAGCAGTCCTTCCAGCGCCAGTCCCGCCGTGGCGCCGCAGATCGCCGCGACCGGTACCCCCGCATCCAGGAACTCCCGCGCGGCGCGGGCGAAGCGCAGGGTCTCCGGGTCCCCCTCCCAGGCGGTGGCGCCCGGCAGGATCAGCATCGCGCTGTCCCGCGGCCGCACCTCCGCCAGCGTCAGATCGGGCACGATCCGCATCCCGCCCATGGTGGTCACGGTTCCCGGCCGGGCAGCGACATAGGCGACGGTGATGCCCTCGCGGGGCGGGCGGTGGAAGGCGGTCTCCCGGAGGTGGGCGGTGATGTGCCCGATCTCCCAGTCGGCGAGCGTGTCGTAGACGGCCACATGCACGGTCCGGCGTCCCATGGCTGCTCCTCGGTCGCGATCCGCGAGGCGCCCTTCGCGACCCCTCATCAGATGACAGAAGACTGTCGTATCGACAGTATGCTGTCAATGTGATTCCGGCGAGGGAAACAGGTCGCCCGGCAGTGTGTCGGGAGCCACGGGGAATGCCGGACAGCATGTCGGTGACGGGGCTGGAAAGCGGTCCGTACGCTGGTCGCACCCCCGCCCCGTGAGCGATCAGAGGTACCGAACGTGTCCGTGCAGCCCACTCCCGACCCCGTCGCCGGTGCCGCCGTCAAGGCCGCGGACCGTGCGCATGTCTTCCACTCGTGGTCCGCGCAGGGCCTGATCGACCCGCTCGCGGTCGCGGGCGCCGACGGCGCGTACTTCTGGGACTACGACGGCAACCGCTACCTCGACTTCTCCTGTCAGCTGGTGAACACCAACATCGGCCACCAGCACCCCAAGGTCGTGGCCGCGATCCAGGAGCAGGCCGCCACGCTGTGCACCATCGCCCCGGGCTTCGCCGTGGACGTACGTTCCGAGGCGGCCCGGCTGATCGCCGAGCGCACCCCCGGCGACCTCGACAAGATCTTCTTCACCAACGGCGGCGCCGAGGCCGTGGAGAACGCGGTCCGGATGGCCCGGCTGCACACCGGCCGCCCCAAGGTGCTCTCCGCCTACCGCTCGTATCACGGCGCCACCTCCACCGCGATCAATCTGACCGGTGACCCGCGCCGCTGGCCCTCCGACTCCGCCTCGGCCGGAGTGGTGCACTTCTGGGCGCCGTTCCTCTACCGCTCGCCCTTCCACGCCGAGAACGAGGCCCAGGAGTGCGAGCGCGCCCTGCGCCACCTCGAGGACACCATCGCCTTCGAGGGCCCGCAGACCATCGCCGCGATCGTGCTGGAGACCATCCCCGGCACCGCCGGGATCATGGTCCCGCCGCCCGGCTATCTGCCCGGTGTCCGCGAGATCTGCGACCGGTACGGCATCGTCTTCGTCCTCGACGAGGTCATGGCGGGCTTCGGGCGCACCGGCCGCTGGTTCGCCGCCGAGCACTTCGATGTCACCCCCGACCTGCTGACCTTCGCCAAGGGCGTCAACTCCGGCTATGTGCCGCTGGGCGGTGTCGCGATCTCCGCCGCGATCGCCGCCACCTTCGACCAGCGGCCCTACCCCGGCGGTCTCACCTACTCCGGCCACCCGCTGGCCTGCGCCTCCGCCGTCGCGACCCTCAACGCGATGGCCGAGGAGGGCATCGTGGAGAACGCCGCCGCCATCGGCGAGAACGTGATCGGCCCGGGGCTGCGCGAGATCGCCGAGCGCCATCCGTCGGTGGGCGAGGTGCGCGGTACGGGCGTCTTCTGGGCGCTGGACCTGGTGAAGGACAAGGAGACCCGCGAGCCGCTGGTGCCGTACAACGCCAGTGGCCCGGCCAACCAGCCCATGGCCGACTTCGCGGCCGCCTGCAAGCGCGGCGGTCTGTGGCCCTTCGTGAACATGAACCGCACCCATGCGGTGCCGCCGTGCACCATCACCGAGACAGAGGCCAAGGAGGGCCTGGCCGTCCTGGACGAGGCGCTGTCGGCGGCCGACGCCCACACCGGCTGACACCGGGCGCGCGTCCGCACCGGCTGACACCGGGCGCGCGTCCGCACCGGCTACCGGCGTCCACACGGATTGACCACGGAAGACGCCCCGCGGTCACGGATGACGTCGTTTGGGCACCCGGTGCAGGCCACCGCCGCACGCAGGGCACTGGGCGCAACGGCCCTCGCATATCGTGATGCGAGGGCCGTCCGCTTACCGGTGATCACGACGGCCGCGGAAGGAGACGGTCGATGCCCGTGCGCGGCACCAGCCCGGTCAAGCGGAACACCCTGCGGCAGCAGATCGCCGAGGCGCTCTGCGACGAGGTGCTCGCGGGCCGCCTCCCGGCCGGCCGTCAGTTCACCGTCAAGGAGATCGCCGACCAGTACGGCGTTTCCGCGACACCCGTCCGCGAGGCCCTGCTCGACCTGTGTTCGCAGGGGCTCCTGGAGGTCGAGGAACACCGCGGCTTCAAGGTCCACGAGTACACCATCGAGGACTTCCGGCACATGGTCGACGCCCGCACGATGGTCGTCGAGGGCGTGTTCCGCCACTACGTCGACCGGACGCTGAGTTCCATGACGCAAGCGGCGCTGGCCTCGGTGCGGCGCCGGGCCGAGGAGGCCGAGCGCGCCGCCCGCTCCGGCGACCTCGACATACTGATCGGCTACGACCTGCGCTTCTGGCGCGAGATCTGCGGACTGGTCGGCAACCCGTACATCCTGGACTTCCTCCAGCGGCTGCGGGTGCAGACCTGGGTGTTCACCGTGCCGTACCTGCGCCGGGTGCCCGATCTGCGCGGGCTGCTGTGGGCGGGCCACTGCGAGCTCACCGCGGCGGTGACCCGGGGCGACCCGGCCACCTCCGAGCGGCTGATCGCGGGGTACAACGCCCACGTCCGGACCCTGATCGAGCGGCTGGCGGGGGAGTCGGAGGCGAGCTGACCCGGCGCTCCGCCCGGGGCGCCGACGGAGTGTGACGCAGAACACGCAACGCCGCGGGGGTCCGAGGCGGTCCCCGACGCGTGCCACCTTCTTCGCTCAGCCCCGCCGCGGGCCGCCGACCGACGCCGACGCGCGCCCCGGACACCGTCGAACTGACGGTTGTGGTGCCCGCGTACAACGAGGAGCACCGGCTGCCCCGGACCCTCGACGCGATCTGCCGCTATCTGCGGTCCTCGCCCGGCCGTCACGCGGGCTGGGAGGTCATCGTCGTCGACGACGGCTCCACGGACACCACGGCCGACACGGTCCGCGAGGCCGCGGCCGCCGAACCCCGGATCCGACTGCTGGGCCCGCCACCGGGCACCGCCCCCGCGGCCCCCTTCGCCCGCAACCACGGCAAGGGCCACGCCGTACGGCTGGGTGTGCTCGCCTCGCGCGGCCGCCGGGTGCTGGTGACCGACGCCGATCTGGCCACCCCCATCGAGGAACTGGCCGGGCTGCACGACCGGCTCGACGAGGGCTACGCCGCCGCCATCGGCTCCCGCGCCCACCACCCGGAGTCCGGCCCGGCGGTGCGCCGCCACCCCCTGCGGCAACTGCTCGGCGAGGCGGGCAACCGGGTCATCCGGGCGGTGGCGGTGCCCGGGGTCCGCGACACCCAGTGCGGTTTCAAGCTCTTCGACGGCGACCGGGCGCGCGCGGCCTTCGGGCGGTCCCGGCTCGACGGCTGGTGCATCGATGTGGAGATCCTGCGGATGTTCCACGGCGCGCGCTGGCCGGTCGCCGAGGTGCCCGTCCGCTGGGCCCACCAGCCCGGCTCCAAGGTCGGCGCGCTGGACTACGCCCGGGTGCTGCGGGAGCTGGTGCGGTTGCGGGCGGCGGGGGCGCTGGAGCGGATCCGGGCCGCCGACCGGGCCGTGGTGCTCGGCTATCTGCTGGTCTCCGTGGTGCTCTTCCACGGGCTGTGGCGCGATCCCCGCCACCGCTACCTCATCGACGGCGGACAGGACCAGAACCAGTGGGAGTGGTTCTTCGCGGTCACCGCCGACAACGTCTTCGCGCTGCGCGATCCGTTCTTCACCACGCTCCAGAACGCCCCGTCCGGTGTGAACCTCATGGCGAACACCACCATGCTCGGACTCTCCGTGCCGCTCGCGCCCGTCACCGCCGTGTTCGGCCCGGCCATGACCTGGGCGCTGGTGCTGACCGCCGGACTCGCCGCGACCGCCGCCGCCTGGTACTGGCTGCTGCTGCGGCGCTTTGTGACGTCCCGCCGGGCCGCGGCGCTCGGCGGTGGGCTGTGCGCGTTCGCCCCGGCGATGGTCTCCCACGCCAACGCCCACCCCAACTTCGCGGTGCTGTTCATGATGCCGCTGATCGTGGACCGGCTGCTGCGGCTGTGCGAACCGGGCGGCCGCACCGTGCGCGACGGGGTGATCCTCGGTCTCTTCCTCACCTACCAGGTGTTCCTGGGCGAGGAGGCGCTGCTGCTGGCCGCCCTCGGGCTGCTGTTCTTCGCCGTGGGCTACGCGGTCGTACGCCCCGGCGTGGCCCGCGCCGTCCGCGGTCCGCTGCTGCGCGGGTCCGCCGTCGCCGGTGGCGTCGCGCTGGTGCTGCTCGCCTATCCGCTGTACCGGCAGTTCTTCGGCGCCCAGTCCTACGCGAGCGTGCTGCACGGCCCGGCGGGCAATCCACCGGGCGCGCTGGTGGAGTTCGCGGGCCGCTCGCTCGGCGGCGATCCTGCCACCGCGGACGGGCTGGCACGGGGCCGCACCGAACAGAACGCCTTCTTCGGCTGGCCGCTGCTGGCCCTCACCGCCGTGGTGGTGGTGTGGCTGTGGCGGGAGCCGCGGGTCCGGGCGCTGGCGTGGACGGCCTTCGCGACGGTGGCGCTGTCCCTGGGGCGTTCGTTCCCGGTGCCGGGGACGGACTGGACCTGGCCCGGGCCGTGGTGGCCGCTCGCCAGGCTGCCGCTGCTGGAATCGGTCATCGAGTCGCGGGTGGCGATGGCCGCGGTGCCCGCGCTCGGCATTCTGCTGGCCCTCGCCGTCGACCGGCTGGCGGACGGGAGCCGGGACCGTGCGCTGCGGATCGCCGGGTGGGCGGCGATCGCCGCCGCCCTCCTGCCGGTTGTGCCCACCCCGCTGACCACCACCGACCGGGCCACCGTGCCCTCGTTCGTCGCCGACGGCCTCTGGCGGCGTTACCTCCCCGAGGGCCGCACCCTCGTCCCCGTCCCGGTGCCGGACCCCGCGCACGCGGAGCCCCTGCACTGGCAGACCACCGCCGGCCTCCGCTTCCCGCTGGCCGGCGGCTACTTCAACGGCCCCTACGGACCGCACCGGACCGGGATCTACGGTCCGGTGCCCCGCTACACCTCCGCCCTCCTGAGCTGGGTGGAGCGGACCGGGGCCGTGCCGGAGGTCGGCCCCGCCGAGCGCCGCGCCGCGGCGGAGGACCTGCGCCACTGGCGCGCGGGCGCGGTCGTGCTCGCCCCGCAACCGGCCGACGGGGCGCTGCGTGTCTGTGTGGAACGGCTGTTGGGGCGGCCGGGCCGGTGGATCGGGGGTGTCTGGGTCTGGACGGTCCCGGGCCGGTCCGGGGAGGGGGTGAGCGGGGGAACGTGAGCGGGAGCGAACCTGGGCCCGGGTCCGCGGCCGGGTGGTCCGGGCCGCGGACCGGGGCCGACGCGGAGCTGGAGGAGACGTACACCGCGTACGTCTCCGCGAGGCTGCCCGCGCTCCGCCGGATCGCCCATCTGCTGTGCAGGGACCCGCACCGCGCCGACGACGTCGTGCAGACCACGCTCACCAAGCTGTTCGTGCACTGGCGGCGGGCCCGCGCCGCCACGGACACGGACCGCTATGTGCACACCATGCTGATGCGCTGCTTCCTCAACGAGCAGCGGCTCGGCTGGGCGCGGGTACGGCTGTCCGGGGCGCCGCACGAGACCCCGGGGCTGCCGCCCGCCATCGGGGGACCGGACATCGAGACGCGTACGGTCGTGCACACCGCGCTCTCCCGGATCCCGGCGCGGCAGCGGGCGGTGCTGGTCCTGCGGTTCCTGTGCGATCTGCCGGTGGCGGAGGTGGCCGGGATCCTCGGCTGTTCGGAGGGCACCGTGAAGAGCCAGTCCGCGCGCGGCCTCGTCCGGCTGCGGGCTCAGCTCGGCGGTCAGCTGCCCTCGTCCGTGACGACCGCGGGGAAGACCACTGCGGGGAAGACGGCTTCGGGGAAGACGGCCTCGGGGAAGGGGAAGGAGTAGCGGCCATGCGTGACGACGAGTTGGAGCGGGAGGCCGACCGGCTGCTCGCCCCGCTGCGCGGCCTCGAACCGGGGGCCGGTGCGCCCGGCGTCGATGTGGCCGGTGCCGTACGGCAGGGGCGGCGCCGGATGCGCATCCGCCGGGTGGCGGTGCCGGCGGTGGCGGCGCTCGCGGTGGTGCTGGTGGCGGTGGTGTTCGCCCTGGCCGTACGCACCCTGCCGGGCGGCAGCGGCACACCGCCCGCGAACCGGGTGCCGGGCACCGGCGCGGCGACATCGGACCGGCGCGACGCGAGCGGAAGCCCGAGCGGCTCGCCGGACGAGTCACCCACGGCGTCGCCGTCCGAATCGTCCACCGAGCCGACGCCGACGGACACCCCGAGCGGCTCCAGCGGCTCCCCATCGTCCGGCCCTACCGACAGCCCGGACCCCTCCGACACCAACTCCCCCTCCGGTACGGGCTGAGGCCGGGCCTGCCCGGGGCCCGGTGGACAGCACTCTTCGCGCGGCGTACGCGGGGCACTACGCTGGGCCGACCACCGACCGTACGGATACGAGAGAGAGATCGCGTGGCATGTGACCTCTGGCTGGTCCCGCTCGTCGATGTGTTGTGCCACAGCCCCGACAATCCCTTCGCCGAGGAGATCGCCGCGTACGACAAGGCACTCGGTGAAGCCGGTCTGCCGCCCGTGCCCGTCTTCGGCTATATGCCGGGTCTGTCGGGGGATGTCGCCCCGGTCGCGGGCTTCGACTACGACGCGCTGCACTTCCTGCGCCGCGCCCACATGCTGCAACTGTGCGGACTCGCGGTGACGCCGGTCGACGAACTCGGCGGCGACTACGAGCAGTTGCTGGAGATGTTCGAGTCCACCGCCCAGCAGTCGCATCTGGTGTGGCACTACGACCACGCGGGTGCCTATGTCCCCGTCGATTTCCAGAGCCCGCTGTCCAACGACGAACTCCTCGAGGGCGGCGGTCCGCTGGGCTCCAGCCACGGGCTGCTGCGCGAACTGGAGGCGGTCGCCCCGGCGCTGGGCATCGACGCGTCCAACCCCCCGCCCGCCCCGGCGCCCCCGTCCCGGCCCACCAGCCTGGAGGAACCGGCCGTCCCGGTCCCGTACGAGGACGGCCCGTTCGCCCGGGAACGCCATGTGTGGCTGGGGCTGCACGCGGCGGCGACCCGCAGTCTGGGGCAGGGCTCGATGATCGTGTTCAGTTAGGTCCCGTAGGTCCCGTAGCTCCTGTAGGTCCTGTCCTCCACAGGCCGCTCACCGGGGCGGCTCGGGAGGCCGCTGCCGCGGCATATTGGGCCGGGTGCTGGGCGGCAGCGGAAAGCGACTGGTGGGGCTCCCGCTGTCCGGGCGGGAGCCCTGGCCCACCAGCGACTGGCTGAACAGCGGCGCCGAACCGGAGCCGAAGTCCACCATCCAGCCCGAGGTCTCGGTCCGCACCAGCTCGGACACGTCCTCGCAGAACCGCCGCAGCACCGAGAGGCATCGCTCCACGGCCTCGCTCGCGGTGCCCTCGGTCGGGCCCAGCACCTCCCGTACGCTCTCCGACGCCCAGTCGAACTGCAACACCTCCAGCCGCCGCTGCACGGCCTGCGCCGTGGCCATGTCCCGCATCCAGCCCGAGGTCAGCCCGAAGAACCGGTCGGCGCCGACGCAGGCGACGGCCAGCAGCAGCGCGAACGCACCCCATCCGGCACCGCGGTCGAGTACCCCGGTCAGATCCAGCAGCGGCAGCGCCGCCCCCACCACCGCCCCGGCCGCGGCCCCCACCCGCAAACCCTGCGCGGTCCGCCGCTTCCACAGCCGGTCGGCGAGATACCACTCGGCCACCCGCAGCGCGCCCTCCTCGACCCACTGGTACACCTCGTCGAGGCGCTCGGCGGGCTCGCCCCAGTCGCCGTGCGGGAAGGGCCGACCGAGCAGGTCCCCCTGCTTCCTCGCACCCTCCTGCCGAGGGAGCCCCTCGGGCTGCATCTCCGGCTGACTCACCCGTGCACTCCCTCTGCGGCGGCGTATCTCTGGCGCGCGGCTGATGCGCGGCCACCATTCCTACCGCCGAACGGCTGGCCACGCGGACGGGATGACGGGATTTCCGCCCATTAGTGGTGGCACATCGGATATAGGCACCCCGACCCCCTCACCCGAAAGAGTGCCCCCGACCCCTGGCGCCGCCCCTCACCACGCCGCGCTCGGTGCCCGGCGGCCCCCGCAACCCCCGCATCCGGACCCCGCCGGACCCGGCTCGGCCGCGGACGGTGACCCCGAACCGGTCCCACAACCGCCGCAGCTCCCACAGCGAGACGGCGGTCACCGACAGCGGCCCGCCCAGCAGGAAGCAGAGGCTGACCACCTCGCTGAGGCACGCCGTGAGAAGGCGGCAGTCTATGGCGCGTCGATCCACCAGGCCCCAGGCGCGGCCGAGTCCGCGGCGCGTCACTGGTCGTCCTTCGTGCACAGTTCGGCCCAGACCCGCTTGCCCCAGCGGAGCGGATCCGCTCCCCAGCGGTCGGATACGGCCTCGACGATCGCCAGACCGCGTCCGTGCTCATCGTCGGGGGAGGCGGTGCGCTGCGTGGGCCTGGTGCGGGACTTGTCCAGCACGGTCAGCCGTACCCGGCAGGGCTCGGGGCGGGAGACGGTCACCCGCACTAATCGGCTGCCGCTGTGCTCCACGGCGTTGCCCATCAACTCCGAGATCACCAGCGCCGCCTGGTCGGCCAGCTCGGCCAACTGCCAGGTGTCGCAGGCGGCTCGCGCCAAGAGCCGGGCCCGGCGGGCCGATTCGGGTGCGCAGGGGAGGGTCTTGCTGTATGTGCCCATCGCGGACATAGGGGCTCCGGCGGCAAAGAGTGCTCGTGTTTCGTTGCCGCAGAATGCCCTGGTCAGAGCTTAATCAGCAAGGTTGAAACCACAATTCGCATAAAGAAGAACATGCGTTCCATCGACTTGAATACCGGGGCAATGCCAAACTGCACCCGAGTCGCCGTCAGGCGCACCATGGAGGGGAAATAAGCACCATGCCAAATGTCCGCGCGCAGCCAACTCTGCGCAGGCGCCGCCTCGGTGAGGCGCTGCGCACCTACCGCCGCGAGGCCGGGATGAGCCTGGACCGGGCCACCGAGGCGATGGGCTGGGACGAGAGCAAGCTGTCCCGTATCGAGAACGCCAAGGCGCGGATGCCTCCGCAGTACATCGGGAAGCTGCTGAAGCTGTACGGCGTGACGGATCCCGAGATCGTGACCGCGCTGATCGACCTGGCCCGGGACGCCGGAAAGCAGGGCTGGTGGCGGGCGTACGGCGATGTCGTCGGCCTGTCGTACAAGGACTACCTGACACTGGAGTCCGACGCCGAGAGCACGCACATCTACGCGTCAGGCTTGATTCCCGGTCTGCTCCAGACCGGTGCGTACGCACGAGAGATCATCGCGGCGCTCGCCATGACCCACACGACGGAAGAGGTGATGGCCCTCGCGGAGGTCCGCAAAATGCGGCAGGCCATCCTCACCCGACCGGACAAACCGATGAAGCTGTGGGCCGTCATCCATGAGGCCGCGCTGCATCAGCGCTTCGTCTCGTACCCGTCGCTCATGCGTGAGCAGCTTCGGCATCTGCTCGACATGGCGGATCTGCCCAGCATCACCATTCAGATCATGCCGCTGAACTCGACCCCACACCCCGGGATGCTCGGGCTCTTCGAAGTGGTGCGCTTCCCGCAACCCTGGCCCACCGTGGTCAACATCGAGAACATCCAGGGCGGCTACTTCGTGGAGGGTGCCGAGGACGCGAAGCTCTTCGAGATGGCGTTCGAACGTATCGTCGCGGCGGCGCTCTCTGTGGATGATTCTCGGGAGACCATCACGCATCTGCTGGAGAGGAACACAACGTGAGCACCACGGACCGCAAGGACGACCTCTATGCCATAGACCTGAGCGGGGCGCGGTGGCGCAAATCCCGATTCAGCAATGGTGGCAACCAATGTGTGGAGATCACCGATCTCCCCGGCGGCGGCGTCGCCCTCCGCGACTCCAAGAACCCCGACTTCCCGGCGCTCCGCTACACGGCCGCCGAGTGGGACGCCTTCCGCAAGGGCGTACTGTCCGGCGAGCTGTAGACCGCCGAGGAGCCGTGTGCAGAGGTGTATGTAGGTGTACACTAGATTCATGTCGGCTACATATCCCATCGCGGAAGCGCGGGGGCGGCTTGGCGACCTCGCTCGCCGAGCCGCCCAGCACGAGCACATCACCCTGACCGACCGTGGTGTCCCCACAGCGGTCCTCATCTCACCGGCCGAGCTCGAAGACCTTGAGGATGCCCTCGCGCTCACCCGCATCGAGCGCGATCGTGCTCTGGGCCGCAGCGAGACCCCCATCCCCCACGACGAAGCCCGCCGCGCACTCCTCGATGCTGCCGGGAGGGACGTGTGACCTGGCGGGTTACGTGGGAACCCGCAGCCCTCAACGCCGCAGCCGGTTATCTCAAAGATGACCCCCAGGGTGTCGACGCCCTTCTGCGTGCCACCGACCAACTGGCCGAGAACCACCGGCCTGAAGGGTCCCATCCATGGGGCACCGAGCACCGTCGTCTTCGCCACGGCCCCTGGCGCATCCTCTACCGTGTCGACCCGGACGCTCACGCCCTCCACATCGAACACGTCGGCCGTGCCGGCGGCTGACCGGCTGCGAGGGCGCCGGGAGGGGCTGACGTGCTGATCCGAGCCGGGAACGGCTGCCCCGAAGGGCAGCCACACACCGCCCAGGCCGTAGGGTGCATACCGTGAAGGTCCTCGTCATCGGCGGCGGCGCCCGCGAACATGCCCTGTGCCGCGCACTCTCTCTCGACCCCGACGTCACCGCACTGCACTGCGCCCCCGGCAACGCCGGCATCGCCGAGGTCGCCGAGCTGCACGCCGTCGACGCCCTCGACGGCGGTGCCGTCGCCGACCTCGCCACCGCGCTGGCGGCGGACCTGGTGGTCATCGGCCCCGAGGCCCCGCTGGTCGCGGGGGTGGCCGACGCCGTGCGCGAGCGCGGCATCCCGGCCTTCGGGCCGTCCGGCGAGGCCGCGCTGCTGGAGGGCTCCAAGGCGTTCGCCAAGGACGTGATGGCGTCCGCGGCCGTCCCCACCGCCCGCTCCTACGTCTGCACCACCGCCGCCGAGGTCGACGAGGCCCTCGACGCCTTCGGCGCCCCTTATGTCGTCAAGGACGACGGTTTGGCCGCGGGCAAGGGCGTCGTGGTGACCGGCGATGTCGAGACCGCTCGTGCACACGCTCTGGCCTGCGACCGCGTGGTGATCGAGGAGTTCCTCGACGGCCCCGAGGTCTCCCTCTTCGCGATCACCGACGGGGAGACCGTCGTCCCGCTCCAGCCCGCCCAGGACTTCAAGCGCGCCCACGACGGCGACGAGGGCCCGAACACCGGCGGCATGGGTGCGTACTCCCCGCTGCCCTGGGCCGACCCCAAGCTGGTGGACGAGGTCATGACCACCGTGCTCCAGCCCACCGTGGACGAGCTGCGCCGCCGTGGCACGCCGTTCTCCGGGCTGCTGTACGCGGGTCTGGCGATCACCTCGCGCGGGGTGCGCGTGATCGAGTTCAACGCGCGCTTCGGCGACCCCGAGACCCAGGTCGTCCTGGCCCGGCTGAAGACTCCGTTGGCCAGGGTGCTGCTGGCCGCCGCCACCGGCCGTCTGGCCGCCGAGCCCCCGCTGCGCTGGAGCGACGACGCGGCCGTGACGGTCGTCGTGGCCTCCCACAACTACCCGGATACGCCGCGCACGGGTGACCCGATCACCGGACTGGCGGACATCGCGGAGCAGGACGCCCCCGCGGCGTATGTGCTGCACGCGGGCACCAAGCGGGACGCCGCCTCCGGCGCCGTGGTGAGCGCGGGCGGCCGGGTGCTGTCCGTCACCGCGACCGGACCCGACCTGGTCACCGCGCGGGAGCGGGCGTACCGGGCGGTGGGCCGGATCGGTCTCGAGGGCTCCCACCACCGCACCGACATCGCCGCGCGGGCGGCGTCGGACACCGGCTCCGGCTGAGCGCGCGACGCTTCGCACGGCCCTCGCCACGGGGCGGCACAGCGGGATCGAATTCGCAATCGCGGGGTTCCCGGTTTTGCCCAAGGCCATTCCATTGGGTGAGCGGTTCCCCATCCTGCTGACGCACGCCCGGCCCCCAACTAATGTGCCGCTCAGGCGAGGTGCGGCAACTGGCCCACCGGCATTGCGATGCCGACGGCCAGTGCGAAAGTGGGGGTTGAAGACAACGCCGCCGTCGTCCGCCGTTCACAAACCGGCTGGACCGTAGGGGGTGATGAGAACCGTGGCAGGTCCCGAAGCAGGTGCACTGGCGGCACGCGCCCGTGCCCTCGCGGTACTGCGGATCCGGAGCACCGCGCTGGCGGTCGCGCTCCTCCCGGCGGCCGCGGCCGTCGTGCTGCTGGCCGGCAGCGCCATGGGCCGCATCGGCGGTTCGCACGACGAGGGCTGGACCGCGCTGCGCTGGACCGTGGTCGGCGGCGCCCTGCTGGTCCTGCTGCTGGCGGCGGCGGTGGCCGCCGTGATCGTCCGGGCCAAGCCCGCGTTCACCCCCACGGTGCCCATCGCCGAGGAGACCGCCCCCGATCTGTACCGGCTGGTCCGCGATCTGGCCGAGCGCCTGGAGGTGCCGGCGCCCTCGGCGATAGCGCTCACCCCGGACTGCGACAGCTGGCTGGAGGACCGTACGCATCCCGCCTACGCCTCCCGCCGGGGGCGGCGGGACCGCGGCGCCCTCTCGGCCGACGGGACCCGGTCCGCACCGCAGACGGACGGCCTGCCCGGGGCACCGGGCCCGGCGGGTGACGACCGGCTCACGGACCGCCGTGAGCACCGCGCCCCGCAGGCCCCGGTGCTGGTCATCGGCTCGCCGTTCCTGTGGTGGATGCGCGTCGCCGAGCTGCGGGCGCTGCTCGCGCCCGTGGTGGCGGGCACCGGCCCGTCCGTCCACCCCGACATAGCCGCCGCCCGGCGCTTCGTCCGGGGCCTGGACGCCGCAGTGGCCGTCGCCACCCGCGGCGGCGACACCGCGTCCGCCGCTCCGTACGGCTCGGGGCCCGGCCGCGGCCCGCGGCCGGGGTCCGCGCCCGCCGCCGCGGCGGCGCTCGGCCGGGCGGTGCGCCGTCCCGCGTTCGCCTTCGTCGGCTGGGTCGCCCGGCTGCTGCTGCGCGGCTGCCGGGACCACGCCGCCCAGATGGAGCGCGCGGTCGCCGCGGCCGCCTCCGAGCGCGCCCAGGCGGTCGACTACGGTCTGCGGATCGTCGCCCAGGAGCAGGTGGGGCTGGCCTACGCGGGCTGGGACCGGCTGCTCACCCGGGTCGCCCTGCCCGCCTGGCGGATGGGCCGCTGGCCCTCCAGGCTGGACGCGGGCGTGGTCTCCGCCCTCACCGAGCTCTCCCGCCGGGACCGGCTGGCCGAGGGGTTCGCCTCCCGGCTGAGCGAGCGGCCCGCCTGCGATCTGCTGGAGGAGCCGGGGCTGATCGACGAGGCCACCTCGCTGCTCGCTGCCCGTCTCTTCCACGGCGGACCGCCGGAGCCGGGCCCCGACTGGTCCCCGGTGGACTGGGGGAAGTACCCGGAGGAGGTCGTCGACCGCAAGTGGCGGCTGGAGGCCGCCCGGCTGCACCGGGTCCTGGACGAGCGGTCCGGGACACCGGGCACCCCACCGGGGCCCGCGGGCCCGCCCGTCCCGCCCACGCTCGCCCGGGTCATCGAGCGCCTCACCACCGGCGACGGCCAGGGGGCCGGGCCGGGCGCGCGGGAGCGCACGGCGGACAGCGGCCCGGAGCTCGCGGCCCGGCTCAGTGTGGAGCTGGCCCGGGAGGAGGCGGTCCAGCAGGAGGCGAGCCGGGCGCATCTGGCCCGTACGGCGGGGGAGGGCGCCGGAGCGGGCGGCGGCGATCCGTGGATCGACGGGTTCGCCCCGCTGTTCCCGCTCCAGCCGCCCCGCACCGGCCGTGAGCTGCTCACCGACCATGTCACCGCGATGGTCTGCTGTGCCGCGGTCGACACCGCGGGCGCCAGCCCGGGCCTGGACTGGCTGGACGGGCCCGCGCTGCTGGTGGGCGGACGGCGCCGCGCGGATCTGGCGCATCCGGTGCTGAGCCTGGTCGAGGACGGGGACGCCGAGCCGCTGCGCGTCTGGCTGGGTGAGGTGGGGGTGCGCCCGGAGAAACCGGTGCGCCTGGTGTGACCGGCGAGTGCCTGTGACCGGTCAGGGCCGCTGTCCCGGTTGGGCACGCGTTCCGTACCCCGCCGTCCGTTCGATTCTCGTTCCAGCAAATTAGCGACTATGGGTGACGGGATGGGTGCGTAATGTGATGTGCTGGGACCGGTCGCTGTCACCCGGCCCAGCGGACCGGCCCACAGGCCCGGTCCACCGACCGGCCGCACAGCCCGGCCCACAAGGCCGGACCGCGAGGGCACGGTGCGCGAGGGCAGCGAGGCGAGCCGCCGCCGGGGTACGCAGGGAGGGGAGCAGGGGATGGGGACGGACCAGATCCGGCGCTGGGAGTCGGGCGCACTGGCCCACGCGGTGACGGATCCTTTCGGCCAGGGTCCGCTGCCCTGGCTGCGTGGCAGCGAGAACTACTTCGACGACACCGGCCAGGTGGTCCCGTGGTACGTGGACCACGTCCACACCCCCGGCGCCATCGACCGGGCGATCGACCGGACCGCGCTGCGGACCCGTGACCGCCGCCCCGCCCGGGTCCCCGGCCCCCGGACCGCCGATGATGTCCACCGGCAGATCAAGGGCTTCACCTCGGCCTCCGCCGCGGCCCCCGGTGAGGCCATCGACTTCCGCATCACGGTCGACCCGCCCCAGCAGTTCAGCGTGGACATCTACCGGATCGGCCACTACGGCGGCGACGGCGCCTCGAAGATCACCACCAGTCCGCGGCTGTCCGGCATCGTCCAGCCCGCCCCGCTCACCGCCGACCGCACCGTCTCCTGCCACCACTGGTGGCTGTCCTGGCGGCTCCAGATCCCCTCGTACTGGAAGCTGGGCGCCTATGTCGCGGTGCTCACCACCGCCGACGGCTACCGCAGCCACATCCCCTTCACCGTCCGCGACACCCACCCCGCCGATCTGCTGCTGGTCCTCCCGGACTTCACCTGGCAGGCGTACAACCTCTATCCGGAGGACGGCCGCACCGGCGCCAGCCTCTACCACGCCTGGGACGAGCGGGGGCGGCTGCTGGGCGAGTCGGAGGCCGCGGTCACGGTCTCCTTCGACCGGCCGTACGCGGGCGCGGGTCTTCCGCTCCACGTGGGCCACGCCTACGACTTCATCCGCTGGGCGGAGCGTTACGGCTACGACCTCGCCTACGCCGAGACCCGCGATCTGCACGCGGGCGGCGTCGACCCCACCCGTTACCGCGGACTGGTCTTCCCCGGCCATGACGAGTACTGGTCGGCGCCGCTGCGCCGCACCGTCGAACTGGCCCGCGACAGCGGCACCTCGCTGGTCTTCCTCTCCGCCAACACCATGTACTGGCAGGTCGAGCTGGCCCCCTCGCCCTCCGGTCCGGACCGCCTGCTGACCTGCCGCAAGCGCCGCGGCCCCGGCCGCTCCGCGCTGTGGCGCGAAGCGGCGCCCGAACAGCAGCTGATCGGCATCCAGTACGCGGGCCGGGTGCCGGAACCGCGTCCGATGATCGTGCGCAACGCGGACCACTGGCTGTGGGAGGCCACCGGCGCCGTGGAGGGCGACGAACTGCCCGGTCTGGTCGCGGGCGAGGCCGACCGCTACTTCCCGCGCACCTCGCTGCCCGAGCACGACGGCCGGATCCTGCTGGCCCACTCCCCGTACCAGGACACCGAGGGGGCCACCCGGCACCAGGAGACCTCCCTCTACCGGTCCCCCAGCGGCGCCCTGGTCTTCGCCTCCGGCACGTTCGCCTGGTCACCGGCGCTGGACCGGCCGGGCCACCGGGACGAGCGGGTGCAGCGCGCCACGGCCAATCTGCTGGACCGCATCTGCAAGCGGGTGTGAACGGGTGCGAACGGGCGCGCGGGGGTGGGCCGGGTCCGGACACGGCCGTGACGTGCGGCAGAATCGAGGTGGCTTGGACAAAACCACCAGGAGGAAGCGTGTCCGGATTCGTCGAGAAGCCCGATCCGGTGGAGGTCCCGGGCCTTGAGCACCTGCACACCGGCAAGGTGCGCGACCTCTACCGGAACGAGCGGGGCGATCTGGTGATGGTCGCCAGCGACCGCATCTCCGCCTACGACTGGGTGCTGCCGACCGAGATCCCCGACAAGGGGCGGGTGCTCACCCAGCTCTCCCTCTGGTGGTTCGATCTGCTGGCCGACCTGGCCCCCAACCACGTGCTCTCCACCGAGCTGCCCGCCGGGGCCCCCGCCGACTGGGAGGGCCGCACCCTTATCTGCCGGTCGCTGGAGATGGCCCCGGTCGAATGCGTCGCGCGCGGCTATCTGACCGGATCCGGCCTGGCCGAGTACCGCGAGACCCGTACGGTCTGCGGACTCGCCCTCCCCGAGGGGCTGACCGACGGCTCCGAACTACCCGCCCCGATCTTCACCCCGGCCACCAAGGCCGAGGTCGGCGAGCACGACGAGAACGTGGCGTACGAGGAGGTGGCCCACCGGATCGGTGCCGAGCCCGCCGCCCAGCTGCGCCAGGCCACCCTCGCGATCTACGCCCGCGCCCGCGACATCGCCCGCGAGCGGGGCATCATCCTGGCCGACACCAAGTTCGAGTTCGGCTACGCACCGGCGACGCTGGGCGCGGCGGGCGCCGAGCCGGTCCTCGCCGACGAGGTGCTGACCCCGGACTCCTCCCGCTTCTGGCCCGTCGACTCCTGGCAGCCCGGCCGCCCCCAGCCGTCCTTCGACAAGCAGTTCGTCCGCGACTGGCTGTCCTCCCCGGCCTCCGGCTGGGACCGCCACGGCGAGCAGCCGCCGCCCCCGCTGCCGGACGAGGTCGTGGAGCGTACGCGGGCGAAGTACCTCGAGGCGTACGAGCGGCTGACCGGCAACCGCTGGTCGTAGCGGCGTGACGCCGATCGCGTTGCCCGCTCACCACCCGGGCAGCGCGATCGGAGAGTGTGGCGCACCACACAGAAGGGGCCCCGGTCGATACGACCGGGGCCCCTTCTCACGGAGCGGACGACGAGGCTCGAACTCGCGACCTCAACCTTGGCAAGGTTGCGCTCTACCAACTGAGCTACGTCCGCAGGCGCCGCACATGCCGTACGGCGCGCCTCTACTATAACCAAACCCCCGGCGAGGGAACTACCTCGCCTCCGACGTGCTCATTTCTTGTTCTTGGACACGTTCAGCGCGATGGCCGCCACGATCACGATGGCGACGACCCAGATGATCACGGATGACGACGTCATGGCTGTCACCTCCTTCCGTATGCGAACGCCTCCAGAGTTACAGCCAGCCGCGCTCCCGTGCCATCTGCGCCGCCGCGTGACCGTTCTCCGCGGAGGGCTTCATGACGGCCGACGCGAGGTAGTTGCGCACCGTCCCCCGGGAGAGCGCGGCCCGCCGCGCGATGTCCGCGATCGACGCCCCGTCCGCCGCCAGGTCCCGGTAGGGGTCGTGGCCGGGCACCCGCACCTCGCCGCCGGTCGGGGCGGCCAGCCCCTCCAGCAGCTCGACGGTGGAGGTCGTGCCCGCGCCGTTCGTACCCAGCAGGGCGAACAGCTCGGCCCCGGGCCACCTCGAAGGAGACTCCCCGTACCGCGTCGAAGCCCTGGGCCCCGGCGGGGCCGTACCTCCGCCGCAGTCCTCTCGCCTTGAACGCGCTGTCACCGCTATGCATGGCTCCAGGCTTCCACCGCCCCGGGGCCGCGGACCGTGCGAGCTGTCACGGGCCGCGATGACATATGTCATCGGGCGTACGGCGGCCGCCCGCTGAAAACGGCTCAGGCCCCGGTCGATTCGACCGGGGCCTGACCTGAATGGAGCGGACGACGAGATTCGAACTCGCGACCCTCACCTTGGCAAGGTGATGCTCTACCAACTGAGCCACGTCCGCATGCCTCCGACCGGCTTTCACCGATCGGCGCGTGCATCACTCTACCTGATCCACCGGAGTGGATCGGTGAACGATGAGAGCGGGTGACAGGGATCGCACACTGCGCCTCCCCCTTGGAAAGGGGGCGCTCTACTACTGAGCTACACCCGCATGGTGTTGTCCTCGGGGTTTTGCCTTCCGGCTCGGCCCCTCGGCGTGCTCCAGACTCTAGCGGATCACCCGGGGTGCTGTGCAACTCGGCCGAACGGGTCGGTCAGCCCGCCTCGTTGAACGCCTCGTAGACCTTCTTGGGGATCCGGCCCCGCGGCGGCACCTCCATGCCGTGCGACCGTGCCCAGGCGCGCACCGCGGCCGGGTCCGGGGCGACGGAGGTGCGGCGGTAGGTCTTCCCGGAACGGGAGCGCTTGCGGCCGGCCTCGACGTATGGGGCGAGAACATCGCGCAGTTTCTCCGCGTTGCCTGCGTTGAGGTCGATCTCGTACGACCTGCCGTCCAGCCCGAACGCGACCGTCTCCTCGGCATCCCCTCCCTCGATGTCATCAGAGAGCGTGACTACTACGCGCTGCGCCACGGATATCGGTCCTTTCGGGCTGCATCGTTGCGTTGACGTGCAAAGACGACAGCTGTCCAGTTGTAAGCGAACAATGCTTTTTCATTTGTACAGCGGACGACAATGCATTGTGAAGCCCCGGTAATTCTGTCCGCGTGTCATGTCGCAATGGGGACCATACGTTTTCCCTGGTTCTTTCCGCAGCTGTTGCCCGTGACGATGCTTAAACGTGACCGAAGGGTTCCCTGGTTCGCGCTATCTACTCGCGTAGATTTTTCCTCGGGGTAGGCTTGGGCCACCGCCTTACGCACCAGCACCACACCACCGGGAGTGCCAGTGGCACGCGTCGTAGTCGACGTCATGCTCAAGCCGGAGATCCTCGACCCCCAGGGCCAGGCGGTGCAGCGAGCACTGCCCCGCCTCGGATTCGAGGGGATCGCCGACGTCCGTCAGGGCAAGCGCTTTGAACTCGAGGTGGAGGGCCCGGTCGACGACGCCGCCCTCGCCCGTATCCATGAGATCGCCGGGACCTTCCTCGCGAACACCGTGATCGAGGACTTCTCCGTGAAGGTCGAGGTCGGCGACGGTGCCGACACCGCTGCCGCCGTGAAGGCGGAGTCGTGACCGCACGCGTCGGAGTCATCACCTTCCCCGGCACGCTCGACGACCGCGACACCCAGCGCGCGGTCCGCGCCGCGGGTCTGGAGGCGGTGCCGCTGTGGCACCGCGACAAGGATCTGCAGCAGGTCGACGCGGTGATCCTGCCGGGCGGCTTCTCCTATGGCGACTATCTCCGTGCCGGAGCGATCTCCCGCTTCTCGCCGGTAATGGCGTCGGTCATCGACCAGGCGAAGGCCGGTATGCCCGTCCTTGGCATCTGCAATGGCTTCCAGGTTCTCACCGAGACCCATCTGCTGCCGGGCGCGATGCTGCGGAACAACCATCTGCACTTCATCTGCCGCGACCAGAAGTTGCGAGTGGAAAACGCGGAGACCGCCTGGACCAGCGCCTACGAGCAGGACCAGGAGATCAACATCCCGCTGAAGAACATCGACGGCCGCTATGTCGCCGATGAGCGGGTCCTCGATGAACTCGAGGCAGAGGGCCGGGTCGTCTTCCGCTATCAGGAGATGAACCCCAACGGCTCCCTGCGCGACATCGCCGGCATCTCCAATGCCGCGGGCAATGTCGTCGGCCTGATGCCCCACCCCGAGCACGCCGTCGAGCCGCTGATCGGCACCGGTCGCACCGACGGTCTCGGTTTCTTCACCTCGATCCTCAAGAGGCTGGTCAGCGCATGACCCTCGACACCACCAAGCACGCGGCGCAGACCCCGGACGCCGAGCAGCCCTGGGCCGAGCTCGGCCTCAAGCAGGACGAGTACGAGCGCATCCGCGCCATCCTCGGCCGCCGTCCCACCGGCGCCGAGCTCGCCATGTACTCCGTCATGTGGTCCGAGCACTGCTCGTACAAGAGCAGCAAGGTCCATCTGAAGCAGTTCGGCGAGAAGGCCCCGGAGAACGACGCGCTGCTCGTCGGCATCGGCGAGAACGCGGGTGTGGTCGACGTCGGCCAGGGCTACGCGGTCACTTTCAAGGTCGAGTCGCACAACCACCCCTCGTACATCGAGCCCTACCAGGGCGCGGCCACCGGCGTCGGCGGCATCGTCCGCGACATCCTCGCCATGGGCGCCCGCCCGGTCGCCGTCATGGACCCGCTGCGCTTCGGCGCCGCCGACCACCCCGACACCAAGCGGGTGCTGCCCGGTGTGGTCGCGGGCATCGGCGGCTACGGCAACTGCCTGGGTCTGCCCAATATCGGCGGCGAGGTCGTCTTCGACCCCTGCTACCAGGGCAACCCGCTGGTCAACGCGTTGTGCGTGGGTGTGATGAAGCACGAGGACATCCACCTGGCCAAGGCGTCCGGCACCGGCAACAAGGTCATCCTCTACGGCGCCCGCACCGGCGGCGACGGCATCGGCGGCGTCTCCGTGCTGGCCTCGGAGACCTTCACGGATCCATCAGCGGCAGGCGCCGCGGGCAGCAAGCCCGCCAAGCGCCCCGCGGTCCAGGTCGGTGACCCCTTCCAGGAGAAGCTGCTCATCGAGTGCACCCTGGAGATCTTCAAGGAGAACCTGGTCGAGGGCATCCAGGACCTCGGCGGCGCCGGGCTCTCCTGCGCCACCAGTGAGCTGGCCTCGGCCGGTTCCGGCGGGATGCGGGTCGAGCTGGACACCGTGCCGCTGCGTGACTCCTCGCTCTCCCCCGAGGAGATCCTGATGAGCGAGTCGCAGGAGCGCATGTGCGCGATCGTGAAGCCGGAGAAGGCGGACCGCTTCCTGGAGATCTGCGAGAAGTGGGACGTCATCGCCACCGTGATCGGTGAGGTCACCGAGGGCGAGCGGCTGGAGATCTACTGGCACGGCGAGCAGATCGTCGACGTCCCGCCGCGCACCGTCGCCCACGAGGGCCCGGTCTACGAGCGCCCCTACGCCCGTCCCGAGTGGCAGGACGCGCTCCAGGCCGACGACGCGGCCAAGCTGCCGCGCCCGGCGACCGGCGAGGAGCTGCGTGCGCAGGTGCTCCGGGTGATCTCCTCGCCCAACCAGGCGTCCAAGTCCTGGGTCACCGACCAGTACGACCGCTTCGTCCAGGGCAACACGGTGCTGGCCCAGCCCGAGGACTCCGGCATGGTCCGGGTGGACGAGGAGACCGGGCTCGGTGTCGCCGTCGCCACGGACGGCAACGGCCGCTACGCCAAGCTGGACCCGTACACCGGCGCACAGCTCGCGCTCGCCGAGTCGTACCGCAATGTGGCCGCGTCCGGCGCCAAGCCGCTGGCGATCTCCAACTGCCTGAACTTCGGCTCGCCGGAGGACCCCGCGGTCATGTGGCAGTTCGCGGAGGCCACCCGCGGTCTCGCGGACGGCTGCCAGACCCTGGGCACCCCGGTGACCGGCGGCAATGTCTCGCTGTACAACCAGACCGGCGAGGTGGCCATCCACCCGACCCCGGTGGTGGCCGTCCTCGGTGTGATCGACGACGTGACGCGCCGTACCCCGATCGCGTTCGCGGAGGAGGGCCAGCTGCTCTACCTCCTCGGCGACACCGCGGAGGAGCTCGGCGGTTCGGCCTGGTCGCAGGTGATCCACGACCATCTCGGCGGGCTGCCGCCCAGGGTGGACCTGGAGCGTGAGCGGCTGCTCGCCGAGATCCTGATCTCGGCCTCGCGCGACGGCATGGTGGACGCGGCGCACGACCTCTCCGATGGCGGTCTGATCCAGGCGCTGGCCGAGTCGTGTCTGCGCGGCGGCAAGGGCGCCCGGATCGTGGTCCCCGCCGGGACCGACCCGTTCGTGCTGCTCTTCTCGGAGTCCGCGGGCCGGGCGGTCGTCTCGGTGCCGCGCAGCGAGGAGGTCCGTTTCAACGACATGTGCGGCGCCCGCGGGCTTCCGGCGGTACGGATCGGCGTGGTGGACGGCGACGCGATCGACGTCCAGGGGCAGTTCTCGCTCCCGCTGGCCGAGCTCAGGGACGCGTACGAGGCGACGATCCCGGGTCTGCTGGTCTGACGGATCCCGTCGCGGGGCCCGTAACCGCCTGGTACGGCCCCGTCCTCCGCAGGGCAGGGGAGGACGGGGCCGTACGTCCGGCCGGTCAGCCCAGCCAGTACGCGTCGAAAGCGTCGAGGTCCTCGACGCACTCCTCCATGTCGGAGATCTTTCCCCCGAGGACGGTGATGTACTGAGCGCCCTTCATGGCGAAGCTGCGGCTTCCGTCAGCCTTCCGCGCGGTGTAGCGGTAACCGAAGATCACATGCCCTTGGCCGTCGGCCGTCAGCAACTCGGGCTCGATTCCCTTGCTGCTGCCGTCCGCCCGGCCCCAGTCGCGGTACAGCCGGAGGACGTCCTCCACGCCCTTGTGGGTGCCGGACAGCGGGTTACTGCCGGGCACGTGGTGGACGACGTCCGTGGTCATCATCGTGGACAGGGTGTTCAGGTCGCCCCGGGTGAACGTGTCGAACGCCTTGCGCACCAGGGCACAGTCCGGATGCTCGCCCATGGTGATTCACACCTTTCTTGCGGATAGAGTCCGTTTCTTCCGTTCCCTTCCATCGTCTGCCGGACCCGCCGGGCTGTCCACGGCGCTCGATAGGCTCGGCGGCATGCCGCCTCGTGCCCGTGCCCGCGCCCGCACCTACGACTCCGCCGTGATCCGCGCCGCCGCGACCGCGCAGCTGCGCCATGTGCGCCAGGCGGTGGCGGAGCTGGACGACGAGCGGCTGGGCGCCCCCACCCGGCTCGGTGACTGGACCGTCCGCGAGCTGCTGACGCATGTGGCGGCGACCGTGGACTCGGTCGCCCGGCTGCTGGAGACGCCCGCGCCACCCGCCCAGGAGGCCGGGGTGAACGACTACGCGGCCGCGGTCGCCTCGTTCGCCGGAGCGGTCGACGAGCGCACCCGCGCGGCGGCGGACGGAGCGGACCCGCGGGCGCTGCTGGAGCGCGCGGAGGGCCGGTTCGCCGAGGTGGCCGCCGTGGCGCCGGGGGACCGGCTGCTGGCGGTGCCGTTGGGCGCCATGCGGCTGGACGACTACCTGGTGACCCGCTGTGTGGAGCTGGTCGTCCACTCCGACGACCTGGCGGCCGCCACCGGCACCCCGGTCCCGTACGACCGCCAGGCGATGGCCGCCGCCGTCCGCATGCTGGCCGACGCCCTCGCGGCGAAGGCGCCCGGCGGATCGGTCGAGGTCCGGATCCCGCCGTACGCGGTCGTCCAGTGCGTCGAGGGGCCCCGGCACACCCGTGGCACCCCGCCGAACGTCGTGGAGACCGACCCGCTCACCTGGGTGCGGCTGGCCACCGGCCGTACCGGCTGGGCCGAGGCGCTGGAGGCCGCCGAGGTGTCGGCGGGCGGAGAGCGCGCCGACCTCGCCGCCCACCTCCCGGTTCTGGCGTAGGCTCCCCGCGGCCGGGCCCCGGGAGGGTTCGCGGCAGATGTGACCCATGCCCCACTCGCCCCCGTCCTCCGCCCCTCGTCCCCTGGTGGGACCGGGGTCGGAGGTCCCGCGGGCGGGTGCGGCAGATGTGACATATGCCGCGGGGCCGGTCCCTCGTTCGGACGTGCTCGGGAACTGTCCTAGACTCGATGCCGTGCCACGTGGTGACGGACGACTCAGCCACGACCTGCTCCCCGGTGAGAAAGGCCCCCAGGACGCCTGCGGCGTTTTCGGAGTCTGGGCCCCGGGTGAAGAGGTCGCCAAACTCACCTATTTCGGGCTGTATGCGCTGCAGCACCGCGGACAGGAGTCCGCGGGCATCGCGGTGAGCAACGGCTCCCAGATCCTCGTCTTCAAGGACATGGGCCTGGTCTCCCAGGTCTTCGACGAGACCTCCCTCAGCTCCCTGCTGGGCCATATCGCGGTGGGCCACGCCCGCTACTCCACCACCGGAGCCTCGGTGTGGGAGAACGCGCAGCCGACCTTCCGGGCGACCGCCCACGGCTCCATCGCGCTCGGCCACAACGGCAACCTGGTCAACACGGCCGAGCTGGCTGAGATGGTCGCGGCCCTGCCCCGGGACGGCGGCCGGGCCACCCAGGTCGCGGCGACCAACGACACCGACCTCGTCACGGCCCTCCTCGCGGGCCAGACCGACGAGGACGGCAAGCCGCTGACCGTCGAGCAGGCCGCCCCCCTCGTCCTCCCCCGGGTCAAGGGCGCTTTCAGCCTCGTCTTCATGGACGAGCAGACGCTCTACGCCGCCCGCGACCCGCAGGGCGTCCGCCCGCTGGTCCTCGGCCGCCTGGAGCGCGGCTGGGTGGTGGCGTCCGAGAGCGCCGCGCTGGACATCGTCGGCGCCTCCTTCATCCGGGAGATCGAGCCCGGTGAGATGGTCGCCATCGACGAGAACGGGCTGCGCTCCACCACCTTCGCCGCCGCCCGCCCCAAGGGCTGTGTCTTCGAGTACGTCTACCTGGCCCGCCCCGACACCGACATCGCCGGGCGGAACGTCTACCTCTCCCGGGTCGAGATGGGCCGCAAGCTCGCCGCCGAGGCCCCGGCCGACGCCGACCTGGTCATAGCGACGCCCGAGTCCGGCACCCCCGCCGCCGTCGGCTACGCCGAGGCCAGCGGCATTCCGTACGGCTCCGGGCTGGTCAAGAACAGCTATGTGGGCCGGACCTTCATCCAGCCCTCGCAGACCATCCGCCAGCTCGGCATCCGCCTCAAGCTGAACCCCCTCAAGGAAGTCATCCGCGGCAAGCGCCTGGTGGTCGTCGACGACTCGATCGTCCGCGGCAACACCCAGCGCGCCCTGGTACGGATGCTGCGCGAGGCCGGGGCCGCCGAGGTGCACATCCGCATCTCGTCCCCGCCCATCAAGTGGCCGTGCTTCTTCGGCATCGACTTCGCCACCCGTGCCGAGCTGATCGCCAACGGGCTGTCGGTCGAGGAGATCGGCAAGTCGCTGGGCGCCGACTCGCTGGCGTACATCTCCATCGACGGCATGATCGAGGCGACCACCATCGCCAAGCCGAACCTGTGCCGCGCCTGCTTCGACGGCGAGTACCCGATGGATCTGCCGGATCCCGAGCTGCTCGGCAAGCACCTGCTGGAGACCGAGACACAGACCCCCAGCAGCGGTGACGCCGACGGTGTGCGGACGCTGACCGCCGGGGTCGGCGGCGCCGACGCGCTCCGCCGCCCGTAGGACCGTCCGCCCGCCATCCCCCCGATACGAAAGAGCTCAACGCCATGACACCCCGGTCCGAGTTCGGGTCCACCTACGCCGCCGCGGGCGTCGACATCGAGGCGGGCGACCGCGCCGTCGAGCTGATGAAGGAGTGGGTGAAGAAGGCGTCCCGGCCCGAGGTCGTGGGCGGTCTCGGCGGTTTCGCCGGGCTCTTCGACGCCTCCGCGCTGGCCCGCTACGAGCGCCCGCTGCTCGCCTCCGCCACCGACGGCGTGGGCACCAAGGTGGACATCGCGCGCCGTATGGGCGTCTACGACACCATCGGCCACGACCTGGTCGGCATGGTCGTCGACGACCTCGTCGTCTGCGGCGCCGAGCCGCTGTTCATGACCGACTACATCTGCGTCGGCAAGGTCTACCCCGAGCGGGTCGCGGCCATCGTCAAGGGCATCGCCGAGGGCTGTGCGCTGGCCGGCTGCGCCCTGGTGGGCGGCGAGACCGCTGAGCACCCGGGACTGCTGGCCGCCGATGACTTCGATGTCGCCGGTGCCGGTACGGGCGTGGTCGAGGCCGACCGGGTGCTGGGCGCGGATCGAATCCGAACGGGTGACGTGGTGATCGCCATGGAATCCTCCGGACTTCACTCGAACGGGTACTCGCTGGTCCGTCATGTGCTCTTCGACAAGGCCGGCTGGACGCTGGACCGCGAGGTGCCGGAGCTCGGCCGGACCCTGGGCGGGGAACTGCTCGAGCCCACCCGGATCTACGCACTGGACTGTCTGGCCCTGACCCGCACCACCGAGGTCCACGCCTTCTCGCACATCACCGGCGGCGGGCTCGCCAGCAACCTGGCCCGGGTGATCCCGGACCGGCTGCGTGCGGTGGTCGACCGTTCGACCTGGACCCCCGGCCCGGTGTTCCGACTGGTGGGCGAGGCCGGTTCGGTCGAGCGGCCGGAGCTGGAGAAGACCCTCAACATGGGCGTCGGCATGATGGCCGTCATCCCCGCCGAGTCGGTGGATGTGGCGCTCGCCACACTCGCGGACCGTGGGGTGGACGCCTGGGTCAGCGGCGAGATCCTCGACCGCACGGCCGAGGACACCGAAGCGGTGACGCTGACCGGTGACTACGCGAGCTGAGCTCGCCCCGCGAGGTGCGCGGGCAGCACAGAGGCCGGTCCGAGGCGGGTGCCCCGGACCGGCGGAGGTGCGGCGAAAAGCCGGGCGCCTGGAACCAGTGGTTCAGGCGCGGCGACGCTGCGGGGACGGATCGGACTGTTCGTCGTCCTCGTCCTCATCGTCGTTGTACAGATCCGCGTACTGTGCGTACGGGTCGTCGTCCAGCTCATCGTCCTCGAACGGCTCGCCATTCGGCGGCTGGCTCGATGTCGATGCGCCCAGCTCCTCGGCCAGGCGTGAGAGGTCAGTCCCACCGCTGTTGTACTTCAGCTGGCGGGCGACCTTCGTCTGCTTGGCCTTGGCCCGGCCGCGCCCCATGGCTCGACCCCCTCAACGACGGGGCTCGACGGCCCCAGAGTCTTGACACGCGTTCACGTTCATCACTTAGAGCGGACTCTCCTGAGAGAGACCGGTCCGTAGGGCTTCAACGGTACCTGCTTCTGTGGCCATACGGTACGTCGCCCGCACGACGTGCCACGCCGCAGGACAAACGGGGAGCCCCTTCCCCGCTGGTCAGCTGCGATTTTAACGTGTCTTGTGGGCCGACCCGCCGACGGGCCGTGAGGGATCTCTCCCCGACGGCTCCGCCGGGGCTCTCACGGCCCCGCGCGAAGCCGTCCGGAGGGGACCCGCACGGCCTGCCCGAACGGTTCTCAGTGGCTCCTGAGCGCCTTCCCGGACCCTCAGGCGCCGGACCGGCCCTCGGCCATCCGGTGCTCCGCCAGACGGTCGGCGGCCGCGGCGGGCGGAATGCCGTCGGTCCTGGCCCGATCGAATATGGCCAAAGTCGTATCGAAGATCTTGGCCGCCTTGGCCTTCGCCCGGTCGAAGTCGAAACCGTGCAGCTCGTCCGCGACCTGGATCACGCCACCCGCGTTCACCACGTAGTCCGGCGCGTAGAGGATCCCGCGGTCGGCGAGGTCCTTCTCCACACCCGGGTGGGCGAGCTGGTTGTTGGCCGCGCCGCACACCACCTTCGCGGTCAGGGCGGGCACCGTGTCGTCGTCGAGCGCGCCGCCGAGCGCGCACGGCGCGTACACGTCGAGGTCCGCGCGGATCAGCGCCGCGGTGTCCGGGACGGCCTGGATCCGCGGGTGGCGGGACAGCACCCGGTCGACCGACTCGCCGCGCACATCGGTCACCACGAGCTCGGCGCCGTCCTCGAGGAGGTGTTCCACGAGGTGGTGGCCGACCTTGCCGACGCCCGCGATGCCGACCCGGCGGCCGCGCAGCGTGGGCGCGCCCCAGGACGCCTGGGCACTGGCCCGCATGCCCTGGAAGACGCCGAAGGCGGTGAGCACGGAGGAGTCGCCGGCGCCGCCGTTCTCGGGGGAGCGGCCGGTGGTCCAGGGGCACTCACGGGCCACCACGTCCATGTCGGAGACATAGGTGCCGACATCGCAGGCGGTCACGTACCGGCCGCCGAGGGACGCGACGAAGCGGCCGTAGGCCAGCAGCAGGGACTCGGTCTTGATCTCATCGGGATCACCGATGATCACGGCCTTGCCGCCGCCGTGGTCGAGACCGGCCAGCGCGTTCTTGTAGGACATGCCGCGGGCGAGGTTGAGCGCGTCGAGGACCGCCGCTTCCTCGGGGTTCTCCTCGGAACCGTAGGCATGGAAACGGGTGCCGCCGAGGGCCGGGCCCAGGGCGGTCGAGTGGATGGCGATGACGGCCTTCAGACCGCTCTCCCGGTCCTGGCACAGCAGGACCTGTTCATGTCCGCCCAGGTCGGACCGGAACAGTATCGAGAGGGGGGACAGAGGGTTCGGCACGCGACTTACCGTCGGACCGTCGGCGCTGACGGTGTGACGTACGTCGGTCACGGTGGTGACTCCCATAGGTCGGGGTAGGCGCCCTCCGTGCTGGTGGGGAGGGCCGGTGGGCAAGAGGGTAAGCCCTGGGCACCCGGCGGATCGGTCACGTCCCCGACGAGTCCGCATGGCGGGCGTGGGACGATGCGGTCAGCCGGGTGCAGACAACTCCTGGCGGTGGTCTCAGCCTTGAGGGAGCGCGGGTGACCTTGGCGTCTTCGGTGATTGTCCCGTACGCGGCGTATCTCCGAGTCTATGAACCACTGGCCGCATTTCCCGAGCCGGAGCGGTCGCACTGGGCGCGTTATGCCAAGCGGGACGACATTCCGGGCGCGCAGGACGAGCTGCGCCGCTCGCTGGCCGATCTGCTGCCGGTGCCCCCGGTGCCGGTGCCCGTGCACGAGAGCGCGGACGCCTTCGTGGCGGTCGTGGACGGTGTCACCTGTGTCTGCCCCTGGCGGACGCGGCTGCGGGGCTGGCTGGCGCTGGAGGAGCTGTCCGAACAGCTTCCCGGGCCGCTGCTGGACGCGGCGCTGCCCCCGGTGGTGCGGCGCCAGGCGGTCTCCGACTACGAGGAGTGGCTGGAGCGCAACCCGGACGCCCGGCCGTGGATCCGCACCGCGACCTGGCATGTGCCGGTGCGCTGGTTCGTGCTCTTCGCTGACGAGGAGCGCGAGTACACCAAGGGTGACGACGGTCCGCTGATGCGTTACCGCACGCCAATGGTCCAGGCCAGGCGGCGGGTGGCGCGTGGCCTTAAAGTGTTGAAGGAATCTCTCGGAGAGGGACCGCTGATCGACGGCCTGGTGGACGTCGGCCGGTGGCTCGAGGAATTCCATCCGCGGTCACTGGTCGAGCTGGACTACGGCGGTCTGGTGCACGCGGTACCCGCCGGGCATCTGGAGGACGACCGCTCGGCCGCGGATGTGGCCGAGGGGCTCGCCGCACTGCGCGACGGGGACGGAGAGCGGGCGGGAAGCGTTTACGAACGGCTGACCGACCGGTGGACCGATGTGCGCGGACGGCGGCACGCGAGCTGAGCGGGAGCGTACCGGGGACGTAGGTCCCGATCCGGGCCATTGCCCCAATCGTGACCTAAAGCACTGACTTCGGGCCTTGCGGCAATCCCCCACCCTCGTGTCAAAATAGGACAAGGAGTCCGGGAAGGGCTCCTTCCGCCCAAGTATGGGCGGATTCTTCGGTATTGCACTCCTTGATGGATCTGGTGCCGCCTGATCCTGTTGTGACTGATCGTCACGGTCGCGTGACTGTCCGTTATGACATGGTCCATCGGCTTCCGTCGAGGTTGAACACCTGAGAGCGCAATTCCATCGGTTTGGCCGACGGGGCTGGACAGATGGTGTAGTTGTAGTGCCGAGGACAAGCCGTTCGTCCTATAACCGACTCGGCCCGCGTCTGCCATTTCGGGCAACGTGGGTCAAGGTGCAGAATTTAGAGGAAAGAACCGTGATGGTTCGGTTCTCCCGAGGAGGCCGCTCATGACCGCTCGCACCCCTGATGCCGAGCCGCTGCTGACCCCGGCTGAGGTTGCCACGATGTTCCGCGTGGACCCGAAGACGGTCACGCGCTGGGCGAAGGCAGGCAAGCTCACGTCCATCCGCACGCTCGGAGGGCATCGGCGCTACCGCGAAGCGGAGGTCCGTGCACTTCTGGCGGGCATCCCGCAGCAGCGCAGCGAGGCCTGAACAACCGCATAACCGGGCATTTCCGGGCCCCCCAGCCCGGCTTTCGCCTGTACGGCTCCATACGACGGGTGCCTGCCCCAACAGGCCAATCACCGCTCGACATGGGTGCGTCGTCGATCGCGCTGGACTCCGCCGGGTCCAGCGCGATCTTTTTGTGCCCGCTTCCGTCCATGGCGTGGTTGCGGACCGGGGGATGATGGCTCCCCCGGGGGCGTCGCCGAATGTCTCCGCACGGCCCCGAGGGGTCGCGATCCGGGCCGGTCGCGGCGGTCCCGGAGGCGGTCCGGGGCGGCTCGGACAGAGGGTGCAATTGCACATATTAAATTGACCCGTTGTGAGCGAGGTATAAGTTCCACCGCGACGGAAACCCATTCAGTGACTCCCGTCACACTATTGAGTACTTGTTTCCGCCCTGATGGCTGCGGTAAAAGGCAACTGCGGTAAGGGCTTACCGAGTTGAGGGCGGAGCAAAAGGCTCCGGTTCCCGGCCGGACTCCCGCGCCGCCGGCTCCTCCGACGGCTCCTCCCGGACCGCGTCGCGCCCCTCGTCGGCCGCCGTCGGCTCCATCGCCAGCCGCAGCAGCCGATGGCAGATCGGACAGTGCCGGGTCAGATGGCGATAGCCCGTGGCCGCCGCCAGATGGGCGCGCAGCAGCGCCCTGGTCTCATGCTTCGCGGACGTCGCCATACGCCGCACCTCCCACGCACCCCCACCACGCCTTCTTGTCTGGGTACCTCCGGGCGCGGGTGGTCGTCAAGATGCCAAAAGGCCCGGATCCACTGGGGATCCGGGCCTTCCATGATGCGGTCCTGACGGGATTTGAACCCGCGGCCTCCACCTTGACAGGGTGGCGAGCACTCCAAACTGCTCCACAGGACCAACAGGGACGCTACGGCCTGGCCGTGTGCGCCGCGCTGGTGTGCGCTTGCGGTCCAGACTCTACAGCAGGTCAGGGGGTGCGGTCGAACTCGCGCCCGGCGAGCGCTCGGCGGGGGTTGGGCGGGGGTTGGCGGGGCCCGAAGGGCCGCTGACGCCCCGGGAAGCTCCCCGGGAAAGCCCCCGGAGATGCGCCCCCGGCTTGGCCCCGGTGCCCCCTGAAGAGCGCCGGAAGGCCCTCAGGCAGTCCCTGGAGCTTCCTGAGGGCCAGGGGAGGGAGGGGGCGGGATGGATCAGTGGGAGAAGGTGTGGGTGTTGAACCAGATGGTCCGGTGACCGCTCCGCTCCTTGGACCCGCGGATCTCGATCGCCGTGTTCTCGCGGAGGTCGACGTTGCACCGCTTCCACGTGTCGTCCGCGCCGCTGGTGTCCTTGCACCAGCGGTACCGGCCGCTGCCGTCGGAGATCCGCACCCCGAAGGCGTAGCCGTCGTACTCCGTGTCCCGGACGGAAACCCTGTCGCCATCCGCGCACCAGGTCATTTCGCCCACCTTGTACTCCTCGCCGTTCCCCCGGACGGTGAACTACCCGCCGTAGCAGAAGGCGTTCGCCTGGCTGGACTGGACTGGACTGGGCTGGGCTGGGCTGGGCGGTCGCGGCCGACGAGGAAGCCGCCGTACCGAGGGCCACTCCCGTGGCCGCGAGAACGGCCACGGCGGTCTTACGCAACGTGCGCTTCATATACGTTCCTTCTCAACGGTGGCGCGTGTCGTGCGCCGCCGTGAGTCTTGCCGCTGACCAGGGCGGATGTCGTCAGCGCTCGGTGCACACGTCACATGGCGATCCGTCGCCTCCCCGGTACCCCGGCACTGGACAGGGCCTAGGGAGCCGCCGCGTCGATCGCCTTCACGATCCGCTTGTCGGAGACCGGATAGGCGGTGCCGAGGGCATGGGCGAAGTAGCTCACCCGCAGCTCCTCGATCATCCAGCGGATCTCCAGCGCCTCCTGGGGCACCGGACGCCCGGCCGGGAACTGCTCCAGCAGCCAGGCGTACTCGTCCTGCATCTCACGTACCTTCGCCATCCGGGTGCGGTCCCGCTCGGCGTTGCCCGGGAGCTGCTGGAGGCGCCGGTCCACGGCCACCAGATAGCGCATGAGGTCCGGGAGGCGGCGCACTCCGTGGGCGGTCACGAAGCCCGGGGTGATCAGCCGCGAGAGCTGCTCCCGGACGTCCTGGAGCGACGGCAGCAGCACGGGGCTCGTGGTGGCCTTCAGCCGCCGCTCACACGACTGCCAGGCCGCCAGCACCTCCTGGACCTTCCGGACGGTGTCCAGCGTGGCGTCCATCAGGTCGGCCCGCACCGCGTCGAAGAGCTTGCGGAAGGACTCCTCGTCCCACGCGGGGCCGCCACGCGCCGCGATCAGCCGGTCGGCCGCCGCGGCCACACAGTCCTCGAAGAGGGCCTGCACACTGCCGTGCGGGCTGCTGGAGAGCGCCAGCTTGGCCTGGTTGGACAGTTTGCCCTGGACGAACTTGGCGGGGCTGGACGGCAGCTGGAGCAGGATCAGCCGGCGCGTTCCCCGCCACATCGCGTCCCGCTGCTCGGCCTCGGTGTCGAAGAGCCGCACCGCCACCGAGGCGCCCTCGTCCACGAGCGCCGGATACGCCTTGACCGGCTGGCCCCCGCGGCGGGTCTCGAAGGTGCGCGGCAGCGCCCCGATCGTCCACTGGGTCAGCCCGCCGCGCTGCTCGATGCCGACCGTCTGCCTCGAGGTCTCGAACGCCTTGGAGATCGCGGCCCGGGTCTTGGGCTTCAGCCGCTGCTTCAGCGCCTCCAGGTCCTTGTCCTCGGCGAGCTTGCGGCGCCGCTCGTCGACCACCCGGAAGGTGATCTTGAGGTGGTCGGGGACCTTCGACCAGTCCCAGTCCTCCGGCTCGATCCGTACGCCCACCATCCGCTGGAGCTCCCGGCCGAGGGATGCGGTCAGCGGCTCCTGGAGGGGGAGAGCGCTTTCCAGGAAGCGCTTGGCGTAGTTCGGCGCCGGGACGTAATTGCGCCGCACCGGCTTGGGCAGCGACCGGATCAGCTCGGTGGTGAGGTCCTCGCGCAGCCCCGGGATCTGCCAGTCGAAGCCCTCCGCGGTGACCTGGTTGAGCACCTGGAGCGGGATGTGGACGGTGACGCCGTCCGCGTCCGCGCCCGGCTCGAACTGGTACGTCACCCGGAACTTGAGCTTCCCCTGGCGCCAGGAGTCCGGATAGGCGTCCTTGGTGACGCCCTGCGCCCGCTCGTTGATGAGCATCGACTTCTCGAAGTTGAGAAGCTCCGGCTCCTCGCGCCGTTTGTGCTTCCACCACGAGTCGAAGTGCGCGCCCGAGACCACGTGCTCGGGGATCCGCTGCTCGTAGAAGTCGAAGAGGGTCTCGTCGTCCACGAGGATGTCGCGGCGCCGGGCCCGGTGCTCCAGCTCCTCCACCTCGCCCAGCAGCTTCCGGTTGTCGTGGAAGAACTGGTGGTGGGTGCGCCAGTCGCCTTCGACCAGGGCATTGCGGATGAACAGATCGCGGCAGGTCTCCGGGTCGATCCGGCCGTAGTTGACCTTCCGCTGGGCGACGATCGGCACGCCGTACAGCGTGACCCGCTCGTACGCCATCACCGCCGCCTGCTTCTGCTCCCAGTGCGGCTCGCTGTACGTGCGCTTGACCAGGTGCTCGGCGAGCGGCTCGATCCACTCCGGCTCGATCTTGGCGTTGACCCGCGCCCACAGCCGGGACGTCTCGACCAGCTCGGCCGACATCACCCAGCGCGGGGGCTTCTTGAACAGCGCCGACCCGGGGAAGACCGCGAACCTGGCGCTGCGCGCGCCCACGTACTCGTTCTTCTCGGTGTCCTTGAGACCCACATGCGACAGCAGTCCGGACAGCAGCGCGGTGTGGATGCGGTCCGGTGCCGCGTCCTGTTCGGACAGCTGGATGTCCATGGTCTTCGCGACCGTACGCAGCTGGCTGTAGATGTCCTGCCATTCGCGTATCCGCAGGTAGTTCAGGAACTCCTGACGGCACATCCGGCGGAACGCGGACGAGGACAGCTCCCGCTGCCGCTCCCTGATGTACTTCCACAGGTTGAGGAAGGCCAGGAAGTCGCTCGACTCGTCCTTGAAGCGGGCGTGCTGCTGGTCCGCCTGCTGCTGTCGGTCCGAGGGGCGCTCACGCGGGTCCTGGATGGACAGCGCGGCCGCGATCACCATCACCTCGCGCACACAGCCGTTGCGGTCCGCCTCCAGCACCATCCGGGCCAGCCGCGGGTCCACCGGCAGCTGGGCCAGCTTGCGGCCGACCTGCGTCAGCCGCTTGCGCGGATCCTTCTGTGCGGCGTCCAGCGCGTGCAGCTCCTCCAGGAGCTGAACGCCGTCCTTGATGTTGCGCCGGTCCGGCGGGTCGATGAACGGGAACTTCTCGATGTCGCCGAGCCCGGCGGCGGTCATCTGGAGGATGACGGAGGCGAGGTTGGTCCGCAGGATCTCGGCGTCGGTGAACTCCGGGCGGGTGAGGAAGTCGTCCTCGGAGTACAGCCGGATGCAGATGCCGTCGCTGGTACGGCCGCAGCGGCCCTTGCGCTGATTGGCGCTGGCCTGCGAGACCGGCTCGATGGGCAGCCGCTGGACCTTGGTGCGGTGGCTGTAGCGGGAGATGCGGGCGGTGCCCGGGTCGATCACATAGCGGATGCCGGGGACGGTCAGCGAGGTCTCCGCGACATTCGTCGCCAGCACGATCCGTCTGCCGGTGTGCCGCTGGAAGACCCGGTGCTGCTCGGCGTGGGACAGCCGCGCGTACAGCGGCAGCACCTCGGTCGCCCTCAGCTGCTTCTTGTTCAGCGCGTCGGCCGTGTCCCGGATCTCCCGCTCACCGGAGAGGAAGACCAGGATGTCGCCCGGCCCCTCGGCCTGGAGCTCGTCGACCGCGTCGCAGATCGCGGTGATCTGGTCGCGGTCGCTGTCCTCGCCGCCCTCCTCCAGCAGGGGCCGGTACCGCACCTCGACCGGATAGGTACGCCCGCTGACCTCGACGATCGGCGCGTCGCCGAAGTGGCGGGAGAAGCGCTCGGGGTCGATGGTCGCGGACGTGATCACGATCTTGAGATCGGGGCGGCGGGGGAGCAGCTGGGCGAGATAGCCCAGCAGGAAGTCGATGTTGAGGCTGCGCTCATGGGCCTCGTCGATGATGATCGTGTCGTACTGGCGCAGCTCGCGGTCGGTCTGGATCTCGGCGAGCAGGATGCCGTCGGTCATCAGCTTGACGTGGGTGTCCGGGCTCACCTGGTCGGTGAAGCGGACCTTCCAGCCGACCGACTCGCCCAGCGGCGTCCCGATCTCCTCGGCGATGCGCTCGGCGACGGTACGGGCCGCGATACGGCGCGGCTGCGTGTGGCCGATGAGCCCCTTCACCCCGCGCCCCAGCTCCAGACAGATCTTGGGGATCTGGGTGGTCTTGCCGGAGCCGGTCTCGCCCGCGACGATCACCACCTGGTGATCGCGCACGGCCGCCAGGATGTCGTCCTTCTTCTGGGCGACCGGCAGTTCTTCCGGATAGGTGACGTCCGGCACGGCGGCGAGGCGGTCCGCGACCCGCAGCTCGGCGCGCTCGACCTCCTGGGCGATCTCGCCGAGGACGGCCGCACGGGCCTCGGGCTTACGGATCCGGCGCGCACCGTCGAGCCGGCGCCCCAGTCGCTGCTGGTCACGCAGCATGAGCTCGGGGAGCCGCTCCAGCAGGGCGGACAGGGCGGGGGCAGGCGTCGTGGACATACGAACCCCAGGATCTCACCTCCGGAAAACGGCTGGCGAACCATTTCTGTTCGGGCCGTGTTGCGCATATGTCCGTGATGCGCGTTTTAGCGTGAGCGCATGGCGGATGACGAGGCGGACGGGGCGGGACGCCCGGACCCCGAGCGGGGGACCGGTTCCGGGCGGCGGCCCGACCCCGGGGAGGGGGCTGACGCCGGGCAGGGGGCTGACGCCGGGCAGGGTTCCGACTCGGGACCGCGATCCGCACCATCGCCATCGGCGCCATCGGCACCATCGGCAACCCCGGTATCGGCCTGGGCGCGCTTCAAGCACTCGGCGTACCTCCCGGCCACCGTCATCGTGCTGATCATCTCGGCGGGCGCGGGGCTCTTCGCGGGCTCGTACACCTACGCGTTCGCCAACCCCACCCCCCGCCAGATCCCCACCGCGGTGATCCTCAGCGACCAGGGCACCGCCCCGCGGATGAAGTTCATCGGCGGTATGGAGAAGGCCCTGGACGCCTCGCTCCGGCTGCATGTGTACCCCTCGTTCGGCGCGGCCCGCTGGGCCATCGAGGAGCAGAAGGTCTTCGCGGTGCTGCGGATGCGGGGCCGCGGCGTCGAACTGGACGTCTCCGCCGCGGCGGGCGCGACCGTCGCCCAGGTGCTCACCTCGGCCGCCGGAAGGGTCGGCCGGGCGGCCGGCGTACCGGTCCGGGTCAGGGACCTCAAGCCACTGCAAGAGGGCGACCCGCGTGGCCTCGCCGTCTTCTACATCACGCTCGCCGCCGTGATCATCGGCTTCCTGGGCGCCATCCAGCTGAGCGTGAACGCCTCCGGCCTCGAACCGGCCGAACGCATCGGCTTCATGATCGCGTACGCCGTGCTCGGGGGTTTCACCATCGCGGCGATCGTGGACTGGGGGCTGGGCACGCTGGACCTGCCGTTCCTGGAGTCCTGGTCGATCCTGGCCCTGACGATGTTCACCTCCGGGCTGGTCTTCTCGATGTTCAACGTCCTCTTCGGGCGCTGGGCGCTCATCCCGACCTGGGGCCTGATGGTGCTGCTGGGCAACCCCTCGTCGGGAGGCGCGGTCTCCTGGCCGCTGCTCCCGTCGCTCCTGGGCCGCATCGGCCGCTGGCTGCCGCCGGGCGCCTCGGTGAACGCCCAGCACACGGCGGTCTATTTCGGCGACCACCAGCACGCGTTCCCGTTCCTGGTGCTGGCGGGGTGGTGTGTGCTGTCGGTGACGGTCTTCTGGGTCTGGCGCCACCGGCATCCGGGCGGGCGGCCACCGAGGGCGACACCGGAGCATCCGTCGCGGGAGCGCCCGTGGCGGGAGACATGAAGAAAGATCCCCCTCTGCTGTCAGAGGGGGATCTTCACTGGAGCGCCGAGCAGGCCTTGCACCTACATCTCTCGTTTGGAGACGAGCATCTTTCCTTAGACGACCGACGCATCAACCCCCGCCCCTCGGGGCGGCGTTGCGAGATCAACTCTACCCCATCCCGATCATCGGAAGAAACCGTGCGGGGAACCGGTACCGGGAATCGGTGCGGGAGCGGCCGACGCCCGGGAAGGCCGTCCGGCCGGTCACAGCCGCCACAGGGGAGCGGCGTACCGCTCGGGGTGGGCGCCGATCAGCAGGGAGCGCAGGGCGGTCCGGTGCTCAGCGGGTACGCCGAGAGCTTCGGTGAGACGGCGGAACGTGGTGTGGGTGACCCCGCGGGCCCGCGCCTCGTCCTCGAAGGGCGCCAGCCGCCGTAGTACCGCGACGCGGTCGAGCGGCGCGGCGGCGCCCTCCCGGCCGCCCAGCCCGGCGGCTTTGTCGCGCTCGTAGTCGATCTCGGAGTATCCGAAGAGCTCCCGGCTGTACCGCTCGGCCTCGTCGAGGCTGGTGGTGGTCACGATGGCCTGGGCGAGCCGGTTGCGTTCGAAGGCGGCGTCGAGACCGGCCTCGTGAACGGCCGGGGAGCCGTCGGTGAGCGGCACCGCCAGCCCGGCGTCGCGGATCTCGCACAGCCCCCGTTCGCCCCGGGCGCCGGCCACGAGCATGGCGGTGGCCTCCGACGGATGCCACTCCATGACCGCGTGGACGGAGGAGACCTCCTCGGCCCCCAGGGTGTGGACCACCGGCCCCAGCCGCTCCCGCAGTACGGCCGGCGGAATCTCCCCGTCGAGCCCGGGCCCGGCGACCAGCAGCCGGACCTCGGCGTTGACCTGGGCACAGGCGGCGAGTGACAGCGCGTCGCCGAGTGGACTCCGCAATGTCGGCTCGTCGCCCCGCGCGAGGATGTCGCCGCCCACGTCCAGCAGATCGACGGAGTCCGGGGTCAGCCGCTCCACCAGCTCCTCGAGCTGGTGGATCATGCCCTCGACCCCGTGGTGCGGATCGATCAGGGCGAAGGTGTACGGAAGCTCCCGGGCGAGCCGCGGCAGTGTGGACCCGCCCGGTGGTACGGGCACCGCGTCGGCGGGCACGGCGTACACGCTGGGCGTCAGGGGCCGCAGCCCGGTGAAGTCGGCGGCGCCGCGCGGCCCGGGGAAGGGGTCGACGATGAGCCGGTCCCAGGAGTAGGTGAGGATCACGGCCGGTTCCCCGCCGCTGCCGTCCGCCCCGTACAGCACGTTGTCGATCACAGCGGCGGCAACCGCGTCCCCGCCACCTCCGCCCGCCACGATCAGCCGCGTCACGCGGCCAGCGTACGGCGCAACGCCCGATACCGCCGCCTCCCGCCCCTCGGCCGGCCCGCGCCGGCGCCCCGGCCGGCACGATGATCAAGGCCCTGATCCTGTGCCTGGGCCTTACGGTGACCGGGTACCTGGAACTCCTCGCCTATGTGGCGGACCCGGCGGGCCCCTGGGACACGGAAACCGTCTTCCACTCGAAGATCACCTCATGCCTGGCCCCGTTCTCCGCCCTTTTCACAGCCCAGCTCACCAGGCTCTTCATCCGCGCCGAGTGGCTTCGCCACTGGTGGCGGACCGTCCTCCTCCTCCTCCTGACCCTGGCCGCCCTGCTCCGCCTGACGGCCCTGGCGCCGCGACTCGGAGCGCGGGAGCGTTTCGCATACCGGCCCGTAGGCCTGGGCGCGAGGGCCAGGATCGTCCTGTGACGCATCCTGGCACCGACCTGACGTCCCTTCCCCTGCCGCCCGAGGCCCGAGACGCCCTGAAGAAGCCGCGGGAAGAACGCATCCACGCCCATGCCATTCGTGTTCCGGCCGCCTGGTGGAACGCGGCTCTCACGGAGCGAACGCTGCCAGGGGGACCGATCGGCGGAGAGACCAAGGGTGACGGGTACACCACCATCACCCGTTCCCGTCTCTTCTCCCTGGCTTCGGAGGCGGAGAGCGACGAGGAGATCCTCGGACTGCTCTGGCATGTGCTGGCCTGGGGCAGCGGCTCCAAACTCCGCCACAACCATCGCCGCCTCGTCGCGATTTCGCGGCAGCGCCAGGACGCGACAAACGCCCTCCGGACCGCCGCCCACCTGGCCCGCAACGACCCGGAGGCCGCCTACGCGAGGCTGACCAGCGCCGGCGGCACGCGTCCCCTACTGAAGTACCTGGGCCCGTCCTTCTTCACCAAGTACCTCTACTTCGCGGGAGCCGGCGCATCCGATCACCCTTGCGCCATTCTCGACAGCCGCGTCGCCATCACCCTCCGAAAGCGCTGCGGTTGGGCTTCGCTGTACGGCACCGGCCACTGGCCCGCCAAGACCTACGAGCGCTACTGCGGGCTGCTGTCACGGTGGGCGAAAACGGAAAGCGATCACGTCCAGCGCGAGGTGTGCCCCGACGAGATCGAGCGCTGGCTCTTCGACACCCGGCCGTAGACCGTGCCGAGTACGCGCACAAGCGCCACGGACAACAAGAAACCCCTCCGAGCGATCTCGGAGGGGGATTTGCCCTGGTGAGGGCTGCGGTGGCTGGCCCTGCCGGGCCTGGGCTGGGCCAGCTCGTGCTGCCTAGCCAGCGAGCGACGGTCTTGGCGCTCTCGGCCTCGTCGTTGAAGACCCAGCCGCACTTCAGGTTGTTGATGTACGTGTGCGGCTTGACGCAGATCGAGTAGCACGAGTAGTCGTCGTTGTCGTAGACCCGGAACGGAGCAGGGCTCGGCGTCGCCGATGGGACGCTGTCGATCTCGATCGACAGCCCGAGGCGGCGTCGGAGCGGGCGTGACCCCGCTGCTCGATCTGGGTGTGCCGTGCCCCATGCCTCGCTCGCCGAGCAGCGGAGGGCGCTCGGGAGCCTTGGAGACAAGCTCTCCTGAGACCGTTGGCGTACGCGTTGGCGTACTGAGCACGAAAAAGGCCCCGACGGGCGAACCCGTCGGGGCCTTTTCGCTGTACTGCGGCAGTGGCTGGGGCCGGGGTCGAACCGGCGACCTTCCGCTTTTCAGGCGGACGCTCGTACCAACTGAGCTACCCAGCCGCAGCGGTCCTGACGGGATTTGAACCCGCGGCCTCCACCTTGACAGGGTGGCGAGCACTCCAAACTGCTCCACAGGACCTTGCGTGTACGAGCACGAGTCTCGCACAGGATGGCATGCGCTCCCAACGGGATCTCTCTCGGTGGATTCGCATTCCCCGCGACCTTCGGGTGAGGGGCTCTTTCGGGCTCCGCCGCGTCGATGTCGCTGGATCAGCGTATCAGACCTCGGGGCGTGTTCTGACCGCTCACAGAGCCGGGCGGGGGAGGGGATGAACGGGCACCCGGGGGATGCGCCGAGGGGGAAACAAAAGCCGCAGGCCGCCCCGACGTGGGTCTGACCTGCGGCGATATGGAGATTCTGTGCCCCCAACGGGATTCGAACCCGTGCTACCGCCTTGAAAGGGCGGCGTCCTGGGCCACTAGACGATGAGGGCCGATGGCTCACCTGGGCGCCTGGTGGCGCTTTCGGGGACGCGAGAAGCATATGGGATGCCGGGGAAGTTCGCCAAAACGGTTTACCCGGTAGCGGGTGTCGATGTCGCGCCCGGTGCGTTCTCGGCCGGGAGATGGCGGCTGACCTCGGCCTTCGACAGGCCGAGACCGCCGAGGTCGATCTCGTCCCACGCCTGGAGCCGATGGGTGTCGCGGTCCAGGTAGAGGACCGACGCCTGGACCTTGTCGGGGTCGCCGTCGTCCACCGCGCGCAGTCCGCTACCGCCCGTGGAGCCCTCCGTCATCAGCCGGGTGCCGTGCGGGAGGACCTCCGTATCGCGGTGGTGGACATGGCCGGTGAGGGCGAGCGGGACGGTGCCGTCGGTCTCCCGGGCCGCGACCGGGTTGTGGGCGACGGCGATGTCCACGGGGCGGTCGCCCGCGGCCTTCCGGGCCCGGATCGCGTCGGCCAGCCGCCGTCCCGCGCGGTGCTCGGCCGCGTCGCCGGAGGCGGCGACCGAGCGGTCGGGGGTGAACTGGGGGTCGCCGATGCCCGCGATCCGCAGTCCGCCGACGGTGACCGCCTTGCCGTCGTCCACGACATGGACGCCCTTGCGCTTGGCGAGGTAGCGCTGGGTCGCCGCCGAGTCGTGGTTGCCGCGCACCCACACATACGGCGCGCCGAGGGTCGAGACCGGGTCCAGGAAGCCGTTCTCGGCGGCGGTGCCGTGATCCATCGTGTCGCCCGTGTCGATGATCACGTTGATCTTGTACTGCCGGACCAGCGAATCGACGATGTGCCAGGCGGCCGGGTTGAGATGGACGTCCGAGATGTGCAGCACCCGCATGGTCGTCGGGTCGGGCTGGTACGCGGGGAGGGTCGAGGTGACCTCGTACAACTGCGTGACGTTCGTCACCAGCCTGGCCAACTCCCGCTGGTAGACATCGAATTCCGTGACGATGCTGCGCGCGTTGCCGACCACCGACGGTGCGCTGGAGAGCAGCCCGGAGTAGCGCGGCTCCAGCACCGACTTCGGGTTCCAGGTCGCGTAGGCGGCGGCGCCCGACGCGGCGAGCAGCGAGAGCGCGAGGCCCCCGGCGGCCAGCGCCCGGCGCGGGCGGCGGTAGACGGCCAGGCCCAGCGCGGTGGCGCCGAACACCACGGCGGCGCAGGAGCGCACCGCGAGGTCCAGGGTGCCGTGGGCGACATCGCTCGCGACCTCCTCCTGGAGTCCGGAGAGCCGTTCGGGGTGATCGACGAGGGCTTCGGAACGGACCGGATCGAGCCGGTCCACATCGACGTCCAGCCGGACCGGGGCGTGATGGCTGTCGAGCTCGAGCGCGCCGAGCGGGGACACATTGATCTCGGTGCCGCCGACGAGGGACGGCCGCAGCGCCATCCGCGTGTCCATGGGGCCCACGGAGATGTGGACGCTGCCGACGGCGAGCAGCCCCATCCACGCCCCGAGGACGGTCACGACGGCCAGCCCGGCGGCCCGGACCAGCGGCCGGGGGCGCGCGGCGGAGTCGACCGCGGCGTCGTCCAGCCGTGGGGAGCGGCTGGGGCGCTTGCGTCGGGTGGGGCGTAGGGGAGCGGAGGGGGACGGGCGGCTGCGGTAGCGGCGGAAGGGGGAGGCGGCCGCAGCCCGTGCACGCTGAGCGGTGGCACGGAGCAGCCGGAGCGGTTCGCGGGCCATTGGGCCCGTATGCCCTGCCGCCCCGCCCCGCATTCCTGGACCCGTTCCGCCACCGGTTCCCGAAGCCGCCCCGGACGCGCCCCCGGGTCCGTCCTGGAACCGGAACGTTCGCCGGTTCGACGAAGTGGGCTACGCGCCGCGCCTTTCCGGGCTCGGCTGCCCGACAATGGCCACGTGTTGGAGATGACGCGCGAGGAGTTCGAGGAACTGGTCGCCGAGGCGCTGGACCGGATCCCGCCGGAGCTGACGCGGCTGATGGACAATGTCGCCGTGTTCGTGGAGGACGAGCCACCGGCCGACGACCCCGAGCTGCTCGGGTTGTACGAGGGGACGCCACTCACGGAGCGGGGCGAGTGGTACGCGGGCGTACTGCCGGACCGGATCACCGTCTACCGGGGGCCGACGCTGCGTATGAGCGAGTCGCGGGAGGACGTGGTCCAGGAGACGGAGGTGACCGTGGTCCACGAGATCGCCCACCACTTCGGGATCGACGACGAACGGCTGCACGCCCTCGGCTACGGCTGATCGCGTACGGCTGATCGCGTACCGCTGATCGGGTACGGCCGGGGCGCCCCCGGCCGTACGCGTTCCCGCACCCGTACCCGTTCGCGGCGGGGTACGGGGAGCATCGGGCGGCCCCGGCCGTCGGCCCGGTGCCCGGGTTCACCGCGTGCCACTCGCGTACCAGCCGTGTCGGGCGCGTGTCCTGGGCGGGGCGGGGCCAGTTGGGCAGTGCGTCACAGCCCTGCGGCCTGGAGGTGTCCCGCGCATGCCCGGATCCCCCGCTCCACGCACCGACGACCCGTCCCCCCGGTCCCCCCGGTCCGACCGTTCGGCGGGCGCCGGACGTGGCGCGTCCCGCGCCGGGCGTGCGCCGCGCATGACGGCGCGCGGCGCGGCGGTCGCGAGCCTCGTGGTGGCGGCGATGACCCTGGGCGGCTGCATGAGCATCTCGGACGACCCCGAGCGGCCCGACAAGCACCGCAGCTCCCAGGAGAAGGGCGGTTCGGACGAGTCCGGCGGCTCGGTGGTGCGGTCGGGCGGCAAGGGCCACCCGTACGCCGGTCACGAGCGGGGCGAGAAGGGGAGGAAGAAGGGCGAGAAGCGGAAGGGCGACGAGAGCGGGACGCCGTCGGCCACCGCGTCGGATTCCGAGGAGTCGCCCACGCCGTCGTCCGGGAAGAAGCACGGCTCGTCGCAGGACCGTCCGGCCCCGTCCCCGCCGCCGCAGCCGGGCGGCGGTGTGCCCTCCGGCCCGGCCCCGGAGCCCCACCCCACCACCGAGCCGCCGACCGCCTCGGACCCGAAGCCCACGCCGCCCGAGCCCACGTCCCCGCCCGCCTCCACGGACGCGCCCGCGGACTGACCGTGGCGGCCTCCGGCGGAAACCCGCCCCGGCGGCACGGGGCGGCGCTGGGGGTCCGGCGGAGCGCACAGGCAGAGCATATGAGGGAGGAGGTGGAGGGCGGATGGATCACAGGTGGAGTGAATTTGCTCTTGAGGGGTGGGAGTGCGTATGGTGGTAGATCGTTTGATCCCATTTGCCCGGCGCCTCATTGAAGTGCGTCGCGAGGCGCGTTCCTTCCCATCCTGTGGCTGACCGCATAGAGGCGGTTGTTTGCGACTCACACGGAGTTTGGGCGCGTGCCGAGACTCCGGAAGGTTTCGCATTTCGCATGTCCGTTTCCACTGATCACGCCGTCATGCCTGCCCACGACGAGCAGTCCGAGCAGCCCGTCCGGGCGCAGCAGGACCAGCAGGACCAGCTCGACCAGCAGGACCAGCTCGACCAGCCGCAGGACCAGAAGACCCCCGAGATCACCTTCGCCGACCTCGGGCTCCCCGAGCAGATCGTCCGCAAGCTGGCGCAGAACGGCGTGACCACGCCCTTCCCGATCCAGGCCGCGACCATCCCCGACGCCATGGCCGGAAGCGACATCCTCGGCCGCGGCCGTACCGGCTCCGGCAAGACCCTCTCCTTCGGCCTTCCGCTGCTGACCACGCTGGCCGGCGGCCACACCGAGAAGAAGCGTCCCCGCGGTCTGATCCTCACCCCCACCCGCGAGCTCGCGATGCAGGTGAGCGACGCGCTCCAGCCGTACGGCGATGTTCTCGGCCTCCGGCTCAAGGTCGTCTGCGGCGGTACCTCGATGGGCAATCAGATCTCCGCGCTGGAGCGCGGTGTCGACATCCTCGTCGCCACCCCGGGCCGGCTGCGCGACATTATCGACCGCGGCGCCGCCTCCCTCGACAAGGTCCAGGTCGCGGTCCTCGACGAGGCCGACCAGATGGCCGACATGGGCTTCCTGCCCGAGGTCACCGAGATCCTCGACCTGGTGCCGGCCGGTGGCCAGCGGCTGCTGTTCTCCGCGACGCTCGAGAACGAGATCGACACGCTGGTCAAGCGCTACCTGGTCAACCCGATCACCCACGAGGTCGACGCGGCGCAGGGCGCGGTGACCACCATGACCCACCACGTCCTCGTGGTGAAGCCGAAGGACAAGGCGCCGGTCACCGCCGCCATCGCCGCGCGCAAGGGCCGCACCATCATCTTCGTCCGGACCCAGCTGGGCGCCGACCGCGTCGCCGAGCAGCTCTGCGACGCGGGCGTACGGGCCGACGCGCTGCACGGCGGTATGACGCAGGGCGCCCGGACCCGCACCCTGGCCGACTTCAAGGACGGGTACGTCAACGTCCTCGTCGCGACGGACGTCGCCGCACGGGGCATCCACGTGGACGGCATCGACCTGGTGCTGAACGTGGACCCGGCCGGTGACCACAAGGACTATCTGCACCGCTCCGGCCGTACGGCCCGCGCGGGCCAGAGCGGCACGGTCGTGTCGCTCGCCCTGCCGCACCAGCGCCGCCAGATCTTCCGGCTGATGGAGGACGCGGGCGTGGACGCCTCCCGCCACATCGTGGGCGGGGCGGGCGCCTTCGACGAGGACGTGGCCCGGATCACCGGTGCCCGCTCGCTCACCGAGGTACAGGCCGAGGCGGCCGCGAACTCCGCCAAGCAGGCCGAGCGTGAGGTCCAGGACCTCACCCGGCAGCTGGAGCGGGTCCAGCGGCGGGCGGCCGAGCTGCGCGAGGACGCCGACCGGCTGGCCGCGCGGGCGGCGCGCGAGCGCGGCGAGACCGTCGTCCCCACGGCCTCCGCGGCCGCGACGGCGACCGGTGCCGAGACGGCCGAGGCCGGTGCCCCGACTGAGGCGGCGCAGACGGCCGGAGGGGCCGCGGAGTCCACCGCGGCGGTTCCGGCGCAGCGTACGGCCGAGCCCGCGTCCGTCGCCGCCGCCGAGGCCGCGGGTGCCGACGACGCGTCGCGCCGCTCCTCGTACGACCGCCGTGACGACCGCCGTGACGAGCGGGGCAACTTCGACCGCCGGGACCGCCGGGACGGCGACCGTGGCTTCGGCCGGGAGCGCCGTGACGACCGTGGTGGCTTCAACCGCCGGGACGACCGCGGTGGCTTCAACCGGCGCGACGACCGGGGCGACCGTGGCTTCGGCCGGGAGCGCCGTGACGACCGCCGTGACGACCGTGGCGGCCGTTCCTTCGAGCGCCGTGACGACCGGGGCGGCTTCAACCGCGACCGGCGCGACGAGCGTCCGTTCGGCCGGGAGCGCCGTGACGACCGTGGTGGCTTCAACCGGCGCGACGACCGCGGTGGCCGTTCCATCGAGCGCCGTGACGACCGGGGCGGCTTCAACCGCCGCGACGACCGCCGCGACGACCGTCCGGGACGTCCCTTCGAGCGCCGCGACCACGCCCACCGCGGCGGGGACCGTCCGTTCAACCGGGACCGCCGCGACGAGCGCCCGGCCCGCCGTGACGACCACCGCGGCGGCGGCACCGGCGGCCGGTCGCACGACCGCTCCTTCGACCGCCGTGCCGACAAGCCGCGCTGGAAGCGCAACGGCTGATCAGAACGGCTGACCCGGCGTTCGCCCGGAGCGGATGGGGGCCGTGCAACACCGCGCTGTTGCACGGCCTTTCGCTCCTGGAGGGTATTGGCTCGGGTCTTGGCCCCCGGCCGAGCTATGCTGCGGGGGTGCGGGTCATTAGCTCAATTGGCAGAGCAGTGGACTTTTAATCCATTGGTTCAGGGTTCGAGCCCCTGATGACCCACCGACGAGGCCCGTGCCCGGGCGATCCCGGCGCGGGCCTCGGCCGTACCGAGGGCCGGTGACACGGCCGGGCCGAGGACGGACGCCAGAAGACGCATGCGGGCGGAAACGACGGACGACGGACGACGGAAGTGGGGGCCGGGCCGTGATGCCACCGATGTGCGCGGTGTGCCGGTCGAAGCCGGAGCGCGACGGCCATCGCTTCGGCGGATTCACCGTGGTGTATTTCCGTCCGACCGCGGAGTACCCCGACGACTGGGCGGGCCATCCGGAGAACGCCGAGTGGTTCTGCCCCGCGCATCTGCCCCTCACCGAGGGGCTGACGGATCTGACGGCCCGCGAGGCGCTGGGCCGGATCCACGCCCGCGTCTCGTCCCGGAGCGACGGGCAGCCCCGCTGAAGGCGTCGCGTCGTACCCCACCTTGGCCGCATCGCGCGGTCATCCCCCAGCGATGAGCGAAAACTGACGGATTATTCCCCCACGGTCCACGATCGGACCATCGCGGACATCCGAATTTTCCGGAACCCGATCAGCGTATCTGACGATCCATCTGAAATGCCGTGGGACCCAGCCGGTGACCTGCGGCTTTGCCGCACTCGGCAGGGTCGCGCGGCCGGACTCCCGAGAGTTGTTCCGGGGCCGTGAGCCCGTCGTCACCGCAGGTCGTGATCGTTCGTCCCGTGCCCGAGCGGATGCCGAACGCGGTGCCTCCGCACAGTCTGATGCTGCTGATCTCTGCTTGCTCGACTTGCTCAGGAACGCTAAAGGAGACACCTCGTGCGACTCGCGACAACGACCCGCGGTTTCATCCCCGTCATCGCACTGGCGGTATCGGCATGGGCACTCTCCGTCCCCGCCTCCGCCGAGGAGAACGGGGGCAGGGGAGGGGGAGGCGGCAACGGATCGAGGCAGGTCCCCGTCCCCTGTGGGGACGCGGCGGCCCTGGTCGCCGCGGTGACCGCCGCCAACAACCAGCCGTCGGGCGGCGACGTCGCCCTGGTCGCGGGGTGCGTGTACACGCTGACGTCCGCGGCGGAGACCGGCGCCAACGGCTCCGACGGACTGCCCATCATCACCGGGAAGGTGACGATCACCGGCCTCGGCGCGACCATCCAGCGCAGCGCGTCGGCTCCGGACTTCCGTATCGCCGAGGTGGCCGCCGGGGGCAGCCTCACCGTCAGCGGTGTCACGCTGGCCAACGGCCGGGCCACGTCGGGAGGCGCCAGCGACGGCGGAGGCATTCTCGACCTCGGCAACCTGACGATGAGCCGGGCGACCGTCACCGGTAACACCGCGAGCATCCTCGGCGGAGGCATCGAGGTCGCCTCCGGTGCCAACGCGAGACTCTCGGCCACGGATCTGACGTACAACACGGCGGGAGACGGCGGCGGTATTCACATCAACACCCAGGCCAATGCCATTGTCAGCAGCGGGAACATCTCCGACAACACCGCGGAGAACACCGGTGGTGGCGTCGCGAACTACGGCACGACGACGCTGAGCAGCGTCGCGGTGAAGAGAAACCGGACGACCAACTTCGAAGGCGGCGGAGTCGCCACCTCCGTCGGCCCCCTCATCATCAGCGGGAGCACCATTCAGCAGAACACCGCCGGGAGCTTCGGCGGTGGCATCGCCAACCTCGGCAGCACACTGAGCGTGTCCGGCACCACGGTGTCCGACAACACCGCCACCCTGAACGGCGGCGGGCTGTTCAATCACGCGGGTTCCGCCCAGCTGACCGGGGACTACATCACGAGGAACACGGCCAATGGCGGCCCGGGGAACACCGGCGGCGGCATCTTCACCGACGGCGGTACGGTGACGCTCAACGCGACCCTGGTGACCGGCAACAACCCCGCGAACTGCCAGCCGGCTATGGGTACGTGCACGACCTGACCCATGGCCTGAAGGCTCGTCCGGTGCGGTGGCCCGTACCGCACCGGACGACGCCGAAAGTCCCCCGAAAACCCATGCGACCCTGGAAGCGATGCTTCCAGGGTCGCGCCGCTCTCCAGGGGAGAGTGAAAGGTCAGTGCTTGACCTTGATGTTCTTGGCCTTCGACTTGACCTTGGCCTTGGCCTTCACATGCTTCTTGGCCTTGTGCTCCTTGGCCTTGTGGTGCTTCTTCGCCTTGTGGTGCTTCTTGTCCTTGTGCTCCACCGGGGGCTCGACCGCGATGTTGGCGCAGTTGGGGCCGATGTTGATGTCGCCGCCCGGGGTGACTTCGGTGAGGCTGACGTCGGGGCCGATGTTGGAATCGCACTCGTTGCTCTGGGAGACCGAGCCGCCGGCGTTGGTGAAGTTGACGCAGTCCGGGTTGAGGTCGGTGTCCTCGGTGGTCTCGAGGTCGAGGTCGACATCCGGGCCGATGTTGGTGTCGCACTTGTTGGACTGGGTGACCCCGTCGTGGTGCGGGAACAGACCGTACGCACTCGCGCTACCTGCGCCACCGACGACCATCGTGCCCGCGGCCGCCGCGGCCATGAGAGCTACCTTCTTGCTGATCTGCATTGTGCTGGTGCCTCCATATCAGGTTTTCCGCGAACGATCCGCAGACACCCAATCAACGAGGTTTCCCCCCAAGAGGATCCGGCGTATACGGGAGCGTCACCCATGCGCCACAGTAAAGGTATATTCAGTCGATGGAGGCCATGGAAATTCACATTTCCCGTTTCCGACCCAGAAATGCGTGAACGCGACCCCCGGGACAAAGTAATCCCGGAGGTCGCGTCCATGACGAGAAGACGGACCCGAAGAAGCGAGGACCGAAGTGGGCCGAGGGCTTCTCCGCCAACGGCTCTGTGTGCCGCCCGCGGTCTTACGCGGTGCCCGCCTTCTGCTTGGCCTTCCCCTTCGCGGGAGCGGACCCGGCGAGATTGGTGCAGTTCGTCTCCTGGATGACCTCTCCGGTTCCGATCGTGATCGGGCCGAGGACCGAGGTCGTCTTGCAGTCGTTGGACTGCTTGGTCACACCACCCGACTTGCTGATGTTGGTGCAATTGGTCCGCTGCGTGACATCGGCTCCGGTCAGGTTGACCGTAACGGGGCCGATGACGGAGTGGGTCCGGCAGCGATTGCTCTGCTCCGAGACACCGGATTCGGCGTAGTTGACGCAATTGGTCTCGGTCGTGATGTCCGACGTCGCCAGCGTGACCCCGCCGATGGCGGAACTCGTGTTGCAGCGGTTCTTCTGGCTGCCTCCGCCATTGGGGGCGGCTCGGTGGGCGGCGCTGTCGTCGGCAGCATCGGCTCCCCCCGCGCCGCCGATGAGCAGCACCCCCATGGCCGCTACAAGAAGTGCCGTCCTCTTGCGCATATGCATAAAGAGCCTCCGTGGATTCTTGGCTGTCTCAGCGAACATCGGACACATGACGGCGGTCGCTGGAAAGCCATTTACGTAGCAGCGGCCCTGGAAGGGGAGTTTCCAGGGCCGCGGGTCCCAACGGGCCCGCAGTGTTCCCGCGGGCGCGGGAACACTGCGAGATGGTCAACGACTGAGCCGGTCAGTTGTCCGAGACGGCGATGTTGGCGCACTTGGCGCCGATGTTGGTGTCACCCTCGGGGGCGAAGGTCGCGTTGCCGCCGAGGTCGGCGGAGGTGCTCGTGTCGCAGTGGTTGCTCTGGGTGACAGCGCCGTCGTTGCGGTTGGTGAAGTTGATGCAGTCGGCGCCGATGTTGATGTCGCCCCCGGGAGCCAGGGAGGCATTACCCCCGGCCAGGAGGCCGGTGGTGGTGTCGCAGTGGTTGCTCTGAGAGACGGCGTCGCCGTTGCTGTGAGCCAGGGCGCCGCCCGAACCCCCGATGACCAGAGCGCCGGCAGCAGCGGTCAGGAGAATTGCCTTCTTGCCGATGTTCACTTAATTCCTCCGTCTGGGTTGCTCCGCGAATTCACGGACGTCTGGCACAACGAAGCTCATCAGTTAAGGCTTCGGCCCACCACTCAGCTTCACCCGTCCGGCATAGCGCGACTTCCTCGGCGCGTGTTCCCCGCGATTCCCGCAATCGATACCGGGAGAAGTGGCATTTGGAGCAGTGCGGAGCTCCGATGCCTCCTTATAGAGAAAGGCGGAGGGGGCCGGAGGGGCCGGGGAGGGGTCCGCGGCGATGGATCAGGGTCCGGGCGGGCAGCTCACGGGCGCGGTCCGCCGGTGTGACGCCCGGCGCGGACGAGTGATACATCCGGGTGCGCCGACGCAGGAGTATGTGAGGCACAGTCACATCGACAGCTTCGCCGAACCGCAGCGCGGTCCGTGTTCACGCCGCTACGCTACGTACGCGAAGCGGTCGCCCGGGGGGCGCGGCGCATCAAGGCCGGGAGGCGGGAGGACGGACATGGGGCACTCACGAGCGGGCGGAACCCCCGCCGAGCTGATGGACGGGCTGCTCGCCCGCGCGCAGAACGGGTTCGAGATCGGCGAAGCGGTGCTGACCCGGGCGCGCGGCGCCCTGATGCACCAGTCCGAGCTGCGTTCCTGTCGCCAGTGCAACGATCCGTCCGGCCCGCTGGGCTACCGCACCTACCGCCATGTCTTCCTGCTCCCCGACGGCAGCAGCCTGCTGCTGTGGGAGCTGGAGCACAGCACCGGCCCGGACGACGGCCCCCACCACGAGCTCTACGCCGACGAGAACGCCCTCGCGCTGGCCGAACGGCGGGTGCACGAGCGCATCGGCGGTGCCCGCTGGGAAGAGCTCGACGGCTTACCGCTCTGGCTGCCCGAGCAGCTGCTGCACCAGGCCGCCGAGCCCGTGGAGTCCCCCCGCGCCTACGTGGCCGACAACTCGGCCGACCACGCACGCCGGGTGCTGCGCCGCGCCGAGAACCCCGATCGGCCGGGCGAGGAGACCGAGCGGCTGCTGGAGACCGCGTTCGCCCATGACATCGCCCTGGCCCCCAAGCCGCGCCGCCGCTCCGGCGGTCCCGACACCACCTGGTGCCGCTTCTACGAGCACGCCTTCCTGCTGGCCGGAGGAGACGAGGTCGTGCTGTGGGAGCTGGAGCACAATCTGACCCACGACGGCCGGCTGGTGTGCGAGGTCTATCTCGACGAGGTGTCGGCGGAGCTGGCGGCGGACCGCCGTGCCCGGGCGCTCGGCGTCGATCTCTGATCCGCTCCGCGCCCTTCTGCGCGCCCCCGGGCGGGCCTGCCTCGCCCCCGATGCCGCGCCTCGCCCGGAGCCCGTACGGACCCGCTCAGACCTCCGTAGCCCGCCTCTGCCCCGACCACCCACCCGCCCACCCACATGGACGACACCGATTCGCCTGGCGGCCCGTCAGCCGGAAGCCTGGAGTAGTGACGGGCGGCGGCCGCGAGGACCGAGCGCTCCGGCTGCGGACCAGCGAAAGCGGGAGAGACCGGTGCGGGTGCGAGGGAACGGGGCTCGTACGAGCGCCCGTACGGAGCGGGGTAGGACCTGGGCGCGCCTGTCCCGGTCCCGTGCGCGCCCCCGGACCCGCCTCCATATGCTCGTCGACACCCGCGTCCCGAACGGGCCCGCCGGGGCCACCGGGTCGGCCGGTGAGTCGTCCAAGGGGACGTCAGGCCGGCGGCTGGCGCACTGGATCCCCGGGCTTCTGATCGTCGGCGGCGTCGTCTTCGACCTCGGCTCCCCGGCCAACTACACGGCGGGCCCCTTCCTCGCCGCCGCCCCGCTCGTCGCCGCTCCGCTCCTCCGGCTGTGGGAGACCGTCACCACGGCGGTCTTCGCCATCGCCGCCGCGGTCGCGCTGGCCGAGGGGCACGGGGCGAAGGATCCCAGCCAGGCCCTGTCCGAGATCATCACGGTCGCGACCGTCACCTCGCTCGCGCTCGTCATCAACCGCCTCGTACGCCGCAGCGACCGGCGGCTGGCCTCGGCGCGCGGTGTGGCGGAGGCGGCCCAGCGCGCCGTCCTGCCCGTACCGCCCGCCCGGCTGGCCGGGCTGGACGTCGCGGCGCGCTATGTGGCCGCGGAGAAGTACGCCGCGATCGGCGGTGACCTGTACGCGGTGCAGGACACCCCGCACGGGGTCCGCCTGGTCGTCGGCGACGTACGCGGCAAGGGGCTCCAGGCGGTGGAGACGGTCGCGATCCTCATCGGCTCCTTCCGGGAGGCGGCGGAGCAGGAGACGACGCTGGAGGGGCTGGCGGGGCGGCTGGAGCGGGCGTTGCAGCGCGAGGGCGCGCGGCGGGCCGACCTCGAGGGGTTCGAGGGGTTCACCACGGCCGTACTGGCCGAGATCCCGCGCGGCGATTCGACCCTCCGGGTGATCAACCGCGGCCATCCGCCGCCCCTGCTGCTGGAGGACGGCGAAGGGGGAGGGGGAGGTGCCGGGGGCAGCCGGATCGACGGGGACGGCTGCGCGGTGCGCCGGGTGGAGCCGGAGGCATCGGCGCTGCCGCTGGGGATGGGGGAGCTGGGCGGCTGGCCGGACCGGGTGACGGAGCTGAGGTTCGCCGAGGGCGCGACCCTGCTGCTCTTCACGGACGGGGTGACGGAGGCGCGCGACCGGGAGGGCGTGTTCTACGACCCGGAGGACCGGCTGCGCGGTCACCGTTTCGGCGGCCCGGGGGAACTGCTGGACGCGCTGGTGGCCGATGTCGAGCGGCATACGGGCGGCGGGACGACGGACGACATGGCGCTGCTCGCGCTGCGCCGCCGCTCCACGGGATCGGTCCGGGGGAACGGGCGGTACGCCGGCGGAAGCGGCAAAGGTGAGGGACTGGTGAAGGGGCCCGGCCACGGTCCGTAGTCGTAGGTTCCCTCTGTGCATAACAATTGATGCACGATCAGCGCTTCTTGGGTTTTGCCAACCCTTTCCCAGGGGGCCGACTCGCCCCTATCTGTCCAGACTTGGTCGCTAAGTTCATGGCAAAGCTGCGCCGATTCCTCGGAACAGCTTGGAATCACATAGCGCTCTCTATTAACGTTCGATAACGCAGCGCGGTCGTCACAGCCGTCGCCAGGGCGGCACCGTGCGCCGTCGCCGAATCCCATAACGCACAGCGGCAGCAGCATCACCGCACCACAACAGCACCGAGGGAACCGGGGAACCACCACCTTGGGGTGAATCGGGTCGAACCTGACCCGTAGGAGACCTTCCTGCTCCGAACCCGTCAGCTAACCCGGTAGGCGAGAGGGAAGGAAAGGAGTGCGCCCCCGTGGCGTCCAACAGGTCTGTCCTGGACGAGGCTCCATACCGCGCATCGGGCGGCGGTCTCGGCACCGCAACCGCCTACGGGCCCGGTTTCGATGCCAGTGGAGGCATGAGGTCCGGTGGCGGATCCGCCACCGAAGGGGACTTCGCCGCCGACGGTGACCGTGGGGAGTTCGCGGCGGACGCCGCCGACGGCCCGGCGGGCCCGGGACTCGACCCCGAGCCCTGGGAGGAATGGAACCCCACCGAGGAATCCGTCGCCTCCGTGCGCGGCCGGCACCGCGTGGTGAAGCAGCGGGGCGGGACGATGGCGCGCAGTGGCGCCGTCCTCGGCGTCGGTGTCATCGCGGCCGTCGGGGCGGGCGGGATGGCGAGTGCCAAGGACCGTCCGGCGGCCCCCATATCCATGCCCGACCTCGCCCATGTCGCCGACCAGGTCGCGGACCGGCTGCCGGACGCCAAGGACATCCCGGGCATCGGCTCGCTGGTCGCCGACGACGACGGCGGTTCCGCGACCACGAACGCGGCCCCCCTCTCCCAGGTCGGGCTGACCTCCCAGGACGAGGCGAGCGGCACCACCGACGCCGGTGAGGCGCTGCGCGCCCGCATCCTCAAGCAGGCCGAGAACCAGCAGAACTCCGCGGACGAGGACGAGCGGACCGCCGCCGCCAAGGCCGCCGCCCAGAAGGCCGCGGACAAGGCAGCCGACGATGCGGCCGAGCGGAGGGCCGCGGCCACCGCCGCGAAGAAGGAAGCCGAGCGGAAGGCCAAGGAGGCCGCCGAACGCAAGGCCGAGGCCGAGCGCCGCGCCAAGCTGGCCGCCTCTTACACCCTCCCCGTCGCGTCCTACACCCTGACCGCGGGCTTCGGTCAGGCCGGTGACATGTGGTCCGCCGACCACACCGGCCAGGACTTCGCCGCCCCGACCGGCACCCCCGTCAAGGCGGTGCACGGAGGCACCATCACCCAGGCGGGCTGGGCCGGTTCGTACGGGTACCGCATCGTGCTGAAGCTCGATGACGGCACCGAACTCTGGTTCTGCCACCTGTCGTCCATGGTCGTCACCTCGGGCAAGGTGACCACGGGCGATGTGATCGGCCGCGTCGGCGCCACCGGCAATGTGACCGGTCCGCACCTCCACCTCGAGGTGCGCCCCGGCGGCGGCTCCCCGATCGACCCGATGCCCTGGCTGCGCGAGCACGGCCAGAACCCCTGATACCCCTCCCCTGATCCTCTGGGTATCCCCGATACTCCGGCGGTCCTGGCGCTCTCTCCCCCCTTGACGCCAGGGCCGCCGGTTCGTTCCGCCGCGGGGTCCGGAACAAGCTCCCCGATACGGGTGTTGAAGCACCGCATGGCTGACAACAAGCAGAGGATCGGCGACCTCTCCGTCTCCCCGCTCTCCCTCGGCGGGAACGTCTTCGGCTGGACCGCGGACGAGGCCGAGTCCTTCACGGTGCTCGACGCCTACGCCGCCGCGGGCGGCAACTTCATCGACACCGCCGACGTCTACTCGGCCTGGGTGCCCGGCAATCAGGGCGGCGAGTCCGAGACCGTCCTCGGCAACTGGTTCGCCTCCCGCGGCAACCGCTCCGACATCGTCCTCGCCACCAAGGTCGGCGGCGGCTCCCCGCAACGCCGCGGGCTCTCCCCGGCCGCCATCAGGTCCGGTGTCGAGGACTCCCTGCGGCGGCTGCGCACCGACTACATCGACCTCTACTACACCCACTACGACGACCCGTCGGTGTCGGTGGAGGAGATCGCCACCACCCTGGACGCGCTGGTCCGGGAGGGCAAGGTCCGCGAGATCGCGGCCTCCAACATCGGTGCCGAACGGCTCGACTCCTTCCTGACCTTCTCCGCCCAGGAGGGCCTGGCCCGCTACGCCGCCCTCCAGCCCCACTACAACCTGGTCTCACGCGACACCTTCGAGGGTGACCTGGCCGACGTGGTCACCCGCCACGGTATGGCGACCGTCCCTTACTACGCACTCGCCTCCGGCTTCCTCACCGGCAAGTACCGCCCCGGCACCGCGGTCGACAGCCCGCGCTCCACGCGTGCGGCCGAGCACCTGGAGACGGAGCGCGGCAGGAAGGTCCTCGCCGCCCTGGACGAGGTGGCCGCCCACCACGGCGCGGAGCACGCCACGGTCGCCCTGGCCTGGCTGGCCGCCCAGCCCACGGTCGCCGCCCCGATCGCCAGCGCCCGCACCCTCGCCCAACTCCCGCCCCTGCTGGCAGCGGCGGACCTCACCCTGACCCAGCAGGAGCTGGATCTGCTGACGAGGGCCTCGGCCTGAACGGAGTGCGGCGGGCGGACCATACGGACCGCCCACCGCACCAACCCTACGAAAACCCTACGAACTCTACGGACGCCGATCGGCAAGAGCCCAGGAGGCGAGGGCGACCCCACCGGCGACGGCGAACACCGACGGCCAGGCCCCGACCTTCTTGGCGAGGGGATGCGATCCGGCGAAGGCGGCGAGGTACATCCCGCTCAGCGCGGCCGCCGTCCCGTTCCCGGCCTTCTCCCGCCACCCCCGGGCGGCCACGGCTCCAGCCGCCGCCAACGCCACCCCGCCCAAGGGCCGCTTCCTGGTCCACCGGGCCACCCCGTACCCCCCGACCAACCCACCCGCGGCCACCACGCCCGCCGGAACTCCAGCCATCTCCGACCTCCACTCCGAGATTGAGATTCCTGAGCCCGACCCTACGCAGAGTTCTCCGGCGCCAGGTGCCGACGCGACAACAGCCCTGGTGAGCTACCTCAGCCCAACCGCCGGCCCCGCACGGCCGCAATGAAGTCCCCCCAGGCACGATCGGAAAACGCCAGCACGGGTCCGCCAGGGTCTTTGGAGTCGCGCACAGCGGTCCGGTCGCCCCCATGACGCGCAGACTCTACGCAGTTGCCTCCTGCGCCATTGCTATAGCTGCTCTTGTGCCACATGAGAGGTGGTATCTCAGTCATCGTTAGCCCCTACTTCGCCTGTCTGATCAGATCGGCCGATCGCTGAGGACTCAAGGACATGGCACGGAGGTTGTCAAATGCCTTAGTGTATCGAGCAATGTCTTCCGGACACTCCAGATACACAGCGTCCGTCAAGCCATCGCGGTACACGACATCGGGATCGCCCTGCTCCGGGAACTCCAAGATGGTGAAGGCTCCGGCAGCGGGGTAGCTTCCAGCGTCGAACGGCAGCACCTGGATGGTGATGTTCTTCAGCTCCCCCATCTTCAGGAGGAGCTCGAACTGGCCGCGCATGACCTTCGGGCTGCCGATCACATGTCGCAGCACACTTTCGTGCACGATGGCCCACAGGTCGGGCGGTGTGGTGCTGGTGAGCAATTCTTGCCGCTCCAGCCGTACGCCGATCAAGCGCTCAACCTCGTCTGCATCTGAAGGAGGCGTGGCGAGGTGGAGTTCACGAGCGTAGTCAACCGTTTGAAGCAGACCGGGGACGAACTCACACTCGTACGTTCGTAGCCCCGAGGCTGCCTGTTCGAGCCCTACGTAGACCGAGAACCAGCCGGGGATGGCATTGCCATAAGCATGCCACCAACCGCGCATCTTCGATTGCTTGGCGAGGTCCTTGAGGAGTTCGCGAAGTTCATCCGACGTTCCGTAGAAGCGACAGAGTGCATCCACGTCCGATGGCTGTACACGACCCTGACCGGTCTCGAGGCGGTTGACCTTCGAACCACTCCAGTCCAGTGCCTTGCCCACTTGATTGCACGTGAGCCGATGCTCCTCCCGGAGTTTCTTGAGCTCGATCGCCAGGCGGCGTCGTCGAGCGGTGGGTGATCCAGACACGCGAACTCCTCGGGTTGTCAGGGTCGTTCAGTCTTGCCGGGCGGCTGGGCCCACGTCAGTCACTCGATCGAGCGAATCCGTATATGCACATTGCACGAGGGGATGTGCGCTGCCATGCTTTCACATGGAGTAACTAAGCGCCATCGACTCATTGCAATCGGTGATCGAGTGATGGTCGAACAGCAAGGGGCTGACGCGCATGATGATCAAACGGTGCATGTCGCGGAAGGCGTGGGACCTTCCCTTCCTCGCGGTACCCGGTGAAGTAGCTGCACTGCGACGGATCGTGCGAACACACCTGAAGTTATGGGGGCTTTCTGATCTCGTCGGTGCGGCACAGATCTGCGTGACCGAACTCGTCGCCAACGTCATCAGGCACGTAGGTGTCGGCACTCCGACGACCCTGGCTCTTGTCATGAACGGCACTGACCTGCGTATTGAGGTTCACGACCCCGACAGGAGTGCGTTGCCCACGTTGCTGAACGTGCCTAAGACAGCCGAGTCCGGTCGGGGGCTGACCTTGGTCACAGCGGTATCGGATCGATGGGGCGTGATCCCGACCGAGACCGGTAAGACAACCTGGTGCGAGCTCGGCACTGATCTCAGCCACACAGATGGCCATGTCGCTAGCCCTCAAGTCCACCGTGCAGATGCGGTACTTACGCTCTACGACCAGGCAGGCGCCAGTGCGGCAGCGACGCGAAGGGAGCTGGTAGGGGCCGAGGAGGCCGCGATCACTCTCATCGCGGACCTCCTCCACTGGTTCCATGCGCATGGGCAGGACCCTGACACCGCATTGGACCGAGCGCAGATGTATTTCGAGTCACGGGGCAATGCGGTCGGTTGAGCGAACGGGGAGGCTACCCCGCTGCGATGGCCGAGTAGGTCCAGACATCGGCGGGCAGTTCATGCTGTAGCCGCCAGACGATCCCCATGGGCTTACTGCCTTCGTGAGACTCGTACTCGGCGGGACCGAGCAACATCCATGGCTGTGGGCCACCTATGTCTGTCTTCTTGTAGCGCCGGACGAAGAGCAGGACATGTGATCCGCGCTCCTGGTGATGCTGATAACGCTGTCCAGTGGAGGACGCTTCCGACGTCTGGTTCTGTGACTCCCAGTGGAACCGGACCGGGCTCATGGCGTAGTCCTTGTAGCGGGTCTGCGGTGAGAAGTCCTTGTTGTCCTTCTCCAGGGTGATCAGCAGCGCATCGGTTTGCATGTCCTCACACCACTTCACCCCTTCACGAAAGTGTCCCGGCAGGAAGCCGTTGACGTCTGCCTGGCGAAGGGCGGGCAGGATCTCTTCTCGGCTGTACGAGGCGTGGATGGTCAGCGGGACACCACTGTGCTCGCCGAGGAGCGGAATGGGGTAGTGGTCGGTGTGTTCCGCGTTGTAGGCGAGAACTTGCCGCAGCTCGTTTCGGAATGCGCTCTGCTTGCGCAAGGAATCAAATCCATCCGCGTAGCTGGAGAAGCCCCCACCGAGAGGCCAGACGGAGAAGAAGAGCATACGTGCGTACGCTTGATCCGTTGCGTTGAGTTCGGCGTAGTCGGGTGCATTGTCGGCCAGCATGCGTTGATACGCCTGTACCCGCTGTTTGTCGTCCACGTGGAGAAAGGCTGACACGCGCTTGAGGAGCTGCTCCTCGCCCTCGGGTGCCTCCTCGGTGAGGAGGCTGGCCCTCCTCAGGAGGCGGGTCCATGAGTTATTGGCACGATAGAGCTCCTTCAACTCTCGGCGGCTCTCTCGCAGATATGCATCAAGACACGGCTCGGCGTAGGCAGCGACCTCTTGGGTCAACTGCCGTACGTTGACGTTGATCTGGCTCCTGATGTTGTCCAAGATCCGCCGCTTCGATTTGCGGTCCAGGATGATCTGGCAGCCAGAGGGGAGCTGAGGGAAGTCGTGCTCCATATTCTCGGTAAGCCGGTTGCGCGTGAAGTTGGTCAGCGCGCGGAACTGCTCCTCGAAGCGGAATTCCTTGCGGTGTTGGCCGATGAAGTCAAGGACCGTGAGCACGGCCTTGTCCGGTGTGCGGCGTAGGCCACGTCCAAGTTGCTGGAGGAATACGGTGGCACTAGACGTGGGCCGCAGCAAGAGGAGCGTGTCCACGTCGGGGATGTCAAGGCCCTCGTTGAAGAGGTCAACGGAAAAGAGGATCTGCACCCGCCCATCGCGGAGTTCTGCAAGGGCCTGGGCGCGCTCTGTGGCGGAGGAGGATCCATCGAGGGCTTCGGCTTTGATCCCGGCCTGACGGAAGAAGTCCGCCATGAAGCGGGCGTGTGCTACGGAGACGCAGAAGCCGAGTGCCTGCATGGCGCCTGGGTCTGTCACCTTCTCTTCCACGGCCTTCACGATGAGCCGGGCGCGGGCGTGGTTCCCCGTGTAGAGCTGGTTGAGCTCGCTCATGACGTAGGACCCCTGCTTCCAGGTGAGTCCATCGAGGTCGGTGTTGTCGGCAATCCCGAAGTAGTGAAAGGGGCTTAGGAGTTCATTCTCCAATGCCTCCCAGAGTCGCATCTCCGCAGCGATATGGCCGTCGAAGAACTCATCCTGAACGTTTTTTCCGTCCATGCGCTCGGGTATGGCCGTCAGGCCGAGGAGTTCGTTCGGTTCAAAATGGTCAATGATGCGTCGATAGGTCGGTGAGACGCCGTGATGAAACTCGTCAATGACCACAACATCGAATTGATCAGGAGCGAAACGCTCTGGGGAGTGGGCATTGAGGGATTGGACGCTAGCGAAGACATGTGTCCAGTCCTCGGGGACTTCGCCGCCCACCATAAGCTCACCGAAATTCGCATCGTTCAGCACATGCTGGTAGGTGCGCAGTGACTGCTCGAGTATCTCCTGTCGATGGGCCACGAAAAGAAGGCTTGGGCGCCGACCTCGGTTTGCCCTAACGAGAGACTTGTAGTCAAGGGCTGCCATGACCGTCTTGCCGGTGCCGGTCGCGGCGACGAGCAAGTTACGGTGACGGTCGTGGATCTCACGCTCGATGGCAAGCCGTTCGAGCATATCTTCTTGGTGAGGATATGGACGCACCTCAAGACCGGCGAGGCTGATGGTCTGGGTGTCGGTCTGCCGTTTCCCGCTAGCTAGTGAGAGGGCCTCGAGAAGCCGGGCGCCGTCGCTATCTGGGGCATACGTTTCAAAGGTGGGGTCGCTCCAGTAGGAATCAAACGTTGCCTCAAACTTCTTCATCACGGCGGGAGTCGCTATCGAGGAGAGTCGTACGTTCCATTCCAAGCCATCGAGAAGAGCAGCCTTCGAAAGGTTAGAACTCCCCACGTATGCGGTGTCATAGCCGCTGTTGCGACGGAAGAGCCATGCCTTCGCATGGAGACGCGTGGACCGCACCTCGTAGTTGACCTTGACCTCGGCATGGAACTCCCTGACCAGCCGATCCAGGGCACGACGCTCGGTCGCCCCGATGTAGGTGGTGGTGATGACGCGGATCGGCACCCCTCGATCGCGAGCGGCTTTGAGTGACTCTTCCAGAACGCGGAGGCCATGCCATTTCACAAACGCGCACAGCAGATCCACGCGGTCGGCGGTCGCCAGCTCGGCCCGCAGCTCAAAGCCGAGGTTGGGATCTTCGGGGGAGTTGGTGATGAGGGCCGTCTCGGAGAGCGGCGTTGCAGGGCGCACGCTGTAGACGCCGGGTGCCTCTTGTGCGGCGATGGCGATCAACTGCCGCGGTCCGTCCGCGATGAGGTCAACCCACTGCTTGGCTCCGTCGGAGGTGCTGATCGATTCGAGGATGCGGTTCGCAGCGATGAGTTGCTCATCGTGCGGCAGGGTCGTGAAGACCTGCTGGACGGTATCTGCGATGTGTCGAGCCAACACATGGGGCGAGGAGTGCTCGCCGACCCCTTGCTCGATGATCTTCCAGCCGTCGGGATCTAACGCCTTGAGTTGGTGCTCGATGCGATCGGTGATGAGACGCTCATAGAGGCCCGGTACGGGACTTGCGGGGTCTTTGAAGGCATCGGCCATGCAGCAACTCCTCGTTTCACTCATTCATGTGTCGTTCTATCAGCGGTGTCCGACAGTCCTCAGGTAGATCGATCGGGGACCCTGTCGGGTGTACACACACCATGACCGTATGTGATCAATTAAGTTGCTGTCCGACCGTTCATGCATAGTTCTTGAGCACGGACATACGTGGTCTGCTCCTTGAGATTGCCCTCACCTACGACGCAGGGAAGGGGACGTCATCAGGGGTGCGTGCGCAAGATCTGCTGCGTGCCGCAAGGGCTGAGTGGGCGCCTCTCCTGCCAGGAGGCTTCGAGGCGGAAGGCAATGGAGGAAGCGGCGGCGCCAGCCGGACACCCTGGATCGGCGTCTATGACCCAGCCATCACCCGGGACCCGAAGCAGGGGCTCTACCTTGCCTACATCTTTGCGGCCGACCTTGCGACGGTGACGTTGACTCTCCAGCAGGGCGTGACGTCACTCAAGGGCAAGCTCGGCGAGGGGGAGAAGCGCCGCACTTATCTGCTGAGCAGGGCCAAGACATTGCAGGAGGGGCTCCCGAAGAGCCTGAGAGCAGGATGGAAAGACCGCCCCGAGTTCAGGTGCAAGCTATCGCGGGCGCTGTCCTATGAAGCGGGAAGTGTGGCGGCTCGGACCTACAGCACGGCCGCCATGCCGACGGAGACCAGTCTCCGTGAGGACCTGTGGCACATGGCCGAACTCCTTCAGCACGCTGCCTCCGTAGAGAAGTTGCTCAAGGACGAGGAGACGTCGGAAGGGCTTCGTACGACCGGCTTTGTCTCCGATCCCCAAGCTGAGTTCAAGGGACTCGACGGCTTTCGTCCCAAGGACGGCAGCGACTATGTAGCGCACATCGCTCAGCGCACGATCACGGTCAGGCGGGACCACGAGAACCTGATCGATGGCTTCGGTCGATACATCGAGCCGCGAGGGTTCGTTCCGATCACTGACCAGATGCATCCCAAGGACCTCGTGCTCCGGCGAGACGGTACGGAGTGGCTGGTGGAGGCCAAGACCGTCAAGCGTGGCAACCCCACCAGGGCCGTGCGTGAAGCGCTGAGTCAGCTCTTTGAGTACAGCCATTTCCTCTACGCCCAGCGGGGGCACCCCGAGCCGCAGCTGCTGGGGCTCTTCACCGAGGACATCGAGGTGTACGCCCCTTACCTCGAAGAGCGCGGCATTGCGTCCATCTGGAAGACGGTGGAGGGCTGGGCGGGTTCGCCCATGGCTGTGGCATGGGGCATGGTCGACATGCAGTAACGATCCGCCGCAGGACACCTGTGGGCAGCTACTTCCGCCCGGAAGTAACTGCCCACAGGTGTCAGGAAACGTCACCGCAGGGCGCTCAGCTTCTGCCAAGCCGTGTACGAGAGGTTCCAGTCGCCGATGCCGTTGCCGGTGGCGACGGTTTCGCGGGTGGAGCCGGTGACCTCGACGACATCGCCGCGGGTGGCGCGGTTGTAGAACCACTTGCCGTCGGCTTCGGACATGCCGACGCAGCCGTGGGACATGTTGACGCGGCCGAAGTAGCCGCGGCCCTCGTTCCAGGGGGCGGCGTGGGCGTAGGTGCCGGAGGTGGTGAGGTGGACGGCCCAGGGGACGTCCTTGTTGTAGGGGTCGGCTATGCCGACGGAGTCGCTGGTCATATGGACCATGGGGGCCTTGTCGAGGACGACCATCTTGCCGTTCCAGGTGGGGTAGGAGGGCTGGCCGGCGGAGATGGGGATGGACTTCTGCTGCGTGCCGTCCTCGAAGACGGTCATGGTGTGCTTGTTGAGGTCGACCTTGGATACGCGGGCGGTGCCGATCGTGAAGGTGCTGGAGACATCGCGGCGGAGGTAGCGGGAGTCACCGGTGTCCACGCCGCTGAGGCGGGCGCGGAGGGTGACCTTGGTGCCCTTGTGCCAGTAGGTCTTGGGGCGCCAGTCGACGCGCTCGGTGCCGGTGAGGGGGTCCTTGGTCCAGCCCCAGGAGCCCTCGGTCTTGGGTGAGGTGGACACGGAGAGCTGGCGCTCGACCGCGGCCTTGTCGGTGACCGGGTGGTCGAAGGCCACCGAGACGGGCTGGCCGACGCCGACGGTGGTGTTGTTGGAGGGGGTGACGGTGACGCCGTTGACCTGCTGGGCGGCACGGGTGCGGAAGGTGGAGTGCTGAGTGGCGGTGCGGCCCGCGGCGTTGGCGGCGGTGGCCTCGACGGTGTAGGTGGTGCCCGGCGTCATGGGGCGGTTGGAGCGCCAGCTGTTCTTGTCGGAGGAGAGCGAGCCGGTCACCGAGACGGCCTGGGAGCCCGCGCCGTCGGGCGTGATGCGGACCTTGGTGATGGTGCCGTGGGAGGCGGTCACCTTGACCTTGGCGTCGGGGGCTATCGCCGCGGAGTCGCTGTTCGGCGTGATGGATATCCGGGCGGGCCTGGCCTTGGCCGGGTCCACCGTGTCGGACGAGCCGGAGCAGGCGGCGAGGAGGACGACGGCGAGCGAGGGCACCGCGGCGATGCGGAGTGAGCGTACGGAGATCAAAGCAAACCTCTTATGGGTGTTGTGGGAAGTGTGAGTCAGCAACGCCGCTGCGCTTCCTCGGGGTTGCGCTCGTGAAGACGGGGAGAAGGGGAGAAGCGGACGCTGAGAGGGTTGGACCGTCGGCGCGAGGCCGACATGCAGGAGACTGACGGGCCTCGGTATGACCGGTGGCCAGGCCCGCCGAGGCCGGCGGCCCGGGAGGACGGCGACCTCGGCGTCCCAGGGCGTTGGTACGCCCTGCGCGGACCGCTATGGGGCGCTGGAGTGCCGGGTGTACGGGGCCACGGTCTGCCGGGCGGAGGTGTGCCCGGCCGGGCCCGGGCTCGCCTGGAGATCGTGCGGGAAGACCTTCGTGGTCTGGCGCGGCCGAGAGGGCGAAGGGGGATCCGGCCCCCGCCGGGGGAGTCGACGGGCTTCCCGCGGCGCAGGGCATGGATCAGCGCCGTCCGGTCCGGGGCGGGATCGAGGAGGTCGGCGGGCGGGCCGTGCCGGAAGCGGGCCCGCATCCGGTTACGGGCATGGCGCCAGGAGCTGACGGCCGGCCGCGGGGCGACCGTACGGACCCACGGGACGGGATCGCCTTCGGCGGTCAGCCGGTCCCAGCGCTGCCCGGCGCGGTCAGATGCCGCCGCGTGGACCGCGGACACCAGCCGCTCCGCCGTGGCCGCGGAGAACTGGTCGAAATCCGGCTGTGTCGGTGGATGTGATGGTCGTGATCGATGTGTTGGTGCCGACATGTGTCCCCCGCGCCCCCCGCGTGCTCCCCGCTTCTACTAAGAAGCACGTCTGAAAGGGGCGGAAGGTTACACATGACTTTGCGGACCCCCGGATCCATACGGAACGGACCGGGTCGGGCGGGCCTGCGGAACATACGGCGGACCGGCGGCCTGCGGTGCGCCCGGCGGCGTCCGCCCTCCGTAAGGCGGCTGGCCCGGGTACGGCGTCTGCCCCCCGTACGCCGGCTGCCCGCCGGGCTGGGCCCCGTACGGCCCCTGTCCCCCGTACGCCGGCGGCCCCCCGTACCCGTACCCGTAGCCGTATCCGGCGGCTCCGTACCCGGCGGCCCCGTGGCCCCCGTACGGCGCCGCGGGCCAGAACGGCGCGGGCACCGCCCCCGGCACCGGCCGGGGCACCGGGCGCGGTCGCCGGATCGGCACCGTCAGCGCCGCGTGCGCCAACGCCGGCTGTGCCACCTCCCGCCGCTCCCACAGGCGGTCCAGCAGCTCCCTCTCCTGGGCGGTGAACTCCGGCCCCGCCGTACCCCGGTGGGCCCGCCGCCGCAGGAAGGCCAGGGAGGTCGCGACGGCGGTGTACTCGGCGACCGTACGGGCCGCCGCCGCGCCACGGGTACGGCGCGCGAGGTCACGGGCTATGCCGCGGGCCCGCATCGACCCCAGGGCGACCGGTTCGGGCGGGGTGAGCCAGCCCGCCGCCTGGTACGCGCAGAGCTGTTCCCGTACGGCGCGCAGCTCCTTGCCGCGGGACCAGATCGTGAGCCAGGTCAGCAGCCCGAAGACCGGCACCATGAACAGGGCGTAGACGGTGATGAATCCGTACCCCCCGAGCGTCGCCGAGCCGTTCCACACGCCGTGCAGCACCATCGCCGCCAGCAGCGCCGCGATCGGCACCAGGACGCGGCGGGCGCGCTGATGGCGTGCGGCGGCCGCGGCGATGCCGAAGCCCACACCGGTCATGGCGGTGAAGAGGGGGTGCGCGAAGGGGGAGACCACACCGCGGATGAAGAAGGTCGCCGCGGTGGTGGACCGTATCCCGGAGTAGCCGAACTCCTGGTCGCTGACGAAGGCCGAGCCGAGATAGAGGATGTTCTCGGTGAAGGCGAACCCGGTGGCGGTGATTCCGGCCACAACAACGCCGTCCGCGATCCCGTTGAAGTCGCGGCGGCGGAAGAGGAAGAGCAGCAGTACGGCGGCCGCCTTGGCGCTCTCCTCCACGAACGGGGCGACGAGGGTGGCGCCCCAGGTGTCGGCGTCGGCCCGGCGGGAGGCGGACGAGGAGTCGATGGTGGTCATCAGCCACTCGGTCGCGAAACCGTTGGCGATCAGCGCGACCAGCGTCGCGGCGCACGCTCCCCAGGCGAACGCGAACAGGAGGTTCCGCCAGGGCTTCGGCTCGACGCGGTCCACCCAGCGGAACGCCGCGACGATCAGCGGTACGGGCAGTACGGCGAGGCCGAGCCCCACCAGGAACCCCTTGGTGCCGGTCTGCTCGCGCACCAGCGCCAGGATGACCAGCCCGGAGACGGAGAGCAGCAGCACCAGCGCGGTGGCGCGCAGCGACTTGTTGTCCCAGAGGCTGCCGAGGCGGCCGTGTCTGCCCCACAGACCGCGGCGCGGCGGATGCGGCCAGCCCTCCGGAGCGTTGGCTCCGTCGAACCAGGGCTGCCGGCCGTACGCCGCGTCATAGGCCGGGTCGTACGGCCGGTCGGCCGGCGCCGCGGGCGGCGGCTCGGGTGGCTGCTGAGGGGGCGGGGACTGATGCACTCAACCGACCCTAACGAAAGGGGGAGTGGCGGACTGAGGGATTATGCCCATCCCCTTGGGGTCGTCATGTGTCGTTGCGACGGAAGATCAGGTCGTGGACCGGATGCCCCTTGTCCAGCCCCTGGCCCTCGAACTTGGTGAGCGGGCGGAAGTCCGGGCGGGGGCTGTAGCCGCCGTCGGACCGGGTGTTGTCGAAGGCGGGGCTCGCGGTGAGGACCTCGAGCATCTGCTCGGCGTACGGCTCCCAGTCGGTCGCGCAGTGCAGCAGCGCGCCGGGCTTCAGCCGGGTGGCGGCGAGCTCGATGAACTCGGGCTGGATCAGCCGCCGCTTGTGGTGCCGCTTCTTCGGCCAGGGGTCGGGGAAGAAGACGCGCAGCCCGGAGAGGGCGGCGGGCGCCAGCATCTCGCGCAGCAGAATGATCGCGTCGCCGTTGGCGACCCGGATGTTGGTCAGGCCGTTCCGCTCCGCGAGCGCGAGCAGATTGCCCTGGCCGGGGGTGTGGACATCGGCGGCGAGGATGCCGGTGGCGGGGTCGGCGGCGGCCATCTGCGCGGTGGCCTCGCCCATGCCGAAGCCGATCTCCAGCACGACGGGGAGATCGGAGTCCCCGGCCCCCTCGGTGTGGAACAGCTCACCGAGGTCGATACGGCGCAGTCCGTCGATGTCCAGGCCCCACTGCGGCCACAGGCGGCGCAGCGCCTCGCCCTGGCCGACGGTGACGCGGCCGCGACGGGGGCGGAAGGAACGGATCCGGCGCTCGTGGTGCGAGCCCGCCGGATCGGCGACGGGGCCGCCGGGGAACATCGGCTCGCCGCGGTCGCGGGGCGTCGGTACGGTGCCTGGCTCCGCGGGGGCTTCGGGGGCAGTGGGGTTCTCGGACACAGTGCTTCCGATTCTACGGGCGGGGCTTCCACGGGCGGGGCGCGACGGGGCGGGGGCCCGGAGCCCCGGCCCCTTCGGCGGAGCCCGGGGGCGGGTCCGGGGCCGTTCGGCCGTCGAGCGGGGGCGCGACGGGAGCCCCGTACCGAGGCCCGGACGGGATGTGCGCGTCATCACACCAGCCCGGCGGGTCAGCACACGGGCCTGGCCCAGGGCCGTAGGGGCCACAACCTTGGGCCGTCCCCAGCGCCCACAGCCTCTCCGCGCACAGGGTCACAGCCCGTCGCCCGCACAGACGGCACTCGGCCCCGCCCCGTCACCCGGTCCGCAGCGTGTCCAGCACCCGCCGGGCCACCTCGCGCCCGATCGGCAGCGAGGCCGTCGCCGCCGGAGAGGGTGCGTTGAGCACATGGACGACGCGGGGCGACTCCGAGATCAGGAAGTCGTCCACCAGCGTGCCGTCGCGCAGCACCGCCTGGGCGCGCACCCCCGCCGGGGCCGCCGTCAGGTCGTCGGCGGTCACGTCCGGCAGCAGCCTGCGGACGGCGTCGGTGAAGGCGCGCTTGGACAGGGAGCGGTGCAGCTCACCCGCCCCGTACCGCCAGTGGCGGCGGGCTATCCGCCAGGAGCCCGGGTAGGCCAGGGTGGCCGCCAGCTCCCCCGGGCGCACCGTGTGCCAGGCGTAGCCCTCCTTGGCGAGGGCGGGCACCGCATTGGGCCCGACGTGGACGCCGCCGTCGATGCCGCGGGTCAGATGGACGCCGAGGAACGGGAACGCCGGGTCGGGCACGGGGTACACCAGGCCGTTGACCAGGGACGCGCGGTCGGGCACCAGCTCGTAGTACTCACCCCGGAAGGGCACGATCCGCATCCCGGGGTCGTCACCGGCCAGCCGGGCGATCCGGTCGCACTGCAACCCCGCGCAGTTGACCAGAGCGCGGGCGCGCAGCACCGTGCCGTCCGCCGTGCGCACCGCGACCGCCGACGAACGCCGCCCGATGGTGCGCACCTCGGCCCCGTACCGCACGGAGGCGTCCGCGTCCTGCGCGAGGCGGGCCAGCCGGGCCGCGACCGCTCCGAAGTCGCACACGCCCGTGCTGCCCACATGGATCGCCGCCAGGCCCCGCACCCACGGCTCGTACTCCGCGATCTGGGCGGGGCCCAGCTCGCGCACCGGAATGCCGTTCTCCCGGCCGCGCTGGACCAGGGCGTGCAGCCGTGGCAGCTCCGACCGCTCGGTGGCGACGATCAGCTTGCCGGTCACCTCGTGGGCGATGCCGTGCTCGGCGCAGAACTTCACCATCTCCGCCGCGCCGCGCACCGCGAACCGCGCCTTCAGCGACCCCGGCCGGTAGTAGATACCGCTGTGGATCACGCCGCTGTTCCGCCCGGTCTGGTGGCGGGCCGGACCGGCCTCCTTCTCCAGCACGGTCACCCGGGTGCCGGGCGCGGCGCGCGTGAGCGCGTACGCCGTCGACAGGCCGACGATGCCGCCCCCGATCACCAGCACGTCGCAGTCCAACGCCGTCACGTCATGCACCTCCCCACACGCCGCACCGTCCAGTCCCCCGACCGTCGATCCCTATCATGACCTGCGCCACTGACATCGGCCGGAAACCCGAACCCGGGCCCTGGACCGGCTCACGCCGGTGTCACCAGCAGCGGCCGGGCCTGCTCGCGCAGCTCGGCGACGCGTGGTTCGTCCCGATATGCCTCGAGGCGGTTCATCAGGTCGCGTACGTACTCCGTGGTGCGGGCGGAGGAGATGCGGTGGGCGACCTCCACGGCGCGGGCGCCGGCCGCGCAGGCCGCGTCCAGGTTCCCGGACTCCAGTTCGGCCACGGCGGAGACGACGAGCCGCAGCCCGTGGGAGCGTACGAACTCCTCCGTCGGCCGGGCGAGCGCCTGCTCGGTGAAGCGCCGCACCTGGCGCGGCAGCCGGAGGTCGCGGTAGCACTCGGCGGCGTCGGCGGCGAACCGCTCATGGCTGTAGAAGTCGAGCCAGGAGGGGTCGGAGTCGCCCGCCCGCGCACGCTCCAGCCAGCCCTCGGCGGACTTCAGTGCCGCCCCGCAGGCGGGTCCGTCGCCGGACTTGGCCTGGGCGCGGGCCTCGACGAGGCGGAAGAAGCTCATGGTGCGGGCGGTGGCCAGGCCGCGGTTGCGCTCCAGGGCGGCCTGGGCGAGGTCCACGCCCTCGTCGGCGAAGCCTCTGTAGGTGGCCTGAAGACTCATGGACGCCAGGACATAGCCGCCCAGGGGGACGTCGGCGGCGGCACGCGCCAGGCGCAGCGCCTGGATGTAGTACCGCTGCGCGGCCTCCTGTTGGCCGGTGTCGAAGGCCATCCACCCGGCGAGCCGGGTCAGTTCGGCGGTGGCGCCGAAGAGCGAGCGGCCGACCTCGTCGCTGTACGAGCCGAGCAGCAGCGGTGCCGCGTCCACCCGCAGGCACTCGGGAACCATGGACGAACGCCAGTCCCCGCCGCCGTACTTGGAGTCCCAGCGGCGCGCGTCCTCGGCGGCCTCGCGCAGCTTGGTGACGTCACTGTGGCCGACGCGCTGCGGTAATGCCTCGGAGCCGCCGCCGTTGGTGGCGCTCGGCACGGTCTCGGCGTCCTTGGGCTCGCGCGCCACCGAGCTGTCGGCGGGAGATATGAGCCAGCGGGACGCGGGTGTGGCGTATGCGCTGACGGCGAAGGAACCGGCCAGACTCTGCCAGATACCGACACCTCCGCGCCGACCCGCGAGATCCAGCCGGTACAACTCGGTCGCGGAGCGGACGGCCTGGCCGATGTCGCGCGGGAAGGCGAGGCCCACTTCGGGAGCCGGATCGGCATCGGCCAGACCGATCTCGTGCAGCGGGACGGGGCGGCCGAGTTTGCTGCCGATCGCAGCAGCAATCAGATGGGGCGCGGCGCCCTGGGGAACCATGCCCTTGGACACCCAGCGCGCCACGGACGTCTTGTCGTAGCGCAGCGTCAGGCCGCGCTGGGCGCCGAGGTCGTTGACTCTGCGCGCGAGCCCGGCATTGCTGATCCCAGCGAGGGCGAGAACGGTGCCGAGCTTTTCGTTCGGCCCGCGTGGCTCCCTGGACATGCGCACCCCTCGACAGCACCGACGGCCGCCCCGGCATAAGCACGGGGCATTCGTAAACCCAGCGTAGTTCGCCGCATCCCGACCGTTAAGAGGTGGTGTCCCGGATGGCGAGATTCTTGTACGAACGGGCGTGCGGGGCGGTACGTGTGCTCCGGCTGTGTGTGGCCGTGCGCCTGTGTGTGCGCTCTGTCTCAGTCGCGGCCAGGACGTTTCGATGGGTCTTGCGTGGGTCGGCCCGCTGTACTGGATCCAGTGGGCTGGGGGACGCCGCCGCCTCATTCCCCGCGGGTGGCGGAACGGTCCGGGAGGCGAACGGCGCCTCCCGGACTGTCGTGTTGACCGACGGCGAGACGGGTGAGCGGAGGGCGGGCGACGAAGGGCCGGGTCAGTACAGGGCTTGCGCAAGGGCGTTGAGAGAGCCATCGCAACTTTGGCTGAATAACGTCCCTCGACGCCTGTCGGTGTCCACCAGCACCGTCGCATCGACGTCCGTCAACGCGCGCCAACACCCGTCACCGTCATCGGCATCCACCACGGCCGGGGATTCCCGTGTCGGGCCGCGGAGGGGGAGGCCCGACACGGGGCGCCCCCTGTCCCGCACACCGGAAGCTGTTTTCACGCATCAGGAAACGCGTTTCCGTGCAGGCCAGTTGGTGCGTCCGCGGTCCCGCGGGAGCGCGGCCGACGCCCCGGTCGGCACATCCGCCGCGGCACCGGGCACCGCGCTCGTGCTCGCGTGCCTTCGCACACTCGTCGGCGTCCTTGCGCTCTTGTGCGCCTCAATCGTGGCAGCATGGGCCACGGCGGAACGGTGCGTCGCGACCGGCGGTGTTCCCTCCTGGACTCCTCAGCGAGACCCGGGGGATGCCCTGGCACGGAAAGCACACAACGTGTGATCAACCCCTGGCGAATCCTGCGGTCATCCGTGGTCACTGGACATCCAGGAGGTCCACGTAGTTGTCCGGTTCGATGCCGAAACCGTCAACATGCTGTGCATGATGGCACCTACTTCTTGGTTGCCCTGGATGCCCACAGCCTGTGGAGGCGGCGATGCGGTGGTTGGTGGGGTGGAGCAGTACCGCATCCGGCCCGGTCCCCCCGGAAGGCCGTGCGATCCAACCGGTCGGTGCCCAACTCCTGTGGTCGGACCCCGATCCGCTGTGGGCGGTCGGTGACTGGCGCCCCGACGAGGTGCGCGTCGTCCAGGCCGACCCCTTCACCCGGCTCGCCGTCTTCGGCTGCTGCGGCGCCTCCGACGAGGAGCTGCGGGTCGGCCTGTTCGCCGCCCGCGGCGGCGCCCTGCGCCATCTCACCGCCTGGTCCGGCAGCTACACCGCCGTCGCCCAGGTCGGCCGCCGCGTCACCATCGCCGGTGATCTGGCGGGCGCCCGGCCCGTCTTCCACACCGACTGGGCGGGCGGCACCGCCTACGCCACCGCCGCCCTCCCGCTCGCCGACCTGATCGAGGCCCAACTCGACGTCAGCCATCTCGGCGCGCTCCTGGCCTGCCCCGACTCCCCGGAAGCCGTCGGCGACAGCACGCCCTACAGAGGCGTCGGACGCGTCCCCCCGGGCCATGCGCTGATCCTGCGCGACGGCGCCCGGGACATCACCGGCTACGAACCCACCGCCTCGCTCGCCGTCGCCGCGCCCCAGATCGACCAGGACAAGGCCGTGGACGGGATCCGGGACGCGCTGGTGGATGCCGTACGGGCCCGGCTCACCGCACCGCGCCACGCCCCCGAGAGCGGCGGCCTCGACCCCGGCCCCGTCCCCGGCATGGGCCCGGCCGAACGCCGCGCCGCGCGCGGTGCCCCGGCCCCCGGCATCGGCGCCGATCTGTCCGGAGGCAGCGCCTCCGCCACGCTCGCCCTGCTCGCCGCCGGACTCCCCGGGATGCCCGGCACCCTCCTCGGACACGGCACCGAAGCCGGTGAACGCCTCCTGGCCGTCACCTTCAACGACCTCGCCACGGCGGGCGGCGCCCGGGTCCGCGAGGCCGAGCTGGAGCGCGCCGGAACCATCGCCGCCAACCCACGGCTGCACCATGTGGTCGTCGCCGCGGGCGAGGAGGCCCTGCCCTACGCCGCGCTCGACAGCGGTGCGCTCACCGACGAACCGGGCCCCTCCCTCGTCATCGCCGAACGCCACCGGCGCCGGCTCGCCGCGGGCAGCGCCGACCATTTCGTCGGCCATGGTGCCCGCCAAGTGCTCGACGCCCACCCCGCGCGCCTCGCCGACCTGCTGCTCGACCGCCGCAGACGCCATCTGCTGCGTCCGGCGACCGCGCTCGCCAAGGCCGACGGGCCCTCGGCCCACTCCTTCTTCGTACCGTTCACCGTCTACCGCGCGGCGCGCAGGCTGGCCCGTACGTCCTACAGGGACGGCGTCGAGGAGGCCGCCGCGCGTCTGCTGGAGCGCCGCTTCACCGACGACCCCACGGCGGGCGGCCCCGGGGCCGTGTCCGCCTCCCTCGCCGCCCTGACCTGGTGCCGCCCCGGCCCCGCGGCCCGCTGGATGACCGGAGAGGCCCTGGCGGAAGTGTCGGTCCGGCTGGTGGAAGCGGCCGTACGCCCCGTCCTGCTGCGCCGCCCGGGGGAGCGCCGCGCCGACGCCGCCCTCGCCCGGTACGCCGCCGACCACCGCGTTTTCGAGCAGGCGGCGGAGGTCCGCAGCCAGCGCCTGCACGCGCCCTTCCTCGACAACCAGGTCGTACGGGCCTGCCGCGCGCTCCCCGAAGCGCTTCGTGTGCAACCGGGGGCGCGCGCCGCCGTCCTGCGCGCGGTCCTCTCCGGAACCGGTATCCGGGACCTCCCCGCCGGGTGGGGCGCCACCTCCCACGCCGCCCACACCGCCGCCGTACGGACCGGTATGCGCACCTGGGTCGGCGATCTGCTGGCCCTGTTCGACGCGCCGCTGCTGGCCGACGCGGGCCTGGTCGAGGCCCATGTCGTCCGCAAGGCGCTGCGCGCGGCGTCCCAGGGCGAGCGGCTGCCCCTGGACGGCCTGGCCGAACTCGTCTCCACCGAGGTGTGGCTGCGGCGGCTGGTCGCCCGCCGTGGCACCTGCTGGACGGGCACGGCGGCCCCGCGGCAGCGCGCGGTGGCGGGCGGAGTGCCGCGACCGAGCCTGTGACGGGGCGCGGGCGCGCCCACGGTGCCTCCCCGGCGTCTCCCCGCCCGCGGGTAATTGGGGTGCGGGGCGGGGGCCGCGGGGTGTTGGGTGGTGGGTTGGGGTGCGGAGCATGCGGCGACGGCTTCGCGGACGGCTGGACGGCTGGACGGCTGGGCGTTCGGGCGGTCGCGGTGGCCGGGCGGCTGGTGCGGAGCGTTCGCGGGGTGGTCGTGGGCATCGGCGGTGACCGGAGCGGACGGACCGGGCCGAAGCGGTCGCCCCCGTGGGGGGCTCCGGAGGACGCACGCCCGGCCCGGGACACGGGGGTGCCCGTCCAAGGGGGCGGGCGGCGCCACCGGCGCGTTCCCCGTCGGCCGAACGGCCGGGCGGAGGGGGCGCAAAACGGTTGGCCGACATCCGGTTCAGCGCTCCGACCGGTTGGAACGGCTCGTTCCGTCGCCCGTGCACGACCATGAGGTCTGCCCCAGGTGTGCCGGGCACGATCCCGCCCGCCCCGACATCCCGCTCCGCGATCGGCAACCTAGGAGAATGGCCCCCGTGCGGTATCTGATCCTCGGCACCAGCGAAGCGCGCGACGAACAGGGGCACGCCCTGCCCCTCGGCGGACCCCGGATCCGCGCGCTGCTCGCCGCGCTCGCCCTGCGCGCCGCACGCTCCGCGCCGGTCCCCGTCGACGTCCTCATCGACGAGGTGTGGGCCGACGAGCCCCCGCACGACGCGCCCGCCGCACTCCAGGCGCTCGTCGGCCGGCTGCGCCGGGTCATCGGCAAGGACGCCGTCGTCTCCTCACCCGGCGGCTACCGCCTCGCCACGGCCACCCCCCACGACGACGTCGACCTGCTGCGCTTCGAGCGGCTGACCCAGGACGGCAAACGCGCCCTCGACGCCGACGACCCCGGGACGGCCGCCACCGCCTTCCGCCAGGCACTCGCCCTGTGGCGCGGCGCCGCCCTCGCGGACCTCCCGGACCGGGACGCGGCCGCCGCCCGCCCCGAGGCGCTGCGGCTGACCGCCCTGCGCCGCCGGATCGACGCCGACCTCGCGCTCGGCCGCGCCGTGGACCTGATACCCGAGTTGCGGGAGCTGGTCGCCGACCATCCGCTGGACGAAACGTGCCATGCGCAGCTGATCCGGGCGCTGCGCGCGGCCGGTCACCACGCCGACGCCCTCACCGCGTACGAGCAGGTGCGCCGGATCCTCGCCGACCGGCTCGGCACGGACCCGGGCGCGGAGCTGAAGGAACTCCACCGGCAGATGCTGCTGGCGGACGGCACGCCCGCCATCTGGGAGCCCGCCGTCGCCGGTGGAGCAGCGCCCGCCGCTACCCGCGGAGCAGCGCCCGCCGCTACCCACGGAGCAGCGCCCGCCGCCACCAGCGGCGCGGCGCCCGCCAGGGGGAGCGCGCCGCGCGCCGACGGCCAGGACGAGGCCCCTCGACCCGCCTCACCCCCGCCGTCGGCCCCGCCCCGGGGCCCCACCGCCCCGGCACCCCCGCACCACAACATCCGCGCCCGTCTCACCAGCTTCGTCGGCCGTCAGGGCGAGATCGGCGCCCTGCGCCAGGACCTGGGCGGCGCCCGGCTGGTCACCCTCACCGGACCCGGCGGATCCGGCAAGACCCGGCTGTCCGAGGAGATCGCCGCGTCCGTGACGGACGGCTATCCGGACGGTGTGTGGGTCGCCGAACTCGCCCCGCTGGACCAACCCGCGGCCGTCCCCGGCGCCGTGCTGAGCGCGGTGGGCCGCCGCGAGACGGCACTGCTCGCCTCCGGTCTTGAGGGCCGTACGAGCAGTTCGGACGGCGCCGATCCGACCGGCCGCCTCGTCGAGTACTGCGCCGACCGCACCCTGCTGCTCCTGCTCGACAACTGCGAGCACGTCATCGACACCGCGGCGCGGCTCACCGAGACCCTGCTCGCGCACTGTCCGGGCGTGACCGTGCTCGCCACCAGCCGTGAGCCGCTGGGTGTGCCCGGCGAGGTCGTACGGCCCCTGGAGCCGCTGCCTCCGATCCCCGCCCACCAGCTGTTCGTGGAGCGCGCCGGGAGCGTGCGCCCCGGCTTCGACCCGGCGGCGGACCCGGCGACGGCGGAGGCGGTCGCCGAGATCTGCCGCCGCCTGGACGGTCTGCCGCTGGCGATCGAACTGGCCGCGGCCCGGCTGCGGTTGCTCACCCCGCGCCAGATCGCCGACCGGCTCGACGACCGGTTCCGTCTGCTCACCAGCGGCAGCAGAACCGTTCTGCCGCGCCAGCAGACCCTCAGAGCGGTGGTCGACTGGTCCTGGGAACTCCTCGACGAGCGTGAACGCACCGTGCTGCGCCGGGCCTCGGTCTTCGCGGGCGGCTGGAGCCTGGCGGCGGCGGAGGCGGTGTGCGCGGACGCGCCGCCCGGTGCCGCCGAACCCACCGATCACCCTGTCGGGCCCGCCACCCACGCCACCGAACCCGACACGGGTGCCGGCGGTGGCGAGGGCTCGTACGCCGACGCACACGCCCCCTCGCGCTTCCATGCACACCCTGGTGCGCAGATCGCGCCCCATGACGTCCTGGAACTGCTCGGGGCGCTGGCCGACAAGTCCCTCCTGGTCGTCGACCACCCCGGGCAGCCCCCGGCCGCCGATCCGTCCGCCCCGGCGGGCGAGGCCCGCTACCGCATGCTGGAGACGATCCACGAATACGCGACGGAACGGGCCATCGAGGACCAGGCCGCCCGCGCCGACCACGCCGCCGCCCTCACCCGTCACACCGCCTGGTTCCGGGACTTCGTCCGCGCCGCCGAGCCACGCCTGCGCTCGGCCGAACAACTGCCGTGGCTGCGCCGTGTCGAGACCGATCTCGACAACATCCGGGCCGCTCTTCAGCGTTCGCTGACCGCACGTGACGAGGACAACCTCTTCGCGATCATCTTCGCCCTGGGCTGGTTCTGGTGGCTGCGCAACTACCGCGACGAGGGCGCCGCCTGGACCCGTAGCGCCCTGATCCTGGAAAACCTCCCGGACGGCGCGGACTTCCCGGGCGACCGGATCACCGCGGACGGACCCGGTCCGTACGGCGGCCCGGGCCCCGTCCCCGCCGAGGTCCCCGACGGCACGGACGGCATCGACCCGGCCACCACCCGGTACTGGCAGTTCATGGACCTGCGGCTGCTCTACTTCTTTCTGCTCGCCGAGCACGGCGGATCGGATCTGCACGACGAGAGGACACGGATCGGAGCCGAGCGGATCCGCGACGCCTACAGTGCCCACCCCGGCCCCCGGAGCGCCCGTTTCCCCGCGATGCTCTGGCCGTTCTCCGGTTTTGTCATCAACGGTCACTCCGGGGTGATGCCGCTGATGGACCAGACGGTGGCCAACTGCCGGAAGTACGGCGACGACTGGGCGCTCGGCGTGGCGCTCATGTTCCGCACCCATCTGGCGATCGACATGCCCGGCGGCATCGAGAACACCGATCGCCACTGGACCGAGCTTCGCGAGCTGAGCACCCTCGTCGGAGACCGCTGGATGCTCGCCCAGGTGGAGGGCGCATTCGGCGAGATCGCCACGCTCCGCGGCCGGTTCACCGAGGCGCGGGCCGCCTATGAGGAGGCACAGCGGCTCGCCCGGGAACTCGGGGCGCAGACCGAAGTGCCGTTCCTCTACACCCGCCTCGCCGATCTCGCCCTGCACGAGGGCGACCACGAGGGAATGATGAAGCTGGTCGACCGCTCCGAGGAGGAGGCGGAACGCTGTGGCGCGCTGGACGTGCGCTCCTTCAACCAGATGCTGCGCGGTGTCGCGCACCTGGTCCGCGGTGAGGTGGCCGAGGCCAGGACGTACTACGACAAGGCGATGTACTGGGCCGAGCGCGGCACCCTGCCACCGCAGTTCTGGGTCGTCGCCCACGGCCTGAGCGGCCGCATCCTCGCGGCCGAGGGCGATCGGCCCGCCGGACTGCGTGCGCTGCGCGACACCCTGGTCCGCGGCGCCGAGGCGAGCTGCACCGAGACGCTGATGGCTCAGCAGGCCGAGTCCGCCGCGCAGGTCCTGACCGGCTGCGGAGAGGAAGGGCTCGCCGCGCGGCTGCTGGGTGCGGCCGACAGCTGGCGCGGCAGGCTGCCGCGCTCACCGCTGATGCTGGAGGAGACCGGCCGGACCGTGGCACAGGCCGCCGAGACGCTGGGCCGGCCGATGGTCGGGGAACTGCGCGCGGAGGGCTCGGCACTCTCCGTCGAGCAGGTCATCGCCCTGCTCGACGACGCCCTGAGCCGACTCGGCCACCCCGTGGACGCGGGCCCCTCCGACGCCCCGGACCGGACCTCGGCCACCGGCTGAGACACGCACGCCTCGGCCAGCGCCCGAACACCGCCGGTCGCTGCGCCCCCAGGCGTCGAAAGGCGACAAATGAATCCCGGACGACGCAGGCGTACGTTCACCCGTACGGGGAAGGCGTGGCGCACGAACCCGAAACCTATGGGCGAACGACCCATGGGCGAACGCGAGACCGTGCGGGCCCCCGACCGCCGGAACCGTCACGCCCCCGCCGGACGCGGCCACACGCCGCACACCGCAGCCCGCACATCCACGGCAGGCAGAAACAGACGGGAGACCAACGCGGGCCCCCGGCCGAACGACGCCGCGGCACGCCGCTCCGTAGACGGCCGGGCACCGCTCGCCCGGCCGTCTACGCCCGATGGACGTCATACGCCTGATGGACCCGGCGTGGCCCACGCCGCCCCGCGTACACCGGGCGGCGCCAACGTCACCTCATCCGGCGGGGCGTGACCGCAGTCCGTCCAGCAGGATGTCCAGCAGTCGTGCCGACGCCGCGGCCTGGTGCGCCGCGTCCGGCAACGAGGGCGCCGCCGTGGCGATGACCAGCAGCACATCCGCGACCGTCACATCCGGGCGCAGCTCGCCCGCGGCCCGTGCCCGCTCCACCAGCTGCCCGACGACCTCGAGCAGCGCCGCCGCTCCCGCGTCGTCCGGCTCGTCCTGCGGTGCGGGCGGTTGCTCGACCAGCCGCAGCTCCGGCTGGGCCGTCGGGGCCGCCGTGGTGGCTAAAGCCGCCTGCCGCTGCTGCGGCACCCGGATCTCGGCCTCCACATCGACCCCGACCCGCAGCACCTGCGGCGGCAGCAGCCGGCCCGCGCCGGACGCCACCGATGTGCGCAGGAACCGGGCCAGCGCGGACCACGGCTCGTTCTCCTGCCCCAGCGCCGAGCGGGCCTGGTCCGTGAGCCGGGCCGTCTCCTCCTCGGCTATCCGGCGCACGAGCACGTCCTTGCTGGGGAACCGCCGGTAGACGGTGCCCACCCCGACCCGCGCCCGCCGTGCCACGTCCTCCATCGGAGCCCCGTACCCCAGCTCCCCGAAGACCTCGCGCGCCGCGCGTAGAACATGCTCGAGATTGCGCTGCGCGTCCACGCGCAGCGGAGTGCTCCGGCCCCCGTTCCCGTCCGAAGAAGCGACGGCTGCGGACCATGACGAACCCTGAAGGTGCATAAGTGATCCCCCGGTAATGACGTCTCCCCCCGGAGACTCCCCGCCCAGACTGCCGGGGCAGTCACAACCCCGACGAAGTACGAACATAGTTGAGCCCAGGTCAAGAAAGAAGGGGGTAGGTCCGGACAGACCGCCCCCCAGTCGGAGCAGTCGCGTGCCATTTCCCGCCATTCCGTCCGCTCCCCGCCCTGCGCCCCCGTGCTGACCTGCGTACCTTTCGCACGTCCAGGCGAATCCCGGCCTCCGGTCGCGCCACGCCCTGCGGTCACACAATTCGTCGGGGCTGTGGACAAACTGCGGCTGTGCGTGCCTCATGGGAGGGTGAAGGAACCTGCGCGCATTCTCGTTGTCGGCGGTGGCTACGTCGGGATGTACACCGCGCTGCGCCTCCAGCGGAAGCTGAAGCGAGAGCTGAGGCAAGGCGACGTACAGGTCATCGTGGTCGACCCCGAGCCGTACATGACCTATCAGCCGTTCCTCCCCGAAGCGGCGGCCGGGTCCATCTCCCCGCGCCATGTCGTGGTGCCGCTGCGCCGCGTCCTGCCCGAGTGCAAGGTCGTCATCGGCGAGGCCACCGCGATCCATCACGGCAAACGCACGGCGACCGTCAGAACCCTCGCCACCGAGGAGGAGGGCACCGGCTCGATCGAGATCCACTACGACGAGCTGGTCCTCGCCCCCGGCTCCGTCTCCCGCACCCTCCCGGTCCCCGGCCTCGCCGAGTTCGGCATCGGCTTCAAGACCGTCGAGGAGGCCATCGGGCTGCGCAACCACGTGCTCGAACAACTGGACATCGCCTCCTCGACCCGGGATCCCGACATCCGCGACGCGGCGCTGACCTTCGTGTTCGTCGGCGGCGGGTACGCGGGCGTCGAGGCGCTCGGCGAGCTGGAGGACATGGCCCGGTTCGCCGTCCGCTACTACCACAACATCGCGCCCGAGGACCTGAAATGGATCCTGGTGGAGGCCACCGGACGGATCCTCCCCGAGGTCGGTGAGGAGATGGGCCAGTACGCCGTGCGCGAGCTGCGCAGCCGCAACATCGACGTACGCCTGGAGACCCGGCTCGACTCCTGCGAGAACCGTGTCGCCGTCCTGAGCGACGGCTCACGCTTCCCCACCCGCACCCTGGTGTGGACCGCGGGCGTCAAACCGCATCCGATCCTGGCCTCCACCGATCTGCCGCGGAACATGCGCGGCCGCCTCAAGTGCACGGCGGCGCTCCAGGTGGACGGCGTGGAGCACGCGTGGGCGGCCGGGGACGCCGCGGCCGTCCCGGACCGTACGGCGGAGGAGCCCGGCACCGAATGCGCGCCCAACGCGCAGCACGCCGTCCGCCAGACCAAGGTCCTCGCCGAGAACCTCATCGCCTCGATGCACGGCAGGCCGCTCCAGGACTACGCGCACAAGTACGTCGGCTCGGTGGCCTCCCTGGGCCTCCACAGAGGTGTCGCGCATGTCTACGGACGGAAGCTGAAGGGGTATCCGGCCTGGTTCATGCACCGCGTCTACCACCTCAGCCGAGTGCCGACCTTCAACCGTAAGGCACGCGTCCTGGCCGAGTGGATCCTGTCGGGGCTGTTCAAACGGGAGATCGTCTCGCTCGGGTCGCTGGAGAACCCGCGCGCCGAGTTCAAACTCGCCGCGGACACCGGTCGCCATCCCGAAGCCAGTTGATCCCCGCGAGCGGAGCCGGGAACTCCCCTCCCACGATCGGCGTCTGACGGATGTCAGTCCGGTCGGCCACACTGGACGTGTGACCATGGGTGGGCTCGTATCTGCAAAGAGTGACAATCGCGAGGATTCGGAAGTTTGCTGCATTCCCCCGGGGGCCGTCCCCCGTATCCGCACCCATCTCCCCGATCCCGCGCCGGCGCGCTGCTCAGCCACCACCCCGCGAGGTAATCCGCAGTGAACTTCACGCGCTGGAGCGCCCGGCTCCCCCGAACCCAGCGACGCATCGGCTCGCGCGCCGACCGCGGCGCGCGGCGTCCGCAGCCCGCGCCCGCATCGGGCGGCGGCTCCGTCCCCGCGGCCCGGGGCGAGCGCGCCGATCCCGCGGCGCGCGGCGCAGCGGCCCCCGCGGCGGTGGCCGCCCCGGAGGCCGAGGCCCCCGCCGCCGTCCCGACCCTCGACGGGCTGTCCGTCCACGATGTCCTCGGCCAGGTCCCGGCCCTGGTCGCGGTCGTCTACGGCCCTGACCACCGCATCGCCTACACCAACGACGCCTATGCCGACCTTTTCGGCCGCCGCCCGCCCGGCACACCCGCCCGTCAGGCCCTGCCGGAGCTGAGCGAGCTGGGACTGCTGCCGCTCATGGACCAGGTCCTGCGCAGCGGCAAGCCCCGTACGGTCAAGTCCCGGCGGGTGTCCGCGGCCGATTCCGGGCCCGGGGCCGGGCCCGGCACCGCACCGGGCTCCGAGCCGGAGGCGCCGGCCGCGGGCGGCGGACGGTCCCGCCACGGCTACTACACCTTCACCTGCTCCCCGATCGAGATGGCGCTCCCGGCGCCGGCCGCCCCCGACCGGGCGCCCGCCGCCCAGCCGACCGTGACCGCGGCGACCGACGACACGGCGGCGACGGTCCGACCCGACGCCGACACCCCCGCCCCGGAGACCACCGCCCCCGTCCGCGGTGTGCTCGTCTTCGGCGCGGACGTCACCGACCAGGTCGAGGCCGCCGAGCGGCTGCGCGCCAGTGAGCGACTCCAGCGCGAGGCCGCCGTCACCCTCCAGCGCAGCCTGCTGCCCCAGGAGCTGGAGCAGCCCGACGACCTCAGGATCGCCGCCACCTACCAGCCGGGCGGCACCGAAGCCGCCGTGGGCGGCGACTGGTACGACGTCATCACCCTCGGCGCCGGGCGCACCGCGCTGGTCATCGGCGATGTCATGGGCCGCGGTGTGCGGGCCGCCGCCGTCATGGGCCAGCTGCGCACCGCCGTCCGGGCCTACGCCCGGCTGGACCTGCCCCCGCACGAAGTGCTGCAACTGCTCGACGGCCTGGCCGCCGAGATCGACGCCAACCAGATCGCCACCTGCGTCTACGCCGTCCACGACCCCAACGAGGGCCGTCTCGTCTACGCCTCCGCGGGCCATCTGCCGATCCTGGTCCGCGACCCGGACGGCACCGTGCGCCGCGCCGCCGAACCGACCGGCCCGCCGCTCGGCACCGGAGGCTGGCTGCACACCTCCGGCTCCGTCCCGTTCGGCCCCGGTGCCGGCGCCGTTCTCTACACCGACGGCCTGGTCGAGCGCCGCGACAAGGACATCTACGACGGTGTGGCCGCGCTCGAGCGGGTCTTCGCGGGGGCGACCGGCTCGCCCCAGGTGATGTGCGACCGGCTGATCCGGGCGCTGGGCATCACCGCGGAGCACGACGACGACGTGGCCGTGCTGGTCCTCCAGCACCCCGCCCGCACCGGCCATGACGCGGAGCTCTTCCACAACGCGGCGCTGGATCTGCTCGGCGGGGTGGAAGCCGCACCGCGCGCCCGCGCCTTCGCCTCGGGCGTCCTGGCCAGCTGGCGCTTCCCCACCGAGCTGCGCGACCTGGGCGTCCTGGCCGTCAGCGAGCTGGTCGCCAACTCCCTCCAGCACGGCACGCCCCCGATGCGGCTGCGGCTGCGCCGCACCGACCGCCGCCTGATCATCGAGGTGACGGACGGCGATGAGCATCTGCCGCGCCGCCGCCGGGCCGAACCGGTGGACGAGGCCGGGCGTGGGATCTCGATCGTCGCGACCATCGCCTCGTCCTGGGGCTGCCGCCGCACCCCGGGCGGCGGTAAGGCGGTGTGGTGCGAATTCGCCCTTCCGGCGGGTTAGCGCGACGCAAGGGCGAGCGGATCAGCCGACAACATCGCCCTGGTGGCGAGCGGTACCACTGCCACCAGGGCGACCACGAGGGCGATATCGGGGTCACGGCCGCGGCTGAGCGCCTCAGGCCGCGGTGGTCACCGTCTCCGACGGCTCCTTGGGCTCCGCCGACTCCTTACGGGGCGCGGGCACCGAGGCACCGGCGACGACCCGCAGCGGATTGTCCTGCCGGGCCGTGAGCCCGCGGCCCAGCCGCAGACCGAGCACCGTGACACCGAGCGAGCAGACGATCAGTGACGCGATGTACGCCCCGTACAGACCGGCACCGGCCAGCAGCCCGCCGACCGCCGGACCGACCGCCAGCGCGAGCTGTTTCACCAGCGAGAACGCGGAGTTGTACTGCCCGATCAGGGACGGCGGTGCCAGATCCGCGACCAGCGGGGCGACCGTGGGCGACAGCATCGACTCACCGAGCCCGAAGAGCGCGTACGCCGAGATGATCGCGGCGGTGCCCAGCACCTGGCTCCCCGGGACCAGCCCGGCGGCCCCCGCGACGACCCACGCGGCCGTCCACACCAGGCCGACCAGCGCGATCACCCGGCTGCGACGGCGCCGCTCGACCAGCCTGAGCACCACGAACTGCGCCAGCACGATGGCCGCCGTGTTCGCGGCCAGCGCGACACCCAGCATCGCGGGCGAGACATGCGCGACCTCGACCGCGAACGCCGACAGCCCGGACTCGAACTGCCCGTAGCAGGCGAAGAACATCACGAAGCCCAGCACACAGAGCTGCACCATGGCGCGGTCGCGGAGCAGGGCGCGCCAGCCGCCCCGGGCGTCCACGCTCTCGTTCCTAGGAACCGCATCCGCGAAGACCGGCGCCTTCGCCAGCCGCACCGTGGCGACCGCCGCGCCCAGCACCAGGAACATCGCCGCGTCGATCGCGAAGAGCCGCACGAAGCTGGACGGCGAGGAGGTGTCCACCAGGAGCCCGCCGAACAACCCGCCGACCCCGAGGCCGAGGTTGCTGAGGAAGAACTGCGTGGCGAACGCGCGCGAGCGGGTGACCGTCGTCGAGCACCACACGATCAGCGTGGCCAGCGCGGGCTGGATGACCGCCATACCCGCGCCGAGCACTCCGGCCGCGGCGATGACCAGCGGCTCGCTCGAGGCCAGGCCGAGCCCCATCGATCCGACGGCGGCGGCGACCGCACCCACGACGGCAACGGGCAGCGGCCCCCGCCGGTCGATCACCCGACCGGTGAAGGGCAGCACAACAAGCGCGGCCACCGCGAACGTGGCGAGCACCAGGCCCGCCGTATTCGCGCCGAGGTCCCGCACCTGCGCCACATAGACGAAGAGGAACGGAACAGTGAAGCCGTTGCCGAACGCGCTCAGCGCGTTGCCCAGCTGGATCCGGCGCAGCGCTGCGCCCATCGCGGTGGTCACACTCACCTACCTAGGTCGAAGAGGGCCCACGGGGCCCAGGGGTGTCGATGAACAGGGATGAAGTCCGGACAGTCGAAGCATGAAGACTTTGAACCTAAACTTCGAAGGTGAAGAGTACACAACGAAGGACTTCGGCGCCAATGAGTTTCGTGTCATACTGCGCGGCATGCCTGAGACCCCCGACCAGGACGACCTGCTGAGCCTCGACGAGCAGATCGCGGCCTACCAGCGCGAATTCCACGACCTGGACCCGCAGGTGGAGCAGGTGGTCAGCGCCCTCAGCCGGCTCACCCGGCGGATGAACGTGGCCTACGGCCGCCAGTCCGCGACCCTCGGCATCACCAACGCCGAGTGGGAGGTCCTCAAGGCCCTCGTCCTCTCCGGCGCGCCGTACCAGCTCGGCCCCGGCGACCTGGCCAAGCGACTCGGGCTCACCCCCGCCGCCATGACCCACCGGATCGACCGCATGGTGAATGAAGGGCTTGTCACCCGTGAGCGTGATGAGAGCAATCGGGTCCGGGTCATCGTCGAGCTGACCGCCGACGGCCGGGAGAAGTGGCTCGAGGCGATGCGCCGCGCGACGGTCTTCGAGGAGGACCTGCTCCAGGACCTCTCCAGCGAGGAACGCGGCGCCCTCGGCGAGATGCTGACGCGGGTGCTGCGCCGGGTGGAGGAGGACCAACCCGACGCCGGGGGACGGCTGAACGACCTCGACTGAGGCATTCGGCCGACACGGGTTGACACTGCCATGCGCGATCCGTAATGTTCTCCGAGCTGCCACGGAGCCGTAACGGTTCTCCGGTACGCACTCGAGCCGCACCGGCGGCAAACCACTACTGCACGGCCCCTCCTCGGGATGAATTTCGGCATGCCGGAATTCGGTTCGAAAGCTCGATTATGAGCATCGGGGGGAATCCGCTAAAGTAGTGAACACGCCGGAAGGCGCGAAACCCCGCTCCAACAGGGGGCCGGAAACGGAATGCGGTTCGGAAACGGACCGGAAAACGGATCTGGTAAGGTTGGAAACACCGAAGGGAAGCCCGGAGAAACCGGTGAAACGGTTTCGAAGGAAGCGTCCGTTCCTTGAGAACTCAACAGCGTGCCAAAAGTCAACGCCAGATATGTTGATACCCCGTCCGCATCGTCGATGTGGTCGAGGTTCCTTTGAAGAAACACACACAGCGAGGACGCTGTGAACCGTCGGACTATTCCTCCGATGGTTCCGCTCTCGTGCAGTGTTGACCGGGATATCCCGGAAGCATTCACGGAGAGTTTGATCCTGGCTCAGGACGAACGCTGGCGGCGTGCTTAACACATGCAAGTCGAACGATGAACCGGTTTCGGCCGGGGATTAGTGGCGAACGG